>NZ_VMTV02000966.1 GCF_007644035.1 Vogesella mureinivorans | reverse complement strand
GGCGAATTAGCTCAGTCGGTTAGAGCGACGGAATCATAATCCGCAGGTCCGGGGTTCGAGTCCCTGATTCGCCACCACAGTTTGCGAAGCACTGCTTCGGCAGGGTTTCACGGCGAATTAGCTCAGTCGGTTAGAGCGACGGAATCATAATCCGCAGGTCCGGGGTTCGAGTCCCTGATTCGCCACCAACACAAAAAACCAGCCTACGGGCTGGTTTTTTGCTTTCCGGCATTTGCGCCTATCCCAACGCCAGCCCATGCAGCACCTCGGCGCTTAGCTGCACCGTGGCGTACTCGCCATGCAGGTTGGCCAGCGCCATGGCATGCACCGTCTGCGCGCTGTGCGCCACACCGTCGAAATCCGCCTGTGCGTAGGCGTAGCAGCCATCCGCCACCACGCGCACATCAAAACCGAGGTTGCCGCCGCTACGCGCGGTGGCCTCCACCGAGTTATTGGTACTGACCCCCACCAACACCAGCCGGCCAATGCCGCGCTGATGCAGCCAGCGCTCGAGCTGGCTGTGGGTAAACGCGTCCGGTACGTGTTTGTCTACCACGTGTTCGTGCGGCAGCGGCGCCAACGCGGGCTGCCATTCCACGCCATCCTGCCCCGGCCAGAACGGTGAGCCCGGCGTGCGCGACAGGTGGCGCACATGCACCACCGGCTGCCCGGCCTGGCGCCAGGCCGCCAGCAGCTGCGCGATCACCGCCTCGGCGCCGGGGTTGTTGCGCGTGTGCGCCGGCATGCGCTGCATGCCCTTTTGCATGTCGATAATGATGAGCGCGATCGGCGCTGGGGGCGCGGCAGGCTGGGTCATGCGGCAGGCTCCACAGGTAAAACACCATTGTAGCCGCGCCTGCGGCCAACCTTGGGGGCAAAACAAAGCCCGGCGCTGCGGGGTAACAGGGCAGGGCTGATGAGGCAGCTTGGCAGGCTTACATCTTTACGCCCAGCTCGCGCAGGCGCTCGGCCAGGTAGGCGCCGGCGGTGTAGCGCCCGGACAGCACCACTTCGTCGCGCGGGTGCAGGAACAGCGGCAGCGATACGCGGCTCTTGCTGGCGCCCTCGCCGGTGGGGTTCACCACGCGGTGCTGGGTGGACGGGTAGTAGCCGCCGGACGCTTCGCTCAGCATGTCGCCGATATTGATGATCAGCATGCCGAAATCACAGGGTACGTCGATCCAGTTGCCGTTCATGTCCTGTACTTGCAGGCCCGGCTCGTTGGCTGCCGGCAGGATAGTCAGCAGGTTGATGTCGCCATGGGCAGCGGCGCGCAGCGAACCGGCCGGCTCGTTGCCGGTCAGCGGCGGGTAGCGCAGCACGCGCAGCAGGGTTTTCTGGCTGCCCTGGATCATCTGCGACAGTGGCTCGCTGTAGTTGGCCGCAATGTCGGCCGGGGTGTACTGCTCCACCCACGCCAGCAGCTCTTGCGCGAGCGTGTTGGCGGTGTCGTAGTAGCGCATGGCGTCGTCTTTCAGCTGCGCCGGGATGCGCCCCCACGGGTAGAGATGGAAGTATTCCTTGATGTCTTTCTGGGTGTGGCCTTTGGCGGTTTCGGAGATCTCCGGCGAAAAATAGCCATCCTGCTTTTCTACCGAGAAAGCAAAGTCGTGCTTTTCGTCGGTGCCAAAAAACGCCAGCCAGTCGCGGTAGATGCTTTCTACCAGGTCTTGCGGAATGGGGTGGTTTACCAGCACGCCAAAGCCGGTTTCGTGCAGGCTGCGGGTGAACTGTTCGGCCGCGTCGGGCGCGCGGTAGTCGACTACGCGTACGTTCATGTCGGGTTTCCTCGTGTGGCGGCACGGCGGCCGCGAGCGGGCGCACCAATGCAAAGGCGGCGCATTCTACGCCGCCTTCAATACCTGCGAAAGTACCCCATTTGATTTACCGATGGCATATAAAGGGCAAGCCAGCGGGCACATTTTCACGTTTCAGCACAGCGGCATCCACCAGCTTTTTCACCCGCCAGAACAAAAAACTATCGCTCAGCCAGGCTTGTTCTTCGCGCCCCATCACCTCCCCCACCAGCCTTGCCACAGGCCACTTGCCAGCCATTTTTATGGCATTGACAAGCGCATTGTCGTAATGATCGATCGGGTGTTGCTGCAGGCAGCCCTGCGCGTCGACATAGCGTATTCCGTCGCCATGTTCCTGCCAGTAACGCCACTGCGCCGCCAGCTTTTCACGCTCGGCGGCCGTCAGCAAACGGGCACTGGCGAACAGCCCCGGCAGCGCATGCGGCGGCTGGATGCCCATGCAGCTGCGCCCGCCCTGGGCTGGCACGCCCACGTGGTATAGCGGGGTGTCGGCGTGGGCATGCTCGGCCAGCATGCACAGCATCAGCCATTCGCCGGCGTGGCCACCGGCCCACGCGTACAGCGGGGCGCGCCGCTCCAGCGCTTTGAGCTGCGCTTTGCGGCTGGCCCAGTAGGCTTGCACAAAGTCTTCGTCGCGCTGCGGCCACCAGTCTTGCGCCCACAGCACCGCGTTCCAGTAACCCATGCGTGCCTGCGGGTCGATCAGGTCGCAATCGGCCAGCGGGCCCTGGCTGAAGTCGTCCTGAAAGCACAGTACCTTGCCCGGCAGCGCGCCATCGGCACACAGCTGCTGCAGCGTGGCCGCCGGCGACGGCATGGCAAAGTGGACGGGGCTGGCGCTCATACGCGCTGGTCCATGTCTAGCCCTGGCGTGCCCGGACAAAGCTGGGCCACCACGCGGGCCGGTACGCCCACCACCGTGCAGTGCGCCGGTACGTCGTCCAGCACCACGCTGCCGGCGCCTACCTTGGAGCAGTCGCCAATACGGATATTGCCCAGGATGGACGTATTGGCGCCGATCAGCACGCCATCGCCCACTTTCGGGTGGCGGTCGCCGTGGTCTTTGCCGGTGCCGCCCAGCGTCACGCCCTGCAGGATGGACACGTTATTGCCGATGACGGCGGTTTCACCCACCACAATGCCGGTGCCGTGGTCCAGCATGACGCCGTGGCCAATCTTGGCCGCTGGGTGGATATCGGCACCCATTACCTCAGAGATACGGTTTTGCAAGAAATACGCCAGCGTCTTTCTGCCCTCTTGCCACAGCCAGTGGGTAATACGCTGGCTTTGCAGCGCGTGAAAGCCCTTGAAGTACAGCAGCGGGGTGGAATAGCTATCGCACGCCGGGTCGCGCTCAAAGCAGGCGGTAATGTCGGCGCGTACCGCCTGGATAATGGCCGGGTTGGCCGCAAAGGCCTCGCGGAACAGCTCCATCAATGCGCGGGCGTCCATTACCGGGCTGGCCAGCTTGCTGGACAGGTGAAACGCCAGCACGTCTTCCAGCGTGCCGTGGCGCAGCACGGTCATGTGCAGGAAGCTGGCCAGCAGCGGTTCGTCGCGCACCGCCAGCTCGGCCTCTTGCAAAATGGCCAGCCACAGGGCGTCATGGGTGCTTGCAGTCATGCTCTTACCTTTACTTGTTCTGCTTGCCTCGTTTACGGGCATGAAAAAGGGCGCTGCCTGCCGG
This sequence comes from Vogesella mureinivorans, assembly GCF_007644035.1. GTDB lineage: Bacteria > Pseudomonadota > Gammaproteobacteria > Burkholderiales > Chromobacteriaceae > Vogesella > Vogesella mureinivorans. Next base: position 68,464 of record NZ_VMTV02000966.1, on the reverse strand, counting down.
CGCGCCCTGGGGTGTGTACGGTGCGCGGCCAACTTGCAGCAGGTGGCACCGTGCCGGCCTTGCCAGGCCTACATCAGCACCACGTCAAATTGTTCCTGGCTGTAGGTGCTTTCTACTGCCAGCGAGATGGGCTTGCCGATAAAGTCGATCAGCATGGCCAGGCTTTGCGATTCTTCGTCCAGCAGCATGTCGATCACGCTTTGTGCTGCCAGAATGCGGAAACCTTTTGCATCAAAGCGGCGGGCTTCGCGTACGATTTCGCGCTGGATCTCGTAACACACGGTTTGCGCCGTCTTGATCTCGCCACGCCCCTGACACACCGGACACGGCTCGCACAGCACGTGCGCCAGGCTCTCGCGGGTGCGCTTGCGCGTCACCTCCACCAGGCCCAGGCTGGTAAAGCCGTTCAGCGTCACACGGGTGCGGTCGCGCGCCAGCGCCTTGGCCAGCTCTGACAGCACGGCTTCGCGGTGCTCGGCGTTATCCATATCGATGAAATCGACAATGATGATACCGCCCAGATTGCGCAGGCGCAGCTGCCGTGCCAGCGCCAGCGTGGCTTCCAGGTTGGTCTTGAAGATGGTTTCGTCAAAGTTGCGGTTACCGACAAAGCCGCCGGTGTTCACATCAATGGTGGTCATCGCCTCGGTCTGGTCGATGATCAGGTAGCCGCCAAACTTCAGGTTCACCCGGCGCGACAGCGCCTTGTCGATCTCGGTTTCGATGCCGTGCAGCTCGAACAGCGGGCGCTCGCCGCTATAGCGTTCGATCTTGGCCACCGCAGACTGCACATAGGCCTCGGCAAACTCCACCATCTTGCCGTAGTTCTCGGTGGAATCCACGATCACCTTTTCGGTGTGGTCGCTCACCATGTCGCGCAGTACACGCACCGCCAGCGGCAGGTCTTCGTACAGCAGGCTTTGTGCGGGCAAATGCTGCGATTTGTAGCGAATATCCGCCCACAGCTTGGACAGGTAGCCAATATCGGCACCCAGCTCGGCATCGGTCGCGGTTTCGGCGCTGGTACGGATGATGTAGCCGCGCGGCGCACCGTCCGGCAGCTGTTTTTCCAGGCGGGCTTTCAGGCTGTGGCGGTCGGATTCCTGCTCGATCTTCTGCGAAATACCGATATGTTCTTCCTGCGGCAGGTGCACCAGAAAGCGCCCCGCCAGGCTGATCTGCGTGGACAAACGCGCCCCCTTGGTGCCGATCGGGTCCTTGATCACCTGCACCAGCACAGTCTGGCCTTCGAACAGCATTTTTTCAATGCGCTGCGGCTCGGACGGGTGCTGGCGCTGCTCCAGCACGTCGGCAATGTGCAGGAAGGCGGCGCGCTCCAGGCCGATTTCGATAAAGGCACTCTGCATGCCGGGCAGCACGCGCTTGACCTGGCCCAGGTAGATATTGCCGACAATGCCGCGGCTGGCAGCACGCTCGATATGCAGCTCCTGCACCACGGCGTCTTCCAGCACCGCCACACGGGTTTCCTGCGGCGTAATATTGACCAGAATCTGCTCTTTCGGGCGCGGCAGGTCACGGGGTAGCGGTATGGGTTGATGCAGCATGGCAGGGCTCCGGGATTTGCTCATCAGGGAAACTGGAAACCGAAGTTGCCCAGAATCTGTGCGGTTTCATGAATCGGCAAGCCCATCACGCCACTGTAGCTGCCATCAATACGGGTAATGAAGACGGCGGCGCGGCCCTGGATACCATAGGCACCGGCCTTGTCGAACGGCTCGCCGCTATCGATATAGCGCTGGATTTCGTCTGCGCTCAGCGGCTTGAAGCTTACGTCGGTCACGCTGGTGCGCACCACGACATGCTCGCCCTGGCGTACGGCTACGCTGGTCACCGCCTGGTGGCTACGGCCGGAAAACGCCTGCAGCATGCGGCGGGCGTCGGCGGCGTCGGCCGGCTTGCCGAAAATCTCGCCATCCTGCACCACCGTGGTATCGGCGGCCAACAGCGGGCGCTCGGGCAGGCCGCTCTGCTGTACCACTAGCCAGCCGGCGGCGGCTTTTTCGCGCGCCAGGCGCTCGGTGTAGGTAATGGCGTCTTCGCCAGGCAGGACAGCTTCGTCGATATCGGCGTGGATACGCTCCAGGCTGACACCCATGCTTTCCAGGATTTCACGGCGGCGCGGGCTGCCGGAAGCCAGATAAATGCGGGAATCTTGTGCGCTCATGATGGGACGGGTTGGTAAGCTAGCGGGCTAGATTACCAGAGCCAGCGCCTGCGGCATATGCCGCAGGCTTGCGCCAGCGCAAGCCTCTGCCATGCCCGGCCTGCGGCCAACCCTGCCGGATGCGCTTACTGCGCTGTCCAGCCACCGTCTACCGGCAGCGCCACGCCGGTCAGGTTGTGCGCCCAGCTACCGCACAGCATGGCCACCGCCTCGGCAATATCCGCCGGCTGGCTCATGCGCCCGGACGGCTGTTTTTCCAGCACCAGCTCACGCGCGCCTTCGTCGCGGCCTACGCCCAGCTTGGCGGCGCGCGCCAGGATCTGCGGCTCGATGAGTGCGGTTTCTACCCAGCCGGGGCACACGGCATTCACCGTGACGCCCAGGCCGGCGGTTTCCAGCGCCGCCGCCTTGGTCATGCCCACAATGCCGAACTTGCTGGCCACGTAGGGCAGCTTGCCACTGGACGCCACCAGGCCGTGCACCGAGGCAATATTGATGATGCGGCCCCAGCCTGCGGCCAACATGCCGGGCAAGCACAGCTGCATCAAATGAAACGCCGCCGACAGATTCACCGCAATAATCTCGTCCCACTTCTGCGGCGGCATCTCCAGCAGGGGCGCGGCGTGCTGCATGCCGGCATTGTTGACCAGCACGTCTACCTGGCCGTAGTGCGCCAGTACGGTTTCAGCCAGCTGTCGTGTGGCGTCGCCGCTGCGCAAATCGGCGCTGAAAAATGCCGCCTCGCTGGCGCCGGCGGCACGTACGGCGGCCAGGGCTGCCGCCTGCCCGGCGTCATCGGCCAGACCATGCAGGGCAATACGCCAGCCGTTGGCCGCCAGGCGGCAGGCAATGGCCAGGCCAATGCCACGGTCGGCACCGGTAATCAGTGCGGTTTTCTGCTGTTGCATGCTGCCTCTCCTTTATTAGCCCGATTGCATGAATACAACTATTTCAATTAAATGCAGTAAATATTTGCCACTATATCGATAGCAACATCTTTAGCATTGGTGATTGGTGAAATAATGCCGACATCAAATTACATGCCGCATCAACGCTGACACACACTCTGCCCGAGGTTTATCAAGCATGCACTGGTTACACCGCGTGAGTATCCGCACCAAGCTCGTCTGTCTGTTTGCCCTGCTGAATATCCTGACCGTGCTGTCTTTTTCGGTCCATAGCTATCTGCGCAGTAGCGAACAAGCCATCGCCGTGATCGACACCCGCCTGAATGCCACCGCCCGCGCTATTCCCACCCTGCTGGGCGAGCCGTTCATGGCCAGCATGTTTACCCCCGGCAGTATCAGCCCGCAGCAGATGCTGAACAACGCCACCCGCATGGACAACTACGCCAGGCAGTTTGGCGTGAAATATCTCTATATGTTGTGGCAGAAAGACGGCAAGGTGGTCTACCTGGCCGATGGCGCCGGCGAAGCAGAACGCAGCAGCAACACCTACGGCCACCACCTGGAAGCCTACGAAGCCAGTGCCGGCCTGCTGCAAGCGTTTGCCAGCAATAGCGTGCAGTACGACGAGTACACCGACAAATACGGTACCTTCCGCTCCATCTTCCTGCCGGTCAGCATTAACGGCCAGCAAGTCATGCTGGCCGCAGACGTGCCGCTGGAGCAGGCCATGGCCAGCCGCCACGCGGTGCTGCAAGAAGTGCTGCTGATCGGCCTGCTGTCGCTGCTGTCCGGGCTGGCGGTATCGTGGCTGCTGGCCAGCATGTTGGCCGCATCCATCAGCAAGATCGCCCGCCACATTGCCCGGCAAGCCAGCGAGCGTAACCTGGGCAGCAAACTGAACGTGCAAGGCAATGACGAGGTGGCGCAGATGGCGCGCAGCTTCAACCAGCTGTGCGAGGCCGTCAGCCACACCCTGCACGAGGTCGCCGACAACGCCAGCCAGACCTTCCACAGCGCGGAAAACGTGCGCCAAAGTACCCTGCACATGCGCGAAGCGGCCAGCCGCAGCCAGCAGTCGCTACACACGCTGCACGGCTGCAGCGGCGATATCAGCAGCCTGAGCGAGCAAAGCCGCCAGATGCTGGGCCAGGCGCAGCAACAGCTGGCCAGCGTAGACCAGGAGCTGGCGCTATCGCGCGGGGCGGTTGGCGAGCTAAGCCACGGCATGCACCAGCACGTGGCCGACAACCGCCAGCTGGCGCAGCGCTTTGACGCGCTGTCGGCCGATGTGCAAAACATTACCGGCATCCTGCAGCGCATTGCCGGCATCTCGGAACAAACCAACCTGCTGGCGCTGAATGCCGCCATCGAGGCCGCCCGCGCTGGCGAAGCAGGCCGCGGCTTTGCCGTGGTAGCCGACGAGGTGCGCAAGCTGGCCGGCCAAACCCAGGCCACGCTGGCCGAAACCGACAATTTTGTCGGCAAACTGCTGCAAACCATTCGCGATACCGCCAGCGTGATTACCAGCCAGGCCGACGAGGCAGACAAGCTATCCGGCTGCTCCAGCACCGTGCAACACACGCTGGAACAGACCCGCAGCCTGCTGAGCTCCTTGCAGCAGGCCTTCGATCTGAACGTGAACCACAGCCAGGAAATACAGCAGCACATCCACACCATGGGCCAGCACATGCAGACGCTGGACGGCGAAATTGCCAGCAACCGGGAAGAAGCCGACAGCCTGTCTACCGAAGCGGCCAGCATGGAAGAATGCTCGCGCCTGCTGAACAGCTCGCTGCAAGGCTTCCGCTTCTAGCGCAAGGCGGCCGCCGCCAGCCGCATACAAAAAACCGTGCCGGCAGGGCAAGCCCGACCGGCACGGTTTGACACAGTACACCCCGCCGGGCCTACACCCGGATCTTGCCGGTATCCGCCTGGATGCGGCCAACCGTCTCCAGCATGTCGTGCGTCAGGCTGGCCACCTGCAATACGCGTTCATCGTTGTGGGTAGCGATAGTGGCGACATCGCTGATCTGCTGGCCAATGCTTTGCACCGAGCTGACCTGCGCGCCAAGGTTGCCGGCGATGCTGGCCACCACCTCGGCCGCGCCCTGCACCGACTGGGCGATACTATCGATAGAGGCCTCTACCTCCCGGGTAAGGTTCACACCATTCTGCACCCGCTCCACCATGCTGCCCATGCTGCTGACCGCAACCTGCTTGCTGTCCTGCATGCCTTCTATTTCCAGCTGGATTTCACGGGTAGACAGCGCCGTACGCTCTGCCAGCTTGCGTACCTCGTCGGCTACCACGGCAAAGCCACGGCCGTTTTCACCTGCGCGGGCAGCCTCGATGGCCGCGTTCAGGGCCAGCAGGTTGGTCTGCTCGGCAATATCGCGAATCACATTCACGATGCCGGACACCTTGTCGCTGGCGCTGCCCAGGGTTTCGATACGGCCGGCGGTATCCTGAATGGTGGCCGACATGCGCTGCATCTCTTGCATGGTGCTGCGGATAATGGCCCGCCCCTGGCCAGCCACCTGGTCGGCGTCCCGCGTCAGCTGGCTAGCCAGGATGGCGCTGTCTTTGCTGCTGCCTATGGTCTGGGCTAGCTGGGCCGTCTGCTCTGCCATCTGCTGCGAGCTACTGCGCTGCAAGGCGGCGTCCTGCTTTACCGTATGTGACAGCTGGTCCAGCTGCTGGCAGCGTTGCTGGATACTGTCGGCCTCGCGCACCACATTGCCTACCAGCACCGCCAGCGACTGCTGCATATTGAACACCGTGGCCAGCAGCTCGCTGTCCATCTTGACCGGCATGGCAGTTGGCCGCAAATCGCCCTTGGCCATGGTTTCGGCCAACATGGCCACCGTGGCGGCCTCTACGCTCTCGCGGTACATGCGGCGGGCAAAAATCACCAGCACGATGGTTTCAGCCACCACAAAAGCGGCGTGCAGCACCACGACCCAGAAGCTGCCCACCGACGGGTAGGCAAATACCGGCACCTGATTGAGCTGCAGAAAATAAAAACTGATGTGATGTACGGCAATAATCGCGGCGGCCAACACGATAGGCAGCCAGTCGCGGTAGTACAGCAAAAAAGCCAGAAAACAGAAAATGGCAAAGTGAAACTCCAGCATGCCACGGCTCTGGTGAATCATCAGCGCAGAAAACACCATGAAAGAAGCCGCCACCGCCAGCCGCGTGCTGAGCGCGCCTGCCGGTGCCAGCCGCACCAGCAAGGCCGGCACCAGGGCAGCCGGCAGCCCCAGTAGCAGCACCTCCAGCCAGGTGTCGTGCCAGCTGGCCAGCAGCAGGGTGAGCAGCAATAGCAACCACAGCGTCAATACCAAGGTACGGTCAGCCATGGCACGCAGCTGGGCGATACGCCCTTCTGTACTCATTACTTCTGTCACGTCATACCTCCGGTCTGTCAGGTCTACAACACGGTTAACCACTGCACAAGCGCATGCCAAAACGTGTTACGGCCTGCCAGTTCAGCATCAGCAAGCCCGCCAGAACATAAAATAGCCACAGCGCACACACGTACTTGGCCGCACTCGCTCGCTTATTCAATAAAAATTTCATCGACTTAGCCCCTGCATCTATCAAGGAGTATAGGCAGTGTTGACTGGCCATGGCGCTGACAAATTCATCTCACGCCACAATAATGCGGTCATTCATTTATCCAGACTGCCCAAGGCAGCCCCCACCACACCATGCGCGCCATCATGCAATGCCTAGCCCTCATGTCATGGCTGCTCGCCATCACCGCCCATGCAGCCGAGGTGCGCCTGGCGGTAGGCTTGGCCAAACTACCCTATGTGGAAGCCGGCGGGCGTAGCGGGCTGGAGGCCTCTTTGGCCATTGCCACCCTGGCGCAGGCCGGCTACCAGACCAAAGTGATACAGGTACCCCAGGCACGGGGGCTGGCCATGCTGAAAGATGGGCAGGTGGACGCCATGATCACCCTCACGCCCTCTGCCTCGGACGCGCTGTTTTACTCGCAGCCCCTGCTGTATTACCGCAACCGCGCCATCACCCTGCACGGCAGCGGCATCGTGCTGACGCAGCCCAGCGACTTGTCGCGCTACAGCGTGGCCAGCTTTCAGAATGCGCGGTTATTGTTTGGCCCGGACTTTGCCCATGCCGTAGCACGCTCGCCCAATTACAGCGAACACGCCGACCAGGACACGCTGAACCGCCTGCTGCTGAACCACCGGGTGGATGTGGTCGTGAGCGACGAGTTCATCTTTCGCGCCAACCCCACCCAAACCGACCTGAACGGCCAGCGCCACGCCACCGTCAGCTACGCCCTGCTGGGCAGCTCGCCGCGCCATGTCGGCTTTGCCAATGTGTATCTGCGCCAGCAGTTTGACCAGGCGCTGGTACAGCTCAAAGCCAGCGGCGAATACGAGCGCCTTACCCAGCAATACCGCCAGCGCTACCAGCTGCCCAATTGAAAAACGCCATGCCCTGTACGGGGCATGGCGCCTGATGGCGACACCTGCTGCGGCCAACCTTATTTACGGCGCTTGCCGGCCAGATCGTTCAGCACGCACGAGGCGGCAAACAGGCCAAAGCTGGCGGTTACCACCACGCTGGCGCCAAAACCGGCACACGACAGCCCCTGCGGGCCGCGCGCCTCGCCGCTATCGCAGGCCTGCACCTGCGGGTACACCAGCGGCTCGGTGGAATACACACAGCGCACGCCCAGCTTGCGCCCCGGCTCGCGGCTAAAGCCATAGTGGCGGCGCAGGGTGTAACGCAGCTTGGACAACAACGGGTCTTCCGTGACCGCCCCCAGGTCGGCAATGGCAATGCGCGTCGGGTCCATCTGCCCGCCGGCGCCGCCGGATACCACAAACGGCTGTCGGCGGCGCACGCACCAGGCCGCCATGGCCGCTTTCACTTTCAGGCTGTCGATGCAGTCCACGATATAGTCAAAGCCCTGGCCCAGCATGGCATCCAGATTGTCTTCGGTAACAAAGTCTTCCACCTCGGTCACCACGCAAGCCGGGTTGATGGCGCGCGCACGCTCGGCCAGCGCGGTGACCTTGGCCATGCCGTACAGCGGGTCCAGCGCCGGCAGCTGGCGGTTGGTATTGGATTCGGCAATATTATCCAGGTCGATCAGCGTCAAATGGCCGATACCGCTGCGCGCCAGCGACTCCACCACCCAGGAACCCACCCCGCCCACGCCCACCACACACACCTTGGCCGCAGCAAAGCGCTGCAAAGCCGCCTCGCCATACAAACGGGCGACGCCGCCAAAACGGCGATCCAGATCGGCTTCCATGCCAGACTCCCCAAACAAAACGGCCAAGCATAACCAAGCAGCCGGTACGACACCAGCCCATTGCGTGTGTACGTATATCGAAAGAACTAGGGCATAGCCCCACGCCCTTTGCTAGACTGCCACCATAGCCACATGCAAGGAGCGGGCTTTGAGCAATAAGCCAACACACAAGACATCGTCGGGCGAGCTGGCCGGCTTTGTACGGCTGAATGAAGGCATCAAAGGCGTAGTGCTGATTGCCTTCCAGATCAACATCATGGCGCTAAACGCCATTTTGCTGGCGCACCGTGCCGGCGAGGTAGCGCTGGGCTTTGGCGTGATCTCGAAAGAGCTGCGCAGCCTGTCGGTAGAGCTCACCGCCCTGATGCAGGAGCTATCCAACGATGCCTACCTGGCAGTAAACCTGATCTCCGACCTGCTGCGCCAGGAGCGGCGCTACCGGCTGCTGAAAAAAGCCACCGACCTGGTAGCCAACCCCTCCCCCGCCCTGCGCGATGTCATGGTACGGCGCGAAGAAGAATTCAGCCTGATCACCCAGCGCGTGCGCGAGGTACGCCTGCGCCTGCTGGACCGCCTGGAAGACGCCCGCAAGCTGTGCCAGTTTGGCACAGCCATTTCGCGCTCCGCCAAGATCGAAGCCGCCTACGGCCGCGAATACGGCCGCGCCCTGGCCGAGGTCAGCCAGGAATTCGACCAGAAAATACAAAACATCCTGCCCTCCATCGAGGCACTGTGCACAGGAATGCAAAGACGATGAAGACCGCCCAGACCATCTATCAGGAAGGCAGCCACCGCTGGGTCGTGATTGCCCGCGACCCGTCCAAACCCGACTGCGTGATCGACACCAACGAATACCTGATCAGCCGCGAAGGCGACAACCTGCTGACCGACCCCGGTGGCAGCGAGATCTTCCCCGCCGTGTTTGCCGCGCTGTCCACCATTGTGGACCCGATGGCCATCCGCTACCTGTTTGCCTCGCACCAGGACCCGGACATCATCTCGTCGCTGGGCCTGTGGCTGGAATGCAACCCGGATATCCGCTGCTATGTGAGCCGGCTGTGGAGCACCTTCATCCCGCACTTTGGCGGCGACGAAAACTCGCTGGCCGCTATCCCGGACGAGGGCATGAGCATGTCGCTAGGCAGCGGCCAGATCGAATATGTACCGGCGCACTTCCTGCACTCGTCCGGCAACTTCCACCTGTACGACCCGGACGCGCGCATCCTGTTTAGCGGCGACGTGGGCGCCGCCATGACGCCGCCCGAAGAAGACGAGCTATTCGTACGCGACTTCGACAAACACATCCGCCACGCCGAGGGCTTCCACCGCCGCTGGATGGGCTCCACCGAAGCCAAGCTGGACTGGTGCGAACGCGCCAGCCGCATGAAGATCGACATGCTGTGCCCGCAGCACGGCAGCATCTACCAGGGCGACGACGTGATGCGCTTCATCAACTGGTTTGCCGAGCTGCCCGTTGGCCTGAGCACCTTCCGCCACCGCCGTTAGGCAATATGACTTGAAATAAGCCGGCCATCTTCCTAAGTTAAAGAACCTCCGCAGCCAGCGGAGGTTCTTGTCTTTTATGGGAGAGTATCCTGATGAAGTCGCCGCGCTTTGATATCGATCTGGACAAACACTACAAGGCCACCGTGGTGATCGCCTGCCCCGCCTGCGGGCACGAAAACCGCCACCACCTGGCCAGCCTGCAGCCCGACAGTACCCTGGCCTGCGTGTGCGGTAGTGACATCAGCCTGACCGCCTACGGCCTGCAAAGCGCCCATGACAAAGCCGCCGCCATCAAGGCGGCTTACCACATCAACGCCGCCTGAACACTGTTTTGGCAAAATCACGCTTCTATAAGCACAGCCCATGCTGGCACAATCAGGCAAATGCCTGAATCACGACAACGGCAACCTACGGGTTGCCGTTTCACTTTCCGCACAGGAGCCAGCATGCCCACCGTTATCGATTTGCGCAGCGACACCGTCACCCACCCCACCCCGGCCATGCGCCAGGCCATGTTCGACGCGGTAGTCGGCGACGATGTCTACGGCGACGACCCCACCGTGCGCGAGCTGGAAACGTTGGCCGCACACCTGCTGGGCAAAGACGCCGCGCTGTTCGTGCCCAGCGGCAACTTTGGCAACCAGCTGGCGCTGTTTACCCACTGCCAGCGCGGCGACGAAGTGATTCTGGGCGACGACTGCCACATCGTGTGGCACGAAACCGGCGGTGCCGCCGTGATTGCCGGCGTGCAGCTGCGCACCATCGCCAGCCATCACGGCGTACTGCCAGCTGCCGAGGTGAAAAAACGCATCCGCGTGGGCGAAGACATCCACTGGCCGCGCACCGGCCTGATCTGCCTGGAAAACGCGCACAGCAACGGCCGCGTCATCCCGCTGGCCGACATGGCCGCCGTGTGGGATGTGGCGCAACAGCACGGCGTGCCGGTACACCTGGACGGTGCCCGCGTGTTCAACGCCGCCACACACCTAGGCTGCGACGTGCGTGATATCACCCGCTACAGCGACAGCGTGATGTGCTGCCTGTCCAAAGGTCTGGCCGCACCGGTAGGCTCCATCCTGGCCGGCTCTGCCGCCTTCATCGCCCGCGCCCGCAAAAACCGCAAGCTGCTGGGCGGCGGCCTGCGCCAGGCGGGCGTACTGGCCGCGCCCGGCCTGCTGGCGCTCACCGACATGGTGGCGCGCCTGCCGGAAGACCACGCCAACGCGCGCTATCTGGCCGAACAGTTGGCCGCGCTGCCGGAGGTGGAAGTGAATCTGGACGATGTACACATCAATATGGTGTGGTTCCGCCTGCCGGCCACGCTGGACAGCAGCCGCCTGATGGCCGCGCTGGCGGCGGCCAACATCAAGGCCAACGGGCCGGAAGACGGCCTGATGCGGCTGGTAACGCACTGGCAGGTTGGCCGCAGCGAGCTGGACCGCGTAGTGGCGGTGTTCGCCCGCGAGCTGGCAGCATGACACTCACCATTGCACTGGGCTTGTTTGCCGCCGCCTTTGCCGCTGGCGGGCTGAACGCCGTAGCCGGTGGCGGCACGCTGATTACCTTCCCCGCGCTGGTAGCGGCTGGCGTACCGCCCATCGTGGCCAACGCCACCAGCTCGGTATCGCAATGGCCCGGCTACCTGGCCAGCAGCCTCACCTTCCGCCGCGAGCTCACCGGCCAGCGCGCCATGGTCGGCATGAGCGCCGCCAGCCTGCTGGGCGGCCTGGCCGGTGGCTGGCTGGTGACCGTGGTATCGCCCCGCTTGTTCGACGTACTGATCCCGTGGCTGATTCTGCTGGCCACCGCCATGTTTGCCTTTAGCACCACCCTCACCCGCTGGATGAGCCAGCACGCGGCCAACGTTGGCCGCAGTACCACTGCGCTACTCATAGGGCAGTTCGTGGTCAGCATCTACGGCGGTTTTTTCGGCGGCGGCATGGGCATCATGATGCTGGCGCTGTACAGCCTGTTTGCGCTGGACACCCTCACCCGCATGAACGCGCTGAAAACCTGGCTGTCGGTGCTGATATCCGGCGTAGCAGTGCTCACCTTCATCGCCGCCGGCCTGGTGCACTGGCCCGCCGCGCTGGTGATGCTGGCCGGCACCGTGCTGGGCGGCGTTGCGGGGGCGCGCCTGGCGCGCCGCCTGCCGGCACTATGGCTAAAGCGGGTGGTGGTCGCGCTGGGCAGCGTGCTCACCGCTGCGTTCTTCTGGAAGGTGTACGGCTAGGGGGCTGCTTACGGCGATAACACCGCCTTCACCCCGACCCAGTCCAGCCCGAAGCGTGCCAGATACTTGCGCAGGCGGTCGGCATCGTTGGCCGTACTGCGTGCCTGGCGCGATATAGCAAACAAGCCGCGGCCAGCCTCGGACAGGCTACCGGCATCACGGCACACCGCCAGCACTGCCTCCAGCTGCGCCTGGTCAAACAGGTCCAGCTGCGTGTCCGGCAATAGCTGCCGCCACAAAACCGGCGCAGCAGCCGCACCGCTTGCCACCGGCACTTGCCAGCCGTCACGCAGACGGGCGATTTCTTCCTCTACCTCAGCCGGCCCGATATTGCCGCCATCAGCCAGCGTGGCCATACGCGTCACCGATGCCGACAGCTCGCGAAAGTTGCCTTGCCAGCTCGCCTCGGCAGACGTGGCAAAAGCAAGGTAAGCCTCGCGCGCCTCGCGGCTGAAACGCACCCGCTCGCCGCTTTCGCTAGCATGGCGCAGCAGTTCGAATTCCAGGTTGGGCGCGATGTCTTCGCGCCGGACAGCCAGGCCAGGCAAGGTAAAACGCCACAAATTGATGCGCGCGTACAAGTCTTCGCGAAAGCGCCCGGCGGCCACCCATTGCTGCAAGTCGCGTACCGTACCGCACACCAGCTGGAAACTACTGCTGACCTCGCGGTCGCTACCGTAGGGGAAGAAGCGCTTTTCCTCGATCGCCTTCAGCAGCATGGCCTGTTCGTCCAGGCCCAGCTCGCCGATTTCATCCAGAAACAGCATGCCGCCGTCAGCACGTTTGAGCAGGCCCTCCCGTGCCTGCAGCGCACCGGTAAATGCTCCCTTCACGTGGCCGAACAGTGCCGACATCGCCCCGTCACCGCGCAGCGTGGCGCAGTTCACTTCCACCAGTGGCCCGGCCAGCTGGTGACGTGCTTTCTTCAACTGGTACAGGCGACGCGCCAGAAAGCTCTTGCCGGCACCGGTCGGCCCGCACAGCAAAACGGGCGCGCCGGAACGCGTCGCCACCCGCTCGATCTGGCCGATCATGCGGTTGAAGGCCTCGTTACGGGTGGCGATACCGCTCTTGAGCAAGGCCAGCGTGTCGTCGCGCTGACGGGCAAAGCGCTGGGCAATCTGGTCGTAACGCGACAGGTCGAGGTCGATCACCTTCACCGTACCGGCGTAGCTGTCGTCGGCGCGGCCGATGGTACTTTGCAACAGCCGCGCCGGGATATGGCGCGACTCGGCCAACAGGAACCAGCATATCTGTGCCACGTGCGTGCCTGTGGTGATGTGCAGCAGGTAGTCCTCTTGCTCGCTGTCGAACGGGTAGGTAGCGGCAAAGTCGTGCAGCGCGGCGTACACCTCCTCGAAATCCCACGGGTCACGCAGGTTGCAGGCCTCCAGCACCACCTCGGTATCGGGCGATACACGGCGGATGTCGTCGGCGGTCAGTTGCGCCAGTTTCAGGCTGTGGTTGTCGTGCAGCAGATGCAGCCGGTGTAACGGCCATTGCGGCTGGCGGCAAATACCGACGCTGGGCCGCCACTTTTTCCAGCGTGCTTCACCAAAACCGCCCTTGTCCAGCACCGTGCCCAGAAACCCGATGGCAATCTGCTTGCGCATAGCGACTATCCCAAAAGATAAACTTACTAGCCAAAAGTATCACATTTCCAATGGCATGTTCAGCACGGCGCGCGAGCAAACCCTGATGCAATAAATTATTACCCTTATAAAACAGTTATTTACAAATTCTCCTTGGCACAAGCACACCGCTGGCACGCTATTGGCAATAACCAATGCACTGCCCAACGCAGCACGGTGCCCACGGGAGGCGGTTTTTACCCGCCCCGGTGCCCGGTACCAGGCCAGCCTGTCGTGGCCGGGTATGCCGCCCGTGTTGCACGGCAGTATGGCGATGGCAGCGGTTGCCACGCCGGGTTCGACTCCCGGCATCGCCTCCTCGGTAGCTCATCTGGTAGAGCAACAGCCTCGTGCTGTCTGTAGCGGGTTCGATTCCCGTCCGAAACGCCCTCTCAAGGCGAGTGTGTCAATGCAGTACCCGAGCCGGTGCGGCCCAGCAGCCGCCACGCCGGTAGCCAGCCAGCGACCCGTTGTCGCAGCAACATCCGGGTGCAGCCCCCGCGCAGTCAGCGGCGCTGCCCACCCGTGATGCCCCTGCCGCACCTCGTCGCCCGCCCGCTACCGGCGTGCCCCCGGCTCACCCGAACAAGGAGCCCATGATGCTGAAGAAACTACTGGTGAAAAAAAACGAGCGTGGCCTGCTGCTGCGCGAAGGTGACTTTGAAGGCCTGCTGCCGCCTGGCCGCTACTACCGCTTCGACCCCTTCGGGCAACTGACGCTGGAAACCGTCAGCCTGCAGCAGGCGCGCTTCGAACACCCGCTGGCCGACTACCTGCGGCTGCACGCGCCCGAGGTGCTAGCCGCCCACTTTCACGAGGTGTCGCTGGGCGACGACGAGGCGGCGCTGCGCTACGAGCGCGACCAACTGGTAGAGATCCTGCCTCCCGGCCACAACGGCCTGTACTGGCAGGACCGTGCGCCAATGCACATCGAACGCGTCAACCTGCGTGATGCCGCCGCCCTGCCTGCCACCTTGCAGGCACGCCTGACGCAAACCCTGCTACGCGGCCGCCAGATCGCTGGTCTCAACGCCATCATGAATGCGCAGGTACCCGCCGGTTTTGTCGGCTTGCTGCGCAGCGAAGGCGACGCGTTGCAGCTACTGGCACCGGGCCGTTACTGCTACTGGCGCTTCAACCGCGACATCGCCGTAGAGCTGGTAGATACCCGGCTACAGGCGCTGGAAGTCAGCGGCCAGGAGATCCTGACCCGCGACAAAGTGAGCCTGCGGCTGAACCTGAATGCCAACTGGCAGTTCCACGACGTACTGCAAGCCTTCAGCCAACTACCCAAACCGGCCGAGCACCTGTACCGCGAGCTGCAGCTGCTGCTGCGCGCCGCCGTGGGTACCCGCACGCTGGACGAACTACTGGAAAACAAGCAGCTGCTGGACCAGGAGCTGCTACACAAGGCGCGCACCCGGCTGGCCGTGTTTGGCATCGACCTGCAGGGGCTGGGTGTGAAAGACATCATCCTGCCGGGCGACATGAAGGCGCTGCTGGCCAAGGTGGTGGAAGCCGAAAAGGCGGCGCAGGCCAATGTGATCCGCCGTCGCGAAGAAACTGGTGCCACCCGCTCGCTGCTGAATACGGCCAAGGTAATGGAAGACAACCCCATCGCGCTGCGGCTGAAAGAACTGGAAACGCTGGAACGCCTGGCAGAACGCATCGACAAGATCTCGGTGGTGGGCGGCCTGGATCAGCTGCTGAACGGCCTGGTCACCCTGCGGCCAACTTCACCATAAGACGGAAACGATATGGATACCCGACAAGACCACGCACTGCTGCAACAAGAAGGCGGCCGCCCCATCAAGATGCGGACCCGTGGCGTGCCGGTAGAGGACAGCGCGCACGCAGCATGCCGCAAGGACATCGACGCGGTGATGCTGGCGCAGCAACACCTGGTGAACCTGGTACATACGCTGCGCCAGGTGGTGTGCGTCAAAAGCTGAGCGCCGTTGCACCACCAGATCGACATACAAGGAAACATCATGTACGACTTTCCCTATCGGCATCCGCTGCCGGACAGTGTGCGCCAACGGGTAGACGCCGAACTGTCGGCGCTGGAAACACGCCACGACATCACCATCCTGTTTGCCTGCGAGTCGGGCAGCCGCGCCTGGGGCTTTGCCTCCCCGGATAGCGACTACGACGTGCGCTTCATCTACGTCCACCAACCAGACTGGTACCTGCGGGTACAGCCACAGCGCGACGTGATCGAGCTGCCGATCGATGCCGAACTGGACATCAGTGGCTGGGAGCTACGCAAGGCGCTGCGGCTGCTGGCCGGTGGCAACCCTACGCTGTTCGAATGGCTGCAGTCGCCTCTGTGCTATCGCGCCGACACCTTGTTCCGCACCGAACTGCAGGCGCTGGCCCAGCACTACCATTCGCCACTGAAAAGCCGCCATCACTACCTGGCCATGGCGCGCAACAACTTCCGGGGCTATCTGCAAGGTGAAACCGTGCGCTGGAAAAAGTACCTGTATGTGTTGCGGCCGCTGATGGCAGCTGCCTGGCTGGATAGCGGGCTAGGCATGGTGCCGATGCGTTTTGCCGACCTGGCCGCCCGCATGGTACCGGACCAGCAGGTAGCCGATGCCCTGCGCACACTGTTACAGCGCAAGATGCTGGCAAACGAGGCGGCACATGGTGCGGCGATCCCGGTGCTGGATCACTACATCCGCCAGCAACTGGAGCTCAGCACGCAGGCGCCGGCGCTGCCGCGCCCAACGCAGGACTGCCACGCACTGGATGCCCTGCTGTACCGCTTTGCCTGCCTGCCGGCGGCGCAGACCACCGCTAGCCGAAACCAGCCGTGTGCTCATCACGCCACGTGACCTTGCCTACGGCAACACCAGCGGCAGCGGTGTGCTGTCGGTAAGCTTGCCGGCCAGCGGCGAGGCGGGGTTGTTTTCGTCCTGCAGCAGCGCCTTTTGTGCGGCAGACGGGCGGCCTAGCCAGGCATCGCTACCGTCTTCACGGGTGTAGCGTGCCACCAGCTGCTGGCGGCGCGGCTGGTAGAGTACCCACAGCTGGTGCGGGCAGTTGTGCGGCTGGCACACGCTGCCACGCAGGTAGAGCTCGCGCCCTTGCTGGATGGGCAGTAGCGGCGACATCACCCCCGCGGCGACCCAACTGGGTGCCTTGTTGCCGCTGCCGCGAAACACGGCCTGCACGGCGGTGCGAAAGGCACGGTCGCCGCTGTAGACATCGCCAAAATAGGCACAGCTGGCCTGCGTCTTGCAGGTGGCAGCCTGGCGGGCGGTAACAGGCTGGGCCCATAGCGGGCTGGCGGCCAGCAGGGTGGCCAGTAACAGGGCGGTTTTTTGCACGGCATGCTCCGGTAGCAACGGGGGTGGCTGCATTATGCCAGCTGCGTGACCGTGCTGCGCGGCCCGCTTCCCTGCCCGTGCAAACTGCCGCACAATCCGCGCATTGCTGCCTTGCGGCCAACCTTTTGCTCTGCCCCGATGACCACACACACCGATGATTTCGCCTGGCTAGAAAGCCTGGACGCCCCTGCCACGCTAGACTGGGTGGCCGCCCAGAACACCGCCACCCGCACCCGCCTGGACAGCGACCCGCGCTTTGCCGGCCTGCAGGCCGAGATCCTGGCCAACCTGCGCGACACGCGGCAGATTCCGTTTTTTGCCGAGCACGACGGCTGGCTGTACAACTTTCATCAGGACGATGCCCACCCGCGCGGCATCTACCGCCGCACCACGCTGGACAGCTACCGCGCCAACGCGCAGGACTGGCAGGTGGTCATCGACATCGACCAGCTGGCCGCCGACGAAGAGGTGGACTGGTACCTGGACGGCGTGTCGCACTACACGCTGCAGCCCACCCGCGTGCTACTGAGCCTTACCCCCGGCGGCAGCGACGCCAGCGTCACCCGCGAATACGACCTGGCCGCCAGTGCCTTTGTGGCGGGCGGCTTTGCCTTCCCCTACGGCAAAAACCACGTGGCCTGGCGCGACCTGGACAACGTGTTTGTGTGCCCGGCGTGGGACGACAGCCAGCTCACCCGCGCCGGCTACCCGCGCGAGGTATGGCTGCAGGCACGCGGGCAAAGCTGGGCCGATGCGCAGCCGCTGCTGCAGCTGGACGAAGACGCCATGATGGCGGCGGCGTGGCGTTTTCTGGATGCGGCCAACCCGCTGGCCCCCGGCAGCATTACTGCGTTCGACATCGTCGAAGCCTCGGACAGCTTTTACAGCAAAACCTATTACCTGCTAAATGGCGATAGCCTGGTGGCACTACCGCTGCCGCCACGCGCCGAGATCGAGGCCTATAGCCACGGCGACCTGATCGTCAAACTGGCCGAAGACTGGCCGTTTGCCGGCCAGCACTACGCCGCCGGCAGCCTGCTGGCGGTAGCCTGCGCCGCCAACAGCGGCAAGGTTGGCCGCATCCAGCCGCTGTGTGTGCCTGGGGCGCGCCAGTCGGTAGAAATGGTAGAAGCCACGCTGGACCTGCTGGCCATTATCGTGATCGACAACGTGAAAAGCCGGCTCGACACCCTGCGCTGGGCCGATGGCGGCTGGCAGCCGCACGCCAACCCGCTGCCGCAGGGCGGCGTGGTGGAGTTTGCCGACCAGCCGTGGCACAGCAACCTGCTGTACTACAGCTACAGCGACTTCCTCACCCCCGCCGGCCTGTACCGGCTAGACCTGCTGGCTGGTGGCGAGCCCGAGGTGCTGCGCCAGCAGCCCGCCGCGTTTGACGCCAGCGGCTACGTGGCTACGCAGTACCACGCAAGCGCGCCGGACGGCACCGCCATCCCGTACTTTGTGGTGCACCGCGCCGGCCTGGCGCTGGATGGCAGCGCGCCCACGCTGCTGTACGGCTACGGTGGTTTCGAGGTACCGATGATGCCCTACTACATGGACAACTTCGGCCCGCAATGGCTGGAAAAAGGCGGCGTCTTCGCCGTAGCCAATATCCGCGGTGGCGGCGAGTTCGGCCCGGCCTGGCACCAGGCCGCGCAGGGCGTAAACCGCCAGGTGAGCTTTGACGACTTCATCGCGGTAGCCGAAGACCTGATCGCCCGTGGCATCACCAGCCCGCGCCGGCTGGGCATAGAAGGCGGCAGCAACGGCGGCCTGCTGGTGGGCGCCTGCCTCACGCAGCGCCCCGAGCTGTTCAATGCTGTGGTGTGCGAGGTGCCGCTGCTGGACATGCTGCGCTACACCGAACTGCTGGCCGGTGCCAGCTGGGTGGACGAATACGGCGACCCGGACGACCCCGCCGAGCGCGCCGCGCTGGCAGCGTACTCGCCTTACCACCACGTGCGTGGCGACGCCGCCTACCCGCTGGCGCTGTTCACCACCAGCAGCAAGGACGACCGCGTGCACCCGGCACACGCGCGCAAGATGGTGGCGCGCCTGCAGGCGCTGGGCCACGACGCACTACTGTTTGAAACCGAGGGCGGCGGCCATGGTGGCAACACCGGCCAGGCGCAAACTGCCGAAGAACTGGCGCGGGTACTGGTGTACCTGTACCGCCAACTGATGGATTAACACCATGACCCCACACACCCCGCAACTGACCCTGCGCCAGGCCGAGCCGCGCGACGCCGCCCGCTGCTACGCCATCGAAAGCAGCGCCTACGAAGGCGACGAGGCCGCCACCGCCGAAAAAATCGCACTGCGCATTGCACAGTACCCAGCCGGTTTTCTGGTGCTGGAATGCGACGGCGAGCTGGTGGGCTTCATCAACAGCGGCTGCGCGCACCAGGTGGAAATGGCCGACGAAGCGTTCAAGGAGCTGATCGGCCACGACCCGGCTGCGGCCAACGTGGTGATCATGTCGGTAGTCGTCGACCCGGCCTGGCAGGGCCATGGCTACGCCGGCCTGCTGATGCGCGCCTTTATCCAGCGTATGCAGGCCGCCGGCAAGCAGGCCATCCACCTGATGTGCAAGCCGCAGCACGTGGCGCTGTACACCCATATGGGCTACCAGTACGTGCAGCCGTCGGCCTCGCTGCACGGCGGCATGCAGTGGCACGAAATGGTGCTGCCGCTGGGCGCCGCAGGCCAGCCGCGCAACAGCACGACGCAATAAAACCGGGCCCTGGCCGGGGCAGGCCTATACTGGCCCTGACCCCGGCACCGCCGGTCGCCGCGAGAGGTGGCACCATGAAATCGCAACAACGCAGCAAGGAAGCCAAAAAGCACGCCGTGCTCAACCCGAAAGAGAAAAAGGCCGCCAAAGCCGCCAAAAAAATGGCCATGCTTCAGCCCGCCATCGTCATCATCCCGCGCTAGCACAACACGCCGGGCAATAAAAAAGCTGCCATCTGGCAGCTTTTTCGCTGATAAGGCCGCTCAATCAGGCCTTCTTCACAAACTCCGACTTCAGGCTCATCTGGCCGATGCCGTCGATCTTGCAGTCGATATCGTGGTCGCCATCCACCAGGCGGATGTTCTTTACCTTGGTACCCACTTTTACCACCAGCGAGCTGCCTTTTACTTTCAGGTCTTTGATCACGGTAACGCTATCGCCGTCTTGCAGCAGGTTACCGTTGGCGTCGCGAATCACGCGGGTTTCTTCTGCTTCCACGGCGGCGGCGCCATCCTGTGGCCACTCGTGCGCGCACTCCGGGCAAACGTAGAGGCTGCCGTCTTCGTAGGTAAATTCGGACTGACAGGCCGGGCAGTTTGGTAGAGCGCTCATGCTATTCCTTTCGGGTTTGCCTTACAGGCAAAAGGGGCATTATCCCCCGTTGGGGGCCCGCGCCGCAAATCGGGCTCATCCTCGTGCCGGTGCTGCTGGCCTGCATCGCCCCGCCGGCACGCGCGGAAATTCTGGCGCCCCGCCACGGTAAACCTGCCATGCGGCCAACCTTTTACCGGCTGCGTGTCGCGCTGCCATCACCCCAGCCGCCGGCCCGCCGCAGCCCTTTTATCGCAGTAGCGCGCAAAACCATAGCAATGTGTGCTGGCGTACCGAACAAAGCCAGCGTTTGCGGGATGCTGTCTGATCTTGCACCGCCCCGCACAAATTCTTGTACGGTTTCACCGGAGGTTTTGTCATGTTCAAACGAACTGTTTGGGTGCTCTCGCTCAGTGTTGCACTGGCCAGCTGCACCACGACCATGCCCGATTATCAGCGCAGCACCCTGTCGCAACGCGCGGCCATTCATGCCAATGTGGACGACACACTGGGCAAGCTCTACCTGCAGGCCAAAGGCTCGCGCGAACTGGTGGCCAAGGCCAAAGGGGTACTGGTGTTTCCATCGGTACTGACGGCAGGCTTTGTGGTGGGCGGTGCGTATGGCGAGGGCGAATTGCGCGTAGGCAATGCGCAGGCTGGCTATTACAAAACCATGACCGGGTCGCTGGGCTTTCAGGCCGGCGCGCAGTCCAAGGCGCTGGTCTTTCTGTTCATGACGCAGGAGGCACTGGACCACTTCCGCCAGGGTAATGGCTGGACAGCGGGTGTGGACGCCAACGTCGCCTTGCTGACCATCGGCGCAGACGGCTCGGTGAATACCGACACCGCCACCGCCCCGGTAGTCGGCTTTGTCATGACCAATGGCGGCTTGATGTTCAATGTGTCATTGCAAGGCACCAAAGTGTCGCGGCTGGACACCAACACCATGTCCTCCCCAGACGAGACCAGCACGTCTAGCGGGCATGAACACGGCAAATAGACACCACCGCGCCCGGCATAGCCTGCCACCGCCGCCCGGATAAGCCACAAGCGCATACCGGGCGGTGCGTCGTAGCTGACACCACGCCCAAGGGGGCAATCATGACCTGGCCGCACACCGCTTACACGGTAGTGCGGCCAGATCATGACTGCGTGCCTACTACGGCGGGGCTGACGGTGCTACGCCCGCTGCAGTAGGCCCAAACCAGCACCGCCCGGCTAGAGCCGCCGGCCGCGCATGATACGCAGTAATACCGCGATCAGAATCAGCACCAGCAATAAATGAATCAGCCCCCCCATGGTGTAAGAAGTCACCATGCCCAAGGCCCACAGTACAAACAGAACCACAATAATGCTTTCCAACATGATGGCACTCCTGCAAACAGGCAGGCAGTAGCGGGGCATGCCAAGACACGCGCCGGACACTGCCCTGCCAGAACCTACCCGCTAGAACCTAATCGACAGACACGTCGGTACCGTAAAAAGTATGGACGGTACTGGCCCAGGCTGGATTGGCCATGTCCGGCCACGCGTCTTTGTCAAAACCAGGGGCATTGGCAAAACGCTCTTTGGTGACATTCAATACAAAACCCTTGTTGGCAGGGTCCAGCACCAGGGCACGCCAAGGCACGGCAAACAGCTTTTCACCCATGGTCATGAAGCCGCCAAAAGCCAGCACGGCATAAGCCACCTGCCCGGTTTTGACATTCAGCATGATTTCCTTGATATCGCCCAGCACCTCACCCTGCCGATTCAGCACCGCATCACCGGTCAGCGTATGGGCACCCATCAGATAGGGGCCCGGCCCGCCGGCACCGTGGTCGGTACCGTGCGTGCCATCACTATTGCGCTGCATCTTGTTCATTACATTCTCCTTTGCCCTAGGCGCAGACCGCCTCTGCCGTAACCACGGATAGCGCTGGCTACCACTCCGGTTTACGCCAGCCGCCCGCCATGGTCTGTTCGGTTGCACACCTAAGGGCCACCGCGGCCAACCACGCGGGCAAAGCACTGCGATCCCAAGCTCAGCACCTGGCGGCATGTGGCACGCCGGGGCCACGCGCAGCCCCCCACGCATACACCCACAGCGCGCCATGGCTAGGCCGGCAGGCTGCCGCACTCACCGTGCCTGCTTAATGGCATAGGGCTAGCAAGTAGCCACCGCTTGAGTTGGCCGCATGCCTGGGCTGCATGGCCGCAGGGTGTGTTGCAGCCATGCTGTACCCGTGACGCAGGATGGCTATGCAATTTGCCTATTTATAGTTTTATTTATAATATATTGTTATCACTTCCTATAAAACAGCACGCACAAGCACGGCCAAGGCCCAAGGACACCCACCATGCGCAGCAACCTGCCCGTCACCCAGACCGAACGCTTTCTGGTGCCCAAGCGCCCCATCGTCACCAAGACCGACCTGCGCGGCATCATCACTTATGCCAACCGTGCTTTCATCGACATCAGCGGCTTTAGTGAGGCAGAGCTAGTAGGCCAGCCGCACAATATCGTGCGCCACCCCGACATGCCGCCCGAGGCTTTCGACGATATGTGGCGCACCATCAAGGCCGGCCACCCCTGGCGCGGCCTGGTCAAGAACCGTAGCAAGAACGGCGACTTCTATTGGGTAGATGCCTACGCCACGCCCATCCGCGAAAACGGCTGTATCACCGGCTACATGTCGGTACGTAACAGCCCGGACCGCCAGCAAGTTGCTGCCACCGAACAGCTATACGCTGATATCCGTGCCAAACGCGTCAGCCTGCCACCCACACGCATAGACAACGGCACCAGCCTGGACCGCCTGCTGCTGTGGCTGCTGCTACCGGCCGTATTGCTGCTACCCCTCAGCCTGTTACTACCCGATGGCGTGGCGGCGGCGGTGAGCCTGCTGCTGTCCGTATGGCTATTGGGCGGGGGGCTGTGGCTGCGGCGTCAGGCCATTGCGCCGCTGGCGCACATCCGCCAGGGCATACACCGCTTGGGCGAAGGTCATTTCGGCGAGCCGTTCCAGCCCGCAGGCTGTGCCGAGATGCGCGACATGGGCCTGGCACTGGAAAGCATGCGCATCAATACCCGCGCCGTTATCGCCGACGTGGTAGGCGGTGCCAACGATGTGGGCAGCATTGCCGCCGCCGTCAACGAGCAGGCCGCCACACTGAAAGGCCGCGGCGAGCAGGCGCTGGACGGCATCAGCCGTGTAGCGGCCGCGCTGGAGCAGCTATCGGTATCCGTCACCGAGATTTCGCACGCCACGCGCAACGGCGCTGGCCATGCCGACGAAGCCCGCCAGCTTACCCTGGCCGGCGAGCAGGCCATGCAGCAGACCGAGCAAGCCACCAGCGTGGCGATGCACGAGTTTCAGGCCTCCCATGACGCCATTGCCGTGCTGCAGCAATCTACCCAGGACATCGGCAATGTCGCGCTGGTGATCAAGGACATTGCCAACCAGACCAACCTGCTGGCCTTGAATGCGGCCATCGAAGCCGCCCGCGCAGGCGAAACCGGCCGTGGTTTTGCCGTAGTCGCCGACGAAGTGCGCAGCCTGGCAGAGCGCACCGCCGGCAACACCAAAGAAATCGAACAATCTATCAGCGTGCTGATGCAGCGCACCAGCGACGTCACGCTCAGCATCCAGCACGCCCTGGCACAAGTCAGCCAGGTCGCCACGGCCGTGCGCGGCGCCAGCGACAGCCTGGGCGCTATCCGCCAGGCCAGCCATGGCGTCTCAACCGCATCGCAAACAGTAGCCGACATGCTGCAACAGCAGTCATCCACCTCCACCGAAGTGGCGCTGAACATGGAGGCCATGAATACGCTAACCGAGCAAAACAGCCACAACATCCACCAGACCCACGCCTATGCCGAACAGCTGCACACCACGGCGGACGACTTGCGCCGCCTGGTGCAGCACTTCGAGCGCCACCTGTAAGGCATCACCCGGCCCGGAACCCTCGCCAGCACGCCGGGTCATAGCGCACGCGGCTGCACACCCTGCAGCCCAGCCTATTCCGACCAAACCGCACCCGAGCTAAGTGCCACCGCATGCGCCTTGTCCGCCTTACCTGTTTGTTACTGGCACTGATGCTGCTATCGCTACAAGCGATGAGCCTGGCCCATAGCGGCGGCAGCTGCGCCGACGCCAGCCTGCGCTGCTGCGTACAAACCTGCGCGGGCAAACACAGTGGCGAGCCGGAACAGCCTGCGTGCGGTGAAGACTGCTGCGCCCTGCACGCCAGCCCGCAGCCGGCAGGCAACGCCCCCTTGGCAGCCGCCTTCATGGCGCCTCAGCAAGGCCATGCCCCACCGGCCCTGGCCATGCGCACCATCGCGCCCCCCATCCGGCCCCCCGCCGCCTGACACCCTTGCGCCGGCCCCAGCCGGCGCCCCCATCCTCACCGTTGCCGGCACGCTGGCAGCGGTGCGTCTGCATTCCGCCCAAGGCACATTCATGACTTTTCTGACCCGTTCCACACCGGTGCGGCCAACCCCTGCGGCCTGGCTACTGGTATTTGCCGCCTGGCTACTGGCCACGCTGGCCACCCTTGGCGCCCTGTTTTTTGGCGAAGTAATGATGCTGACACCCTGCGTGCTGTGCTGGTACCAGCGCATCTTCATGTTTCCGCTGGTACTGCTGCTGCCACTGGGGCTGTTTCCCTACGACCACAAAGTAGCGCGCTACGGGCTGGCCCTGGCCGTGCCCGGCAGCCTGATTGCGTGCTTCCACCTGCTGGTGGCTGCCGGCGTCATCCCCGAGGCCATGCTGCCATGCAGCCAGGGCGTGCCGTGCTCGGTCACCGTCATCGAGTGGTTCGGCTTTGTCACCATCCCGCTGCTATCGGCCGCCGCCTTCCTCACCATTACCGCCTTACTACTGGCAACCCACTTACGAGCATGCAAATGAAACCGAAAACCCTCTTCATCGTGGCCGCCACCGTCTTGCTGTCCGGCTTTCTGGCGGCAAGCGCCTTTTACCAATCGCAGCAGCGCGAACAGGCCGCACAGCAGGCCAGCGTCAACCGCGAGGCACTGGTACGCATGCACTCGCCAGCGCTGGGCAACCCCAATGCCCCGGTGGTATTGGTCGAGTTCTTCGACCCCGCCTGCGAAACCTGCCGCGCCTTTTACCCGCTGATCAAGGACATGATGGCGGCCAACCCCGGCAAGATCCGCCTGGTACTGCGCTACGCCCCCTTCCATGCAGGGTCCGACCAACTGGTCGCCGCGCTGGAAGCCGCCCGCCGGCAAGGCAAGTACTGGGAAGCAATGGACGCCTTACTGGCCGCGCAGGATGAGCTGGCACAAAACCACAGCGTGGATAAAGAACGGATCTGGGCACCGTTGGCCGCAGTGGGGCTGGACATGGCCAAACTGAAAAGCGATATGGCAGCAGCGGACATCGCCAATGTCATCGCGCAGGACCTGGCAGATGCGCAAACCCTGCAAGTGCGCAAAACGCCGGAGTTCTTCGTCAACGGCCGTCCATTACCAAGCTTTGGCCATGCCCAGCTGCAAGCGCTGGTAGCGGAAGAAATCGCCAAAGCCAGCCGCTAAGGCCAGCAAGCGCTAACGACAAAGGCGGGCTGCCAGATGAAGCCCGCCTTTGTCTTGCCTAGCGACAAATTTGAGGTTGATGTATGCCGCAGAAGTAGGAGGCCACCTGAACGGATGCGGCCAACCTTGGGCGTACGGCTCCCCGGATGCGGCTACGCCTTATCCGGGGTTGTTTGTCTTGGCGCGGCCACTTGGTCATCCGGCAGGATGCGGCCAATCTTGGGTATCTGGCTGCACCCCGGATGCGGCTGTGCCTTATCCGGGCTACTTGCTACTTGCTAATTCTCCGCTTCATCTCAGAAGGAATGGCGAATATAGCAATTATCATTATATAGAATGCTATATTGGTTATTATGCCAAAAAAAACAAAAGAAATAACACCACGCCTAATGGCTTCGCAATTGCCATCAACATCCACCACCACAAATGGATAAAATATCACAAAGAATAAAGAAAATATTAAAATTACCAACAACTGCACAGCTGGCATTTCCGCATAACCAGCAAAGCCATCATTAACAATTGATCGCCAATTCATCATTAAGAAATAAAATGAGATTGCAACATTTAATAAAAGTGATATGTTTTTTATCCAATAAATAGATGAATTAAAAAATGCATTCACGCCATTGTCACAATAGAATATATTGTCCGTTTCAATTTCTGGGTCATATATAAATATTAAAAGCGAAACAGCCATGAGAAATGCAGATATGCATATACTTAGCATCAGCCATTTTTTAGCAGCAAACTCGATTGAAGTTTCCGTTGCCATAAATGCATTTCCCCGTTAATTATTCAGCCCGTGGCCCGGATAAGCCAACGGCGCATCCGGGGTTGTTTGTCTTGGCGCGGCCACTTGGTCATCCGACAGGGTGCGGCTAACCTTGGGTATTCGGCTGTTCCCCGGATGGGGCTGTGCCTTATCCGGGCTACTTGCTACTTGCCACTTACTAAAACCCTTCAAATATAGTCGTGCCAATTTAACTATGTCATTGGCAAAATTAGAATGGTATATCAAGATCATTGATAGCCGACTCGAGCTTTGCCATCATTGCCTTTGCCTCCAGTGCCAATTCCTTACTCCTCAAAGCTTTTGTAATTTTCGGCTGAGCTAAATTCAATGATGTTCGCATGCTTTTTAGTGTGCATTTGAGCATTTCCACATCCTTATCTGACAACTCCGAATGGCCTATTTGCGCCATTTGATTTCCAAAATCAGTTAATGTTGTGTACAATACAATCCAATGATTAGCCGAATCCTCCTCCGGCGCATTATTTGCAATCATTCGCACTGTTGATAATATTTCCTCAATCAATTCGACATCAGGCCTTCTCTCAGGGATTTTCGCTTCCACATTGATCTTCAAGGCTTCTTCAATCGCCTTATTAAACTCTGACCAGCAACGGTCAAATGTTCTATTCAGCTGTGCTTCACTGAGCGGCACTGATAAAAACTCATTAATGGAAAACAATAACTTCCGAATTTCTGACTCAGAATATGGAGTAGCCTGAAATTGGCTGAGAGGACCTTGAAGTTGTGCTGGTTCAACCTGAAACAAAAGCGGACATACACTAGACAACTTAGCGTTACTTATCGCCCCAGACTCAAACATTAGCCACGGAGAAATCATACTCTCTGGGGTTACACAAATAATACCAACTTTTGAATCTTTTAGATTCTTTTCGATCTCAGCGGACCATCGCTGCCCTTTCTCAATGTCAGGCGAATAGAATGGCTCTATAGACTGAATGACATCTGGTAACAATTGTTTGAAGGCTTCACCGATTTTCTTACCTCGCTCACCTGACCAAGAAATAAATACTTTCACTTTATTCTCCTCACTGAACTTCGTAAATTTAGTTGAGCTTGCAAGGCACGTAGTCCTGATGCTGCCAACCTCTTGCAACTGGCCCCTACCAGACACAGATGCTTTTGCACCTTATCCGGGCAATAGAAGATGGTGTTTCCTCACAGGCACCGCCCTAAGACCCAAAATTCGATGCCAACAGTATATGAAAGGCCACAACAAGTACAGCCTACTGCTCGCATCTGCGTGCAGCCCCGATAAGCGAATGGTACATCCGGCTTTGCTATACGCAGCTGGAGTACCGCGTGAGCCACAAGGGGGCTGCCAAGCGTGGGGGTCCAATGCCCCCGGATGCGGCTGCGCCTTATCCGGGCTACCGCCAGAAACGGCAATGCCTTATGTGGCGACGGGCAATGGGCGGTAGCAGCAGGCATGAAAAAAGGGGCCCAAGGCCCCTTTGCTGTTGGTACGGCAGCGTGGTGCTGCCTGCGGCCAACCTTATTCCACGGTTACCGATTTGGCCAGGTTGCGTGGTTTGTCCACGTCGGTGCCGCGCGCCAGGGCGACGTGGTAGGCCAGGATCTGCACCGGGATGGAGTGCACGATGGGGCTGAGCACGCCCACGTGGCGCGGGGTGCGGATGACGTGTACGCCGTCGGAATCGACAAAGTGGCTGTCGGCGTCGGCAAACACGAACAGCTCGCCGCCACGGGCGCGCACTTCCTGCATATTGGATTTCACTTTTTCCAGCAGCACGTCGTTGGGGGCGATCACCACCACCGGCATGTTTTCGTCTACCAGCGCCAGCGGGCCGTGCTTCAGCTCGCCGGCCGGGTAGGCTTCGGCGTGGATGTAGGAGATTTCCTTCAGTTTCAGCGCGCCTTCCAGCGCGATGGGGTAATGCAGGCCGCGGCCGAGGAACAGGGCGTCGTTCTTGGCGGCAAACTGGCTGCTCCAGGCTTTGATCTGCGGCTCCAGGTTCAGCGCGTGCTGCACGCTGCCCGGCAGGTGGCGCAGTTCGTCCAGGTATTGCGTTTCTTGTGCTGCACTGACGCGGCCGCGTACCTTGCCCAGCGTTACCGCCAGCGCAAACAGGCTAACCAGCTGGGTGGTGAAGGCCTTGGTGGAGGCCACGCCGATTTCGGCGCCGGCGCGGGTGTAGAACACCAGCTCGGACGCACGCGGGATGGCGGATTCACGCACGTTGCAGATGGACAGCGCGTGCTGGTGGCCCAGGCTCTTGGCGTATTTCAGCGCTTCCATGGTGTCCAGTGTTTCGCCGGACTGCGAGATGGTGACCACCAGGTGGTTCGGGTCGGCGTAGGCGTCGCGGTAGCGGTATTCGCTGGCGATTTCCACGTCGCACACCACACCGGCGATGCTTTCGATCCAGTATTTGGCAGTGAGGCCGGCGTAGTAGCTGGTGCCGCAGGCCAGGATCTTCACGCCGGTGAGCTGTGGCAATACGTTGGCCGCAGCGGGGCCGAACAGCTCGGGCACGAAGCCGTCGTCCAGTACCACTTCGATGGTGTCGGACAGCGCTTTGGGCTGCTCGTGGATTTCTTTTTGCATGAAGTGGCTGTACGGGCCCAGCTCCAGCGAGGCCAGCGACACGTCGGATACGTGCACTTTGCGCTCTACCGGCTGGTCGTCTTTGTCGATCAGCTTCACGCTGTCGCGGGTAAGGTGGCCGATGTCGCCCTCTTCCAGGAAGATCACACGGCGGGTGGCCGACAGCACGGCGGAGACATCGGAGGCGATGAAGTTTTCACCTTCGCCCAGGCCCACCAGCAGCGGGCAGCCCATGCGCGCGCACACCAGTTCGTCGGGCCGGTCCAGCGCGATAACGCCGATGGCGTAGGCGCCAGTGAGCTCGCGGGTGGCGCGGTGCACGGCACGGAACAGGTCTTTTTCTACCACGTAGTACTGGTGTACCAGGTGGGCGATGACTTCGGTGTCGGTTTGCGATTCGAACACGTAGCCGGCGGCTTTCAGGGCTTCGCGCTTTTCTTCGTGGTTTTCGATAATGCCGTTGTGTACCACGGCGATGAGGCCGTGCGACACGTGCGGGTGGGCGTTGTATTCGGTCACACCGCCGTGGGTGGCCCAGCGGGTGTGGCCTATGCCCAGCTCGCCTTGCACATTATCTGCCTGGGCGGCGGCTTCCATTTCGGCCACGCGGCCAACCCGGCGCACGCGGGTGATGTCGCTGCCGACGTGCACGGCGATGCCGGACGAATCGTAGCCACGGTATTCCAGGCGCTTCAGGCCTTCTACCAGCACAGGAACAATATTACGACGCGCAATCGCGCCTACGATGCCGCACATACACTTCTCCTTGTATCAAGCATGGCGAAAGGGGGCACAGATCAGCGTGACCCCTTTGGCCTGAATGGTTTCCCTGGCGTCGAGGGCCAGGGCGTCGTCGGTGATCAGGGTCTGGATGCGTGCCCACGGCAGCTCCAGGTTGGGAATGCGGCGGCCGATCTTGTCGGACTCCACCATGACCACCACTTCGCGCGAGACTTCGGCCATCACGCGCGACAGGCCCACCAGCTCGTTGAAGGTGGTGGTGCCACGCGCCAGGTCGATGCCGTCGGCGCCGATAAACAACTGGTCAAAATCGTAGGAGCGCAGTACCTGCTCGGCGATCTGGCCCTGAAACGATTCGGAATGCGGGTCCCAGGTACCGCCGGTCATCAGCAGCGTGGGCTCGTTTTCCAGCTCGCGCAGGCTGCCAGCCACGTTCAGCGAGTTGGTCATCACGATCAGGCCGCGCTTGTTGCCCAGCAGCGGGATCATGGCGCTGGTGGTGGTACCGCTATCGATAATCACGCGATTATGGTCGCGAATGCGCTCGGCAGCGGCACGGGCGATAGCCTGCTTTCGTTCCGAAACTTTTATCGGGTCACTTTCCGCCACCATTTCGGTGGGTAGCGACACGGCGCCACCGTAACGGCGCAGCAGCAGGCCGCCGGTTTCCAGCAGGGCCAGGTCTTTGCGAATGGTGACTTCCGAGGTTGCAAAACGCTGGGTGAGGTCTTCTACACTCACCTCGCCACGCTCTTGCACCAGGGCCACGATGGCGTGGCGACGCTGCTGGGTGTTACGTTTGGTCATTCAAATATTTCGGTTCGTAAGTTTTGCGAAATATTAGCAGTACGCATGGTCAATGACAAGTCGGCGATGCGCCACCGGCAGCGGCATGAAAAAACCGCCAGGGCACGGGGCGCTGGCGGTGTGGATTGGGTACAGCAAAGCAGCTTATTTCAGCTTTTGCGGGCGCTGCCAGCCAGGCACGGTCAGCTGCTTGGCGCGGGCGACGGTGAGCTGGCCGGCGGGGGCAGTTTTGGTCACGACCGAGCCTGCACCAATGGTGGCACCGGCTTCCAGCGTAACGGGGGCCACCATCAGGGTGCCGGAGCCGACAAACACGTTATCGCCGATAACGGTCTTGAACTTGTTCACGCCATCGTAATTGCAGGTTACCGAGCCAGCGCCTACGTTGACCTTGCTGCCGATTTGCGCATCGCCAATATACGTGAGGTGATTCACCTTGGAGCCTTCGCCCACGGTGGCTTTCTTGATCTCGACAAAGTTGCCCACGTGCACGTGTGCGGCCAACTCTGCGCCCGGGCGCAGGCGGGCGTAGGGGCCGATGCGGCAGGCTTCGCCCACGACGGCGTCTTCCAGGTGCGAGTACGGTGCAATGCGGGTACCGGCGGCAATGCTCACGTTTTTCAACACACAGTAGGCGCCGATTTCCACGTTATCACCCAGCGTGACCTGGCCTTCGAACACGCAGCCTACGTCGATGCTGACATCCATGCCGTGCTGTAGTTGGCCGCGGATATCGATACGGGCCGGGTCGGCCAGCATCACGCCGGCGGTCAGCAGCGCACGCGCCTGGTTTTGCTGCAGCTGGCGTTCCAGCTCGGCCAGCTGCACCTTGTTGTTCACGCCAGCGGCTTCCCAGCCAGCAGCCACGGTGACGCCCGGCACGGCCATGCCGTCGCGTACGGCCAGCTCGATCACGTCGGTAAGGTAGTACTCGCCTTGGGCGTTGCCGTTGCGCAGCTCGCCCAGCCAGCCTTCCAGCTTGTCGTTGGGCAGCACCATCATGCCGGTATTGATCTCGCGGATCGCTTTCTGCTCGGCATTGCAGTCTTTGTCTTCCACAATGGCCACAATCTCGCCTGCCGCGTTACGCACGATGCGGCCATAGCCGCTGGCGTCGGCCAGTACGTCGGTGAGCAGGCTCATGCCGTTTTGCGCCGCATCCAGCAGCTTTTGCAGGGTTTCGACAGTAGTCAGCGGTACATCGCCGTACAGCACCAGGGTGCGGCCAACCTTGGGCAGCTGCGACAGCGCCATTTTCAGTGCGTGCCCGGTGCCCAGCTGCTCGGCCTGCAGTGCCCAGGCGACGTCTTCATCACGAATCTGCTCGCGCACCTGGTCGCCGCCGTGGCCGTATACCACCACCATGTTCGATGGCTGCAGCTGGCGCGCCGTGCTGATCACACGGGCCAGCATGGGTTGGCCGCCGATGGGGTGCAGTACCTTGGGCATGGCCGAATACATACGCTTGCCTTTACCGGCAGCCAGGATGACAACGCTGAGAGATTCCATATCAAAGTGCCCGGAAATTCGTATTGGATAGGTGACTATTATGCCCTAAAGCGGGCATGAAAAAGGCTGCCACTTTCGTGGCAGCCTGTAGCTTGCATCGCACGGTTGTGCGCTTAGTGCACGCGCTTGCGGAGGTATTCCAGCGCCTTGAGCTGGGCAATCGCTGCAGCCAGGGCTGCGTGGGCTTTTGCCGTGTCCAGGTCGTCGGAAGCGTGCTTGAGGGCATCCTCAGCGGCACGTTTGGCCTCGTTGGCGCGAGCTTCATCCAGATCCTCACCGCGGATCGCCGTATCAGCCAGAACGGTGATGTGGGTCGGTTGCACTTCCATCATGCCACCCGACACCGCCACCAGTACCTCGTCCTTGGAGCCTGGCACTGTCAAACGCAGTACACCAGGCTTGATACGGGTCAGAAGCGGCACGTGACGTGGGTAAACACCGAGCTCGCCTTCCTGCGCCGGAGCCACGAGGAACTCCGCTTCGCCGGAATAGATGAGCTGTTCAGTGCTGACCACTTCCACATGCATCTTGGCCATGAGCCGTCTCCTTGATTACAGGGTCTTGGCTTTTTCGGCAGCTTCGTCGATACCGCCTACCATGTAGAACGCTTGTTCTGGCAGGTGATCGTATTCGCCGCTGAGAATTGCCTTGAAGCCCTTGATCGTTTCCTTCAGCGGAACGTATTTGCCCGGGGAACCGGTAAATACTTCAGCTACGTGGAACGGCTGGGACAGGAAACGCTGGATTTTACGCGCACGGTATACAACGAGTTTGTCTTCTTCAGACAGTTCGTCCATACCCAGAATCGCGATAATGTCACGCAGTTCCTTGTACTTCTGCAGCGTGGTCTGAACACCGCGGGCAACGGCGTAGTGCTCGTCGCCTACCACCAGCGGATCCAGCTGGCGGGAAGTGGAGTCCAGCGGATCTACCGCAGGGTAGATACCCAGCGATGCGATATCACGCGACAGAACCACAGTTGCATCCAAGTGAGCAAACGTGGTGGCCGGGGACGGGTCAGTCAAGTCATCGGCAGGTACGTATACGGCCTGGATGGAGGTAATGGAACCATCCTTGGTCGAAGTAATACGCTCTTGCAGACGGCCCATCTCTTCGGCCAGGGTAGGCTGGTAACCCACTGCGGAAGGCATACGGCCCAGCAGTGCGGATACTTCGGTACCAGCCAGGGTGTAACGGTAGATGTTATCCACGAAGAACAGAACGTCGCGGCCTTTGCCGTTTTCGTCTTTTTCGTCACGGAAATGCTCGGCCATGGTCAGACCGGTCAGCGCTACGCGCAGACGGTTGCCCGGTGGCTCGTTCATCTGGCCGTAAACCATGGCAACTTTATCCAGAACGTTCGACTCTTTCATCTCGTGATAGAAGTCGTTACCTTCACGGGTACGTTCACCAACACCGGCAAACACGGACAGACCCGAGTGAGCTTTAGCGATGTTGTTGATCAGTTCCATCATGTTTACGGTCTTGCCCACACCGGCACCACCGAACAGGCCCACTTTACCGCCTTTGGCAAACGGGCACAGCAGGTCAATAACCTTGATGCCTGTTTCCAGCAGTTCGGTAGCGGAGGACAGTTCGTCAAACTTCGGCGCAGCCTGGTGAATGGCGCGAACGTGTTCAGACGCAACAGGGCCGGCTTCATCCACCGGGTGACCCAGTACGTCCATGATACGACCCAGGGTGGCAGCGCCAACCGGTACCGAAATCGGTGCACCGGTATTGGTAATCGCCATGCCACGCTTCAGGCCGTCAGAGCTACCCATAGCAATGGTGCGCACTACGCCGTCGCCCAGCTGTTGCTGGACTTCAAGCGTCAGTTCTGCGTCAACCAGCTTCAGGGCATCATAAATCTTTGGCATGGCGTCGCGCGGGAATTCCACGTCAACCACCGGGCCAATGATTTGTACGATTTTGCCTTGGCTCATTATCGGTTCCTAACTCAATAAACTTTTACAGTCCTGCGACGGTTATACCGCAGCGGCACCAGACACGATTTCAGACAGTTCTTTGGTAATAGCTGCCTGACGCGACTTGTTATACACAAGGCGCAGTTGCTTGATGGCATTACCGGCGTTATCTGTTGCGGCCTTCATCGCTACCATACGGGCAGCTTGTTCGGACGCCATGTTTTCGGCCACAGCCTGATACACGACAGATTCCAGGTAACGCTTCACCAGGAACTCCATGACTTCCGGTGCACTTGGCTCGTACACGTAATCCCACGAGTGGGCGTGTTCGACAACCATGTGCTCTTCGGTCAGAGGCAGCAACTGTTCCAGCGCCGGCTCCTGTTTCATCGTATTGATGAAGCGGGAGTACACGATGTAAACCGCATCCAGTTCGCCTTCAGCGTACTGTTTCAACAGCACTGTAAGCGGGCCGATCAGTTTTTCCATCTTGGGCACATCGCCCAGATGAACCGCACTTGCCACAACGTTCAGCTTGGCACGCTGGCAGGCTGCCAGGCCTTTCTGGCCCAGAGCGCAGGCTTGAATTTCAACGCCTTGCTCTTGCAGCGTGTTTACCTTGGCGTAGAAGCGCTTGAGAACGTTGGCGTTCAAGCCACCGCACAAGCCCTTGTCCGAGGTAACCACAATAATGCCTGCGCGCTTGATTTCGCTGCGACGGGCAAGCAGTGGGTGCTCCAGATCCGTATTGGCCGAAGCCAGGTGCGCCATGACAGCACGCACCTTCTCGGCGTAAGGACGGGCAGCGCGCATACGCTCTTGCGTTTTGCGCATCTTGGAGGTCGACACCATTTGCATAGCGCGGGTGATCTTCTGCGTGTTTTGCACGCTTCGGATCTTGGTGAGAATCTCTTTACCGACTGCCATATCCTGAACCTTTCTTTAACTCGAGGTATCCGAAAGACCCAGATTAGAAGCTGTAGCCAGCCTTGAACGATTCGATCGCCTTGGCCAGTACTTTTTCATTGTCGGCAGACAGATCACCAGAAGCGTCGGTAGCGGTCAGCACGTCTGCGTGATTAGCGCGAACGTAAGCCAGGAACGCTGCTTCGAAAGCCAGGGCTTTCTTAACCGGTACGTCTTCGTAGTAACCCTTGTTCACAGACCACAGCGTCAGCGCCATTTCGGCGGTAGACAGGGTCGAGAACTGTTTCTGCTTCATCAGCTCGGTCACCACTTCACCGTGTTGCAGCTGCTTGCGGGTCGCCTCGTCCAGATCGGAAGCAAACTGCGAGAACGCAGCCAGTTCGCGGTACTGGGCCAGAGCCAGACGAATACCACCGCCCAGTTTCTTGATGACCTTGGTTTGTGCAGCGCCACCCACGCGGGATACCGAAATACCTGCGTTAATAGCAGGACGGATACCAGCGTTGAACAGGTCGGTTTCCAGGAAGATCTGACCGTCAGTAATGGAAATTACGTTGGTCGGAACGAAAGCGGAAACGTCACCAGCCTGGGTTTCGATGATTGGCAGAGCAGTCAGCGAACCGGTTTTGCCTTTAACAGCGCCGCCAGTCAGTTTTTCTACTTCGTCTTCGTTGATGCGGGAAGCGCGTTCCAGCAGACGGGAGTGCAGATAGAAAACATCGCCCGGGTAAGCTTCGCGGCCCGGTGGGCGGCGCAGCAGCAGGGAGATCTGACGGTAGGCTACGGCTTGTTTGGACAGATCGTCATAAACGATCAGTGCATCTTCACCGTTATCGCGGAAGAATTCGCCCATGGCGCAGCCGGAGTACGGTGCGATGAACTGCAGTGCGGCGGCTTCGGAAGCAGTAGCAGCAACCACAATGGTGTGACCCATTGCGCCGTGCTCTTCCAGCTTGCGCACTACGTTGGCGATGGACGACGCTTTCTGGCCTACGGCTACGTAGATGCAGACAACGCCGGTGTCTTTCTGGTTCACGATTGCATCGAGTGCAACAGCGGTTTTACCAGTCTGACGGTCACCAATGATCAGTTCACGCTGGCCGCGGCCAACCGGTACCATGGAGTCGATGGACTTCAGGCCGGTTTGCATTGGCTGCGAAACGGATTGACGGGCAATAACGCCCGGAGCAATCTTTTCGATCGGGGAAGTTGTGGACGCGTTGATCGGGCCTTTGCCATCGATCGGCTGACCCAGCGCGTTTACCACGCGGCCAACCAGTTCACGACCTACCGGCACTTCCAGAATGCGGCCGGTACATTTAACTTCCTGACCTTCGGAGATGTGCTCGTACTCGCCCAGGATCACGGCACCTACGGAGTCACGCTCCAGGTTCATGGCCAGGCCAAAGGTGTTGCCCGAGAACTCGAGCATTTCACCCTGCATCACGTCTGTCAGGCCATGGATACGAACGATACCGTCGGTTACGGAGATCACAGTACCTTTGGTACGGGTCTCGGCACCTTCAGCCAGGTTCTGAATCTTCGCCTTGATCAGATCGCTGATTTCAGAGGGGTTCAACTGCATGATCTCTCCTAATTCTTGAGGCTTGCTGCCATTGCCTGCAGTTTGCCGCTCACCGACGCATCAATCACGTCGTCACCAACCAGTACTCGCAGGCCACCGATCAGCTCGGGGACAACACGCACTTCAATCCGTACGGTTTTGCCGTACTTCTTGGTAAGCGTGGCGATCAGGTCAGCTTGCTGGCTTTCGTCCATCGGGTAGGCGGACTCTACTTGAGCGTCCAGCACACCTTCGGCACGGGCCTTGAGGGCTTCAAACTGTTCGGCAATTTCAGGCAGCAGCGTCAGACGACGGTTTTCGATAAGGGTAACGATGAACTGTTTGATTTCATCATTCGCCTTGTCGCCCAGTACGTCCAAAAACAACGCCTCAATCTCTTGCGCGGTATGTTTCGGGTTCGTAACGACTTGCGTTACGTCCGGGTTCGCCACCATGGCAGCCAGCCACGCGAGCGCGTCAGACCACTTGGCTTGAGACTGCTGCTCGGTGGCAAGGCTGTATACCGCTTCGGCATAGGGCCTTGCTACGGTAATGAGTTCTGCCATGAGTTAATTAAAACTCCGCTTTGATGGAGGCTAACAGATCAGCGTGCTTCGCAGCGTCGATCTCTTTACGCAGGATCTTCTCTGCGCCGGCTACGGCCAGACCAGCTACCTGCTCGCGCAGGGCTTCCTTGGCACGCAACACTTCCTGATCGATCTGGGATTTGGCTTCGGTTACCAGCTTGGCACCTTCGGTGCGAGCGGCATCCTTTGCCTCTTCCACGATCTGGTTGGCGCGCTTTTCAGCGGCCAGAATCAGCTCGGTAGCTTGTTGTTTAGCCTGACGAAGTTCGTCAGCAACACGCTTTTCAGCTGCTTCCAGATCCTGCTTGCCACGTTCTGCAGCGGCCAAGCCATCAGCAATACGCTTGGCACGCTCTTCCATCATGTTGGTAAGCGGAGGCCAAACAAACTTCATGGTGAACCATACCAGGATAGCGAAAGTGATCGCCTGGCCCAGTAGTGTTACGTTGAATTCCACGCTTGTTTTCCTCCAGTGTGGTTACGACAACAACCGTTTTCGCTTAAAAATTAAGCGCCAGCTTTCAGGGCAGCCAGAGCTGCAGACAGGAACGGGTTGTTGAAGGTGTACAGCATAGCTACACCCACACCGATCATGGAGATGGCGTCCAGCAGACCAGCGATAATGAACAGCTTGGTTTGCAGAACCGGGATCAGTTCCGGCTGGCGAGCGGAGGACTCCAGGAACTTGCCGCCCAGAATGGCGAAGCCCAGAGCGGTACCGATAGCACCAAGGCCAATGATCAGAGCTGCAGCCAGAGCGGTCATCGACTGGATCTGAGAAACGAGAGCTTCCATTTAAATCTCCTAAAGACTAATGCAAGGATGGTTTGAGAAAAGGTACGAAAAAACTGCTAAAAATTAGTGCTTCTCTACGGCCAGGCTCAGGTACACGATGGTCAGCATCATGAACACGAAAGCCTGCAGGGTAATCACCAGAATATGGAAGATTGCCCATGGTGCGCCCAGCAGCCACTGTACACCCCACGGCAGCAGTGCGATCAGGATGAAGATCAGCTCGCCGGAGTACATGTTACCGAACAGACGCAGGGACAGCGAAATCGGCTTGGCCAGCAGCTCTACCATTTGCAGGGCAAAGTTGGCAGGGGCCAGCAGGATGGTGCCTACCGGGCCACTGGCGTGGAACGGGGCGGTGAACAGTTCTTTGATCCAGCCGCCCAGACCTTTGGCGGAGATGGAGAAACCGATGATGCAGATCAGCACGGAGATGGACAGACCGAAGGTCACGTTCACGTCGGCAGACGGTACAACACGGAAGTAAACATGGTGAGGGTCGGCACCGAAGAAGGTGAAGCCGATCCACTGGGCAGCCATCGGAATCAGGTCAACCGGCAGCATGTCCATGGCGTTCATCAGGAACACCCAGCAGAAAATGGTCAGTGCCAACGGCGCGATGACCTTGCTCTTGGCGTGGAAGATTTCCTTCACCTGGGTATCGACCATCTCGACGATGGATTCGACAAACAGCTGCAGCTTGCCGGGGTTTTCCAGCTTGGCGTTGCGTGCCACGTAGGCAAACACACCGGCAAACAGGAAGCCGAGGATCAGGGAAACAGAGAAGCTGTCCACGTGCAGGCTGGAGAAACCACCTTCGTGCGAAGAGTTCCAGAATGTCAGGTGGTGCTTGATGTAATCAGTTGCGTTACTTGCCATCGCTTTGTCTCAATTTTTAATCAGAAGCCCGAACCAGTAAGCGGAAGTGGCTGCTATGTAGCCGCCAAACAGACCCGCCACCGACAAATCCTTGAAAAAAGCGAGAGCACCACCAAATAACAGAAGTGTCAGCACAAACTTGACTGCTTCTGCCTTGTAATGCGCCCGCATCAATTCTGCAGGAGAAACCCTGTGCACCGCCCCAGCGATATGCACGTAAGCCAGTGCCGGCAAGATGGCACATAGCCCGCCTATGAGTGCCGACACCGGTACATTCAGCGCGGGCCCAGCAATGACCACACTGGCCGCCACAGCCAGCAAAGTCAGTCTGACTTGCAGGCGTATTACGCGTTTTGCGTCCGGATTATTCATGTACGGCACTTAAAAAATCGGTCGATTATAGGCTTGGGGTGACGAAAGCGTCAACTTCGTTCAGTTGTCTGGATAATCGTCACCACCCGCTCAGCCAGTTGATTTTGCTTGCAGTTTTTCCAGCAGCCCGTCCAGCTCGTCCAGACTTGCATAATCGATGATGACCTTGCCTTTGCCCTTGCTGCCATGACGGAAGCTGACACTCATGCCGAGCTTATCAGACAGCATGCCTGCCAGGCGTTCGATATCGGCATCCCGCGGCGCGGCCGCAGCGGCTTTGCGGCCAACTTTAGGCTCGGCCAGGGCTTGTACGCGCTGCTCTACTTCACGCACGGATAGCTGCTCGGCCACCACCGCCTGGGCCAGTGCCATTTGCTGCAGCACCGGCAGCGGCAGTAAGGCGCGGGCATGGCCCATTTCCAGCTGGCCTTCATGCAACATGGTTTGCAGCGGCGCAGGCAGGGCCAGCAGGCGCAACAGGTTGCTGATGGCGCTACGCGAGCGGCCGAGCGCATCGGCAGCACCTTCGTGCGTCAGGCCGAATTCCTCGATCAGGCGCTTGATGCCCTTGGCTTCTTCCAGCGGGTCCAGCTGCTGGCGCTGAATATTCTCGATCAGGCCCATGGCCAGCGCCGACTGGTCGGCTACGCTGCGCACCACGGCAGGAATGTCGGTGAGCCCGGCTAGCTGGCTGGCGCGCCAGCGGCGTTCGCCGGCGATCAGCTCGTAGTCGCCCAAACCGATTTCGCGCACCACGATGGGCTGAATCAGGCCCTGGGAGCGGATGGATGCGGCCAACTCTGCCAGCGCGGTTTCGTCCATATGGCTGCGCGGCTGGTATTTGCCCGGGCGGATGCTGCTGACAGGCAGCGTGGTCAGGCGTTCGTTGTCTGATTCGACGGTGGAGAGGAGCGCGTCCAGGCCACGCCCGAGTCCTTTGAGTTTGGCCATATTATTGCTCGGTACTTGCGGTTTGCGGTTCGAGGCGGGAGATCAGCTCGGCCGCCAGGGTAAGGTAGGCTTGCGAGCCGCGGGCGGCACGGTCATACACGATGCCGGGCAAGCCGTGGCTAGGCGCCTCGGCCAGGCGAATGTTACGCGGCACGACAGTGTCGAATACCTTGCCGCCAAAGTGGCGGGCCAGCTGTTCGGACACTTGCTGCGACAGGTTGCTGCGCGCGTCGAACATGGTGCGCAGCAGGCCCATGATTTCGATACGCGGGTTCACTGCAGCACGCACTTTGCGCAGGGTATTCACCAGGTCGGTCAGCCCTTCCAGCGCGTAGTATTCGCACACCATGGGGATCAGCACGCCCTGCGCCGCCACCAGGCCGTTCAGGGTAAGCAGGTTCAGCGATGGCGGGCTGTCGATCAGCACGTAGTCGTAGTCGGCGGACACCAGCTCCAGCGCATTTTTCAGCCGCGCCTCGCGCGCCAGCTCTTGCACCAGCTCGATTTCGGCGGCGGACAGGTCGCGGTTGGCCGGCAGTACGTCGTAGCCGCCTTCTTTGGCCGGCTGGCGCACTTCCTCGATGCTGTGCTCGCCCATCAACACGTGGTACACCGACTTTTGCAAAGCATTCTTGTCGATGCCGCTGCCCATGGTGGCGTTGCCCTGCGGGTCCAGGTCGACAATCAGTACGCGCCGGCCTTGCTCTACCAGGCTGGCAGCCAGGTTCACGACGGTAGTGGTTTTACCCACCCCGCCCTTCTGGTTGGCCACAGCGATGATGCGGGCTGTCATTTTGCTACCACGCGTACCAGGTGGCGCTGTTCGGCATCCAGCCCCGGCACGTCCAGTTTTTTCACCTCGGCCACGGCAAAGTCTGCCGGCAGCTGGGCGATTTCTTCAAACGGGTAAACGCCTTTCATGGCGACAAACTGGCCGTCTGCGGCCAACAGGTGGCGCGACAGCTTCACAAATTCGGCCAGCTCGGAGAAGGCACGGCTGGTGATGCGGTCGAACTTTTCTGCCGGCTGGTAGGCTTCTACACGCTCGGTAATCACTTCCACGTTATCCAGCTTCAGCTCGATCACCGCCTGGCGCAGGAAGGTGGTTTTCTTGTGGTTGGCGTCCAGCACCACCACTTTCAGGTCGGGGCGGGCAATCGCGGTGGGGATGCCCGGCATGCCGCCACCCGAACCCACGTCCAGCATGCGCGTACCACCGGCCAGCTGCGGCACCAGGGTCAGACTGTCCAGCAAGTGGTAGCTCACCATGCGGTCTTTGTCGCGGATGGCGGTGAGGTTGTAGGTCTGGTTCCACTTGGCCAGCAGGCCCAGATAGCCTTCCAGCAAATCGATTTGTGCGTCGGACAAATCCAGGCCGATAGCGGCCAGGCCCTGGGTGAGTTCTGCGCGATGCGTCATGATGTTCGGAATAAGGTGTGTAAGTTGACCCGATTGTAACGGGTATCAAAAACAAATGCGCCCCGAAGTAGCTACCCCGGAGCGCAGTGCAACAAAAAGCGCCTTAACCTGCGCTGCGTGCTTCGCTAAAGCCGCGCTTCAGGTGCACCAGCAGCAAGGCGACGGCAGCGGGGGTAATGCCCTGGATGCGCGAGGCCTGGCCCAGGGTTTCCGGGCGGTGCTGGTTCAGCTTTTGCGACACTTCTTTGGACAAGCCTTTTACCAGCGCGTAGTCGATATCCAGCGGCAGCTTTACGTCGTCCAGCTGTTCACGCTTGGCCACTTCTTCGTTCTGGCGGTCGATGTAGCCTTGGTACTTGATCTGGATTTCCACCTGCTCGGCCACCACCTCATCCTGCACGCCCTCCCCTGCCAGCGACAGCTTCATCAGCTCGGCGTAGGCCACATTGGGGCGGCGCAGCAGGTCGGCCAGGGTGTATTCGCGCGCCAGCTTCTGGCCGACGATGGCTTCGTCTTCGCCCGGCTGCAGTTTGCCTGGTTGCACCCAGGTGCTGGTGAGGCGCTGCTTTTCTGCCTCTACCGCGTCACGTTTACGGCAGAAGGCATCCCACTGCGCATCGCCGATCAGGCCCAACTTGCGGCCAACCTCGGTCAGGCGCAGATCGGCGTTGTCTTCGCGCAGCTGCAGGCGGAACTCGGCGCGGCTGGTAAACATGCGGTACGGCTCGGACACGCCCAGCGTGGTGAGGTCGTCTACCAGTACGCCCAGGTAGGCTTCATCGCGGCGCGGGCACCAGGCGTCCTGCTCGCGGGCGTGCAGGCTAGCGTTCAGGCCGGCCAGCAGGCCCTGCGCGGCGGCTTCTTCGTAGCCGGTGGTACCGTTGATCTGGCCGGCAAAGAACAGGCCGTGGATGGCTTTGGTTTCCAGCGAGGATTTCAGGCCGCGCGGGTCGAAGTAGTCATACTCGATGGCATAGCCGGGGCGCAGGATGTGGGCGTTTTCCAGGCCACGCATGGAGCGCACGGCGGCCAGCTGGATATCGAACGGCAGGCTGGTAGAGATACCATTAGGGTAGTACTCGTGCGTGGTCAGGCCTTCCGGCTCCAGGAAAATCTGGTGGCTTTCTTTATCGGCAAAGCGGTTGATCTTGTCTTCGATGGACGGGCAGTAGCGCGGGCCCACGCCTTCGATCACGCCGGTAAACATCGGGCTGCGGTCAAAACCGCTGCGGATGATGTCGTGGGTTTGCTGGTTGGTATGCGTGATCCAGCACGGCAGCTGCTTGGGGTGCATGGCGCGGCTGCCGCGGTAGGAGAACACCGGCTCCGGCGTATCGCCCGGCTGGGCTTCCATCACCGAAAAGTCGATGGTGCGGCCATCGATGCGCGGCGGGGTACCGGTTTTCAGGCGGCCTACCGGCAGGCTGAGCTCGCGCAGGCGTTCGCCCAGCGTGGAGGCGGCCTGGTCGCCAGCGCGGCCACCGGTGTAGTTTTCCAGCCCAACGTGGATCTTGCCGGACAGGAAGGTACCGGCCGTCAACACCACGGTCTTGGCGCGGAAGGTAATGCCGATGGCGGTGATGGCACCGGCTACGCGGTCGCCCTCGATCAGCAAGTCGTCCACCGGCTGCTGGAACAGCATCAGGTTGGGCTGGTTTTCCAGCATCTCGCGAATGGCCGCCTTATACAGCACGCGGTCGGCCTGGGCGCGGGTAGCGCGTACCGCCGGCCCTTTGCTGGCGTTGAGCGTACGGAACTGGATACCACCGATATCGGTAGCCAGCGCCATGGCGCCACCCAGCGCATCCACCTCTTTCACCAGATGACCTTTGCCGATACCGCCAATAGACGGGTTGCACGACATCTGGCCCAGGGTTTCGATGTTGTGCGTGAGCAGCAGGGTCTGGCAGCCCATGCGTGCAGCGGCCAAGGCGGCCTCGGTGCCAGCGTGGCCACCGCCTACTACGATTACGTCAAAGGTCGTGGGATAGATCATAGGTATTGTGCGAAAAGATCGGTCAAACAAAACCGGCTATTGTACGCCAAAAGCGCACACTTTATAAGTCGTTGATTTTAATCACCCTGCTTGTCATGCGGGTTTCAAAAGACCGTCATCATCATGCCATGCCGGCGTCACGGCGCTGTCAAACTGGCTGCATAGCATGGTGGCACTACCTCTACCCGGAGTGCACGATGCAGCAAGGTCTCGAAA
Organism: Vogesella mureinivorans; assembly: GCF_007644035.1. Classification (GTDB taxonomy): domain Bacteria; phylum Pseudomonadota; class Gammaproteobacteria; order Burkholderiales; family Chromobacteriaceae; genus Vogesella; species Vogesella mureinivorans. Next base: position 24,429 of record NZ_VMTV02000966.1, on the reverse strand, counting down.
CCGCTCTGCTGGCCCCTGCCAGCAAGCTGAGTGTGCGTGTGGCGCATAGCGCCAAGGATATCCGTCGCGCACAAAAGTTGCGTTATCAGGTATTTGCCCAGGAAATGGGGGCACAGCTAGCCTCTGCTGCCGAGGGCATAGACCGCGACGAATACGACCCGTATTGCGACCACCTGATTGTGGAAGACAACACCACCGGCAAGGTAGTGGGCACCTACCGCATGCTGCCGCCACACAAGGCGCGCCAGCTGCCCAGCCTGTACTCCGAGCACGAATTCGACATGAGCCGCTTGGCCGGTATTCGCGACCATATCATCGAAATTGGCCGCTCCTGCGTACACAAAGACTACCGCCGTGGTGCGGTCATTGCCCTGCTGTGGGCCGGCTTGGCCGACTACGTGCGCCAGCACGGTGGCCAGTATCTGGCCGGTTGCGCCAGCGTGAGCCTGGCCGATGGTGGCCACCAGGCAGTGAGCCTGTACCGCCTGCTGGAAAGCAAGAACCTGTCGCCAGCCGAATGGCGCGTTACCCCGCACCTGCCCTTGCCGCTGGGCGAGGTACAAGACGACAGCCAGGTACCCGTGCCGCCGCTGATCAAGGGCTATCTGCGCGCCGGTGCCTGGGTGTGCGGCGAGCCGGCGTGGGACCCGGATTTCAACTGCGCCGACTTCTTCATGCTGCTGCCGATGAGCCGTCTGGACATGCGCCATCAGCGTCACTTCGCGGGCTAACCTCTCCTGGCCCGTCCCGCCCAAGGTTGGCCGCACGCCCGTGCGGCCAACCTTTCGCTACAATCGGGGCATGAGCTACACACTGCACCCCATTGGCCTGATCAGCTCGCCGTATCAGGAAAAATTCGGCATACCACGCCAGCCAGCGCTGGCGCCCTCGGCCCCGGTTAGCCTCACCCTGCTGCCACCCTACAACCAGCCCGACTGCGTACGTGGCCTGGAGGCGTTTTCACACGTGTGGCTAACCTTTGTCTTTCACGAAACCCTGGCCCGCGGCTGGCAGCCGCTGGTGCGCCCGCCACGGCTGGGCGGCAATAACAAAGTAGGCGTATTTGCCAGCCGCGCCACGCACCGGCCCAACGGCTTGGGCCTGTCATTGGTCGAGCTCAAAAGCATCGATACGCAACAAGGTGTCACCCTGCACCTGGCCGGCGCCGACCTGCTGGACGGCACGCCGGTACTGGACATCAAACCGTACATCCCCTTTGTGGAAGCCAAGCCGGATGCACGCGGCGGCTTTGTCGATGGCCCTCCCCCGCTGCTGGCCGTGCAGTGGCAGCCCAAGGCCCGTGCTGATCTGCAGGCCTGGCAGCTGGCACCGCCATGGCTACCCGGGCTGATAGACGAGGTACTGGCACAAGACCCGCGCCCCGCCTACCAGGACGACCCGGCACGGGTCTACGGTATCCGCCTGGCGCATTGCGACGTACGCTTTGCCGTACAGGGTGATACCGTGCAGGTACTTGAAATAATCACCCCTGCCCAGAACTAAGCCTTGTTTCGCCTAGTCGAAACGCTACCTGACCATCAGAGTCAGCTCACCTACCGGAGAATGAATCAATGATTACCCGAGCGAAGACGTCCATTCTGGCCCTCTCCCTCATTGCTGTGCTGGCCACGCCGTTTGCAGAAGCCGCACGCGTGGGTAAAGGCAAGAGCGCCGGCATGCAGCGCGCCACACCAACCCAAAGCTTCCAGCAACAGAATGCTATCCCTGCCAAAACTCCAACCCAGGTTGCCCCACAGCAAAAAGGCTCTGGCGTTGGCGGCATGGTCGCCGCCGGTGCCGCAGGTGCTGCAGCAGGCTACCTGCTGGGCTCTGCCATGGGCGATGACGATGGTGGCTTCCCGTGGCTGGCCGTGATTGGCGGCTCGCTGGCCGGTTTGGCGCTGCTGTCTTTCCTGCGCCGCAGAGCAGCCAGCAAGCAGGCAGGCCATCGCGCGCCCCCGCTGCAAACGCAGCCTATGCACTTCCAGCCTTCGCCAGCAGGCGCCAACGGCATCCCGCCAATCGGCGCCGGCAATAACGCCATGGGCGGCAGTGGCCTGACCCCGCCACCGGCCTCGCTCCAGCGCCTGCCCGACGGCACCGAAGCCCCGCATTTCCTGCGCCAGGCCAAAGCCACCTTCCTGCATCTGCAGAACCTTAACTCTGCCGATAGCCTGGAAGAAGTACGCAAGTACATGACAGCAGACCTGTTCAATGCGCTGAAAGACGATATGGCTGCCAATACCGAGCCTGCCGACTTCCCGCAGCTGGACTGCCAGATCGTGGAAGCGACCGTGGAAAGCAGCCGCATGATTGCCAGCGTGCGCTTTAACGGCATGGTGAGCGAAACCGTTGGCGCCCCGGCGGTACAGTTCAGCGAAACCTGGCACTACGTAAAAGACGACAGCAGCAATGGCAAATGGCTGGTAGCAGGTATCCAGCAGAGTTAAGCCAAGGTTGGCCGCAGCAAACCAAAAGGCATCCCCGGATGCCTTTTTTCTTTTCGCCCGCGCCGGCACCACCCTGGCCTGCCTCGCCGACACACCAGCCTGCACACATCCACAAGCACGGCACGCCCCAGACAAGCAAACAGGGCGAGGTGGCTTGCCACACTCGCCCTGCTAAAGGTTGGCCGCAGCAAACAAAAAGGCATCCCGGATGCCTTTTTTCTTTTCGCCCGCGCCGGCACCACCCTGGCCTGCCTCGCCGACACACCAGCCTGCACACACCCACAAGCACGGCACGCCCCAGACAAACAAACAGGGCGAGGTGGCTTGCCACACTCGCCCTGCTAGTCGCCTATGTTGCGACCGCTTACTTCACACCCGGACCCGTCAGGCCATCAAAGCCCAACGACAGCAACATCTGCTGCTCGGCATCAGTACGTACCCCCTCCGCCACCACGCCCAGGCCAATATTGTGCGCAATATTGCACACCCCTTTCAGGAATGCCTGATTGCCCGTTTCCTGATCGATCTGCTGCACAAAGCTGCCATCGATTTTCAGATAGTCGATACCCAGGTCGTGCAGCTGGCCAATCAGGCTGAACTGCCGGCCAAAGTGTTCGATACCCACCTTGCACGGCAGGTCTGCCAACGCCAGGCACAGCATGCGGAAGCGGTCAAAACGCTGCACGATGCCCACCTCGGCCATCTCCAGCCACAGCCGGCCAGCAGCGACGCGCTGGCCACGAATTTGCTCCACCAGCTTCGCCACAAACTGGTCATCTGCCAGCGATTCGGCCGCCAGGTTCACCGCAATGCCCTGACACGCCGGCTCTGCGGCCAACTGCTGTAGCGCCAGGCTCACGGCCGCCAGGTCCAGCGCCGCCACGCGGCGCGTGCGGATCGCCATCGGCATGAACTGCCCGGCGGGCAACCAATCCTCACCCTGGCGCAAGCGCAGTGGCGCCTCTTCATGCAACAGGCCGCCACTGGCATCACGCACGGCAAAACGCACCAGTTTGAGCTGGCGGGTGCCAATGGCCTCATCCAGCACGGCACTCCAGTGGTCTGCCGTCATCGCCAGCGGCTTGTTAACATTCTCGTCTGCCAGGGTAACTTTCACACCGCCCGCTGCTTCGGACAAAGCCAGCGCATTATCGAGCCGGGACATGATGTCGCGAATGGCATCGCCATCCCGTACATCGGTTGCCGCCATGGCCAGGCACACATCATGAGAGGCAAAGCTGCCCAGCAAAGCCCCCAGTTCATCATGCAAAGCTTCCAGCCGCGGCAGCTCCGCTTGCGCACTATCCAATAACAAAGCGAAATCGGCACCGTTCAAGCGGGAAGCCAGGCTATCCAGGCCGAAGCGATCCTGATTACGCAGCACCGTACCAAACTGGCTGAGCATCTCGTCCGTTAACGGCCGCCCCAGCTTGGCATTCAGCTCGGCCAGGCCATCGATACGCATCAAAAGCAGCGTGCGCCCGTCTTTATCACGCTCCGCCAGCTCGGCACCCAGTCGCCCCATAAAAAAGCCGCGGTTAGCCAGGCTGGTCACGCTGTCAAAGTTGATCTGGCGGCGCAATGCCTCCAGCCGCCCGGCCTCCTCTTCAAACATGGCCTTTACCCGCATCACCATGGCGTTCATGGCTTGGGCCAAGCGGCCCATCTCGGGGCCATCCGGCTCTGGAATGGTGATAAAACGGCGCTGGGTAATGGACTTGGCCTGGTTCACCACCGTTAGCAGCTGCCTGCGGATGGTACTGACCCCCAGCGAGCCAATACCGCCCACCACCAAACCGGCCAGCAGCACCCAGAACGACACATTCAATGCACCACGCCACAACGACTCGTAGGCATAACCCGCTTCGCTCTCTACCTGGATATACCCGGCCTGCATCCAGCCACTGCTGACCATGGCACGCGCCGGTGCAGGCACCAGCGTAAACACATCGCGAAACCAGGCCGGCGCTTCCCCCGCACGCTGGGCATTTTGTCTCAGCACCAGCACCTTGCCTTGGGCATTCACCCAGCTGATCTGGCGAAAATGCCCTTGGTCAAATGCCGCGTTGATCAGCGTCTCCCCCATTACCGGGTCTGCCTGATTCTGTGTAATAAGCAAAGCCAGCGAGTTGGCCGCATCTGCACTCTGCGCGGCCAACTGCTGCTGTAGATAGTCACGCGCATTGAACAAGTTGGCCGTCAGGCTGCCCGCAGCCGCCAGCACCACCGCTGCGATAACCAGCATCCATAGCTGTTGAATCAGGGAAACGCGTTTCATGCCATCTCTCAGGAAATAAAGCCTTCGGTTTTCATTTTGTCGATAAGCTGGCGCCAACGGGTCAGCCTGTCCACACTAGAATTCGGATTAGGGCCGCCCCCCACCCAGATACCATCCGCGTTGAAACTGAACACAGGCTGCAAGTCTGCACGCTGCGAGGCAGGCCGGATGGTGGTGATAAGGTTATCCAGAATCAAAGGTTCTGCCGCCGGGTCGGCATAGTACGCCAGCACCATGTGCGCCTGCGTCACCGTACTGCCCGCACCGCCGATGCGGGCCTTGACGTAAGTCAGGCGCAGCTTTTGTGGTGCCACGCCCAGCTCGCGCAAGGTAAAATATTTGGCGATTGTATAATCTTCGCAATCGCCGGCACCACGCGCCATACTTTCCAGAGGTGTTGCCCAATAGTCCGGCTGCTTCCACAAATCGATATCATCAACAAACTGGTAGCGCTGGTTAAAAAACTGGTTTACATCTCGCAGCAATGTCTGTTCGTTATTTTCACGCCGGGAAGACAAAAGTAATTGTTGCCACTCTCGATATATACGTACAGCCTGGCCACCATAAAGCTGCTGCACACGCTCAAGCGGCATCTCGGCCAGAGCAAGAGCCGCCAGCACCAGACAGACCGGCAGCCACTTACAACGACTTAACACTAAAGATACGCCCATAGGATGGTTCCGCCGGATGGCAACTCATGCTTCTGTCTTAACATGCAACAAGCGTATAGCAAGCTCACGTGTTTTGCCACGTTTAGCTTGACACTTTAGCATCCACTTCCGAAAATACAGCACATAAAGCTTTTATTTAAAATACTTAGAACTACTGCTTAATAATAAACTGTTCAATTATCACAGTATCCAATGAGGCTCTCATGAACTTCCGCCCTAAACGCATCACCGGCAGTACGCTTATCGCCTTGCTGGCTCTTTCGTTACCCATGACCAGCCACGCATTGGAGCTGAAAGACACGATTGAGCAAACCTTGAAGAACAATGCGGAAGTTCGCATGAAGTGGCACACGTTCCGTGCCAGCCTGGAAGAGCGTGGCATTGCAGAAGCCGGCTTCAAACCCACGGTTGATCTAAGCTACGCCACTGCACGGGAAAAAAACAAGACCCCCACTTCTACCGGCGGCACCAGCACCAACAACTTCACTCGCCATGGCTATAACCTGGCCCTGAGCCAGAACCTGTTTGCTGGTTTCATCACCACCAACCAGGTAAAACAGCTCGACTATACCAGCCGTGCCCGCTACTTCGAATACCTGGCAGCCGCCGAGCTGCAAGGCCTCGAATCGGTACGTGCTTTTGTTGACGTGGTGCGCTACAGCAAGCTGGTCAATATCGCTGAAGAAAACTATGCCATTCACAAAGGCATCTACGAACAGATTCTGCAGCGCGTTACCCAAGGGGTTGGCCGCCGCGTGGATCTGGAGCAGATCGCTGGCCGCCTGGCGCTGGCAGAATCCAATCTGGTTAACGAGCTATCCAACCTGAATGATGTCTCCGCCCGCTATGCCCGCATTACCGGCGAAGCACCAGCCAACGAGCTGAAGCTGCCAGGGCTGAACCTGGGGCTGATCCCGCCAGCCAATGAGCTGATGGTTCTGGCTGACAAAAACAACCCGTCGCTGCAAGCTGCCCGTGCGTTTTACCGTGCAGCCGAAGCAGAAATCGATGTCCGCCGTGGTGCTTTCTCCCCCACGCTGGATCTGCGAGCCAACAAGGCCGCCACAAATAACAAGGACGGCGTAAAAGGCCGTACCAATGAACAAGCCATCGAGCTGGTCATGAATTTGAACCTGTATCGTGGCGGTGCCGACCGTGCACGCCTGGCTTCGGCCACCGAGCGCCGCGACGAAGCTGAAGCACTGGGCGTAAAAGCCTGCCGTGACATGCGACAGCAAGTCTCCATTGCGTACAACGACTCGGTACGTATCAGCAGCCAGCTGGAATCACTGCGTCAGCATCAGCTGTCCACCGAGAAAGCACGCGATGCGTATCGCAAGCAGTTCGATATCGGCCAACGTACCCTGCTGGACATGCTGGACAGCGAAAACGAGCTGTTCGAATCGCGCCGCGAGCTATTGAATGCCGAGCTGAACCAGCAGCTAGCCACTTACCGTGTACTGGGTGAGTCTGGCCGCCTGATGGAAACCATGCAGCTCAAGCCAAAAGATGATGGCGCAGAGGTGAGTACCGATCTGACCGCGCCAAGCTGCCCGACCAACTATGTCGCCCCCACCCCGCTGGATGCGAGCAAGATCCGTGCTCGCTCCTTCAATACTGGCACCGAGCTGGCCCCGGTAGTGGCAAACACCACACCCGTAGCCACCACACGCGACATTACCGTCAATATGCAAGTGCAGTTTGACTTGAATTCGGCCAAGATTCGCCCAGAAAGCCTGCCAATGCTGGATCAGCTGGCTACCACACTGCAAATGCCACAACTGGCCCAGAAGCGCTTCCTGGTAGAAGGCCATACCGATAGCACAGGCAACCCGGCGTCCAATCTGGAGCTGTCGAAAAATCGGGCACAAAGCGTACAAAACTACCTGAGCAGCCGTGGCGTGCAAGCCAGCCGCATTGATAGCGTTGGCCGTGGCGACACACAACCCCTGCCAGGCAAAGCAGCCAATGACCCGCTCAACCGCCGCGTAGCCGTGGTCATGCAGGATGCCACAGGCGCACGCCCTGCACCGGTAACGGCAACCCGCGTAGCCCCAGCCCCAGCCAAGCCGGCGAGCGCACCACTGGTACGTCGCATTACACCAGCGGCACCCGCCACCAAGTAAGCCAGTAGCAAACGCAAAGCCCGCATCCTTGATGCGGGCTTTTTGCTTGCTGGCAACCACACGCCAACTTTATCTGCCAACCTGTCTACGCCCCACGGCATACCGAGAAGCTTGCCAAGCTTGACGCCTATGATTGGACAAAAGCGCTTATACCTTGAAACGTGTAATGCTGCGATCCAGCTCCTGTGACTGCTGCTTCAGGCCACCGGACAAACTGGTAGCCTCCGCCACAGCCAAGCGTGTCTGGTCGTTCATCTGGGCAATCTGCTCCATATTCTGCGCAATATCCTGGCTAGCCATGCGCTGCTCCTGGATAGCCTGCACCATCTCGGCAACTTTCTCCTGAGCCTGGATGGAAGACTGGAATATTTGCTGCAACGACTGCGCCACCTTACCCGTTCCCTCCACGCCACTTTCTACCAATGTATTGGCCTGCTGCATGTTCTGGAACGCCTGCTGTGTATCATGCTGCACACCGGCAATGCGGCTGGAAATTTCTGTTGTCGCCTGGCTGGTGCGCTCGGCTAGCTTGCGCACCTCGTCGGCCACCACCGCAAAACCACGCCCGGTTTCCCCGGCTCGCGCCGCCTCGATGGCAGCATTTAGTGCCAACAAATTGGTCTGGTCGGCAATCTCGCGAATCACGCTCACAATATTGCCAATCTCGCTAGAACGCTGGTTCAAGCTATCAATCGTGCCGGAAGTCTGGGCAATACTCTGGGCAATATGCTGAATCTGGCTAGCCGCCGTTTGTGCCATATCGCTGCCGGCACGTGCATCGGTAGCCGTCTGGCGCGACTGCAGCTCCACCCCTTCTGCATTATCGGCCAACACACTGACACTCACCGTCAACTGCTCCACCGCTGCCGCACTGGCCGACGCAGCGTTCGACTGATTGACTGCCGCATCATGAATAGCATGACTCACACCAGACAAACGGTCCGATGCCCCCACCAGCTTGGCAGAATGCTGGTGCGATTCGCTAATCAGCTCGCGCACCGTCACAATCAGGTGATTCAGCGCCTGCCCCGTGCGGCCAAGCTCATTGCGGCCATAATCCGGAATAGCCACAGACAGATCCTTGCTACTCGCCAACTGCTCGGCCAAAAGCGTCATCTCGCCCAAAGGCCGGCGGATGGACAGCGAAATAGCCACCGCCGCCCCCATGCCGGCCAACAAAGCCAGGGCACTCAGCGCCAGTAACAAGCTGCGCGACGAAACAATCTCGGCCTGCACCCCCTGCTGGCTTGCCACCGCCTGCGCGCTGGCATTCTCAACCAGTGAACGCGTAGTACTTTCCATGCCACGCACAGCATCCTTCACCGGCTCCAGCGCCTTGTTACCCTCTTGCGGCGTAGCCAAGCCACCCGCCTCAATCTGGCTGGCCACACTCTTGAGCCCACTCTCATAACGCGCCATCGCCCCCAGCAGCGACTTGATCGCCTCCTGCTCGGCAGTGCTCGCCAAGGCGTCTGCGGACTGCAGGTGCAGGCGTACTTTCTCTGCGCTGTCCTGCCATTTATCCAGATATTCTTTTCGCTTCTCTACACTCTGGATATTCAGCAGCAAGTCTTTCTCGTAGCGCCGCAAATTACCCACCTCCGCCCGAACCGACTGAATATGGTGGCTAAATGCCAGGCTACGGTTCACCAGGTCGTCCAGGCTCCCGCCAGCCCGGCCCAGCGCCAACAAGCTGCTACCCACAATCAACAACAAAACCAGCAACATGAACGCAAAGCCCATGCTGATGCGTGCTGTTACCGTAATATTTTTCAACATCGCCATCTCCTTATTCACCCCCCTGCACCGCTACCGTCATCACACACTGGGGCGCAGCGCAGGCACCACACCACACACATTCCGATACGTCGCCTCCGCCAGCTCGGCCAACGGTATACCGCGCAGCCCGGCCAATACCTCTGCGATACGCGGCAGGTTTTCAGGCCCGTTCGGCAGCCCCTGCCCCCACTCCGGCGCCATATCCGGGCCATCTGTTTCCAGCACTAGCGCAGACAGCGGCAAATCCGCGGCCAGGCGGCGTATACGCTGCGAGCCCTGATACGTCATGGCACCGCCAAAACCCAGGCAAAAGCCCAAATCGATAAACGCCTTCGCCTGCTGGGCACTGCCATTAAACGCATGCACCAGCCCGCCACGCACCCGCACCTGGCGCAAACACTTCAGCACCCGGTCCTGCGCACGGCGCACATGCAAAATCACCGGCAAATCAAAACGACGCGCCAGCCTGAGCTGCGCCAGCAAAAGCGCCTCCTGCTGCTGCGCATCCAGCCCGGGCACGTAGAAATCCAGCCCGCACTCCCCCACGGCCACCGCCCTGCCCTGCGCCAGATACTGCTCCAGAACATGCAGGTGCTCTGCCGTGTGGCTGGCCAGATAAAGCGGGTGCAAACCCAGCGCCACATCCATGCCAAACGCTGCCGCCACCCCCAAGGCCCGCTCAAACGACCCCGCCGCCACCGCAGGCACAATGGCATGCGCCACCCCGCCAGCCCGAGCCAATGCCCAACGCTGTGCGGCATCCGCAGCAAACTCTGGTGCGTCAAAATGCAGGTGGGTATCAATTAATGGCATACGTTTGCATCAATGAATTTGGCCGCGGAGTATAAGCTAAACAGTGATAGTGTAGACCACGCACGCCATTTCTCACCTTAATATCGATAAATAATCAATTGGGCATCTATTTGTTTTACATAGATTTTACTTAATTATTTTCGAAATAAATTTTTCATAAAACCCATTATGGTTAAAACACAGCAAGACAGGCCAAAAGCCAGACAAAGCAAATAACGATTCACTGCACAGCACGCCATAGCGCCAGACACCCCCCCATACAGCCCACCCCAGGGCACCAGCACCTCAAACCGCCATACCAAGGCATGAGTCTGCCGTACCCCACCACCCAGCCCGCCCTGCGCGGGCATTTTTATTGCGGCCGGCCCCTGCGGCCAACCTTGCCACGCCATACCGGCTGCCACCTTACCTGCCCCGCCTGCCTGCTGTGCCATCGCTGCATCAGCGCTACCTAAGTTCAGATCTTTTCAACCCAGACCTATGACAATAGAAAACGGTTTATGGCAATATCACATCATAGTCAGTGGCTTTAGTGCTTTTGGGTAGCGCAGTAGTACACAGCCAAAACCATAGGTAGCGGCCAACATCCCGCTAAGTGGTTGATGGTTGAGAACAAGCCGCCCACGGTTTGCCCTGCGTTGCCCACGGTGCCATTTCTGTACCGTTTCCCTTCTTTCTTCTCTTTCTTTTAAAAAACAGAGAGATAGAGAAAGGCAGCGAGGAAAAAGAAAAACAAGCCATCCACGGAATCGGCCACAGCATGCCAAGCGCATACGCAGTTTCGCACAGGCAAAGCGTGGAAACCGTGGAGAGCCTCATGCTTTCAAAGCATTGATTTTGTTGGGTTTTGTGGAGACATCCACGAAATGCGAGAACCACCCACAAACAAACCGTGGGCACGTAAGCCTTGCCAAGCAAGGGCTTCAGGCCTTATCCACGGTTTTTGGGGAAATTTTGGTGTGTGTGGGAGTTTAGCTGCTTGTCGGCCAAAGCAGACCTCCACGGGCCTGTCCTGAATGTCCCTTTGAGGCGGTATACCGGCCGTTGCTATGACGCAACGTAGAATGTCAACTTTCTGCCACAAGGACGCATTTTGTCGATCTGAAACGCAAAATTTATGCCCCTAATTGCTGACTCAAAACCTCTGTTCGGTCCCGACTCACCTGCACAATGCTTGATTGACATGGAAAATGGCACGGCATGAATAGCCTTGTCCCGGCCGAACGTAAGTAGTAGTCACCGCGCCATGTCGCATTCGAATGCTGTCTAGGGGACTGAGAGATCAACGTGCCTGACGAAGTGCCCGCGTACGAGGTAGGCCGGCCCACTATGAGCATGCAAAAGCATGCAGCTGACGCAGAGCACCCTGAGAAGGGCATACTTCAACTAATCATTTTGCATTAAATATTGGTATCATCATGCCCGAATTGAATATGAGTAATTTCCAGAAGCACATCCATGAGATGGAGATGGCACTTTCTGCAGCAGAGATCGTAATGGAGGGACAGAAACACCTCCTAACGGCTCGAGACCATCTCGCGCAGGCCATTGCCAGTGTATGCGGGATGCCAGATGCCGCTAGCGGTGAATTTTCTAGTCTCATTGATGCAGCCACTCATACCATTAAGGGCAGACGGGAATCAGCGATACTAATCGTGCGTGCTCTTTCTGTAGAAGGATTGCTACCATTTGAAAATGATAACTTGCTCGAACGCAAGGTTGTTGCATTAGTTGAAGATGGCTTTGGGGACCAGTGCAAAAGCTTAAAGTTGACAGAGAAGCGCCAGACTTTTGAGAAGATAAATGCGTTAAAAGGGTTTCACGAGATAATCTGTACCAATTTGCAGGTGCTTAAAGAATTGCCTGCCACGCTTGCTGAGATTGATAGCGCAAAAGCAGATATTCAAAAAGCTATCAAAATGGGTTTAACCAATGCCTACCTACAACCTTACGAATGGAATACATTTAAGGTCAAGATTAATCATATTTGCGAGAAGATTGCAGAGCTTGTGACGTGCAGGGATGCAACCTATAAAACGCAATTTGATCACTTGACCGAAGCTTGTTTAGATCTTAAGAATATCACTATTCTCTCTCCTTCATTTTTAAATAGAAATTTCATCTCACCCTTCGTAGAACGAGTGAGTTCCGCACTACAAGAGCTTCAAAAAGGAGCTGTTGACCAATTTAACTGTACTATCGAGCCTCGTCGAAAACCTCCTCACTTGGCTGAAAAGCGCTACCCATTACATCAGCTTAACAAGCTACTCACAATTACAATTCCCTTGGTTAATCATGGCCCAGGTATGGCGGTTGATGTAACGGTAGAATTAGACTGTGGAAATGGCAACGCAATTATTCTTGAGAGTGAAGAAATACGACTAGGCGATATCCCCCCGGGAGAGTTTGCTGTTTCATTCAAGGCACTAGTGGTAGAGCCTGCCCGTTCGGTAGATATGGCGATGCAGTTAAATTGGAATGAGCTATTTGGAGAAACAAAATCGATTGCAGTTGATGTCCGTCTTACTGCTCAAGATGCAACTGTGGATTGGGTGCGGCTTGAGCAGATGGATCCTTATAGCCTGGAGGTTGCAGAAGGTGATAAATTTGTTGGTAGAACTGCAAAGATCCAAGCTATCGGCAATAGATTGCTGAAGGCTCAAATGAGCTCAACATATATTACAGGGCAAAAACGGATTGGCAAAACTTCATTGGCTCAAGCTGTATTGCGTTACATCAGTGCACATGCAAAAGCTCCAGCGAATTATATAGCTTTCTATCTCGAATGGGGTGAATACTGTGCAGCGGATGCGGCCGGCACTGTAAAAACCCTTGGTGAACAGATTTATACTTTTATGCGTTTTCATCTGCCGGGGGGTATTGAAGCTCCAATGCCAGTTTTTGATGGAACGCTTGCGCCTCTAAATGTGATAGCAAAGCTACTGGAGACAAACTGCCCCGAAAAGCGCTTTGTGATTGTTCTTGATGAGTTTGATGAAATCCACCCAGAGATGTATCGCTACGGGCCATTAGCCGAAGCGTTCTTTGCTAACCTTCGAACGCTAAGTGCCCGCAAAAATCTAGCCTTCATTTTGGTTGGTGGCGAAAAAATGCCATTTATCATTGGGGCGCAAGGAGATCAACTGAACAAATTTGTTCGGGAACCCCTTGATTATTTTTCTCGGAGCGACGAATGGACGGACTATGTATCATTGGTTGTTGATCCAAGCAGGGATAGCTTAAACTGGGAAGAGTCGGCTCTTAGTGAATTATTCAGTTTGACAAATGGACATCCATATTACACTAAATTATTGTGCGCCAAGATTTTCTCTACTGCAGTTGCACAAAGAGATACCGAGATAATTGTGACCGATGTGAGGCATGCGTTAAATGGTAGGGTCGCCGAGCTTGATACGAATGCATTCGCTCATTTCTGGAAAGATGGCATCAATGCGGAACGTGAAAAAGCTGAAGTAATTGAACTGAAGAGACTGCGTGTGCTTGTCGCCTTTGGCCGTGCACTAAGATCCGAAATTCCAAACAGAAGTGCAATATCAGAGCAAATCAGCAGTAGCATGCTTGATCCAAGTAATATTGGGCCAATAGTAGAGGATTTCTGCCGACGTGACATTATGCGGGAAATAAATGGCGAAATCACCATGCTTCTGCCAATTTTTCAGCGTTGGGTTAAAGATGTTGGCGTAACCAAACTAATAGCCAGTACGTTGGGAGATGATTTGGAATGCCAGTTACAGAAGGCAAATGACTCGGCCTACGTAAAAGCAGGGGAGATTGAAGAGCTCGTAAAAGAGTGGCCATTGTATAGGGGGCGTGAAGTCACAGGAGAGTCTGTAAGAGCATGGCTTGATCAGGTTGCCGAGATACAAGATCAGCGCCTACTTTTCACAATTTTACAAAATTTAAAGTTTGTGACCATGCCGCAGATTTCAGAGCTCCTTAGAAATGCACACAATCGCATAGTCGCTCGCGAAATACCTCCACTTTTACGTGAGAGTAAAACAACAAAGCGACGTGATCTGATAGTCACGTACTTGGATGGCCCTGGCAAAAGTGGTGCAACCTATGCAAAGGCATATGCAAAAGAGAATGGCCTGTTGATGGATTCTGTTATAGAACCAGGAAAAGTGCTTCGCCGCCTTAGCTCAGAAGACGAGCGGCCAAATGCATTAGTTGTCGTTGATGATTTATCTGGTACAGGTAAAACAATTGCCAGCGCTCTTGAACCGTTACTCGAAGGGGAAGTTGGGTGTTACCTATCCACTCATCAAATACCATTTTTTATTGTTATCCTATTCTCAACAGAAGAAGCTGAAGCCAACATTCAATTGGCACTTAATAATTTCTCTAAATTTAAATCATTCTTACATTCCTGCGAGATATTGACTGATGAGAATCGAGCATTCCGAGATGACGAAATTGGATTCTGGAAAGATGCACAAATGCGTGACCGAGCGAAAGCGTTGTGTAATAGATTAGGCAATGGTCTTTATAAAGAACCATTGGGGTTCGGTTCACAGTCACTGCTAATATCATTTCCTGATACTTGTCCGAATAACTGCCTCCCTGTTATTTTCGCCTCACGAACTGGGGCGAGCCAGTGGACAGCATTGTTACCACGTCCAACATCTTAAATTGGTATTTTGGCATATGCGGGACAATAAATCTCTGGAAAATATACTCGCCGACAACTTTACAAAAAAGTTAGATTTAAGCTATTCAACGGTGGAAAATGAAACTACAAAAGCAGACGCTTAACTGCCATGAGTTAATTTTCTCCTTGACTGATTTTTATCCGTGGACTAATGACTGAGTCGACAGGGCCACTGCGATACCTACCGTTGAACGCTTTCAATAACGAAGGCTTGGGTTGGGTGATAGTGGGGCTTCTCACGTCAGTGCGTTGACCTACGACTTCTGTGCAACGGTAATGGCCGGTATGTGTCCCGAACGGATGCTCCTGGCTGGTTGGATGGATGACCGCTAAGGCCGAATAACAGTCAAAGTATCGGCATATACATCTACCACTCAACCACCAACAAAATCCGCCCACCATTGCATCATCTTCCTGCGTTCGTCCAAATACTCGGCGCGGTGGTAGGCGGCACGCACCTTGTTGCGCTCGGCGTGCGCCAGCTGGCGTTCGATCACATCCGGGTCGAAATCTTCCTCGTTCAGCGTGGTAGCGGCCAACGCAGGGAAGCCATGCGGTGTGGCGGTGCCTTGCTAGCCCATGCGGCTCATGGCATAGCTCAAGATGTTTTTGCTGATCGGCTGGCTATGGTCCGTCATGGCAGGCAACAGCTGTAGGCCGTGGCCGGCCAAGGGCTGCAGCACCAGGCGGGATAGCGGCACGGGATGTGGCTGGCGCATCTTGATGCACTCGGCCGGGGTGGGCGATTTGGCGGGCGGATAAGCGCCCGCATTAGCAGGTGCATGGCGATATGCGTGGGCTGCCAGGTTGGCCGCACGCAGCCGGCAGGGGCGGTGCTCTGCCTGGTACACGGCGCGCCGCGGCCGCTTTGTGGCGGTGTCGGCCAGTGACACGGCATGGTACACATGCCACGGCAGATGCTGCCGGCCGGTGCAGGACAACAAAAAACCCGCAGAGCTTTGTGCTGTGCGGGTTTGATGAACTGCTTGGGATGCTGCTGGACTTTCTCGTGGTGCCCGGGGCCGGACTCGAACCGGCACACCTTGCGGCGGGGGATTTTGAGTCCCCTGCGTCTACCGATTTCGCCACCCGGGCGAGAAAATCAGAGAGGCGCAGTATAGACGTGCCTTGGCGGCTTGTAAATATCACTCTGTGCTTTTGAGCTTCAGCGCGCAGTCATACAGCTGTTTTTTGTTCAGGTCGTAGTGTGCGGCTACGATGCCGGCGGCCTGTTTGGTGGGCAGTACGGCAGCCAGCTCGGCCAGCAGGGACAGGGCGGCGGCGGGGAGTGCGTCGTCTTCGGTGGCAACTTGCGGGGCGGCGTCGATAATCAGCACGCACTCGCCACGCTGCTGGTTGCTGTCGCTGCGGATGCGGGCCAGCAGCTCGCCGGCGGGCAGGCGCAAGAAGGTTTCGAAGGTTTTGGTGAGCTCGCGGGCCAGTACCAGCGGGCGATCCGGGCCCAGGGTGGCCACGATGTCTTCTACGCAGTCCAGAATGCGGTGCGGTGCCTCGTAGCACACTACGGCGTAATCGGCCTGCGCCCATTGCTGTACGGTTTTGCAGCGTGCGCCTTGCTTGGGCGGCAAAAAGCCGTGAAACAGGAAGCGTGCGGTTTCCAGGCCGCTGGCAGACATGGCGCCCACTACGGCCGAGGCGCCCACAATCGGCACCACGCGCAGGCCGGCGGCCCATACGGCTTCGGCCAGGCGTGCGCCGGGGTCGGAGATGCCGGGGGTGCCGGCATCGGAAACCTGCACCACGATCTTGCCTTCTTCCAGCCAGCGAATCACGTTGGCCGCCATCTCGCGCTCGTTATGTTCGCGCAGGCTTATCAGCTTTTTGCTGATGCCGTAGGCGCTAAGCAGGCTGCCGGTCACGCGGGTATCTTCGGCCAGCACAATATCGGCGGCGTGGAACCCGGCAATGGCGCGTACGGTCACATCAGCCAAATTTCCAATGGGCGTTGCCACCACATATAATGCCCTTTCGACAAACGTTTCCCGAGCAGAATTCATCAAGTGATCAAGCGCTGTCTGCACGTTTTGGCTCCATGGTTATCCGGCTCTGCCGTCTTGTTGGCGGCAAGTGTAGCGATTGCACAATCCCCGGGCTACATACTTCAACAAAATCAGGCTTCAATGCAGCCTGTTCCCACGAAAGGTACCGCGGCCACCGCTACGCCTGCTGCGGCCAACCCCGTGGCAGTGCCCGCCAAAGTGCCAGCCAAAACCAAGGGCGTGCATCTGGGGCTGATGCTACCGGTGGACTCCAGCCAGCTGGGGGAAGCCGCACAGGTGGTGAAGGCCGGTTTTGATGCGGCGGCCAGCGCGGATGGCAGCGTGGCCACCAGTTTTGTGGCCCTGCGCGACGAAAGCGATACGGCTGCGGCTTACCAGCAGCTGGTGGCCAACGGTGCTACGTTCATCGTGGGCCCGCTTACCCGCCAGGGTGCCGCCAGGGTAGCCGCCAGCAGCAAGCTGCCCACGCTGGTACTGAATGCGCTGGATAAGGCCCCGCCAGCAGGCAGCAAGGTGTGGAGCCTGTCGGTAACAATAGAAACCGAGGCCCAGCAGATTGCCCGCATGATGCGCGACGATGGCAGCCAGCAGCCGCTGATCCTGTTTAATAACGACAACTTGTCCCAGCGTTTGCGCCAGGCATTTGCCGAAGAATGGCGTAGCCGTACCGGCAAAGTCGCGCGCGAGTTGAACGTTTCAGCCCTGGCTGCAGACCAACTGGATAACGAGCTGCGTATTGCCGACGCGGTTTTTCTGGCACTGGATAGCAAAGAAGTCGAAGCTACCCGCGCCGTGCTGAACCCGGACCTGCCCGCCTACGCTACCTCGCTGGCCAATGTACACAAGCCTGGCCCGGCGCTAACGGGCTTGCGGCTGATTGATATGCCCTGGCTGCTGATACCGAACCACCCCGAAACGCGGCAGATTGCCCGCCCGGCCAACCCGCTCAACAAAGCCACCGAGCGTTTGTACGCGCTGGGTATCGATGCCTACCGCCTGGCTGCGGCGCTGGCCAGCAATAATAACCCTGGCCAGATACGTTTGGGCGGGGTCAGTGGTGACCTGCGCATCGGCAAGGGCTGGGTCGTCCAGCGTGATTTGCCTGGCAGTATCGTTGGCGCCCAGTAATGAGCCGGGCAAGCGGCGACCTGTTTGAAGACCAGGCCTGTGCGTTTTTGCAGGCACAAGGCCTGGCCTTGGTGGCCCGCAACTGGCATTGCCGCTTTGGCGAGATAGACCTGATCATGCAGGACGGCAAATACCGGGTATTTGTCGAAGTGCGCGCCCGCAGCAGCCACCAGTATGGCGGTGCAGCGGCGAGCATCAGCCCGGCAAAATGCCGCAAATTGCAGGCGGCGGCCAACCTTTACCTGAGCCAGCACCACCTCAACAGCCCCTGCCGTTTTGACGCAGTGCTGTTTGAGGGCACCGCACCACCGGTATGGCTCAAGAACATCATCAGCTAGGCGCTGCGCCGGCTGAGTACAAAGGATAGACGATGGATTTGATCGATCGCGCCAGCGGGCATTTCCGCGAAAGCATCGCTACCCAACAGCTGGTCATGGACGAGCTGGCACCCGCCATCGCAGTAGCTGCCGAAAAAATGGTGGCCAGCCTGATGAACGAAGGCAAGATCCTGGCCTGCGGTAACGGCGGCGGCGCGGCCGTGGCCCACCATTTTGTTACCAGCATGCTGGGGCACTTCGAAAAAGAACGCCCGGGCCTGGCTGCCATGTCGCTGTCGCACGATAGCCCGGCGCTCACGGCCATTGGCAACCATTACGAGTTTGACCTGATCTACTCCAAGCAGGTACGGGCCATAGGCCACCATAACGACCTGCTGCTGGTGATTACCAGCTCCGGCCAGTCTGCCAATATCGTGGAAGCCATCTACGCTGCCCACGAGCGCGGCATGAGCGTGATTGCGCTGACCGGCAACGACGGGGGCCAGGTAGCCGAAATCCTGTCACCCGAAGACCTGCACCTGAACGTGGCGGTAACACGCACTGCCCGTATTCAGGAAATACACCTGCTGGTTATCCACGCCCTGTGCGATGCCATCGATTACATGCTGCTGGGAGGAGACTGAATGACACCCCGCCTGATAAGCCTGACCGTTGCCACCCTGATGGCGGCCAACCTGAGCGCCTGCTTCCCCCTGGTGGCTGGCGGTGTGGCCGCCAGTGCCCTGGTGGTAACCGACCGACGCACCAGTGGTACCTATGTAGAAGACCAGGGTATCGAGCTGAAAGCGGTGCGCCAGCTCAGCGAGCGTTTTGCCGGCAGCCACGTGAATGCCACCAGCTATAACCGCGCCGTTCTGCTGACCGGCGAAGCGCAAAGCGAAGCGCAGAAAGCCGATATCGAGCTGATGACACGGGGTATTCCCAATGTCAGACGTGTCTACAACCATCTGGTTGTCGCCCCGGTCACCACGCTGGCACAGCGCAACAACGACACCTGGCTTACCACCAAGGTACGTACCCGCCTGCTGGAAGGCCAGGGCTACCCGCCCAATGCCATCAAGGTTGTCACCGAGCGCGGCGTGGTTTACCTGCTAGGCCTGGTCAGCGATGCGGAAGGCGAAGCGGCCGCGCAGGTAGCGGCCAAAACCGCCGGCGTGCGCCAGGTGGTGACCCTGTTCGACCCGATTACCGCACCGTAAGCGCTATCCCAAACAAAACACCGGGCCCAGGCCCGGTGTTTTGCTGTATGCACTACCCGCGTTTACTTGGGCAGCATCACGTCCGAACACAGTACGTGCATTTGCTCGTCGATCTCGATCGCCATCGACAGGGTCACACAGGTGCGCGTGTCCGTCATGGACAGGTAGGGCTCGCTCATATACAGCACACCGGGTTGGTCAATCGCGTGCTGGAAGTAAGTACGGCGCGACCATACCGCGCCGGTGGTGTCTTCCAGCGGGGCAAAGCGCAGGCGGTTTACCTCGGACAATTCGCGCACATTCAGGTTACGGCCCAGCTGGCGGCCTTCCTGATCCAGCAAGAAGCAGCGAATCACGTCCGGCAGGTTCAGCATGGGCTGTGCGGCCAACCTGAACTCGTTACCCTGCATCAGGGCAATGGCGGTTTGCACAAAGGCCTGGCGCGATAGCTCCAGCTGGCGGCGGTTCAGCTTGCGGCGCAGCAGCTCGCGGTTCATCAGCTCGTCCCACTTGGCGTCCAGCCGCGGGGTAATCTGCTCGTCGCGGTCTGGCACCACGGCGGGCATGGCCACATAGTAGCCCTGCACCAGATCGCAGCCGGAATCCAGCGCTACCACCACATCAGATTCGCTTTCCACCCCTTCCACCACCACCAACGCACCAATTTCGTGCATTAGCCGAACCAGGCGCGACAAAAGCGTGCGTGTACGCTGCTGGTTAACCGCACTGCGCAGCAGGTGGCGGTCAAACTTGATGAAGTCCGGCTCCAGGCTGCACACGCGGTCCAGGTTGGAGTGGCCGACACCAAAATCATCAATCGCCAGCAAGCAGCCCTGCTCGCGCAGCAGCGCCACGCCTTCCAGCAGGCCGGCATCCAGCTCCAGCGCCTGCTCCAGCACCTCCAGCACAATCAGCTGCGGCGGGATGCCCGAGTCGGCAATGATCTGCTGCAGCTGCTGCACATAGTTCAGGTCGGCCAGCGTTACCGCGTCGATGTTGAGAAACAGCCAGCGCTGGGCTGCCGGTGTGCGGGCAAAGTGCTGGCAATGGGCGCGTACTACGGCCAGGTCCATAGCGGCACGGTCATCACGGCGGATATAGCGCTCGTACACCTGTGGCGGGCTCAGCGCCATGCCTTGCTCGGAGGCACGCAGCAGCGCCTCCATCCCCACGGTACGGCGGTGGGCCAGGCTATAAATGGGCTGAAAATGGGAGTCTAGCGACAAGCCATCCCGCATCGGTAAGTTTTCCACAGCAGCGCTCCAGCGAAAGATAGGGGCAGTATAGCAATTGCCGTTCCAGTGTATTGAAACTTGGCCGCATAGGGTGTCACGTTTGGTACAGGTATAGAAAAAGAGCCGGCAAGCCGGCTCTTTTGTCACACACCCCTATCACACACCCGGTTTACTGGTCGGTTTTCAGGTTGTTTTTCAACAGCTCGGTAATCACCTGCTGGTCTGTGCTACCCAGGCTGCCCAGCGCTACATCCTTCAGCAGAATGCTTTGGTCGGTCACGCTGGCTGCGTTGGCACCGTTACCGGTAAAGGCACCGCTGCTGCTGATCTGTACCAGCGTATCGTTACCACTGGCCGAGAAGTGCAGGTACTGGGTCAGGTTACCGCTGTTTTCACCCTGCAGCAGGTCGCGCAAGTCGAGCACATCGCCACCGACACCGGTCTTGAAGTCGGTGATGGTGTCTTGTGCCGGGCTACCTGCTGTACCACGGTCCGCCAGGCTCCACTGGAAGGTATCCACCCCCAGGCCACCTGTCATGGTGTCGTTACCGGCGCCGCCAATCAGGGTGTCGTTACCGGCACCGCCATCCAGCAGGTCGTTACCGCTACCGCCGCGCAGGGTATCCGTGCCATCCGCGCCATACAGCTTGTCATGGCCGGCACCACCGTCGATCACATCGTTACCGTCACGGCCCAGGATCAGGTCCGGCGCGGCAGTACCCGTCAGGGTTTCGCTGGCGGTAGTACCGATGGTGACGTTGGTCTTATCGACATACACGTTCACAGCAGACGACTGGGTATCGCCGTCGCGATCCGACACGGTGAAGTTCATGGTCTCGGTAATGCTGTTTGCTGCCAGCGTATCCGGTGCCTTGTAGGTGTAGGTACCTGCGTCCATGTCCACAATGAACTTGCCATTGTTGGCCGTGGTAATGGTCCAGGTCTTGGTGGTTGCATCAAACACGCCACCGGTCTGGGCCGTACCGTTGAACAGGTAAGCGCGACCAGCCACTTGCACCGAAGCGATATACGCGCCGCCATCGGCACCTACCTGACCGGACAACAAGCCACCGCTCACCAGCTGGCCGCCTACCGGCGCTTGTACGGTGCTACCCAGTACGCTATCGAGCTGATCAAAGCTCGATACTCGCACGCCGTCGGTATTCACCGAAGACTGGCCATCGTAGGCAATCGGGTGCAGGTAGGTGGTATCGGTAATACCCGAGCCCATGCCGATGGCAAACGATTTCACCTGGTTGCTCAGCAGGAAGTCTTTCCAGCTGGCTTCTTCGGTGGCCTGGATGCCGGAATCCACACCATCCGGCGAACCACCGTTACCGTTTTGGCTACCGGTCAGCGTGGTATCGCTACCGCTACCGAAAGTCGGCACGCCATCCGTGAAGAAATAGGCCACGTTCTGCGCATTACTCAGCTTGCCGCTGGTATTGAAGGCCGTCATGGTGGTGTTGAGCGCAGCATCGTAGTTGGTACCGCCACCGGCACTCAGTGTATCCAGATAGGTCTTGGCCTGTGCAATGGTCAGCCAGGTTGTACCCATCTGCGCCGTTTCGGCATCGCCACCAAATTTCACCAGGCTCACGCGCACATCACCAAACTCGTCGTAACGGTCGAGCAGGGTTTTCACCGAAGCAATGGCACTTTGCAGACGGGTCTGGCCACCCACACCGTCGGTTGCCGCCATCGAACCGGACACATCCAGCGTGATCAACAGGTTGGTGTTGGTCATGGCAATGTTGGCATCCTGGCTGGCAATGACAGCCGGGGCGTCGTCTTCAACATTCACCGTCAACGTACCGGTGGTAGATACACCACCTGCCGTGGCTTTCACGCCCACGCTCAGCGACAGCACGTTCTCGCCATTACCAGTGGCGTGATCTACCGGCTTCAGCAGGTTCACGGTGTACTTACCGCTGTTGTCGATAGTAATGGTTGCCACCGTCTGGCCACCCGCCGTTGCCGTCAGGGTGTTGGTGTTGTTGCCGCTCCAGCTCACGGTCTGGCCAGCACTGGTCAGTGCCGTGGTCGGTGCGGTCAGTACCACACTGCTGATGGCATCGCCATCCGGGTCAACAATCGACATGGTGCCAGTGGCAGTCTTGCTATTGGTGGTATCGCTCGGGCTGCCCGCGTTGTCTGCCAAGCCGCCGGCCAGGCCCTCTTCCGACACCGCAACCGTGGTAGCGGTAACCACTGGCGCATCCGCTACCGGGTTTACTTTCACGGTAACAGTAGCCGTATCGGTACCGCCCTTGCCATCCGACACGGTGTAGGTAAAGGTGGCATCGCCGTTGTAGTTGGCCGCAGGCGTAAACACGACCTTGCCGTTTACCAGCGCCACCGTACCATTGGTCGGGTTCTGTACCGACAGGATCTGCAGCGTATCGCCGTTCTGATCTTTGTCATTCCCCAGCAGGCTGGCAGGCTCAATGGTCAGCTGCGTGTCTTCCATGGTAATCAGCGGGCCGCTGCCATACTGCGAATTAACACCCAAGACCTGATAAGCACCGCCCTCAGGACGCAGCTCAGCCTTGAACACGGCATTGCCGCCCTGATCCCAATAGAAGATCTCGATATTCTGCTCACCACCCTGAGTGATGGTAAAGCTGGCGAACTCGCGCGTAGTCGGCGACTGGATACCGTCAAACTTGCCCACTTCCTGGCCGTTGATGCGAATCACGAAACCATCATCAGCATAAACGCGGAAGTTATAAGTACCGGGGGCCAGATTCACTTTACCGGTCATCTGCACAATGGCATCCGACGTGGTGTTGTAGTTGGCCGTAGTTTGCAGATTGCTACCACTACCACCCAGGAAGGTTGTCAGGTTGCCGGTAGTACCCAGATTATTGCTGATGGCAGTTTCGCCAAAATTCAGTGCATTGGTCTGGAATGTCGCTGTCGCGGCATTGTTCTTGGCAAAGGTCTCTACCTGGGCAATCGAGGTCAGGTTGCCACCGTCAGTCCCCTCACGATAACCCCAGTACTTGCTGGTCAGCGTGGTCATCACGTACTTGTCGTCGATCGCATCCGGTGCATTGTTCAGTGTCAGGTTATTACCCGTACCGGCATTGCCTGCCAGGTCGGTATAGCTGCCATTGCCCACAGTCACTACCGGCTGCGCCGTTCCGCTCTGCGTCATGGTGGCGGTCCAGGTCTTGCCGCCGTCAGCCGTCGCCAATGTTGCAGCATTCAGCGTGCCACCCGTAATGGCCACATCGCTGGCCGTAAAGCCGGTGACAGCCTCGCTGAAGGTAAAGGTCAGCGTTACGGTTTCACCCGGCGACAAGGTGCCATCGTTCGCAGTAATCACCAGCGACGGGGCACTGGTGTCGACGGTGTAACCCTCGGTGTCGCTGGCGGTGCTGCTGTTGCCTGCGGCATCGGTGGTGGTGACGCTGGCGTTGATGGTCTTGTCGCTATCGGCCACCAGGTCAGCGCCCGGTACGTTGATGCTGAAGGTGTTACCCGCCAGTACCTGACCGCTGAAGGTCTTGCCGTTCACGGTGAGGGTAACGGTGTCGCCTACTTTGACATCGCCGCCTACGGTGCCGCTTACCGGAATCTGCTGGCCGGCTTCGGCTGCATTGATCACGTCATCGGTGGTGATGTTGGCGTTCAGGGTGATGCTGGCGTTTGGTGCCGTTACATCAACGCTGTAACCCTCGGTGTCGGTGGCAGTGGTGCTGTTGCCGGCCGCA
>NZ_VMTV02000755.1 GCF_007644035.1 Vogesella mureinivorans | reverse complement strand
GGGCTGCGCGCGGCTGCTGCGCACGCGGAGGACCTGCCGGCTGCGGCGCTGCTTCCCGATGCGCTGGACCCGCAGCAGCGCTTCCGCGGCCTGCTGGTCTCGCTGATGCAGCTCAGCCTGGACCTGTGGGAGCGCCTGACCCGCAAGACGCGGATTGATCTGGCCGAGCGCAGCGGTGTCTGGCGCATCACGATTGATGAGGGCCGGCTGCGCGTGCGCGCCATGGACCGCTACCTCAGCCTCGATACGCTGCCGGAGAAGCCGCGCTGGCGCGAAGTTCTGCGCACCGCCTACTTCGTGTTGGCGGAGCTGGAGCTGACGGCGGAGCAGCGCCAGCAGATGGAGGTGTTGATCGAGGCCGTGCTGGGGGCGACTCGCAAGCGCCCCTGAGGGCGTGCGGGCAAGGCACCGTTGCCTCGTCGCCCGACTGGCCATGCCTCGCTGGAAGGGAATTCGCGATGTCGCTGGTGGGCGCAGTCGTCGCCTCAG
>NZ_VMTV02001069.1 GCF_007644035.1 Vogesella mureinivorans | reverse complement strand
ATCGCGCCTCGGGCATGCCGTACATCTGGCCCTGGGCGGCCAGGCCATCGATCAGGAACTGGTCCTCGGGGTGGGGCCCCTCGATGCGGACGCCGGACTTTTCCTTCATCTCGGCCGCCCCGCCCGCATGATCAATGTGGCCGTGGGTGATCCAGATCTGGTCGAGGATCAGGCCGCGCCGCTTGACCTCGGCCAGGATCATATCGACGCCGCCGCCCGGATCGATCACCGCCGCCTTGCTGGTGGCCGTGCACCAGACGACGGTGCAGTTCTGCTGCAGGGGCGTAACGGGGGCG
>NZ_VMTV02000146.1 GCF_007644035.1 Vogesella mureinivorans | reverse complement strand
GAGGGTGTCAGCCACATCAGCGGTTTCCTCGAAGGCGAGGACACCCGCGCCACCGCGCGCGCGTTCGCGCAGATGGGCGTTCGGGTGGAGTCGCCTGAAGCCAGCGTGCGGATCGTCCATGGCGTCGGCCTGCATGGGCTGTCCGCCCCGGCTGCCGCCATCGACTGCGGCAATGCCGGCACCGGCATGCGTCTGCTCGCCGGCCTGCTGGCGGGGCAGGGCTTCGACAGCGAGCTGGTCGGCGATGAGTCACTGACCCGGCGGCCGATGAACCGTGTGGTGCTGCCGCTGCGGCA
>NZ_VMTV02001113.1 GCF_007644035.1 Vogesella mureinivorans | reverse complement strand
CGGGGCCAGCTCGACCTCGCGGCGCTGCGGTGAGGGCAATCGGGCCAGTGCGGTGTAGCCGATCATGAAGCGGTTCAAGGCTTCGGCGCGGTCGCCGATCACCTGCAGGCCGGCGTCGACGTCCTCGCGCCAGTCCGCGGGCAGGGGCTCGCGCGCCAGCACGCGCACCAGGGTGCCGGCCATCGACTTGATCGGCGCCAACGAATTGTTCAGCTCATGGCCGAGTACGCGGATCAGGCGCTGCCAGGCCTGGCGCTCCTCTTCGCGCAGGGCGCGAGAGAGGTCGGTGATCACCA
>NZ_VMTV02000002.1 GCF_007644035.1 Vogesella mureinivorans | reverse complement strand
AGCCGGTGTTCCTGGTGGCCACCGCCAACAGCATCGAGCAGCTGCCGCCCGAGCTGCTGCGCAAGGGCCGCTTCGACGAGATCTTCTTCGTCGACTTGCCGGGCACATCCGCACGCCAGCAGGCCTTCGCCATTCATCTCGGCCGCCGCCAGCAGACCATCGAGGCCTTCGACCTCGCGGCCCTGTCGACGGCCAGCGTGGGCTTCTCCGGCGCCGAGATCGAACAGGCCGTGGTCGCGGCGCTGTACGACAGCCACGCCGATGGCCAGCGCCTCGGCCAGTCGCATCTGCTGTCA
>NZ_VMTV02000406.1 GCF_007644035.1 Vogesella mureinivorans | reverse complement strand
CTGGAGGCGCTCAAGGTCGCGGAGGGCCAGCCTGCCGATCCCGAGGCGATCTACTTCGGTGCCTCGATCGAGCTGGAGCGCATGGACGATGGCGAAACCCTGCGCTATCGCATCGTCGGCCCTGATGAGACCGACGCGGCCCGCGGCTGGATCAGCATCGACTCGCCCTTGGCACGCTCTGCACTAAAGAAACGTGTCGACGACGAGTTCGAGGCGCCGCTGCCTGGCGGGCGCGTGCGCTTCCTCGTGCTGGACGTGCGCTACGGCCCGCACGACTGAGGATCGGCCACTCCCGT
>NZ_VMTV02000171.1 GCF_007644035.1 Vogesella mureinivorans | reverse complement strand
TCTTAATCCAACCAAGCCACATGCACTAACGTCAGCAGAAGTTCATCAAACGATTGCAGACTTTGCCAATTGTGCCCGATTGTCACAAATTGCAGGCTATGACGGTGTAGAAATTATGGGATCAGAAGGTTATCTGATCAACGAGTTTATTGCTGCAAGAACCAATCACCGTGATGATGAGTGGGGTGGCAGTTATGAAAACCGTATCCGTTTTCCGATTGAAATCGTAAGAAGAACACGCCAAGAGGTAGGTGAAAACTTTATTATTATTTATCGCTTGTCTATGTTGGACTTGG
>NZ_VMTV02000580.1 GCF_007644035.1 Vogesella mureinivorans | reverse complement strand
CTTGACAGCGCCACCGCGGCTCTCGGCCGCATCCAACAGTTCGCCGGCGAGCTTGCGCGGCATCGAGGTTTCGCCGCGCTTGCGAGCGGACTCGATGACCCAGCGCATGGCGAGGGCCGAGCGGCGCGAGCTGCGCACTTCAACCGGCACCTGGTAGGTCGCACCACCGACGCGGCGGGACTTAACCTCGACCGCCGGAGCAACGTTGCCCAGCGCCTTCTCGACAAGCTCCAGCGGATTGCCGGACTTCTCGCCGATGACCTCCATCGCGCCATAGACAATGCTCTCGGCGACGGA
>NZ_VMTV02000976.1 GCF_007644035.1 Vogesella mureinivorans | reverse complement strand
AACGCGATGGCGCCGGCCGCGCGTCTGGCCAAGGCGCTGGCGCGCGGTGAGTCTACCTGCGAATTGCCCGCGGGCGCAGACACCCGCCTCGTGCTGGAGCTGCGTCATGGCTGAGCTCGCCCGCACCGCGGTGATCATTCCCGCCCTCAACGAAGCCCTGCGCATCCGCGAGGTGGTCGAAGGCGCGCTGGCCTGCACCCCGCATGTGATCGTGATCGACGACGGCTCCACCGACGGCACGGTCGCGGCCATATCCGATCTACCGATCACCCTGATCCAGCACGAAACCCGCCGCGGCAAGGGCGAGGGCCTGCGCAGCGGCTTCCGCGCTGCACTCGCGCTCGACATCGATGGCGTAGTCAGCATGGACGGCGATGGCCAACACCTGGCCTCGGACATTCCGCGTCTGGTTGCGGCCGCCGCGCAGTTCCCGAACGACATCATCATCGGCGCGCGCCTGAAAAAGCGGGCGCAGCAGCCGATCCACCGC
>NZ_VMTV02001022.1 GCF_007644035.1 Vogesella mureinivorans | reverse complement strand
ACCCAGAAGATCATCGAAGAATTCAAGCGCGGCGAAGGCGACACCGGCTCCCCGGAGGTCCAGGTCGCCCTGCTGTCGGCCCGCATCGAGCTGCTGACCGGCCACTTCAAGATCCACAAGCTTGACCACCACGGCCGTCGCGGCCTGATCCGTCTGGTCAACCAGCGTCGCAGTCTCCTGAGCTACCTCAAGGGCAAGGACGTTGAACGCTACAAGACGCTCATCGAGCGCCTCGGCATCCGTCGCTAATCCCAAAGGGGAAGTACAACGTGGCGAAAGTAACCAAGACTTTTCAGT
>NZ_VMTV02000794.1 GCF_007644035.1 Vogesella mureinivorans | reverse complement strand
AATCGGTGCCACCGCGGAAGTCGCAGACGCGGCCGCCGGCTTCGCGCACCAGCAGCACGCCAGCGGCGATGTCCCAGGGCATCACGCCGGCTTCGAAGTAGGCGTCGGCGCGCCCTGCGGCGACGTAGGCGAGATCCAGCGCGGCCGAGCCGGTACGGCGCACGTCCTCGGCATCGCGCATCAGCTCGCGCACGGCCTCCAGCTGGGCGCCGATCTTCGAGCGCTGGCGTGGCGCGAAGCCGGTGATCAGCATCGCGCCCGACAGGTCATTGCGCTGGGCGACGCGGATGCGCTTGT
>NZ_VMTV02000001.1 GCF_007644035.1 Vogesella mureinivorans | reverse complement strand
GAATAAATTGCCGTCTTTGCCGCAAAGTCCTACAGCATTGCCTCCAGCCCGGTTAATCAGGGAAACGAGTTCTTTATTCACCCGACCGACTAAAACCATTTCCACAACGTCCATTGTGGGAGCATCGGTGACGCGCAGACCATTTTTAAATTGTGGCTCGATTCCCAGCTTATCCAGCCAAGAGTTGATTTCCGGGCCACCGCCATGTACTACAACTGGGCGCAAACCGACGCAGGATAAGAATACGATGTCGCGGATTACTTTGTCTTTGAGCGAGCTGTCTTTCATGGCAGCGCC
>NZ_VMTV02001070.1 GCF_007644035.1 Vogesella mureinivorans | reverse complement strand
AAGGCCGAGACCATCCTCGTCTGCGTCGACAAGCCCGAGGTCGCCGACCTGATCGTCGAACGGGTCAAGGCCGAGTTCCCGCTGACCAAGCTGTTCGTCCGCGCCTACGACCGCGGCCACTCGCTGCGGCTGGTGCAGGCGGGCGTCGAATATCAGCTCCGCGAGACCTTCGAGAGCGCTTTGGTGTTCGGCTATCAGGTGCTGATCGACCTCGGTTTCCGGGCCGACGAGGCGCGCGAGACCATCGAGGACGTCCGCCGCCGCGACGAGGAGCGCTTCACCCTGCAGCTCTCCGGA
>NZ_VMTV02000631.1 GCF_007644035.1 Vogesella mureinivorans | reverse complement strand
CGCCGCCGACCACCACCACTTCCTGGTTGCGGTAGAAGAAGCCGTCGCAGGTGGCGCAGGCGGAGACGCCGAAGCCCTGGAATTTCTGTTCGGAGGGCAGACCCAGCCACTTGGCCTGGGCGCCCGTGGAGATGATGACGGTCTCGGCCAGCAGCTCGCCGCCGGAATCCAGCTTAAGCCGGAAGGGGCGCTGCGACAGGTCCGCCTCGACCACGATGTCGTGGATCACCTCGGTTCCAACATGCTCAGCCTGGGCCTGCATCTGCTGCATCAGCCAGGGGCCCTGAATGACTTCGG
>NZ_VMTV02000985.1 GCF_007644035.1 Vogesella mureinivorans | reverse complement strand
CCGCCGCACGGCTTCACCGGCAAGGTCACCCACTCCGATCCGCGGGTCGGCGGCTTCTACAAGATGTCGTTCACCAACTTCTCGACCGGCACCACGCACAGCTTCGGCGGCGAGTATCTCGAGCTGGTGCCGAACCAGCGCCTGCGCTACAGCGACCGCTTCGATGCGGAGGCACTGCCCGGCACCATGTTCACCACCGTCGAGCTGCGCGAGCTGCCGATGGGCACCGAACTGCGCATCGAGCAGAGCGGCATTCCCGATGCGATTCCGGTCGAGGCCTGCTACCTCGGCTGGCAGGAATCGATGCAGCTGCTGGCCCAGCTGGTCGAGCCGACCATTCCCGATCATGGCCCCTGAACGCCCACACTTGGAGACACCCCATGTCCTACATCGACGGCTTCCTGCTGCCCTGCCCCGCCAACCGCATCGACGACTACCGCAAGATCGCCGCCACCGCCTGCGAAGTGTGGCTGGAGCACGGCGCGCTCGAAT
>NZ_VMTV02001087.1 GCF_007644035.1 Vogesella mureinivorans | reverse complement strand
TCCTGGCAGCTGCGTCATGACTACAACTTCGCCGGCCTCGGCATCCCGGGCCTGACCCTGATGAACCGCTACACCAGCGGCTCCAATATCCATGCCGGCGGCCGTACCGATGCCGAAGAGTGGAGTCGTGAAACCGAACTGGCCTACACCATTCAGGAAGGCACCCTGAAGAACCTGAACGTTCGCTGGCGTAACTCCGACGTCCGCCGTGACGTTGGCCAGGATCTGCACGAGAACCGTCTGATCATCAACTACCCGCTGTCGATTCTGTAATACCGGACGCATCACTGCGTCCTA
>NZ_VMTV02000429.1 GCF_007644035.1 Vogesella mureinivorans | reverse complement strand
TACGAGGCCCACGAGGCCCGCGTCTGCATCTCGACGGGGCGCGTGCTGGGCGACCCGCGGCGGCCGCGCGAGTACTCGGACCAGCAGTACCTGAAGTCCTCCGACGAGATGGCGGCGCTGTTCGCCGACATCCCGGCCGCGCTCGACAACTCGCTGGAGCTGGCGCGCCGCTGCAATCTCGAACTTCGCCTCGGCACCTACTTCCTGCCGGCCTTCCCGGTGCCGGACGAGCACACCCTCGACAGCTGGATCCGCAGCACCGCACACGAGGGCTTGGAGAAGCGCCTGGAGAAGGCG
>NZ_VMTV02000073.1 GCF_007644035.1 Vogesella mureinivorans | reverse complement strand
CCTGGACTCACCGGCATAGGTCAGCGCATCGCAGAGGATCACCCGGCCTTCGGCATCGGTGTTGTCGATCTCGACCGACAGGCCGGCGCGGGTGGCGATGACCTCGCCCGGGCGGTAGGCATCGGCGGCGACTGCGTTCTCGACCGCCGGGATCAGCAGCTGCAGGCGCACCGGCAGCTGCTGCGCCATCACCAGCTGGGCCAGCGCCAGCGCGTGCGCGGCACCGCCCATGTCCTTCTTCATGTTGCGCATGCCGTCGGCCGGTTTCATGTCGAGGCCGCCGGTGTCGAAGCAGAC
>NZ_VMTV02000723.1 GCF_007644035.1 Vogesella mureinivorans | reverse complement strand
GTGCAGGGCTGGCGCGACTGGTGCCGCATGGCCGGGCTGCGGGTCGGCGTGCCCGACGAGCGCTATGTGTTCAGCGACAGCACCGACATGCTGGCCGCGGCCGAACAGGGCCTCGGCGCTGCGCTGGCGCGCTCCTCGATCGTGCAGCCCTGGCTGGACGCGGGCACCCTGGAACAGCTGCCAGGCCCCGAACTGCCGGGGCGCTACAGCTACCACGTGGTCTGGCCCGAGCACCGGCGCCTGAAGCCGGCCGCGCGCAGCGTGGTGGACTGGCTGCTGGCGCAGGCGGGGCAGGGT
>NZ_VMTV02000039.1 GCF_007644035.1 Vogesella mureinivorans | reverse complement strand
CCCTCGCGGTACTGGTTCGCTATCGGTCACACAGTAGTATTTAGCCTTACGAGATGGTCCTCGCTGATTCACACGGGATTTCACGGGCCCCGTGCTACTCGGGATACAGTCACGCTCTTTTCTACTTTCGACTACAGGACTTTCACCTTCTCTGGTGCAGCTTTCAACTGCTTTGTCTAGCTTGAAGATACGTTGATTGACTGTCCCACGACCCCAGAAGTAAAAACCTCTGGTTTAGGCTGTTTCCCGTTCGCTCACCACTACTTGGGAAATCGCTATTGCTTTCTCTTCCTCCAGC
>NZ_VMTV02000133.1 GCF_007644035.1 Vogesella mureinivorans | reverse complement strand
AAGGATTTGAAGCCAATCGAGCCGGCCTGGAACGCACAGCTGCCGCCCAGCGAGTTCGGCTCATACGCGACCCCGCCGCGATGGATCGCCTGCCGATGCATGCCGTCGCGCTGATTGTTGTGCACCTGCGCAATCGGCGCGTTGATCGGGATCTCGTGGAAATTCGGCCCGCCCAGACGCGTGATCTGGGTATCGATGTAGGAGTGGATTCGACCCGCCAGCAGGGGATCGTTGCTGAAGTCGATACCGGGCACGACATGCGCGGTGCAGAAGGCGACCTGCTCGGTCTCGGCGAAGA
>NZ_VMTV02001096.1 GCF_007644035.1 Vogesella mureinivorans | reverse complement strand
GAACTCCCCGCCGAGGATTTCCTCCCAGTTGGGGCCCCATTCGATCTTCTCCATCCGCTTGCCCGTTATCTGCGAACGGGGCCTCGCGGTGGGGAAGTGCTTCATCTCCGGGGCCGTCTGCAGGTGGCCGTAATCGAAGTCGAACGGCTCATAGTAGTCGTCGATCTCGGGCAGATCGGGGTTGGCGAAGATCTTGGCCAGGATGCGCCATTTGGCGCCCATGCGCGGCTCGATCTTGCCGTTGGGCTTGCGCCGCCAGCCGCCGTTCCACTTCTTCTGGTTCTCCCATTCCTTGGGA
>NZ_VMTV02000840.1 GCF_007644035.1 Vogesella mureinivorans | reverse complement strand
GCGCTTGGGCTCGGCGTTCTGGTGGATCAGCCGCCCGGTCAGCATCGAGCCGGCCTGCATCTCGACGGTGTGGTAGTGCACATTGCCCTCGACCCGCGCCGCTGCCGCCAGCTCGATCCGCTGGCTGGAGTGGATATCGCCGTGCAGCTGGCCGTTCACCACCACGTGCGGCGCGCGCACCTCGCCTTCGATGCTGCCGCGCTCGGACAGCGTGACCAGCGCGTTCGGGTCGGATTCGTCGGCGATCACCGCGCCTTCCACCCGGCCCTCGATGTACAGCCCGCCGCTGAAGTGGACA
>NZ_VMTV02000768.1 GCF_007644035.1 Vogesella mureinivorans | reverse complement strand
CATGGACACCCTGCCCACGGTGCGGGTCAAGGCACCACCGACCCAGACCGGCGTGCCCGAGCCCGCGTGGCGCGGATAGCCGTCGCCGTAGCCGATCGCGGCAATGCCGATGCGCATGGCGATCGGCGCCACGAAGGCCCCGCCATAGCCGATTGCCGCTCCGGCGTCGACCTGCTTCACCGAGATGAGGCGGGTCGACAGGGTCATGGCGGGCGCCAGCCCCAGATCCAGGCCGGACTGGCCCTCGACAGCCGACAGGCCGTACAGCGCGCCGCCGGGGCGCACCCAGTGGCGGTGC
>NZ_VMTV02000218.1 GCF_007644035.1 Vogesella mureinivorans | reverse complement strand
CAGGTGGACACTCGCTTTTATTTAAAGGACCACCAGGAACAGGTAAAACACTTTTAGCTTCACGTTTACCTAGTATTTTGCCTGCATTGAATCCACAAGAAAATCTCGAAGTCGCCAGTATTTATTCCATTGCCAACACTCAACATCACTTTGGGCAGCGACCTGCAATGCTAATGGCACAATATTTTTCGGTAGTGGAGTAACAAACTCCCCCAATACACCATGTTCAAAAGCACCAACCACGTTGGATACCCTAAGCGTTGCAATTTTCCATTCCTGATCCGTTCTAAAGGTGTCC
>NZ_VMTV02001119.1 GCF_007644035.1 Vogesella mureinivorans | reverse complement strand
CGTCGCTCTTGTTCTTCAGGCCGCGGCGGTACAGCAGGTTCTCGGCGTCCGGCTGCTTGCGGCGCCATTTCACGTACATCTCCATCGGGTCCTCGGTGCCGCCGCGCGACAGGATGCCCTGCCGGTAGGCCGCACCCAGCTCGGCGTTCAGGCCGCCCTGCTCGGTGACGAAGGCGAAGGCGTCGGCCGCCAGCACTTCGCTCCAGATGTAGGCGTAGTAGCCCGAGGAATAGCCACCGGGGAACACGTGGGCGAAGAAGGCGCTGCGGTAGCGCGGCGGCACCGGCGCGAAGTCGAC
>NZ_VMTV02000743.1 GCF_007644035.1 Vogesella mureinivorans | reverse complement strand
TCGGGCGTGATCGGCTCGACATAGGTCGCGTCGGCCAGCTCGGGATCGGTCATGATCGTCGCCGGGTTGGAGTTGACGAGGACGATGCGATAGCCCTCCTCCTTCAACGCCTTGATCGCCTGCGTCCCCGAATAGTCGAACTCGCACGCCTGACCGATAACGATCGGGCCGGCGCCGATGACGAGGATGGATTGGATGTCGGTTCTTTTGGGCATTTATGAAGCCAGACCTATGATAAATTGAATTATATTAAGGGCAGTCAGAAAGGCAGTCACTGAGGGATGATTGAGCAAATCAA
>NZ_VMTV02000032.1 GCF_007644035.1 Vogesella mureinivorans | reverse complement strand
ATGCAGGAACAGGTTTTCCCACGGTTGCCAGTGATTTGCTCCCATGGTTACCTCCATTGCTCGCCAAACGTGAAGCCGATCTCCGCCAGCGCTTCGTCCATCTTCTCGATGAACTCCGGCACCATTTCGTTGAAATCGGTCATGTACTGTGGATCTCGCTCAACGACGACGTGGTGAATACCTTCGCGTTTCATGCGCGGGTCGTAGTTGGCAAAGAACCAGGCGTCTTTTCCGGTAACCCACATGCTGTACTGCACCTGGGCCATGTACGCAGACTTGATGGCTTCGAAACCGCCAA
>NZ_VMTV02000425.1 GCF_007644035.1 Vogesella mureinivorans | reverse complement strand
CTTCACGTCCCAAACCTGATTGCTTAATCCCACCAAATGGTGCAACTTCATTTGAAATAAGACCGGTATTTATCCCGACCATACCGTACTCAAGTGCTTCACCAACACGCCATTGACGTGCAGTATTCTGCGTAAATAAGTAACTTGCTAGTCCAAACTCAGTATAATTCGCCATCGCCACAGCTTGTTCTTCATGACTAAAGCGGAACAATGGTGCTAAAGGACCAAAGGTTTCCTCCTTCGCTACATCCATATCCTGAGTCACTTCAGTCAAAACAGTAGGTTCAAAAAAAGTTCC
>NZ_VMTV02000701.1 GCF_007644035.1 Vogesella mureinivorans | reverse complement strand
GACGACACCGCGCAGCTGCTGGCGGCGGCCGCCATCTTCGCGGTCGGCTTCCTGATGCGGCCCGTCGGCGCGTGGATCATGGGTGTCTATTCCGACCGCAAGGGCCGCAAGGCGGGGCTGACGCTGTCGGTCACCCTCATGTGCACCGGCAGCCTGATCATCGCCTGCACCCCGGGCTACGCCGCGATCGGGATTGCGGCCCCCGCCCTGCTGCTGTTCGCCCGCCTGCTGCAGGGGCTCAGCGTCGGCGGCGAGTATGGCTCGTCGGCGACCTATCTGTCCGAGATGGCGACGGCGAA
>NZ_VMTV02001167.1 GCF_007644035.1 Vogesella mureinivorans | reverse complement strand
GCGCGCCTCGGCCCTGCTGAACGACATCGCCGAAGGCGCGCAAGCCTACTTCGTGCACAGCTATGCGGCGCCAGTCGGCGACTACACGCTGGCGTCGAGCACGCACGGCGAGGCCTTCAGCGCCATCGTTCGCCGCGGCAACGTCGCCGGCGCGCAGTTTCATCCCGAGCGCTCTGCCGCGGTGGGCGCGCAGCTGCTCAAGAACTTCATGGAGTGGGACGGCCAATGACCGGCTTTGTCGCGATTCCCGCCATCGACGTCCGCGACGGACGCGTGGTGCGGCTCAAACAGGGCGACTA
>NZ_VMTV02000687.1 GCF_007644035.1 Vogesella mureinivorans | reverse complement strand
CGCGCCCGGCATGTCGCCGCGGCGGGCCTTCCAGCGCGCCGCCCTGCCGCTGGCGCGGCCCTTCATCGCCGGCGGGGTGCTGCTGGTGCTGATGGAAACCCTGGCCGACTTCGGCACCGTGGCCGCCTTCAACTACGACACCCTCACCAGCGCCATCTACAGCGCCTGGTTCGCGATGTTCTCCACCGACACCGCCCTGCAGATCGCCGCCGTGATGCTGCTGGCAGTGATCGCCCTGGTGCTGCTGGAGGCACGTTCGCGGCGCCGCCAGTCCTTCGTGCAGCTGGGCGCGGTCAGCGCGGCGCGCCTGCCGCTGGGGCGCTGGCGCTGGGCCGCGACCGTGTTCTGCGCCGTGGTGTTCGCCATCGCCTTCGTGCTGCCGGTGGCGCGGCTCGGCTGGATCGCTGCCGCACAGCTGCATGAGTTCGACGCGCGCTACTTCGAGTTCGTCTGCACCGGCGTGCTGCTGACCTCGACGCCTGCCGCGCGGACCGT
>NZ_VMTV02000023.1 GCF_007644035.1 Vogesella mureinivorans | reverse complement strand
ATGACATCGGCGAGTACCGGGCCAATCTCCAGCACATGGTGCAGCTGGCCAAGCTGCGCCAGCAGGCGACCGGGGTCAAGCTGCTGTGGGGCACCGCCAATCTGTTCTCGCACCCGCGCTACATGAACGGCGCGGCGACCAATCCGGACTTCGCGGTGGTCGCACGCGCGGCCGTGCAGGTCAAGGCCGCACTGGACGCCACGGTTGAACTCGGCGGCGAGAACTACGTGTTCTGGGGCGGCCGCGAGGGCTATGCCAGCCTGCAGAACACCCAGATGAAGCGCGAGCTCGACCATATG
>NZ_VMTV02000376.1 GCF_007644035.1 Vogesella mureinivorans | reverse complement strand
CCGCCGGGCCTGCGCGATGAGGACAGCGCCTGGGACATGCAGGCGGCCTGCCAGCAGCGCTTGGCCGAAGCAGGCTATGCGCAGTACGAGATCTCGGCCTACGCGCGGCCCGGCCGGCGCAGCCAGCACAACCTCAACTACTGGCAGTTCGGCGACTACCTCGGCATCGGCGCCGGCGCCCACGGCAAGATCACCCTGCCCGCCGAAGAGGCGATCCTGCGGCGCTGGAAGCTGAAGCATCCGCAGGCCTATCTGGACGCCGCTGCCAGCAGCGCGCGAATCGGCGGCGAGCAGCGCCTTGCCGCCGCGGATCTACCCTTCGAGTTCATGCTGAATGCGCTGCGCCTGCTGGACGGCAGCTCGCTGTCGACCTTCGAGGCCCGCACCGGCCTGCCGCGCAGCGCGCTCGACGCCGCCTTCGCGAAGGGCCGGGCGCGCGGCTGGCTGGCGATCGACGGCGAGCGTTTCCGCGCCTCAGCGCTGGG
Source organism: Vogesella mureinivorans (assembly GCF_007644035.1). Lineage (GTDB taxonomy): Bacteria > Pseudomonadota > Gammaproteobacteria > Burkholderiales > Chromobacteriaceae > Vogesella > Vogesella mureinivorans. Next base: position 11 of record NZ_VMTV02000376.1, on the reverse strand, counting down.
GCAGCAGTTCC
>NZ_VMTV02000812.1 GCF_007644035.1 Vogesella mureinivorans | reverse complement strand
TGCTCAATGAAATTACAGCTTTTATTTGGGCTGAGGCAGATATGTTGGACCACTCTGAGCATGATAACTGGTTAGATTTATGGAATGAGAAGGGCGTCTATATTATTCCAATTGATCCCAAACTGACAGATTATGAAAATAATTTGAACTATGCCTATGACGATCATCATATGCGTAAGTTACGTGTGCAACGCTTACAAAATGGTGAGGCAATTTCAACTGCACCAAAAGCCAATACTGTACGTAGTGTCTCACGTGTTCGTATTGTAAAAGATCAAGATGGAGAAATTATTTTACGT
>NZ_VMTV02000334.1 GCF_007644035.1 Vogesella mureinivorans | reverse complement strand
CCGGCGCTGGGCAGGGCGACGCGTAGCCAGCAGCTGGAGGTGTCGTCCAGGCGGGCGCCGGTGTGGGGGTGTTCGTCGGGGCGCTGCCAGTGGAACTGGATTTTGATGCGGCCGAGGGTGTCGGTGTGGACTTCTTCGCCGGCGGGGCCGACGACGGTGGCGGTCTGGGCGCCGGGGGCGGTGGGTTTGGCGTGGGGGGTGTGGGCGTAGTCGGGGGTGAGCGGGATGCCGCGGCGCTGGGCGTCGAAGGTGGTGTGGAAGGCGGGGCTATCCTGGGTGGGCCGCAGGCTGGCAGGCAG
>NZ_VMTV02000968.1 GCF_007644035.1 Vogesella mureinivorans | reverse complement strand
GCGTCATATAGGTAATTCGCTTATTGATAAGCGGATTGGGTTATAACTAAAAATATTGGTATTTAATTAATGAAAACTTTTGTAGCAAAACCAGAAACAGTAAAACGTGACTGGTACGTAGTAGATGCGACAGGTAAAACTTTAGGTCGTTTAGCTACTGAATTAGCACGCCGTTTACGCGGTAAACATAAAGCTGAATATACTCCGCACGTAGATACAGGTGATTACATCATCGTTATCAATGCAGAGAAAGTAGCGGTAACTGGCAAAAAAGAAACCGATAAAATCTACTACTGGCAC
>NZ_VMTV02001040.1 GCF_007644035.1 Vogesella mureinivorans | reverse complement strand
CGATTCTTGTTGCAACTTACGACAGCGCCGCCATTCATGCAGAAACTTTGGGCAACCGCTACGCCCTGATTGTGTTTGATGAGTGTCATCACTTGCCCACCGACTTCAACCGCGTGATTGCAGAGTATGCGATCGCCCCCTACCGGCTGGGATTGACTGCAACCCCAGAGCGCACAGATGGGAAGCATTCCGATTTAAATACTTTAATCGGCCCAGAAATTTATCGCAAGACGGCAGAAGGACTTGCCGGCGGCGCACTTGCTAACCATGAAATTGTACAGATTAAAGTCAAACTTTCTA
>NZ_VMTV02000975.1 GCF_007644035.1 Vogesella mureinivorans | reverse complement strand
CGTCAGGCCGTACGGGGTCGATCTGCCATTTCGAATTGGTGCCCAGAAACGCCTTGATCTGCGCCTCCCCCTCGGCGCGCTCCAGCGAGCAGGTCGCATAGACGAGCGACCCGCCCGGCTTGACCCAACCGGCGGCGCGCGCGAGCAACTCGCCTTGCAGCGCGGCAAGCTCGTCGATCTGGCGGTCTTCGATGCGGTGCAGCACATCGGGATGGCGGCGGAAAATGCCGGTTGCCGAACAGGGGGCGTCGAGCAGCACGGCATCGGCCTGTGCGTCCGGCTCCCAGCGCCGGATGTCAG
>NZ_VMTV02000262.1 GCF_007644035.1 Vogesella mureinivorans | reverse complement strand
TAGCCCTGGTCGGCGGCATGCAGCGCGGCTAGCAGCTTGACCTCAGTGTCGCGGTTACGCTGGACATAGGCGCCGACCGGGAACCGGTGGATGAGCAGCGTCTTGGCGGGATCGCGCCAGCCAAGCTCGCGAAGCAGCTCGTCACGCGTCCACCTGTCTTTGTCGCGTGCATCGGCGACCAGCTTGGGCAGAACGCTTGCAAGCTCGGATGCCTGCCGCGCCTGCTCCGCGTTCAACTTGTGCGACTGAATGAAGTCCGCCGCAGCTCCGCACACCACACGGAGGCTGCGCAAGAACTGT
>NZ_VMTV02000003.1 GCF_007644035.1 Vogesella mureinivorans | reverse complement strand
TTAGCGCCGATGATAGTGCAGATACCTGTGTGAAAGTAGGACACCGCCAGACGCCCGATACCGAAGCCCAGCTCAGACGAGCTGGGCTTTGTGCTTTGTGGCGACGGACACCCCCGCCCCCGCGGCCGACGTTGGCCGTATTGATGCCGTATTGATGTGAAAAGCCCGCGCAAGCGGGCTTTGTTGTTGGTGCGCGCCAGCCAGCCCTCTTGCTGACATCGTTGCGGCCAACGTTGGCCGCAACGATGTCAAAACAAAACAAAAGCCCGCTTGCGCGGGCTTTTTTACGTGGGCTTCAGAGTAGCCTGTGGAACAGTTTATCCAGCCGGAATCGGTTTAGCCGGCTGAGGAGCTTGCGGACTTTTTCGGGGTAGTGCTGCAGCTTTTCCAGCTGTTGGTAATGGCTGACAACCTGGGTGTGCTGGCGGATGTTGCTGAGCTCTTCTGCGGTGATGGCTGCTAGCTGGCCTAGCGGGTCGTGCAGCAGCAGGCCATTTTCCAGATCCAGGCGGAAGGCGCGCGGGTTCAGGTTGTTGCCGGTAATCAGCTGCAGGTGCTGGTCTATCCACAGCCCTTTCAGGTGATAGCTATTGTCGTTATGTCGCCAAAGTCGCACGGTGAGCAGGCCGGCCTGTATGGCTGCTTGATGCTGTTTGGCAAAGCGGCGCAGGTTCATTTCATACAGGTAGGGCAGGCCACCAATGACCTTGAACGGCTCACTGGGGGGGATGTAGAAGTCGTTGGCGGTTTTGTCACCAATGATGATTTCTACCTTTACCTGACGCGCCAGGGCCTTGTCGATGGCTTTGAGCAGGGGGCGTGGCAGATTGAAGTAGGGGGTACAGATGCTGATTTGCTGCTTGGCGCTATACAGCAGATTCTCTAGTACCTTGTTGAAAGGGTTGTTCTTGCCTACGCCGCAGATGGGGAAGATCTGCAGGCCCGTAGTACCTGTGTTGTGCGGCACTACCGGGTAACGACTTTGTGCCAGGGTTTTGCGCAGTTGCCGTGTTGCCCGGTTCTGGCTGGCCTTGTCTTGTGTGATGGCTTGATCCAGGCGCATGACTGCAGGGTTGGCGGCCAGGGTGTCTAGCATGTAGCCAGACAGCACATTCGCTAGGGGTGCGCTGTTTATCAGGTGGTAGCGGTCAAAACGGTATTTGTCACCCACGTGCAGGTAGACATTGTTGAGGCTGGCGCCGCTGTACAGTACGGTGTCGTCAATCACGTAGCCTTTGAGGTGCATGACGCCGAATAGCTCGCGTGTTTGTACGGGGACGCCGTAAATGGCCAGGTTGTCTTGTGGCTGCGCTTGGGCGCGCTGGCGATACCAGCCGGCATTGCCTTCTTGCTTGCCGTGGCCGATGAGGCCGCGCCGGGCGCGGTGGGCGTCGACAAAGACCCGGATATCCAGCGCAGGGTTGGCCGCAGCGGCAGCGTACAGTGCATCCAGAATGAGTTTGCCACCTTCATCTTCTTGCAGGTACAGCGCGCAGAGATGAATGCGATGGCGGGCCTGGCGAATCAGGGCAAGCAGCTGTTCGCGGTAGTCGGCAGCGCTGTGTAGTATGCTGACGGCGTCCGGATGCAGTGTGATGCCAGGCAGGGATCGCAGTGGATCGGTTGGCGGAAAAAACAGCATGAGGCGTGTGTGTGCGTATTGATGCGATTAGCGCATCGTACCATCAGTGCTGCAGAAGTGAACTGGTTTTACATGCTGAGTGGGGTGCTGCCCTGCAGTTTTTCGATGTAATAAAAAAGCCCCTGAGCATGTTGCGCAGGGGCTTTGGCTTATGGCTGGATCGACCTTATTTGCCGGTCTTGAATTCTTGCCACAGGCGTGTGGTCAGACGCTGTGTTTTGGCATCCATGCTAGGCATCACGAAGCTCTTGGACACGACGTCTTTGCCCGGGAAGATGGATGGGTTGGCCAGGTGCTTCTTGTCGATGAACTGACGTGCGGCCAGGCTACCCGGGGCGTAGGTGACGGTGTTGGCGTTGGCGGCCGACACTTTCGGGTCTAGCACGTAGTTGATATAGGTGTTGGCGTTGTCGACGTTTTTGGCGTCTTTAGGGATGACCATGCTGTCGATCCAGATACCCACGCCGGTTTTCGGTACCAGCGGTTGTACTTTGACGCCGTTTTTGGCTTCTTCGGCGCGGGTCTTGGCGATGTTCAGGTCACCGCCGTAGCCCAGCACCAAGCATAGCGAGCCACCGGAAAGCTCGTTGATGTAGCCGGACGAGGAGAAGCGGGTGATGAAGGGGCGCAGGGGTTTCAGCAGCGCGGCGGCGGCTTTGTAGTCGGCTTCGCTGGTGCTGGCCGGGTTTTTACCCATGTAGTGCAGCACTACCGGGAAGACCTCGGCCGCAGAGTCCAGCATGCTCACGCCGCAGCTTTTCAGCTTGGAAACGTTTTCCTGTTTGAACAGCAGGTCCCATTCGTTGGCCGGCAGTTTGCCACCCAGCGCCTTGCTGACTTTGTCGCTGTTGATGCCGATGGTGTTCATACCCCAGAAGTACGGGATGGCGAACTGGTTGCCCGGGTCAAACTGGGCCATGAGCTTCATCAGCTCCGGGTCCAGATCTTTGTAGTTCGGGATTTTGGCCTTGTTGAGTGGCTGGTACAGGCCTGCCTGAATCTGCTTGGCCAGGAAGGTATTAGAGGGGTGTACCAGATCGTAGCCAGACTTGCCGGTCAGCATTTTGGCCTGCAGGATTTCGTTACTGTCATAGACATCGTAACGCACCTTGATGCCGGTGGCTTTCTGGAAGTTCGGCAAGGTGGATTCGGCAATGTAGTCCGACCAGTTGTATACATTCAGCTCTTTACCTGCCGCGAGGGCGCTGCCAGAGGCGGCGGTAAGGGCCAGGCCGATAGCCAGGGTCAGGGTTGATTTCTTCATCAGGTTCTCCTTGCAGTTAGTCTGCTTATTTCATCATGACAACGTTGGTCTTGCCGTGGTGTCCATTAAAAACCGGCGCGGGAAAATGCTCAACTATTGCATGAAAATACCCGCGTACAAAGTGTGCCGAACTAGGCCTGCGGTGCCAGATATTGCCATTCCCACGCGGTAACCTGCTGCTGGAAGTGTTGATGTTCTACCTGTTTCAGTGCCAGAAATACCTTGGCGAAATCCGGCCCCAGTAGTGCATGCAGGTCATGGGCGTGTGTAAAGGCCTGCATGGCTTCCTGTTGCGAGCCCGGTAAGGTGGCGGCGTGTTGATAGGCGCTATCTGACCGTGGCTGCGTGGCCTCGCATGCTTGCTCCATACCAAGCAAACCGCAGGCCAGTGTGGCAGCCAGGGCCAGATAGGGGTTGGCATCAATACCGGGCAGGCGGTTCTCTACGCGTCGTGCCTGCGGGTGGCAGACTGGCACGCGCAGGCCGCAGGTACGGTTATCGTAGCCCCATTCCACATTGATGGGCGCAGCGCTGTGGGCGCATAGCCGACGGTAGGCGTTAGGGTTGGCCGCAAACAGCAGCATGGCTTGCGGCAGGTGGCGTTGCAGGCCGCCAATGTAATGATGAAAGCGTGGGTGTTCGCTGCCATCGGGCTGGGTGAAGGCATTGCGGCCTTGGCTATCCAGCAGGCTTTGGTGAATATGCATGGCGCTGCCGGGCTGGCCGGGGAAGGGCTTGGCCATGAAGCAGGCTTGCAGGCCGTGCGCACTGGCAAGCTGGCGCAGGGTGCGCTTGAGCAAAAACACCTGGTCGGCCAGTGCCAGCGCCGGGCCGTGCTGCAGGTTGAGCTCGTACTGGCCGCTGCCGACTTCGTGCAGTAGCGTATCGGTGGCAATGCCTTGCTGGTGGCAGGCCTGTTCCAGCGCGGCAAAGAAAGCTTCATGCCGCGCGCTGTGATCTACGGCGTAGGCGGGCCCGACGGCTTCGTGCTGCTGGCCTTGCGCGCCTAGCAGATAAAATTCGATCTCTGGCGCCACGACAGGTGTAAAGCCCAGTGCTTCAAAACGCGCCAGCACACGTTTTAGTACGCTACGCGGGGCGGTTTGCAGCAGGGTGCCATCTTCGCTATGGCAATCGTGTATCAGCTGGGCGATACGGCGCCCGGTGCCGGGTTTGATGCAGCGTGTGGCCAGGTCGGGTAGCAGCCGCAGGTCCGGGTCTGTATCTGGCACCAGTTGTTGCTGTGGCTCGCCCATCCAGCTTTGTATCAGGCTGACCTGGGGAAAGCGCAGCTCACCCTCGGCCGGGTAATGGGTAACCGGTACCAGCTTGCCACGGGCTTGGGCATTCAGGTCGGGGATGAGGCATTCGATGTGGGTAATGGCGTGCTCACGCAGCCAGTGCAGCAGGATCGTCATGATGAGGTGTCCGTAAAGGGTTGGCAGAGTAGCGTGCAGGCATGGCGGCAGGGTTGCCGGTGGCGCTGAGCGGCTGCTCGAAGACCCCCAGGGACACATTGCAAGGAATGCGCAGGGTGCACAGGGTAAGGGTGTGACGCATGTCGCAGCCTTGCAAAGATTGAATGTTTATTTTTTTATTCGATATTGTGGCTATTCGTCAATTATATTTAACGAACGCTGCGCGATAGATGCGGGTATGTGACGTGCCCGCCACGGTAGCGCGTGGCGTGCGCGGCCGAAATGTGCAAAAATCGAGCCAACTAACGATATTGCAGGTTTTTCCATGCTGGACCGGGACGGATACCGCCCCAATGTCGGAATCATCCTCATCAATGGCAAGCATGAGGTGTTCTGGGGCAAGCGGGTGCGCGAGCACTCGTGGCAGTTTCCGCAAGGAGGCATCAAACCTGGCGAGAGCCCTGAAGCCGCGATGTATCGCGAGCTGCTGGAAGAAGTGGGCTTGCTGCCACAACACGTCAAGATACTGGGTCGCACCCGCGACTGGCTGCGCTACGATGTACCCACCAACTGGGTGCGCCGCGAATGGCGCGGTAGCTACCGCGGGCAAAAGCAGATCTGGTTCTTGCTGAAACTGGTAGGCCGGGATTGCGATGTATGCCTTCGTGCAACCAATCACCCTGAGTTTGACGGCTGGCGCTGGAACGACTACTGGGCGCCGGTTGATGCGGTGATCGAATTCAAGAAAGACGTCTACGAGCGGGCGCTCACCGAGCTGACCCGTTTCCTGAAAGGGATCGAAAGCCGTGGTGACTATCTGGCGCGTATTGCGCAAGACACGACCCGGCAGCCAGACGAGGGCTAAGGCTTGACGACACAATATTTGCCACGGCCACGCACTGCTTTTGCAGGCGTGGCCGTTGTTGCTGCCTGGTCTGCCTGGCAGCCTGCGGATATCACCACCTGGTGGATGGAAGCCATCCCGGCGCTGATAGGCCTGCCTCTGGCCTGGCTGTGCTGGGGCCGCTACCCGTGGACCAGGTTGGCCGCATGGGCCATGGCGCTGCATGCGGTGATTCTGCTGGTGGGCGCGCACTATACCTACGCGCTCACGCCGCTGGGCTTCTGGCTGCAGGATGCGTTTGATTTTAGCCGCAACCACTACGACCGCATCGGCCATCTGGCGCAGGGCTTCTTTCCCGCCATTCTGGCGCGCGAGGTGATTCACAGTGGTACCGGCCTGCAGGGGCGCTGGCTGGCGTTTCTGGCCACCTGTTTCTGCCTGGCCTTCTCGGCACTCTACGAATTGATCGAATGGTGGGCCGCACTCGCGCTAGGGGCCGGCGCCGACGCCTTTCTGGCCACGCAGGGCGACCCGTGGGATACCCAGTGGGATATGTTCCTGGCGCTCTGCGGTGCCATTCTGGCGCAGCTGTTACTGGCAGCCCGCCACAATCAACAACTCGCGGCGCTGCTGCGCCGTGCATCACACTGACAGACACATGACACAACAGAATTACGACGAATCCTCGGTACGGGTACTCAAGGGGCTGGAGCCGGTAAAAGAGCGGCCAGGCATGTATACCCGCACCACCGACCCGACCCATATCTGCCAGGAAGTCATCGATAACGCCGCCGACGAGGCATTGGGTGGCTTTGCCCGCAAGATTGCCGTCACCGTGCACGTGGACGGCTCGCTGACGGTAGAGGACGATGGCCGTGGCATTCCCGTGGGCCTGCACCCGCAAGAAGGTGTGCCGGTGGTGGAGCTGGTGTTTACCCGCCTGCACGCGGGTGGCAAGTTCAACAAGAAAGACGGCGGCGCCTACGCGTTTTCCGGCGGCCTGCACGGCGTGGGCGTGTCGGTGACCAATGCGCTGTCCACCCGGCTGGAAGTAGAAGTCAAACGCGAAGGCGGTGTGCACAAGCTGGTGTTTGCCGGTGGCGACGTGATCGAACCGCTGGCGCGTATCGGCGACTGCGGCCCGCGCACCAGCGGCACCCGCGTGCGCGTGTGGCCGGACGGCAAATACTTTGAAAGCCCGCGCTACTCCATGCCCGAGCTGGAGCGCCTGCTGCGCGCCAAGGCCGTGCTGCTGCCTGGTGTGGCGGTAACGCTCACCATCGAGCGCCCCAGCGGCGACGAAGTCAAGGTATGGCAGTACCCCGAAGGCCTGAAGAGCTACCTGTCCGAGCTGTGCGGCGACGACGAGCCGGTCGCACCGCTGTTTTCCGGCGAGGCCTACATTGGCGACGACCACGAGCAGTTTGCCCGTGGCGAAGGCGTGCAATGGGCCATGGCGTGGTTTGAAGACGGCGCCAGCGGCGAAAGCTATGTGAACCTGATTCCCACCCCGAGCGGCGGTACGCACGAGGCCGGCTTGCGTGCTGGGGTGTTCGAAGCGGTAAAAAGCTTTATCGACCACCACAACCTGCTGCCGCGCGGCGTGAAGCTGATGGCCGAAGACGTATGGAGCCGCGTGCGCTTTGTGCTGTCCGCCCGCGTGCTGGACCCGCAGTTCCAGGGCCAGACCAAGGACAAACTCACCAGCCGCGATGCGCTGAAGCTGATTTCCAGCCTGGCGCGCGACCCGGTAGAGCTGTGGCTGAACCAGCACGTAGAGGCCGGCAAGCGTATTGCCGAGCTGGCCATTCGCCAGGCGCAAAGCCGCTTGAAGTCGGTGAAAAAGGTCGAGAAGAAAAAAGGCTCCGGCGTGGCCGTGCTGCCCGGCAAACTGACCGACTGCGAAAGCGAAGACATCGAGCGCAACGAGCTGTTTCTGGTAGAGGGCGACTCGGCCGGTGGCTCGGCCAAGCTGGCGCGCGACAAAGAATACCAGGCCATCCTGCCGCTGCGCGGCAAGGTGCTTAATAGCTGGGAAACCGACAAGGATCAGCTGTTCTCCAATGCCGAAATCCACGATATCTCGGTGGCCATCGGCGTGGACCCGCACGGCGTGAACGATACGCCGGACCTGTCCAGCCTGCGCTACGGCAAGATCGCCATTCTGTCTGATGCCGACGTGGACGGCTCGCACATCCAGGTGCTGCTGCTCACGCTGTTCTTCCGCCATTTTCCCAAGCTGATCGAGCAGGGCCATATCTACATTGCCCAGCCGCCGCTGTTCCGGGTGGACGTGCCCGGCCAGGGCAAAAACCGCCCGCCGCGCAAACTGTACGCGCTGGACGAAGGCGAGATGACCGCCATTCTGGACCGCCTGCGTAGCGAAGGCGTCAAGGAAAGCGCCTGGAGCATCTCGCGCTTCAAGGGCCTGGGCGAGATGAACCCGGAGCAGCTGAAAGACACCACCATGAACCCGGATACCCGCCGCCTGTCACGCGTGCAGGTACGCCCCGGCGCGCTGGCCGCCACCCGCGACATGTTCATCATGCTGATGGGCAAGGGCGAGGCCAGCAGCCGCCGCAGCTGGATGGAAGCCAAAGGTAACGAAGCAGAAGTCGATATCTGATACGCGCCTTTCGCCGCATGGTAAACGTTGGCCGCACCCGGCACCGGGTTGCGGCCAACTTGCTTTAGGGGGACCGGCTGTTTGCGCCAAGGCAAAGCGCTAGCCGCAGCTGGTACTACAATGGTCTTATCGATAAGCGGGAGGCCAGCATGGCGCGTTTACTTTATCTGCAGTCCGGCGGCCCTACCGCCGTGCTGAACAGCTCGGCGCAGGGCGTCATTGAAACAGCCCGTGCACAAGGTGTGACGGTCTGTGCGGCGGCTAACGGCCTGGCAGGTTTGCTGGCCGGCCAGCTGTACGACTGCAACGTAGCCACGCCCGCGCAGGTGAGCCGGCTGGGCTGGCTGCCCGGCGCCAGCTTTGGCACCAGCCGCCAGGTGCTGGCGGCATATGACGAAGTTCCCGCACAGTGGGCGCAGCTGGCGGCGGTATTGCAGCGCTTCGATATTGGCTATGTGCTGCTCAACGGCGGTAATGGCTCCATGGAAACCGCCTTGCGCCTGGGTGAGCTGGCCCAGCGCTTTGCTTTGCCCTTGCTGGCGCTGGGGGTGCCCAAAACCATCGATAACGATCTGGAAGGTACCGACTTCAGCCCTGGCTTTCCATCCGCCGCCAAGTACCTGGCCAGCAGCCTGCGCGAGGTCACGCACGATATGCGCAGCATGGGGCGAGGGCGCGTGTTCATCATGGAAACCATGGGCCGGCACGTGGGCTGGTTGGCCGCAGCGTGCAGCCTGGCGGCAGCAGAGGGCGAGCCGGCCCCGCTGGTGTTGCTGCCCGAAGTAGCCTTTGACGAGGACCGCGTGCTGCAGGCCGTGCAGCAAAGGCTGCAGCAAGACGGCTACTGCGCCATCGCGGTAGCGGAAGGCTTGCGGCAGGCAGATGGCCGCTTTGTGGCACAGATGCACGCTGATGCGGTGTATGGCCACGAACAGCTGGGTGGCGCCGGCGCCTGGCTGGCGCAGCACCTGCAACAAGCGCTGGGTGTACACGCCCACGTGGCACTGGTGGACTGCCAGCAGCGCGCGGCCATGCATCTGGCGTCGGCTACCGATGCACGCCTGGCCTATGCGGCCGGTGCTGCCTGCGTACACTGGGCGCTGGCCGGGCAGGGCGGGGTCATGGCCGGGCTACAGCGCCAGGGCGATGGCTGGCACGCCGTGCCGGTACCGCTGGCACAGGTGGCCGGGCTGGAGCGTACCGTGCCCGCGCACTTTATTGCGGCAGACGGCTTGTCGATGACGCCTGCCTTTGCCCGCTATCTGCGCCCTTTGTTACAGGGTGAGGTCACCATCCCCTATGTGGATGGCCTGCCGGATTACCAGACACTGGCCTGGCCACGGTTGGTCTTGTCCTAGTCGGAAAATTTGCAGCCGCACAAGATTTCATCGGTGGGCGGGGGTGGGGCACTGCAAAAGCTGGCTTTGAAAAACCTGGGGTAGGTGATGGTCTCTTCTGGTGCCCAGCGGTGAGCAATAAACTGGATATCATGGATGCCAAAGCGTTGCATATCCTCCGGGCTGTAATAAAACCCCGGCGCCTGGGGGTAGGCCTTGATCCATTCTGGCTGTTGGCCGCACACGGTGACCAGCTGGCTGACACCAATACGCTCAAAGAACGCCTGTTCATTGACGGCCCACTGCCGGATATCTTCCCGTGCCTGCTCTTGTTGTGCCGGCTTGTTTTTCCACTTTGCCTTGATGAGTGCCTCCCAGTCGGGCTGCAGGGCACCACCGTGCCATAACAGGGCATCGCGTTCCCCCAGGTATTTGTGGCGGGCCGCCGGGAAAACATAGTTGGCGCAAGACGACATGCACACGCCATCTACCCGTATGTCCAGCTGCTTGTCGTGAATGAAATCCCCCAGCGCCATGCCCAGGCGGCTACTGCCGCCATGGCTATTGATCACCAAGCGGGTGGGTTTGACAGTAGCTTGCGCGTAAAGGGTCTGGACTTGTGCAATAGCGCTTGCATCCAGCTCGCCGTTGTAGACAATGTCACTGCCATTTGGGGAGAGCGTGACGGTAGGCTTGTTGCTGCGCATGCTGGCACAGCCAGCAAGGGCGACGAGCAGCAGGCCGCACATGATGCGTTGCAGAGTATTCATGGCTTTTTCCTTGCTGGTTTTATGAAATGGGAATTGTCATGACGTGCTTTTATCGCTGTCAATCAGCAATCCAGAAAAAGGCCATGCCATCCTGATGCTATTCCGAACCTTGCCTGCCAACCCTGTTGGCCGCGACTTTGTCGTGGGCGACGTACACGGCTGCTTCGACACCCTCGGCTTGCTGCTGGGGCAGGTAGACTTTGACCCCACCCGCGACCGGCTGTTGTCGGTGGGCGACTTGATCGACCGTGGCCCGCGCTCGTGGCAGGTGCTGGACTGGCTGGCGCAGATGTGGCTGTTTGCCGTGCGTGGCAACCACGAGCAAATGGCCATCGATTACGACGCCAGCGATGCCTGGCGCGAGCGCTATGCCCGTAACGGCGGCCAGTGGTTCATGGCACTGCCGCCTGCTCAGCAGCAGCGCTATCGCAATGTGTTTGCCGCCATGCCACTGGCGATCGAGCTGCCGGTGGGCAACAGGCTGGTGGGCCTGGTGCACGCCGACTGCCCGGAGGACGACTGGGTGGTGTTTCAGGCCCGCCTGGCCTCGGGCGAAGGGGTGGCCTGCAGTAACGGCCAGACGGTATTGCACGAAGCCACCTGGTCGCGCGAGCGCATTCGTGGCCAGGCGCGGGCGCGGGTAGCCGGGGTAGATGTGCTGTGTGTCGGGCATACGCCGGTGAGCTTGGCGCGGCAGCGCGATAATGTGCTGTATGTGGACACCGGCGCGGTGTATGGCCGCCAGCTCACCCTGCTATGCCTGCAGGACATGAGCGTGCATAGCCTGGCGTGTAACGAAAGCGCCTGTGTAGACGAATAGTGCGATAAATCTGCCCGGCGCCGCAGCGGCCAACTATGCTGAAAGCCAGCGCTGCTTACCGTACGGGGGATGCATGCCATACCGCCACTGTGTCGCTGGCCTGGCCTGGCTTATCTGTCTGCCGGCCATGGCCGATACCATCCGTTTTTATCTGCCCCCCATTCCCGCCATTTATGAGGACCGTGCCGGCCAGCCGGCAGGCTTGTATGTGGATTTGCTACAGCATATGGCCAGCCATGCCGGTATTACCCTGCACCTTTACCTGGCCAGCCGCCCCAGAATCCTGCAGTCACTACAGCGGCAGGATGACGCCTGTACGGCGGTAACGCTGGCGGCCAATGCCCCGCCCCCGGCCAGCATGCAGTACGTTTACCCCATGGGGCAGACGCAGGCGGTGCTGTTTACCCGCCCGGGCGATGTGCTGCCGCTGGCCGCGCTGGCCCAGGTACCACAAGAGAAACGCATGGTGTTTGGTGAAGGGGTGGCCAGTGTGCTGCAGCAGCGTGGCATGGCAGTGCCGCAGCGTAGCGAGTCCCTGCAAGAGGCGGTGGCCATGCTGCAGGCGCAGCGTGTGCGGGTGCTGTTTGCCACGCGTGCGGCCCTGTCGCGCTTGGCACCGGGTACGCTGGAAACCGGCGCAGAGCTGGGGCCGCTGGTGTCGTGGTTTGCCTGCTCTACGCGCATGCCTGCCACCATGACCACGCGGCTGGCTAGCGCCTGGGCCAAGGTGCCGTTGCCGCGTTTCTAGGCCGCCATTTGCCCGGCACCCTGCAGGAGCCATCGTCAGCCCAGGCAGCGTAAGCCCTAGTCGGCCAGCGCGATCACCACGCGCTTGTTGCGCGCGCCTTTGCTTTCGATCTTCTTTACCACCACCTGGCCGATTTCACCGGTGTGGCGCACATGGGTGCCACCACAGGGCTGCAGGTCGACGCCTGCAATGGCGATCAGGCGTATTTCCGGCAGGTCTAGCGGCGGGGTGACCGACATGGTCTTGATCAGCTCGGGCTGCGCACGCAGGGCTTCGCCGCTGGTCATCTGCACCGATACCGCATGGTTGGCCGCAATCAGCGCGTTCAGCTCGCGCTCGATATGCCCTGCGTCCAGCACCATGCCTTCCGGTATATCAAAATCCAGCCGCCCGCTGTCTACGGTGAGGTTGCCGCCGGTAACGCCCGCTCGCACCACGCAAGACAGCAAATGCAGGCAGCTGTGGATGCGCATGTGGCGGTAGCGCCGTGCCCAGTCCAGCTGCAGCGTTACCGTGCTGCCTGCGGCCAACTGTGGGCTGCCCGCGGCGGGCAAGTGCAGGATCTCGCGGGTGGTTTTGTCGCGCCGGGTATCGGTAATGGCCAGGGTGCTGCCATCGGCCAGGGCGAGGGTGGCGGTGTCGCCAGGCTGGCCGCCGCCCAGCGGGTAGCACAGCGTATCGGCCAGCACGATGCCGCGCTCGTCATGGCTGATCACCGTGGTGTCGAGGGTGGTCTGGTAGGGGTCTAGGTAAAAGCGTTCTGGCATGGCGGGCTCTCTGCTGTCGGGTTATCGGTATAGTCTATCCAGATAGCGTGAGGCCGCCAGCCATACATTTCAAGTCGGGGCGGGCCGTTTGCCGGGGCCGCGGGAAATGCCGGATAATCGGCGCCTTCATTCTTTAGCCTTGGCCGCCGATGAGCGCTGTACACACGCTGGACGACTATACGCCGCCGCCGGATACCGGCCTGCAGCTGTACTATCAGGACGACTACCTGCTGGTGGTAGACAAACCCGCCGGCTTGCTCTCGGTGCCGGGGCGCGGTGACGCGCGGCAAGACTGCCTGAGCCTGCGCGTGCAGCAGCGTTTCCCCGACGCGCTGGTGGTACACCGGCTGGATATGGCGACCTCCGGCTTGCTGCTGATGGCGCGCGGCCTGGCCATGCAGCGCCAGCTGTCGGCCGGTTTTGCCGGGCGGGACGTACAGAAAACCTACCAGGCGCTGGTGGCGGGGCAGCTGCAGCCTGCTCTGGGCGATATCCACCTGCCGCTGATGGCCGACTGGCTGCAGCGGCCACGGCAAAAAGTGGATCTGCAGGACGGCAAGCCCTCGCACACCGGCTATCAGCTACTGGCCTACGACGCTGCGGCGGACGTCAGCCGTGTGTCGCTTACCCCGCATACCGGCCGTACGCACCAGCTGCGCGTGCACATGCAGGCGCTGGGCCACCCCATGCTGGGCGATACGCTGTACGCGCCACTAGCCGTGCAGCAGGCCGCGCCACGGCTATGCCTGCATGCTTGCGCGCTGCAGCTGCGCCACCCGCACAGCGGCACACTGCTGCAGCTGCACAGCCCGGTGCCGTTCTAGAACACCAGTGCGCCCAGAAACACCGCCAGCATGGCAAAGGCGCAGGCAATCTTGATCACGGTGCCAGCCAGAAAACCGATAAAGGTGGCCAGGCCTACCTTGCCAGCTTGCTGCATCGACTTGCGAGCCCGCAGCTCGCCGATTACCGCCCCGACAATCGGGCCGATAATGGCGCCAATCAGCCCCAGAAACATGCCCACCAGCCCGCCGATCAGCGCGCCAATCAGCGCCTGGCGGCTGGCGCCGCTTTTTTGCGCCCCCAGAAAGCCGGCCAGGTTTTCCATCACCATGCCCAGTACCGCCAGCACGCCGATGATGATCAAGGCCGTGCTGCCCACGCTGGCAAAGTCACCCAGCCAGGCCGCCAGCAGCATGCCGCCGCCCAGCAGCGCCAGGCCGGGCAGTGCCGGGTAAATGGTACCGGCCAGCCCGGCCAGCATCATGATGATGGCCAGCGCGTAGCCGGCCCAGCTCCAGTCGATAGTCATTTTTGTTTTTCCGCTTTTTATGGTGTCGAGCTACTAAGTAAAACGGCGCCGCCGGAAGTTCCGGTGGCGCCGTGTGCGGCCAACCTCTAGCAGGCGTTTAGCCGGTGTATTCCTGCAGCAGGATATCCTGCGCGCAGCGGCCTTTACCGCGGGCGACGCGGCGGCGATAGCTGCCATCCTGCTGCATTTCCCAGGCGTTGGTGTTGTCTTCCAGATAGATTTTCAGGCCTTCGCGGATGACACGGCGCTTGAGTTTGGCGTCCAGAATCGGCACGCAGGTCTCGATGCGGCGGAAGAAGTTGCGGCCCATCCAGTCGGCGCTGGAAATGAACAGGTTTTCTGCCTTGTCGTTGTAGAAGTAGAACACGCGGGTGTGTTCCAGGAAGCGGCCAACGATGGAGCGCACCGAGATGTTTTCCGACAGCCCCTCTACGCCCGGGCGCAGTGCGCACACGCCGCGCACGATCAGGGTGATTTTCACCCCGGCCTGGCTGGCGCGGTACAGGGCACGGATCACCTGTGGCTCCAGCAGCGCGTTCATCTTGGCAATGATCTGCGCCGGTTTGCCGGCCTGGGCGTGTTCGATTTCGCGGTCGATGGCGCTGGTGATCATGTTGTGCAGCGTAAACGGCGACTGGTACAGGTGCTTCAGCTCGCCGGCGCGGCCCAGGCCGGTAATCTGTACGAACAGGTCATTCACGTCGGTGGCGATTTCCTCGTTGCAGGTCATCAGGCCAAAGTCGGTGTACAGGCGGGCGGTGCGCGGGTGGTAGTTACCGGTACCCAGGTGCACGTAGCGGCGCAGCAGGCCTTCCTCGCGGCGCACGACCAGCAGCATCTTGGCGTGGATCTTGTAGCCGAACACGCCGTATACCACGTGGGCACCGGCGTCTTCCAGGCGGGTGGCCCAGCTGATGTTGGCTTCTTCGTCAAAGCGCGCCATCAGCTCTACCACCACGGTCACCTGTTTGCCGGCGCGGGCGGCGGCAATCAGCGATTCCATCAGTACCGAGTCGGTGCCGGTACGGTACACCGTCATCTTGATCGCCACTACCGACGGGTCGCTGGCGGCCTGGGTGAGCAGGTCGATCACCGGCTGGAAGGTCTGGAACGGGTGGTGCAGCAGGATGTCACCCTTGCGGATGGCGTCGAACAGCGGGGTT
Organism: Vogesella mureinivorans; assembly: GCF_007644035.1. Classification (GTDB taxonomy): domain Bacteria; phylum Pseudomonadota; class Gammaproteobacteria; order Burkholderiales; family Chromobacteriaceae; genus Vogesella; species Vogesella mureinivorans. Next base: position 64,350 of record NZ_VMTV02000003.1, on the reverse strand, counting down.
TTCTTTTCCAGGATATCCGGCAGCGAGGCCTGGAACGGCGCGAACTTGGTTTCCGGGCGGTCGACAAAGTCGGGCACCTGCATCAGGCGCACCAGGTTCACCGGGCCATCTACGCGGAACACGTCGTGCTTTTGCAGGGCAAAAGTGTGTAGCAGGAATTCTTCCATGTGTGCCGGGCAGGTATCGGCAATTTCCAGGCGCACGGCATCGCCGTACTGGCGCTGGCGCAGCTCGCCCTGTAGCGCGGTACGCAGGTTTTTTACGTCGTCATCGTCTACCGACAGGTCGCTGTCGCGTGTGACGCGGAACTGGTAGCAGCCTTTTACCTGCATGCCGGGGAACAGCTCCTGCACGTGGGAGTGCAGGATGGACGACAGGAACACAAAGGTATCGGCACCGTCTGCGGCCAACTCTGCCGGCAGCTTGATGACGCGCGGCAGGATGCGCGGGGCTTGTACGATGGCAATGCCGGATTCGCGGCCAAAGGCGTCGGCGCCTTCCAGCTCCACGATAAAGTTCAGGCTCTTGTTGAGCAGGCGCGGGAAGGGGTGCGACGGGTCCAGGCCGATCGGGGTGAGGATAGGCATCAGCTCGCGGAAGAAATAGTCGCTGATCCACGCTTTTTGCGCGGCGTCCCACTCGTTACGGCGCAGGAAAATGATATTGTCGGCGCGCAGTGCGGGGAAGATTTCCTCGCGCAGCAGGCGGTATTGTTCGCGTACCACCTCGTGTGCCGCGGCCGATATTTTGTTCAGTGCTTCGGCGGGGGTGCTGCCGTCGGCCAGAATGCGGTCCGGGGTGGTTTGTGCTGCATCTTTCAGCCAGGCCACGCGTACTTCGTAGAACTCGTCCATATTGGACGAAACGATGCACAGGTACTTCAACCGCTCCAGAATGGGCAGGTATTCTTCTTCAGCCTGCGCCATGACGCGGCGGTTGAATTCGAGCAAACCCAGCTCGCGGTTTAGCAGATTGTCGTGTGGCATGGACATGATTAATGCTTCTTTGATAAAGGGTGAGGCAAAAAAAGCCCTCGTCAGAGGGCTGTCCTGTTACGGCTGGGGGGTAAAGCCGGCAACCTGGTCGGCTCCCTGGCCGTAGAAATAGGCTTCCAGCTGAGCGGCCAGATACTGGCGGGCGCGCGCATCAGCCAGGCTCAGGCGGTTTTCGTTGATCAGCATGGTCTGGTAACGCAGCCAGCCTTGCCAGGCTTCTTTGGATACGTCGGCGAAAACGCGCTGACCCAGGGCGCCGGGCAGCGGCGGAAAATCCATACCTTCGGCTTCGCGACCGAGCTTAACGCAGTTAACCATTCTTGCCATGATGCATTCCTTGCAATAGTTGAGACACGATAGCCAGTAATTGTGTCACAGAGATGACGGGTAACCAACCGTGCGCGCAGTGTGGATGCTGCGCCAGATCAAGGGGTCAGTGGCTTGATCAGCACTTTCGAGCGGCGGTTGTGGTTGTACAGCTCGCGCCGCACGGCGGGCAGGCTTTCTACTGTAGCAGGCTGGAAGCCGCGTTCGGCAAACCAGTGCGCGGTCTGGGTGGTGAGGATGAAGAGTTTTTTCAGGCCGCACAGCCGGGCTTGCTCTTCGACATATTTCAGCAGGCGGTCGCCAAAACCGGCATTGCGGCGCTCTTGGCTGATGGCCAGGCAGGCCAGCTCGGCCATGCCGTCTTCGTGAAACGGCAGCATGGCCACGCAGCCGTAAATACGCTCGTCGTGCTCCAGTACCGCGTACTGGCGTATCTGCATTTCCAGGTGCTCGCGGCTGCGCTTGATCAGAATGCCTTGCTCCTGCAGCGGGCGGATCAGCGCCAGGATATCGCCCACGTCTTCGATGCTGGCTTCGCGTACTTTTACCAGCGAGTCGCGGGCAATCATGGTGCCGGTGCCAAAGTCGGTGAACAGCTCCACCAGCAGCGCGCCGTCTTCGTTGTGGCTGACCAGGTGCGAGCGCACCACGCCTTCGCGCGTGGCGCGGATGGCGAAGGGCAGGCTGATGCGTACTTCTTCGCTATCGATGCCGCGCTGGAGAATCGCCTCGGCCTGCTCGGCGGCAATGGCGCTGTGCAGCACGCCGTCGGCATCCACCAGACCATCGCTCTGTACCATGAAGATAAGCTTTTCGGCTTTCAGCTCGATAGCGGTCTGGCAGGCCACTTCTTCCATGGTCATGTTGAAGGCTTCGCCTGTGGGCGAGTAGCCGATCAGCGACATCAATACCAGCTCGCCCAGGTCCAGTCGCTTATTGATGGCGGCGGTGTCGATCTTGCGCACGCGGCCGCTGAACTGCATGTCTACGCCATCGATCACACCCAGCGGCTGGGCGGTGACAAAGTTGCCGCCGGCCACCCGCAGGCAGGCGCCGTGCATGGGGGAATTGGGCATGCCCATGGACATGAAGGCTTCCAGGTCGTGGCGCAGGCCGCCTACGGCGGACTTGACCGCTTCCATGGTCAGCGCGTCGGTTACGCGGCGGCCGTGGTGAAACTGGCGCGGGGTGCCACGCAGGCGCAGCTGCTCTTCGATCTGCGGGCGGGCGCCGTGCACCAGCACAATGCGTACCCCCAGGCTGACCAGCAGGTTGATGTCTTGCGCCAGGCCGTACAGGTTACCGCGAGCCAGGCATTCGCCATTGATGGCAATAACAAAAGTCTTGCCGCGAAAATTGTTGATGTAAGGTGCAGCTTCACGGAAAGCCAACACAAAATCGGGATGCAGCATGCACAGCTCCAACAGCAGAGGCCGGAAAAGCGCAAGATTAGCAGGAATGCCGGCAGGCTGATATGGCGGCCGTGTTACACGCTGCCAAGGTTGGCCGCAGGGCTATTTTTCCAGCCGCAGCTCTTCGGGGGTGTCATCGCAGTCGCCATGCGGGTGCTGCTGGTAGATATGCGAAAAAGCTTCGCGCCCTTTGGTGGCGTGGGGTGGGCACTGCAGGTTATCCAGCTGCACTTGTTCGCAGTAGCAAGCTAGCTGGCACTGCAGGCGGTGGATGGGGTGGCGGGCTAGCGTGATGCCGGCTTGTTCCAGATGGTGAACCATCTGTAGCAGCGAGTGCTGCGGCAGGGTGTACAGCAGGGTGAGCTGGCCATCTTGCGGCGAGGCCCGGGTGCGGATGCCGAAGGTGTCAGCCAGCAGGGCCGCGGCGCGGTGGGTATGCGCCGGGTTGGCCAGCCGCAGGGTACGGCATTTGAAATGGTCGCTGGTGTGCATGGCGTACCCCCGCTAGGGCACGCCATGCATGCCCGCTAGTTACCCGCTTTTTTCAGCAGGATTTGCTGTACTTTCAAGACATTCAAGGCTTGATTGAGCTGGGTGTCAACCGGTTTGCTGTCGTCGTCTGCTGCTTTGGCTGCCGCTTTGGCCGCCGGCGTGGCAGGCTTGCCGGCAGCAGGTTTGGCGGCCGGGGCGGCGTCTTCACCTGCCGGGTTGCTCAGGTGTTTTTCCAGATCGGCTTCGCGGATGCGCAGGCTGCTGGCTTCGCTGCCATCTTCGGCAATGATGTCCGGTGTAATGCCTTTGGCCTGAATGGAGCGGCCACTTGGCGTGAAGTAACGCGCCGTGGTGAGCTTGATACCGCCTTCATTGGACAAGGGCAGTACCGACTGCACCGAACCTTTGCCAAAGGTCTGCGTGCCCACGATCAGCGCGCGCTTGTGGTCTTGCAGCGCGCCCGCCACGATTTCGGAAGCCGACGCCGAGCCGCCGTTCACCAGTACCACCAGCGGTACGGTTTTCAGCTCGGCCGGGGCTTTGGCGTAGTAGTCGGCTGCATTGCCACGCATGTAGTGCTTGCTGTTGGCGTACAGGCGCATTTGCGCATCGGCGACGCGGCCTTCGGTGTACACCACCAGCGCGTCTTTGGGCAGGAAGGCGGTAGATACGCCGACCGCGCCGTTCAGCAGACCACCCGGGTCGTCACGCAGGTCCAGCACGATGCCCTTGAGCGGCGTCTTGTTTTCCTTGTACAGGTTGCCTAGTGCCTGGGCGAAGTTCTCTACCGTGTGTTCCTGGAACTGGGCCACCCGCACATAGCCAAAGCCAGGCTCCAGCAGGCGCGATTTCACGCTCTTGGTCTGGATCACGGCACGGGTCAGGGTGAACACCAGTGGTTTGGACTCGGTCTTGCGGGCAATGGTGAGGGTGACTTTGGTGCCCGGCTTGCCGCGCATGCGTTTTACCGCATCATTCAGCGACAGGCCGCGTACCGGGGTGTCGTCGATTTTGACGATCAGGTCACCACTCTTGATGCCGGCTTTCTGTGCCGGTGTGTCTTCGATGGGGGCGACCACTTTTACCAGGCCGTCTTCGGCGCCGATCTCGATACCCAGGCCGCCAAACTCGCCCTGCGTGCCTTCGCGGAATTCCTTGAAGGCCTGCGGATCAAAGTAGTCGGAGTGCGGGTCCAGGCCGGACAGCATGCCCTTGATGGCTTCGTTGATCAGCTTTTTGTCTTCTACCGGCTCAACGTAGTCCTGCTTGATGCGGCCGAAAACTTCGACGAAGGTACGCATCTCGTTCAGCGGCAGCACACTGTCGCTTTTGTCGGCAAAAGCTTGCACGCTGAGGGTGAGCGCGCCGCCTAGCAGTGCACCGGTGGTGAGCAGGGCAATCTTGCGTGTACGTAGTGTGGTCATGGTCCAGTGTCTCGTCTGGCCTAGCGGGCCCAGGATTGTGGATTGATGGGTCTGCCCAGATAGCGCAGCTCGAAGTAAAGGCCGGTTTCGCCGCTTTCCATCGTGCCGCTGGTACCCAGTACGTCACCCGCCTTCACGCCGGCGCCGTTACCACGGGCCATGGCCGAGAAGCCGGTATACACGGTGAGGTAGTTGCCACCGTGGTCGATAATCATGGCGTTGCCAAAGCCGCGCAGCCAGTCAGCATAGACTACTGTGCCATCGGCAACAACGCGCACCGGGGTGCCCGGCGCGGTGCGGATATACAGGCCTTTCCAGCTATTGCCTTCGCCACGTGCGGCACCAAAGCGGCCAGCGATTTCGCCCGATACCGGCAGCTTCATGCGCCCTTGCAGGCTCTTGAAGGCGCGGCCGGATGCGCTACCGTCCACCACCTCATCTACCCGCTCCACGGCGGGCTGCTTGGGCTCTGGCGGCGGTTTCTTGCCTTGCTTCTTGGCTTCGGCTACCTGCTGGCGGCGTTTTTCTGCGGCCAACCTGGCCGCTTCTTGGCGTGCCTTTTTGGCTGCGGCGGCTTTCTTGATGGCTTCCTGACGGCGCCGTTCGATTTCGGCATTAATGCGCGCAATCAGCACCGTCAGTTGTTTTTCGTCTTCTTTCAGCTGCTGCAGGCGGTTTTGCTGGGTGCGGATACTGGCGTCCAGCTGGCTGACCTGCACCTGGCGCTGGTTCTTGGCGGCTTCGATGCGGCGCTTTTGCTGCACCTTTTCGGCCGACATGCGGCCCAGGCGTACCAGCTCGTCTTCCAGGCGCTCGGTAATCGCCTGCAGCTGAATTTCTTGGTCGCGCAGCTTGGCAATCAGTTCCTGCTGCGCGCGCGAAATATGGGTGTAGTAGGTCAGGTCGCGGCTGGCCTGGTTCGGGTCGCCCTGGTTCAGCATCAGGTTCATGGCGTCGTGCTGGCCGCGTTTGTAGGTGCTGGCCAGCAGCTTGCCCACGCGCTGGCGCGTTTCGGCCACTTTCATGCGGATGCCCAACAGCTCGGCCTGGTACTGCTCCAGCTGGCTGCTGGAGTTGCCCTGTTTTTGCTCCAGCGCATTCAGGGCCTCGTGGGTGGCTTCCAGGGCTTCTTCGGACTGGGCAATGGCGCTGGCGGTTTGCTGGCGTGCGGCTTCTTTCTGCGCAATGTCTTGCTGCAGGGTGGTAATGGCTTTGCGCACGCTTTGCAGATCCTGCTGCGGGGCAGCAGGATCCAGCGGCTTGCTGGCAGGGGCCGCGTTCACGGCCCCTGCCAGCAGGGTCAGGCACAGCAGTTTTTTCACTGGAACGCAATCAGCGATTGGCCGGTCATTTCGGCCGGTTGGTCAAGGCCCATCATGGCCAGCAGCGATGGGGCGATATCACGCAGTGCACCGCCATCCTTGATGCTGGCGGCGCGGCCAACGTACAGGAACGGCACTTTTTGCAGGGTGTGCTGGGTGTGCGGCTGGTGGTTGGCGCTATCGAACATCTGCTCGCAGTTGCCGTGGTCGGCGGTGATCAGCACTTCGCCACCGGCTGCCACCATGGCGTCCACGCAGCGTTGCACGCAGCTATCCAGCGCCTCGACTGCTTTCACGGCGGCGGCAAACACACCGGAGTGGCCCACCATGTCGCCGTTGGCGTAGTTGCAGATGATGGCGGCGTACTGGCCGCTTTCGATGGCTGCCACGATCTTGTCGGTCACTTCCGGCGCGTTCATTTCCGGCTGCAGGTCGTAGGTAGCCACTTTGGGCGACGGCACCAGGATGCGGTCTTCGCCCGGGTACACCTGCTCTTCGCCACCGTTGAAGAAGTAGGTCACGTGCGGGTATTTCTCGGTTTCGGCAATGCGCAGCTGTTTCAGCCCCAGGCCGGCCAGGTATTCGCCCAGGCCGTTGCTGATTTTTTGCGGCGCGTAGGCCACCGGGTGTTTGTACGCTTCGCCATAGCTGGTGAGGCTGGTGTACAGCGCAAACTTGGGCTGGCGTACGGCAAAACCGTCGAAGGCCGGGTCGGTCAGCGCGCTGGTGAGCTGGCGGGCGCGGTCGGCACGGAAGTTCATGAACACGGCGACGTCGCCGTCCAGCATCTTCAGCGGCTCGCCAATAACGGTAGGTTTCACGAACTCGTCGTTTTCGTCACGGGCGTAGGCGTCGGCCAGGGCCTGCAGGGCGGTGTCAGCGTGGAATTCGCCTTCACCTTCCACGATGGCGCTGTAGGCACCGGCCATGCGTTCCCAGCGCTTGTCGCGGTCCATGGCCCAGTAGCGGCCGGTGACGCTGGCTACGCGGGCGTGCGGGCAGCTTGCCAGCACATCTTGCAGGCGCTGCAGGTAGATTTCGGCGCTGCGCGGCGGGGTGTCGCGGCCATCCAGGAAGGCATGGACGGCGATGCGGCCAACCCCGGCGGCTTCTGCCGTACGGATCAGCGCAAAAATATGGTTTTCGTGGCTGTGTACGCCGCCGTCGGACTGCAGGCCCATCAGGTGCAGTGTGCTGCCATTGGCCTTGGCTGTGGCGATGGCTTGGGACAGCACCGGGTTGCTGGCAAAGGTGCCGGCTTCGATGTCGCAATCGATGCGGCTGATATCCTGCTGCACGATGCGGCCCGCGCCGATATTGAGGTGGCCGACTTCCGAGTTGCCGAACTGGCCGCCGGGCAGGCCGACATTGTGTTCGGAGGCATCGATGGTGCCGTAGGGGTAACGTGCTTTCAGCGCGTCCCAGTGCGGGGTGTTGGCCGCCAGAATGGCGTTGTCGTCGCCTTCCAGGCGGTGGCCGAAGCCGTCAAGAATCAGCAGTAGAACGGGCGTTACCTTGCTCATATGTCTTCCGTGCGGGCAAATAGCGGGTGGTGCATGCAGGCCAGGCTGCATACCTGTCTGACAAAGATAGTATTGTATCGCGCCTTGCCTGTCAGTGCCGAGCCGCACGGCTGTTGGTAGCCGCCACATTACACGGTGCGGCGGCGGGCGGGTTTAGCGGTTCTTTTTGCGGCGTATATAGAGTGTCTTGTGGACCTTGGCCACCAGCTCGCCCTGGCTGTCCACCACGTCTACTTCCAGCTCGGGCAGGTATTTTTCGCCGCTGGCGGTGGCGCTGCGTACCTCTTCCAGCCAGCCATCGTGCAGCTGGAAGCGCGCCATGACCACGCCTTTGCCCGGCTTCACGTAGTCCACGCGGCCGGCCTTGTCCCACACGATGTAGTCATTGCCCAGGTTTTTCAGCGTCATCAGCATGAAAAACGGGTCGGTCATGGCGTACAGGCTGCCGCCAAAGTGCACGCCCACGTAGTTGCGGTTGGTCAGGCCCAGGCGCAGGCGGACTTCTACCTGTTTCCAGTCTGGCGCAATGCGTGCCACTTTGATGCCGGCGCCCCAGAACGGGGGCCACAAGTTGAATACGGTTTTGGCGAGGCGATGGTTCATGTGTGTGCTGTGAAACGGCTGTTTGAATCATGCCATCGTCGGTAATTTGCCGCGGGGCGTCAAGCACCTGGCCACCGACTAGGTGGCCAGGCTGTGGCTAGAACGGCAGCTCGCTTTGCGTGCCGTGCAGGGGTTCGATGCGCGCCCCGGTGACACCGTCGGCCAGGTGAATCTGTACATGTTCGCCAAACTGCAGCTCGCCTGGCGAGCGCACCACCTGGCCGGCGGCGTTTTGCACGATGGCGTAGCCGCGTGCCAGCACGGCCTCCGGGTTCATGGCCAGCAGGGTGGCCTCCAGCCGGCCCAGTGCCAGCGTGCTGTGCGCCAGGCGCTGGTGAATGGTGGCCTGCAGCGCCTGCGCCTGGTGCTGTAGCCCGGCTTGCTGGCGGCGGATATCGGGCCGCTGCCGCTGCAGGCGGTGTTGCAGGCTGCTGATGCGCCAGTTGCGCTGCTGCAGGCCTTGCTGCAGGCTGCGTTGCAGGCGGGCTTCCAGCTGTTGCAGGCTGGCTTGCTGGCGGCGCAGCTTGTCGCCGGGGTGTTGCAGGCGGCGCGCCAGGTAGTCCAGGCGCTGGGTTTTATCAGTCAGCAGGCGGCCCAGGGCACGCGCCAGGTGGCGGCGTGTCAGGTCTAGCTGCTGCTGCATGGCATCGCGGCTGGGCGAGACCATTTCGGCAGCCGCCGTCGGGGTAGGCGCACGGCGGTCGGCCACGAAGTCGGCAATGGTAAAGTCGGTTTCGTGCCCCACGCCGCTGACCACGGCCAGGGTACTGGCGGCGATGGCGCGGGCTACCGGCTCTTCGTTAAACGCCCACAGGTCTTCGATACTGCCACCGCCACGGCACACGATCAGCACGTCTACCTCGTTGCGGCGGTTGGCCGCAGCGATGGCAGCGGCAATCTGCTGCGCTGCGGTCTGGCCTTGTACCTGGCAGGGGTAGAGCACAACTTCGATGGATGGCATGCGCCGGCGCAGCGTGGTCACCACGTCGCGCAGCGCGGCGGCGGCAGGGGAGGTGACAATCCCCACGCGGCGCGGGTTGGCCGGGATGGCGCGCTTGCGCTGATTGTCGAACAATCCTTCTTTTTCCAGCTGCGCTTTCAGGCGCTCGTACGCCTCGTACAGCCGGCCCAGGCCTGCGGAGCGCATGCTGTCGACGTTGATCTGGTAGTCGCCCCTTGCTTCGTACAAGGTTACCGTCCCGCGCAGCTCTACCTGCATGCCTTCTTGCAGGCGAAAACCCAATGCGGCCAACTTGTTACGGAACATGACGCAGCGCACCTGCGCCCCGGCATCTTTCAGCGAAAAATAGCCATGGCCGGAGGCGGCCAGGGTCAGGTTGGAAATTTCGCCGCCTATCCACATGGGCGGCAAGCCGCTTTCCAGCAGGTCGCGGGCCATACGGTTGAGCGAGCTGACGCTGATGACGTCGTTTTGTGATGCGCCGAAAAACATGCTTGTCAAGTCATCCACAGAGGGGGGTAAAACAAAAACAGGCTGATTGCTTATGCATGCAGCGTGCAGTGGGGTAAATTGAAAAAATCAAAAACCTTTAAAAACAATGGCTTAGTTCTGCCGTGTAATTTGTGTGCAATGTAGCGGCAGGCTTGTTTTTACAAGGGGATAGGCACTTGCTCCGGCTTCATCCACAGAGTTATCCACAGCTTTTGTGGATGCTTGGTAAAAGCCTAGAAAAAATCGACACTTAGCGCCATAACTTGGGACAATGTCTCACCTGCGGTGGTAAGGCAATCGTATTGCGCCCCTGCCGCCTACCCGATAAAGTTTAACGCTTGCTCAATCAAGGGAGAATCCCCTCGTGCTGTCTATCATTGAAGCCGCTGGCTGGCCGATCTGGACCATCATTATCGCTTCCGTTATCTCCCTCACCATTACCATCGAGCGCTTTTACAGCCTGCGCGCCGCGCTGGTGGTGCCCAAAGGGCTGCTGGCGCAAACCCTGCAGCAGCTGCGCCGTGGCGGTGCCAGCCGTGATATGGCCGCCGAGCTGCGCGGGCATTCGCCGCTGGGGCGCCTGCTGGCTGCCGGCCTGCGCCAGGTCAGCGCATCGCGTGAGGTGATGAAAGAGGCCATCGAGGACGAAGGCCGCATTGTGGCACATGAGCTGGAGCGCTACCTCACCACGCTGGGCACTATCGCCGCCATGTCGCCGCTGCTGGGCCTGCTGGGTACCGTGATCGGCATGATCGAGATTTTCGGCTCGCAATCGCCCACCGGCACCGACCCGCGCGTGCTGGCGCATGGTATTTCGGTAGCCTTGTACAACACCGCATTCGGCTTGGTGGTGGCGATCCCCAGCATGATTTTCTACCGCCACTTCCGCGCCCGCGTGGATGATTTTCTGGTGGAAATGGAAGCCCAGGCCGTGCGCCTGGTAGAAGCCATCCACGGCGACCGCCACGGCGACTAGGAGCAGGCATGAACTTTCGACGTCGTGGCCAGCGTGAAGAGCCGGAAATCAACTTTATCCCGCTGATCGACCTGCTGCTGGTGATCCTGATCTTCCTGATGGTCACCACTACCTACTCGCGTTTTTCCGAGCTGCAAGTCAGCCTGCCACAGGCAGAGGGCAAGGCAGAAGAGAAGAAAAGCGCCGAGCTGCGGGTAGAGGTAAGCCGGGCAGGGGACTATCTGGTCAATGGCAGCCGCCCGGCAGACAAGTCGGTGGCTGCGCTCAGTACGCTGCTGAAAACACTGTCTAGCGGCAAGCAGAACCCGGTGGTGATCATCAGTGCCGACGCGCAGGCCACCCACCAGTCGGTGGTGTCGGTGATGGAAGCGGCGCGCTTTGCCGGCCTGTCGCAGCTGACCTTTGCTACCCAGTCGGTGACGCCGTGAACCGGCTGGAGCAACACTGGTACCGCCCTGTCTGGTGGATGACAGCCCTTCTGGCCCTGCCCGAAGGGCTGTTTGCCCTGTTGGCCGCACTGCGCCGGCTGCTGTATCGCTGTGGCCTGAAAACCGTGACCACGCTGCCGGTGCCGGTGGTGATCATCGGCAATATCAACGTGGGCGGCGTGGGCAAGACGCCACTGACCGAAACCCTGCTGCGCGACTTTGCTGCGCTGGGGGTCAAGGCGGGGGTAATCAGCCGCGGTTACGGTGGCAGCCATACCGCCGCCACGCTGGTGTCGGCCCACACACCTGCCAGCCTGGTGGGGGACGAGCCCTTGCTGCTGGCCGCCACTGGCGCACCCGTGGCGGTAGGGCGCGACCGTATCGCGGCCGCACGCCTGCTGCTGCAGCAGCACCCGGACCTGGACCTGATGCTGAGCGACGATGGCCTGCAGCACTATGCCTTGGGCCGGTCGCTGGAAATCGTGGTGCTCGACGGCGAGCGCGGGCTGGGTAACGGCCACCTGTTGCCGGCCGGCCCCTTGCGCGAAGCGCCCTCGCGCCTGCGCAGTGTGGACGCGCTGGTGGTGAATGGCGGCCAGGCGGGCGCATTGGCCTTGCCTGCGGGCGTGCCGGTGTTCCGCCAGACGCTGGCACCCGGTGCGTTCTACCGTGCGGCCAACCCTGCCGACACCCGCCAGGCGCAGGACTTTGCCGCGGAGCGCGTGGTGGCGCTGGCCGGTATCGGTAATCCGCAGCGCTTCTTTGACACCCTGCTGCGCCTGGGCCTGACCTTGCAGCGCAGCATTGCCCTGCCAGACCACCACCCGCTAGCCGCAGCCGACCTGCCGCAAGACGCCGACGCCGTGATTGTGACCGCCAAGGACGCGGTCAAGTTGCAGTGCGTCAATCATGCTAGACTATGGATTCTGCCCGTGGCCGCGCGGCTGGAGCCCGATCTGGCCCCGTGGATACTGTCCCGACTGAAAGAAACAAATGGACGCAAAATTTCTTGAAATTCTGGTTTGCCCGCTGTGCAAAGGCCCGCTGCATCTGGACAAAGCCAAGCAGGAGCTGATCTGCAAAGGCGACCGCCTGGCTTACCCTGTCCGTGACGGCATCCCCATGATGCTGGAAAGCGAAGCCCGCGAGCTGGCACCCGAGGAAGAAGTGCAATGAGCGGTTTCCTGGTGGTGATTCCCGCGCGGCTGTCATCCAGCCGCCTGCCGGAAAAACCGCTAGCCGATATCGGCGGTAAACCGATGGTGGTGCGTGTCGCCGAGCGTGCCGCGCAGTCTGCCGCCAGCCGCGTGATCGTAGCCACAGACCACCCGCGCATTGTGGACGCTTGCCGCGCACACGGCGTGGAGGTGGTGCTGACCCGTGCCGACCACCCCAGCGGTACCGACCGCCTGGCCGAAGTAGCCAGCCTGCTGGCGCTGCCAGACAATGCCGTAGTGGTAAACGTGCAGGGCGACGAGCCGCTGATTGACCCGGCGCTGATCGATGCCCTGGCCGCACAAATGCAGGATGGCGCGCTGCCTATGGCTACGCTGGCGCACGCCATCCACAGTGCAGAAGACATGTTCAACCCGAACGTGGTGAAGGTTGTGGTGAACAAGCAGGGGCGGGCGCTGTATTTCAGCCGTGCCGCCATCCCGTTTGCCCGCGACGCCTTCGCAGCCGACCGCAGCACCCTGCCGGCCGGCTTGCCGGTGTACCGCCACATCGGCATGTACGCCTACCGTGCCAGCCTGCTGCATACCTACAGCCAGCTGGCCCCCGCGCCGCTGGAGCAGTTCGAGGCGCTGGAACAGCTACGCATGCTGTGGCACGGTTTTGACATTGCGGTTGAATGTGTGGCCGACGCGCCGCCAGCCGGCGTGGATACGCCGGAAGACCTGGCCCGCGTGCGAGCCATCGTTGCGGCCAACCTTTCCGAATAACACAACAAGTGAATGATGGGAGTAAACGATGAAGTTGATTCTGTTGGGCGCTCCGGGCGCTGGTAAAGGCACCCAGGCAAACTACATCAAGGAAAAGTTTGGTATTCCGCAAATCTCCACCGGCGACATGCTGCGCGCAGCCGTCAAAGCCGGCACCCCGCTGGGTGTGGAAGCGAAACAGATCATGGATGCAGGCGGTCTGGTACGCGACGACATCATCATCGGTCTGGTGAAGGAGCGTATTGCCCAGGCGGATTGCGCAAACGGTTTCCTGTTTGACGGTTTCCCGCGCACCATCCCGCAAGCTGAAGCCATGAAAGAAGCCGGCGTGGATATCGACTACGTCGTCGAAATCGACGTGCCGGACGAAAACATCATCGACCGCATGTCCGGCCGCCGCGTACACGTGGCTTCCGGCCGTACCTACCACGTGAAATACAACCCGCCAAAAGCGGAAGGCGTGGACGACGAAACCGGCGAGCCGCTGGTACAGCGTGACGATGACAAGGCCGACACCGTGAAAAAACGCCTGGACGTTTATCACGAGCAGACCGAAGTGCTGGTAGGTTTCTACTCGCAAATGGCTGCCTCCGGCGATGCCAAGGCACCGAAGTACGTGAAGATCGACGGTACCCAGGCAGTAGAGTCGGTACGCGATACCGTACTGGCGGCACTGGGCGCCTGATCGCGCGCATGGCCACAAAAAAAGGCGGGGTTATCCCCGCCTTTTTTCATGTCTGTCCCCCGCTTAGCTGTTTTCCAGCGGCCCCAGTAACGGCGCGGGCAGGCGCCTTTCATTGACCAGCTGCAGCAAGGCGTTGACCACATGCGGGTCGAACTGCGTATTGGCGCGGCCGGCGATGTAGTCCAGTACTTCTTGCAGTGGCCAGGGCTCCTTGTACGGGCGCTTGTGCAGCAGCGCATCAAACACATCCACCACGGCCACGATACGGGCCGATAGCGGAATCGCCTGCCCCTGCAGCTGGTGCGGGTAGCCGCTACCATCAAAATACTCGTGGTGCCCGCCGGCAATATCGGCGCCCATGGACAGGTAGCTCAGCCCCTCTACCATGGTGCTGGCCTTGCGCAGGATATTGGCACCAATGGTGGCGTGCTGCTCCATGATGCGGCGCTCTTCCGGGTCCAGCCGGCCTGGCTTGAACAGGATATGGTCGGGTGTGCCGACCTTGCCCACATCGTGCAGGATACTGGCCATGCCTATCATGTCCATGAAGCGGGGCGTGAGGTCGTCTTCGTATACCCCCATGCGTTGCAGCTCGGCGGCAATGGCATCGCTTAGCAGCTGCACGCGCAGCACGTGTTCGCCGGTGTCGGTATCGCGGAATTCGGCCAGGTCGGCCAGCGCCACCACGGTGGCCTCTTGCGAGCTGATCAGCTGCGAATACAGGTACAGGTTGTCGTACGCCGATGAAATGCGCTGGCAGTACACCTCCAGCAGGCTGCGCTCTACGTCCTCCAACGGCCACGGTGGCGAAAAGTGCACCACGAATTCACGGCCGTTTTGCGGCGAGATGTACAGGATGTCCAGCGGGTGGCGGTAAACATTGTTCTTGCCGCCCAGGGCTTCCTGGATGGCGGTGTGCAGCTCGGGAAACTGCTGGGCGATGGCACTATCGTTTTTATTCAGCAGGGATTCGAATGCGCCGGTCGCCGCCAGCACTTCCAGCTCTGGTCTGCCGGTGTAGTGGGTGTTTTCCATGCACAGTACGCCGTCTGTGCCTACGTCCAGAATCGCGCTGATCTGCTTGAGCACGCCGGAGGCAAACTCCTTGAGCGAGCGCAGCCGGTACAGGTCGCTGGCGCCTTCCAGGATCTTGGACAAGCCCTGGCGGTTTTTCTCGATAGCCACCAGGTTTTCGTAGGCGCGCAGCGAGGCAATCACAGTGGTAAACAGCTTTTGTACCGTCAGCTCGGTTTTGGTTTTGTAGTCGTTGATATCGTAGTTCAGGATCACTTCCTGCTCGGGCGCCTGGCCAGGCTGGCCGGTACGCAGCACGATACGCGATACGGTATTGCCAAGCTCGTGGCGGATGCGCTCTACCAGGCGCAGGCCCGCATCGTCGGTTTCCATCACCACATCCAGCAGTATCAGTGCAATATCCTGATGCTGTTGCAGGATACGGTAGCCTTCCGCCGCGCTGTAGGCGCTCAGCAGGGCCAGCGGGCGGTCTTTGTAGCGCAGGTCCTTGATGGCTAGCCGGGTGGCGCTGTGGACGTCTTTTTCATCATCGATGATCAGTACATTCCAGGGGCGGCGCTGCGGGGTATCCGGTAGCGGGGTGTCCTGGTCGTCCAGCAGCCAGTCGTTGTTGTCGGTGAGCTCGCTCATACTGGTTCCTTACGCTTGTTGTTCTGGTGCCACGCAGGGCAGGGTCAATGTAAAGCGGGTCCCCTCACCCACCATGCTGTCCACATTGATATTGCCCCCCAGGCGCTTGAAGACGATGTTGAAAACAATGTGCAAACCCAGCCCGCTACCGCCATTGCCACGTTTGGTGGTGAAGAACGGTTCAAAGATGCGCTCCAGGTTTTCTTTTGGTATGCCCTTGCCATCGTCACTGACGACCAGCCGTAATTTTTGTCGCGATAGTGCATCGGCCTTGATCAGGATGGTGCCTTCCTGTTCTTCATCATAGGCATGCAGCAGGGCATTCATCACCAAGTTTGTTACCACTTGCGACAGGGCACCGGGGTAGCTATCCATCTCCAGCCCTGCCGGGCAGTCGATTTCCACCTGGGTATGCGTGCGCCGCAGCTTGGGCCGCAGGCTGGTAATGACCTCGTGCAGGTACTCGTTCAGGTCAAACGTACGGCGTGCCTCGCTGGTCTGGTCTACTGCCACCTGTTTGAAGCTATGGATCAGGTTGGCCGCACGTTCGGCATTGCTCAGTATCAGCGCCGACGACTCTTCGGCCGTGTGCAGGTAGTCTTGCAGATCGCTTTTCTTGATCTGCCCGCTGGAAAACTGGCTGACGATTTGCTGCGTCGATAGCGACAGGTGCGATGCGGCGGTCAGGCTAATGCCCACCGGGGTGTTGATTTCATGCGCCACCCCGGCCACCAGCCCGCCAAGCGAGGCCAGCTTTTCGGTGCGGATCAGCGTGTCCTGGGTTTCCAGCAGCTGCTGGTAGGCGCCTTCGGCGCGCTCTTTTTCTTCCAGCGCGCACGATTCGGCATTGCGGCGGCGTACCAGCTCGTTACTCACTTTCTGGGTGATGGCATTGACCCCGTGCGCCAGCTCGGAAAACTCGGAAAACCGTGCCTCGGGCAGCTGGGTGCTTTCATTGCTTTCCAGCTGCGATGCCCGCAGGAGGGCAGCGTGCAGTTCTTTGATGGGGGAGAACACATAGCTGCGCAGCAGCAGTACCAGGATGATGGACAAGCTCACGGCCACCAGCAGCGCCTGCATGCCCTGGCGCAATACTTCGTTTTCCAGGCGGTTGTCGATGCGCGCCCGCGACAGGTAAACGGTGATGGTGCCCAGGTTGTCACGCTGCTGGTACAGCACCGGGAGCACCAGCGTTTCGTCACTCTTGATCTGATCGTCTTTTTTCAGGTTTACCACGCGGCCATCGGGCAGGTTCTGGCGGCCAAGGTACAGGCCGGCATCGCCTTCTACCCGCATGCCTACCACGGCAGCAGATTCCAGCTCGGCATCCAGTGTCAGGCGGATGAACTCGTCATCCAGCTGCCACACCCCGTGCGGTAGCGACAGGGCCAGGCGCTGCTTCAGGCCGTCTTTCAGCGCCAGGTAGTCTTGCTCTTCCTGCGCCTGCGTGCTGCGATAAGATGCCAGCCCGGTTGCGCCCAGCACCAGTAGCAGGGCAAACAGGATCCAGATCAGCAGTCTTGCCTTGATGCTATGCATGGCAGCGTTCCATTCATCGGGTGTCTATTTCATATTACGCCACGCTTTTATAGCTTTTATGCAGAATATGGCGAGCCAGACCAAGTGTTCTTGTCTGCGTGTCCAAAATGCTGCAATGGCAATGCGGCCAACATGGTATTGAAATTGCCGCGAGCAGCCCTATCTAGTGTCTACCGTTGTTAACCTCACAGACAGACACTATGAGCGCACAGAAAGAAACCCTGGGTTTTCAGACCGAAGTCAAACAGCTTTTGAAGCTGATGATCCACTCCCTGTACTCCAACAAGGAGATCTTCCTGCGTGAGCTGGTATCCAACGCCAGCGACGCCGCTGACAAGCTGCGTTTCGAGGGCCTGAATAATGCGGCCCTGTTCGAGAGCGACCCCGATCTGAAAATCCGCATCAGTGTGGATAGCGATGCCAAGACCATCACCATTGCCGACAACGGCATCGGCATGAGCCGTGACGAGGTGATTGCCAACATCGGCACCATCGCCAAATCCGGCACCAAAGCCTTTTTCGAGCAGCTGTCCGGCGACGCCAAAAAAGACGCCAACCTGATCGGCCAGTTTGGCGTGGGCTTCTACTCCGCCTTTATCGTGGCCGACAAGGTCACACTGACCACCCGCCGTGCCGGTGCTGCCGCCAGCGAAGGCGTGCGCTGGGAATCGGCCGGTGAAGGCGACTTCACCCTGGAGCAGGTAGACAAAGCCGGCCGCGGCACCGAAATCGTGCTGTACCTGAAAGACGGCAACGAAGACTTCCTCAACGACTGGTCGCTCAAGCGCATCGTGCGCACCTACTCCGACCACATCTCGATTCCTATCGAGATGAAAAAGGGCAACAGCTACGGCGAAAACGGCGAAGTCATCGTCAGCGACGACTTTGAAACCGTCAACGAAGCCTCCGCGCTGTGGGCCCGCAGCAAGAACGACATTACCGAAGAGCAGTACAAAGAGTTCTACAAACACGTTGCCCACGACTTTACCGACCCGCTGGCCTGGAGCCACGCCCGCGTAGAAGGCCGCCAGGAGTACACCGAGCTGCTGTACATCCCGTCGCGCGCGCCGTTCGACATGTGGGACCGCGACCGCAAGCAAGGCGTGAAACTGTACGTGCGCCGCGTGTTCATCATGGAAGACAGCAACAAGCTGATGCCGCAGTACCTGCGCTTTGTACGTGGCGTCATCGACAGCAACGACCTGCCGCTGAACGTATCGCGTGAAATCCTGCAGGAATCCAAAGACATCGACGCCATCCGCGCCGGCTGCGTGAAGAAAGTACTGGGCCTGCTGGACGACCTGGCGGCCAACCAGCCAGAGAAATACGCCGACTTCTGGAAAGAATTCGGCCAGGTGCTGAAAGAAGGCGTGGGCGAAGACTTTGGCAACAAAGACCGCATCGCCAAGCTGCTGCGCTTTGTGTCTACCGCCAGCGAAGGCGATGTGCCTGCCGTGTCGCTGGCCGACTACGCCTCCCGCATGAAGGAAGGCCAGGACAAGATCTACTTCATCACCGCCGACACCCTGTCTGCTGCGCGCAATAGCCCGCATCTGGAAGTGTTCAAGAAGAAGGGCGTGGAAGTGCTGCTGCTGACCGACCGCGTGGACGAGTGGGTGACCGGCTCGCTCACCGAGTTCGACGGCAAGAAGCTGCAGTCTGTGGCCAAAGGTGCGCTGGACCTGGGTGCGCTGGAAGACGACGCCGACAAAGAAGCGCAGAAGCAAGTGGAAGAAGCCGCCAAGCCGGTGGTGGAGCTGGTACAGAAAGCGCTGGGCCAGCGCGTGAAAGACGTGCGCGCCACCGCCCGCCTGACCGACAGCCCGGCCTGCCTGGTGGTAGGCGAGCAGGACATGAGCGCCCACCTGGAGCGCATGCTCAAAGCCGCCGGCCAGCCGGTGCCGGAAGGTGCCAAGCCCACGCTGGAAATCAACCCGGAGCACGTGCTGGTAAAACGCCTGGCCGCCGAGTCTGACGACGGCCGCCGCGAAGACCTGGCCAATGTGCTGTACGACCAGGCGCTGCTGGCCGAAGGCGGCAAGCTGGAAGACCCGGCAGCCTTCGTTAAACGCATCAACAAGCTGATGCTGGAGCTGTCGGCCTGAGTGTAACAGTTGGCCGCAAGCCGCCCGGTTGGGCGGCTTTTTGTTTTTGGGGGCACCCATAACGCGCACGGTGCGCCAAGCGGCATCCGGCCTGTTTTACGGATTTGTGGTGGTTTTCATGGTCAAAGCCTGCTGTGCTTTGGTACTGTTACGGCCATGAAAATTACCCGCCACCTCCCCAAAGACGAGATCAAGGCGCTGCCGCCGTTTGCCGGTTTGCCGCTGTCGCAGATTACCCTGGTGCAGGACGAAGCCGGCTTGCTGGCCGCCGTTGCCGCCCTGCAGGCGCACGACGTACTGGGTTTTGATACCGAGTCGCGGCCAACCTTTCACAAGGGCCAGAAGCCTACCGGGCCGCACTTGGTGCAGCTGGCTAGCGCCGACCATGGCTGGCTGTTTCCGCTGGGCGAAGGCCCGATGCCGGCACCGTTGGCCGCACTGCTGTCGCGCCCCGGCCTGACGCTGGCCGGCTTTGACCTGAGCTCGGACCGCGCCCACCTGAAAAACCGCTTTGGCGTCACCGACCTGAACCTGCTGGACCTGGGCAACCTGTTCCAGTGCGAGGACAAGCGCCTGACCATTGGCGCTGTGCAGGCGGTAGCCCAGCTGTTTGGCCAGTACTTTCGCAAATCCAAAAAACAATCCACGTCCAACTGGTCGCTGAGCGCGCTATCCGAGGCGCAGCAGCTGTATGCGGCCAACGATGCCTGGGTGGCCTGGCGCGTGTGGCAGGCGCTACAGGGTACTTGACCTGCCGTGGTGCTGTGTTAGTCTGCCCGTCCCGCGCGTGGCACGGGCTTGACCCCTGATCTTCCTGAGTATTTTCATGCTGTTTGAGCAACCCTGCGCCATCGTGGATCTGGAAACCACCGGTGGCCATATCACCCGCGACCGTGTCACCGAGGTGGGCGTCATTCTGGTGGATGGCGAGCACGTGGAGCGCTTTGACTTTCTGGTGAACCCCGGGCAAAGCATTCCGGCCTTCATCGAACAGATGACCGGCATCAGCAACGACATGGTGGCCAGCGCGCCGCCGTTTGCCGATATCGCCCCGGCGCTGCTGGAAAAGCTGCAAGGCCGGCTGTTCATTGCCCATAACGTGCGCTTTGACTACGGCTTTCTGAAGAACGAGTTCAAGCGGGTAGGGCTGAGCTTTCGCAGCGATGTGCTGTGTACCGTCAAGCTGTCGCGCCGCCTTTATCCACAACACTACAAGCACAACCTGGACAGCATCATCGCCCGCCACGGCATTGTGCTGGCCGAGCGCCACCGTGCGCTGGCCGACGCCGAGGCGGTGTACCAGTTTCTGCGCCAGAGCACGGCCAGCCTGGGCCAGAGTGTGGTGGAAGACGCCGCGCGCGAGCTGATGGCGCTGCCGTCGGTACCGCCGGGGCTGGACCCGGAGGTGGTGGACAACCTGCCCGACGTGCCGGGCGTGTATCTGTTCTACGACGAAAAACGCTTGCCGCTCTACGTGGGCAAAAGCGTCAACCTGCGCACGCGCGTGCTGTCGCACTTTAGCGGCGACCATCGCCAGCACAAGGAAATGCGCATCAGCCAGGAAATCCGCCACGTAGAGTGGGTGGAAACCATCGGCGAGTTTGGCGCGCTGCTGCTGGAGCTGCAGCTGATCAAGCAGAAAAAGCCGCTGCACAACCAGCGTGGCCGGCTGGAGCAAGAGCTGTGTACCTTGCAGCTGGCCGAGGGCGCGGACGGCTTTTTGCTGCCGCGCATCGTGTACGCGCGCGATGTGGACTTTGCCCGCCTGGATACCATCTATGGCTTGTTCCGCACGCAGAAAGAGGCCAAGAAGGCGCTAGGCGAGCTGTGCGAGGCCAATGGCCTGTGCCAGACCTGCCTGCAGCTGGAAAAGCGCGGGGCGCGCAAGGGCGCCTGCTTTGCCTACCAGATCGGCCGCTGCAAGGGGGCGTGCATCGGGCGGGAGGACGCGGCCAACCACAATACCCGTCTGCTGCATGCGCTGGCGAAGGTCAAGCTGAAGAGCTGGCCCTACGCGGGCATGATTGCGGTGCGCGAAACCGACCCGGTAAGCGGCGAGTGGGAAGAGCACCTGTTCGAACGCTGGTGTTACCTGGGCAGCCGCCGCAGCGAACAGGCCGCCCCGCAGGGGACGCCGCGCTTTGATGTGGATACCTACAAGCTGCTGGCTGCCTTCATCAAAAAGCCCATGGAGAACACCGCGCTGCGCGAGCTGGCTTGAGCTGGCGGGCAGTCACAAGACAAACGCCACCGTAAAGGTGGCGTTTTGCATGGCTTGGTGGCGCAGCGCTTAGTCGTTGATACTGGCCAGGCTGCGCAGGCGGGCTTCGATCAGGCGCGGGTTTTCACCGTTGGCAATGGCGACGACCCCTTCCATCACCAGCTCTTTGCCGGTGCTTTCCAGCCGGATCAAGTGCTTGAGCTTGGTGGCCATGGGCAGGAACAGCAGGTTGGCCGCCCCCACGCCGTACACGGTCGCCACAAAGGCCACGGCAATGCCGCCGCCCAGCTTGGCGGGGTCGGACAGGTTTTCCATCACGTGAATCAGGCCCAGTACCGCGCCCAGGATACCCATGGTGGGCGAGTAGCCGCCGGCCGATTCCCAGATCTTGGCGGCCTGCTTGCGGCCGTGCTCGTGGCTGTCGATTTCGCTTTCCAGTACCTCGCGAATGCTTTGCGGCTCGCCGCCGTCCACCAGCATTTGCAGGGCTTTCTTGATGAACGGGTCTTTCTGGCTGTTGACGAAGCTTTCCAGCGCCAGCAGGCCACCGCGGCGGCTGGTCTGGCTCCAGTTCACGATTTCGCGGATTTGCTTGTCGTATTCGAATGGTGGCGGGCTGAATACCCAGCGCGCCATGCGCATACCGGTGACAAACTGCTTGGGCGTGCTTTGCAGCATGACGGCACTGGCGGTGCCGCCAATCACGATAAGAAACGCCGTGAGCTGCAGCAGGGAGCCCAGGTGGCCGCCTTCCAGCGCCTGGCCAGCCAGGATGGCGGTAAGCCCGCCCAGCACAGCGACAATACTGATCTTGTCCAAGTTTGGCTTTCGTTAAGGTTCAGGTCCACTCGCGCAGGCGGCTGCGCAGGCGGGTAATGGCCTGGCTGTGCAGCTGGCACACGCGCGATTCGGAAACGCCCAGTACGGCGCCGATTTCTTTCAGGTTCAGCTCTTGCTCGTAGTACAGGCTCATCACCAGCTGGTCGCGCTCTGGCAGCAGCTTGATGGCATCGACCAGCGCGTTGCGAAAGGCATCGTCGCTGAGTACGGCCGAGGGCTCGACGCCGTGTTCGTCGGCAATATTGTCGATGCTGTGCGTGGCGTTGCCTTCGTCGTCCTGAAAGTCTTCAAAGTGCACCACGCCAATGCCGCGACATTCGCCCAGCATGGCCTGGTATTCGTCCAGCGGCAGCTGCATGTGCTCGGCGATTTCGCTTTCGATGGGCGAGCGGCCCAGCTGCTGTTCCAGCTTGTGGATGGCGTCTTCGATCTGGCGGCTGTTGCGGCGGGTCTGGCGCGGCATCCAGTCTTCGCGGCGCAGCTCGTCCAGCATG
The DNA here is from genome assembly GCF_007644035.1 of Vogesella mureinivorans. Taxonomy (GTDB): domain Bacteria; phylum Pseudomonadota; class Gammaproteobacteria; order Burkholderiales; family Chromobacteriaceae; genus Vogesella; species Vogesella mureinivorans. Next base: position 41,903 of record NZ_VMTV02000003.1, on the reverse strand, counting down.
GCGCCGCGGATGCGCTGGCTGGCAAAGGTTTCAAACTGCACGCCCTGGGCCGGGTCAAACTGTTTGGCCGCTTCCATCAGGCCGATCACGCCTACCTGGATCAGGTCGTTGATATCCACGCTGGCGGGCAGGCGGGCTACCAGCATGCTGGCCAGCTTTTTGACCAGCGGGGTGTATTGTTCGATCTGTATGGCCGGGCGGGTATCCGCCGCTTGGGCGTAGGCCCGCATTTTGTGGTGAGCTGCCATGTCAGGACCCTGTCAAGTCTGCAAGCGATTTGGTTGTCATGAGTAGGTGCTCCAGATAGCTGCTGCGTGGCGCGCTCTGGTCGGGCGCGTGCCAGCGCGGCAGCATGTCGGCCAGCTGGTTATAGGCCAGCGCGGCTTCGCATTCGGCAAAGGCTTCTACGGTGGGGCGGCGCAGGGTCTGGCTTTTGCGCACGGTACTGTCGGCCGGGACAAAGCCTACCCAGCGTAGCGCTACCGACAGGTAGTCACCGGCCACGCTGTTGAGGCGGTTGAACACGGCCTGGGCTTCTTCAAAGTCTTGTGCATGGTTGACCAGCACATTGAACCGGCGCCGCGCGTAGTCTGCGGCCAACCTTTTCAGGCTGGCGTAGCCCTGGGTAAGGCTGTCGGCATCGGGGCTCAGTACCAGCACCAGATTATCGGCGATACAGGCGGGGGCCGGGTCGTCGCCGATATTGGGGCAGTCGATCAGCAGCACGCTGCTGTCGGCTTCTACCGAGGCAAACTCGTGTGCCAGCCGCCGCCATAGCCGTGGCGACAGGCGCGTGCGTTCTTCGCTGCTGGCGGCCAGGTTGATCAGGTTCAGCCCGTAGCGGTTGGCCACCATCAGCTCGTTGATGCCGCCCAGGCTAATGGCCAGGCTGGCAAAGGTACCGGTGGCGGGCAGGCCCAGGCGGCGTGCCTGCTGGTGGCCCGGCTGGTGTTCTATCAGCAGCGGGCGGCCACCGCGCAGGGCCAGGCTGGCGGCCAGCTCGCCCACCAGGGTGCTCACGCCGCTGCCTTCGCCGCCGATAAAGGCAAAGCTGGGCGGGTAGTCGGCTTGGGCACGCTGCAGACGCAGGCTGGAGGCTTGATCGCTCATGCTTACCCCAGCCAGCCGGATTGTGCGGCGTTCATGATGGCCATTTCGTCCCCGGCGGGGTTGAAGGGCGAATTGTTCTGTGCGGCACGCAGCGCGCGGTCTATCAGTAGCTCGGCGTGGGCCGCGTGGATGTCTTCCGGCACACGTTGGCCGTTGGTCACGTAAAACAGGCGCAGGCGGTTGCGGATGACCACATCCAGGCTGGGGCCCAGGGTGAGCGCTTCGTCAATCTTGGACACGATGGCGCCGGTCAGGCCATCGCCTTTGTAGTGGCGTACCACGTCTTCCAGCGTGTGGCCGTCGGCATTGGCCGCCAGCAACAGCAGGCGTTGTACCGGGCGGCCGGCCTGGTTGAACATGTCCAGCTGGGTTTGTACCCGCGCATCGCGCTGGCCCATGCCCACGGTGTCGATCAGTACTACTTTGCGCGGCGTCAGGTCGGCCAGGGTGAGCTGCAGGTCGCCTTCGTTCTGTACCGAAAACACCGGCACACCCAGAATCTTGCCGTAGATGCGCAGCTGGTCTTGTGCGCCGATACGGTAGGTGTCGGTGGTAATCAGCGCCACGCTTTGCGCACCGTAGCGCATGGTGGCGCGGGCGGCCAACTTGGCTACCGTGGTGGTTTTGCCCACGCCGGTGGGGCCGACCAGGGCATAGATGCCGCCGGCCTCGATAGGGTCGTGCAGCGGGTCCATGCACTTGAGGTTGTGGATCAGTGCCGAGCGCGCCCATTTTTGCGCCACGTCGCCGTCGTACTGCGGCGGCAGCTTTTGTGTGAGCTGGCGGATCAGCGCCGAGCTGAAACCGGCGGTCAGCAGATGGCGGAACAGCTCGGTGCGGTTGGGCGTGCGCTGCTCCATGTCGGACCAGGCAAAACCGGCCAGCTGGCTTTGCAGCAGGCTGCGCAGCTGTTTGATTTCGTCGCTGATCTGCTTGAGCTCTTGCGCCATTTGCTCGCGGTCCGGCTCGTCCTGCGCGGGCGCTGCGCGGCGCGGGTTGGCCGCAGCGGCGGGCTGCGCGGCACTTTGCGGTGGCGGGGCGGTACGGCGCGAGCTGGCTTGTACGTGCTCCAGAAACGGCTGCGGCTGGTTGCGCGGCGGTTCTGGCGGCGGAGGTGGCGGTGGCGGGGCGGGCGGCTCCTCCAGTGGCTCTACCGGCATGGCATAGGTGCGCGCCAGCGCGCGGTTTACCGCCGGGCTGGCTTGCTGTTGCGGTGCCGGGCTGACCGGGGCCGGCTGTTGCGGCACATTACGCGGCGGCTTGGGCTGCGAGGGCGGGGTGAGGGTGGTGGCCAGCGCAGACACGTCTGCGTCGGCTACGGCCATGATCTCTACCCCGCCGCCCAACGTTGGACGGTTGGACAGGATCAACGCGTCAGCGCCAAGCTCTTCCCGAACCTGGCGCAGTGCATCGCGTGTGGTTTTGCCGTAGAACTTTCTGACGACCATCTATTAGCCTTTGCTCCCCCCAATCACCGCAATTATACGAATGGATTTGCTGTCTGGAATCTCATTATGCGAAATCACGCGCAGTTGTGGCAGTGCCCTGCGCAGAAAGCGTGCCAGTAGTGGTCGCAAACCCGGCGGTGTAAGCAAGACTGGATTGTAACCCTGATTTTCAACATTTTCTGTTTGCTGTGCGGCATTGGCCAATAGATTCTCTGCAAGGCCCGGCTCCAGCCCGCCACCAGCCTTGCTGTTGACGGCTTGTAGCAGGATACCTTCCAGTGAGGGTTCCAGCGTCATCAGCGGCAATTCCTGCTCGCCGGGGAACAGCTGCTGCACGATGGCACGCGATAGCGCGGTACGTACAGCGCTGGTCAGCTCGTCGATATCCTGGGTGATGGCGATGTGGTCGGCCAACGTTTCGATAATGGTGCGGAAGTCGCGCAGGTTGATGCCATCGGTCAGCAGCTGTTGCAGGACTTTTTGCAGTACGCCTACGGGTACCACTTTCGGCACCAGGTCTTCGATGAGCTTCGGTGCTTCCTTGGCCACATGGTCGATCAGCGCTTGTACTTCTTCGCGGCCCAGCAGCTCGGCGGCGTGCGATTGCAGCAAGTTGGAGATATGCGTGGCAACCACGGTGCTGGCGTCCACCACGGTGTAGCCCATGTTCTGCGCTTCGTCACGGCGGCTGGCTTCTATCCAGACGGCAGGCAGGCCAAAGGCCGGGTCGGTGGTGGCCATGCCGTGCAGCTCGCCGCTGACCTGGCCGGGGTTGATGGCCAGAAACTGGCCGATGTAGGCCTCGCCGGTACCGATTTCTACGCCTTTGAGCAAGATGCGGTAGGCATTGGGGCGGATTTCCAGGTTGTCGCGGATATGCACGGCGGGCACGAGAAAGCCCAGCTCTTGTGCCATTTTTTTGCGGATGCCACGAATGCGGCGTAGCAGCTCGCCGTCCTGGTCGCGGTCTACCAGCGGTATCAGGCGGTAGCCTACCTCCAACCCCAGCGCGTCCACCGCTTGTACGTCTTTCCAGCTCACTTCAGCCAGCGGTTGTTCCATGATGGCCGGTGGCGGGGCGCTGCTGGCGGCGGGCGCGGCGGCTTTTTCGCTTGCCAGCTTGTCCAGCCACCAGGCGGTGCCTGCCAGGGTGCCGGCAATCAGCAGGAAAGCCATGTGCGGCATGCTGGGGATCATGCCCAGCAGGCCGATGACGGCGGCGGTCAGGTAGAGCACGGTCGGGTTGGCAAACAGCTGGCTGACCAGTTGTTCGGACAGGCCTTTTTCTGTGCCGACCCGCGCGACCACCATACCGGCGGCGGTAGAGATGATCAGGGCGGGGATCTGGGCTACCAGGCCGTCACCGATGGTCAGCAGGGTGTAGGTTTCTGCCGCGTCGCCCACGGCCATGTCGTGCTGCAGGATACCGATGATCAGGCCACCCACAATGTTGATCACCATGATCAGGATGCCCGCCATGGCATCGCCACGCACAAACTTGGAGGCACCATCCATGGAGCCGAAGAAGTTGGCTTCTTCGGCAATCTTGGCGCGGCGGGTGCGGGCTTCTTCTTCGCCGATCAGGCCGGCGTTCAGGTCGGCATCGATGGCCATCTGCTTGCCGGGCATGGCGTCCAGCGCAAAGCGTGCCGATACCTCGGCAATACGGCCGGCACCTTTGGTGATCACCACAAAGTTGATGATGGTCAGGATGATGAACACCACGATACCGATGGTGATGTTGTCGCCAATCAGGAAGTGGGCAAACGATTCGATCACGGCGCCGGCGGCGTCCGTACCGTTGTGGCCTTCCAGCAGGATGATACGGCTACTGGCCACGTTCAAGGACAGCCGCAGCAGCGTGGTAATCAGCAGTACGGTAGGAAACGAGGAAAATTCCAGCGGTTCACGCGTGTTGACGCCCACCATCAGCACAATGATGGAGATCGCAATGTTGAACGTAAAAAAGATGTCCAGCAGCAGCGGCGGCAGCGGCAGCACCATCATGGACAGCACCAGGATGATGAGCACCGGGCCGGCCAGGGTGTTGATGTCGATCTTTTTCAGGAATTCCAGCAACTTATCCATGCCTTATCAATAGTTTCAGGTGGGCGCAGTATGTTGAGTGTGTTTGGTTTCAGGGTCAAGCTCGGGCGGTACTTCCAGTTTCTCGGGGAAAACCGGTGAAATACCGCCTTGTTGTTCATAGTGCTTGAGCTGGTGCACATATGCCAGCACCTGTGCCGCGGCGGTATAGAGTTTGCTGGGCACATCTTCACCCAGCTCGACATTGAAATACAAAGCGCGGGCAAAAGGCGGCGCCCGCACTACCAGTACTTTGTGTTCGCGCCCCTTTTCGATGATCTTTTCGGCCATCTTCAACGAGCCCTTGGCAATCAGCTTGGGCGCGGCCATGCCGTCTTCGTAGTGAATCGCCACCGCGTAGTGCGTGGGGTTGGTAATGATCACATTGGCATTGGGGATTTCCTGCATCATTCGCCGCCGGGCTGCTTCGCGTTGCAGCTGGCGGATACGGCCTTTTACTTCGGGCGAGCCTTCTTGCTCTTTATATTCCTGCTTGACCTCTTCTTTGGTCATGCGCAGGTTCTTGGTGTAGTGCCACAGCTGGAACGGCACATCCAGCAGCACCAGCACCATCATGGCACCGACCACAATCAGGAAGGTATGTTCCATCAGGCCGATAAGGTGAATCTGTGCGCGGTCCAGCGGCATGCTGACCAGGCCGATCAGGTCGCCGCGCTCGCCCCAGATTACCCAGGTGGCTACGCCGCCAATCAGCAGGCTTTTCAATAGTGCTTTCAAGCCCTCGCTGGCGGCCTGTACCGAAAACAGCCGGGCGATGCCGCTGAACGGGTTCAGCTTGCCAAAATTGGGCATGATGGCCTTGGTGGAGAAGTTCCAGCCGCCAATCAGCAAGGGCGTCAGCGCCGCCACCAGGAACAGGCCGCCCAGCAGGGGCGCCATGGCCTGCAGCGCGTCTACCAGGCTGGCGCGAAACTGCTCCAGGATAATGTCGGTGCTCTTGGCGCGTGCCGCGTCAAAGCTTAGCCAGTCGTGCATTACTTTCAGCAGGTACTGGTATATGCCTTCGCCCGTGGCCATCAGCAGGGCTAGCCCGGTGGCGGTAACGGCGAAGGTAGACAGCTCGCGCGAACGGGGGACGTTACCCTCTTCGCGTGCCTGGTCTATCCGTCGCCCCGAGGGGGCTTCTGTTTTGTCTTCCTGATCGCTATCGGCCATGGTGCAGCGGCGTATCGGGTGAGTGGATCAAGCGGGCATGTTAGCGGATTGCCGTGCGCAGCGCTGCGACTTGGCGCAAAGGTTGGCCGCATCGCCGCAGCTGGGTGGTAAAATGGCGCGATTAACTTATTACCCGGCAGCTCCATGAAACAGTATCTCGACCTGATGCGCCACGTGCTGGAAAACGGCACAGACAAGTCCGACCGCACTGGCACCGGCACCCGCTCGGTCTTCGGCTACCAGATGCGCTTTGACCTGGCCGACGGCTTTCCGCTGGTGACCACCAAAAAATGCCACCTGCGCTCCATCATTCACGAGCTGCTGTGGTTTTTGTCCGGCGATACCAATATTCGCTACCTGCAGGAAAACGGCGTGCGCATCTGGGACGAGTGGGCAGACGAAAACGGCGACCTCGGCCCGGTATACGGCTACCAGTGGCGTAGCTGGCCCGCCCCCGATGGCCGCCATATCGACCAGATCGCCAAGCTGCTGGACATGATCCGCCGCACCCCGGACTCGCGCCGGCTGATGGTCTCGGCATGGAACCCGGCGCTGGTAGACGAGATGGCGCTGCCGCCTTGCCACAGCCTGTTCCAGTTCTACGTGGCCGACGGCAAGCTGTCGTGCCAGCTGTACCAGCGTTCGGCCGATATTTTCCTGGGTGTACCGTTCAATATTGCCAGCTATGCCTTGCTGACCCTGATGGTGGCCCAGGTATGCGGCCTGCAGCCAGGCGAGTTCATCCACACCCTGGGTGACGCCCACCTGTACAGCAACCACCTGGAACAGACCCGCCTGCAGCTCACGCGCGAGCCGCGCCCACTGCCGGTGATGCGCATCAACCCGGCGGTAACCGACCTGTTTGCTTTCAAGTTCGAGGACTTCACGCTGGAAGGCTACGACCCGCACCCGCATATCAAAGCCGAGGTGGCAGTATGAGCCCGCGCATTACCCTGGTAGCGGCCATGGCGCGTGGCAATGTAATAGGTGTCGATAACACCTTGCCATGGCACCTGCCGGAAGACCTGAAGCACTTCAAGGCCGTGACGCTGGGCAAGCCGGTGATCATGGGGCGCAAGACATTTGACTCGATTGGCCGCCCCTTGCCGGGCCGGCTCAATATTGTGGTCAGCCGCCAGGCAGACTGGCAGCACGATGGCGTCACGGTAGCGCACTCGCTGCCGGACGCGCTGGCGCTGGCCGGTGACGCGCCCGAGGTGTGCATTATTGGCGGTGCCAATCTGTACGCGCAGGCGCTACCGCTGGCGCATGCCATGGCGCTGACCCATATCGAGCTGGATGTGGCAGGGGACGCCTGCTTTCCCGCCTGGGTGCCTAGCGAGTGGGCCGTTACCCTGCATGAACCCCAGACCGGTGCCGGGGGGCTGTCGTACCGCTTTGCCGATTACCAGCGGCTGGCCCCGCCAGCGCTGTAGCCTGGCGCGAAGTGCCAAGAAAAAAAGGAGGCTGCGGCCTCCCTTTTTCATGCTGCCCAAGCCACAGGCTTACTGGGCGAGTGCCTCGGCCGATGCCTGTGCCAGCAGGCTGTAGGCGCTGCCGAACTCGGGCACCATCTGGCGGATGGCGGCCTGGTCGCGGGCGATGATGGCTTTGAGCAGGCTGTCCAGAAACGCATGGGTGCGGTCCAGCTGGCCTTTGCCAGCACGCAGGATGGCGTACAGGCTGCGCTGTGCCTGCGGTAGCAGGTCGAACAGCATTTGCTGGGTGTAGCGGTTGCCTGCGTGCTGGTACAGCAGGCTAAGGAAGCTGACGCCGGTGTGATAAAACGCCTCGGTATCGCCCTTGCGGTGCTGTTCGCCCAGCTCGGTCATGATTTCGATGAAACCTGCCAGGTCGTCGTTTTGCCAGTGCTGCGATAGCTGCACGGCCACTTGCTCCAGCAGCAAGAACCATAGCTCGAACAGCTCGCGCACATCGTCGCGGTTGATGCTGGACACAATCGCACCGCGGCGCGGGTAGATATCCACCAGATGGCGGCGCTGCAGGATCAGCAGTGCTTCGCGTACGGAGCCGCGGCTGACATCCAGCTCGGCCGCAATACGCAGCTCCTGCACGCGGGCACCGGGGGCGATGTCGCCAGAGACGATCTTGTTGCCCAGGTACTGCGCAATCTGTTCGGTGAGTGAATCGTTAGCCTTGAAGCTCAAGTCGGCCTCCTGGTGGGGACTTATCGTTGTTTTATATTGTCCGGCAATCGGACTTTCGACAGATTCTAGCACTGCAGGGGCAGGCCGGGCTATGTAGCCGCCGCCTGTATGTTTCGGCAGCCGCGATGGCAAGTGTTGTGTAAAGCCATCATTACGCAGCCAAAATCTGCAACAGTACTTGTGATGTGTCAGGGAAAACCCGTACTATTCAAACGCTTGTTTAAGCAAGGCCGCGCGAGGAGATTCAGGGGCTAACACCACAATGTGGCTCGCAAGGTTTTTGTTTGGACAGCTGCTTCAAGAGTGATAGTGAATGCTATTGCGTGTTCCTTTGGGAACCTTGCAGGTACGACACGGGTGTTTGCCTCTCCCATTGCGGGGGAGGCATTTTTTTTGCCCGCACCTGGCGCTGGATGGCTTGTCCAGCGCTAGCGCTGCCGCTCGCGTTCGGCGGCGACCAGGTCGGATAGCAGGATGTTCAGCGCGTCGGTAGACATGCGTAGCTCCAGCAGCGACATGCCCAGCGACACGATCAGCAGCAGCAGGCTGACACCAAAGATGTACTGCGCCGACTGCGGCCAACCTGTGTAGATCATGAACATGGCCACCACGCACAAAAACAGGCTGCCCACCCCCAGGCTCTGCATGCCCTTGATCAGCGCGATGCGGCGGCGCAGGTTGCCGATTTGCTGCACCAGCTTGTCGCTGGGCTGTTGCTGGTAGTCGTCGTACAGGCCGCGAATGATGCCGGCCAGCGCCAGGTAGCGGTTGGTATAGGCCAGCAGCAGCAGGGAAATGGCGGGAAACAGCAGGGCGGGTGTGGTGAGGTTCAGCATGGTTACAGGGTTTCGTTGATGAGTACGTCGATGCCGTTGGGGGTGATGTCGTACAGGTCGATGATGTCGTCGCCGCTCATGCGCACGCAGCCGCGCGAGGTAGGGGTGCCAAAGGCCACGTGGCCACCGGCACCATGGAGGTAAATGGCGCGGTCGTAGCTGTCCACGTCGCCGCCCTGGTTCAGGCCGGGCTCCTGGCCGCACAGCCACAGGATGCGCGTCAGTATCCAGTCTTTGTTGGGGTACTCGGCATGGAGCTGCGGCGTGTACAGCCAGGGGGTGATCTGGCGGCGGTAAATAATGGTGTCACGCGCGATGCCATCGCCAATGCGCTCGCATACCTTGTGCCAGCCGCGTGGGGTCTGGTAGCTGTTTACCCGCTCGCCCACGCCTTTGCTGGCAGTAGAGATCACAAACTGCCGCACCGGCATGCCGCGCTCGTCGTATAGCGCCAGGCGCTGGCTTTGTACGCCTACCTCGATCCACGGTGCACCGGGGGTGCGCGGGTTCGGTTTGAGCTGTACCGGCTGCAGCGGCTGGTTTTGCAGCTGCTCTACCAGCTGGTACTCGCTGGCGGTGGCCCAGCAGGGCAGGGCCAGTAACAGGGTGGCCAGCAGGGGTTTCATGGTGTGCCTCCCGGGCGACGATTGGCAAAAAAGCTGGCCAGCAGGTCTGCGCTTTCCTGCGCGGCGATACCGCCATCGATGGCGGTGTGGCTATTGAGCTGGCGCAGGGCAAACAGGTCTATCACGCTGCCGGCTGCGCCGGTACGTGCTTCGCGGGCACCGTAGATCACCTGGTCCAGCCGACTATGCAGTATGGCACCGCTGCACATGGCGCAGGGTTCCAGCGTAACGTACAGCGTGCAGCCGGCCAGGCGGTAATTGCCCAGCGCCTGCGCGGCCTGGCGCAGCGCCACCATTTCGGCGTGCGCCGAGGGGTCGTGGCGGCTGATGGGCTGGTTATAGCCCTGGCCGATAATCTGCCCCTCTTTTACTACCACTGCCCCGACGGGTACTTCGCCTGCGCTGGCGGCTTGCCGGGCCAGTGCCAGGGCTGCCTGCATATGCTGCTGCAGTTCGTTCGCGGGTGGTAACGGCCGCACCGGCGCGTGGGCTGCGGCGGCTTGGCGCAGCGCCTGGCGGTCGTTATCGGTCAGCGCAGACCAGTGCACGCCGCGTGCGGTGGCTTCCAGCGCAAACAGCAGCTTGTCGGTAACCGTATGGCCGCTGGCTTTCAGCAGCAGGTAGGCGCGCACGCTGCCACACGCCAGCAGGGTGGCGCGATCGCTCAGGCCCAGCGCGGCCAGCCACTGTATGGCCTTGGGTGGGAGAGGGGGCGAGGTCAGCATGCAGGTTCCGTCACAGACTTGCGGCCAACCTGCCGCTGCCAGTGCAGGGCAAGGTTGGCCGCAGGGTTGGCCGTATTGCCTTGTTAGGCTAGACGGCGGGTGGCGATCAGGTAGTTCACATCGGTGTCGCTGCCCAGGCTGTAAATGCGGGTGAGCGGGTTGTAGCTCATGCCGGACAGCGTCTCGATGCCCAAGCCCGCGTTACGCGCCATGCGCGACAGCTCGGACGGCTTGAGGAAGCGGCCGTACTCGTGCGTGCCCTTGGGCAGCATGTTCAGCACGTATTCCGCCGCCAGCACCGCCAGCAGGTAGGACTTGGCATTGCGGTTCAGGGTAGAGAAAAACACCCAGCCGCCCGGCTTTACCAGCTGCGCGCAGGCGCGTACCACGCTTTGCGGGTCCGGCACGTGTTCCAGCATTTCCATGCAGGTGACCACGTCAAAGCTGGCGGGTGCTTCTGCGGCCAGCTCTTCTACCGGCACGCAGCGGTAGCTTACGCTCACGCCGCTTTCCAGGCCGTGCAGCTGGGCCACTTTCAGCGACTTTTTCGCCAGGTCGATGCCGGTGACGCTGGCGCCGCGTGCTGCCATGCTCTCGGCCAGAATGCCGCCGCCGCAGCCTACGTCCAGCACGGTTTTACCGGCCAGGCCGGCGTGGCTGTCGATAAAGTCCAGACGCAGCGGGTTGATCTCGTGCAGCGGTTTGAACTCGCTGTCCATGTCCCACCACTTGTGGGCTATCTGGCTGAATTTATCCAGCTCCAGTTCGTCTACATTGCTCATTTCGTGTCCTGCTTATTTGGCCAGAATACGTACGCGCCAGGCGTCGGCACGGGCTTTCAGGTCGGCTTCGTCCAGGGTGGTCAGCGTGCGCTCGCTCAGTACCTTGCGGCCGTTTACCCAGACGTGGCTCACCTGCTCGCGGCCGGCGGCGTACACAATGTGGGAAATCGGGTCAAAGCTTGGGCTGGTTTCGATCTGCGCCAGGTCTACGGCAATCAGGTCGGCCAGCTTGCCAACGGTCACGCTGCCGACCTTGTCGCCAATGTGCAGCGCGTTGGCACCCTGCTGGGTAGCCATGCGGATGGCGGTGGCGGCCGGTACGGCTACCGGGTTCAGCGTGCCGACCTTGGCCAGCAGCGCGCCCATGCGGGTTTCGCTCAGCATGTCCAGCTTGTTGTTGGAGGCGGCGCCGTCGGTGCCGATACCTACCGTTACGCCGGCATCCAGCAGCTTTTGTACCGGGGCAATGCCGGAGGCCAGCTTCATATTGCTGGTAGGGTTGTGGGCAATCGCCACACCACGCTCGGCACACAGGGCGATCTCTTCATCATTCAGGTGCACCATGTGTGCGGCAATCAGGCGCGGGCTCAGCATGCCCAGCTTGTCCAGGCGCGCCAGCGGGCGCACGCCGTGCTCGGCTACGCCGCCGTTTACCTCGTCCTGGGTTTCGTGGATGTGGCAGTGGATCAGCATGTCGTGCTCGTCGGCCAGCGCCACCACCTTGCGGAAGGTATCGTCGGACACGGTGTACGGTGCATGCGGGGCCAGCGTGAAGGTAATCAGCTCGTTGCCCTGGTAGTTGGCCGCATCGGCCAGGCCCTTGGCAATGTAGTCGTCGGCGTTCTGGCCGTAGGCGGTGGGGAATTCCAGAATCGAGCAGCCCACAAAGGTACGCATGCCGGCTTGCAGGCCCGCGCGCGCCATGGCGTCGTGGAAGAAGTACATGTCGTTGATGGTGGTGGTGCCGCTGCGGAACATCTCGCCCATGGCCAGCAGCGCGCCGTCGAACACGAACTGCTCGCTAACGTGTTTGCCTTCGGCCGGCCAGATGTGGTTTTGCAGCCAGTCCATCAGCGCTTTGTCGTCGGCCATGCCGCGCAGCAGCGTCATGGCGCTGTGGCCGTGCAGGTTCACCAGGCCCGGCATCAACACATGGTTATCCAGCATCACCCGTTCGGTGGCGTCGGCTGCTGCGATCTGCTCTGGCGACAGGATGGCGGCAATGCGGCCATCCTTGATACCCACAGCGTGGTTTTCCAGCACCACACCATCTTGCTCCACCGTAATGATCCAGCGGGCACAGAGCAATTGGTCGAAGCGATTGTTTTCCATGTGATATCTGCCTTTTATAAAGTTAGCCAAGGATTGTAGGCGGGCTGTTCGGCATTCGGCAACCGGCCATCCCTGTGTATACTATGCACACAGCGTCTTTGCACACCACGGCAAGGGCGCTTATTCTGTGCAGATAACTGATGAAACCAGCGGCAAAGTGCCCTGAGGGTAAACGACTCCATGAACCAGAAGCCAGACAACTTCGATAGCTACCTTATCGGTTCTCGTTTGTCTTTGCGGCAAGTTTTCCTGATGGCGCTTGTGTTGGGTTTGCTGATTCCGGCGGTCATCATCACCGTGCTCAGCTACAACCTGCAGCGCGAGCGCATGGAAAACCAGCTGGCAGTGGACCAGAAGCGCCTGCTGGACATCGTGGCGCTGGGCATGCAGGAGCCGCTGTGGAACCTGAGCAGACAAGCTGGCGCACCATTGGTTTCCTCGGTGATGGACGACACCCGCGTGATTTCCATCCGCGTGTCCGACACCCAGTCCAACACCGTCTTTCTGTCTACCCTGCGCAGCGAGCGCCGCATTGGCAGCGTAGCCTTTGTGCAGAAAGACGTGGTGTACCGCGGCGAGGCCATCGGCCAGGTCAGCATAGAATTTGATACCGAGCACCTGGCGATCGACCAGCGTAACCAGCTGAAAAACCTGTTGATGATCGTGGTCGCGCAGCTGCTGCTGTCCGTGCTGCTGATCATGACCATTCTGCACTCGCGCTTTCTGCGCCCCATCCGCCAGTTGTCCGAGCAGGCCACACAGTTGGCCGCACTCAAGCTGGACGAGCCGTTTCACTGGGGCCGCCAGGACGAAATCGGCACCGTGGGCAAGCACCTGGAGTGGATGCGCGCCGAGCTGAAACGCCTGATCGACGAGCTCAAGTCCAAAACCCTGGCGCTGGAAGCCGATATCGAACGCCGCCGCGAGGTAGAAGACGCGCTGCGCCGCTCGGAAAACAAATACCGCGAGCTGTTCTGGTCCAACCTGGACGGCATCGTGATCAGCTCGCTGGAAGGCCAGATCATCGACGCCAACCCGGCCTTCCTCAGCCTGCTGGGCTACAGCCTGGACCAGCTCAAGCTGCAAAACTTCTGGGGCCTGCTGGACCGCGAAAGCGAGCCACAAGAGCGCTACAACCTGGACCACAAGGTGATGCGCTTCGGCTTCTGCGACGAATTCGAAGTGCAGTACATCAACCGCGTCGGCAACCCTATCCCGGTCAGCGTCAAGACCGTGGCCATGCGCGACGCCGCCGGCCGCATCACCGCCGTGTGGCGCATGGTGCGCGACATCTCCGAACGCCGCGCCGCCGAAGAGCGCATGCAGCTGGCCGCCAAGGTGTTCGAGAACACCGCCGAAGGCATCATGATTACCGACGCCGACGTGCTGATCCGCTCCGTCAACCGCGCCTTTACCGAAATCACCGGCTTCAGCCAGGACGAAGTACTGGGCCAGCGCCCCACCGTGCTGACCTCTGGCCGCCACAGCAGCGAGTTCTACGAAGCCATGTGGAAAGAGCTGCGCGAAGAGGGCTTCTGGCAGGGCGAGGTATGGAACCGCCGCAAAAATGGCGAGGTGTACCCGGAATGGCTGGCCATCAACGTGGTGAAAAGCCCTACCGGCGAAGTGACCCACTACGTGGCCATTTTCAGCGACCAGTCCGAGCGCAAAGCCGCCGACGAGCGCATCCAGTTCCTGGCCCACTTCGACGTGCTGACCGGCCTGCCCAACCGTGGCCACCTGCAAGACCGTGCGCTGCTGGCCATCCAGAACGCCGTGCGCGACAACGGCAAGCTGGCCATCCTGCTGCTGGATCTGGACCGTTTCAAAACCGTTAACGAATCGCTGGGCCACGCCGCCGGCGACATCCTGCTCAAGATGGCATCCGAGCGCATCCGCAAGGTGCTGGGCACCGGCGAGGTGGTGGCGCGCCAGGGCGGCGACGAATTCATTGTGCTGCTGCCGCTGATCAGCGATGCCGCCGTGGCCGCCCACGTGGCCGAGCGCATCCTCACCGAATTCGGCATCCCGCTGGAGGTGTACAACCACACCCTGTCCATTAGCGGCAGTATCGGTATCAGTATCTTCCCGGAAGACGGCCGCGACTTCGACACCCTGGTCCGCAACGCCGATGCGGCCATGTACCACGCCAAATCCAGCGGGCGTAACAACTACAAGTTCTACACCGCCGACCTGAACGCCCGCGCCCGCGAGATTCTGGCCATCGAAAGCCAGCTGCGCTACGCGGTAGAGCACAACGAATTCATCCTGCACTATCAGCCACAGGTAGACATTGCCAGCGGCAAGATCATCGGCGCCGAAGCGCTTATCCGCTGGAACCACCCGTCGCTGGGCTTGCTGGGGCCGATGCACTTCATCGACGTGGCCGAAGAGCGCGGCTTTATCGTGCAGATCGGCAACTGGGTCATTCGCGAAGCCTGCCGCCAGATTGCCGCCTGGCACGCTGCCGGCCTACCGCTGGTGACCGTGGGCGTCAACCTGTCGGCGCTGCAGTTCCGCCACCAGGACCTGGTGCAGGTGCTGAGCAACGCGCTGGCCGCCTACCAGCTGCCGGGTAGCTGCCTGGACGTAGAAGTGACCGAAAGCGTGATCATGGACGACATGGACGCCACCATCCAGACCATCCGCGCCATCCAGTCCATGGGCATCCGCATGTCCATTGACGACTTCGGCACCGGCTACTCCAGCCTGGCCTACCTCAAGCGCTTCAAGGCCGACAAGCTCAAGATCGACCGCTCCTTCGTGCGCGATATCCCGGACGACCAGGACGACACCGCCATTACCCGTGCCATCATCAACATGGCCAAGAACCTGAACATGCAAGTGGTGGCCGAAGGCGTGGAAACCATCGAGCAATGGTCGTTCCTGGAAGAACACGGCTGCGACCAGGTGCAAGGCTACCTGCTGGCCAAACCCATGGCCGCCGAGCTGGTAGAGCCCCTGCTGCGGCAAGAAACCCTGCGCCCGCCGGTATAATGTGCCGTGCGGCCAACTACCCGGCTGCGGCCGGGTTTTTTCATGCCCGGCAGGCGCCGGTTGGCCGCATGGTTACACAAACTAAACAGTGGCAAATTTGATAGCTTGCCCTGTTCAAATTAGAATTCGAGCCATTAACCTAATTCGAGACCTGTTCAGTGAACGCACCGACTTCTCTTCGCGACCTCCCGCAAGGCAAACTTTTCCGCCAGGGCGACGTATTCGTGCTGTTTGGCGAGCTGTTCGGCCGTGGCTACGCCAACGGCCTGATCAACGAAGCCCGCGCCGCCGGCATGACCATCATCGGCCTGACCGTGGGCCGACGCGAAGCCGATAACAGCCTGCGCCCGCTGAATGCCGAAGAGCTGGCCGAAGCCGAAGCCCGCATCGGCGGCAAGGTGATCAACGTGCCGCTGATGGCCGGTTTCGACCTGGACGCCCCGGCCGGCGAACCCACCCCCACCGAGCTGCTGTCGGTACTGACCCTGAAAAACTGGCAGGACGAAAAGCTGGACTGGGCGCAGATCGAACGCTGCCGCGAAGCCGGCGTGGCCCGCTTCAAAAACAGCGTAGCCGAAGTCATGGCCCAGCTGGAGCCGCTGGTAGCCGACGGCAGCAATGTGTTCTTTGCCCACACCATGGCCGGCGGCATCCCCAAGGTGAAAGTGTTCCTGGCCATTGCCAACCGCATCTACAAAGGCCGTGGCGACCGCTTCATGTCGTCGCGTGCGCTGCTGGATAGCGACCTGGGCAAGCTGATCCTGATGAACTTCGACGAAGTCACCGCCAACACCTTCCAGTACCTGATCGACGGCAGCGCCGCGCTGCGCCAGCGCCTGGAAGCCACCGGCGGCCAGGCACGCTACACCGCCTACGGCTACCACGGCACCGAGATCCTGATCGACGGCCAGTACCAGTGGCAGACCTACACCAACTACACCCAGGGCGGCGCCAAAAAACGCCTGGAAGACCACGCCCGCACCGCGTGGGAGCAGGGTGTCAAAGCCACCGTGTTCAACTGCCCGGAAATCCGCACCAACTCGTCCGACATCTTTGTGGGCGTGGAGCTGTCGCTGTTCCCGCTGCTCAAAGCCCTGCGCCAGGAAGCCCCGGGCGCCTGGACCGAAGCGCAATGGGCCGCCTGCCACGCGCTGCTGCAAGACGGCTACAGCATTGAAGACCTGCTGGCGCAGATCGAAAGCTACAACACCGACGCCACCATGCTGGCCTTCCGCGACTTTGCCGCCTGGCCCATGGACAACTCCCCGGCGCTGGCCGACGTGATGATCGGCACCTCCGACGACATCACCAGCAAGCACAAAGAGCGTAGCGCACTGGTTACCGACCACCTCAGCGCCCTGGTGCTGGAAGGCACCGGCCCGCTGATGTTCGGCGAAGCGGCCAACCCTGCCGGCCCGGTGCTGTGGCTGAACCACGACATCATCGCCAAACAGCTGGCCCAGCTGCACAGCTAAGCGTTTGGTTGCTTGCCAACAGGCAAAGCAAAACCCCGGTCTACTGGCCGGGGTTTTTTCATGCGCGTACCGGGGGGCGGCTGGCAGCGTTGCCATCAAACCTGCTGCTGATCGGCTAGCCAAGCCTGCTGGGCGTGTCTGAGCGCACCGCAGCGTGGAAACGCCCATCATGCCCACTCTGCGCCAACCTTGCGGGCCGGACGGCGGGCCGGACGGCGGGCCTGGCAGCGGCCGCTATGCAGTCCTTTTCAGTGCAACAGCACGATAGCCGCCACGCCGGTAAAGCCCGTCAACAGCGCAATACCCAGCAGCAACAGGCTGCGCAGCAATACGCCACGCGCCAGCGCCGGGTGTTCGCTGACCGCCGCCAGCGCCAGCAACACAAAGCTCGCCGCCCACAAGTAATACGCGCCGTGCAGCCGCAGGCTGGGCAGCAGCGCCACCAGCGGCCGTATCAACATCACGTTATGTACCGCCACCGCCAGCAACAGCAGCAGCGCGCCCAGGCCGATAGTTGGCCGCAGTGGCTGCCGCTGGCGGCGCAGCTCGGCCAGCATCAGCCCGTTACTGAGCACCCCCAGCCATAGCCACGGCGAACCCGGCAAAGTAACCGGCAGCCACGCCGCCAGCAGCAGCGTGCCGCTAGCCAGTAGCTGGATACCCAACAGCATATCGCCGTGTGGTGAAATAGCCGCCGGCCACAGCAGGCTGGCCAGCCACAGGGCCAGCGCGGCCAGGCGAAGCGCTTGCGTCATCGGTATGCACCCAAAAAGGAACGCTGACAGCATACGCGATGCCGCTGCGGTTGGCAGCGGACGGGTGGCGTGGGGTTACACGAGGTTGGCCGCATGGGCTGGCAGGACAGGGCCACAACGCACGGCTTCCGTGTTCTGGCTGCAACCACGCTGGAAGAAGAAGGGTTGGACCCACGTGTGAACGAACAGCAGCTGGTACTCCACCCGCGCAGGATGCCTGCAAGCCAAGTGGACATTGGCCTTGAGCAAAATGTCAGCTTGCATTTTCGGGTTCCCACCGCTGGTAGGCAAGCAGGGCCAACGGTGCGATTGGCTGTGGCCGGGGCCGGACCACGTGCTGCTCGTCAAGGCCCCACGGCGCCACGAAATCTGCAATGACCTCCGTAGCTGCGCACGAGCAGCTCTTCCGAGCGGCACGTGACGGCTCTCCGTCGTACTCGAAGCGGATGCGAACCACATGGTTAGCCGCATCCAGCTCTGCGGACGCCGCACGAAGCACCGGATGAACTTCGCCAAGAAGCCCACGGGCGAGGGAAAGGGTGAGCACGTTACGTTCCATGCGGTCTAAAGCCTGACGTGAGGGGAGGCGCGCATGCGGGAAGACCCGTTGACGGGCATGTTCGGCGCCTCAGTCACGCACCGGCACTTGAAGCGTCTCTCCATTGAGTTCGTACTCCAGCACACTCCCTGCTGGTGCACCCAGTTCGGTGAGTTTCTTGCGAAGAAACGGGATGCCTGTTATTGGGTCGGTCAGTTCTACATCAAGGCCGACCCACTCAATGGTCTTCTCTTTTGACAGCATGCTCCCCGCTCCCGTGACCTCGCCGAGACCTGCCTTTTTCAGGGCTTCGTCTAGCGGATCCTCGTACTTCTCGCCGCGCTGAATGGGCATTATTGACTCCGTGATCTTCACGAATACGAATGTTGTCGCATGCTGCGCCCATACGCTGGTAGCGATGGTTATGGCAACGATAAAGGTGAGAGTACGTTTCATCAATGAGGGGCCTTAGGGTCGAGCTAAACGCAGTAGCGGATCAGCTTGAGCGAGGGGGGGGACTGCAATCGCATACGCCTGAGCGACGTTTTGCTGCACTGTGATTTCATTTGCCCAGCCCGTCGCCCGGATAAGCTAACGGCGCATCCGGGGTTGATTGTCTTGGCGCTGTCACTTGGTCATCTGAACAGGGTGCGGCCAACTTTGGGTATCTGGCTGTTCCCCGGATGCGGCTGTGCCTTATCCGGGCTACTTGCTGCTCGGTGCGCAGGCTGTCATGCCTTACTCACAGCGTCTGGCGCAATATATCGAGCAAGCGTGGCGCGGCAGCCCCATCTGACTGTGTACTTTCCATTGGTAACTCCAATGGCTTGTAAAACAATAAGAAATGCGTATATCTTGCCTAGTTATACACACAGATAAACCAAGCATACCTCTTCAACGGTGTATATTTCACGTTAGCTCGCATAGGATTATATCGAAATGACAAATCAACAACACCTAGTCGCAGCGTGCGCAGCAATGACTTTCTTAGTGCTGCTGGTTGCATTGCGACTCCTTCAAAACCGCATCCGCGAAATGCGTTCAAAGCGAATTCATCCGCAAGCCACCGCGAACTCCATCCAGGTCGCCGCGCGTCTGGAAAATGTACAAGCCGCGGATAACTACAAGAATCTGTTTGAAGCCCCAGTACTTTTTTATGCGCTTTGCGCAATCGCAATTGCTACCGGGTTCGCGCCTAACTGGCTGATTGTTGGCGCCTGGATCTTTGTATGTCTGCGTTACCTTCATAGCTTCATTCAATGCACCTACAACAAAGTGATGCATCGATTTCCAGTATTCATGTCAGGCCTTGTATTGCTCGTCGTGCTTTGGATTAGCTACGCCGTTGATTTCTTGAGTCGCGCTGCGGCCTAACAATTCATTCAATCCGACGCCGCTTCGCGGCGCGGCTTAATTCAGGCATTAGGGAAGGTCTGAACAAGTCCCGACCTTCCAGTTAGAATTCATCATCCCACCGCACCGAGGACTGGCGATGAGCAAGCAGCTGAGCTTCACCGATCTCGAACAGACTTTAAAGAAGAAGCAGACCCGTCGAGAAATCTTCTTGGCCGAAATGGACAAGGTCATGCCGTGGGACAAGCTCGAAGCTGCCATCGCCCCCTTCTACCCCAAGGCCGGCAATGGCAGTCGCCCCTATCCCTTATCGAGCATGCTGCGCATCTATTATCTGCAGCAGTGGTATGCCCTGTCCGACCCATCCATGGAGGAGAGTCTGTACGAAATCGCTTCCATGCGGCATTTCGCACAGATCAATATCGATACGGTGCCGGACGAGATCACCCTGCTCAACTTCCGCCATCTGCTGGAAAAACAAACTGACTGAAGCCCTGTTTTACACGATCAATCAGCAAGTAGCCCGGATAAGGCGTAGCCGCATCCGGGGAACAACCGGATACCCAAGGTTGGTCGTATCCTGTCAGATGGCGAAGTGACGGCAGCGCCTGTCCGTAATTCTGTGTAAACCGGTCGTTTCCCACTCATCTGTCGACAGGCAGCTTTTACCGATACGCAGTCCTCCTCAGTACCACACATCCAAGAAACCAACAGCCCTAGCCCAGATAAGCTAATGGCGCATCCTGGGTTGATTGTCTTGGTGCTGTCACTTGGTCATCTGACAGGATGCGGCCAACCTGGGTGTCTGGCTGTTCCGCGGCTGCGGCTGCGCCTTATCCGGGCTACTTGCTAATTTTTGAGTTAATCGGCTGGCAGCAAGGCCGAAAATAGGCGAAGCCGCCGGCATTGCTGACTGTCCGTGTTGAACGATGGGTTAAGTATTGGTATGACTAATTCCAATGTGTCAATGACCATATATAAAATACCCACCAAATGGAAGCAATAGTGCACCCAAGGGAAAATGCACGGTAAGAACTGAACCACAGGTGATAAAACATACCAGCCAATAAAAATGGTAGATGCCAACCAACGATGCCAAAAAATAATATGCTTACTTTGGCATAATCACCACTTCTATTGTGCTGATCTAATCCGAATTGATAGAGCATGAAAATAGCAATGGCTATTGTAATCGCAGTAGTTCTAATGAAGTAAAAATCTATTAAATCGTGGCGTTGAGTTTTTAAAAACAATTGTATACTAGCTATCCCAATCAGCAAGACAAATAGTGAGAGTGGGCCAAACATAAATAGAGCAAACATAGAGATACCTAACGTGAAATATATACCTTCGCAGGTGTATATTTTTTTCTGTGTATCATTAGGCATGATAAGCGTATTTCTCTTTGCTTTACAAGCTATTGGAGTCGTCAATGCCAAAACTACGCAGCCAGATGGGTCCGCCGCGCCACGCTTGCTCGATGTGTTGCGCCAGACGCTGCGAGTCAGGCATGACAGCCTGCGCACCGAGCAGCAATACGTCAATTAGGTACGGCGCTTTTTGCGCTTTCACCCTCATCGGTACCTGTGCGAGATGGGGGCTGCGGAGGTCAGTAGCTTTGTCACCCATCTGCTTGAGTCCGGCTACGATATTCGCACGTTATAGGAGCTACTGGACCACGGCGATGTCAGTACCACGGGTAGCAAGGGGAGGGAGTAGCAGGAGTCAGTAGAGCGGTGATTCTTTTGTCACCCTACTTTCGCTGCGAGTAGGCAGCCTGCTGCAGGAAGATCTGGGCATGAAAAACCCCGCGTCGCGCGGGGCGAGGCGGGGTTGGGCGCGGGCCTTGTCCGGTAAGGCTTAGGCTTCGTGGCGCATCTGCGGGAACAGGATGACGTCGCGGATGGACGGGGCGTCGGTCAGCAGCATCACCAGGCGGTCGATGCCGATACCGCAGCCGCCGGTCGGGGGCAGGCCGTATTCCATGGCGCGGATGTAGTCGGCGTCAAAGTGCATGGCTTCGTCGTCGCCGGCGTCTTTCTGCGCTACCTGGGACAGGAAGCGGTTGGCCTGGTCTTCCGGGTCGTTCAGCTCGGAGTAGCCGTTGGCGTGTTCGCGGCCAACAATGAACAGCTCGAAGCGCTCGGTGATGTTGGCGTCGGCGTCGGAGCCGCGTGCCAGCGGCGACACTTCCACCGGGTAGTCGATGATGAACGTCGGGTTCCACAGCAGGCTTTCCGCACATTCTTCAAACAGCGCCAGCTGCAGGCTGCCCAGGCCAGGTGCCGGTGGCAGCTTGCCGCCTAGGCGCTTGATCTCGGCGGCGACCCATTCGGCGTCGGCCAGCTGTTCGTTGGTGTATTGCGGGTTGTAGTGCTGGATGGCGCCCACGATGGTGAAGCGGTCAAACGGCTTGCCCAGGTCGACTTCTTTGCCGCCGTAGGTCACGGTGGTGTTGCCGGTGGCGGTGATGGCGCATTGGCGGATGATGTTTTCGGTCATCTCCATCATGCGCTGGTAGTCGCTGTAGGCTTCGTAGAATTCGATCATGGTGAACTCGGGGTTGTGGCGTGTGCTCATCCCCTCGTTGCGGAAGTTACGGTTGATTTCGAACACGCGTTCCAGGCCGCCTACCACCAGGCGTTTCAGGTACAACTCGGGGGCGATGCGCAGGTACAGCGGCATGTCCAGGGCGTTGTGGTGGGTGGTAAACGGTTTGGCTGCGGCGCCGCCCGGGATGGGGTGCATCATCGGGGTTTCTACTTCCAGGTAGCCTTGGCTTACCATCACGTCGCGCACGGTTTGTACGATTTTGGAGCGCTTGATGAAGGTGCTGCGGCTCTCTTCGCTCATGATGAGGTCAACGTAGCGCTGGCGGTATTTTTGTTCCTGGTCGGTCATGCCGTGGAACTTGTCCGGCAGCGGGCGCAGCGATTTGGACAGCAGGCGCAGCTCGGAGACGTTTACCGACAGCTCGCCTTTGTTGGTTTTGAACAGGGTGCCTTTGGCGGACAGGATATCGCCCATGTCCCAGTGTTTGAAGGCGGCGTGGATGTCGGCGCCGACGCCCTGGTCGTTGATGTACAGCTGAATCTGGCCGGCAACGTCTTGCAGGGTGGCGAAGCTGGCTTTACCCATCACGCGCTTGAGCATCATGCGGCCGGCTACGGCTACCTGGATGTTCAGCGGCTCGAGCTCTTCTTTGCTTTTGTCGTTGTAGGCGGCGTGCAGGTCGCCGCTGAGGTGTTCGCGCTTGAAGTCGTTGGGGAAGGCAACACCGGCTTCGCGGATGGCTTTCAGTTTTTCACGGCGCTCGGCCATGATGTGGTTTTCGTCGTGCTGCTGCAGGCTGGATTCTTGTTCCGACATGGGGGATCTCCGTTAATGTAAAAGGTTGGCCGCAGTCTTGCGGCCAACCTTGGGTATGGCTTACACGCCTTGTTTCAGGCTGGCTTCGATAAAGCCGTCGAGGTCGCCGTCCATGACGGCTTTGATGTTGCCTACCTCGTAGCTGGTGCGCAGATCCTTGATGCGCGACTGGTCGAATACGTAGGAGCGGATCTGGTGACCCCAACCTACGTCGGTCTTGCTGTCTTCCAGCGATTGCTTGGCTTCGTTACGCAGTTTCAGTTCGCGCTCGTACAGCTTGGCACGCAGCATCTGCCAGGCTTCGTCACGGTTGCGGTGCTGCGAACGGTCGTTCTGGCACTGCACCACAATGCCGGTCGGGCCGTGGGTCAGGCGTACGGCGGAGTCGGTTTTGTTGATGTGCTGGCCGCCGGCACCGCTGGCGCGGTAGGTGTCGGTACGCACATCGGCCGGGTTGATGGTGATCTCGAAGCTGTCGTCTACTTCCGGGTACACAAACACGGAGCAGAACGAGGTGTGGCGGCGCGCGTTGGAGTCGAACGGCGACACGCGCACCAGGCGGTGTACGCCTACTTCGGTACGCAGCAGGCCGTAGGCGTATTCGCCTTCGATCTTGATGGTGGCGCTGCTGATGCCGGCCACTTCGCCTTCGGATTCTTCCAGGATGTCTACCTTGAAGCCTTTGCGTTCGGCGTAGCGCACGTACATGCGCAGCAGCATGCCTGCCCAGTCTTGCGCTTCGGTACCGCCGGCGCCGGCCTGGATGTCCAGGAAGCAGTTGTTCGGGTCCATCGGGTCGTGGAACATGCGGCGGAATTCCAGCTTGGCCAGCTTTTCTTCCACGCTGTCCAGGTCGGCTTTTACCGCCAGGATGGTGTCGTCGTCTTCTTCGGCCTTGCCCATTTCAAACAGCTCGCCGCAGTCGGCCAGGGTGTTGGCGATGCCTTCGATCACCAATACCACGTCTTCCAGCTGCTTGCGTTCACGGCCGAGTTCTTGCGCCTTTTTGGGGTCGTTCCAGATATCGGGGTCTTCGGTGAGGCGGCTTACTTCTTCCAGACGGTCTTTTTTACCGTCGTAGTCAAAGATACCCCCGGATATCGGTGTTGCGGGTAGTCAGATCGTCGATCTGAGCCTGAATTTGATTGAGTACTTCAGCTTCAATCATGGTATTGCGACCTCCAAAAAGAGCAATATAAACAAGATGACAGGGTATTTCAGTAAAGACAAAAAGCGCACCTTGCGGTGCGCTTTGGGCTGAACAGCTAGCTCATTAACCCAGCAGGTGGGCTACGCCAGCGCGTTCTTCTTCCAGCTCGTTCAGGGTAACGTTGATGCAGCTACGGCTGAATTCGTCGATTTCCAGGCCTTGTACGATGGTGTACTGGCCGTTTTCGCAGGTTACCGGGAAGCCGAACATCACGTCTTTCGGAATGCCGTAGGAACCGTCGGACGGGATACCCATGGTAACCCACTTGCCGTTGGTGCCCAGGGCCCAATCGCGGATGTGGTCGATGGCAGCGTTGGCCGCAGAAGCAGCAGACGACAGGCCACGGGCTTCGATGATGGCTGCGCCACGTTTGCCTACGGTAGGCAGGAACACGTCGCGGTTCCATTCGTGGTCGTTGATCATGTCTTTTACCGATTCGCCATTGATGGTGGCGTAGCGGTAGTCAGCGTACATGGTTGGGGAGTGGTTGCCCCATACGGCCAGCTTCTCGATGTCGGCCACGGCTTTGCCGGTTTTGGCAGCCAGTTGCGACAGGGCGCGGTTGTGGTCCAGGCGCAACATGGCGGTGAAGTTGTTCGGGTTCAGATCCGGTGCCGACTTCATGGCGATGTAGGCGTTGGTGTTGGCCGGGTTGCCGACTACCAGTACTTTTACGTTGCGGTCGGCCACTTTGTTCAGGGCGGCGCCTTGTACGGTGAAGATTTCGGCGTTGGCGGTGAGCAGGTCTTTGCGTTCCATGCCTTTGCTGCGTGGGCGTGCGCCTACCAGCAGGGCAACTTGTACATCCTTGAAAGCTACTTCCGGGTCATCGGTAGCGACCATGCCGGCCAGCAGCGGGAAGGCGCAGTCTTCCAGCTCCATCATCACGCCTTTTACAGCGGTTTGTGCCTGTGGCAGGTCCAGCAGCTGCAGGATGACCGGTTGGTCTTTACCCAGCATTTCGCCACTGGCAATGCGGAACAACAGGCTGTAACCAATCTGACCGGCTGCACCAGTAACGGCAACGCGAACGGGGGCTTTCATCGATGTACTCTCCTTTGGACTTGGCGATGGATGCGTAGCGCATGCTCTTCCTTGCGCATGCTGCTTTGCAATACTGGCATCGAGTGTAGCACGCCAAGTTCAATTTGTGGGTATCAAGGCGGGTGGTGCGGCGCAGCAAGATTTACTCTTGTCTTGTGTCTTATATAAGACTAATCTTTACGCTTGATTTATTTGATGTTAAAAAGAACACATGCACGCAAAATCGCTACATCGGTTACCGCTTTATGAGCAAGTAAAGCTGCAGGTGCTAGAACGTATTGCCGAAGGGGAGTGGGCCAGTAACGAGCTGCTACCCAGCGAGTGGGACCTGGCAGACCAGTTTGCCGTAAGCCAGGGCACAGTACGCAAGGCTTTGACCGAACTGGTTAACGACGGTGTGCTATACCGCCAGCAGGGCAGGGGCACCTTTGTGTCAGCCCCGCTGGATGACTGGGCAGGCCTGGCGATGGTGTCGCCCGGTTTGCTGGCCGAAAAGCCGGACCGCCTGTTGCGCGAGTTTCTGGGGGTAAGCCGGGTACATGCGCATGAGGAGTTGGCCGCAGCCATGGGTTTGCGCCGCAGTGCGCCCTTGCACCGCATACGCATGCTGTGGCGCATGCAGGGGCAGGTGGTGGCGCTGGACGATGTAATGCTGCCGGTAGAACGCTTTGATGCCATCGATACCCGCTGGCTGCGCCAGATGCCTGGCGTGTGGTCGCTGTTGCAGCAGCACTTTGGCGTGCGCTTGCGGGTACAGGCAGAGCAGTGGCGCGCGATTCTGCCAGGGCGTGAAGAAATGCAGTTGTTGTCCGTAGCTGATGGTGTGCCGCTGTTGCAGTATCTGCGGCTGTCTTGCGATATGCAGGGCGTGCCGGTGGAGTGGCGCGAGCGCTGGTGCGTGACGGACAAATTTGGCCTGATACGTCAGGGAAATCCCTGATTCGCGGGCAAATTATGTGGCTGGATGGTCTTTGTCTGGCTGTTTGGCGTCCGCAGCAGGGCGCGGTTTTGATAGAATCTCAGGGACATGTTGCACCTGCAGCATTGGTTCAACATGTTTTGATGGGTGGGAGTGCCGTGCTGGCTCCCGTTCCGATGGCCCCTGCAACCATGGCGGGGGCCGGGTATAACCACTTGGTACATGCACATCCAAGGAAGCTCTATGCAGAAGCAACGACCTAAGCACTTAGATCTGGGCAAGATCAGGCTGCCTCTTCCGGGCATTGTCTCGATCATGCACCGAATCAGCGGTGTGGCATTGTTTTTTTCGCTGCCACTCCTGATCTATCTTTTGAGCGGTTCGCTCAGTTCCGCAGAAACCTTCGACAGCTATCGCGCCGTAGTTGCCCATCCCCTGATGAAACTGATCCTGATCGGCTTCCTCTGGGCATTCCTGCATCACGCAGTGGCCGGCATCCGTTTCCTGCTGCTCGATATTCATAAAGGTCTGGAACTGCAGACCGCCCGCGCTACTGCCAAGCTGGTGCTGGTAGTCAGCCTGTCTCTGACTGTGATTCTGGGGGCCATCCTATGGTAAACCGCAACGTCGTTGGTGCTCACTACGGCCTGCGCGACTGGATCATGCAGCGTGTCACCGCCGTGATCATGCTGGCTTACACCGTCATGCTGGTGCTGTTCCTGCTGGCCATGCCGGCTGGCTACGAAGGCTGGAAAGCCCTGTTTAGCCTGACCTGGGTAAAGGTTCTGACCCAAACTACCCTGCTGGCGCTGTTCCTGCACGCCTGGGTAGGTATTCGTGACCTGTGGATGGACTACATCAAGCCGGTAGGCGTTCGCCTGACCCTGCACTCCGTAACTGCAGTGTGGCTGGTGTCCTGTTTTATTTATTCGCTTAAGGTTGTCTGGGGGCTGTAATGACTGTACCCGTTCGTCGATTTGATGCAGTAATTGTTGGCGGCGGCGGCGCAGGTATGCGTGCTGCCCTGCAACTGTCCGAGTCCGGCCTGAAAACTGCCGTACTTTCCAAAGTATTCCCTACCCGTTCGCACACTGTTGCTGCTCAAGGTGGTATCTCCGCCTCGCTGGGCAACGTGCAGGAAGACCGTTGGGAATGGCATATGTACGACACCGTAAAAGGGTCGGACTGGCTGGGCGACCAGGATGCTATCGAGTTCATGTGCCGCAAGGCGCCGGAAGCCGTTATCGAACTGGAACACTTCGGTATGCCGTTCGACCGTCTGGAAAACGGCAAGATCTACCAGCGTCCGTTTGGCGGCCATACCCAGAACAACGGTGAAAGCCCGGTGCAGCGCGCCTGTGCCGCAGCCGACCGTACCGGCCACGCCATGCTGCACACGCTGTACCAGCGTAACGTGCGCGCCAACACCCAGTTCTTTGTCGAGTGGATGGCACTGGACCTGATCCGTGACGAAGCTGGCGATGTGGTGGGTGTGACTGCCCTGGAAATGGAAACCGGCGAGGTGTACATCTTCCACGCGAAAGCCGTGCTGTTTGCTACCGGCGGTGCTGGCCGTATCTACGCAGCTTCCACCAACGCCTTCATCAACACCGGTGATGGCCTGGGTATGTGCGTGCGCGCAGGTATCCCGCTGGAAGACATGGAATTCTGGCAATTCCACCCCACCGGCGTAGCCGGTGCCGGCGTACTGATTACCGAAGGTGTGCGTGGCGAAGGCGGTATTCTGCTGAACGCTAACGGCGAGCGCTTCATGGAGCGCTACGCACCAAACCTGAAAGATCTGGCCCCACGTGACTTCGTGGCCCGCTCCATGGAGCAGGAAGTGCTGGAAGGCCGTGGTTGCGGCCCGAACAAAGACTACGTGCTGCTGAAGCTGGACCACCTGGGCCCGGACATCATCAAACAGCGCCTGCCTGGCATTCGCGAGATCGCCATCAAGTTTGCCGGCGTAGACCCGATCAAGGAACCGATTCCGGTTATCCCGACTTGCCACTACATGATGGGCGGTATTCCGACCAACTACCGTGGCGAAGTGGTGATCCCGCAAGGCGACAACCCGGAAGCCCGCGTAAACGGCTTCTATGCCGCTGGCGAATGTGCCTGCGCATCGGTACACGGTGCCAACCGTCTGGGTACCAACTCCCTGCTGGACCTGGTGGTATTCGGCAAATCGGCCGGCGACAGCATGGTCGAGTTCATCCGCAATGAAATGCCTAACTGGAAACCGCTGCCGGCCAACGCCGCAGAGCGCTCCCTGGCCCGTATCAGCCGCCTGGACAACCAGACCAACGGCGAAGACGTGACCGAAGTACGTACCGCCATGCAGCGTACCGTTCAGGCGCGTGCTGCCGTGTTCCGTAACTCGGAAAACCTGGCACAGGGCGTGAAGGAAATCCAGGAAGTGGCCGAGCGTGTAAAACGCATCCAGATCAAGGACAAATCCAAAGTCTTCAACACCGCACGTGTCGAAGCGCTGGAGCTGGAAAACCTGATCGAAGTGGCTGTGGCTACCCTGATCTCCGCCGATGCGCGTAAAGAGTCCCGTGGCGCCCACGCCCACGCCGACTTCCAGCA
The DNA here is from genome assembly GCF_007644035.1 of Vogesella mureinivorans. Taxonomy (GTDB): domain Bacteria; phylum Pseudomonadota; class Gammaproteobacteria; order Burkholderiales; family Chromobacteriaceae; genus Vogesella; species Vogesella mureinivorans. Next base: position 13,360 of record NZ_VMTV02000003.1, on the reverse strand, counting down.
GCGCGACGACGAGGTATGGATGAAGCACACCCTGTACTACGGCGATGACCGTCGCCTGACCTACAAGCCAGTGCACACCAAACCGTTGTCGGTGGATTACATCCCGCCGAAAGAGCGTACTTTCTAAGCGGCGACCAGGAGATCAACATGACCAAAGCCCGTTTTTCCATTTACCGCTACGATCCGGACAAGGACGCCAAGCCGTACATGCAGGATTACGAGATCGAGCTGGGCCCGAACGACGTAAAACTGCTGGACGTGATCGTCAAGCTCAAAGCCATGGACGACACCCTGTCGTTCCGTCGCTCCTGCCGCGAAGGTATCTGTGGCTCTGACGCCATGAACATCAACGGCAAGAACGGCCTGGCCTGCGTGACCAACTGGGCTGACCTGAAACAGCCTATCGAGCTGCGCCCGCTGCCTGGCCTGCCGGTTATCCGCGACCTGATCGTGGACATGACCCAGTTCTTCAAGCAGTACCACTCGATCAAGCCTTACGTGATCAACGACACGCCACCGCCAGAGCGCGAGCGCCTGCAATCGCCGGAAGACCGTCTGGAGCTGGACGGCCTGTACGAGTGCATTCTGTGCGCCTGTTGCTCTACTTCCTGCCCGTCTTTCTGGTGGAACCCGGACAAATTCGTTGGCCCGGCCGGCCTGCTGGCTGCCTACCGCTTTATCGCCGATACCCGCGATCTGGCGACCAACGAGCGTCTGGACAACCTGGAAGACCCGTATCGCCTGTTCCGTTGCCACACCATCATGAACTGCGTGGATGTGTGCCCGAAAGGTCTGAACCCGACCAAGGCGATCGGCAAGATCAAAGACATGATGGTTAAGCGTGCCGTATGACCGACATCGATCCGGTTGAAATAAAACGGATCCGCTGGCGCTCGCGCCGTGGTTTGCTGGAACTGGACATTGTGCTGGAGCGTTTTCTGGCTAATGGCTTCGACCAGCTCACCATGGCCGAGCTTGCCGCGTACAGGAAGTGCCTGGAGCTGGGCGATAACGACTTCCTGGACTACGTAAACGGCAAAGCGGAAGTAGACGATCCCGAGCTGGCACACATCATCGGGATTTTGCGGGCGGCTTAAGGCCTGCAAGCAGCAAAACAAATTACAACGACCACAAACTGAACTGGGAGTATTGCTGTGGAAAACAATCGTAAAGTGACGCTCACCTACAACGATGGCAAAGACAATCTGGAGATGCCGGTACTGAAAGGTACCCTGGGCCCGGACGTAGTCGATATCCGTTCGTTCTCCAAAACCGGTATGTTCACCTTTGACCCCGGCTTCCTGGCTACCGCCAGCTGCGAGTCGCAAATCACCTTTATCGATGGTGACCTGGGTCAGCTGTACTACCGCGGTTACCCTATCGAACAGTTGGCCGAGAAGAGCGACTACCTGGAAGTGTGCTACCTGCTGCTGAATGGCGAGCTGCCTACCGCAGAAGAGCGCAAGGTATTCGAGCGCGGCATCATGCGTCACAACATGCTGCACGACCAGCTGATGAGCCTGTTCAAAGGCTTCCGTCGTGATGCACACCCGATGGCGGTGATGGTGGGTGTGGTTGGCGCGCTGTCTGCCTTCTACCACGACTCGCTGGACATCAATAACCCGGAACACCGCAAGATCTCGGCACACCGCCTGATCGCCAAGCTGCCGAACATTGCCGCCCAAGCGTATCGCTACAACAAGGGCCTGCCGTTCTCCTACCCGAAAAACGGCCTGACCTACGCCGAGAACTTCCTGCACATGATGTTCTCTACCCCGTGCGAAGAGTACAAGGTGAACAAGACCCTGGCCCTGGCCCTGGATCGCATCTTCACCCTGCACGCCGACCACGAGCAGAACGCGTCTACCTCTACCGTGCGTCTGGCTGGCTCCTCTGGTGCCAACCCGTTTGCATGTATCGCCGCCGGTATCGCCTGCCTGTGGGGCCCGTCCCACGGTGGCGCCAACGAGGCTGTACTGAAGATGCTGGACGAAATCGGTTCGGTAGAAAACGTACCGGCGTTCATGGAAGGCGTGAAGAACAAGACCCACAAACTGATGGGTTTTGGTCACCGCGTGTACAAGAACATGGACCCGCGCGCAGCCATCATGAAAGAGACCTGCGACGAAGTGCTGAGCGAGCTGGGCCTGCACAACGATCCGAAGTTCAAACTGGCCATGGCGCTGGAAAAAATCGCCCTGGAAGACCCGTACTTCATCGAGCGCAAGCTGTACCCGAACGTAGACTTCTACTCCGGTATCGTGCTGTCGGCTATCGGTATTCCGGTATCCATGTTCACCCCGATCTTCGCCCTGGCACGTACCGTGGGCTGGATCTCGCACTGGGCTGAAATGATTGCCGACCCGACAATGAAGATCGGCCGTCCGCGTCAGCTGTACACCGGTGCCCAGCGCCGCGACTACATCCCGCAGGAACAGCGTTAATCGCTAGCAAAAGGTTGGCCGCCATGCGGCCAACCTTTTTGCGGTGAAGAGCGTTCTGTCAAAAAGAGGCGTGTGCGACGCCGTGTCCACATAGCTCTTTTTGTCAAAACGGTTTTTGCAAAGCAGCAACGCAGACAAAAGGGTCGAATAATGATGCAATCCATGTACAGTCATTCCCACCTGTTTGGTGGAAATGCACCGTTCATCGAGGAACTGTACGAACAGTATCTCGCTGATCCGAACGTGGTTCCGGCGGAATGGCGGGATTACTTCGATAAGCTGGCAATGGCACCGGGTGCGGCAGAGCGCGACGTAGCGCATCAGCCTATCCAGGAGTCGTTCATTCAGCTGGCCAAAAAGCCGCTGGCTGGCCAGCGCAGCAGCGATGTAGCCAACTGGGAATCCATGCAAAAGCAGGTAGGCGTACTGAAGCTGATTTCGGCTTGGCGCGTACTGGGTTCCCGCCAGGCTAACCTGGACCCGCTCAAGCGTATGGACCAGGCGACCATGCGTGAGCTGGACCCGGCTCAACATGGCCTGTCCGATGCCGATATGGCTGTGCAGTTCAATGTAGGCTCGCTGGTTGCCCCGCAAAAGCTGCCATTGTCCGACATTCTCGCCCGTCTGAAACAGACCTACGGCGGCAATGTGGGCGTGGAATACATGCACATCACCACCTCTGAAGAAAAACACTGGGTACAGAAGCGCTTTGAAGGCGACCTGTCCACCCCGCGTTACAACGCAGAGAAAAAACAACGCATTCTGAAGCAGATCACCGCGGCAGAAACGCTGGAACGCTACCTGCATACCCGCTATGTAGGCCAGAAGCGTTTCTCGCTGGAAGGTGGCGAATCCGCCATCGCCGCGCTGGACCACCTGATCCAGAACGGTAGCGCCTACGGCGTAGAAGAGCTGATCATCGGCATGGCCCACCGTGGCCGCCTGAACGTGCTGGTGAACACCCTGGGCAAGCTGCCGCGCGACCTGTTTGCCGAGTTCGAAGGCAAGGCAGCGCAAGAGCTGGCCTCGGGCGACGTGAAGTACCACATGGGCTTCTCGTCCGATATCCCTACCGCCAGCGGCCCGATGCACGTATCGCTGGCGTTTAACCCGTCCCACCTCGAAATCGTGAACCCGGTAGTAGAAGGTTCCGTGCGCGCCCGCCAGGAGCGCCGCAACGACGTGGAAGGCAAATCGGTCGTGCCGCTGCTGATTCACGGTGACTCCGCCTTTGCCGGCCTGGGCGTGAACCAGGGCACCTTCAACCTGTCGCAAACCCGTGGCTATCGTACCGGCGGTACCATCCACCTGGTGATCAACAACCAGGTAGGCTTTACCACCTCCGATACCCGCGACATGCGTTCCACCCTGTACTGTACCGACGTGGCCAAGATGATCGAAGCACCGATCTTCCACGTGAACGGGGACGATCCGGAAGCCGTCTGCTACGTGATGCAGGCTGCGCTGGAATACCGCATGCAGTTCAAGAAGGACGTGGTCATCGACCTGGTGTGCTACCGCAAACTGGGCCACAACGAAGGCGACGATCCGTTCCTGACCCAGCCGATGATGTACAAGCGCATCGCCAAGCACGCCGGTGTGCGCGCCATGTACGCACAGCGTCTGGTCGCCGAAGGTGTACTGAAGGCCGAAGCCGCAGACGACCTGATTCGTGCCTACCGTGATGCGCTGGACAAAGGCGAACACGTCGAGCAGACCGTGCTGTCCAACTACCGCCGCGAACACGCGCTGGACTGGAGCCTGTATCAGGGCACCCACTGGGCACACCCGACCGATACCAGCCTGCAGCAAGCCGACGTACAGCGTCTGGCCGAGAAGTTCACCCACGTACCGGCCGACTTCAAACCGCACCCTACCGTGAAGCGCGTTATCGAAGCCCGCCAGGCCATGGCGCGCGGCGAGCAGCCGCTGGACTGGGGTATGGCAGAAACCCTGGCCTACGCCAGCTTGGTGACCAACGGCTACGCCGTACGCATCTCCGGTGAAGACTCGGGCCGTGGCACGTTCTCGCACCGCCACTCGGTACTGCACGACCAGAACCGCGAAAAGTGGGACCAGGGTACTTACATCCCGCTGGCCAATATGAGCGAAAACCAGGCCGACTTCCGCGTGATCGACTCGATCCTGAACGAAGAAGCGGTACTGGCCTACGAGTACGGCTACGCCTGCTCCGCCCCGGACCAGCTGGTGATCTGGGAAGCCCAGTTCGGCGACTTCGCCAACGGCGCCCAGGTGGCCATTGACCAGTTCATCTCCTCTGGCGAAACCAAGTGGGGCCGTCTGTGTGGCCTGACCTCCATCCTCCCGCACGGCTACGATGGCCAGGGCCCGGAGCACTCGTCCGCCCGTCTGGAACGCTGGCTGCAGCTGTGCGCCGAGCACAATATGCAGATCGTGATGCCGTCCGAAGCCGCGCAGATGTTCCACATGCTGCGTCGCCAGGTACTGCGCCCGTATCGCAAGCCGCTGGTGATCTTCCTGTCCAAGCGCCTGCTGCGCTACAAAGACTCGATGAGCCCGATCGAAACCATCACCCAGGGCTCTTTCCGCCCGGTGATTGGCGACGCCAGCATCCAGGACCCGAAAAAGGTGAAGCGCGTACTGCTGTGCGCTGGCCAGGTGTACTACGACCTGGTCAACGGCCGCAAAGAGCGTGGCATGGAAGAAGACGTGGCCATTATCCGTATCGAACAGCTGTATCCGTTCCCGACCGAGCTGCTGCAAGCCGAGCTGGCCCAGTTCTCGCACGTGAAAGAGCTGCTGTGGGTACAGGAAGAGCCGCGTAACCAGGGTGCCTGGTACCAGATCCGCCACCGCCTGGAAGGCCTGCTGCAAGCCAAACAGACGCTGGAGTTTGCCGGTCGTCCGTCGTCGGCCTCCCCAGCCGTGGGCTATATGAGCAAGCACGTTGCCCAGCTCAAGTCCTTCGTCGAAGAAGCGTTTTCGCTCAATAAATAACACCTGCACAAAAGAACGGGGCGGCAGCAAGCCGCCCCACAACGGAGAAGAACAATGGCCATTATCGAAGTCAAAGTCCCCCAGCTCCCGGAATCCGTGTCCGAAGCCACCCTGATGACCTGGCACAAGCAAGTAGGCCAGGCTGTTGCCCGCGATGAAAACCTGATCGATCTGGAAACAGACAAAGTGGTACTGGAACTGCCAGCCCCACTGGCAGGCGTGATCGTGAAAATCATCGAGCAGGATGGCGCGACCGTGACCTCCGGCCAGCTGATCGCCCACATCGATACCGAAGCCACCGCTGGTGCGTCTGCGCCCGCTGCTGCAGCGCCTGCCGCTGCCCCGGCTGCTGCCCCGGTACAAGCTGCTGCTACCGGCGGCGCTGCCATGCCTTCCGCTGCCAAGCTGGCCGCCGAAACCGGCGTGAACCTGGCTGACGTAGCCGGCACCGGCCGTGATGGCCGCATCCTGAAAGAAGACGTTGCCGCCGCCAAGCCGGCTGCTGCCCCGGCCCAGTCCGGCCCGGTGATCGCTGCTGCCGCACCGTCTGCTGGTGTCGCCCTGGCGTCCACCCCTGCCGTGAATGCGGTTGCGCTGACTTCCGGCCGCCCGGAGCAGAGCGTGCCGATGTCCCGCCTGCGCCAGCGCGTAGCCGAGCGCCTGATCCTGTCGCAGCAAACCAACGCGATTCTGACCACTTTCAACGAAGTGAACATGAAGCCGCTGATGGACCTGCGCAACAAATACAAAGACAAGTTCGAAAAAGAGCACGGCGTGAAGCTGGGCTTCATGGGCTTCTTTGTGAAAGCCGCGGTTGCCGCACTGAAGAAATACCCGATCGTGAACGCGTCGGTAGATGGTAACAACATCATCTATCACGGCTACTTCGACATCGGCGTGGCAGTAGGCAGCCCGCGTGGCCTGGTGGTGCCGGTTATCCGTAACGCCGACCAGCTGTCGCTGGCCGACATCGAAAAACAGATCGCCGACTTCGGCAAGCGCGCCCAGGAAGGCAAGCTGACCGTGGACGAGCTGACTGGCGGTACCTACACCATCTCCAACGGCGGTACCTTCGGCTCCATGATGTCCACCCCGATCATCAACCCGCCGCAATCCGCCATTCTGGGCATGCACGCTACCAAAGAGCGCGCTGTCGTAGAAAACGGCCAGGTTGTGGTACGCCCGATGATGTATCTGGCGCAGTCCTACGACCACCGCATCATCGACGGCCGCGAAGCCGTGCTGTCGCTGGTAGCCATCAAGGACGCCATCGAAGATCCGGCTCGCCTGATCCTGGATCTGTAATCACCGCAGGCGGGGGCAGGCGCAGCCTGTCATCCGCCATTCACGACGAACTGGCAAGTTGGCCGCACGCGGCCAACTTGCTACAGGATAGAGAACACCATGTCCCAACAATTCGACGTAGTAGTGATCGGCGGCGGCCCTGGCGGCTATGTAGCTGCCATTCGTGCAGCCCAGCTGGGCTTCAGCACCGCTTGCGTAGACGCTACTAAAAACCCGGAAGGCAAGCCTTCGCTGGGTGGTACCTGCCTGAACGTAGGCTGCATCCCGTCCAAGGCCCTGCTGCAGTCGTCGGAAAACTTCCACGCCGTACAGCACGACTTTGCCAAGCACGGTATCAGCGTAGAAGGCGCGCAGATGGACGTGGCCAAAATGCTGGCCCGCAAGAACGACATCATCACCAAGAACGCCGGTGGTATCAGCTTTCTGTTCAAAAAGAACAAGGTCGCCAACGTCCACGGTCTGGCCACGCTGAAAGCCCGCCAGAACGAAAAATGGGTCATCGAGGTAGCCGATAACGGCGCCGTGGTGGATACCCTGGAAGCCACCCACGTCATCATCGCTACCGGCTCCAGCCCGCGCCAGCTGCCGGGCCTGGCGACCGACAACCAGATCGTACTGGACAACGAAGGCGCCCTGGCGCTGACCGCTGTACCGGCACGCCTGGGCGTGATCGGTGCAGGTGTCATCGGCCTGGAAATGGGTTCGGTATGGAAGCGCCTGGGCGCCGACGTCACCATTCTGGAAGCCGCCCCGACTTTCCTGGGCGCTGCCGACCAGCAAATCGCCAAGGAAGCCTTCAAGACCCTGACCAAAGACACCGGCCTGGATATCAAGCTGGGCGTGAAAATTGGCGAGATCACCAAGGCTGACAACGGCGTAGTGGTGAACTACGAGCTGAACGGCGAAACCGTGAAAGCCGAGTTCGACAAGCTGATCGTGTCCATTGGCCGCGTGCCGCACACCCAGGGCCTGGGTGGCGCCAACGTGAACCTGCAAATGGACGACCGCGGTTTCATCGTGGTAGACGACCACTGCCACACCAACCTGCCAAACGTATGGGCGATTGGTGACGTGGTACGCGGCCCGATGCTGGCGCACAAAGCGTCGGAAGAAGGCGTGGCCGTGGCCGAACGTATCGCCGGCCAGAAGCCGCACGTAGACTTTGGCGTGATTCCGTGGGTGATCTACACCAGCCCGGAAATCGCCTGGGTCGGCAAGACCGAAGAGCAGCTCAAAGCAGAAGGCATCGAGTACAAGAAAGGCACCTCCAGCTTTGCGGCCAACGGCCGTGCGCTGGGTCTGGGCCAGGCACAAGGTACCGTGAAGCTGCTGGCGTGCGCCAAGACCGACCGCATCCTGGGCCTGCACATGATTGGCCCGATGGTGTCCGAGCTGGTGACCGAAGGCGTGGTATCCATGGAATTCAAAGCTGCCAGCGAAGACCTGGCACGCATTGTCCATGCCCACCCGAGCCTGTCCGAAGTGGTACACGAAGCCGCCCTGGCCGCTGACAAGCGCGCCCTGCACGGCTAAAAGAACAGGCAGCAGGCAGGGCACTTTCAGGGTAAAGTGCCGGCCCGCTGCCTCTATGGTTTTGTTGCCGATATCGATAGAACACACCGCTTGTAGCCCAGGCGGTACAATCGCGACATCTCAGGCATAGCAAGGTTGGCCGCAAAGCCAGCCAACTATCCACCCGAAAGGAAACTTAATGAACCTGCACGAATACCAAGCGAAAGAGCTGTTGGCCAAATACGGCCTGCCGGTGCAAAAAGGCATTCTGGCCACCACGCCGGAAGAAGCCGCTGCTGCCTACGACCAGTTGGGCGGTAAATTTGCCGTTGTAAAAGCCCAGGTCCACGCTGGTGGCCGCGGCAAAGCCGGTGGCGTAAAAGTGGTGAAAACCCGCGAAGAAGCTGCCGAAGTAGCCAAAACCCTGATCGGTACCAACCTGGTAACCTATCAGACCGACGCAGCCGGCCAGCCGGTAAACAGCGTGCTGGTATGTGAAGACATGTACCCGGTACAGCGCGAACTGTACCTGGGCGCCGTGGTAGATCGCGGTTCCCAGCGCGTGGTATTCATGGTGTCCACCGAAGGCGGCGTGGAGATCGAAAAAGTAGCCGAAGAAACCCCGGAAAAGATCATCAAGATCGAAGTGGACCCGCTGGTAGGCATGCAGCCGTTCCAGACCCGCGACGCGGCCTTCGCCCTGGGCCTGTCCGGTTCGCAGATCGCAGCGTTCAGCAAACTGATGCTGGGTGCTTACAACGCTTTCGTTGAAAACGACTTTGCCCTGTTCGAAGTGAACCCGCTGGCACTGCGCGAAAACGGCGAACTGGCTTGCGTAGACGGCAAGATCAACCTGGACTCCAACGCCCTGTACCGTCACCCGGCCCTGCTGGCCCAGCGCGACAAGTCGCAGGAAAACGAACGCGAAGTGAAAGCTTCCGAGTTCGACCTGAACTACGTAGCCCTGGAAGGCAACATCGGCTGCATGGTAAACGGCGCCGGCCTGGCCATGGCCACCATGGACATCATCAAGCTGAAGGGCGGCCAGCCTGCCAACTTCCTGGACGTGGGCGGCGGCGCAACCAAAGAGCGCGTGATCGAAGCGTTCAAGCTGATTCTGGCTGATACCTCGGTACAAGGCGTGCTGATCAACATCTTCGGCGGCATCGTACGTTGCGACATGATCGCCGAAGCGATTATCGCTGCCGTTAAAGAAGTGAACGTGACCGTACCGGTTGTTGTGCGCCTGGAAGGCAACAACGCCGAGCTGGGTGCCAAGATCCTGGACGATTCCGGTCTGAAACTGACCTCCGCCCAGGGCCTGAACGACGCAGCCGAGAAGATCGTTGCTGCTGTTGCCGCCCTGTAATCACCTGCACCGCATAAGGATTTCAAAATGAGCGTATTGGTAAACAAAGATACGAAAGTGCTGGTGCAAGGCTTCACCGGCAAAAACGGTACTTTCCACGCCGAACAGGCGCTGAAAGTAGGCACCAAGGTGGTTGGCGGTGTAACCCCGGGCAAAGGTGGCAGCGAGCACCTGGGCCTGCCGGTATTCAACACCATGAAAGACGCTGTACGTGAAACCCAGGCTGACGCTTCGGTTATCTACGTACCGGCAGCTTTCGCCAAGGATTCCATCCTGGAAGCGGTTGAAAGCGGCGTGAAGCTGATCGTGTGCATCACCGAAGGCGTGCCTACCCTGGACATGCTGTACGTGAAAAAAGCCGTAGACGAAGCCGGCATCCGCCTGATCGGCCCGAACTGCCCAGGTATCATCACCCCGGGCGAGTGCAAGATCGGCATCATGCCGTGGCACATCCACAACCCGGGCCGTATCGGTATCGTGTCCCGTTCCGGCACCCTGACTTACGAAGCTGTGGCACAAACCACCGCGCTGGGTCTGGGCCAGTCCACTTGCATCGGTATCGGCGGCGACCCTATCCCGGGTACCAGCCACATCGACGCGCTGCGCCTGTTCCAGGACGACCCGGATACCGACGCGATCGTGATGATCGGTGAAATCGGTGGTTCCGCCGAAGAAGAAGCCGCCGAGTTTGCCAAACAGTACGTGACCAAGCCGGTAGTAGGTTACATCGCTGGTGTGACTGCACCAAAAGGCAAACGCATGGGCCACGCTGGCGCCATCATCTCTGGCGGCAAAGGTACTGCCGAAGAGAAATTCAAGGCTTTCGAGCGTGCAGGCATCGCCTACACCCGCAGCCCGGCCGAAATCGGCAAGACCATGTTCGAACTGCTGAAAAGCAAGGGCATGATCTAAGCTTTCTGCCTCGCCAGAACAGCACAACGCCACCGCATGCGGTGGCGTTTTTTATTGCCTGCGGCCAACCTTTACGGCTGATACCACAGGTTTTTGCGCTCTAGCGGCGTATCAGGTGGCAGCAAGGGGTTGGCCAGGTGAATGATCTGGCGTTTATCCAGCTGCAGTGCGCGCAGGGTGTTGCCGTTGTGCTGCTGGAACAGCGCGTCGAAGCTACCGTCGCTGATGGCCAGCTCCAGCCCCTGGCGGATCATTTGCGCCAGCTTGGGGCGGTTGGGGCTGACAAAAAAGTAAAACGCGGTAGGGTAGTGCAGCAGGATGTGCTGGTCTATTTCCAGGCGTAGGTCGGCATGGGTGCGCTGTTCGTTCTGGATCTCGATGACACTGCGCGGAAAGTAGTCAAAGCGGTGCTTGGCCAGCATGGTGAACAGCGGTTCGTAGTCCGGCGTGCTCACTACCGGCAGGCCCGCTGCTTGCAGAATGGTGGTGTCCGGCCAGTCGTGCTCTTGCCCGGCGGTAAACCTGGCCAGGGTTTTGACGCTGTTTACCTCGGCCAGCAGGTGGGCTTTGCCGGGGGGCAGCAGCGCCACCCGCCAGCCTATCAGGCCCTTGTACAGCGGGATGCGGATGGGGAGCAGCAGGCGTTCGCGTTCGCGGTTGGTCATGGTCCACATCACATCGATGCGGCTTTGCTTGCGTTGTAGCTCCAGAATGGCCCGCCCTTGTACCATGGCCGGGCCTGGGCGTAGCAGGCAGGTACTCCCGGCTTTGCCGCAGGCCAGCTTTAGCAGGGACAGCATGTAGTGCAGCTGCGGGTCGCCCTTGGTGGGCAGAATGGGGTAGCTGATCAGCACCGGGTTTGCGTGGCAGCTTGCCCCGATGAGCAGGCCTAGCAAGAACAGTTTAAGGCGGGCTGGCATGGTGGCTATCCAGTAGCAGTTCACGGGTCAGGGTGATCCAGGCCCGGGCTGCATGGGAAAGATAGCTGTCTTTCTTCCAGATCAGGCCGATGTGCCAGATGATGCGCTCATCATCAATGGGGATCACGTCGAAGCGGTGCGGCTCCAGCTGGCTGGCAATAGCTTGGGGCAGCAGGGCAATACCCAGTCTAGCTTCCACCATGGCAACGATAAAATCCCAGTGCGCGCTGCGCCCGGCAATGTTGATGTTTTTTCCCATCATGCGGAAAGCATCGCTGATGCGCGTGGTGAGCGAGAAGTCCTCGGGGTAAAACACGATGGGCTGGTCGGCCACGTCGGGCAGGGTCAGCATGGCGCGGCCATGCCAGGGGCTGCCGGCCGGGGCCACTAGGCACAGGCGGTCGCGTACTAGGCTCAGGCTGTTGAAGGTGTGGTGGTCTACCGGCAGCACGGCGGCGCCGACTTCCAGGTTGCCCGAGCGGATGCTGCTTTCAATGGCCAGGGCGCCGTCTTCCACCATTTTCAGCTCTACGCCAGGGTAGCGGTCGCGAAACGCGCCCACCACCGGGGCAAAGAAAGCGCCACCGGCCATGGGCGGCAGACCTACCACCAGCTCGCCGCGTGCTAGCGAGGCCAGGTCGGCCAGCGCGTTTTTCAAGCGTAGCTGCGCAGCGAGCACGTCTTGCCCACGCAGGTAGACCACCCGCCCGGCGTCGGTCAGCTGAAAGCTTTTGCCTTCGCGTATCAACAGCGGCGTGCCCAGCTCGTCTTCCAGCTGCTTCACCATCTTGCTGATGGTGGGCTGGGTGACAAACAGCGCCTCGGCGGCGCGGGTAAAGTTTTGCTGGCGTACCAGCTCGGCAAAATAGCGCAGCGCTTTGATGTCCATAATCATTCCAAAATAGAATAGTTTTGATAATTTTAATTCATTTTTAGAATGCAATAAACCTACGTATACTCCGCATCACTCTCTGTGTTGTGTTGTGGCTCGTAAACACAGCAGGTGTTGACCGCTAAAGGCTGCCAAGGATTCTCCTCCCGACGCAGCTGCGAAACACCCGCTGTCTGCCACAGGTGGCTTTGCCACTTTTGGTACAGGCACCAGCCTAGTGCTGGTTCAGGATTATCTGGTGCCTCGTACATCCGGGGATTGTGTACGAGGTGAATCCTCTGTTTTCCCCTTACGAGCGTTGTTCGGCCGGCTATCAAGCCGGCTTTTTTTTTGCCTGCCTGTTTTGTACAGCGCGCCTTGCGGCCAAGCTGGCTACGACGCGTCGTGACAGGCGCAGGCCTCGCCCGTAGCCGCATCATCCAGCGTTTTCAGAATGCCGCAGTCCGCCAGCGTATGCGGGCTCTCGCAGCGTGCGCGCAGCTGTTGCAGCTGTATTTCCAGCTTTTGCAGGGCTTCGATCTGGCTGTGCACGCGGCTGATTTGCTGGTCGATCAGCGCGTTCACGCGGTCGCACGGCTCGGCGGCCGGCTGCTGGTGAAAGCCGGCCAGCAGGCGGATATCGGCCAGTGGCATGCCCAGCGAGCGGCAGTGCAGGATAAACGCCAGCTGTTCCAGATGCGGCTGTTCGTAGCGGCGGTAGCCGCTGCTGCTACGCGCCGGTGCCGGCAACAAGCCTTCGCGTTCGTAATAGCGGATGGTTTCGCTTTCGCAGCCGGTGCGTTTTGCCAGTTCGCCGATTTGCATCATCTTTCTCCTTTGGGGGCTTGACCTTATAGTAGCTACAGGGTTTGCAATAGCACAAGCAAGCTTCTGTGGAGACCATCATGGCACTGTACCAACCCAAACCTGGCAGCAAGATTATTCCCGTTACCGCCGCGCAGCCACATGCTGCCGACCACGACCACGACCACGACCACGACCACGACCACGACCACGACCACGACCACGACCACGACCACGACCACGA
>NZ_VMTV02000712.1 GCF_007644035.1 Vogesella mureinivorans | reverse complement strand
CTCCAGCCCTCGTACAGGGCGGCCAGCACCAGGTAGACCAGCAGCACGCAGAGCGGCAGCACCAGGAACTGTGCGATGCCCTGGTTGACCTGCTGGAAGGTCAGTCCGGTGAACTCCATGGTCATGCCGCGCGGCAGCACCTGGTCTGCGGTGGCGCGCGCCATCTGCACGGCGGCGGCGGCGCTGACATCGGTGCTGAAGGGCGTGGCGGTGACGTCCGCCGCGGGGTAGCCGTTGTAGCGGACCACCGGATCCGGGCCAAAGCTCGGGACCATCTCGACCACGCTGCCCAGCGGCACC
>NZ_VMTV02000919.1 GCF_007644035.1 Vogesella mureinivorans | reverse complement strand
CACCGGGGCCGATGTCGTATTCAAGACCGCCGGCATCATGGGAATGCCGATTGCCGACGTTGATCGCGAATCGCTTGGCTGGTATCTGCTCGAAACGTCCGCGGGCCGCGCAGCCATGGCGAGAAGCGTGCTGCTGATCGCCATGGCGTTCTTGCTCGGGTGGCATCGTCGTCGCGGGACGGTGGAGTCCGCCTTCCCGCTGGCGGCGACGCTGGCGGGCGGCGCACTCGCGTCCCTGGCATGGAACGGCCACGCCGCTGCTGGCGAGGGCATGGCAGGTGCGGTCCGGCTTGCCGCGGG
>NZ_VMTV02000825.1 GCF_007644035.1 Vogesella mureinivorans | reverse complement strand
GCTGACCAGCAACCAGATCCCGCAGCACAATCACGCCCTCGTCGCCTTCGTGCCTTCGACCGCGAGCGCACCGGCAAGCAACGGCGGGCTCTCACAGCCGGGAATCTCCTCGAACAGGCCGTTCTCCGCCGGCACACCGAATACCACCCTCGCGCCCAGCATGATCTCGCCCAGCCAAGGCGGCGGGCAGCCGCACCAGAACCAGCAACCCTATCTGGGCGTGAATTTCTCCATCGCGCTGCAGGGCATCTACCCCTCGTTCCCCTGAGCCTCAGCGTGGCTATCGCGCCAACTGCCACC
>NZ_VMTV02000938.1 GCF_007644035.1 Vogesella mureinivorans | reverse complement strand
CTGCGCGGTTCGATGGCGACCAGGATGCGGGCACTGGCGACCTGGGCGCGCAGCCCGGCCAGCGTGGTGCGGATCGCCGTGGGATGGTGGGCGAAGTCATCGTAGATGCAGATGTCCTGCGGGCTGCCCAGTTTCTGCATGCGCCGCTTGACCGAGACGAAGTCGGCCAGTTTCGGCAGCAGCGGGCGCACGTCGAGTCCGTAAGCGTCGACCGCTGCCAGCGCGGCCAGCGCGTTCATGACGTTGTGCCGGCCGAGCAGGTTCCAGCGGACTTCGCCGATGCGCTGGCCGCCCTGCAGC
>NZ_VMTV02001171.1 GCF_007644035.1 Vogesella mureinivorans | reverse complement strand
CACCAAGGCGCTGAAGAAGGGCGACACCGTGACGCTGGTGGGCTTTGGCACCTTCTCCGTGCGCAAGCGTGCGGCGCGTGAGGCCCGCAACCCGCGCACCGGCGAGACCATCAAGCTGAAGGCCAGCAAGGCGCCGGTGTTCAAGGCGGGCAAGGCGTTCAAGGACGCGATGTAAGCCGCCCGGCGTCCGCCGAGCGGACGCTCCAGCGCCATCGCGTCGGCATCGCCGATGCGGGCGCATACAGGTGAATCCGGCAGGCCCGTGCGCAAGTACGGGCCTGCTGCGTTTCAGGCACCAGGC
>NZ_VMTV02000267.1 GCF_007644035.1 Vogesella mureinivorans | reverse complement strand
CGGGCCATGCCCAGGAAAATCCGGCTCTGCCCGAACAGGAAGGCCAGCAGGACGGTGGGCAGGGCGATGACGGCCGAGGCCGCGATCCACTGCGCCGCCGTCCCCTGCCCCATCTGGCGCAAGATCAACGCCAGCGGCTCGGGGCTCTCGGCGAAGGTTTCGACCGGACGCGCGCCGATCGCAGCGGCGGCGACCACCAGATACAGGGCGGTGCAGACCAGCATGGAGCCGACGATGCCGATGGCCAGGTCGCGCTCGGGCCGCTTCGTCTCCTCCGCCGCGGTCGAGATGGCGTCGAAAC
>NZ_VMTV02000838.1 GCF_007644035.1 Vogesella mureinivorans | reverse complement strand
GCCTGGATGCAGCCCTGATCGCGCATATCCCGCGGCCGCGCATCGTCTTCGTCAACGGCTGGCTGGATGCCTCACTCAGCGATCTGTCGGGGCTTCCCGCTGGTCTTTCCGTGCGTGCGCTGGGTCGTGTGTTGCCCGACGCACATGCGCGCGATGTGGTGCATCTGGGCCGACGCTTCAACGCCGCCGCGGAAGTTTTCGCGCGTGCGAACGCAGCGCTTGCGGTCGAGGGCGCGCTGATCGAAGTCGAAGCGGATGCCGACATCGAGCCGGCCGTGCATCTGGTATCGGTTGGTTCGCC
>NZ_VMTV02000287.1 GCF_007644035.1 Vogesella mureinivorans | reverse complement strand
CGTGCGGCTCGTCGAAGATGTCGGTGGCGCCGATCGGAGCCGGAATGCTCGAACCCTCGGCCATCAGCCCTTCACCTTCTCGTCGCCCGGCAGAACCGGCAGCGGATAGTCGGCGCCCTCCCAAGGCGACAGGAAGTCGAACTGGCGGAATTCCTGCGTCAGCTTGACCGGCTCGTACACCACCCGCTTCTGCTCGTCGTCGTAGCGGACCTCGGTGTAGCCGGTCATCGGGAAGTCCTTGCGCAGCGGATGCCCCTGGAAGCCGTAGTCGGTCAGCAGGCGGCGCAGGTCGGGATGGCCC
>NZ_VMTV02000510.1 GCF_007644035.1 Vogesella mureinivorans | reverse complement strand
GGATAACCGCCGTTGCCGCCGCCGATGAAACCATCGAAATCGATCGGTGCGCCACCCGGGAAGGGAAGGACGACATATTTGTTGAGATAGGTCAGGTTGACGTCGAGCGAGACGTTCACGCTGCCGATATTGTTGTTGTAAACGAGGCCGAGGTCGAGGCCGTTCATTTCCTCACGACCGGTGTTGATCGGCTGCGCCGAAAGGAAGGTAACCTCCCCGGTCAGCGGGCTGCGCGTAAAATCTTCGCAGAAGGGATGCGAGAGATTTTGGCTCGCATAGCAGATGCTGAGCTTGGTCGACC
>NZ_VMTV02000570.1 GCF_007644035.1 Vogesella mureinivorans | reverse complement strand
CAGGCACAGCAGGATCACGCTGAAGCGGAGCACTGGCGCCAGCAGATACAGCTGCGCCTGCCAGCGGTCCTGCACCTGGCTCGGCACCTGCGCCAGCACGCTGTCCAGATCGCGCGGTGCCGTGCCAAACGCTTCGAACAATCGCGCGTGTGCATCGGGCGCGCAGACGTTGCCGCGCTTCAGCATCCGCCACATGGTCCGACCCATCGGCCCGACGCCAAAGCGCTCGCCAACCGCGACCGCGGCATCCACCGCCCACAGCGGCGTCGCCAGCGTGTGCCCGCCTGGAATCCGCAGCCAA
>NZ_VMTV02000463.1 GCF_007644035.1 Vogesella mureinivorans | reverse complement strand
AGTAATGATAACGCCAGTTTTTCATTCTATAGATAAACTGGCGTTATATTCATGAATAAAATACCAAATAGCTCCTATATGATTGGAGAGTTTTTTAGAGAACGAAAGAGTTTTTCTTACCAAACGAGATATTCTTTGTCTCATCGTATTATTAAATCTTTCTATATAGTTCGTTTGTCCACTATCCTTGGGTACCGTTTTGTGTCTTTTTTTAGGAAAAACTATTTGATAAGCTTTCTAAAAGTCTGTATAGCTGACAGCACATTGGCGATAAACGGCCGGCATTGAATCCCACAACCCT
>NZ_VMTV02001148.1 GCF_007644035.1 Vogesella mureinivorans | reverse complement strand
GCCACCGCCTTGGCGGCTTCGAGCACGCGCTCCATGTCGCCATAGCTGACCTCACCCTCGCGGATCGGGACGATGCCCGGCGAGTTCTTGCATTGCGTGTGGCTGCCGGAGATCGAGGCGTAGACCGAGCGGATCTCGCAGCCGGCCATGACCTCGGCCTCCTCGATCGCGCGCTGGATCGAATGCACCGTCGATTCGATGTCGCCCACCACGCCGCGGCGCAGCCCGGTCGAGCTGTGGCTGCCGATGCCGATCACCTCCAGCGGCTCGTCGGGCGTGTACTCGCCGACCAGGGCCACCA
>NZ_VMTV02000044.1 GCF_007644035.1 Vogesella mureinivorans | reverse complement strand
CCTGCCCTTGCTGCTGCCACTGGCCCTGTTCCTCGGCGTGATGCTCGGCCTGGGGCGGCTATATCGCGATAGCGAAATGGCAGTGCTGGCCTCGATTGGGCTGGGCATTGCCGATCTGAAGCGCGCGATCCTCGCCCTGGCCCTGCCGGTGGCCCTGATCGTGGGCCTGACCTCGCTGTGGCTGTCGCCGATGGCGCAGCGCGCGGCCACCCGGATGATCGAGGAAGCCAACAAGAGCCTGCTTGTGATTGGCCTGGAGCCCGGCCGCTTCGTCGAGCTGCAGGGACGTCCGGCCGTCATCT
>NZ_VMTV02000676.1 GCF_007644035.1 Vogesella mureinivorans | reverse complement strand
CATTCTCTGCGCCGCCGTCGCCAGCGCCACGGCCCTGGCGGGCGCCCTGCCCGCCGAGGCCCAGAACCGCCGTTCGGGAGCCCAGCGCACCCAGGACGACATGATGGCGCAGATCCCGCGCTGCGCCCGCAATCTGGGCACCGTCGCCATCGCCGACGGCCAGGCGGACGTGTTTCGCGAACTGCAGCTGTCGCCGCCCCAGAGCCTGCTGCGGGCGGTGATCCAGCGTTCGGGCTGCTTCACCCTGCTGGACCGGGGCGCCGGCATGAGCGTGGCCCAGCGCGAGCGGGACCTGGCGGCGG
>NZ_VMTV02000878.1 GCF_007644035.1 Vogesella mureinivorans | reverse complement strand
GCTGGCATCGCTCGGGCGAGCCTTTCCACACCGGCGAGGGCCGGCTGCGCGCGGCGGTGCGGGAGACGCTGGCGCGCGAACTCGGCATCCAGCCGGACGAGAACACCGGGGGCGGCACCTCCGATGGCCGCTTCATCGCCCCGCTCGGCGCCGAAGTCGTCGAGCTCGGCCCCTTGAACGCCAGCATCCACAAGATCGACGAGGCCGTGCGCTTGGAGGATTTGCACGTGCTGCCGACCGTGTACGCAGGCATCGCGAGGTGCTGTCTGCGGCCTTGAGTCGGCGTCAGCGACGATCGAAAC
>NZ_VMTV02000819.1 GCF_007644035.1 Vogesella mureinivorans | reverse complement strand
GCCGGCCCGCCTGAGACGATGCCGTTCGCTACGCCGGGGCCGAAGATCGCCAAGCCAAGCAGCGACAGCGCGCCGAGCGCGATCGACATCGCTTGCTCCAGCGTGGGCTCTGGGCCAGCGGCGGCGGTGAATTGACTGAACAACGTCGTGCCGATGCCGGTGATGACGGCGAGCACGAGAACTTTGATGCCGGTGGAGACGACATGGCCCAACACCTTCTCGGCCATGAAGGCGGTCTTGCTGAAGAAGGCGAACGGCAACAGCACGAAGCCGGCGAGCGTCACCAGCTTGAACTCGATCAG
>NZ_VMTV02000438.1 GCF_007644035.1 Vogesella mureinivorans | reverse complement strand
CGTTCCCCGACGAGGGCGTGGGAGCGGTCGTCGTGGTGGAAATACTCGCCGCCGAGCGAGGAGACCGGCACGAGGCCGTCGGCGCCGGTCTCGTTCAATCTCACGAACAAGCCGAAGCGAGTGACGCCCGTAATCCGGCCCGCGAAGGTCGCGCCGACCCGCTCCTGCAGGAAGGCGGCCATGTAGCGGTCCATGGCGGCGCGTTCGGCGGCCATCGAGCGGCGCTCGGTCATCGTCACCTGCTCGGCGATGGCCGGCAGTTCGGCCACCTCGCGGTCGGTCAGGCCGTCCTTGCCCAAGCC
>NZ_VMTV02000302.1 GCF_007644035.1 Vogesella mureinivorans | reverse complement strand
ATTCTCCGCTCTGGGCTGCTCTTTGCAGGGCTGGCCGCTATTCTCGCGCTTCGAAACCGCCGGGCAGCGGTGGTATTTGCGGCGGGCTGCTACGGAAGCGCCCTTGTGACTCTAGGTTGGAGTGGTCATGCCGCTGCAACCGAAGGCGGATTGGGGCTATTCCATCGCCTCAACAACGGCATCCATCTGGTCAGCGCGGGCCTGTGGCTTGGAGCAATCGGTTGGTTCCTTGTTCTGACCATCCGATGTTACAAGGATCCTGACGACACCCAGGCGCATGCAGTGCTCAGGGCCATGCACGCC
>NZ_VMTV02000246.1 GCF_007644035.1 Vogesella mureinivorans | reverse complement strand
GAGTTCGGTGAAGTCAGAAAACCCCATCATCCCTGGCTCATGCCGCAATTCGAACATCACATCCCGCGCTTCACCATGCAGGGCTTTCCATTCCTGCACTCGTCGTTGCAGGGTTCGCAGTACCTGAGGGTATTGTCCGGGATAGCGCTCTTGCAGATACTCGAATAGGGTCATGGGCGTTAGCCCTGGCTCTCGTTCTAGCATCGGTTTCAATTCGCTTTCCCAGACCTCGGCTAGTGGATCATGACCCGTACGGCGAGGGCGCTCTTGCCCTCGCTTGGGCTGATGGGTGCCAGCCTCAATGCGTTGGCCAGTCCGTTCTGAAAATTCGGCAATGGTAGCTGAATCTACCTGAGTCAACCCCAGTTCTCGTGCATTCATGTACACTCGTATTTGAAAACTTTCAATTGTTTTGCCAGACATTGTTCGGGTCTCCACTTCGCATGCGGGACTTTTGAACAATGTCTTTTTTGTCGTTGATTTTGTCTGATACCTAAGCGT
>NZ_VMTV02000272.1 GCF_007644035.1 Vogesella mureinivorans | reverse complement strand
CAGACTTGCAAGCTGAGAATCCAGTTCTCGCTTCCGCTGCCCTGGTCGCTGCGACGAAGCTGCGCGCAAATCGAAGCGACATCTGCAGCCCCGGCATCCATGGCGTGAAAAGCAGAAGGCCCGCTCTTGCGAGCGGGCCTTCTGTCTTCAATCTGGTGCCCAAGAGAGGACTCGAACCTCCACGGGTCGCCCCGCTAGTACCTGAAACTAGTGCGTCTACCAATTCCGCCACCTGGGCAGGTGTCCCGCGATCTGCGCTTTGCGTTGCAGCACCGGAGAGCCGCGCACTTTACGGATCGTGAT
>NZ_VMTV02000013.1 GCF_007644035.1 Vogesella mureinivorans | reverse complement strand
AAGCTCGGGCAGCGCCCGCGCCGCACCGTGCGGGTGATCGCCTGGGGCAACGAGGAGCAGGGCCTGATCGGCGCGCGCGCCTACGCCGCCGCGCATGCGGAGCAGATGGCGAAGCATGTGATCGGTGCCGAAAGCGACTTCGGTGCGGGCCGCATCTACGCCCTGCGCGCGGGCGTGGAACCCGCCTACTGGCCGCTGCTGGAGCAGATCGCCGAGGTGCTGGCGCCGCTCGGGATTCCCTTCGAACGCGAAGGTGGCGGCCCCGGCCCGGACATCGGCCCGCTGGTGCAGCGCGGCGTGCCC
>NZ_VMTV02001044.1 GCF_007644035.1 Vogesella mureinivorans | reverse complement strand
GCGGGCTCGATGCGGACATGCCGCGCACGCCTGGTCGTGATGTGGACTACGCCGAGGCTTCCGCCCCATTCGCGGACGCGGTCGTGCCGGTGGTCTGGCGCGAGAGCAATGAGCCCAGCTACCTGCTCTACACCTCGGGCACCACCGGCAAGCCCAAGGGCGTACAGCGCGACACCGGGGGCTATGCGGTGGCGCTGGCCCTGTCCATGCGCACCGTCTTCGACGTCGGTCCGGGCCAGGTGATGTTCTCGACCTCGGACGTTGGCTGGGTGGTGGGCCATTCCTACATCGTTTACGGGCCGC
>NZ_VMTV02000207.1 GCF_007644035.1 Vogesella mureinivorans | reverse complement strand
AGGTCGGCCCGGAGGCGTCCATCACGAAGGCCGCATAGGTCGGGCCTTCCTTCAGCGTCGCGCGCAGCATGTTGACCACGCGACCATCTGCGCGCTGCGGGTCACACCGGTTGCGGTCCCTTCGCAAACGTTGGCCACAGACGCGGCGGAGAAACCCAGTGCGGCGACGGCCAGCGCGACGGAAGCGATGCGATTCATGAGACGACCCCTCAACAAGCACGTGCAAGTGCTTGAGTCTAGCAGCTTGAGTTTGCCGATCGGTGCATCAGCACACGAAACGCGGCGAGCGAAAGCGGCAACCAG
>NZ_VMTV02000278.1 GCF_007644035.1 Vogesella mureinivorans | reverse complement strand
TAAATGCTTTGTAAAAATCTTCTGTCAAAGTGCTTGAACACACCAATAACTGGCAACTCAGGGTACTCATGACAGCAGCAAGAATAGCCGCTAAAACGATACCTGCAATCCATGGGTTAAATAGAATTTTAGTTAATTCCATAAATACCGTTTCAGGATTGGCATTGACCGTTGCCGCTAATTCAGGATGCATTTGGAAGTAGGCAATCCCAAAGAAACCGGCAGCAACTGCACCGCCTAGACAAAGTGTCATCCAAGTCATACCAATACGACGTGCATTTGGGATTGATTTCACCGAATCTG
>NZ_VMTV02000477.1 GCF_007644035.1 Vogesella mureinivorans | reverse complement strand
GAGGTACTGAAACAAGGCAAACAAGTGCTTGTTTTAGTCCCTGAAATTGGCTTAACACCACAAACCATCAGCCGTTTTCAGTCACGCTTTCATTGCAATATTGCATTGCTTCACTCTGGTTTAAATGACAGCAAACGTTTACAAGCATGGCAACATGCACAAACAGGTAAAGCCTCTATTATTTTAGGGACTCGCTCTGCAATTTATACACCTTTACCTAATCTCGGTTTAATTATTCTGGATGAAGAGCATGATCTTTCATTTAAACAACAAGAAGGTTTCCGTTATCATGCCCGTGATGTT
>NZ_VMTV02000855.1 GCF_007644035.1 Vogesella mureinivorans | reverse complement strand
ACTTTAAAACAACTACAAACCAGAGGACCATCACTATTTGCTATCGACATGGCTTGTCCTGCCAAAAGTGCTTTTCGGTGCATTGCGCTGAGTCGTTCACGCTTAAATAAACTGGCAACCCAGTCCCGATCAGGTAATAAAGCTTTTGGTGCGATATATAAACTTGCAATCAGGCGACCATCTTTTAACACTACACTATGACTGATATGTGCGGTTTGATCTTCTAAATTCAGCCATTCAAAGCTTTCATCTTGAAAAGGTAAAAGCTGCTTTAAATGCTGGGTAATTTGCTCAAAACGACGC
>NZ_VMTV02000222.1 GCF_007644035.1 Vogesella mureinivorans | reverse complement strand
CAGGGTGCCGCCGTCTTCCAGCGCGCGCGAGAGGTTCTCGGGGGCCAGCCCGCGCTTCTCGTACTCCGGCTTAAACAGGCGGCCGGTCAGCACGATCGCCATGTACTGGTCGGCGGCGACGAGGTTGCAGCCGAGCGCGGTCGCGATGGTGGCGGTGATCAGGCTGCCGGTGCTGCGCGCCAGCGCCAGCACGCCGCGAATCAGGCGCTCCAGCAGGCCGACCGATTCCATCACCGCGCCGAAGGCCATGGCGCAGAGGATCAGCCAGACGGTATTGAGCATGCTCGACATGCCGCCGCGGCTGATGAGCTCGTTGACCGCTTCGTTGCCGGTGTCGGCGCTGTAGCCGGTGGCCAGCGCCTTCCAGGCGCCGGACAGCAGGGCCCAGGGCCGCGTGAGTTCATCCGAGCCCGCCAGCGCGACCACGCGATCGGGCTGGAACAGAACGGCGAAGATCGCGCCCAGCAGCGCACCGATCAGGATGGTCGGGTAGGCAGGAAAG
>NZ_VMTV02000021.1 GCF_007644035.1 Vogesella mureinivorans | reverse complement strand
CTAAAGGCATCGTGCCTGCTGGCAAATATGTCGTCGCAGCCCGCCGTCGCCCAGCCGCCAGCCGTGGCCGTGCCGGATGACTGGCGCGACGCAGCACACGCAGCAGTAATTGGCCTGGGTGCCGTGCGGACTTCCATTGAACGGGGCGAGACGGACAAGGCACTTGCCCGTGTAAATGAAATCCGCGCCATGCTCGCCGCCGCGCCGCAAGGGGAAGCAAAATGAAAAAACTGTACTGCCCTGATTGCGGCGAATACCTGGAAGGTGGCGATGGTGAAATGCGCGACTGCCTTTGCGGGTGGTCGCAGCCGGAAGATAAGGAATCCGCAGAATATTCCGATCAAGAGCTTGAGGATATGGCGCAGCGGCACGGCATGAGCTGGGATGGCGACCGCTGGATTATCGAGGATGCCGACCTTCATCCGTTTATGCGTGCGCTGCTATCCGCCGCGCAGAAAGGCGGTGCGTGATGCCAGCCCACTGCGAACACTGCCACGACGGCAACGACGGAAGCATTTACCCCTACTACGGCGTCGGCCCGCATGTCTGCGGCTGGCGCATGGGCAAGCCGGTGGTTGGCCACTCCAAAGGCCTGCCTGCATCCGAATGGCCGGAGAACTTCCAGCCAGACCCGGAGCATGGAGACCAAGACGACGGCAAGCCGCCGCTGGGCGTATGGACGCACTGCATGCACTGCGGCGCAGGAAAAGAACCAACACCCCAAGGCCAGCCCAGCACTGGCCTTTCTCATGGAGCCGACCATGGCGAACACTAAACGACAGAAGAAGTACAACCCCCACCGGCATCGCCGCGAATTCGGCAGCATCAAGCTTGCCCTGGGCATGGCGCTGTTGACGCCTACCGATGACGTAGACCTGCTTGACCAGCCTCGCGAGGACTACGCGGCGCTTCTGGCCGGCAAGCTGTGTGTAAACGGTTTTGTCCGGCTGTCGGAGATCGCTGTCGCGGCGTATATGGCCGGCAAGCTGCTCATTGAACGCGGCGCATCGCTTGGCACGCAAGAGCTGGGCGGCACCTACCGCATGACGGGAAAGCTGGCCGTGCAGAGTCTGGAAGAAATCGGGATACACCAGGGCAAGACCGGGCGCTTTGTGGGAACGGCAGACCAGTACAGGAACATCAGCGACGCGCTGGATATGTTGGCCGCAGTGATACCGGTACTTACGCGGGGCGAACTGGTGACCGTGCTGCATGAAGCTGCGCAGGTAGTTGAAGAGGGTCTGGCCCAAGCCAGGCTGAAGAATGAGATGAAGCTGGCCGCCTGATGGTGGCCTTTTTCAATTGGAGGTATCTGAATGCAGACAGAACGAACCATGGACGTGCATGGCGCGGCAGCGTTTCTGCATGTCTGCCCCAGCACGGCCTACGAACTGGCGCGCAATGGTGATGTGCCAGCGACTAAGGTTGGCCGCAGCTGGGTGTTTTTGGAATCGGACCTTGTGAACTTTCTGCGAGCCAAACAGAATGAGCAGCGGCAAAAGGCACAGGTCGGCGAAGTAGTGAAAGGAGAGGTATGCCGATCTACCAAAGAGGAAAGACTTGGTGGTGCGATTTCGCAACGCCAGGCGGAAAGAGAGTTAGACAGTCTCTTGGCACGCGTGACAGGACGCAAGCACAGGAACTCTACGACAAGCTGAAGTCGGAGCGGTGGCGGGTTGATGAGTTGGGCGAGCAACCCGCCTACACCTGGGACGAGGCGTGCATTCGTTACCTGCGCGAGAAAGAAGGCAAGAAGAGTCTTTCAGACGACGTCACCAAGATCAAGTATTTCACCGGCTTCTTCCGTGGCCGTGAGCTGCGTTCGATCAAGCGTGATGAGGTGATGAACGCCGTATCCAAGCTGGCGCACCAGCGTGGCGTAACTGCCGGCCACAACCGGGAAACCGGCAAGCCGGTAAGCGATGCCACGCGAAACCGCTACATCGCGTTTGCGTCAACGCTGTTCAGGCTGGCCGCCAATGAGTGGGAGTGGATACCGAAGGCCCCAGTGTTCAAGAAGCGCAAGGAAGCATCGCGCCGGATACGGTGGCTGAAAAAGAGCGAGGCAGCCCGGCTACTTGCCGAACTCGCCCCGCACTTGAGGCCCATTGTGCAATTTGCGCTTGCCACTGGGTTTAGACACTCCAACATCATCGGGCTGGAATGGTCGCAGGTCAATCTGGTGAAGAAGATGGCATGGATTCATCCAGACCAGGCCAAGGCCGGTGAGGCAATCGGTATGCCTTTGAACGCCCCGGCTATGGAGGTGCTGATCAGTCAAGTGGGTAAGCACCCGCGATGGGTGTTCACCTACCGTGGCGAGAAGATCAAGCAGAAGGCGGCGACCGGTTTCAAGAACGCGCTCAAGCGGGCGGGCATCGAGAACTTCCGGTTCCACGATCTGCGGCACACATGGGCCAGTTGGCTGGTGCAGTCTGGCGTGCCATTGCATGTGATCCAAGAGCTGGGCGGATGGCACAGTTTCGAGATGGTGAAGCGGTATGCACACCTTGCGCCGGAACATCTGCGCGAGCATGTGGAAATGATCGACAGCCAAATCGACAGCGGTACAAATCTGTCACAGGTGTCACTGACTGGAACGGAACAGCAGGAAAGAAAAAAGGCCTTGCTTGGGGCAAGGCCTTGATTCTAAAAGGGGACTGGCGGAGAGGGAGGGATTCGAACCCTCGGTACGCTCGCACGTACGCCTGATTTCGAGTCAGGTACATTCGACCACTCTGCCACCTCTCCGACTCAGTAGGCTGCGGATTATAGGTAGCACCTTCGGGGCTGTCAACTGTTACCCATGCATTTTTCTGCCAAGCCTGCCGCCGCTGCCGTGGCTGCGGCATACTGCCTGTTCGATAGAGGCCGTACAGGCCCGTACATGCAAAGGGACAGCAGCAGTGAAACTCTCCAGACGGCTGGATGCCATCGCCCCGTTTCAGGTGATGGCCATCCTGGAAAAGGCCCGTGCCTTGCAGGCAGCGGGGCATGATGTGATTCACCTGGAAATCGGCGAGCCGGATTTTGCCACCCCGCAGGCAATCGTCGAGGCGGGGCGGGCGGCGCTGGCCGGTGGCCATACCTTCTATACCGCCGCGCAGGGGCTGCCGCAGCTGCGCGAGGCGATTGCCAGCCACTACGCCAGCCAGTTTGGTGTCACGGTGGCGCCGCAGCGCATTATCGTCACGCCCGGCGCGTCCGGCGCGCTGCAGATTGCGCTGTCGTTGCTGGTGGATGAGGGCGACGGGGTGCTGATGGCAGACCCGACTTACCCGTGCAACCGCCATTTTGTCAGCCTGCTGGGCGGGCAGCCACAGGCGGTGCCGGTGGGGGCAGAGACACGCTTTCAGCTGTTGGCCGCACAGGCTGATGCGCAGTGGCAGGCTAATACGGTGGCGGCGATGGTGGCCACGCCGGCCAACCCGACGGGCACCATGCTGAGGCCGGACGAGTTGGCCGCATTGGCCGGTGTGTGTCGTGCACGCGGCGGTGCGCTGATCGTGGACGAGATTTATCAGGGTTTGTGCTACGACACGGCGCCGTTTACGGCGCTGGGGCTGGCGGATGATGCTTTTGTGATCAACAGCTTTTCCAAGTATTTCCAGATGACCGGCTGGCGCCTGGGCTGGCTGGTGGTGCCGGACGCTTATGTGGAGCCGGCGCTGCGCCTGGCGCAAAACCTGTTTTTGTGTGCGCCATCGGCGGCACAGTACGCGGCGCTGGCGGCGTTTCAGCCGGCGGTGTTGGCCGAGCTGGAGGCGCGCCGCGCCGAGTTTGGCCGCCGCCGCGACTACCTGTTGCAGGCGCTGCCGCAGCTGGGCTGGCGCATTCCGGCGCAGCCGGACGGGGCATTTTATGTATATGCGGACGTGTCGGCAGTAACGGACGACAGCTTTGCCTACTGCCAGCGTGTGCTGGACGAGGTACAGGTGGCGATTACGCCGGGGGCGGATTTTGGCGCCCACGAGGCGGGGCGCTACGTGCGCGTGGCGTACACCACCGGGGTGGCGCGCCTGGCCGAGGCGGTGGCGCGCATGGCGCGGGTGCGCGGCTAGCTTGGCCGCATCGGCGCTGTGTTTGTGAGCGCGCCGGTGCTAGCCGGGCTGTGCCAGCCACACACCGGCGGCTACCGCGATAGCGGCATGGCACCAGGCGAGCAGGCGTTGTTGCCTGGCCAGCGCGGCGGGGGCGCGCCAGCTCAGTATGAACGGGCGCGTGTCGCTAGGGCGGCGCAGGTGGTGGCTGGGCGGGATGGCGGCCAGCTCGCGGTGCTGCTGGTTGATGGTGTGGTGCGCGGCCTGGCGCACAGCTTCCCATTCGTCCGGCTCCAGCTGGCCGTTGCCATTGCGGTCGAAGCGCTGCAGCAGGCTGGCGCGGTCGGCTTTCCACTCGTTGAGCAGTAGCTGCAGGTCATCACGCCAGGCTTGTTGGCCGGGCGGGCCGGCGTGGGTGGTGACACTACCCAGGGCGTAGAGCGGGTCGCCGTCTGCGATCCAGCTTTCCTGGTATTGGTATTGTTCGTCTTGCCATTGCCGCTGGTGCAGGGCATCGACGTGTGCGCCTTCCGGCTCGATCACTAGCAGGCCTTTATCCAGCTGCAGTAGCAGGGCGCTCTGGCTGGTGTGGCGCTGATTGCCGCCTGGCAGGCTGCCGTGGCGGTCGTCGCGGGGCTGGCGGCTGGCGTGGTACCACACGCAGCGCATCAGCCCGTAGGGGGTGAGCAGGGGCGGGCCGGCCAGCGCACGGGCCTGGCCGTAGAATTCGCCATAGCCTTGTACTGGTGCGGCGCTGCGGCTGGTGGGGGTGTCGGCTACAAAACGGTAGCGGCGGTATTGCCGCCACCACAGCAGCAGGGCCAGGCTGCCGGTGGCCAGGGGAGCGAGCCAAGGCTGGCTTAGCGGGGCGAGCTGTCCTAGCGGCACGGCCAGCAGGTAGAGCGCCAGGCTGTGCCAGCCGTGCAGCAGCTGGCTAGCGCTGGAAAAGCGCATTCACGTCTACGTCGCGCTTTTCGGCTTCGGCAAAGCGCAGTGGCCGCGCCGGGCGAAAGCTGAACAGGCTGGCGACGACCACATCGGGAAACTGCTCGATGCGCACGTTGTTCAGGTTCACGGCTTCGTTATAGAGTTCGCGCCGGTCGGCAATGCTGTCTTCCAGCTGGGTAATGCGCTGCGCCAGGTGGCTGAACTGGGCGTCGGCCTGGAGTGCCGGGTAGGCCTCGGCCACGGCAAAGATCTGGCTGGTCAGGCTGCGCAGCTGGCCTTCCAGCTCGCCAATGCGGCCAACGTTGGCCGTGCGTGCCGCCTCGGACAGCATGGCGCGTGCTTCCATGACCTGGGTCAGGGTGGCTTGCTCAAACTGGCTGTAGTGGCGGCACACGTCTACCAGCTTGGGGAGCTCCTCGTGGCGCTGTTTCAATAGCACATCGATATTGGCCCAGCATTTACTGACTTCGTGCTTCAGCCGTACCAGGCCGTTGTAGAGCATGACCCCGTAAAAAAGGACCACGAGGCAGGCAGCAATAAACAGGATAAACGGCATGGGCTAGACCTTTCTGTAAGCAGCAGCGGCGTATTGTAGCGCTGCTGGCGGGGGATGCGCAGCGCGTGGTTCTTATGGTGGTTTATCGATAACTAGCGGGCTGGTTTATGCTTTATGCAAAATCATCTTGCCCAGCGTACTGGGTAGCCCGGGAAAACAAGATGCAAACATTAAACATTATTGGTGCTGGCCGTCTGGGCCAGAGTATTGGCCGCCTGGCTGCGCAGGCAGGCTACCGCATTGGCAGTGTGTATTGCCGCAGCCAGGCGTCGGCACAGGCGGCGTGTGATTTTATCGGGCAAGGCGCACCGCTGGCCAGCCTGCACGACGTGCAGCCTGCGCTATTAACCCTGCTGGCGGTGCCGGACGGTCAGATTGCGCCGGTGGCAGCGATGCTGGCGGATAGCGGCCGGGTGGCTGCCGGGCAGGTGGTGTTTCACGCCAGCGGCGCGTGCGAGGCGGCTTTGCTGGCCCCGCTGGCGGCACGGGGGGCGTATTGCGCCAGCCTGCATCCGGCGTTTTCGTTTGCCGAGCCGGCGCGGGCTGTGGCCAGTTTTGCCGGGACGCGTTGTGCGCTGGAGGGGGACGAGCGTACTTTTGCCAGCCTGCAAGACCTGGCGCTGGCCATTGGCGGCCAGCCGTTTTTGCTGGCGCCTGGCGGCAAGCTGGCCTACCACGCGGCCTTGGCGGTGGCGTCAAACTACCTGGTGACACTGCATGCGCTGGCGCAGCAGTTGGCTAGCCGGGCGGGCATCGGCGCGCAGGATGCCCACGTGCTGCTGGGCGAGCTGATGCAGAAAACCCTGGCCAACAGCCTGGCGCTGGGGCCGGCCACCGCGCTGACCGGGCCTATTGCAAGAGGCGATGCCGACACGGTAAGGCGCCATCGTGCCGTGATGAGCCCGCCACAGGATGCGCTGTATTGCGCGTTAGGTACGGCGACGCTGGGCCTGGCAGCGGGGCGGCTGGACGAGGCGCAGCAGGCGGCGGTTGCCATCGCATTGCGCGAGGGCGGGTGTGGCGTTGGTCAGGGTGAGTGATGGTTTGTGGCCAGGCCGGGCTGGCGGTGTCGCCTAGCCGGTTTCCAGCCGCTGGCGGCCGTTTTGTTTGGCGCGGTACAGCGCGGCGTCGGCGCGGTGGTAGGCGCATTGCACACTGTCGCCTGGCAGTAGCTGGGTGAGCCCGCCCGAGCAGCTGTAGCTGAAATCGCACTGCTCGCCGATGGCCCGCGACTGATGCAGGCCGCTTAGCAGGTGTTGTAGCAGTTGGCCTGCTTGGGTCAGTGCAGTATCGGGCAGTACCAGCATGAACTCCTCCCCACCCAGACGCCCCACGCCATCGCTACGACGCAGCTGGCTTTGCAGGTAGCGGGCAAAATCCACCAGGACCAGGTCGCCGAAAGGGTGGCCGTGGCGATCGTTGATCTGTTTGAAAAAGTCGATATCCAGTATGGCCACGCAGTGTTGGCCGGGGCGTGCCAGCTGGGCTTCCATCAGTGCCAGGATGTGGCGGCGGTTGCTTAGCCCGGTAAGCTCGTCGGTGCTGGCCGCGCGCAGGGCTAGATCGCGTGCGGTACGCAGGCTGCGTTCGCCAACGGCCAGCTTGCTGATGTCTACGCCTGTGCACAGCATCCAGCCAGCCTCGTTGACTGTTTCGGTCATCAGTATCCAGCGGCCGTCGTGCAGGTCGGTTTCCAGCATGCGATAGCATTGTTTGCCGCGCCGGGATAGCGCTGAGCCCAGCCAGGTGTCGAAGTCGCTGGTCCGAATCACGGTGCCGGTTTGCTGCTGGTAGTTGTCGCGCATCAGCTGTACCCAGGTGGGCATGGCGCTGTCTGCCAGGTGGTAGGCCTGGCGGAAAGCCGGGTTGGCGTAGCGTAGCGTGTCGCTGGCGTCGAACAGGGCTACCAGTAGCTCGCTGCCCTGATACAGGGTTTGTAGTTGCTGGATGTGGTCGTTGTGCAGGGTATTGGGCATGGCAGGCTTCCGAGTGTCTGCTTTTATAGTAGTGCTTTAACAGTACACGGGAGCCTGCCTTGTCGGCCATTTAGCCTGCGTGAATCACAAAAATGGCCGGGCGTTTATGGAAGTCTGGCGCTTCGCGTGGCCAGTCTTTTACCTGCCGGCTCACAATGGTTTGTGTGGGGGTGGTGAGGTCGGCAGCCACGCACAGGCGGGTGCTTGCGGCCAACGTTTCGCGCAGCTGTTGCAACAGGGCGTTGTTGCGGTACGGCGTTTCGATAAACAGCTGGGTTTCGTTGTTTTGTTTTGAGCGCAGCTCCAGCGCCTTGATGGCTTTGGCGCGCTCGCCAGCGTCTACCGGCAGGTAGCCGTGAAAGGCAAAGCACTGGCCGTTGGCACCGCTAGCCATCATGGCCAGCAAAATGGACGATGGCCCGATCAGTGGCTCCACGCGGTAGCCCTTTTCGTGCGCCAGGGCGACCAGCTGCGCGCCGGGGTCGGCCACGGCCGGGCAGCCGGCTTCCGATACCAAGCCCACGTCTTGCCCTGCGGCCAACGGTGCCAGCAGCGCGGCCACGTCGGCCGGCTTGGTGTGCTCGTTCAGCGTGTGCATCACCAGCTCGCGTATCGGCGTGGTAACGCCCAGCTGTTTCAGGTGCTTGCGGGCGGTTTTTTCGGCTTCCACCACAAAATGGGTCAGGTGGGTCACGCGGGCGCGCTCGCCTTCCGGCAGCCAGGGGGTGTCGCCTTCACCCAGCGGGGTGGGGATAAGGTACAAAGTGCCAGCCATTACAGAATCTCCACGCCTTCGTTTTGCAACATGGTCACCAGCGCAAACAGCGGTACGCCAATCAGCGAGTTGGGGTCGTCGGCTTCTACCTTTTGCATCAGCGCGCCGCCCAGTGTTTCGCTTTTGGCGCTGCCGGCGCAGTGCAGGGCATCGGGCTCGCGGGTAAGGTAGTGGCGGATTTGCTGTTCGGTAAGGGTGCGCAGCGTCACCTTGGTGATGCCGACATCTTCTTGCAGTTGGCCGCTGCGGCTGTTGTACAGCGCCAGCGCAGAATGGAATACCACGGTGCGGCCGCTCATCCACTGCAGCATCTTTACGCCGTTTTCATAGCTGCCGGGCTTGCCGATCTGCTGGCCATCCAGCAGGGCAACCTGGTCGCCGCCGATAATCAGTGCATCCGGGTACTGCGCGGCCAACGACATGGCCTTGGTACGCGCCAGGCGCACGGCGGTCTCCAGGGCGCTTTCGCCGGGTAGCGGGGTTTCGTCGCAAATCGGTGCCGCAGTGATCAGCGGCAGGCCCAGGCGGGCAACAATGTCACGCCGGTAGGGCGAGGTAGAAGCAAGAACAATCTGCATGGTGTATCCGGTGGGCAAGCTGCTGCGGGCGTTTTGACAACGGCCACTGGCAGGGTATCGATAGGTTAAGTCCTGATTGTTTTGACAAAATGGCAGCGGCGATTATATCATCCAAGGTTTATGTCTAACCCGATTTTGATTGATCCGCTCGCGTTTGCCCGCGATGGTGCTTTGCTGGAAAGCGAAACACCGGTTGCAGCAATGAATGTCCGCGTGCACGAGGTGCTGGCTTCTACCGCTGGCGCAGCTCGTTTCACCGTTAGTGGTTTTAGTGACCGCTTGCGGCGTCCGTCGTTGCGTTATCGCGTTGTTGCCAATGTCGAGGTCAATTGTCAGCGTTGTCTGGCGGCCATGCCGCTGGAAGTGGTAAGCGAAGGGGTCATCACGCTGTTTGTCAGCGAGGCGAAACTGGAAGCAGCCGTTAACGTGGACGATGAACTGGACGCCATCCTGGCCGAAGAAACATTCGACGTGACTGCGCTGATCGAAGACGAAATCATTATGGGCTTGCCGTTATCGTCAAAACACGACGATTGCGGTACGGAGCATCTGGAGCGCGCCAAGGCTGACAAGCCTAACCCCTTTGCGGTACTGGCGACGCTTAAGAAATCCGGGTCCTGAACTTTTACTTGAATTTCTTAGGAGTCGACCATGGCTGTTCAACAGAACAAAAAGTCCCCGTCCAAACGTGGCATGCACCGCGCACACGATTTTCTGACCGCTCCGTCGCTCGCTAAAGAGCCGACTACCGGCGAAACCCACCTGCGTCACCACATCAGCCCTAACGGTTTCTACCGTGGCCGTCAGGTTGTGAAGGCTAAAGGCGAGTAATCCGCGCCTTGACCACTCTTACCTTCATAACTACAGGTAGGTTTACTACCGTTTCACGTTGATGACTATCACCGTAGCGGTTGATGCAATGGGCGGTGACGTTGGCCTCAAAGTCACCGTCCCGGCATCTATCCGATTCCTCCAAGAAACCCCCGACATTCATCTGATCCTGGTTGGCGACAGTGCGGCAATCGATGCCGAGCTGCATGGCCTGCAGGAATCTTTGCGTGCGCGTGTGCGTGTTCAACATGCTACCGAAGTGGTAGGCATGGACGAATCGCCGCAGCTGGCGCTGAAGAACAAGAAAGATTCGTCGATGAGGGTGGCGATTAACCTCGTCAAAGAAGGCCAGGCGCAAGCAGCCGTGTCTGCCGGTAATACCGGTGCACTGATGGCGACTGCCAAGTTTGTCCTGAAAACCATCCCCGGTATCGACCGCCCGGCCATTGCCAAAATGATGCCTGGTATCAAAGGCAGCACCTGTGTGCTGGACCTGGGTGCCAACGTTGAATGCTCGCCAGAACAGCTGGTGCAGTTCGGCATCATGGGCTCGGAGCTGGCCGCCAGCCTGACGCACAAGCCCAACCCCACGGTAGGCCTGCTGAACATCGGCTCGGAAGATATCAAGGGCACAGATTCCATCAAGCGCGCAGCCGAGCTGCTGCGCGAATCCGGTCTCAATTTCCACGGTAACGTTGAAGGCAACGACATCTTCAAATCAACAGTAGATGTGGTAGTCTGCGACGGCTTTACCGGCAACATTGCGCTCAAGGCATCCGAGGGGCTGGCGCACATGATTGCTACCTTCCTGCGCGAAGAGTTCGCCAGCACGTGGTGGACCAAGCTGTGCGCCCTGGCAGCCATGCCGGTGCTCAAGCGGTTCAAGGCGCGTGTTGACCCCCGCTATTACAACGGCGCCAGTTTTCTGGGCCTGCGGGGCATCGTGGTAAAAAGCCACGGCGGTACCGACGCGCTGGGATTCCGTATTGCATTGGAGCAGGCTTGCGAGGAAGTTCGCGCCAATGTAATTGGTCACATCGCAGACCGGGTCGCTTCCCAACTACAAAATCTCAAGCGTTCCGAGTCTGAAGCTTAAAGTTAGCTCATGACCTATTCACGCATTCTTGGTACCGGCAGCTACCTGCCGGAAACTGTTATGACGAATGCGATGCTGGCTGAGCGCATCGAAACCAGTGACGAGTGGATTGTCTCTCGCACTGGCATTCGTGCGCGCCACATCGCGGCAGAAGACCAGAAAACCAGTGACCTGGCCTACCTCGCGGCACAGCGTGCCCTGGAAAGTGCCGGCCTGCAGCCCGCCGATCTGGACTTGATCATCGTCGCTACCACTACGCCGGACATGGTGTTCCCCAGTACCGCCAGTATTTTGCAGGAAAAGCTGGGTATCCCTGGCGTACCGGCATTTGATGTGCAGGCGGTGTGTGCCGGTTTTGTCTACGCCCTGGCTACGGCCAACGGTTACATCAAAAGCGGCATGGCCAAAAACGTGCTGGTCGTAGGCGCCGAAGTCATGAGCCGCCTGCTGGACTGGGACGACCGCCGTACCTGCGTATTGTTTGGCGATGGTGCCGGCGCCGTGGTGGTGGGTCCGTCCGACGAGCCTGGCATCCTGCATGCCAAGTTGGCCGCAGACGGCCGCTATCGCGACATTCTCAAGACCGAAGCCCAGATCATTGGCGGTGAGGTGGAAGGCACGCCTTACCTGCATATGGATGGCCCGGCCGTGTTCAAGTTTGCCGTAAAGGCGCTGTCCGATATCGCCGAAAAAACCCTGGCAGAAGCCGGCGTGTCGCAAGATAGCGTGGACTGGCTGGTACCGCACCAGGCCAATATCCGCATTATCGAAGCCACGGCCAAGCACCTGCAGCTGTCCATGGAAAAAGTGATTGTTACCCTGCCGGAGCAGGGTAACACCTCGGCCGCGTCCATCCCGCTGGCGTTTGACCACGCTGTGCGTCAGGGCAAGATCCAGCGCGGCCAGACCGTGCTGATGGAAGGCATTGGCGGTGGTTTCGCCTGGGGCGCACTACTGCTGCGCTTCTGATCTGCAGCAAGCCGGCCATGTAGCGATATGTGGCCGGCTTGTTTGATTTTTATCAATGAATGGCGGCAAAGCGTGCGTATCTTCGCCGATCATACGAGCGTTTGAGTGTTTTCTTTGCATAAATCGCAGCGAGCAGTCATCATTCCCCCCGTTTAAAAAGGAGACCCAACATGGCGTTTGCCTTTCTCTTTCCCGGCCAGGGCTCGCAAAGCCTGAAAATGATGGACGGCTTTGCCGACCTGCCGGTAGTAAAACAGACTTTTGACGAAGCCTCTGCCGCCCTGGGTGAAGACCTGTGGGCCATGCTGCAGGCTGACAGTGCCGAGGCGATCAACGCCACCGTGAACACCCAGCCGCTGATGCTGGCTGCCGGTGTGGCCACCTACCGCGCCTGGCTGGCGCAAGGTGGTGCGGTACCCGCTGCCATGGCAGGCCACAGCCTGGGCGAATATAGCGCCCTGGTGGCCGCCGGTAGCCTGGACTTTGCCGACGCCGTTCGCCTGGTGCGCCTGCGTGCGCAGGCCATGCAAGAAGCCGTACCGGCGGGCGAAGGCGCGATGGCTGCCATTCTTAACCTGTCCGACGACGACATCCGTGCTGCGTGTGAAGAAGCCGCGCAGGGCGAGGTGGTGGAGCCGGTGAACTTCAACTCGCCAGGCCAGGTGGTGATTGCCGGCAGCAAGGCCGCCGTAGAACGCGCCATGGAGCTGTGCAAGGCGCGCGGTGCCAAGCGTGCGCTGCCGCTGCCGGTGTCGGTGCCATCGCACTGCACACTGATGAAGCCGGCGGCAGAGCGCCTGGCCGCTGCGCTGGCCACGGTGGACATCAAGGCACCGCAAGTGCCGGTGCTGCACAATGCCGACGTGGCCAGCTACAGCGACGCCGGGCAGATTCGCGACGCACTGACGCGCCAGCTGTACCGCCCGGTACGCTGGACCGAAACCATCCAGCAGCTGGCTGCCGACGGTATCGTGCTGATGGCCGAGTGTGGCCCGGGCAAGGTGCTGGCCGGCCTGGCAAAGCGTATTGACGGCAATGTCAGCTGCCACGCACTGACTGACGCTGCCAAGCTGGAAGCCGCCCGCGCCGAGCTGGCGTAAAGATCAAAGGTTGGCCGCATGCGGCCAACTGCAGGAGAGATACATGAGCTTGCAAGGTAAAGTAGCGCTGGTTACCGGCGCATCCCGCGGCATTGGTGCCGCCATTGCCGACACGCTGGCAGCTGCCGGTGCCAAGGTCATTGGTACGGCTACCTCCGAGTCCGGCGCGGCCGCCATTGGCGAGCGCCTGGCGCAGTGGGGTGGTGTGGGCATGGTGCTGAACGTGGGTGAAGAAGGTGCCATCGACGCACTGATCGACACCATCGCCAAAGAGCACGGCGACGTGGCCATTCTGGTAAACAACGCCGGTATTACCCGTGACGGCCTGCTGATGCGCATGAAAGACGACGACTGGGATGCCATCATGGATACCAACCTGAAGTCGGTATTCAAAGCGTCCAAAGCCGTGCTGCGCGCCATGATGAAGGCCCGTACCGGCCGCATCATCAACATTGCCTCCGTGGTGGGCGCCATGGGCAATGCCGGCCAGACCAACTACGCGGCGGCCAAGGCCGGCATCATGGGCTTTACCAAGTCCATGGCCCGAGAAGTAGGCAGCCGTGGCATTACCGTGAACTGCGTGGCACCGGGCTTTATCGATACCGATATGACCCGCGCCCTGCCGGAAGCACAACGCGACGCGCTGGTAGGCCAGATTGCCCTGGGCCGCCTGGGCGACGCACAAGACATCGCCGATGCCGTGCTGTTCCTGGCGTCGGACAAGGCAGCTTACATTACCGGCCAGACACTGCACGTGAATGGCGGTATGCTGATGCCGTGATTTTTCTGGCCGCAAGGCTGGAAAATGCGGGGGTAAAAACAACATTGCCCCTGCGTTTAACCGGATTAAAGGGCCTGCTGGCGTATAAAAACAGCAAGAACTGCTGTGCTAGGTAGGCTACTCTAATTTTTTTTTGTAGAATGTCGGGGTTTTGTTGTCCCGAACACAGAAAGGTAAAGGATTTAAACAAATGGAAAACATCGAAGCGCGCGTTAAGAAGATCGTTGCCGAGCAACTGGGCGTGAACGAAGCCGAAGTAAAAATCGACTCCTCGTTCGTGGACGATCTGGGCGCTGACTCTCTGGACACCGTTGAGCTGGTAATGGCTCTGGAAGAAGAGTTCGAGTGCGAGATTCCGGATGAAGAAGCCGAGAAGATCACCACCGTTAAGCAGGCTGTTGACTACGTAACAGCTCACCTGAACAAGTAATCCTTTTTTATAAAAGGGTTGCCTGGACCTCTGCTGGTGGCTTTGGCTCGCCTGCAGAGGTCTTTTTGCTGTAGTGGCCCTGAAACGTGCGTTTGATTTACTGGGCGCGTAAACCGTTTCAGGACTATCGGGAGTACGCTCCCTTTTTTCACGGAGATACCCTGTGTCAAAACGCAGAGTAGTAGTGACCGGCCTCGGGCATATTTCCCCGGTTGGCAACGATGTGAGCAGTGGCTGGGCCAATCTCCTGGCCGGCAAGAGTGGTATCACCAACATCACCCGCTTTGATGCCAGCGATATCGCCTGCCAGGTAGCGGGTGAGGTTAAAGGCTTTGACATCAGCCAGTACATCTCGCCCAAGGATGCACGCCGTATGGACGTGTTCATTCATTACGGCATTGCCGCCGCACTGCAAGCGGTAGCGGATTCGGGCCTGGACGATGTGGCTGACCTGGACAAGACCCGTGTGGGTGTGAATATCGGTTCCGGTATCGGCGGCCTGCCGCTGATCGAGGAAACCGGCGTGGCGCGCCACGAAGGCGGCATTCGCAAGATCGGCCCGTTCTTCATTCCGGGCTCGCTGATCAATATGGTAGCGGGCCATGTGTCCATCCTGAAAGGCTACCAGGGCCCGAGCTACGGCATCGTGTCTGCCTGCACCACCGGCGCGCATTGCATTGGCGATGCCGCTCGTGTGATTCAGTATGGCGACGCCGACGTGATGGTAGCCGGTGGCGCCGAAGGCACCATTTCCAGCCTGGCCGTTGGCGGTTTTGCCGCCATGAAGGCACTGTCTACCCGTAACGACGACCCGGCCACTGCCTCCCGCCCGTGGGATAAAGGCCGTGACGGCT
Source organism: Vogesella mureinivorans (assembly GCF_007644035.1). Taxonomy (GTDB): domain Bacteria; phylum Pseudomonadota; class Gammaproteobacteria; order Burkholderiales; family Chromobacteriaceae; genus Vogesella; species Vogesella mureinivorans. Next base: position 72,381 of record NZ_VMTV02000021.1, on the reverse strand, counting down.
TCGTGATGGGCGAGGGCGCCGGTGTACTGGTGCTGGAAGAGTACGAGCACGCGGTAAAACGCGGCGCCAAAATCTACGCCGAGCTGGTAGGTTTCGGCATGAGCTCCGACGCGCACCACATTACTGCCCCTAGCGCAGAAGGCCCGGCACGCGGCGTGCTGAACGCCCTGCGCGACGCCGGCCTGAACCCGGACCAGGTGCAGTACGTGAACGCCCACGGCACCTCCACCCCGCTGGGTGATGCCAACGAAACCAATGCGCTGAAGATCGCGTTTGGCGACCACGCCAAAAAGCTGGTGGTGAACTCCACCAAGTCCATGACCGGCCACTTGCTGGGCGGCGCGGGCGGTGTAGAAGCCATCTACTCGATTCTGGCCGTGCACAACCAGGTTTCCCCGCCGACCATCAACCTGCACGAGCAGGATATCGAAGGCGGCTGCGACCTGGACTACTGCGCCAACACCGCGCGTGACATGAAGATCGACGTGGCCATCTCCAACTCCTTCGGGTTTGGTGGTACCAACGGCACACTGGTGTTCAAACGCGTATAAAAGCCGACACGTCGCACCGGCGACGTTGACAGCCAAGACCGCTGCGATAAACTCGCGCGGTCTTTTTCTTTTGCGGCTACCGTCATGGCGGTGCCCGACACCCATGCATTACGAACTGCTGAACCACACGCCCGACCTGCTGGCCCTGCACGCTGCCGACCGTGGCCGTTTTCCCTACCTGATGCAGTCATCCGGCGACATCGGCTGGGACATCCTGATGGCGCTGCCCGAACAGCGCCGTATCTATGGCGAAGGCGAGGGCGCGGCCTTCCTGGACGCGGTGCGCGCGCTGCCGCGCGAAGACAGCGTGGCCAACCCGCACGGCCTGCCGTTTAGCGGCGGCTGGTTTGTGTACATGGGTTACGACCTGCTGTCCGAGTTTGAGCCCAGTGTGCCGGCTGCCATCAGCGACAGCTTCCCGCTGGCGGCGCTGTGCCGCATTCCGGCTGCCATCCAGCTGGAGCGCGCCAGTGGCCGCTGCTGGCTGATGGCAGAAACCGCCGCCCAGCTGGCCGAGCTCAAGGCCGCGCTGCACGACGTACCTGTTTTTGCGGCCAACCCTGTACAGCTGCAGGCGCTGGAAGAAGACCCGCCGCACTGGTATACCGACGCCGTGGTGCGGCTGAAGGATTACATCTACGAAGGCGACGTGTTCCAGGTGAACATCTCGCGCGGCTGGCGCGCCACCCTGCACGACAGCGTGCGCCCGGTAGACCTGTTTGCCGCGCTGCGCCGCGCCAACCCGGCGCCGTTCTCGGCGCTGGCCGACCTGGGCGATGCCTATATCGTTAGCTCCTCGCCCGAGCGCCTGGTGCGCGTGCACGACGGCTGGGTGGATACCCGCCCGATTGCCGGCACCCACCCGCGCTCGCCCGACGCCGCCGAAGATGCCGCACTGAAGCAGCGCCTGATCAGCAGCATCAAGGAGCGCGCCGAGCACGTGATGCTGATCGACCTGGAACGCAATGATCTGGGCCGCATCTGCCAGCCCGGCACGGTGGAGGTGAACGAGCTGATGGCGGTGGCCAGCTACGCCTACGTGCACCATATCGAATCCAATGTGCGCGGCCGCATCCGTGACGGCGTGGATACCGTGGCGGTATTCCGCGCGCTGTTCCCTGGTGGCACCATTACCGGCTGCCCCAAAGTGCGCACCATGCAGATTATCCGCGAGCTGGAAAACAGCGCGCGCCGCGCCTACACCGGCAGCCTGGGCTACCTGAACCGCGACGGCACGCTGGACGTAAACATCCTGATCCGTACCTTCATGCAACAAGGGCAGCAGCTGCGCTTCCGTGCCGGTGGCGGCATCGTGGCCGACTCCGACCCGCAGCGCGAGCTGCAGGAAACCCGCCACAAGGCACGCGGCCTGCTGCGTGCGCTGGGCGTAGAACAAGCCTGAGCCACGGGTGACCAGGTTGGCCGCACACACAGGAGACGCCATGTACCGCATTGCCCCCGCCGACCCGGCGCAGCCGCAGGCTATCGCCATGCAGGCGGCGCTGTCTGCCACGCTGGCGGCCATCACTGGAGATAGCGGCCAGGCCTCGTTTGACGCTGGCGACGTGCGCGGCGAAGGTGCCGTGTTCCTGCTGGCCTGCGATGGTAGCGGCCAGCCCCACGGCTGCGGCGCGCTGCGCCCCTTGCAGCCGGGTGTGGCCGAGCTCAAGCGCATGTACGCGGCGCCCGGCAGCCAGGGCCTGGGCGCGCAGCTGCTGGCGGCGCTGGAGCAGCAGGCCGCAGGCTTTGGCTACCGCGCGCTGTGGCTGTCTACCCGCCGCATCAATACCCGTGCCGTACAGTTTTACCTGCGCCACGGCTACCGCGAGATTCCCCCTTACGGCCATTATGTTGGCCGCAGCGCGTCCATTTGCCTGGGCAAGGAGCTGGCATGCTGATTAATGGTGTGGTGGCAGACAGCCTGCCGGCCAGCGACCGTGGCCTGGCCTACGGCGACGGCCTGTACCGCACGCTGGAAGTGCTGGCTGGCCAGCCCCGGTTATGGCGCTGGCAGTGGCAAAGGTTGGCCGCAGACTGCGCCGCCCTGCGCCTGCCGTGCCCGGACGAGGCGCTGCTGCTGGCAGAAATCGCCACCGTCTGCGCCGGCCTGCCACGCGCCGTGGCCAAGGTGGTGCTGACGCGTGGCAGCGGCCAGCGTGGCTACGCCATACCGGCCACGGTGCAGCCTACCCGTATCGTCAGCGCTGCCGCGTGGGCGGGCTACCCGCCCGAGCGCGCCGCGCAGGGCATTACGCTGCGCTGGTGCAGCACGCAGCTGGGCCTGCAGCCTTTGCTGGCGGGGGTCAAACACCTGAACCGGCTGGAAAACGTGCTGGCACGCAGCGAGTGGGGCGACCCGGCCATTGCTGAAGGTCTGATGCTGGACAGCGACGGCACCGTGGTGGAAGGCACCATGAGCAACCTGTTCTGGGTACACGCGGGGCAGCTGTTTACACCGCCGCTGGACCGCTGTGGCGTGTCCGGCGCCATGCGCGCCTGCATTATCGATACCGCACGCCAGCTGGGTATCACGGTAGCCGAGCAGCGTGTGTTGCCTGCCGAGCTATTGGCCGTCGATGAAGTGTTTGTCTGCAATAGCCTGGCCGGTATCTGGCCGGTGCGCCAGCTGGATGCGCGCACATGGCAGGCCTGGCCGCTGGCCGCCCGCCTGCAGCAGCACCTGCCTGCTGCCTGATCAGGCCAGCCGAAAGCGCGCCACCATCTGCTGCATGCTGTCGGCCAGCGCGCTGAGCTGGCTGGACGTGGTAGCCAGCTCCTCTACTGTGGCGCTGTTTTCCTCGGCCATCTGCGCCACCTGTTCCATGCTGCAGGCCAGTACCTGGCTGGCATCGCGCTGTTCGCCCAGCGCCGCGCTGATGCTGCCCACCGCCTGGCTGGCCTGCGCGCTGAATTGCTGCGCCGCCTCTATGGTATGACCGCTGCCCTGTGTGGCCTGGTCTGCCTGTGTCATCTGCTGTTCGCTTTGCCCCATCTGGTGCTCCACATCGTGTACGCCCTGGCGGATGCGGCCAATCATGCCGGTGATGTCGCCGGTGGCGGTGGCGGTGCGCTCGGCCAGCTTGCGTACCTCGTCGGCTACCACGGCAAAGCCGCGCCCGGCTTCGCCGGCGCGGGCGGCCTCGATGCTGGCGTTGAGCGCCAGCAGGTTGGTCTGGTCGGCTACCTCGCGGATAACCGTCACGATGCGGTCGATCTCTTGTACCTCGCGCGTGAGCTCACCCAGGGCCTGGCCGGTTTGCTGCACGCTGCGGCCAACCTGGCGCACCAGCTGCAGTGACGCCTGCACGGCCGCCACGCCTTGCCCGGCTTGCTGCCCGGCCTGCTGCGAGCGCTGGTTGGCTTCTTCGGCGTTGTCCGATACGTGGTTGATGCTCACCGTCAGTTCTTCCAGCGTGGCACTGGCTTCCCCGGTGGCTTCGGCCTGGCGCTGTACGCTGATGGCCACTTGTTCCGACATGCTCGACAGCTCGTGCGAGGCATCGCTGACGGCAAACGACGATTGGCGGATGCTGCCCAGTGTGTCGGCCAGCTGCTGGCGCATGCTCTCCGTGGCGTGTGCCAGCTGCAGGGTTTCGTCGCGTTTGGCGGCGGGTAAGGGGTGCGCGCGCGGGCGCAGGTCGCCCGCGGCAATGCGCTGTGTTTCGCGCACGATGCTGCGCAGGTGGCCCGATAGCTTGCCGGCAAACAGCCAGGCAATGCTGGCGCCGAGCAGCAAGGCGGCCAGCCCGACGATCAGCTGTGTGGTTTCGGCCTGGTGGTAGCTGGTGATGGCTTCTTGCTCGGCGCGCTGCATTTCCTGGCGTTGCAGGGCAATGAACTGCTTGAGTGCCGTGACGAGTGTGTTCGTTTGCGGGTCCAGCCGCTGCAGCAGCCATTGGCCGGCATTGGCATCCTGGCTGGCCAGCAGCTGCTCAAATTGCAGCTGGCTGGCGTGCGTGGCTTGCAGCAAGCCTTGCAGCTGCTGTAGCTGCTGCTTGCCGGCATCCTTGTGTTCCAGCTGCTGCAGCTTGTCCAGCGCCGCCAGGCTTTGCTGGCGGTGCTGCTGCATTTGTTGCTGTAGCGCGGGGCTGTCTTGCAGGTGGCGCCGGTGCGCCAGTAGCGCGTTGTCCATGCTGAGCTGTATCAGCTCGGCGGACAGCACCATTTCCGGGCTGAGATCCTCTACGATTTCTTCCAGGTCGTGCTCGATCACATTGAGTTTTTGCATGACCAACGCGGCCATGACGGCCATCAGTAACAAGATAAGCCCGAAGGCCGCCAGCAACTTTTGCCGGATACTGAAGAGCTGGTACATGTTTTTCTCCCCCTGGATGCCTACAGTCAGGCTAGGGAGTGATGGCTGCAATTTCAACCACGCGATAAATTAATTTGTGCTGCTAAATTATTGATATTAAATATTTAGTTTACTGGCATCCGCTCACGGTGCGTCGCAGTGCGGCTCGCCCAGCTGGCAAACCGTATCGGCCAGCGGCACAAACCACTCTTCGTGCCTGCTGACACCCTGCCAGCACGGGTCGCCGGCCACCCCTTCGGCCAGCAGCTGCTGCAGCGCGGCGGCGTCGCTTACCGGCTCGTAGATTTCCATCCAGGTCTGTGTATCGTCGCGACGTTGCAATAGTCTGCCGTTTATGTGCAGTTTTTCATGAACTTCTGCCATGAGCCTGGCAGATGCTTGCCGAAACGGCAGGAAATTGCCATTGACGCGGTAATAGATATACAGCGAACAGTGCATGGTGGCCCCCTTGAGTACACACGAATGCGGTTATGATAACGGCTCTGAACAGACAGTGATGGGCGATAGCATGCAGGCGGGTGAGGGCGGATTGACCCTGGTAGTGATCGGTGTGGGCCTGATTGGTGGCTCGTTTGCGCTAGCCTTGCGCCGTGCCGGGCGGGTGGCAAAGGTAATCGGCGTAGGGCGCTCTGCGGCCAACCTGCAGCGCGCCATCGAGCTGGGCGTGATAGACGAGGCCAGCCACAGCGCAGCCGACGCGGTACGCCACGCCGACGTGGTGCTGGTGGCCACCCCGGTGGGGCAGATGGCGCGTGTGTTTGCCGACATCGCCCCGCACCTGCCAGCGCACTGCGTGGTCACCGATGGTGGCAGTACCAAAAGCGATGTGGTGGCGCTGATGCGCCAGCACCTGCCCGCCCACCTGGCCAGCTGCGTACCGGCGCACCCGATTGCCGGCTCCGACCTGTCCGGCGCTGCCGCTGCCCAGTACGGCCTGTACGACAACCGCCGCATCGTGGTGACCCCGCTGCCGGAAACCCGCCCCGACGCCGCCGCGCTGGTGCGCACGCTGTGGCAGGCCTGCGGTGCCCGTGTGTACGAGATGAGCGCCGCCGAGCACGACGCGGTGTTTGCCACCGTGAGCCACCTGCCGCACCTGCTGGCCTTTGCTTATGTAGACACCATCGTGGCCAAAGCCGATGCGGCGCGCTGCTTCGATTTTGCCGCCACCGGCTTTCGCGACTTTACCCGCATTGCCGGCAGCCACCCTGAAATGTGGCGCGACATCGCGCTGGCCAACCGCGACGCACTGTTGGTCGAGCTGGATGCTTTCCAGGCCACGTTGGCCGCACTGCGCCAGGAGCTGCTGGCAGGTGACGCCGAGGCCATGACCACGCGTTTCGAGCGCGCCCGCGAAGCCCGCCAGCAATGGCAACAACACTTTAACCGGGGCAACGCATGACGATCTGGGTAGACGCCGACGCCTGTCCGGCGGTCATCAAGGACATCCTGTTTCGCGCGGCCGACCGCACAGGTACCGCTACCGTGCTGGTGGCCAACCAGCTGCTGCGCGTGCCGCCATCGCCGCATATCCGTGCCGTGCAGGTACCGGCCGGTTTCGACGTAGCCGATAACCACATTGCCCAGCAGGCGCAGCCGGGCGACATTGTCGTCACCGCTGATATTCCGCTGGCCGCGCAGGTGGTGGCCAAAGGTGCGCTGGCGCTGAACCCGCGCGGCGAGCTGTACAGCGACGCCACCATCCGCGAAGCGCTGGCGCTACGCAATTTCATGACCGAGCTGCGCGACAGCGGCGTGCAAACCGGCGGCCCGGCGGCTTTCAGCCAGCGCGACCGCCAGGCGTTTGGCGCCCAGCTGGACAAGCTACTGCAAAGGTTGGCCGCAGGCCGCCGCTAGCAGGGCCTACCTGCTGCCAGCCACGTACCTGTCGGGTAGCGCATGTGCTGGCGCTGGCGGGTATCAGGCCTGGCCTCTGTGCTGCGCAGCCTGGCGCGCGCGCCAACCCATCAGGTGCAAGCTGGTGAAGTACAGCCACAGAATAAGCCCGCCGGTCATGCTCCATACCTGCATCGGCAGCCCGATCAGTACCGTGGCCAGGCCGTCGGCCAGCAGGGCTATCGCCGCCAGCAGGTTCAATGCCACATAGCGCTTTACCATGCCGCTGCTGGCCGGCAGCGGTTCGCCTCTCCAGTTGCGTACCAGGTCGTGGCGCTTGCGTATGCCTACCAGAAAAGCCAGCCGCAGGAAGTGGCCGGCCATCATGAAGATCAGCAGAAACAGTATCCAGTTCAGGATCAGAAACAGCGTTGCCATGGGTTCTCCTTGTTAAACGGGGTTGTTGTGTCGGCGCAGGCGTTCGGTAGCTGCCAGCGCTTTCAGGGTGGTGATGCCGCGCTCTTCGGCGCGGTGCAGTGCCATTTGCAGTAGCTGGGCGGTGGCCAGGCAGTCGGCAATGGCATTGTGCCGCCGGTGGTTGCGGATGCCAAAGCGCGTCAGCCAGTCGTCTAGCGCCACCACGTGTGCCTGGCGGCTGGCAAACAGCGACGGCAGCAGCCAGGCCAGGTCCAGCCAGCGCGGCTGGTAGTGCAGGCCAAGGTGACGGCGCATGGCTGTGGCAATCATGTGCTGGTCGAAAAAGGCGTGATAGGCCACCAGCGGTGCCTTGCCGCTGTATTCCAGAAACTGTAACAGCGCCTCGGCCGGCGGCATGCCCTCGCGTTGCTGCGCGCCGCTGATACCGTGGATGAGAATGTTGTCGCTGGACGAGACCTGCTCTTGGCGCAGTACCACTTCAAACGCCTGCCGCGGGTCGATGCCGCCATCTTGCAGCGCCACGCTGCCGATGGAAATCAGCATGTCGCGGCGCAGGTTCAGGCCGCTGGCTTCCACATCTACCACCAGTAGCCGCGTGTGGCGGGCGTTTTGCTGCCAGTCGGTGTCTGGTAGCGCCTGCCAGTGCTGTAGCCGCTGTCGTTGCAAGTCGTCCAGCGCGGCGGGCGGGGTGCGCTGCAGCCAGTGCAGCCAGCGTGGCCAGGTCATAGCTGGTATTTCAGTTTCAGGCGCTGTTGCAGCCGCCGGGCCTGGCGCAGGGCTTCTTTGAGGATGCGCCTGTCCAGCGGGTTGAGCTTGTCCGGCTGGATGAGGTTGTCGCCCTGGCGGCCCAGTTCTTGTTCCAGGTGCTGGTGTCGCAGGCGCAGCATCTGGATGAACTGGAAAGCATCGATCAAGCCGCGTACTTCCTCGCGCGGGGTGTCCATGTGGGCGGCGGCCTGCTCCAGCCGTTGCGCGGTATTGCTGCTGGCCATGCCGTAGCACAGCGCCAGCACGCGGGCGACATCGACAAATAGCCGGCTGCCGCAGGTCTTGAGGTCTAGCCAGCCGCCTTCGCCGTGGTGGTCTTCGGTAACGAAATCGCGTAGCAGGCCCAGGGGTGGCGCTACGCTCAGCGCGTTGGCCGCCAGCATGCGCTGGAACAGGCTGTTGGGCCGGCTGTAGGCAAACAGCTGCTTTTGCAGCTGGTTGGCCAGGTGGCGCTTACCGTACAGCGGGCGCAGGTCAAAAAAGATGGCCGCGTTCAGTAGCGCCTTGGGGTCGGGGCTGGCGATCCAGCGGCGGAAGCGTTCTTGCCATTCTTCCAGTGTCAGGCACAGCGCCGGGTTGCTGGCCATGATATTGCCCTTGCACAGCGGGAAACCGTAGCGGTCCAGGTCGGCGTTGACGTCGGCGGCAAAATCCAGCAGCCGCAGCTGTACCTGGTCTTTGTCGTAGGCTTCCGGGCAGAGGTACAGCAGGCCGTTGTCCTGGTCGGTGCTGAAGGTTTGTTCTTCGCGCCCTTCGGAGCCAAAGGCCAGCCACACCCAGTCTATGCCGTACAGGTCGTGTTGCTGCAGGTTCAGCTCGATAATGCGGGCGGTAATGCTGTCGTTCAGCGCCGACACGAACTGGGTGATCTGCTCGGCCCCCACGCCTTGCGCCAGCATATTGGTGGTGAGCTGGCGCAGGTCGCGGCCAACCTGGTGCAGGGCGGTCATGTCGGCGGCGGTTTCCACCGCGTAGCGTATCTGGCGCAGGCCGATGCGCTGCATGGCAAACAGGTCGCGTTCCGAAACCACCCCTTGCAGTACCTGGTTTTCATCTACCACCAGTGCGTGGCGTACACCGTGGGTGGCTAGCGCCAGCGCGGCGTCGTAGGCGCTGGCGTGGCGGCTGATGGTGTGCGGCCGGGTGGACATCACCTGGCTGATGGGCAGCCGGGTATCGACCTTGGGCAGTACCACGCGCTTGAGCAGGTCGGACTGGGTAAAGATGCCCTGCGGCTGGCCGTGGCTGTCTACCATGACCACCGAGCCGACGTTGTGTTCGCCCATGATGGCCAGTACTTGTTCGATGCTGTGCTCGGGGCTGGCGGTGACCGGCGCGCGCTTGAGCAGGTCGCGCAGGGGGGTGGCCAGCGATTGCTGTTCCAGTGCGCGCTGCGAAAACTGCAGCTGCATGTCGCGGCGTGATTGGCCCAGCAGGGTGGACAGGTAGCTGGCGCAAAAGCGGTTGAATACCGGGCTGAGCGTTAGCAGCTGCGCAAACAGATGGGCGGGCAGGCGGTAGCAGAAGGTGTCTTCCAGCGCCGAGTAATGGCACACCGTGGCGCGGCTGCCGCTGCTGGCGCCGATAGGAAAGCACTCGCCGGCCGACAGGGTGAGGTTGTGGCTGGCGATGTCGCCGTCTTCGCGCGACAACACCTTGCCGCGCTGCACGATGAAGAAAAACGGCGGCGGCCCCATGTCGGGGGTAAGCAGGAAGCTGTCCTGCGGGTAGTAAGCCAGCTGTAGCGACTCGCCCAGAAACTGCAGTGCCGCCGCCTCCATGCCATCAAAGGGGCTGTGCTGGGTCAGAAAGCTGACGGTGGCTTCGACCAGGGTCGGGTTGGGGGCGCTATGCATGGGGTGTACATGTGCGAAGGAGCCAGCAAAACCCGCTGCAGGCAGCGGGCTTGACTTGCGCCTTCTGCCACCCTGAAGTGCAGGGTGGCGTCGGGTTTAGTGCGCTTGTGCCTGGCCTGCTCCACGCGGGGTGCGGATGTCTTCCACCAGGTGCTGGATATGCGCCGGTGGCGGGGCGGTAAAGCGGGATACCACAAAGGCCACCACGATGTTGACGATGGCGCCAACCGAGCCGATGCCTTCTGGCGAGATGCCGAACAGCCAGTTGGCCGGCACGTTTTCTGCCATCGGGGTAATGAAAATACCCTTGAAGTACAGAATGTAGCAGAAGGTAAAGGTGAGGCCGCTGAGCATGCCGGCGATCGCGCCTTCCTTGTTCATCCGCTTGGAGAAGATACCCAGCAGAATGGTAGGGAATAGCGACGAGCACGCCAGGCCGAAGGCAAACGCCACCACTTCCGCCACAAAGCCTGGCGGGTTATAGCCCAGGTAGCCCGCAATCAGCACGGCCACTGCCGAGGCCACACGGCCGGCCATCAGCTCGCCTTTTTCCGACAGGTCCGGCACGAATACGCTCTTGAGCAAGTCGTGCGATACCGCCGCCGAAATCACCAGCAGCAGGCCGGCTGCGGTAGACAGCGCGGCGGCAATGCCACCGGCGGCCACCAGGGCAATTACCCAGTTCGGCAGTTTGGCTACTTCGGGGTTGGCCAGCACCATGATGTCGCGGTCAACGTTGAGCTCGTTGCCCTTCCAGCCGGCGGCTTCAGCCTGGGCCAGGAAGGCTTCGTTCTTGCTCTTCTCGTTGTAGTACTGGATGCGGCCGTCACCGTTTTTGTCCTCGTACTTCAGCAGGCCGGTTTTTTCCCAGCGCTGCATCCATTCCGGGCGCTCTTCGTACTTCAGCGCGGCTTCCGGTGCAAACAGGTCGCCGCCGCTGCTGACTGCGGTATTGACGGTGGCGTGCACGTTGTAGCGTGCCATGGCGCCCACCGCCGGTGCCGTGGTGTACAGGATGGCGATGAACACCAGCGCCCAGCCGGCGGATGAGCGTGCATCACGTACCTTGGGTACGGTGAAGAAGCGCACGATCACGTGCGGCAGGCCAGCTGTACCGGCCATCAGCGCAAAGGTGATGGCGGTGATGTCGATCATCGACTTGCTGCCTAGCGTGTAAGCGCCAAAGCCCAATTGCGTGACCACGCTGTCCAGCTTGTTCAGGAACGGTTCGCCGGAAGCCACGCTGCCGCCCAGGCCCAGCTGCGGCAGCGGGTTGCCGGTGATTTGCAGCGAGATGAAAATGGCCGGAATGGTGTAGGCAAAGATCAGCACCACATACTGCGCTACCTGGGTGTAGGTCACGCCCTTCATGCCGCCCAGCACGGCGTAGAAGAACACCAGACCCATGCCGGTAATCAGGCCGGTGGTGATTTCTACTTCCAGGAAGCGCGAGAACACGATGCCGACACCGCGCATCTGGCCTGCCACGTAGGTGAACGAGATGAAGATCAGGCAGATCACCGCCACGATACGCGCCGACTGCGAGTAGTAGCGGTCACCGATGAACTGCGGCACGGTGAACTTGCCAAACTTGCGCAGGTACGGTGCCAGCAATACGGCCAGCAGCACGTAGCCACCGGTCCAGCCCATCAGGTATACCGAGCCATCGTAACCGGCAAAGGCAATGATGCCCGCCATCGAGATGAACGAGGCAGCAGACATCCAGTCGGCGGCGGTGGCCATGCCGTTCACCACGGGGTGTACGCCGCCACCGGCCACGTAGAACTCCTTGGTGCTGCCGGCGCGGGCCCAGATCGCTACGCCGATATACAGCGCAAACGACAGGCCGACCACGATATAGGTAAGAAGCTTCAAGTCCATGCTGTGCCCCTTTCTCAGTCTTCGTGCACGTCATGCTCCTGGTCCAGGCGGTTCATGCGCGCCGCGTACCAGAAGATGAGGCCGACAAAAATGTAAATGGAGCCTTGCTGGGCAAACCAGAACCCGAGCTTGTAGCCGCCTATGGTGATGCTGTTCAGTGCACCTGCGAAGAAAATGCCCGCGAAATACGACACGCCCGCCCAGATCGCCAACACGATCCAGAGCAGTTTCAGCGTGTCCGCCCAGTAGGCGTCCGCCTTGCTCTTATTGTCTGTAGACATCTCGTTACTCTCCTCTGATGGTTGATGCTCTTGCTATACCGTTGCTTCCTGACACGTTGTTACACACAGGCCTTGCGGCCAACCTTGCGCCAGCCCCGGCCGGGGCCGGCTATCACTGCGTTTGCTGCAGTTGATCCAGAATCTGCGGGTTTTCCAGGGTAGAAACGTCCTGGGTAATGGCCTCGCCCTTGGCAATGGCGCGCAGCAGGCGGCGCATGATCTTGCCGGAGCGTGTTTTGGGCAGGTTGTCGCCAAAGCGGATTTCATCCGGCTGCGCAATCTTGCCGATTTCGTGGGCCACCCAGTTTTTCAGCTCGGCGGCAATGCGCCGTGCCTCCTCGCCCTCTGGCCGGGCATCTTTCAGCACGACAAAAGCCACCACCGCCTCGCCCTTGATGTCGTGCGGCTTGCCCACCACGGCCGCTTCGGCCACTAGCGGGTTGGCCACCAGGGATGACTCGATTTCCATGGTGCCCAGGCGGTGGCCGGACACGTTCAGCACGTCGTCCACACGGCCCAGAATCCAGAAGTAGCCGTCTTCGTCGCGGTTGGCCGAATCACCTGCCAGGTAGTATTCGCCGTTGAATTCGTCGGGGAAGTAGGTTTTCTTGAAGCGGTCCGGGTCGTTCCAGATGGTGCGTACCAGGGAAGGGAAGGGCTTTTTGATCACCAGGAAGCCGCCCTTGCCCGGCTCTACCGGGGCACCGGCCTCATCAACGATGTCCGCCAGAATGCCGGGCAAAGGCAGCGTGCAGGAGCCTGGCTTGATGTCCAGACTGCCTGGCATCGGCGCAATCATGTGGCTGCCGGTTTCGGTCTGCCACCAGGTATCCACGATAGGGCAGCGGCTGCCGCCTACCACTTCGTAGTACCACATCCAGGCTTCGGGGTTGATCGGCTCGCCCACCGAGCCCAGTAGCCGCAGGCTGGACAGGTCGTATTGCTGCGGTAGCTTGGCGCCCAGCTTGATCAGCGAACGGATGGCGGTGGGGGCGGTATAGAAGATGCTGACCTTGTGGCGTTCTATCATCTGCCAGAAGCGGCCGGCATCCGGGTAGGTAGGCACCCCTTCGAAGATGATCTGGGTGGCGCCAAACGCCAGCGGCCCGTAAGCCACGTAGCTGTGGCCGGTAATCCAGCCTACGTCGGCGGTGCACCAGAACACGTCATTCTCTTTGGCATCGAAAATCCAGCGATAGCTGTTAAGGGCACCCAGCAGGTAGCCGGCGGTACTGTGCTGGATGCCTTTGGGCTTGCCGGTAGAGCCCGAGGTGTACAGGATGAACAGCGGGTCTTCTGCATTCATGGCAACCGGCGGGCAATGATCAGCCTGGCCCTGGGTAAGCTCGTGCCACCACAGGTCGCGGCCAGGCTGCCAGGCAGGCTGGGCAGGGGTGCGCTGCAGCACAATCACGTGCTGCACGGTAGGGCAGGCAGCGTCGGCCAGTGCGTCATCTACCGTGGCTTTCAATGGCACGCTTTTACCGCCGCGCAAGCCTTCGTTGGCCGTAATCACGGCTTTGGCGCCGGCATCCTGCACGCGATCGCGCACGGCGCCGGCCGAGAAGCCACCAAATACCACCGAGTGTATGGCTCCTATCCGGGCGCATGCCTGCATTGCTACCACGGCATCCGGCACCATCGGCATGTAAATCACCACGCGGTCGCCACGGCCTATGCCCAGGCTGAGCAGGCCGTTGGCAAAGCGTGCCACGCGGTCGTGCAGCTGCTGGTAACTGATGTGTTCTACCTGGCCGTCATCCGCTTCGAAAATGATGGCCGTCTTGTTGGCCTTGTGCGGCAGGTGGCGGTCGATGCAGTTGTAGGAGGCGTTCAGCTCGCCATCGTCAAACCAGCGGAAGAACGGCGCCTGGCTGCTGTCCAGCACGCGGCTGAACGGTTTTTGCCAATGCAGCAGCTCGCGCGCCAGTTCGCCCCAAAAGCCTTCGTAGTCGTTAACCGCCTTGTCGCACAGTACGTTGTAGGCTTCGCGGCCAGGGACAGTAGCGTGTTCGACAAAGCTGGCTGCCGGGGGAAAGCGGCGCGTTTCTTTCAGTACCGATTCGATTCCGGACATGGCTGCAGATCCTTCTAGAGGTGTGGTAGCGATAAAAGCTTACAAACTGTTACAAACGCTACTCTATACGCGCCGGGTAGCGTTGCTTCCCAATCGCATTTTTGAATATGTCAAATCAGTCTGGCTGATTTTGCAGTGCAAAAAATCTATTTAATCAATGGCTTGTGCTTGATTTTTTTGCGGTGGGAGCGTGGCGGATTACAGGCGGAAAGGGTGTGGTAATACTGCTTTTTCTGGTGAGCCGCGGTCAAAAGACGGGCCGTGCCACAGGGCGGGAGCTTGGCAGGCGAGGGCGGGATGACAGGCAGGGCCCAATGCAACACCCCCTGCCGTCAAAACGGACAGGGGGTGTTTTCGACAGGCCACTGCCGTGGCCTTAGCAAAGGTCGTGCCTAGCCTGCGGCCAGCTTGCCCAGTACCTCGAAGTAGTCGGGGAAGGTCTTGGCCACGCAGTTCGGGTCGTTAATCACCACTGGGGTGCCCAGCAGCGCCACCAGCGAGAAGCACATCGCCATGCGGTGGTCGTCGTAAGTGTCGATTTCGGCGTTAGCCATCAGCTGCGCTGGCGGGGTGACGCTGATGCTGTCCTGCGTTTCCACCACGCTGGCGCCGACCTTGCGCAGCTCGGTGGCCATGGCGGCCAGGCGGTCGGTTTCTTTCACGCGCCAGCTTTCCACATTACGGATGGTGGTGGTGCCCTTGGCGGCTAGCGCGGCCACGGCGATGGTCATGGCCGCGTCGGGGATGTGGTTCAGGTCTACATCGATGGCCTGCAGGCCGCCGGCCGGGGCGCGGGCTTCGATCCAGTTGTCGCCCAGGGTGATCTCGGCACCCATCAGCGCCAGCGCGTCGGCAAACTTTACGTCGCCCTGGATACTGCTGCGGCCAACCCCTTCCACGCGCACCGGGCCACCGGCCAGCGCACCGGCGGCCAGGAAGTAGGACGCGCTGGAGGCGTCGCCTTCCACGTGGATTTCGCCGGGGCTGGTGTAACGTTGGCCGCGCGCGATGGTGAAGCACTGCCAGCCGTCACGCTGCACCTGTACGCCAAAGCGTGCCATCAGGTTCAGGGTGATTTCGATATACGGTTTGGAAATCAGCTCGCCCACCACCTCGATGGTGACGTCCTCGCCGGTGAGCGGCAGTGCCATCAGCAGGGCCGTCAGGAACTGGCTGGACACATTGCCTTTTACGGGGATGACCTGGCCGGCGTTCAGGCTGGCCGGTTTGATCTGCAGCGGCGGGTAGCCGTCGTTGCCCAGGTAGTCGATGTCGGCACCGGCCACGCGCAGCGCGTCGACCAGGTCGCCAATCGGGCGTTCGTGCATGCGCGGCACGCCGTGCAGGTGGTAGTGGCCCTGCATCAGCGCCAGGGCTGCGGTCAGCGGGCGGAAAGCAGTGCCGGCGTTGCCCAGAAACAGGTCGGCGTCTTTTACGCTAAAAGCGCCGCCAGTGCCGTGCACCAGAAAGTCGCGGCTGTCGCCTTGCTGCTCGATGCGCACGCCCAGCGTGGCCAGCGCTTCCAGCATGCGGCGGATATCGTCGGAGTCCAGCAGGTCGCGCACCAGGGTGCTGCCCTCGGCCAGTGCGGCCAGCAGCAGGGTGCGGTTGGAAATGCTCTTGGAACCGGGGAGTTTGATGGTGCCGGCCAGTGGGCCGATGGCTTGTAGATGTAGTTGTTCCATGGTGTTCTTGTCTGTTTTGCTGCAGGGCTGCGCCCCGCCGGGTGATCTCGGCAACGACTGTACCCGTATTGTGCGCCGCCACGCAAACGCTCTCTTTTTGTACTGCTTGCGCTACAATTGCCGGTTTTGATTCAAGGTCTTCGCCATGCCTACGCTCAAACCTGTCATTACCATCGACGGCCCTTCCGCTTCCGGCAAGGGCACGGTGGCTGCCCTGGTGGCACAGCAGCTTGGGCTGCATTATCTGGATTCCGGCGCGCTGTACCGCCTTACGGCGCTATACGCACTGCGCGAAGGCGTAAGCTGGGAAGACGAGCAGAATGTGGCGCGCCTGGCCGCACAGCTGCCGGCGGCGTTTCACGACGGCAAGACCTGGCTGGGCGAGGCCGATGTCAGTGCGGCCATCCGTGCCGAAGATATCGGCATGGGCGCCTCGAAAGTGGCTGCACTGCCCGCCGTGCGCGCCGCACTGCTGACCCGCCAGCGCGATTTTCTGGTGCCGCCAGGCTTGGTAGCCGACGGCCGCGATATGGGCTCGGTGGTGTTTCCTCGGGCGGAATTGAAGGTTTTTCTGACCGCATCGGCCCAGGTGCGCGCCGAACGTCGCTATAAGCAGTTGATCGCAAAAGGGGAATCTGCTAACCTCGTTCAGATTCAGCTGGATATTTCCGATCGTGACGCGCGCGACGCGGCACGGGCGGTTGCCCCGCTAAGACAAGAGCCGGATGCCCACTTGCTGGACACCTCGGACCTGACCATCGAACAAGCGGTGGCGCAGGTACTGTCGTGGTTCGACAAGGCCCGTGGCACCGGCCATTAATTTTTTGTAAGCCGCCGTCTGTCATACCTTGCGCTGACGGCGTATGAAAAACCTAACCCCGCGTGACGCAAGGCATGCCTGAGAGTTACATCTGATGACTACCCTCGTTATGGATAGCTTCGCCGCCCTGTTCGAAGAGAGCCTGGCTCTGCAAGAAATGCGTGCTGGTGAAGTAATCACCGCTGAAGTCGTTGGCATCGATTCCAACTTCGTGACTGTTAACGCCGGTCTGAAGTCCGAATCCCTGATCCCGGTTGAAGAGTTCAAGAACGACAACGGCCAAGTTGAAGTTGCTATCGGCGATTTCGTTACTGTTGCGATCGACTCCCTGGAAAACGGCTTTGGCGAAACCAAGCTCTCCCGTGAAAAAGCCAAACGTCTGGCTGCATGGGTTGACCTGGAAGAGGCTCTGGAAGCTGGCAAGATCCTGTCCGGCGTTATCAGCGGCAAAGTCAAAGGTGGCCTGACCGTTATGGTTAACGGCATCCGCGCCTTCCTGCCGGGTTCCCTGGTTGACGTACGTCCGGTGAAAGACACCACCCCGTACGAAGGCAAAGAAGTTGAGTTCAAGGTTATCAAGCTGGACCGCAAGCGTAACAACGTTGTTGTTTCCCGCCGCGCTGTTCTGGAAGAAACCCTGGGCGAAGAGCGCAAAGCGCTGCTGGAAACCCTGCGTGAAGGTGCCATCATCAAAGGTATCGTCAAGAACATCACCGACTACGGTGCGTTCGTTGACCTGGGCGGTATCGATGGTCTGCTGCACATTACCGACCTGGCTTGGCGCCGTGTTAAGCACCCGTCCGAAGTTCTGGCAGTTGGCGACGAAGTAGAAGCCAAAGTCCTGAAGTTCGATCAGGAGAAAAACCGCGTATCCCTGGGCCTGAAGCAACTGGGCGAAGATCCGTGGGTGGGCCTGTCCCGTCGTTACCCGTCCGGCACCCGTCTGTTCGGCAAGGTAACCAACCTGACCGACTACGGCGCGTTCGTGGAAATCGAACAAGGCATCGAAGGCCTGGTACACGTGTCCGAAATGGACTGGACCAACAAGAACGTACACCCGTCCAAGGTTGTTCAGGTTGGCGACGAAGTAGAAGTGATGATCCTGGAAATCGACGAAGACCGTCGTCGTATCAGCCTGGGCATGAAACAGTGCCAGGCTAACCCATGGAACGAGTTCGCTGACAACTTCAAGAAAGGCGACAAGCTGAAAGGCGCGATCAAGTCGATCACCGATTTCGGCGTGTTCGTTGGCCTGCCTGGCGGTATCGACGGCCTGGTACACCTGTCCGACCTGTCCTGGAACGAAACCGGCGAAGACGCTGTGCGCAAGTTCAAGAAGGGTGACGAGGTTGAAGCCATCGTTCTGTCCATCGACGTGGAAAAAGAGCGTATCTCCCTGGGCATCAAACAGCTGGAAGGCGATCCGTTCAACAACTACGTAGCCATGAACGACAAAGGCGCGCTGGTTAAAGGTACCGTGAAGACCGTTGACGCCAAAGGCGCCGCCGTGACTCTGGACCTGGATGTTGAAGGCTACCTGCGTGCTTCCGAACTGTCCCGCGACCGCGTTGAAGACGCTCGCTCGGTTCTGAAAGAAGGCGACGAAGTTGAGGCTGTGATCATTGCTGTTGATCGCAAGTCCCGCGCTATCAGCCTGTCTATCAAAGCCAAGGACGCACAGGAAGAGAAAGCAGCCATGTCTGCTATCGGCGCTGGCGACTCCAACGTTTCCGCTGGTACCACCAGCCTGGGCGCGCTGCTGAAGGCTAAACTGTCCGGCGGCAACGAATAAGTGATGGACATGACCAAATCTGAGCTTATAGCGAGGCTTGCCGAGCGTTATCCTCAGTTGGTCGCCAAAGATGCTGAGCTGGCTGTTAAAACCATTCTGGATGCAATGGCCAGCAGCTTGGCAAAAGGGCAGCGGATCGAAATCCGCGGTTTTGGTAGCTTCGATCTGAACTACCGTCCGCCGCGGATGGGCCGCAATCCCAAGTCTGGCTCCAGCGTTGTCGTTCCTGAGAAATACGTGCCTCACTTCAAGGCAGGTAAAGAACTGAGAGAGCGGGTTGATCTGACCGGTTCGAACGACTAAGCAGTTTTTTGCCTGTCCCAAAGCGCCGCAGCTTGTCTGCGGCGCTTTTTTTATCTGCGCTTTACTTGGGAGGGGTGTCGCTTTCGTTTAAACTTGCACCATTGCGACGATGCGAAAGCCCCCGATGCGTTATCTCTTCCGCTTGTTTGAGCTGCTCGTGCTGGTATTGCTGATTGCCGTGACGGTGCAAAACAGTGCCGTAGTGGAATTCAAGCTGTTCTTTGGCCAGAGCTGGCAAGCCCCGCTCATCCTGCTCTTGCTGATTTTCTTTGTGGCAGGCGCCTTGATTGGCCTGGTGGCCACGTTTGCCTATTCCCTGCGCGTACGCCGCGAGCTGTCGCAGCTCAAGAAAGAGCTGCGCTCCCGTCAGGGCAGCAAGGTGGTGGTAGACCCCAGCGACGCCCTGGCCGACTAAGCCATCCTGTTTTTTGCTCCGAGGTTGAATTTTGGATATCGATTTGTGGTGGCTGTTACTGTTCCCGGCCTTTTTCGGTTTGGGGTGGTTCGCCGCACGCGTAGACATGCGTGCAGTGCTGAAGCAGGCACGTGAAGTACCTGCCGGTTTTTATAAAGGGCTGGACGCGCTGGTAGATGACCAGACCGATGTGGCCGCCCGCTCGCTGTCCGAAGTGGCGCGTGCCCACCCGCACGCACTGGAAGTACAGCTGAGCCTGGGCAAGCTGTACCGCCGCCGTGGCGAGAACGACCGCGCCATCCGCCTGCATCAGCAGGTGCTGGACCTGCCCGACCTCACGCGCGAGCAAAAAGCGCTGGTGCGCTTCGAGCTGTCGCAAGACTTTCACAAAGCCGGCCTGGTAGACCGTGCCGAAGAGATCCTGGTGAAGCTGCTGGATAGCCAGACCATGGGCCGTGCCGCGCGCGAGCAGTTGCTGTCTATTTATCAGCAAGACCGCGACTGGGCCAAAGCCATTGCCACCGCGCTGGAGCTGCGCAGCGATGCGCACAGCTTCCAGCACGAAGTGGCGCAGTTTTACTGCGAGCTGGCCCAGGGCGCGCTATACCAGTCCGACTACGACAAAGCACGCGATATGGTGCAGCAAGCTTTTGCGGCCAACCGTAAATGCGTGCGTGCCAGCATTCTGCTGGGCGATATCGAAACGGCACAGGGCCAGCACGAGGCCGCCATTGCCGCGTGGCAAACCATCGAAAAGCAAAACTACGAATACCTGGCCATGGTGGCCGAGCGCCTGTTTGACGCCTATGAGGCGCAGGGTAAGCCGCAAGAAGGCATTGCGCTGCTGCGCGGCTATCAGCGCACCTTCTCGCAGCTGGAGCTCACCGACCTGTTGTACCAGAAGGTGGCTACCTACGAAGGCGAAGCCCGCGCGCTGGAAGCCGCCCGCGAGGCGGTACACGCCCGCCCGAGCCTGCTGGGTGTTTACCGCCTGGTGGAATCGCAGATGGACGAGCTCAGCACCGAAGGCCGCCTGGACGCCGAAGTGGCGCGTGCGCTGATCATGAAACACGCGCAGCGCCTGACCGTACACCGTTGCAAACGCTGCAACTTCCGCTCGCGGGCATTCTTCTGGCATTGCCCCGCCTGCGGCGAGTGGGAAAGCTTTACGCCTAACCGCTCCGAAAACCACTGAACCGAATACGCGACAAGAAAGACAGGAAAACATGAACCCGTTAATGGCACATGGCTTTGCGGCCAACGTTAATTCGCCGGTACTGGTGGCGCTGGACTTTGCCACCGCAGACGCCGCACTGGCCTTTGCTTCCCGTCTGGACCCCTCGCAGTGCCGCCTCAAGGTAGGCAAGGAGCTGTTTACCGCCGCCGGCCCGCAGCTGCTGGAACAGTTGGCCGCACGCGGCTTCCAGGTGTTTCTGGACCTGAAATTCCACGACATCCCCAATACCGTGGCACACGCCTGCAAAATGGCCGCCGAAGCCGGGGTGTGGATGGTAAACGTGCACGCCAGTGGCGGCCGCCGCATGATGGAAGCCTCGGCCGACGCGCTGGCACAGTACAGCCAGCGCCCGCTGCTGATCGCCGTGACCGTGCTCACCAGCATGGACACCGCCGACCTGCTGGAAATCGGCATTACCGTGCCGCCGCAAGAGCACGTGCTGCGCCTGGCGCGCCTCACCCGCGATAGCGGCCTGGATGGCGTCGTGTGCTCGGCGCAGGAAGCCGGCGTGCTGAAAGCCGAGCTGGGCCAGGGCTTCAAGCTGGTGACGCCGGGCATCCGCCTGGCCGACAGCGCCGCCGACGACCAGCGCCGCGTGATGACGCCGGTTGCCGCGCTGCAAGCCGGTTCCGACTACCTGGTGATCGGCCGCCCCATCACCCGTGCCGACGACCCGCTGATGGTGCTGAACAAGATCAATGCTGATATCCAGGCCTACCAGGCCAGCCTGGCCTGAGCCGAGGTAGCCCATGACCCTGATGCAACAGCTGGGCCTGAGCCCGGAAGACCTGACCCGCCGCCTGGCCGCTAGCCGTGTGCTGGTGGTAGGCGATGTGATGCTGGACCGCTACTGGTTTGGCGACGTATCGCGCATCTCGCCCGAAGCCCCGGTGCCGGTGGCCAGGATCGCGCGCATGGAAGAGCGCGCTGGTGGTGCGGCCAACGTGGCGCGCAATATTGCCAGCCTGGGCGGCAAGGCCACCATCCTGTCCGTGGTGGGCGACGACGAAGCCGCCACCGCGCTGACACGGCTGATGGAAAGCGACGGCATTACCCCGTCGTTCAAGCGTGACCCCGGTATTTCCACCACCATCAAACTGCGCGTGGTGGCGCGGCAGCAGCAGCTGATCCGCCTGGATTTCGAAGACGCGCCCAGCCACGAGATTCTGGCCGACAAGCTGGACGAGTACGCTGCCATCGTGGCCGAACACGACGTGGTGATCCTGTCCGACTACGGCAAAGGCGGCCTCACCCATGTAAGCCGCATGATCGAACTGGCGCGCGCCGCCGGCAAACCGGTGCTGATCGACCCCAAGGGCGACGATTACAGCAAGTACGCCGGCGCCACGCTGCTCACGCCTAACCGCAGCGAGTTCAAGCAAGTAGCCGGCAGCTGGCAGAACGAGGAGCAGCTGGCCGCCAAGGCGCAGGCGCTGCGCAGCCAGCTGCAGCTGGACGCGCTGCTGGTGACGCGCAGCGAAGAGGGCATGACGCTGTACCGTGAAGCGGGCGCCGTGCACGAGCCCACGCTGGCGCAAGAGGTATACGACGTGTCCGGTGCCGGCGATACCGTTATCGGCACCCTGGGCCTGATGTTGGCCGCAGGGCTGGACATGCCGCTGGCCATGCGCCTGGCCAATGCCGCCGCCGGCATTGTGGTGGCCAAGCTGGGTACCGCCGTGTGCCACCAGCGCGAGCTGTTTGCCTTGTAACCACCCTGTTTAGCAAGGAGCGGATGATGATCTGGTACGAGCAAGTGCTGCAGTTCTGGTTCGGGGGCAGCAGCGACGACATGCTGGCCCTGCCGCGTGATGCCTGGTTCAAGAAGGACCCGGTGTTTGACGGCATCATCCGCGAACGTTTTGCCCCTTTGCTGGCCGAGTTGGCCGCAGGCACGCTGCAGCCCGACGCCAGCGACGCGCGCCAGGTGCTGGCCTGGCTGATCGTGGCCGACCAGTTTCCGCGCAACCTGTACCGTGGCCAGGCGCAGGCCTTTGCCACCGACGCGCTGGCGCTGGCCGCCAGCCACGCCGCGCTGGCGGCGCGGCTTGATATCCGCCTGCCGCCAGTGGCGCGCTGGTTTGTCTACCTGCCGCTGGAACACAGCGAGCAGCTGGCCGACCAGGAAGCATCCGTGCGCCGTTTCGAGAGCCTGCCGCAGGGCAGCCCGGGGCGCGACAATGTAATCGATTTTGCCCGGCGGCATCACGAGATCGTCGCCCGTTTCGGCCGTTTCCCGCACCGCAATGCGGCGCTGGGGCGGCCGTCTACCCAGGACGAGCTGTCATTTCTGGCCCAGCCAGGCAGCGCCTTCTGAACGCATACAAGGAACAAGCATGACTATCGTGGTTACCGGCGCGGCCGGCTTTATCGGCTCCAATATCGTGAAGGCGCTGAACGCGCGTGGCGAAACCGACATCCTGGCGGTGGATAACCTCAGCAAGGGTGACAAGTTCGTAAACCTGGTGGGCTGCGAAATCAGCGACTACCTGGACAAGCAAGACTTCATCAGCCTGATCGGCAGTGGCGATTTCGACGGTGAAATCACCGCCATCCTGCACCAGGGTGCTTGCTCCGACACCATGAACCACGACGGCAAGTACATGATGGAGAACAACTACCAGTACACGCTGGAGCTGTTCGAATTTTGCCAGGCCGAAGAAATCCCCTTCCTGTACGCCAGCAGCGCGGCGACTTACGGCAAAGGCACTACCTTCAAGGAAGACCGCCAGTTCGAAGGCCCACTGAACGTGTACGGTTACTCCAAGTTCCTGTTCGACCAGATCCTGCGCCGCCGCATGGCCGAAGGCCTGACCGCGCAAGTGGCGGGCTTTCGCTACTTCAATGTGTACGGCCCGCAAGAGCAGCACAAAGGCCGCATGGCCTCGGTGGCGTTCCACAACTTCAATCAGTACCGCGACACCGGCAAGGTCAAGCTGTTCGGTGGCTACGATGGCTACGCCGACGGCACCCAGAGCCGCGATTTCGTGTCGGTGGAAGATGTAGTGAAGGTGAACCTGTACTTCCTGGATAACCCGGATAAGAGCGGCATTTTCAACCTGGGCTCCGGCCGCGCGCAGCCGTTCAACGACGTAGCCGTGGCCACCGTCAACGCCTGCCGCCGCCACGAAGGCAAACCGGCGCTGACGCTGCCTGAGCTGGTAGCGCAGGGCATTCTGGAGTACATCGACTTCCCGGACGCGCTGAAAGGCAAGTACCAGAGCTTCACCCAGGCCGACATCGGCAAGCTGCGCAGCGCCGGTTACAGCGATGCCATGCTCACCGTAGAGCAGGGTGTAGACCGCTACGTGGACTGGCTGATGAGCCGATGAGCCGACACGCCGCCCTGCCGGTACGCGTAGCTGCCCGTTTGCTGCTGCGCAATCCCGATGGTGCGGTGCTGCTGTTCCCCTACCGGCCGCCCGCTTTGGGCGGCCGTATTGCTTACTGGTTCACCCCCGGTGGCGGCGTGCACGCAGGCGAAAGCCTGGCAGAGGCTGCCTGCCGCGAGTGCCGCGAGGAAACCGGCTACCTGCTGGCCGACCCCGGCGAGCCACTGGCGCGGCGGCAGTTTGCCATGCGCCTGCCGGATGGGCGCGAGGTATGGGCCGACGAGCATTACTTTCACGTGCGGGTTGGCCGCATCGCCTTGCAGCAAGACGGCTGGAGCGCGCAGGAGCAAGCCAGCATGGGGGCGGGGCGCTGGTTTGACAGTGCAGCGTTGGCCGCCGCGCCACAGCCTGTTTTCCCCGAGCACCTGCCGGCCATGTTGGCCGCTGCTGATGCGCGCGACGCACAGGCCGCAGTGCATAGCGTGCGCGATGGCGACAGGTGTTTGCCCAAAAAATGAGCATTACTGTTGCCCGGCGGCGATAGCTGATAACATCAGGCTATTGAAATAGCCAGGATTGTAAAGCCATGAAATGCCCCTTCTGCGGCTGCGCCGATACCCAGGTGGTAGATTCCCGCGTCAGCGAAGACGGCAGCAGCATACGTCGCCGCCGCCGCTGCACCAGCTGCGACAAGCGCTTTACAACCTTTGAAACCGCCGAAGTGCGCATGCCGCAAGTGGTGAAAACCGGCGGCCATCGCACCGAGTTCGACGTGGAAAAGGTACGCACCAGCTTCCTGCGCGCGCTGCACAAGCGCCCGGTGTCCACCCCGCTGGTAGACGACGCCATCAACCGCATCAGCCAGCGCCTGCTGCAGCTGGGCGAGCGCGAGGTGTCCAGCCGCTATATCGGCGAAATGGTGATGAACGAGCTGGCCAAGCTGGATAAAGTGGCCTACGTGCGCTTTGCCTCGGTGTACAAGAGCTTCCAGGATATTTCCGAGTTCACCGACGCCATCGAGGAAATACAAGGCAAAGGCTAAAGCCGGGCCTGCCGCCACGGCGCGGTGAACCAGACAACCCTGCCCTGCGCGGCAGGGTTTTTCATGGGCGCTATGGGCAGGAGAGCAGGGCGTGCGTCTTCAGTAGCAGCCGGCTACCGCGCAGGCTGCCACGGTGCGGTTTACACGTGCGGCAGCCGGTGCAGGCTTGACGCTGGCTTGCGGCCAACCTTAGTCTGTGGGCTCGCAGTTCCATAAGAAAGCCTGACATGACCTCCCCGATTACCCTTCGCCCGCTTGAACCTGCCGACGCCGATGCGCTGTTTTCCCTGGTAGACAGCAGCCGCGACAGCCTGTCGCAGTGGCTGCCCTGGGTGGATACCACCCGCAGCCCCGCCGATTCGCTCACCTTTATCCAGCACACGCAAGCCGAGCGTGACGCTGGCCGCGTCTACACCTGGCTGATCGTGGCCGACGGCCAGCCCGCCGGCGTGTGCGACCTGCACGGCGTGAGCCTGCTGAACCTGCACGGCTCCGTAGGCTACTGGCTGGCCGACGCCTACGTTGGCCGCGGCTACCTGCCGCAGGCACTGGCGCAGGTGCTGCAAACCGCGTTTGCCGAGCTGGGCTTGAACCGTGTGGATATCGTGAGCGCGGCGGCCAACCTGCGCAGCTGCGCCGTGGCCGAGCGTAGCGGCTTTACCCAGGAAGGCGTGTTGCGCGGCTATCTGCGCATCCGCGAGCGCTTCTGGGATGCGCGCATCTACAGCCAGCTGGCTGCCGACTGGCGTAGCGCGCAAGGCCAGGCATGATGAGCACGGCGCTGGACTTGCAGCCGCAAGACTACCAATACATGCAGCAGGCGCTGCGCCTGGCTGCCGCTGCTACCCGCCGTGCCGCCCCCAACCCCGGCGTAGGCTGCGTGCTGGTGCGCGACGGCCAGATCATTGGCGAGGGCGCTACCCTGCGCGTAGGCGGCGACCACGCCGAAATCCAGGCCATCAAAGACTGCTACGCCCGCGGCCACAGCCCCGCCGGTGCTACCGCCTACGTTACGCTGGAGCCGTGCAGCCATTACGGCCGTACCCCGCCATGCGCCGAGCGCCTGATCAAGGAAAACATCGGCCGTGTGGTAGCCGCTATGGTGGACCCGTACCACGAGGTGGCCGGGCGCGGCATTGCCATGCTCAATGCGGCCGGCATTCCCGCTGTGGCAGGCTGCCTGCAAGCCGAGGCGCAGCAGGTACACCGTGGCTTCCTGTCGCGCGTTACACGCCAGCGCCCATGGGTCACGCTGAAAGCTGCCGCCACGCTGGATGGCAAGACGGCGCTGCTTAATGGCGTCAGCCAGTGGATTACCGGCCCCGACGCCCGCCTGGATGTGCAGCAGCTGCGTGCGGCCAACTGCGCCATCCTCACCGGCAGCGGCACCGTGCTGGCCGACGACCCGCAGCTTACCGTGCGAGAGGTGGCCGTGCCGTGCCAGCCGCTGCGTGTGGTGGTAGACAGCCGCCTGGCCACGCCGCCAGCGGCGCGCATTTACGATACCGCCGTGGCGCCCACCCTGCTGGTAACCGCGGTGGCCGATAGCCAGCTGCACGCGCCGTATCTGGCGCGCGGCGTACAAATACGCGTGTTGCCTGCGCCAGATCAGCACGTCGACCTGGCCGCGCTGTTACAAAGCCTGGCAGCCGATGGCATTAACCAGCTGATGGTCGAAGCCGGCGCCGGCCTGAACGGCGCGCTGGCACAAGCCGGGCTGGTAGACGATATCGTGCTCTATCTGGCGCCCTATCTGGCCGGCGATGCGGCACGCGGGCTGTTTGCCTGGCCCGCGCTGCAGTCGCTGGACGACAAGCTGCCGCTGCACATCAGCGATACCCGCATGGTGGGCCGCGACCTGCGCCTGACCCTGCAGCCCAACCCTAACCTGAGCTAAGCCCCGCATGCTGCTGACCGAACACACCCTGTACCGCCTGGCCCACGCCACCTTGCTGGCGCTGGGCTCTAACAATGAAGAAGCCGATGTGGTGGCGCAGCACCTGGTGGCGGCCAACCTGAAAGGCCACCCCAGCCACGGCGTGGGCATGCTGCCTTTTTATGTAGAGAGTGTACGTGCCGGTACCTTGCAGCCGGGCGAGCCCGCCTGGCTGCTGAACGATAGCGGGGCGATTCTGCAATTTGACGGCGAGCGCGGCTACGGCCAGCGGGTGGTGCGCGAGGCGGTGGACGCTGCTATCGAGCGCGTCGCCCACACCGGTATCGTGCTGCTCACAGTGCGTAACAGCCACCATATGGGCCGCATCGGCAGCTATGGCGAGCAGGTGGCTGCGGCGGGTAAAGTCGGGCTGTTTTTTGTCAACGTGACAGACTTTCCCCAGCCGCTGGTGGCCCCGTTTGGTGGTTCCGCAGCGTGCTTTGGCACCAACCCGCTGTGCGTGGCGTTTCCGGCGGGCGGGCGCGAGCCGGCCTTCGTTCTGGACTTTGCCACCAGCATGGTGGCCTACGGCAAAACGCGCGTCGCCTACCTGGCAGGCAAGACCTTTGATGAAGCCGTGATGCTGGACGCCGCCGGCCTGCCTACGGCCAACCCCGCCGCCATGCACGAGCAGCCCACCGGGGCGCTGCGCCCCATCGCGGCACACAAGGGCGGTGGCCTGGTGGCGGCTATCGAGTTCCTGGCCGGTTTGCTGTCGGGCGGCGGTACGCTGCAGCCGGGCAATGCCCGCCTGGGCGGCATTGTGAACAACCTGACCGCCATCATCATCGACCCGGAGGCGGTAGCCGACGTGAGCTGGCTGCGCGAGGAGTACGACGCCATGGCGGCCTATATCCGCAGCTCACCGCCCCCCGCCGGGCAGCCGCCGCTGATGCTGGCGGGCGAGCCGGAACGCCAGCGCGCAGCCGAAGCAGCGCTGCACGGGGTGGAGATGTCGGATAATGAATGGGCCGCTATCCTGGCCGCTGCGCGCAGCGCAGGCGTGGCCGCCCCCGAGCTGCTGTAAGGAAGCCACACCATGCCTCAGGATAAAATGGACGATGCGCTGGACGCCTATCTGCGCCTGCTGGACAGCAAGGGCGCGGGGGCCGATGTGGTGGCCTATCGCCGCCGTATCCTGGCGCGGCTGAACCAGATCCTGCGCAACCAGCGTGGCGGGGCAGATATCTACCGCGCCGCGGTAGATGCCCTGCTATCGCTATGCCCGCCAGACGACCGCGCCGGCGCCATGACAGCGGCGCGCGAGTATTACTATTTCTGGCTGGATGACGTTAAAAAGCTGGCCGCACTCAATGCCCGCGACGGCTTTACCACCCACCATATCCGGCTACCGGCGCACGGCAGTTTTGAAAGCCTGCAACAGCGCATGGTGAGCGAAGGCTTCAGCCGCTACCCGCCATCGCTGGATATTTATCTGGGCCAGCTGTACGAGCTGGGCTCGGATGAGGGCATGCTGGCCGAGCGCGGCGACCTGATTCGCCCGCTGCTCTACCTGCTGCATGGCCACCCGCACCACCCGGACAGCTTCCGCACCGCCATCGACGCCATGCTGCTGCACCTGGGCGATAGCCAGGCGCGTGATACCTTTCTGGCCATAGCGCGCGAGTTTTTCTACTACTGGATATCGTTCCCGGACGCCGACGTACGCGCCGCGCCGCGCCCAGGCTGAGCCGGCCACCGTCCGAACAGACAATTGCCGCCCGGCGCGGCAGCAGGCATCATCGCAGCCTTGATTACCCAAGGTGCCTGCCATGACCCATTCCGCCTACCTGCAGCTGGAAACCGCCTTTACCCGCCTGTACCGCTATCAGCATCTGGCCGCCATGGCCGGCTGGGACCAGGCCGCCATGATGCCAGCCAAAGGTAACGACGCCCGCGCTGCCGCCATGGCCGAGCTGCACGTGCTGATGCACAACACGCTGACCGACCCCGCACTGACCCCGCTGTTTGATGCTGCCGCCGCCGAAGCGCTGGCACCGGTACAGCAAGCCAGCCTGCGCGAAATGCGCCGCGAATGGCAAAACGCCAACCTGCTGCCCGCCAGCCTGGTAGAAGCCAAAAGCCTGGCCGGTAGCCGCTGCGAACACGCCTGGCGCAGCCAGCGCAAGGCCAACGACTGGCAAGGCTTCCTGCAGAACTTCCGCGAGGTGGTCAAGCTGTCGCGCGAGGAAGCGCAATACCTGTCCGACGCCACCGGTGTATCGCGCTACGACGCGCTGATGAACCTGTACGAGCCGGGCATGAACAGCGCCGAAGTGCAGCGTATTTTCGACGACGTGAAAAGCTGGCTGCCCGGCCTGATCCGCGACACCATGCAAAAGCAGGCAGGCGAACAGGTGCTGCAAGCGCAGGGGCCGTTTGCCATCGAGGCACAGCGCGCGCTGGGCGTAGAAGTGATGGGTTTGCTGGGTTTCGATTTTGACGCCGGCCGCCTGGACGTATCGGTGCACCCCTTCTGCGGTGGCGTTGCCGAAGACGTGCGCATTACCACCCGCTACCGTGAAGATGATTTTGTGCAAAGCCTGATGGGCATCGTGCACGAAACCGGCCACGCCCGTTACGAGCAAGGCTTGCCACGCGAGCTGGCGCACCTGCCCGTGGGCCACGCCCGCTCCATGGGCATACACGAAAGCCAGAGCCTGTCGTTTGAAATGCAGCTGGGCCGCAATCCGGCCTTCTTGCAGCTGATTGCCCCGCTGGTGAAAAAACACCTGGGCGACCAGCCAGCCTTCGATGCGGCCAACCTGGGCCTGCTGTACAGCCGCGTGCGCCCGGGCTATATCCGCGTGGATGCCGACGAGCTGACCTACCCGGCGCATGTGATTTTGCGCTTCGAGATCGAGCGCGCCCTGATCGAAGGCGAGATCGAGGCCGAAGACATTCCGGCGCTGTGGGACGAAAAAATGATGGCCTATCTGGGGGTAGACACCCGTGGCAACTACCAGAATGGCTGCCTGCAGGATATCCACTGGACCGACGGCAGCTTTGGCTACTTCCCCAGCTATACCCTGGGTGCCATGTACGCCGCGCAGTACTTTGCCACCCTGCGCCAGCAATACCCCGACCTGGACAGCCGCATTGCCGCAGGCGACCTGGCGCCGGTATTCGACTGGCTGCAGGCCAATATCTGGCAGCAAGCCAGCCTGTGGAACACGCCGGAGCTGGTGCGCCGCGCCACGGGCGAGAGCCTGAACCCGGCGCATTTCCGTGCGCATTTGCAGGCACGTTATCTGGGCTAAACCTGCGAGCTGGGCGAGGGCAGGGGGTGGCAGATTATGCTGACATCGCCCGGCTAAACGGAATAATACCCCGCATAAATGGCTTCCAAGGAAGCTATGCGGGGTATTTTACATGTGGAGATTTATAAGTTCGCTATTTGATAGGCAGCATATATATCGAAATATAAGAAGATGCGATGCCACTATTTCACCCTCGCATGATTAGCAGTATAAATCTTGAGAAGGGGCGTTGCGACGCGCCCGGATATCATAAAAACATTATCAGGCGGGGCTGGCCTCTGTGTATACCGCCGCCTGACAGGGGAAAAACATGTCGACGGGGCAGCAAGCTTTGGCACCATACGACATCGAAAAGGTGCTGTTTCATAGCCTGGATGTGATACCTATCCCGGCGCTGGTGTCCAGCTCGGACCCGGCACTGGAGGGCAAGCGCAACCATCTGTTCATCAATAAGGCCTTCCTGCAGCAGATCGGCTACACCGCCGAGGAAATGCCCGATATGCTCAGCTGGTTCCAGCTGGCGTATCCCGACCCCATTTATCGACAGCAGATTACCCGTGAATGGCACCAGGCAGTAGAGGATAGCCAGGCGCGTGGTGAGAACGTGGCCGAGACCAGCGCCATGGTGCGTTGCAAGAATGGTGAGCAGCGCTGGTTTATCGTGGCCGCCCAGATCAAGGCCGACGTGTTGCCTTCCTGGCATATCGTGACCTTTCGCGATGTACACGACCTGCATTGCATGGTGGAAGAAAACCGCCGCCTGTCCATTACCGACCCGCTGACCCAGCTAGCCAACCGCCGCGAGGCCCAGATGCAGCTGGAGCTGGCGCGTAATGCCTTTTTGCACCGCGACCAGCCATTTACCGTACTGCTGTGCGATATAGACCACTTCAAGGCGCTGAACGACCGTTTTGGCCATAGCTGCGGTGACGAAGCACTGTGCCTGCTGGCCGCTACCCTGCAGGCGTGTGCGCGCCAGGGCGACTGTGTGGCCCGCTGGGGTGGCGAAGAATTCCTGCTATTGCTCCCCGCTACCGCTTTGCCAGGTGCCATCACCATGGCGCAGCGCATCCGCACGCTGGTATCCCAGATTGCCCTGCCGTGGGAGAACGCGCCCATGCTGAGCGTGAGCATAGGTTGCGCCACCATGGTGCCGGAGCTCACGCTGGATAGCCTGATCCAGCAGGCTGATATGGCGCTGTATCGGGCCAAGGCCGCCGGGCGCAACTGCGTGATGGCCTGATGGCTGTGCGCTGGTGTGCTCCCCTGTATGCCGCCGTATAGCACATACACAGTGGATGGCAGCAGTTTGCTGGCCGGGGTACACCGATCCGGATGGATGTGAATAAAAAAACCTGCTTGCGACGCAAGCAGGTTTTTTGTTGTGCGGCCAGGGTCAGTCTGGCCGTTTTAGCAGCAGCAAGCCAACCACGCCAATGCCCAGCTCCAGTAGCAAGTAGACCTGCAGCAGGGTATTGGGCATGCCATCGACCAGGATGCTGACCACGCGGCCTATAGCCAGCCCCAGCATGAATACCACCAGGCTCAGCAGGGCTGCCTGGCGCAAACCGGCGCGCAGCGCGCCCATCACCCAGAACAGTGCCAGCGCCAGGTACAAGCCCGTGATGGCGCGGAAAATGTGAAAGCCGTTAACGCTATCCACCTGCAGGCCAAACAGCTCGCTCAGGCTCTGTTGCGGTGCCAGGCCGTAGGACAGTGCAATGGGCACCAGCCCGATGGCGGTACTGATCAGAAATAGCTGACGCAGATTCATGGATTACCCCTGTGTATTGTTATTTGACATTGATTGCCAGCCGATACAGCGCCATGCCGTACCGGGGCAAACCAGTATCGGCAGCGTGTAAACACAGGGTCAATCCGGGGTTTTATTGCTATGGCAGTCTGGGCTAGCCAGCTTGTTGTTTACAGTACACAGCGTGCTACGCGGCAAGCGCGGCAGGGCTCAGCGATGGCACTGTGCGGCCAACTCGCCTACGGTACGCAGCGCGCTGGTAAAGCGGTCGTCCAGTGGCTGGCAGCAGGAGATGCGCAGGGCGTTGCGGTAGCGGCCGCTGGGCGAATACAGCGGGCCGGGCGAGATGCTGATGCGCTCGTGAATGGCCAAGTCAAACAGCCGCACGGTGTCGTAGCCTTCCGGTAGCTCTACCCAGATCAGAAACCCGCCGCTGGGGTGGGTGGCGCGGGTGCCGGGGGGAAAGTGCTCGGCAATCATGGCGCGCACTTTGTCCACGTGCAGGGTGTAGCGTCGTTTCAGCGAGCGCAGGTGGTGGTCGTAGCCGCCAGACTCCAGAAACGCGCCCAGTGTTTCGCATAGCACCAGTGGCTCGGCAATCGAGCTGGCGAACTTCAGCTTCTTGATCTCTGTGCCAAAGCGCCCGCCTTCCAGCCAACCCACGCGAAAGTCTGGTGCCAGCGTCTTGGTATAGCTGGCGCACACGATGACCCAGCCGTCCTGGTCGTAGGCCTTCACCGCCGGCTGCAGTGCGTCGCCAAACTGCAGCTCGGCGTACAGTGCATCCTCGATCAGCGGCACTTCATAGCGGTTTACCAGTGCGGCCAACCTTTTCTTGTTGTCGGTAGACATGCTGCAGCCCAGCGGGTTGTGCACATTGGGCATGGCCACCACGGCTTGTACCCGTTTTTCTGTCAGCAGCATTTCCAGCGCATCCAGCGACAAGCCGTGCTGCGGGTCGGTGGGGATTTCCACGGCTTTCAGCCCCAGGCTGGCAAACAGTGGCAGCAGGTTGAAATAAGTGGGCGATTCGATGCCCACCGTATCGCCGTGGCGGCACACCGCGCGTAGCGCCAGCTGCAGGGCTTCCATGGCGCCGTGGGTGAGAATGATATTGTCGGCCTGTAGCGCCATGCCCAGCTCCAGCCCGCGGCGCGCTATCTGGGTGCGCAGGCGCTCGGAGCCCGGTGGCAGCGCGTAGTTGCTGACCAGCCCCGGGTTTTTGCGCAGTACCTGCCCCATCAGCCGCGCCAGCTTGCCGGCGGGGTAGAAGTCGCCGCCGCGCGGGCAGGCCAGTGCCATGTCGATATAGCCTGGCGTCTGCTGCGCCTGCAGCGCGGCGCCAATCAGGTCCAGCACCGCGCCGTCGGTGCCCTGCGCCGGGCCGGCTTCGCGCAGCGCGCCGCGTGCCGGCGAGGCCAGCCGCGCTTTCACGTAATAGCCGGATTGTGGCCGCGCCTCTACCAGGCCACGGTCTTCCAGCACGCGGTAGGCGGCCACCACGGTATTGAGCGACAGCTGGCGGCTGTGCGCCGTTTTGCGTACCGACGGCAAGCGCGAGCCGGGGGGCAGGGTGCCTAGGTTGATGGCGCTGGACAGGTCGTCGGCCAGTTGCTGGTACAGGGTGCTGGTTTCCATGGGGGGCCCGGTTGTAACAGTAGGCAGCAAAAATCATGGTGACAGTATTGGCTGCCTGCTAACTGTCACCATGACAATAATAAATTCTTGAGGCTGTCACCGGCAAGCGGCCTTCTCTACGATGGTGGCTACCCCTCACCGTCAAGGAAGCTGCCATGTTGAGCCTGCCACTACTGAGCTATGTCTCGCTGATGTCCATCACCCCTGGGCCCAATAACCTGATGTTGGCCGCATCGGGTGTAAATTTCGGTTTTCGCCGCAGCCTGCCACACCTGCTGGGTATCAGCATTGGCCATGGTGTGCAGGTGCTGGTGGTGGCCTTGCTGCTGGGCTGGGTGATGGCATTATTGAACCACTGGCGCCTGCTGCTTAGCCTGATGGGCTGTGGCTATCTGTTCTGGCTATCGTGGCAGGTGTGGCTGGCCGGTGCACCCGAGGCCAGGCAGGCCGTCACCCCCATGAGCTTTCTGGGGGCGGCGGCGTTTCAGTGGGTCAACCCCAAAGCCTGGGTGATGGTGGTGAATACCAGCCTGCTGTTCCTGCCCGTGTCTGCGGGCTGGCAACAGGCGCTGGCGCTGGCGGGGCTGTGTGCGCTGATCAACTTTCCCTGCATCTGCCTGTGGGCGGCGCTGGGGGACGGGCTACGCCGCTACCTGACCCAGCCGCGCGCGCGCAGGCTGTTTAATGGCGTGATGGCGGGGCTGATGGCGGCGACGGCAGCCTGGCTATTGTGGGACGAACTCACCCTGTTACAGGTACTGTAAATGACACAAAAAATACTGGGCTTGCTGGGCGGCATGAGCTGGGAATCCACCGTGCACTATTACAGCCACATCAACCGCTGCGTGCGTGATGCCCGGGGCGGCCTGCACTCGGCGCGTTTGCTGCTGCACAGTGTCGATTTCGACACCATCGCCACCCAGCAGCGGCAGGGCGACTGGGCGGGTGCGGCACAGCTGCTGGGCCAGGCGGGCAAAGGGTTGGCCGCAGCCGGTGCCGGCGCGCTGGTGATCTGTACCAACACCATGCACAAGGTGGCGGATGAGGTGGCTGCCCTGGCCGGCATCCCGTTGCTGCACATTACCGACCCTACCATCGCCGCGCTGCAGCGTGCCGGCGTCAGCCGGGTGGGCCTGCTCGGTACCCGCTTTACCATGGAAGACGACTTTTATCGTATCCGCCTGCAGGCAGCAGGCTTCCAGGTACACGTGCCTGGCGCAGAAGACCGTGCGGAGGTGCATCGCGTGATTTTTGACGAGCTGTGCCTGGGGCAGGTATTGCCGGCGTCGCGCCAGCGCTATCTGGCCATGATCGAGGCACTGCGGGCCGATGGCGCGCAAGCGGTGATTCTGGGCTGTACCGAAATTGCCATGCTGGTTAGCCCGGCCGATACACGCTTGCCTTTATTTGATACCGCACAGCTACACGCCGAAGCCGCTGCGGCCTGGCTCATACAGGCCTGAGCAGGATAACACTCGTATTTTCTAGCCATTTACGCATAATGTAAGCAGTCATCATGCAATGTAATGTTATCGAAAGGCTAGAGTGCGATGCGCGTTTCTTCCTGTCTGGCCGGTGGCCTGCTGCTAGGCAGCATGGCTTGGGCACAGGCTGCGCCGGTGTTGACGGTGTGTGCCGAGCCGTGGGCGCCGTTTATCGATATTGGTAGCAGCAAGCCTGCCGAGGGGCTGGTACCCGATGTGTTGGGCAGGGTGGCCGCTGTGCAGCAGGTACGTCTGAAATATGTTTTCAAGGCGGCAGCGGCCTGCCTGCGTCTGGCCAGGGAGGGCCAGGTGGACGTGCTGGCGTTTGCCAGCGCAGCAGACAGCCCACCCGGCTGGGTGCAAACGCGCCAGCCGCTGGTGTTCTGGGTGCTGAGTGCCTGGGTAAAGGCCAATAGCCCGCTGCAAAGCTATGACAGCCTGGACATGTTTCGCGGCCACCGTGTGGGCTGGGTAGCCGCCTACGACTACCCGGCAGCGCTGAAAGCGCATACCGACTGGCGCCGTGTAGACGTGCTGGACACGCAGCGTGGTATCCAGATGCTGGCTGGCGGCCGCATAGAGGTGATGTTTGACGACGCGTTGGCCACCGAAGGCGTGGCCAGCCATATCCGGCAACAGGTAAAGCGCCTGAGCCCGCTATTGGCCAGTGTCGGCCAGCCGCTGAGCTTGCGCCCGGGGCTGGAGACGCTACGCGACGCGGTAGATGTCGAGGCGGCTTTGCTACGCAAGCATGGCCAGCTGGACCATTTTTATCAGCAGCACTTTGGCATCAGCCTGGCGCAGGTACTGCAAGCCGTACAGTAAGGTCGGCATAGCTGGCAGTGCTTGAACAAAACCCCGTTGGCAGCGCAAACGGGGTTTTTTGCCGGGGGCGGCCAGGCGATAAGCCATGCTGCGCTAGCCCGCAGCCAGGTTTACAGCCGGTAGGTTTTCACTTCCTGGTCCAGCACGCTGGCCAGTGTGTTCAGGTGTTCGGCCAGGTCGGTCACGCTGTGGGCAGCGCTGGCGTTTTCTTCCGACATCTGCGCCACGGTTTCTACCTGCTGGGCAATGCTGTTGGCCGCAGCACCTTGCTCGCGGATGGCGCTGGCGATTTCCCCCACCACCCCTTTGTTATCGTCGGCAGCCCGTGCGATTTCCTGCATGGTCAGGCGTGCACGCCCGGTTTCCTGCACCCCGCTTTCCACGCTGCTCACGGCGCGGTTTACCCCGGCCGCTGCGTCGTCGGATTTGCCTTGCATGGTGTTGATCATCTGGGCGATTTCGGTGGTGGAGCTGGCGGTGCGTTCGGCCAGCTTGCGCACCTCGTCGGCCACCACGGCAAAGCCCCGGCCCATTTCGCCGGCACGCGCCGCCTCGATGGCGGCATTCAGCGCCAGCAGGTTGGTCTGGTCGGCCACGTCGCGTATCACGTTGATCACGCTATGGATGGCATTGGTCTGCTGGTTCAGCGCCTGCATGTGGGTAGACACATCGCGTACCGAGTCGGCCATGCTCAGGATGGTGCCGTTGCTGCTCTCGATAACCTGCTCGCCGTGGCGTGCCTTGTGGCCGGTGTCTTGTGCCAGGGTATTGGCTTCCTGCGTGCGGTCGGCCACGTGGTTGATGCTGACGGTAATCTGCTCCAGCGCGGCTGCCATGGACGACGCCGACTGGCTTTGCGCAGCCGAGCCGCTGGCAACCTGCCCGGCAGCACTGGCCAGGTTGGCCGCCGCCGAGGCCACGTCGGTAGACGACGCCGCCACGCGCTGCATGCTGGTGTGCAGGCGGCTGGCCAGCTGGTTGAAGTGGCGTAGCAGGCCACCCATTTCGTCGTCGTGGCGAATCTGGCAGCGGCGCGACAGGTCCAGGTGCTCGGTCATGTCGGCAATATCGCTGGCGGCATCGTTGATGCTGCCCACAATCTGGCGATAGGTCTGCACGGCAATGAGGCTGAGCGCCAGCAAGGCCGCACCGGCGGTAATCGCTAGCCACAGCAAGGCGCTTTGTTCTGCGTCTTTCAATGCCTGGTGGGCTGTGCGGCCCACCTGTTTGTTGTGTTCGATTTCTTTCAGCGCGGTATCTCGCACCTGCAGGAAATCAGTACGGGTGTTATTGAGCATGGCAGCTGCATTGGCCGTGTCATGCGCCTTGAATGCGGCCAACACCTGGTCGTAGCTCT
Source organism: Vogesella mureinivorans (assembly GCF_007644035.1). GTDB lineage: Bacteria > Pseudomonadota > Gammaproteobacteria > Burkholderiales > Chromobacteriaceae > Vogesella > Vogesella mureinivorans. The sequence goes on along the minus strand of NZ_VMTV02000021.1, from coordinate 35,499 downwards.
GGTTGGTGCGGGCTACCCCACTGCGGAATGCTTCCAGCAGCTGTTTATCCGTGCTGTCGTTGACCAGGGCTTCGTAGCTTTGCAGATTGCGGTCTACCTGCTGGCGGTAGTCTTGGTAGGCAAGCAGGATGGCATCCTGGGCTGCGGCTTCTTCGGTGGCGACCAGGCTGAGCAAGGCGGCGCGTTGTTGCACAAAGTTCAAGCTGGCGGTGCCTAGCAGCTCGATGCTGGGCACGACATCTTCGGCGATCACTGCCGACTTTTCTTTGATACTGGCAAGCTGTACAAAAGCAATCAGCAAAATCGTGGCAAATGCCGTAACAGCAACCAGCGTTTGTAACTGCAAGCGGGTGGCAATTTTCATGAGACGCCTCTAACCGGTTAGGTGGGTTGATCTTGGTTTGAGTTGTGCTGTGCTGTGATGTGGCTGGGGCTGGCCGCCCATGGCTTGTTAAGGCAGGTGTGTGCCGCGGACCTGGGTGTATTGGTACGGGTTGCACAAGCAAACCTTATAGCACTTATGCGTAATCTTAATGTGTAATTTATAGATATCGATTGATTTTATAGCAACATGACATGTTGCGTTGCGTCAAGTTCATTGCGTTTTGTGCGCACATAGCAAAAAACCACCCTGTTCGCCGGCCCGGCAGGGTGGTTTTGTTTGCAGCCTGCGGGGGCAGGTGCGGGTGTGTGTGGGCTGACTAGGCTGCGCCGCAGCCGCGCCGGGTTGGCCGGCGCGCAGCGTGCAGGCTAGCCCAGCTCTTTCATCAGCTCCTTCACCCGTACGATGCGCATGGCCACGTCCGGTATCGGGCTTTCCACGCGTAGTTTGTCCTGGCCGGCCAGCTTGTAGTTACGCTTGCTCTGGATCAGCTGGATGATCTTCATCGGGTCGATCGGCGGGTTCGGCACAAAAGTCAGCTGGATGGCTACCTCGCTGGCATCCAGCTTCTGGATACCCATCTCGCGTGCGGCCAACCTGAGCCGGTGGCTTTCGATCAGCGTTTTCACGTTTTGCGGTGGCAGGCCGAAGCGGTCGATCAGCTCCTCGTGGATGGTGTCGATCTCGTCTTCGCTGTCGCAGGTGGCCAGCCGCTTGTAGATCACCAGCCGCTCGTGCACGCCGGGGCAGTAGTCGTCTGGCAGCAGGGCCGGGCTGTGCAGGTTGATTTCGGTGGTCACGCCCAGTGGTGCGTCCAGGTCCGGCTCGCGCCCCTTTTTGAGGTCGCGCACGGCCTGCTTGAGCATTTCGGTAAACAGGCTAAAGCCTACCTCTTGCATCTCGCCCGATTGCCCCTCGCCCAGCACCTCGCCGGCACCGCGGATTTCCAGGTCGTGCATGGCCAGATAGAAGCCCGAGCCCAGCTCTTCGGATGCCTGAATCGCTTCCAGCCGCTTTTGTGCGTCACGCGTCATGCCGTCGCCACTAAGCAGGTAGGCGTAGGCCTGGTGGTGGCTGCGGCCAACCCGGCCGCGCAGCTGGTGCAGCTGGGCCAGGCCGAACTTGTCGGCGCGGTTGATCAGGATGGTGTTGGCGTTGGGGATGTCGATGCCGGTTTCGATAATGGTGGAGCACAGCAACACGTTGTAGCGCACCTGCAGGAAGTCGCGCATCACTTGTTCCAGCTCGCGCTCGCGCAGCTGGCCGTGTGCCACCGCTATGCGCGCCTCTGGTACCAGCTCGGCCAGTTTTTCGCGCATGTTTTCGATGGTGTCTACCTCGTTATGCAGGAAGAACACCTGGCCGCCACGTTTGAACTCGCGCAGCATGGCCTCGCGGATAATGCCGTTGTTAATGGGGCTGACAAAGGTTTTGACTGCCAGCCGGCGCGATGGCGCGGTGGTGATGGCCGAGAATTCGCGCAGGCCTTCCAGCGCCATGGACAGCGTGCGCGGGATCGGCGTGGCGGTGAGGGTGAGCACGTCCACATTGGCGCGCAGGCGCTTGAGCTGCTCTTTCTGGCGCACGCCAAAGCGGTGCTCTTCGTCGATGATCACCAGCCCCAGGTTCTTGAAGCTCACGTCCGGCTGCACCAGTTTGTGGGTGCCGATGACGATATCGATGCTGCCTGCGGCCAACCCTTCCATGGCCTGCTTCACTTCCTTGGCGCTCTTGAAGCGCGATAGCTCGGCAATGCGCACCGGCCAGTCGGCAAAGCGGTCGCTAAAGTTCTGGAAGTGCTGCTCGGCCAGCAGGGTGGTGGGCACCAGTACGGCCACTTGTTTGCCGCCCATCACCGCCACAAAGGCGGCGCGCAGCGCGACTTCGGTTTTGCCAAAGCCCACGTCGCCGCATACCAGGCGGTCCATCGGGCGGCCGCTGGTCATGTCGTGGATCACCGCCTCGATGGCGGTGGCCTGGTCGGGGGTTTCTTCAAAGCCGAAACCGGCGGCAAAGGCGTCGTAGTCGTGGTGGTTCAGCGTAAAGCTGTGGCCTTCGCGCGCGGCGCGCTGGGCGTACAGGTTCAGCAGCTCGGCGGCGGTGTCGCGGGCTTTTTCGGCGGCGCGTTTTTTGGCTTTGTCCCAGGCCGGGCTGCCCAGGCGGTGCAGCTGCACATTGTCGCTGGCGTGGCCGGCGTAGCGGCTGATCAGCTGCAGCTGCGCCACCGGCACGTACAGCGTGGCGCCTTCGGCGTACTCCAGCTGCATCATTTCGGTTTCGCCTTCGCCCAGGTCGATGGACACCAGGCCCATATAGCGGCCAATGCCGTGCGATTCGTGCACCACCGGGTCGCCTACCTTGACCTCGGCCAGGTCGCGCAGCATGGCGTCGTTGTTGGCCGCCGTTTTGCGGCGCTTGCCCTGGCTGCGGGCAATGTGCTGGTACAGCTCGGCCTCGGTCACGATGGCGATGCCGGCGTCGTGCAGCTCGAAACCGTTAAACAGCGGCGCGTGAATCAGGCCCAGCGCCGACGTGCTGTCGACAAAAGTCTGCCAGCTGTCTACCGGCTGCGCCTTGATACCGTGCTCTTGCAAAAAGTGCTGCAGGGTTTCGCGGCGGCCCAGGCTTTCGGCAGCAATCAGCACGCGGCCGCTGTAGCGGCGGGTGAAGTCGGCCAGCTTGGTGAGCGGGTTGTCGGCGCGGCGCTCTACCGCCAGCTCCGGCAGCGGCAGGTAGCCGCAGTCGCCGCTGCCGGACATGTCCAGCCGGGCATAGGGTTTGATGGCGCCCATCAGCTCGTCCGGGCGCAGGAACAGCTCGGCCGGGGCCAGCACCGGGCGCTCCGGGTTGCCACCGGCCATATTGTGGCGGCTTTGCGCGTCGCGCCAGAAGTCTTCGGCGGCGGCCATCACATTGCCGTGCAGGATCAGCTGTGCGCTGTCGCCCAGGTAGTCGAACAGCGTGGCGGTGTGCTCGAAGAACAGTGGCAGGTAGTACTCGATACCAGCCGGCCACAAGTTATTGGACACATCCTTGTAGATGCGGCTTTTGGACGGGTCGCCGTCTATCTTTTCGCGGTAGTGCTGGCGAAAGGTGGTGACGGCGGCTTCGTCGGTGGGGTATTCGCGTGCCGGCAGCAGGCGGATCTCCGGTACCGGGTACAGGGTGCGCTGGGTGTCGGGGTCGAAGGTTTTCAGGCTGTCGATTTCGTCATCGAACAAGTCAATGCGGTAGGGCAGGGCACTGCCCATGGGGAACAGGTCCACCAGCCCGCCACGAATCGAAAACTCGCCCGGTGCCACCACTTGCGATACGTGCTGGTAGCCGGCGGTGACCATGTCGGCGCGCAGCCGGTCTACGTCCAGGCGCTGTTTGAGCTTGAGCCAGAAGGTACGGCCCAGCAGAAAGCTCATCGGTGACAGCCGCGTGATGGCGGTGGTGAGCGGCGCAATCACCACATCGCACTCGCCATTGCGGATTTGCCACAGCGTGGCCAGGCGCTCGGAGACCAGGTCGCTGTGCGGCGAAAAATGGTCGTAGGGCAGGGTTTCCCAGTCGGGCAGCAGGGCGATACGCCACGCGGGGCGGAAGAAGGGCAGCTCTGCCTTTAGGCGCTGGGCATCTTGTGCGCTGGCGGTCAGGATCAGGATAGGTTGGCCGCTATCCGGCAGCGCGGCTATCAGGGCGCTGTCGGCGCTGCCAGCTGGCAGCGCCAGCAGGGTCTTCTGCCCGTTTGCGGGCCACTGTCGCAAAGTGGTGGTCATATCGCTACACATTCTCAAAGAGGCAGGTATTATAGAGCCACACTGGGCCGACAGCTGCGTCAGACAGCGACCTTCATCATGAATCCAGTGTCCCGCCCGTAAGTTCACCACAGAATGAATACAGCCTGCTGGCACAGGGGCGGGGCGGCATTACGATAAAACAGGCAGGGGAGAGGTGGAAAAAAACACCATAGGTGCGCTGGTCGCACTGATTTTGTTTGCAACAGGCATGCTGTTCTGGCCACAACAGTGGCAGGGGGCGTTGCCGATGGCCGCCTTTGTGGCCCATGCCATGATGGCCTGGCGTTTTGCTGCCGGGCGTTTTGGCGTGGTGTGGTGGTGGGGTGGCCCGGTGGCGCTGCTGGCACTGCTGACCATGCCCTTGCCCGAAGCCGTGCTATGGACCCTGTCTTTTGCCAGCATGCTGCTGGCCCTGTCCCGCGTGCTGCCTGCCGCCGATTACCGGCTCGTATCCCTCTCCTCCCTTTTGCATTTGCAGCTGCGCTGTGCCGTGCCTGCTGCGTTCCTGGTGGCTACGTTGGCCGGCGTCATGCCTGCTGCTAGCTGGCCCGTGCTATTGCAGCATTTCTTGCTGGCCTGGCTGACGCTGGGGCTGGTACTGCCGCTGGCCTATGCCAGCTTCCCCAGTGTGGTGATGCGCCGTGACACCCTGTGGCTGATGCTGGCTACCGTGCTGGCGGGCGGGGGCTTGTGGGCGCTGCAGCGCCAGGCGTGTTTTACGTCTTGCCTGCTGGCCTTTTTGCCGCTGCTGTTTCTTGCCGCGTTGCGGGGCGGGCTGACCGGGGTGGCCGGGGTAGGGGTGGCGCTGCTGTTTACCTTGTCCTTGCCTGGCTTGCTGTCTGGCCAGCCGTGGCTGCCGGGTCTGAACCCGGCCGGCTGGTTACTGGTGGCGATTCTGGTTTTGCTGGCCGGTATGGTGGCGGTATTTGGCGATGGCTACCGCCGCCGCGAGCGTTTGCTGCAAGACGTGCAGGCGCGTTTTGAGTCGCTGCTGAACCAGAGCACCAGCCTGATGACGCTGAAAGACCTGGATGGCCGCTACCTGGTGGTAAACCTGAACTTTGCCCGGCTGTTTGGTTTGTCGCCGCTCCACTTCAAGGGGCGCGCTTCCCGCGATGTATTTGCCGCCGAAGAAGCCAAGCTGATTACCGAGCATGACCTGCAGGTGCTACGCAGCCTGGAGCCGCGCCAGTTCGAAGAAAACATTACCGTAGACGGCCAGAGCCTGCGCATGCTGTCCAGCGTGTTTCCGCTATTTGATAGCGAAGGCCTGCCCTCGGGCGTGGGCAGTATTTCGGTAGACATTACCCAGCGTGCAGCCGAAGAGCGTTTGCGCCAGGAGGCGGTGGAGAAGTACCGCGCGGTGGTAGAGCAATCCATGGTGGGCATTTACATCACGCAAGAAGAAGTGCTGATGTATGTGAACCCCAAGCTGGCCGATCTGGTGCAGTACAGTGCCGACGAGCTGGTTGGCCGCCATATTGTCGAGGTTCTGCCGCCGGGAGAGGCGCAGCGTATCGGTGCGCAAATCCGCCGTCGCATTGCTGACAATATCCAGAACATGCACTACACCACGCGTCTGCTGCGCAAGGATGGCGAGGAGGTGGATGTAGAAGTGCACAGCCGCCTGTTTGACTACCAGGGCCGCAAGGCGATTATCGGCGTGGTGATGGATATCTCCGACCGCGTGGCCGCCAGCGCCGAGCTGCGCCTGGCCGCCACCGTATTCGACAATGCCACCGAGGGCATTCTGGTGACCGACGCCGAGGGCCGCATCGTCATGGTGAACCAGGCGTTTACCCGCATTACCGGCTTTGGCTCGGACGAAGCCATTGGCCGGGTATCGCGCATGCTGCGCACGGCCAACCGCGAGCGCAACCGCGCGCTGGTCGAGTCGCTGGAGCGCGACGGGCACTGGAAAGGCGAAATGTTCGACCGCCATAAAAGCGGCGACCCCTACGTGGCCGAGCTGTCCATCAGCGCGGTGCGGGCAACCCACGGCGGGCTGACGCACTATGTAGGCGTGTTTTCCGATATCACCGGCCGCAAGCAGGCCGAAGACCGCCTGCAGTTTCTGGCCAGCCACGACCCGCTCACCCGCCTGCCAAACCGTAGTGCGCTGATCGAGGCCATCGACAACACCATTATCGAATCAGCCGAGGCCGTGCCGGCGCTGGCGCTGATGTTTATCGACCTGGACCGCTTCAAGCTGATTAATGACTCGTTTGGCCACCAGGCTGGCGATGAAGTGCTGCACGAAATCGCCGCGCGGCTCACCCAGTCTGCACAGCGTTTTGGCCTGGTAGCGCGGCTGGGCGGCGATGAGTTCACGCTGCTGGTCAGCGATTTTGACAGCCACGAAGCACTGGGCCGCATGGCCGAAGAAGTGTTGGCCGCGCTGGCCCGCCCCATGCGGGTAGAGCAGCACGAGGTCTTTGTCAGCGGCAGTATCGGTATCAGCGTGTACCCCAACGACGGCATAGACGCCGCCACGCTGCTGAAAAATGCCGATGCCGCCATGTACCGCGCCAAAGAAGCCGGCAAGAACACCTACCAGTTCTTTGATGCCGAGATGAACACGCAAACCTTCGAACGCCTGCTGATGGAAAGCGGTTTGCGCCAGGCACTGGAGCGGCGCGAGTTCGAGCTGCACTATCAGCCGCAGGTTTCCTGCGATGGCATGGCACTGGAAGGCGTGGAGGCGCTGATACGCTGGCGCCACCCGCAGCTGGGGCTGGTACCGCCTGGGCGCTTTATCCCGCTGGCCGAAGAAACCGGCCTGATCAAGCCCATCGGTGCCTGGGTGCTGCGCGAAGCCTGCCACCAGATGGTGGCGTGGGACAAAGCCGGCATGCGTGTGCCACGGCTGGCGGTCAATTTGTCTGCCCGGCAGTTCGAGCAGCAAACCCTGCTGAAAGAAGTAAACGACGTGCTGGCGGCTACCGGCCTGGCCGCCTCGCGGCTGGAGCTGGAAATTACCGAGTCCATGCTGATGCAAAACCCGCAGGAGGCCATCTCGCTACTGGGCGAGCTCAAAGCGCTGGGGGTGAAGCTGTCCATCGACGACTTCGGCACCGGGTATTCCTCGCTGTCCACGCTCAAGCGCTTCCCGCTGGATTACCTGAAGGTAGACCGCTCGTTTATCGAAGGCTTGCCGGATGACGGTGATAGCGCTGCCATTACCGAAGCCATTATCGCCATGGCGCGCAAACTGCACTTCACCGTGATTGCAGAGGGGGTGGAAACCGCTGCACAGGGCGCGTTCCTGCGCCAGGCAGGCTGCGCCATTTTGCAGGGCTATTTCTTCAGCAAGCCGCTGCCGGCTGGCGAGCTGGTGCAATGGTTGGCCGCAAGCCAGCAGCAGGTTCCCCTGCTGATAGAGGGCGACGACGAGCTGTAGCCGGCTGCTGCGGGCAAGGGCGGCCATTTAGCGCTACAATGCGCGGCTCTATTGATAAGGTGATGCCTCATGAGCAACAAGAAACTCATTCACGGCTTTCATGCCGTTAATGCCCGCCTGTGGCAAAACCCGAAATCCGTGCTGGAAATCTTTCTGGCTGGCGGCCGTCAGGACGCCCGCGCCCAAGCCGTGCTGGACAAAGCCGCCAGCGAAAGCGTGAAAGCCCACATTGTGGACAAAGCCCGCCTGGACAGCCTGACCGGCAATGCCCGCCATCAGGGCGTGGTGGCCATGATCGACGCCAACCAGAACTTCGTTACCCTGGATGACGTGCTGGAAAACCTGTCCGAGCCGCCGCTGTTGCTGATTCTGGACGGCGTGACCGACCCGCATAATCTGGGTGCCTGCCTGCGCGTGGCCGACGCCATGGGCGCGCACGCCGTCATCGCCCCGAAAGACCGCTCCGCTACGCTGAATGCTACCGTATCGAAAGTAGCCTGCGGCGCTGCCGAGGTCATGCCCTACATCACGGTGACCAACCTGGCGCGCACCCTGCGCGACCTGAAAGACGCCGGGGTGTGGATTGCCGGCACCACCATGGAAGCCGATACCGACCTGTATCACTTTGACGCCAGCGGCCCGCTGGCCTGGGTGATGGGGGCCGAAGGCGAGGGTATGCGCCGCCTGACGCGTGAACACTGCGACGTGCTGGTGTCCATCCCCATGTTTGGTACCGTAGAAAGCCTGAACGTGTCGGTATCGTCCGGCATGGTACTGAGCGAAAGCCGCCGTCAGCGCGTGCTCAAGCAGGGTTAAGCCCTGCAGCGTGGCCGCGGCCAACCAGGGTTTGCGTAGCAGGGGCTGGCCGGGCAGGCCAGCCCCTGCTGTTTTGTGCGCCCGGCTTTTATCGCTACGCCCCCAGTGGCTGCCTGTACGCTACTGCTCGTGCTAGCCTTGTTTTTGAAAGTGGAAATGAATTTACTTTCAATAAAAAACGAGGAATAAGGGCGATGAAGAAACTAGCACTACTGTTAATAATGGCGCTACCTGCCAGCGTAATGGCCGCCACTGGCGTGGCCACTCACCATGCTTTACTGACCTGTATGCCGGATCAGCGGCAGGATGGTGTGGTCAGTGAGGAATTCAACAAGCTGTTTCCCGAGCTGATCAACCAGGCCATTGCCAAGGTAAAAAGCGGCACCGTTACCGAAGCGTATTTTCTGGATGAAAACTACCGCAATGGCGCGGCTTTTCTGGTGAAGGGCAAGACGGGTACCGAAGCCCGCGCCAACGCCGAACAGTTCAAGCAGGAAACCGAAAAGCTGCTGACCAAGTTCAAGCTGCCCTTCAAAGGGCGCTGCATGGTAGGCGGCAAAATGGTACTGCCCAAATAAGCCGTACCGCGTGTTGTTACCGCCGAACCGCCACCGCATGTGGCGGTTTTTTATTGCCACCTTGCAGGAACGCGAGCGTCGTCGCCTTGTCTGCATACCCTTGTGGGGTATATAGTCATCAACAACTGACACAGGGAGGCGTTATGCAACGTCGTCATTTTCTGAAAGCCGCCGGCCTGCTGGCCGTGGCGGTACCCGCGCTACGCCAGGCGCAAGCACAAACCGCCATGGACCACGCCGCCATGGGCCACGATATGGGCCACGCCATGCCTGCGCCCGCGCCCGCCGCCCAGGGCCTGAGCCTGCCGCGTGGCGAGCATCTGCCCGCCCTGCAGCCGCTGGTCAACCAGGCGGCAGAGCCCGGCCGCTTTGCCGCCAGCCTGCGTGCGGCGCCGGTGCAGGTGGCGCTGTGGGGCGATGCACGGCAAACCACCTTCTGGGCTTTTAACGATAGCGTGCCCGGCCCGCTGATCGAGCTATGGGAAGGCGACGAAGTCGATATCGGCTTTGATAACGCGCTGCCGCAGCCCTCTACCATCCACTGGCATGGCATGCCGGTACCGCCAGCCGAGGATGGCAACCCGCAAGACCCGGTAGCGCCCGGCAAGGGGCGCCACTACCGTTACACCCTGCCGCCAGGCTGCGCTGGCACCTACTGGTACCACCCGCACCCGCATGGCCACACCGCCGAGCAGGCGTTTCGCGGCCTGGCCGGGCCGATTATCGTGCGCAGTAAAACCGACCCGCTGCGCCACCTGCCAGAGCGCCACCTGCTGCTATCCGACCTGAAACTGGCAGCCGATGGCCAGATTGCGGCCAACGATATGGCCGACCTGCACGATGGCCGCGAAGGCCAGTTCGTGCTGATCAACGGCGCGTGGCAGCCAGTGATCACGCTGGGTGAGGGCGAGCGCCAGCGCTGGCGCATCTGGAACGCCAGCAGCAGCCGCATCATCAAGCTGGCACTGCCGGCGCACGAGGTGCAGCTGGTGGGCACCGACGGCGGCCTGATCGGCGCGCCGCAGCCGGTAGACAGCGTGCTGCTGTCGCCAGGCGAGCGCTGCGAGCTGGTGGTGACCGGCCGCTTCAAGCCCGGCCAGCCGGCGGGGCTGATCAGCCAGCCCTACGCGCGCGGCAAGCGCATGCACCCGGAGCAAGAAAAAGACGACACGCTGGCCAGCATTGTGGCCTATGGCATGCGGCCAACCCTGGCGCTGCCCGCCAGCCTGCGCCCTATCGCGCCGCTGGGCGCACCGGGCTTTCGCCGCAAGATCGTGTTATCCGAAAACATGGCCGACCCGAAAGCGCCGTTCCTGATTAACGGCCAAAGCTACGACATGAACCGCATCGACGGCACCGGGCAGGTTGGCCGCATCGAGGAATGGGAGGTCATTGCCGACGCGCACATGGACCACCCCTTCCACTTGCACGGCACGCAGTTCCAGGTACTGGCGCGCACCGTGGACGGCATCTGGGAGGACGAGCCTTTCCTGGCCTGGCGCGATACCGTCAACGTACCCGCTGGCGGCATGGTGCGCCTGCGCTTCGTGCAAACGCTGCCTGGCCTGCGCATGTTCCACTGCCACATCCTGGAGCACGAAGACCGGGGCATGATGGCGCAAATCGACTTTTTGCCGGGGTAAGCCATGAGCGAACAACACGACTGCTGCAGCAGCCCGAAAAGCGTGGTGCAACCCGACAAGGCCGCACTGATGAAGCGCCTGGCGCGGCTGGAAGGCCAGGTGCGCGGCATTGCCGGCATGATAGAAGGCGACCGCTACTGTGTGGATGTACTCACCCAGATCGCCGCCGCGCGTTCGGCGCTGGACGCGGTGGCGCAGCAGCTACTGGAAAACCACCTCAAGGGCTGCGTGGCCCGTGCGGTAAACGAAGGCAATAGCGACGAGGCCATCGCCGAGGTGATGGCCCTGCTCAAGAAAATGCGTTGAACAGGAGAGCAAGCATGAACCAGCACATCATCAAGGTAGACGGCATGACCTGCGGCGGCTGCGCCGCTGGCGTTACCCGCGCGCTGCAGGCCGTGGCCGGCGTGGCCGAAGTACAGGTAGACCTGGCCAGCAAGGCCGTGACCATCCGTTTTGATGGCGACGCACAGCCCGCCGCCTGGCAGCAGGCCGTAGAAAACGCCGGTTTTGATGTAATCGGCTGACACACTGGCCGCTGCGGGCGGCAAATACCTGAATATCCACGCGTTTGGCTTGCTAGCGCAGGCCAAACTCCGTACAATCTTCAGCTTTTAACCCTTGCCCTTCGCTATCGCGCATGACGAAGGGCTTTATAGCCACAAGGAGTTCACATGCGGCATTACGAAATCGTGTTCATCGTCCATCCGGATCAGAGCGAACAGGTTGGTGCTATGGTTGAGCGTTACAAGGGCATGGTCCTGAACGCTGATGGCAAGATCCACCGTCTGGAAGACTGGGGCCGTCGTCAACTGGCTTACCCGATCCAGAAAGTTCACAAAGCTCACTACGTTCTGATGAACGTTGAGTGCGCTCCGGAAACTCTGGCCGAGATCGAGCACGCCTTCAAATTCAACGACGCCGTTCTGCGTCACCTGACCATCAAGATGACTCGTGCTATCACCGAAGCATCCCCGATGATGAAGGACGAAAAGGCCAAGAGCCTGCTGGAAGGCCAGCAAGCTGCAGCCGAGGCTGAAGTAGCTGCCTAATTGGGCAACACTGCATCCTTGCAGAACCGACTTGAACTGACCGTTACGGTCGAACGCGAAGACCCTTTGCGACACACCCCAGCCGGCATGCCGGTACTGGAAATGTGGCTAAGGCACCACTCCCGGCAAACCATTGCCACCCTGGAACGCGACGTGTCCTGCGAAATACAGGCCGTAGCCATGGGGGAGCTAGCCAAACAGCTGGCAGGGAAGATGGCAGGAAACACCGTGCACTGCACAGGCTTTCTGAATCAGCGCAGTCTCCGTAATCCGCGGTTGGTTCTACACATCGAATTTGTTGAATTTGTTAAAGGTTAATCACATGGCTCGTCAACTCTTCAAGCGCAAGAAGTTCTGCCGCTTTACCGCGGAAGGCATCAAGGAAATCGACTACAAATCCGTTGATCTGCTGAAGGACTTCATTGCCGAAAACGGCAAAATCATCCCGGCCCGTATCACCGGCACCAAAGCAGGCTATCAGCGTCAGCTGTCCGAAGCCATCAAGCGCGCGCGCTTCCTGGCCTTCCTGCCGTACACCGACCAGCATTAATTCCGGGATAAGGATACGACAAGATGCAAATCATTCTGCTCGAACAAGTTGCTAACCTGGGTGTACTGGGTGACGTGGTAAACGTGAAGAACGGCTACGCCCGTAACTTCCTGATCCCGCAAGGCAAAGCAAAACGCGCAACCGCCGCTAACCTGCAAGAATTCGAAGCTCGCCGTGCAGAGCTGGAAGCCAAACAGGCTGAAATTCTGGCAGACGCGAAAGCGCGCGCTGAAAAACTGGTAGACGCTTCCTTCACCATCGCTCAAAAAGCAGGTGTTGACGGCCGTCTGTTCGGTTCCGTAACCAACGTTGACATCGCCGAAGCCATCACCGCTACTGGCGTTGCAGTTAAGCGTTTCGAAGTTCGTCTGCCGAACGGCCAGCTGAAGGCTATCGGTGAGTACGACGTTGAAATCGCTCTGCACCACGACGTGGTTGCTGCAGTGAAGATCGTTGTTGTTGCTGCTGTTTAATCCAGCGTAACGGCATCATCAAAAAAGCCGCCTTCGGGCGGCTTTTTGTTTTTCTGCGCCGCCATGTCGCGCCGGCCAAAGCTAGTGTCCTGTTTCTGAACGATTTTTCTGCCGTCATGGTCGATAATGTCTAGACATTATTGGAGAAAATCATGGAAACCCTGATTGTGCTGTGCGCGGTCTACTTTCTGCTGATGCCTATCGTGGGTGGTGCCTTGGCCTTTCTGGCCGGTGCCGTGCGTACCCGCCTGACGGCACAGCCCAAAGCCCTGTCTGGCTGGCACCCGCTGAACCCGTACTACAAGCTGTCGCCCTACCATTTCGGCAAGCGTTAAGCGCACCGGGTGGTCAAAAAATAGCCCCGCATTGCGGGGCTTTGTCGTTTTTATTTGTATCGATAATTTTATGTAAATAGAGATTTAGAATGTCGTTTTTCTATATATGGTTGCCAATATTTTATTAGGATGGGTTCATCTATGCTTTTAATGCCATTTGATAAATCAAGAGAATGCATGCTCTTTTTGCTGAATGAGGTGTGCATAAATGAAGAATCAAATGACGCTAATTGCATTGCTTTGCTTGCCAGTGGTTTTGGTTGCGTGCGGTGGCGGTGGTGGAGGTGGTGACGCTGCGGCGCCTGTAGTGCCGACAAGTTCTTCCGGTACAACCACAGTGTCACCTGCCAGTAATGACTTTACCGGCAGCGTTACCAAGCTACTGGATACGAATGACTTGCGCGGGGGCATGTTTAGCAAAGGGCTCAGCCTGGTGGCTAATGCCAGCGATCTTGTGCAAACAGTCAATGGCGCTGTCACCAAGTTTTCTGTCAATTCGCTAGCGGGTAGCTATGGCGTGAAAGAAATGCATGGTGATCAATGGTATGCGGTAGGTCGCTGGAATAAAGGCACCGCTACGGTAGGTTTCACTAAAAACATTACCTTGGCAGACGCCAATGCTGCGCATTATTTGATTTACCATCCGGCGACCAGCTCTTATGGCACTACTCTGGCGGGTGCCAAGCTGTCTTGCGCTGACATGCACACGACCAAGCCCTCAACAGATAGCACGATTACCTCCGCCACTATCAGCAATGCCACACTTGCCGTAAAAGCGGATGGGACGGTTGATGCTGCTTTTACCATTACAGCTGATAGTAGTAGTGGCAAGGTCGCCAGACAGTTTGCGGGTAGTGCGGTTTGGGCCAACTCCGCTTATGCCGCAGTGAATCTGGGTCTGGATGGTGGTAGTGCGGATACTAAAAATGGCAGTTTGATGGTTGGTGCACATGCGGCCAACCAGATTATGGTGGGCGGTACGTATAGCCTTGGTGGTCATCCGGCAGTATATAGCCTAGTCTGCAAAGTAACGTCCTAGTGACACTATCCCGGATGAGGGATTTCAGCATGCTGCAGTAGCAGCCAAGCCGCACAAGCCCCGAAAAGCCTGAGCATGTTAGGCATGCCCGGGTTTTTCTCATTTCAGAGCCAGCGCCATCTGCAGGCAGTCGCGGTATTGCCCGGCCTGGAAGGCGTCACCTTTCAGCAGCGCTTCTTGCTGAAAGCCCAGCTTACGGTACAGCGCTATGGCCGCGGCGTTATCGGCAAATACGGTGAGTTCCATGCGGCGGTAGGGTTGGTAATCGCGTACCTGCTGCACCATGGCGGATAGCAGTGCGCTGCCCACGCCACGGCCTTGCCAGGCTGGCGCTACCGAAATGCCCACGCCGACAATGTGCGCCAGCCGCGGGTTGTCGTGCGGTGCCCAGCTGCCGCAGTGGCCGATGAGGGCACCGCCCGCGTCGCAGGCGACCAGCACGGTGCCGCCGTGCCTGGCCAGCCGTTTTTGCCACTGGGCCGCGGTGGGGTAGGGCAGCTGCAGCGTGTTGCCGTAGGTGCTGTCGTGGGCCATCAGGGCGGCCATGCCGGCGGCGTCGCCCGGCTCGGCGTGGCGCAGGCTGAACGGGCTGCCTGCGGGTACGCGCTCGACTGCCTGGTGGCTCGATGCGCCCAGTGGCTCACCCAGCTCGCCCTCACGAAAGCGCAGCCGCGCCATCAGCACAGCATCTTCGTACACCCCCTCGCGCAGGTTGAAGCCACGGCTGACGCCTTCGTGGCGGAAGCCAAAGCGCTCGTATAGCGCGATGGCGCCGTGGTTGTCGTGCACGGCGTCCAGCTCGATGCGCTTCAGGTCCAGCCAGTTGTCGGCGTAGTCCAGCACCGCGCGTAGCAGGGCGCTGCCCACGCCCTTGCCCTGCCAGTCGTCACGTACAAACAGAAAAAACAGCGCGCTATGGCGGCGGCGCAGGCTGTGCCCGGGCAGATGCAGGCCGCCACAGCCCACCAGCTCGCCGCTTTCGGTACAGGCTACCAGCGCGTGGCTGGTTTCCGGGTAGTTATCCAGAAAGGCCTGGGTGGCCGCCAGCGACTGGAACGGCTGCTGCAGGGTATTGCGTACGACGCCGGGCGATTGGCGCAGGCGGAACAGCGCAGCCGCATCGGTGGGCTGCAGGCGGCGGATGGTATAAGCCATGGGGGCTCCCGGCGTTGATGGGTTGTGGCGGCGGCTGGCCGTACCCGAAGCACTACCTTGCCATTGCCGCCCGCCGCATGGCAACTGCCCGTACGGGCAAGCCGGCACGGGCAGCAAGGTTGGCCGCAGGCGCGTGGCAGCTTAGCGTTTGGCCTGGGTGGCGCGGTCTACCAGTACCATCAGGTGCTGGTAGGGGATGCCGCCGTGTTCGGACAGGCCGATCTCGCAGGTGGCGCTGGTGGAGAAACCGCTGCCGCAGTCGCGTACTTGCTGGCGCAGGCCGGTCAGCGCGCTTTCGTTCAGCTCCGGGTGGCTAAAGCCTTTGTCGCCGGCAAAGCCGCAGCAGGTAATGCCCTTGGGTTCCAGTACCTGCGTGGCGCAGCGGCTTGCCAGCGCGTTGAGCATGCCGGCCTGGCCTTTTTTGCGCATGCTGCACACCACGTGCAGTGCCACCTGCTCGTCTTGCGGGGTGAAGCTTAGGTGTTCAGCGGCCACTTCGTGCACAAAGCTGGTCACGTCCATCACCTGCAGGCGCGGGTCGCGGATGCCGTCCAGCAGCGCAGCGGTACACACACCGTTGTCGATGATCACTGGCAGGCGGCCGTTATCGCTGGCGGCCAGCAGCGCTGCCTCCAGCTCGCTGACCTTTTTATCGGCAGCATCCTGCGCGCCCTTGGACTTGAACGGCGTACCGCAGCACAGGTTGGCCAGCCCGTCGGGGTAGACAATGCCGTAACCGGCCTTGCCCAGTACCGACGCCACCACTTCGTTCAGCGGGCGCTGGTCTGGCATATGGCGCGACGGCACAAAGGTACGGGTAAGGCAGGACGGCAGGTACACCACCTGGCGCGGGCTGTGCGCGTTGACGCCCAGCGTTTTCATCTGGCCGGCAGCACGCGGGAAGTAGCGGTTCCAGCGCGGGATATGGCGGCCGCCCACCTTGCGCAGCGTGCGCATCACGCCGCCGGTGGCGCCGTCGCCGGCCACCGCGTGCACGATGTCCAGCGCTTTCAGGCCCAGCTTGGCACCGGTGGTGGCGCTGGCAAAGTTGTCGGCCAGCGTATTGGCCACCGCCCAGCCTACATCGCTCAGGCTGGCCTGGCGGATCAGGCTGGTGAGGCTGCCGGTATTGATGCCTACCGGGCAGGCTGTTTCGCACAGGCCACAGGTGGTACAGGTCTCGTCGCCAGCGTACTGGTAGGCGGCGCGGATCTCGGCCAGGCGTTCGCTGTCGCCGGTTTTTTCCAGCAGCGCCATTTCACGGTTGGCCACAATGCGCTGGCGCGGGGTCAGGGTAATGGCGCGGCTGGGGCACATCACTTCGCAGAAGCCGCACTCGATGCACTTGTCGATCAGCGGGTTGGCCGCAGGGATCGGCTTGAGGTCGCGTACGTGCAGTAGCTTGTCGTGCGTAATGATCACATCCGGGTTCAGGATGCCCTGCGGGTCGAACAGCGCCTTGATCTCCTGCATCAGGCGGTAGGCGGCCGGGCCCCATTCCATCTCCACGAACGGCGCCATATTGCGGCCGGTGCCGTGCTCGGCTTTCAGCGCGCCCTCGTATTCCACCGCCACCAGCTGGCACACCGCCTCGATAAACGCCTCGTAACGGGCGATCTCGGCCGGGCCGCTAAAGTTGGGGGTAAACACAAAGTGCAGGTTGCCTTCCAGCGCGTGGCCGAAAATGATGGCCTCGTCGTAGTGGAACTGGCGGAACAGCGCCTGCAGCTTCAGCGTGCCTTCGGCCAGGTGCTCGATGGGGAAGGCCACGTCTTCGATAATCACCGTGGTCTCGGCGGCGCGCATCGCCCCCACGCTGGGGAACATGCCTTTGCGGATGTTCCAGTACTGCGTGTACTCGGCCACGTCGCTGGTAAAGCGGATGCCGGTTTCGGTGGCGATGTGCGCAATAAAGCCGCTGATGGCTGCCACGTTGGCCGCAATGGCGTCCGGGGTGGCGGCGCGGGTTTCGATCAGGATGGCGGCGGCGTCCGGCCCCAGTGTCTTGATGAAGTCCGGCACGCCGGCCTTGTTTTCTACCGATTTCAGGCTGGCGCGGTCCAGCAGCTCGGCGGACGACACCACGTCCTTGTGCTGCGCCAGGATCTGGATGGCGTCACAGGCGGCCTTGATGTCGGGGTAGAACACCAGGGCCGAGGCCTTGTGCGGGTGCTCTACCACGGTGTGGTAGGTTACCTCGGACACAAAAGCCAGCGTGCCTTCGCTGCCCACAATCAGGTGCGCCAGCATGTCCACCGGGTCGGCAAAGTCCAGTAGCGCATTCAGGCTGTAGCCGGTGGTGTTCTTCATTTTGTACTTGCGGCGGATGCGCGCGGCCAGGGTGTCGTCGGCCAGAATGCGTTGGCTCAGCGCAGCCAGCTGCGCCAGCAGGCTGGCGTGGCTTGTGCGGAAGGCGGCCACGCTGGCGGCGTCGCCGGTGTCCAGTACGGTGCCATCGGCCAGTACCATGCGCAGCGATTTCAGCGTCTGGTAGGTGTTCTCGGCGGTACCGCAGCACATGCCGCTGGAGTTGTTGTTGACGATGCCGCCGATCATGGCCGAGTTGATGGTGGCCGGGTCGGGGCCGATCTTGCGGCCAAACGGCAGCAGCGCGGCGTTGGCTTCGGCACCGATCACGCCCGGTTGCAGGCGGATCGCCAGGCCATTATCCAGCACTTGCAGGTTTTTCCAGCCATGGCTGGCCACAATCAGAATGGAGTCGCTCACGGCCTGGCCCGACAGGGACGTACCGGCAGCGCGGAAGGTCACCGGTAGCTGCAGGCTGGCTGCTTCGCGCAGGATGGTGCGGACCTCGGCTTCGTTTTCGCTCTTGATCACCACCTTGGGCGTCAGCCGGTAACAGGAAGCGTCCGTGCCGTAAGCCAGGGTAGACAGCGGGTCGGTAAATACGCGGCGCGCAGGCAGGGTTTCCAGAATGCGTTGATGGAATTCGCGGTAAGCACCTTGCAGCATGTCACTCTCCGGCGGCGTAGGCCTGTTGGTTTTGTGGATAGGTGATGTTGCCATACTTTATTACCGTACCCATCAGGGGTTTGCCCTTGATTATGCGCTGCGGTTAAGCTGCAAAATCATCCGGAGGAAAAGCGATGCTTATCGAAAAAGACGATGCCACGCTGTTGGTGGTGGATATACAGGAAAAGCTGGTGCCCGCCGTGCTGGACGCCGACGGCATGGTGGCGCGCTGCCACTGGCTGATTGCGGCGGCGGTCGATCTGGGGCTGCCGGTGGTGTTTTCCGAACAGTACCCGCAAGGGCTGGGTGGCACCTTGCTGCAGTTGCTGGAGGCCGCACCGCAGGCTGACGTGGTGGAAAAGCTGCATTTTTCCTGCGTGGCCGGCCAGTGTTTGCCCGACGGCCTGATGTCGCGCCGCCAGGTGATTGTTTGCGGTATGGAAACCCATGTTTGCGTGCTGCAAACGGTGATGGAGCTGTTGCAGGCCGGCAAGCAGGTGTTTGTGGTGGCGGATGCCGTGTCCAGCCGCGGCGAGCTTAACCGCGAGTATGGCCTGCAGCGCATGCGGGAAGCGGGGGCGGTGCTGGTAACGCGGGAAATGGTGCTGTTCGAGTGCTTGCGGGTGTCGGGGTCGGCACTGTTCAAACAGATGAGCAAGCGCTACCTGGTTGGCGATCAGCCCTAAAATGGTGCATGGCTGCCGTGGTGTACGGCGCCCAAAAAAGCAAAAGGTTGGCCGCATCGCTGCGGCCAACCCCTAGCTTGTTGAGATGACGGCTTGGCCGTTCTGGTTCTCCCTCTATCAAACCTGGCGCCCCGCAGTGTGCGTGGCGCAATATCCTGAAAAGAAGCCCCGAATTGGCGCTTTGCACCAATTCGGGAAGCTTTTGCACCAAATCCGTGCAAAAATATTTCCCTCTCCACGCTGGGTTTAGTCAAACCCGGCCCAAAATGCGGGAAACAACACCTGTCGCTCCAAAGAGCAGGGTTTATTAAGCAAGCAGTGTGCCAGCCATGTGGGTGTCGATGGATTCGGCTAGGCAATGGCGGCTGCTTGCCGGGGTCTTCATGGGTATGAGGCATACCGGGCCAGGCAAGATGGGGCGAGGGGAAGCAACAGGGTGGCAGCCTTAACAGGCAGAGGCCGGCGTGCAGAGCGGGCGGGTCAAACGGCGGCGCGGGCGCGGTGGTCTGGCTGTGTGGCCGGGTGGTGCGGTGCGACAAACGGTACGGCACAGGCTAGCCACGGCCATGGCTGGCCTGTGCCGCACCCGTTTTCAGGTCTTACTGGCTTTTAAAGCGTACGCGGTAGCTGCGGTCGGCGTATTTCAGGTCCAGCAGCCAGTCGCCGCTGCCGCTGATGCATACCGGCAGGGTGACCTTGGCTTGCCATTGTGTGTTGCCATCGACAAAACGGTAGCGGTTAAAGCCCATGTCCATTTTTTCCATGGAGAACTCCGCCGCCGGTGCCGCCCCGGCTGTCTTGCCGAGGGTGATCAGGAAAGGCTGGCTGTGGTGCGGGGTGCGGTCAAAGCGCAGTACGCTGCCGTCCGGCAGGGTGCAGCCTTGCTGCAAGTTGCTGCAGCTTACGTCCTGGCGCTGTAGCTCGCTGCCTTTGTTCTGTAGGTACCAGTAAATCAGCCCGGCTTTCAGCATGGCAAAGCAGATCAGGGCCATGCCGACAAACAGCCATTGCTGGCGGCTGAGTTTCTTCATTGCCAGGCCCCCCGCATTTGCGCTACGCCGTGGGCACCGGCCTGTCTGGCTTGATCCAGGTTGGCCGCAGACAGCCCGCCCAGGGCAAAGACCGGCAGCGGTGCGGCGGGGGCCAGGCAGCTCGCCAGGCCGCCCCAGCCCAGTGCGGGCTGGCCGGGGTGGCTGGCGGTGTCTTGTACATGGCCCAGCAGGGCGTAGTCCAGCCCCAGTGTGGCGGCGTGGGCCAGCTCGGCGCTGCTGTGGCACGACGCGCCCACCCAGGCAAAGTGCGGGCGTGCTTCGCAAGCGGCCAACCGTGCACTATTCAGGTGCACGCCGTCCACCGGCCAGCCTTTCAGCCATGCCGGGTCGGCGTTGACGATGAGCTTGCCACCACGCGGGTGGATGATCTCGCTGATTTCACCTACCAGTGCGGCCAACTGTTCGCGGCTTTTTTGCGGCTCGCGCACGATTACCCACGGGGCATCCTGGCGCTGTGCCAGCTTGTGCAGCAGCGTGTCGCGCCCGGTTTCGCTGATGCAGGTGAGGTTCAGTACGTCTGGCAGCTGCAGCGAGCGCAAGATGGGGTCGTTCGCCGGCAGCATGGGTTTCACCGACAGGTGGCCAGGCTGCTGCCAGGCAAAGGCCTGGCCTTCGTGCGGCTGCGGCTCGCCCTGCCACGCCCAGATGCGGTAGAACAGCAGTTCTACTGAGGCGTGCTCGTAGTGGTGTACGCGGCGCAGCCAGGGGGTGGCGTGGGTCACGGTGATGCCCATTTCTTCCTGGAATTCGCGTACCAGAGCATCGAATGGCGCTTCGCCGGCTTCTACCTTGCCACCGGGGAACTCCCAGTAGCCCGGGTAGGGTTTGCCGGCCGGGCGGCTGCCCAGCATGAACTGGCCGTCAGCGCGCATCAGCGCGCCGGCGACCACGGGAATAGTGTGCTTGTGTTCAGTCATGGTGCCCAGGGTTGGCCGCCAGGCGGCCGGTGTCGGGTTTAGTGGCCCAGCTCGGCCACGCGCTCGGCGGGGCTGCGCCCGGCCCAGTCGCAGGCAAACTGCCAGGCCACACGGCCGGAGCGGCTGCCGCGCAGCTGGCTCCATTGCAGTGCGGCGCGTTCGGCTTCGGCATCTAGCGGCAGGCTGAAATGGGCCAGCCAGCCGCGCACGGCGGCCAGGTAGGCGTGCTGGTCAAACGGGTAGAACGATAGCCACAGGCCAAAGCGGTCGGATAGCGACACTTTTTCTTCGGTGGTTTCACCGGGGTGGATTTCGCCATCTTTCACCCAGCCTTCGCGGTTTTCACTGGCGCGCTCGGGCATCAGGTGGCGGCGGTTGGAGGTGGCGTACACCAGCAGGTTGGCCGCACGCTGCGCCAGGCCGCCATCCAGCGCAGACTTTAGCGCTTTATAGCTGTCTTCGCCTTCCTCAAATGACAGGTCGTCACAAAACAGGATGAAGTGCTCCGGCCGCGACGCCACCAGTGCCACGATCTGGCCCAGGTCGGGCAGGTGGGTTTTGTCGACTTCGATCACCCGCAAGCCCTGCGCCGCATACTGCGCCAGCAGGGCCTTGATCAGCGACGACTTGCCAGTGCCGCGTGCGCCGGTCAGCAGCACGTTGTTGGCCGGGCGGCCAGCCAGAAACTGCTCGGTATTGCGCACGATCTGCGCTTTCTGGCGCTCGATATCGGTCAGGTCGGCCAGCCGCACGGTGTGCGGGTCGTGGATGGCTTCCAGCCAGCCGCTCAGCCCGGCGCGGCACCAGCGAAACGCGGGGGCCGACCAGTCTGGCTGGGGAATGGCCGGTGGTAGCAGCGGCGCCAGGCGGTCCATCAGGGCTTCGGCGCGGGTGAGAAAAGCGTCCAGTTTGTCCATTGCAGCTCCGGTTCAGGCGGCCAGCGGTTTTTCCAGGATTTCCAGGTCCAGCGAGCTATCCAGCGGCAGGCCCACACCGGCATCCAGCGGGTAGGGCTGGCGCTGGCCGGTGGGCTGGTAGCCACGGCGCAGGTAGTAGGCGCGCAGCTCGGGCCGGCCAGCCAGTACGCTCATGCGTGCGCGTGGCAGGCGGTATTGCTGTATCAGCACGGCTTCGGCGTGGGCCAGCATGGTTTTGCCCATGCCGCCAGCCTGGCAGGCCGGGTCTACCGCCAGCATGCCGATATAGCCGTAGCCCTCTGCTGGCTCGATGTGCACGCAGGCCACCAGCTGTTGCTGCTGCCAGCCCAGCAAGATCTGGCCGGGCGCGGCCAGAACGGCGGCCAGCTGTGCCGGGTCGGTGCGCTCACCGCGGACCAATGCCGATTCGTGCGTCCAGCCGGCCTGGCCGGTGCCGGGGCGGTAGGCCAGGTTGACCAGGCGGCACAGCGCGGGCAGGTCGGCGGCGGTAGCGGTGGTGAGGTGCAGCATGGCTTAGTCGCGCAGCGTGATGGTGGGCCAGCCGTGGGCCTGGGCGTGTGCCAGCAGGGTGTCGTCGGCATCTACCGCTACCGGGTGGGTGACGATGGACATCAGCGGCAGGTCGTTGCGCGAGTCGCTATAGAAATAGCTCTTGTCGTAGCTTTGCAGCGTTTCGCCGCGTGCGGCCAACCATTCGTTCAGGCGGGTGATCTTGCCAGCCTGGAAGCTGGGCGTGCCGGTGGGTTTGCCGGTGTAGTTGCCGGCTGCGTCTTGTTCCAGCTCTACCGCAATCAGGTGCGCCACGCCCAGCTCGCGGGCGATGGGGGCGGTGATGAAGCGGTTGGTGGCGGTGATGATCATCACCACATCGCCGGCGGCCTGGTGGGCGGCCACCAGATCGCGCGCTTTGGGCGGGATGATGGGCAGGATGTGTTCCTGCATGTACTGCGCGTGCAGGGTGTCCAGTTCGCTACGGCTGAAACGGGTGAGGGGGGCCAGCTGAAAGTCCAGAAACTCGTAGATGTCCAGCGTGCCGGCTTTGTACTGTTCGTAGAAGTAGTCGTTCTGGCGGGCGTGGTGGTCCGGGTCCAGAATGCCGCGTTTGATCAGGAACTTGGGCCACTCGGTGTCGGAGTCACCGGCAATCAGGGTGTTGTCTAGGTCAAACAGGGCAAGATTCATGTCAGGTTCCGGGGTTGGCGGTTTGCAATACGTTTTTCACCAGCGGCACGGTAATGGGCCGGCGCATGGCCAGCGAGTAGCGATCCAGCGTGTCCAGCATGGTAATCAGGCTGGACAGGTCGCGCCGCCAGTGGGTAAGAAGGTAGCGGAAGACGTCGTCGCCGATAGCCAGCTGGCGGCTGGCGGCGTGGTGGCGCAGGGCGGCCAGCTTGTCGTTGTCCGACAGGGCTTTTACCTCGAACACCAGGCCCCAGCCCAGGCGGGTACGCAGGTCGTCGCGCACCGGGGCTTGCATTGGTGGCTGGCGGCCGGCCATCAGCAGGCGGCCTTCGCCACTTTCCTTGAGCGAGTTGTAGATGGAAAACAGCATGATCTGGTCGTCCGGCGGCAGGTCGTCCACGTGGTCGACGGCGATGAAGCTGGCCTCGCGCGCGAAGTCGGGCAGCTGCTCGTGCTGGGCGTCCAGGTAGATGGAGGCGCGGCCCATGCGCTCGGCGTGGGCGATCCACGCCTGCAGCAGGTGGGTTTTACCGCACCCAGGCTCGCCCCACAGGTACACGAAGCGCTCGCCTTCTTCGTGGGTGAGCGCAGCGATGATTTCGCGGTTGCGCTGCGCCAGAAAATTATCGAAGGCGGGGAGCGGGGTGGGGCTGAGGTCTAGAACGAGCTGATCCAACATGGGGGCGGTCAAAAAGAGTCAGGGGTCGATTTTACGCTGATAAAAGCCACTATTGAAATAATGTCTGACCAGATGGCGCATCAGAATCACGCTGATGGCAGATAGCGGCAGCGCCAGCAGGATGCCGACAAAGCCCATGAGCTCGCCAAACGCCATCAGCGCAAAGATCACGGTCACCGGCGACAGGCCGATGCGTTCGCCCACCAGATAGGGGGTCACCAGAAAGCTTTCCAGCATTTGCCCCACCATGAACACGCCCCACACCATCAGGATGCCGCTGGCACTGTCGTACTGCAGCACGGCGGCCAAGGTGGCCAGCAGCAGGCCCAGAAAGGCGCCCAGATAGGGGATGAAAACCAGCAGGCCGGCAATAATGCCGATGGCCACGCCCGAATCCAGCCCCACCAGCCACAGCCCGCCACCGTAGATGGCCGCCATGATCAGCATGACCGACAGCTGGCCGCGAAGGAACTGCCCCAGCATGCTGTCGACTTCGCGCGCCAGGCGGCCAACTTCGGTTTCCCAGCGCCGCGGTATCAGGCTGGCAATGCGCACCACCATATCGTCCCAGCCGTGCAAAAAGTAATAAAGAAGAATAGGCAGCAGGCTGAGGTTGGCCAGGCTGGACAGCAGTAGCGCGCCGCCATGGGTAAGTTGCGGTGCCACGCGGCTAATGGTCTGGCGCACATTGCCGGCATTCTGGCTCAGCACATTGCGCCAGCTGTCGCTATCTATGCTCAGGCTGGTGCCCAGCCAGCCATTGATGCGCGGCAAGACCTGGTGTTGTACAAAATCCACCAATACCGGTAGCCGGGCCGCCAAGGCTTGCGCCTGCGATACCAGCATGGGCACCACAATCAGGATCAACCCCAGTATGGCCATAAACCCGCCTGCCATCACCAGCAGCAGCGAGCTGGTGCGCGACAGGCCTTTTTCCTGCAGCCGGTCTACTGCCGGGTCCAGGATATAGGCCAGGATGGCCGCGGTGACAAAAGGGGCCAGCACGCCAGACAGCCTGCCAGCCAGCCATAGCAAGGCTGTCAGCGCGATAGCGATAATCAACCACGGAAGATAAACAGAGCGGGAGCGTTCCATTGTCTTTTCAGTTAAAATACAGCCGCTTTGGGCCAAGAGCCCAGGGCGCTCAAAGCAGCAAAACGATCACGTTAGCAGAAAGCGAGTTTACCTTGAACACCACGTCCCTCAGTTACCGTGATGCCGGCGTCGATATCGATGCAGGCGACGCGCTCGTCGAAAACATCAAGCCGTTTGCCAAACGCACCATGCGTCCGGAAGTCCTCGGTGGCCTCGGCGGTTTCGGCGCACTGGTGGAAATTTCCAAAAAATACCAAGAGCCGGTACTGGTTTCCGGTACTGACGGCGTCGGTACCAAGTTGAAGCTCGCCTTTGACTGGAACAAGCATGATACCGTCGGCATCGACCTGGTGGCCATGAGTGTCAACGACATTCTGGTACAAGGCGCCGAACCTCTGTTCTTCCTTGACTACTTTGCCTGCGGCAAGCTGGATGTACCGCAAGCTACCGACGTCATCAAGGGCATCGCCGAAGGCTGCGAGCAAGCAGGCTGCGCACTGATCGGTGGTGAAACCGCCGAAATGCCGGGCATGTACCCGGTAGGCGAATACGACCTGGCCGGCTTTGCCGTTGGCGTGGTTGAAAAGAGCAAGGTTATCACCGGCCGCGACATCAAGCCGGGCGATGTGGTACTGGGCCTGAAATCCAACGGTGTGCACTCCAACGGCTACAGCCTGGTGCGCAAGATCATCGAGCGCGCCCAGCCAGACCTGGACGCCGCCTTTGACGGCGACAAAACCCTGCGTGAGGCCGTTATTGCCCCGACCCGCATCTATGTGAAGCCCCTGTTGGCGCTGATGGAGAAGCTCACGGTTAAAGGCATGGCGCACATCACCGGTGGCGGCATTACCGAAAACACCCCGCGCGTTCTGCCAGCCAATACCGTGGCCCAGATCGATGCCGCTAGCTGGACCATGCCCAAGCTGTTCCAGTGGCTGCAGGCCGAAGGCAATGTGGATGCACAGGAAATGTACCGCACCTTCAACTGTGGTATCGGCATGGTGGTGATCGTGGACGCGGCGGATGCCGACGCGGCAGCGGCCTTCCTGACCGAGCAGGGCGAAACCGTATCGCGCATTGGCGTGATTCGCGCCCGTCACGGCGACGAGCACCAGACCCAGGTAGGCTAAACCCTGTCTGGCTAAGGCAAAGCGCCGCCGGCAGTGCTGGCGGCGTTTCTGTTTGCGGCCAACCTTTTCTGCTACTGCATAACCGTTTCTGACTGCTGACATGAAAAACATCGTCATCCTGATTTCCGGCCGTGGCTCCAATATGCAAGCCATCGTCGATGCCCAGATTGCCGGCGCCCGTATTGCGGCCGTGATCGCCAACCGCCCCGACGCCGCCGGCCTGGCCTGGGCTGCCGAGCGTGGCATTGCCACCGTCGGCCTGGACCACAAGCAGTTTGCCAGCCGCGAAGCCTTTGACGAACGCCTGGCCAGCGAGATCGACGCCTTCGCGCCCGATCTGGTGGTGCTGGCTGGCTTCATGCGTATCCTGACGCCCGCGTTTACCGCCCGCTACGAAGGCCGCATGCTGAATATTCACCCCTCGCTGCTGCCGTCTTTCCCCGGCCTGCATACGCACCAGCGTGCGATCGACATGGGCTGCAAGGTAGCCGGCTGCACCGTGCACTTTGTCACGGCCGAGCTGGACCACGGCCCGATCGTGGCCCAGGGCGTGGTGCCGGTGCTGGACGACGACACCGAAGCCGCGCTGGCCAACCGCGTGCTGGCGCTGGAGCACCAGCTGTACCCGCAGGCCGTGCGCCAGTTTGTCGCCGGCCAACTGCAGGTGCGTGGCAGCCGTGTCACGGGCGTAGCCGCTAGCCAGGCTCAGGCAGCACTGATGGTGCCAGCACCGCATTGAAGCGCTGGCGCAAACCGGCTGCCAGCCTGATGGCGGTGGCCTTTATCCTGTCCCTGCTGGCGCACCTGTTGGCGCTGGGCAGCGGGCTGGTGTCGTTTGACAGCATCGACATGCCGGAAGACCCGGCGCTGCGCAAGCTCAGCGCCACGCTGCAAGACATGCAGCTGGATATACCCAAGCCGCCCGCGTTGAGCGCCCCGCGCATCCCCGGCACACTGGGTGTGCCCGCTGGCGAGGCGTCGCAGCCGGTGGCCGACAAGCCGAAGCCGAAGCCTAAAAAACCACCAGCCAGCCCGGCCAAGGCCAAGCCACGGCACGCCGCCAGTGCCGTAGCCGCCGTGCCGCCAGCACCAGATCAGCAGGTAGCGCAGGCCGAGGCCAGCGCACCCATGGCCAACGCGGCCAACCCTGCCAGGCAGGCCAGTGCACCGCAGGCAGAGGTAG
Source organism: Vogesella mureinivorans (assembly GCF_007644035.1). Taxonomy (GTDB): domain Bacteria; phylum Pseudomonadota; class Gammaproteobacteria; order Burkholderiales; family Chromobacteriaceae; genus Vogesella; species Vogesella mureinivorans. The sequence continues at coordinate 8,456 of NZ_VMTV02000021.1, read as the reverse complement.
CCAGCAAACCGGCTGACAATGCCGATGCGGATAGCGACAAAGTGGTGAAACCGGACGAGCGCATTACCCGCTTCCCCGCCGCCGCGCGCATGCAGTACGGCCTCTATCTGTCTGGCGTTTTGCTGGGCAGTGGCGAGATACGCTGGCAACGCGATGGCAGCAGCTATAGTTTGATCACCGATGCCACGCCGGTGGTGGGCCCCAAGCTGCGCTACGAAACCGTCGGCAGCATAACGCCGCAGGGCTTGCGGCCGGACAGCTTCAAGGCCACGCGTAATGGCGAGCCGCGCGAGTACGCCCGTTTTGACTGGGCAGCGGCCACGTTGGCTTATGGTGATAAGGAACACAAGACCGAGCCCTTGCAGCCGGGGGCGCAAGACTTGCATGGTTTGGGGATGCAGCTGGCGCTGCGCGGCAAGAAGATGGGCGAGGCGCCGGTGCAGATCACCAACGGCAAAAAAGTGTACCGCATGGTGCTGCGGCCAGAAGGGGAAACCGATTTCGACACCGGCGCGGGGGTGATTCGTGCCGTGGTCATCCGCGTGCGTGAAGAGGGCGAGCTTACCGAATTCTGGCTCGCCCCCGACTTTGCCAATATTCCGCTGCGTATCCTGCGCGCAGACAAAGACAAGCGCTTCGAGCTGCGTGCAAACCTGATTGAACTAGATGGCGACACTGTGTGGAAACAGCCGCCACGACAACCGAGACAAGACAATGAAAGTAAACGTTAGCCAATTCAACCACCTGGAACAGGTGCTGTTTGCCATGCTGCGCTTTGACCGCCCGGCCGACGCCGTGCTCACCGCGCATTTCCGTCAGCACAGCAAGCTGGGCGGTACCGACCGCCACCTGATTGCCGAAACCGCCTTTGCCTGCCTGCGTCACCTGGAAACCCTGCGCCCGCTGTGTGGCAAGCAGGTGAACTCGCGCCGCCTGGCGCTGGCCACCCTGGTGCGTATCGGTGGTACCAACCTGCGCGAGCTGGATGGCGTGATGAAAGAAACCGAGCGCGAATGGCTGGCGTCCGTAAAAGGCGCCGAGCTGCCGGACGACCTGAGCGCCCGCTCCGGCCTGCCAGGCTGGGTGATCGGCCTGCTGGCCGAGCAGGAAGAGGGCGATGTGATTGCGCTAGGCAAGGGCCTGGCGTCTTACGCACCGCTGGACCTGCGCGTGAATACCCTGAAAATGAAGCGTGACGACGCGCTGATCCAGCTGCAGGATTCCGGCATTGCCTGCGAGCCTACCCCGTATTCGCCTATCGGTATCCGCCTGAAAGGCAAGCCGGCGCTGGCCCGCCACCCGCTGTTTGTCGGCGGCGCCATCGAAGTGCAAGACGAAGGCAGCCAGCTGCTGGGCCTGCTGACCGGCGCACGCCGTGGCGAAATGGTGGTGGATTTCTGCGCCGGTGCCGGTGGCAAAACCCTGCTGCTGGGCGCGCAGATGGCGTCTAGCGGCCGCCTGTACGCGTTTGATATCTCGGAAAAACGCCTGGCCAACCTGAAACCGCGTCTGGCGCGCTCCGGCCTGTCCAACGTGAACAGCACCCTGATCGCACACGAGAACGACACCAAGGTAAAACGCCTGGCCGGCAAAGCCGACCGCGTGCTGGTCGATGCGCCGTGCTCCGGCCTGGGTACCCTGCGCCGCAACCCGGACCTGAAATACCGCCAGAGCCCGGAAAGCGTGGCCGAGCTGAACGCCAAGCAAACCGCCATTCTGGCCTCGGCCTCGCGCCTGGTGCGCACGGGTGGCCGTTTGGTATACGCCACGTGCAGCCTGCTGCCGGCAGAAAACCAGGATATCGTGAATGCGTTTCTGGAAAGCCACCCGGATTTCGAGCTGCTGCCAGCCAACACCCTGCTGGCCGAGATGAAAATTGCGCTGGATACCGGTGATTACCTGAGCCTGCGCCCGCACCTGCATAACAGCGACGGTTTTTTTGCCGCCGTGTTGCAGCGCAAGGCTTGAGTCGCAGCGCCAGCGGCCCTAGAATAGTCGATTGAATTTGTCGGGTAATCGCCCGGCCATTAATGCAAAAGGAAGATCATGTCGATTCAGGACACCATCCGCCAGACCGTTACCGAAAACCCGGTCGTGCTGTACATGAAAGGCTCCGCCACCTTCCCGCAGTGCGGTTTTTCCAGCCGTGCCGTACAAATCATCAAGGCCTGTGGCGTTGAGAAGTTTGTTACCGTCGATGTGCTGGCCGATGCGGAAGTGCGCCAGGGCATCAAGGACTACGCTAACTGGCCGACCATCCCGCAGCTGTACGTGAACGGCGAGTTCGTTGGCGGCTCGGACATCATGTACGAGATGTACCAGGCCGGCGAGCTGCAGGAACTGCTGAAAGACATCGCAGCATCCTGATCGCCCACCCGCAGCCCGCCGCGTGCGGCTGTGGCGGTATGCAAACCCTGTCGCGCGTAGCGGCAGGGTTTGTTTTTTATAGATATTGCCTGCACATGCGACTCGCAGAGCCGTTTGATCTGGCACAGTTGGCCGCACGAAACAGGGAAAACCCTGCATGCAGGGCATGGCTGCAAACAGCTGTTTGCTTGTACAATGTCGCCCCATACCAATTTAGCGAACCGGCTGCCGCCTGGCGGCTGGTTTTCCGTATCAAGAAAAGCGGTTTGCACGGGCACTGGCCCGGCGCAGCCGCTTTTTGCCAAGGTTTGGGAAGAGCATGAACATCACCGTAGTCAATCACCCGCTGGTACAACACAAACTCGGCCTGCTGCGCGAGGGCGATATCAGCACCATGAAATTCCGCCTGCTGACTCAAGAGCTGGCGCGCCTGCTGGCTTATGAAGCCACCCGTGATTTCGAGCTGGAAACCGTTACCATCGATGGCTGGTGCGGCCCCATCGACGTGCAGCAAATCAAGGGCAAGAAAGTCACCGTGGTACCTATCCTGCGCGCCGGTATCGGCATGCTGGACGGCGTGCTTGATCTGGTGCCGTCGGCCAAGATCAGCGTGGTAGGCTTGGCGCGTAACGAAGAAACCCTGGAGCCGGTGTCGTACTTCGAAAAGTTTGTCGGCAACCTGGACGAGCGCATCGCCATGATCATCGACCCGATGCTGGCTACCGGCGGCTCGCTGATTGCCACCATCGACCTGCTCAAGCGCAATGGCTGCAAGCACATCAAGGCAGTGGTGATGGTAGCGGCACCGGAAGGCGTGAAAGCGGTAAACGACGCCCACCCGGACGTGCAGATCGTGGCCGCCTCGCTGGATAGCCACCTGAACGAGCAGGGCTACATCATCCCGGGCCTGGGCGATGCCGGCGACAAGATATTCGGTACCAAACACGCCTGATACCTGGCAGACAGCCGCTTGCAAAAGCGGCTTTTTTGCGGGTGCGGCCAACCCTGGGGGCGGCATCAGCAGGCCATGGCGCGGTGTGATCGCCCGCTGGGCGAGGCGGTGATGTACTGGGCGCTGTCATGCCGCTGCGCAAGCACAAAGCATTTAACAACAAGAAGGTAAAACCTATGTTCCAACAAGTGAAAGTGGCCCTGTCTGGCGCCCAGATCCTGTTCGTCGCCTTTGGCGCGCTGGTACTGGTGCCGCTGCTGACCGGCCTGAACCCCGCCATGGCGCTGCTGGGTGCCGGCCTGGGCACCTTGCTGTTCCAGCTGTGCACCGGCCGTCAGGTGCCGATTTTCCTCGGCTCCTCGTTTGCCTTTATCGGCCCCATCATTTATTCGATGCAAACCTGGGGGCAGGGCGCCACCATGTTTGGCCTGTTCTTTGCCGGCTTCATGTACTTTGTGTTTGCAGCCATCGTGAAATGGCGCGGCATGGCGCTGGTCAACAGGCTGCTGCCGCCGGTGGTAATCGGCCCGGTGATCATGATCATCGGCCTGTCGGTAGCCGGTGCCGCATCCAATATGGCCATGGGGCGTGCTGGCGGCCAACAGGTCATGCCGTATGAAACCTCGCTGCTGCTGGCGGCCATCTCGCTGGCGACCACCATTGCGGTATCGATCTACGCCCGCGGCATGTTCAAGCTGGTACCGATCCTGGCGGGGGTAACCGTGGGTTATATCGCTGCTGCCTTCATGGGTGTGGTGGATTTTGCCAAGGTGGCCAACGCACCGTGGTTCGCTGCACCGGTATTCCATAGCCCGGAAGTCAACTGGGCGGCGGCGCTGTTCATGCTGCCGGTGGCCATTGCCCCGGCGATTGAACACATCGGTGGCGTGATGGCCATTGGCGGCGTTACCGGCAAGGACTACACCAAAACCCCGGGCCTGCACCGTACCCTGGCGGGTGATGGCCTGGGCGTATGCGTGGCTGGCCTGATTGGCGGCCCACCCGTCACCACCTACGCCGAGGTAACCGGCGCGGTGATGATTACCCGTAACTTCAACCCGGTGGTGATGACCTGGGCGGCGATCTTTGCCATCGCCATGGCGTTTTTTGGCAAGTTCAACGCGCTGCTGCAGTCCATCCCCATGCCGGTGATGGGCGGCATCATGGTGCTGCTGTTCGGTACCATTGCTTCTATCGGCCTGAAAACGCTGATCGAAGCCAAAGTCGACCTGATGGAGCCGCGCAACCTGGTGATCATCTCGGTGGTGCTGACGGCCGGTATCGGCGGCCTGGAGCTGAAGTTCGGTTCGTTTGGCCTGGTGGGCGTGGGCCTGTGCTCGGTGCTGGCGCTGGTGCTGAACCTGATCTTGCCAAGCAAGTCGGCTAGTCGCGACGGTATCGTGGAAGGGCAGGACATCTAGCCTGCGAGTTGGCCGCAAGCGTTTGTGGCCACACGTGGCTATCAAGCAAAACACCCCGCCGCGGCGGGGTGTTTTGCGTTGCGGGCCAGGTATCAGGCCAGCACCAGCTGCACGCTCAGCGCATCGTTGGGGCCAATGGCCAGCAGGCGGTCGATATTGGGGTGCTTGCCGGGGAAAGCCAGCGCGTCGGCCGTGTGCTCGGCATACAGCGCCAGGCCTTGCTGCGCGGCTGCATGGTTGATACAGCCGTGCTGCAGCCAAAGGGCGTGGTACAGGCGTACCGAGCCGCTGGAGCCGGGTTTGGTTTCTATCAGGGCCACTTGCTCGCCGGCTGCGTTATGCAGGGTCAGTGCGGTGATATGGTCGATGGCGGGCAGGGTGGGCAGAATGTCGGCAAAAGCGGGCATGAAAAAACTCCGGTAGTGAATAAGCGGAGTTTGGTGCATGGCGCTGAAATTTCCAGCCAATGTTATAGAAATTTTTCAGCGTGCTGCCTGGCAGCCCTCTTCAGCGCCCGCAAGGCCCCTGCGCCGCGGCAGCGTAATGCAGGATGGAGTGGCTTAGTGGGTAAATAGCCCGTACTCCAGCAGCAGGCTGGCAAATATCACCGCGCCGACACGGTTATTGTCCAGAAAGGCCTTGAAACACAGGGCGCGGTCGCGGGTACGGATCTCGCCATACTGCTTGCCGATCAGCACGGCCGAGATCGCCAGGCCGCCAAAGAAGGGCCAGCCCAGCCCAAGCTGCCAGCCCAGGCCCAGCATTAGCGCCATGAACACGCCATGGCACAGCATGATGGCAGCCACGTCGTAGTCGCCAAAGGTAATGGCCGAGGTCTTGATGCCGATTTTCAGGTCGTCCGGTTTATCGGCCATGGCGTAGGCGGTGTCGTAGGCTACCGTCCAGAACAGGTTGGCTGCCAGCAGCCACCACGCGGTGCTGTCCACGCGGCCGGTTTGTGCGGCATAGGCCATGGGGATGCCAAACGAAAATGCCAGCCCCAGATAAGCCTGCGGTAGCGGAAAGAAGCGCTTGGTGAACGGGTAAGTCGCCGCCAGCAGTACCGCCGGGATGCTCATCAGCAGCGTCAGGCTGTTCATCGGCAGTACCAGCAGCAAGCTGAGCAGCACCAGCCCTGCGGCCAACCATAGCGCTTCTTTTTCGGTGACAGCACCGCGGGCAAACGGGCGCTGGGCGGTGCGCGCTACGTGGGCGTCAAAATGGCGGTCGGCATAATCGTTAATCACGCAGCCGGCCGAGCGCATCAGAAACGTACCCAGGACAAAAACCAGCAGCACCAGCCAGTCTGGCCGGCCTTGGGATGCCAGCCACAGGCCCCACAACGTGGGCCAGAGTAATAGCAGGGTGCCGATGGGGCGGTCTACGCGCATCAGTTGGCCATAAACGGTGGCGCGTTCGCGCAGCAGGGCAGTGTTCATCGCAGGTAATTCTCCAGTGCCGGCAAAAACACCTCGCTCACCAGCAGCGGGGAGTTGGCCAGGGTAAAGCGGCAGCGGCGGGCGCCCAGCTGTGCAGCGTGCTGCGTATCGTAAGCGCTGGCCAGGGTGTGCAGCGGGTGTGGGGCGGCGGTTTGCAGGAACTGCAGTGCTTCGCGCCCCAGGCCGGGCAGGCCGCCAAACAGCGTAAGCCCCAGCGAGCGGCTGCCGCGCTCCAGTATCGGGCGCCAGGCCTGGCTGTCTTGCAGGGTAATACTGCGTGCTACCACCACGGCTTCGCCATTCAGCATTAATCGAACGTGTCTGGCATAAACCGGCTGCTTTGCGCTAATCTGCAGCAGTTCCGCCTCGTCGGCGTAGATAGCAGTATGGCCTTGCGCCAGCACATCTACCGCAAAAGGGTGGCCGGTTGCCATCAGGTGTTCGGTCAGCGAGCCACGCGTTGCCATGCACGCTGCCAGTAAAGGGCTGCATGCTGGCAGCGTTGCCGACCAGCGTTGTTTTTCATCCATGGGCGGCATTATGCCAAAACGAGCTTTGTGCTGTCCTGCCCTTGCGGCCAACCTTGTATTCTTATTGCCATGATCGAAACCTTTATCTGGCTGCTGGCGTATCAGTTTATCGGCGAAGTCATCGCCCGTAGCCTGGGCTGGCCAGTGCCTGGCGCCGTGCTGGGCATGCTGCTGCTGTTTATTACGCTGTGCGCGCGCCGCGGTGTGCCGCGCGCGCTGCGCGACAACATCCCGCGGCTGATGACGCATATGTCGCTGCTGTTCATCCCCGCCGGTGTAGGCATCCTGGCGTTCTGGCCCATGCTGTCGGCGCACCCGCTTAGCCTGCCCATCCTGCTGGTGGTCGCTACGCTGTCTACCTTCATCATCACCGCGCTGGTGTTGCAGCTGGGGCTGTGGTGGCAGAAGCGCAGGAGGCCGGCATGAGCGTACTGGCCTGGGTGCAAAACGCCCCGCTAACCGGCCTGCTGCTAACGTTGGCCGCCTACCGCGCCGCGCTTGCCCTCAGCCGCCGCTATCACGGCCACCCGCTGGCTAATACGGTGCTGATGGGGGCCGTCATGGTGATTGCGGTATTGCTGCTGCTGGGCATGGATTTCCAGCAGTACATGAAAGGTGCCGGCTTTATCCAGTTTCTGCTGGGGCCAGTGACGGTGGCGCTGGCTATCCCGCTGTACAACAATCTGGGCCGGCTGCGTAAAAGTGGCCTGCCCATCCTGCTGGCCATTATTGCCGGCAGCGCTGCCGGGGTCGTTACGGCGGTTTGCGCGGGTCTGCTGTTTGATATGCCTCGTAGCATGGTGCTGTCGCTGGCGCCACGTTCTGCTACCACACCGATTGCCATGGGTGTGGCCGAGGTACTGGGCGGTATCCCCGCGCTGGCAGCGACCTTCGTCATCGTCACCGGCATCATCGGTGCCATCTGTGCCAAGCCGCTGATGCAGCTGCTGCGCATCCAAGACGATGTGGTGCTGGGCGTCGCCACCGGCGTGGCGGCGCACGGTATTGGCACCGCGCGCGTTTTCCAGCTGTCAGAAACGGCGGGTGCCTTTGCCGGGCTGGCCATGGGGCTCACCGGCTTGTTTACCGCCATCCTTGCCCCCATTCTGGTGCATTACCTGATGCTGTAATGGCGCATCACTACACTGCAACACCATAAACACAACAACATTCACCGAGGAACACCCATGGACCTGATTCTATGGCGACACGCCGAAGCCGAAGACGGCAACGATGACCTGGCCCGCGCGCTGACCCGTCGCGGCCAACAACAAGCCCGCCGCATGGCCGACTGGCTGCACAAGCAGCTACCCGGTGATTACCGTTTGCTGGCATCGGAAGCCGTACGTTCCCAGCAAACCGCCGCCGCCCTGGCAAAAAGCTACGAGATCCTGCCGGCACTGAACCCGGATGCTTCTGTAGAAGAAGTGTTGGCTGCCGTAGGCTGGCCAGAATGCGGCAAAACCATCGTTCTGGTAGGGCACCAGCCGTACATCGGCCGCTTGGCCGCCACATTGCTTAGCGAGCAGCCGCTGCTATGGAGCGTGAAGAAGGGCTCCATCTGGTGGCTGAACCATCGCGAACGCCACGGCATCGAGCAAATCCGCCTCAAAGCCATGATGACACCCGCCATGCTCGAATCACTTTAAGCCTGGCAAACCGTAAACCTCATCAAGTTGGCCGCCTGCGGCCAACTTTTTTGCTTTTTGGTGCCGTTGCAAATCAACACCTTAAGCAAATACTTGCA
>NZ_VMTV02000781.1 GCF_007644035.1 Vogesella mureinivorans | reverse complement strand
CAGAATAAAGCAGCAGATTGCTCAGGGACAGATGAATAAACTTGCAGAAATTACAGTGAAAAACCTAGACCATCTAGGCTTAGTAGCAGGTCTAGTAGATGAAATAGGAATCGTTGAAAAAATCAATCAGTTAGTCGGTGAACAACCAGGAGAAATAGTCAGCCCAGGACAGGCAGTGAAAGCAATGATTATCAACGGCTTGGGTCTAGTTTCTGCCCCATTATATTTGTTTTCTAAGTTTTTTGAAGGTCAAGCAACGGAACATTTAATTGGCGAAGGCATTCAACCAGAACATCTGAATGATGACCGTTTAGGCAGAGTATTAGATAAATTATATTTGGCAGGAGTCAGCCAAGTATTTACAATTATTGCCCTAGCTGCTGCCCAAAAATTTGAACTTGAATTAGATACGGTTCACCTAGATTCAAGTTCTTTCCACCTACATGGAGAGTATGAGTTTGACTATCCATCAGTTTCTTTTTCCGATGAAAAAATCTGGGAA
>NZ_VMTV02000641.1 GCF_007644035.1 Vogesella mureinivorans | reverse complement strand
GCATTGGACGAATAATATGTGGGGCTTTCGCCAGTAAAACTTCACGCTCTGCCAAAGCTTCACGAACCAAGCGAAATTCCTTATGTTCTAAATAACGTAAACCACCATGAATCAATTTACTACTGGCGGATGAGGTATGACTTGCCAAATCATCTTTTTCACAAAGCAAGACCGATAAACCACGCCCAACTGCATCATTGGCAATTCCAACACCATTAATTCCACCTCCAATCACCACGATGTCATAACAAGTTTGTGGTTCGTTCATTTGCATCATAACATCACCTTTTGATTGAAGAGTTTT
>NZ_VMTV02001055.1 GCF_007644035.1 Vogesella mureinivorans | reverse complement strand
GATTGCAGCGCCCCCTTTCCCGCGAAAGGCGTAGCGCCCCTGTAGCCCGCCGCTGCCGCCGCGGCGCCGACCAATGCGCTGCGCTTGAACATTCCCGCGAAAGGCGTAGTCTGGGTCCCACGCCGCCGGACCGACCAGCGGTACCAACGCCAGAGGGATCCTCATGGACTTCGACTACGTGGTCTTCATTGGCCGCTTCGAGCCGTTCCACAACGGCCATCTCGCCGTCGCCCGTCACGCCCTGCGTCTGCTCCGGGGCACTGCCGACGGAAGCCCCCAAACCAGAAGCACACCCGCCAAGCCG
>NZ_VMTV02000971.1 GCF_007644035.1 Vogesella mureinivorans | reverse complement strand
AAGAATTGTACTGCACCGCCATCGCTACAAACACTAAAAAAGTCGCCAATCCTCCCAAAAGCTTGAGAGAAGTTTGCAATTGCTGATTAGTTTCAGCAGCCGCACTCGGCACAATTCTTACTCCTCGCGGCAACTTTAGTTCTGATAAAACTGCATCGACTTGCTGGACAGCATCGCCGAGACTTGCACCCTTATTCAAGTTTCCGACAACTAAGAAAACTTGCCGCTGATTGAGACGCTGAATTTCTGCAGGCGCTTTGCCGATCGTAATATTTGCCACATCGCTTAAACGGACGATGCTATT
>NZ_VMTV02000070.1 GCF_007644035.1 Vogesella mureinivorans | reverse complement strand
GTCACCGACCCAGGCCACTTCGAAGCGATCCCGCTGCACGCGCACGGCGGCGACGGTGGTGCCCATCGGCAGGGCGTCGCTGCGCTGGCGGCTGTGGTCGATCAGTTCCTCGTCCGCGCGCTGGATGGCGGTGCTGAGATTGGCGCCGGAACGCACCTCACGCACGATCGCATCGCGCGCCATGGCGCTGGCGACCTCGCCGAACTCGTGGCCGCCCATACCGTCTGCCACCAGCCACAGGCCCAGCTCGCTGTCGCCATAGAAGGTGTCTTCGTTGTGTTCGCGACGCAGCCCGACGTGACTCA
>NZ_VMTV02000532.1 GCF_007644035.1 Vogesella mureinivorans | reverse complement strand
ACGGGCGCTGGACCTACAAGTTCGAGGAGGCCGCCCGCCAGGGCGCGGCGCTGGCCCTGATCATCCATGACGACGCCGGTGCGGCCTATCCCTGGGCGGTGGTCGAGAACGGCTGGACCGGCCCGCAGTTCGACCTGCCGACCAGCGTCGACCCGGAGCCGCGCCTGCCGCTGCAGGGCTGGATCGACACCCCCACCGCGACCCAGCTGATGGCCGCGGCCGGTCAGGACCTCGACGCCCTGCGCGCCGCCGCCAACCAGCGCGGCTTCACCGCGGTGCCGCTGAACGCAACCGCCAGCGCCGCG
>NZ_VMTV02000318.1 GCF_007644035.1 Vogesella mureinivorans | reverse complement strand
CTCGGCGTAAAGTTGTTCGCCAAAAAACGCCGGGCTGTACTCGGCGCGGAATCCTTTGCCGTGCTCGCCCCATAACAAGCCGCCGTATTTGGCCGTGAGGGCCACGACCTCGTCGGAGATCTCCTTCATCAGGATCTCCTGCTGCGGGTCGCACATGTCCAGCGCCGGGCGCACGTGCAGCACACCCGCGTCCACGTGCCCGAACATGCCATAGCTCAGACCATGGCTGTCGAGCAGCGCGCGAAACTCCACAATATAATCAGCAAGGTGTTCCGGCGGCACGCAGGTATCTTCCGCAAACGGAA
>NZ_VMTV02000301.1 GCF_007644035.1 Vogesella mureinivorans | reverse complement strand
CGTCTGTATCGTCCTCATCCAGTTGTTCATCGGCAAGCGCCAGCTCGGCCGCCGCGCCGAACTTCAGAACACTCCAGCCACGCTTCCGGCGGAATAGGGAAACTTCATGACCGAAATGGCCATTGAATTCGTCGATGTCGTCAAGCGCTACGGGACGGTTACTGCCGTCGATGCGATCAGCTTTTCGATCAACCGCGGTGAGCTCGTCACCTTTCTGGGCCCTTCCGGCTGTGGCAAGACCACATCGCTGCGTCTGATTGCCGGTCTCGAATTGCCCTCCGAGGGAACGGTCCGCATCGCGGGCC
>NZ_VMTV02000612.1 GCF_007644035.1 Vogesella mureinivorans | reverse complement strand
TGAATGGCATTCATTGGAGAACCATGCCCAAGAAACAATACAGGCATGACTTCAGTATTCGGTAAAGTTGCATTCCAACCTTTGAGTAACGATAAATCACCTGTTGTTTGATTGAGCATTTTATTCACCATAATAAATCTTTATTTCATTATGTGATCTTTCAATTCGGTAAAGCTCTTAGAAGCGGTGAAATACCCAAATTATGATGACAACAATGCTGTAGCTTATCATTCAAGTTTTGATGCTCGAAATACAGCACTTTCACGTCGTACTGTACAAATTTATCAAAAGCTCAGCCCAACCAT
>NZ_VMTV02000684.1 GCF_007644035.1 Vogesella mureinivorans | reverse complement strand
AAGGGGTCGTGCCCGGCATTGCAGAAGGAGTGCCAGTAGCAGACCGCGAAGCGCAGATGCTCGGCCATGCTGCGGCCGCCGATCAAGCGCGCCGCGTCGTAGTGCTTGAACGCCAGCGGGTTGTCCGACTGCCGCCCCTCGAAGGGGATGCGGCCGATGCCGGGGAAGAACTCGCGGGAACCGATGTAGGGGCCGTGCATGGCGGATGTCCTTGGGCTTGAGGTGGAGAGCGCCGCGCTTCAGGGTCGGGCGTCGCTGGCGGGCGTGGGCGCATGCATGCGGCGCATGCAGTCGAGCCATTCGAG
>NZ_VMTV02000788.1 GCF_007644035.1 Vogesella mureinivorans | reverse complement strand
TTCGACCAGGCGCGGCTGTTCTTCGACAGCCAGACCCCGGTCGAGCAGGCGCACATCGTCGCCGCCTTCCGCTTCGAGCTGAGCAAGGTGACCGTGCCGGCGATCCGCGCGCGTACGCTGGGGATGCTGCGCAATGCCTCCGAAGCGCTGGCGCAGAAAGTCGCTGATGGCTTGGGTATCGAACTGCCCGAAGCGCATCCCCGCGCCGAAATGCCGGAAGGCAAGTCGGTGCGAGAGTCGCCCACGCTATCGCTGACCGCGCGCCCCGGCGATGGCGGGATTCGCACCCGCAAGGTGGCGATCCTG
>NZ_VMTV02000498.1 GCF_007644035.1 Vogesella mureinivorans | reverse complement strand
GTCAACAATAGCTGGGGGAACCTGGACGACTGGAGTTCAGACGAGTAACCTAGCAAGGTGAAATGATTCGATTTAAATTTGGATTAGAGAGTATCGCTTTACAAAATCTTGAAATTTATACCGCAGCAGCTTTGGAAGCCACCCTACTGCCGCCACCGACTCCAAAACAGGAATGGCGAGATTTAATGCACCAAATGACAGATATCTCAGTAAATGCTTATCGTCGAACTGTGAGAGAAAATCCATATTTTGTGCAGTATCTAAGGTCGATTACGCCTGAACTCGAACTACAAATGCTTCCATTAC
>NZ_VMTV02000827.1 GCF_007644035.1 Vogesella mureinivorans | reverse complement strand
GCCTCTATAGCAGCCGATGCAGGATAGTTTCCAGTAAAAAAAGTGGTATCTATGTCAAATGCACTGATTTTACCTGCAACAGCCAATTCAATAATTGCCCAATCATAGCCTGAATGACGCTTACGGCGGGTTTCCCAACCATCCATCCACTTGCCGTGGTCATCAAATTTATCTTCGACAAATACAGGCGCATCGAATTGCAACATTCGTGAAGCCTCAGCAAAAAAATCATCTGAACATTCAAGTACTTTTGCCCAAATCCGGGAATCTGCCAAATTTGTATAGCGCTGTAAATGTGCAGGAAGT
>NZ_VMTV02000764.1 GCF_007644035.1 Vogesella mureinivorans | reverse complement strand
AATTACATCAGAAATTGTTGCATTCCAGATTCGTAGATTATTGCTTTCATTAATTGGTGTAAAGGCAACAGGCCAAGGGTTAAATGCGCGGATAGTGCGGTCAATTTCAATAGCAGATTTGCGCCAATCAATCTGGGCTTCTGCCTTAGTCAGTTTGTGGGCGTAAACGGTGAATTGTTCGTCTTGAACTTCACGTGCTTCTAAGTATTGTTGTAATTTTTGCTCTGATTCAAGCACTGTGCAGATTGCTTGTGCACCTTGAGTTGCAAGTTTTTCATACAAGCTTGCGGAAGTATCCATTGTTGT
>NZ_VMTV02000548.1 GCF_007644035.1 Vogesella mureinivorans | reverse complement strand
CGCACATTTGCTGCTCTCACCAATACCCCCAAGATCAACCCTAAGCTATCGACCCTCATAAATCGCTTGCGTCCTTTGATTTTCTTGCCCGCATCAAAGCCCACTGCTTGGTGCACCATTGCCCCACTCTTGACACTTTGACTGTCGATGACCGCTTCCGATGGACTGTAGTCACGTTCCTGCTCAATTCTTGTCCACTCTCGCAGACGGTCGTGAATTTTCAACCATGTCCCGTCTTTGCGCCATTGACGGAAGTAGCTGTATACCGTTTGCCATGCGGGAAAGTCAGCAGGTAAGGCTCGCCATCGAACTCCCTCAACCAAGATATAGAAAAGTGCGTTGATCACTTCCCACATATCTATTTCGCGGGGACGACCACCTGGTTTTGCTCCTGGAATCAGCTCACTTAAAAATTCATATTGGGCATAGGTCAAATTACTGGGGTAAGCTTTACTCATAACGCTCTCTCAGTGCTGTGTACTACATATTCGCAGCTTACACTGAGT
>NZ_VMTV02000665.1 GCF_007644035.1 Vogesella mureinivorans | reverse complement strand
GGTCATGGCGGCCAAGGGCTATCCCGACAGTGCCCTGACCGGCTCGGTCATCCGCGGCGCCGAACAGGACTTCGGCCCCGATGTGCAGGTCTTCCACGCCGGCACCGCCCGCAACAAGGACGGCGCGCTGACGGCGTCAGGGGGCCGGGTGCTGAACGTCTGCGCCCGCGGCGTCGACATCGCCCAGGCCCGCCAGCGCGCCTACGCCGCCATCAGCCGGATCGACTGGCCCGGCGGCTTCCACCGCTCCGACATCGGCTGGCGCGCGCTGGAGCGGGAAGATTAAGCCAGGTTTCGGCTAGGCCA
>NZ_VMTV02000682.1 GCF_007644035.1 Vogesella mureinivorans | reverse complement strand
CTCGCCGTGCACCGGGAAGCGCGAGTGGCCGCTTTCGACGACGATCTGCAGCACTTCGGGCGTGCTCGAGTCGACCGGTATCGAGACCATCTGGCCGCGCGGGACCATGACGTCGCCCACCTGCAGGTCGGACACCGTCATCGCGCCTTCGATCATCGCGAGACTGTCGGCGGTGAGCAGGCCCGCCGCCTGCGCCGAGCGGATTTCCTCGAGCAGGTCTTCGCGGCTGCGTGGCTCGCCCGAAAGGGCCTGGGTCAATCGGCCGAACCAGGATCGGCCGGGCGAGCCGGTGGTACTGCTTGGATC
>NZ_VMTV02000643.1 GCF_007644035.1 Vogesella mureinivorans | reverse complement strand
GCGAACCATCACGCCTTTGGGTTGGCCGGTGCTGCCCGAGGTGTAGATCAGATAGGCCAGCGCATCGGGATCCGGCGCGCGCGGCGGCAGCTCGGCCTCGGCGCTGTCGGCGTTGATGTCCAGCGTGTTGGCGTGCGCGATCAGCGGCGCGGCGGCGGCGTCGGTCAGCAGCAGGGCGATCCGCGCGTCCTCGGCCATGTAGCGCAGGCGCTCGGCGGGATACAGCGGATCCAGCGGCACATAGGCCGCGCCCGCCTTGAGCGTGGCGATAAGGCCGACGACCAGCTCGACACCGCGCTGCAGCAGCAGGCCAATGCGGTCGCCGGGCTTGACCCCCGCGGCCGCGAGTCGCCGCGCCAGCCGTGCGGCGCGTGCATCCAGCTCGGCATAGCTGAGGCGCTGGCCTTCGAAGCACAGGGCCTCACGCTCCGGCGTGGCGGCCGCCTGTGCAGAGAGCAGGGCGTCAATGCTCGTGTGCTGGAGCGGACTCCGCGCGTCGCTGGCATA
>NZ_VMTV02000725.1 GCF_007644035.1 Vogesella mureinivorans | reverse complement strand
TGTAAACCAATTTTGGATGTCCTTCAAGGAGAGCTTATTAAATGCTTCCTCTATGGCTTTGGCTAAGTCAGGGTAATTTCTGGCACCGATTGAACGCAAGACGCTTTTAATCTTTGACCAACAGTTTTCAATCGGTGAGAAATCAGGGGAATAGGGGGGTAGATAAATGAGTTTTGCACCAGCTTTCGCGATCAAGGCTTCGATTTCTTCTCCTTTATGAATGGAGCAATTATCCATCACCACACAAGCCCCTGGCCAAAGCTTAGGAACCAGTCGTTGAGCAATGAAGGCTTCAAATGTCAGACCATCAGTGGAACCGAGTAGACTCACTTGACTAATCAGTCCATTTAGCCCAATCGCACCAATGAGAGAGACATTCTTGCCCCGTTTTTGGGGGCGTTTGCCTCGTGCTCTTTTCCCTTTGGGTGCACGTGCAAACAACCGGGTTAGAGCGAGATTGATGCCAGACTCATCAATGAAGATTAAGTCTTTTGCTAAGATGCCTCC
>NZ_VMTV02000330.1 GCF_007644035.1 Vogesella mureinivorans | reverse complement strand
CACAACGCCCTCCCCCACCGCCAAGACGTCACCCCCATCCTCCTCAAGCACCTGTACCCGTCGGATCCCGAGATCGACGCGGTGGTGAAGCACGCGGTCAAGCCCGAGCAGTTCCGCGCCGTCTACGAGCCGATGTTCAAACTGAAACTGGAGAGCGGCGAGAAGGTCAGCCCGCTGTACGACTGGCGGCCGATGAGCACCTACATCCGCCGTCCGCCCTACTGGGAAGGTGCGCTGGCCAAGCCGCGCACGCTGACCGGCCTGCGACCGCTGGCAGTGCTCGGTGACAACATCACCACTGATCATC
>NZ_VMTV02000989.1 GCF_007644035.1 Vogesella mureinivorans | reverse complement strand
TTGCTGCCGAGCCGACGGCAACCATCGTTGCCGGCTCGACGGATGTCGGGCTTTGGGTCACGAAATTCATGCGCGACATCGCGCCAGTCGTCTTCACCGGAGGGCTCGAGGAACTGCAGCAGATTGGCGAGATTAATAGCACGATCACGATCGGTGCTGGGGTCAGCTATACGGCTGCGCGCGATTTCATTGCGCGGCGGATTCCCACGCTTGGGTCGCTGATCGATCGCATCGGCGGTGACCAGGTGCGCAATATGGGCACGATTGGCGGCAATATCGCCAACGGTTCGCCGATCGGCGACACGCC
>NZ_VMTV02000353.1 GCF_007644035.1 Vogesella mureinivorans | reverse complement strand
AATGAATTGACAAAATAGGCACTAAGACCACCAATAAATACCAGAATGATTGCAAAGAATTTTGCGGTCCATTTCCAATCTAAGAGCTGTAGTAATAGATTGTATAAAGCAATCAATACTAAAGCTGTAGCAATCAAAAAGAGCTGGGCTTTTATACCTTGATAAGGAGTAAGCGCTTGAACTTTGCCCAGAAAACCAAAGTTCAGGCATAGCCCTAACCAGACTGCAACAATAAAATTAAAGGCCGTGAGGGAAATGGAGACTTCTCGTTGTTTGATACGTTGTATTAAATTAGACATTACTGTAG
>NZ_VMTV02000424.1 GCF_007644035.1 Vogesella mureinivorans | reverse complement strand
AGCGGCGCTCCCAGTGCCGCGCGCTACCCGCAGGCTCAATCCCCGATCTCTTATCCCCGCCTCTGCGGGCGTATAGTCCCGTGCACATGTCCACCACGGGGGAGGCCACGGCATGCACAGCATCCGACAGATCCTAGAGGGCAAGACCGCGCAGGTCGTCTGCGTGACCGAACAGACGCCGGTGCTGGAAGTGATCCGGCTGATGGCCGAGCACGCCATCGGTTCGGTGCTGGTGATGCGCGGTGAAGCGCTGGTCGGCATCGCCACCGAGCGCGACTACGCCCGCAAGGTGATCCTGAAGGGCCGC
>NZ_VMTV02000953.1 GCF_007644035.1 Vogesella mureinivorans | reverse complement strand
CATCTGTCCGGTGCATTACGCCGGCGTGGCCTGCGAAATGGACGCGATCAACGCGATCGCGGAGCGCCATGGCCTGGCCGTGATCGAGGATGCCGCGCAGGGTGCGATGGCCAGCTACCGCGGCCGCCCGCTGGGCAGCCTTGGCCGCTTCGGCGCACTCAGCTTCCACGAGACCAAGAACCTCATTTCGGGCGAGGGCGGAGCGCTGCTCGTCAACCGTGCCGAAGATGCCGAGCGCGCCGAAGTCATCCGTGAGAAAGGTACGAACCGGAGCAAGTTCTTCCGCGGCCAGGTGGACAAGTACACC
>NZ_VMTV02000750.1 GCF_007644035.1 Vogesella mureinivorans | reverse complement strand
CCAGGTGTTGGTCGTCGAAACCGCACGGTCCTGCGCGTTGAACAGGTCGATGCTGAACTGATCGACCGGGAACTCCTGGCGCTGGGCCGTGCCCGCGCTGGCGGTGTCGCCGCCGTACTGGGTCAAGGCGTCCTCGCTGCCGTCTTCGTGCCGGTGATCGTGCTTGAGGCGCAGGCCCGTGTCGGTGCGGGTGATGACCCAGGTGCGCGAGTGGTCGTCGCCAACGTGGAAGGGCACCTTGACCTGGCTGTCGCCGCATTCGCGCACGTGCATCACCAGCGCCTTGCCCTCGAAGGGATCGTTCGGCT
>NZ_VMTV02000157.1 GCF_007644035.1 Vogesella mureinivorans | reverse complement strand
TCAGCTTTCCGATTCATGGTCACCTGACCTGGATACAATGGGTCCATTGCGATTGGGTGGATCAATTCTACTGACATTTCAACGTTGTCGCCTGGCATTACCATTTCAACGCCGTCTTGTAATTGGATTGCACCAGTTACGTCAGTTGTACGGAAGTAGAATTGTGGACGGTAACCGTTAAGTAACGGAGTATGACGACCACCTTCTTCTTTAGAAAGTACATATACTTCTGCTTTGCATTTTCTTCAATCATTTGAGCAAGGCGAATCTTGTATAATTCAATATTGAGATTTGAGTTTGCTGCCAGC
>NZ_VMTV02000531.1 GCF_007644035.1 Vogesella mureinivorans | reverse complement strand
TCGTCGGCGTAGTCGAAGACGCGCCAGCCGAGTCCATACTGCGCGGCGCGCAGGCGTTCGCGCCGCCACGGTACCGAGCGCAGTTCGCTGGGCGTGGCCACACGCGGCTTCCGGATGTCCTCCAGCAGCGACGGCGAGAGCACCTCGGGCTGCCGCCCCATCTGCGCCATCAGCCACTGCGACATGTCGCGCGCGCTGGCGTTGACGCCGGCCGCCGGCGGTACGCGGTAGTAGTTCTCCTTCGGACGCAGGGCGACGAAGCGACCACCGGCCATCACGTGCGGGCGCGCCCAGCTCGGGCTGCCTTC
>NZ_VMTV02000365.1 GCF_007644035.1 Vogesella mureinivorans | reverse complement strand
AAGGCCGGCGCCTACGCCATCCAAGGCCGCGCCGCCGCCTTCATCCGCCGCATCGAGGGCAGCTACAGCGGGGTGATGGGGCTGCCGCTGTATGAGCTGGCGAGGATGGTTTGAGAGTGGGGATTGGGGATTGGGGATTCGGGATTCGAGGCCTGCAGCGCTGAGCCTGAGGTCTTGGGCTGCTCGACGCTCAACCTGCGCGGCGCCAACCCGTTGATCACGACGGCATGGGCTCGTGCGAGCTTCGAATCCCCAATCCCCAATCCCCAATCCCCAATCGCTAATCCCCGCTCAAATCCACCCACACC
>NZ_VMTV02000610.1 GCF_007644035.1 Vogesella mureinivorans | reverse complement strand
AAAACTGCCGGAACGTCACGTGTTTAACGGGATGGGTTATCAGGGGGATAATATCTCTCCCCATCTGGCGTGGGACGATGTGCCAGCGGGAACCAAAAGTTTTGTCGTGACCTGCTACGATCCGGATGCGCCAACCGGGTCGGGCTGGTGGCACTGGATCGTGGCAAACCTGCCCGCCGACACGCGCGTGCTGCCGCAGGGCTCCGGTTCCGATCTGGTTGCTCTGCCTGACGGTGCGATTCAGACGCGCACTGACTTTGGCAAAGCGGGCTACGGCGGCGCGGCGCCGCCAAAAGGGGAAACGCACC
>NZ_VMTV02000663.1 GCF_007644035.1 Vogesella mureinivorans | reverse complement strand
GATACCTGTGTGAAAGTAGGACACCGCCAGACGCCCGATACCGAAGCCCAGCTCAGACGAGCTGGGCTTTGTGCTGTGTGGCGCCGGAAACCCGAGCCCCTGCGGCCAAGGTTGGCCGTATTGATGTGAAAAGCCCGCGCAAGCGGGCTTTGTTGTTGGTGCGTGCGGTGTCGCATCTCCCCGCCGGCCTGCGGCCGGCCCCCGGATGCGCCTGCGGCCAACCTTGGCTGGCATTTGTGCTTGACGTTACGGCTGGCAGCAGGCAATATCGATAGCACTATGGCTCAGACAACCCTCTTTGTTTCCCACGCTTATTATTATGGTTACCGCACTTATCTGGCGGCACCAGGGAAACTTGTGGTCTGAATTCTGACCCTCACTATTTCGAACAATGCCGCCGTAATTGGCGGCATTGTCTTTTGGGGCAAGGTTTTTCAGTTACGGTGGTGCGGAGCCTGAAGATGGAAAATGCACTGCCCTGGATTGAGTCTTTCTCGTGCACACTGCCTGTGCAATCCTTACATATCATTACCGATGTCGAGCAGGGTGCAACCTTGCCTGCACACGAGTTGACCGCCTGCTGTCACGATGCGGGTGGGCGCTTGGTGGTATCGGAAGCCTTGTTTCCCGAGGTGCGTACCCTGGCGCATATCCTGGCGCAAGGCAGTAGCCCATGCCGGGAGGACTGGTTGGCCGCGCGTGTTGTCGTATTCCGCTTGAATCATCTGGCCCTGAGTTTGTCCGAGCTGGGTATGATGGACGTGCTTAACCAGAAGCTGGCGTGGCTGTCGGTATTCTTGCAGCGGGAGCTGCCACAGCTGCGTTCATTTGCGCTGCAGGGGGCTTTGCCAGGAACGTTGTGCCAGGGTAGTACCCCGATGTTGCTGCGCAAGCAGGGCTCGGTGGTGGCGCAGTCTCTTGCGCTGCGCGAGCAGCTACGCCCGTGGCTGGTAGCGCTGACCCAAGCGTGGCAGGCGCAGTTCTGACCTGCCTGATCGATAACAGGAGGTGTTATGCAAGACGGTACCGTAGAGCGCATACCGCGCCAGGATGATGCAATTCGTAAACTGACCATGGTGGTGTATATCCTGCAGATCGTGAATCTGTTTGGTGTGCCCGGGGCGGTAGTCGGGGTAATCATCAATTATGTGAAGCGTGATGATGCACGCGACACGCTATGGGATAGCCACTTCAACTGGCAGATCCGTACTTTCTGGTGGGCCTTGCTGGGCGCTGCCATCTCTTACCCGCTGATTATCTTGTTTGGCTTGGGCTTTTTGACCGGGGCCTTGGTGTGGTGCTGGTATGTTTACCGCATCGTGCGCGGTTTTCTGGCCTTCAACGATGGCAAGCCACTGCCGCCGTAAGCACGATTGCCCGTGCGTAGTGGGGCAAAATTTGGCACAATGCGCGCCTTCCCTTTGATTTAAAAGAAGATGGACGCTCACCTGCTGCAGCTGCTGGTCACCCGGGTCATGCCGTATGGCAAATATAAAGGCCGCCTGATTGCCGACCTGCCTGGCCACTACCTGAACTGGTTTGCCCGCGAAGGCTTCCCGCCTGGCGAGATCGGCCGCCTGCTGGCGCTGATGCACGAGCTGGACCACAACGGCCTGTCTTCTTTGCTCGACCCACTACGAAAGCGATAATACATGGCCATTCAATGGTTCCCCGGTCACATGAACAAAGCCAAGAAGGAGCTCGAAGAGCGCCTTGGCAGTATCGACGTGGTGATCGAGATGCTGGACGCACGCCTGCCTGGCTCCAGTGCCAACCCGATGATTGCCCGCCTGGCGCGTGGCAAGCCGGCCCTGAAGGTGCTGAACAAGCAAGACCTGGCCGACCCGAAAGTGACCGAACAGTGGCTGAACTGGTACCGCAAAATGCCGGGTACCCGCGCCATCGGCCTGGACGCCTCGGACGCCGCCCCGGCGCAGAAGCTGGTAGCCGCCTGCCGCGAGCTGGCCCCTGGCCGCAATAGCGTGGACAAACCGCTGCGCGTGGTGATTTGCGGTATCCCGAACGTGGGTAAATCTACGCTGATCAACAGTATTACCGGCCGCCGTATCGCCAAAACCGGTAACGAGCCGGGTATTACCAAAGGCCAGCAGCGCATCATGCTGGCAGACGATATCGAGCTATTCGATACCCCCGGCATGCTGTGGCCCAAGATCATCGTGCCGCAAGGTGGCTACAACCTGGCCGCTAGCGGCGCCGTTGGCCGCAATGCGCTGGACGAAGAAGAAGTGGCACTGGAGCTGCTGCTGATCCTGATGAAGCACTACGCCCCGCAGCTGGACGAGCGCTACAAGATTGGCGAGATTGACGGCCTGCAAGACTGGCAGGTGCTGGAGCTGGTCGGCAAAAAACGTGGTGCGGTACTGCCGGGTGGCCGTATCAATATCCAGAAAGCGTCCGAAATCGTGCTGACAGACTTCCGCGCAGGTGCGACCGGCCGTATTTCGCTGGAGCTGCCGGAAGAATGGATTGCGTGGGAAAAAGCCGCCAAAGAGCACGAAGTGCTGCGTGCTGCGCAAAAAGAGAATGCACGCCTGGAGCGTGAAGAAAAGAAAAAAGGCACTCGCTAAGGCGGATGCCGGTACAGCAAAGGCGGCCTTGGCCGCCTTTTTTCATGCTTGCGCTGCACCCTGCTGCCAACCTTGGCCCAGCAAGGGCAATACATCCAGCAAGCTGCCACCCGCACGCTGGCGGTCTACGTGAAAATGCGGCAGCCCCAGTGCCGCTGCGGCGCCGATATCGCGTACCGGGTCATCGCCTATCACCATGCACTGTTGTAGCGGCACGCCGGCCAGTGCGGCGGCAGCTTCAAAAATGGCGGCATCCGGCTTGGCGTGCCCACAGTTTTGCGGGGTGAGCAGGTGCGGGAAGTGCGCGTCCAGCCCGGTGAGGGCCAGCTTGCGCTGCTGGATGTCGAGGTGGCCGTTGCTCACCAGGACGCGTGGTAAATGTGCGGTGGCGGCGACAAAGGCGGCGGTATCGTCAAATGCCTTCCAGTTGCTGCGATAGCCGGCAATGTAGGGTTCGAAGGCTTGTGTGGCTTCGTTCTCGGACAGCTCGCGCTGGAACAGGCCGCGCAGACGGGCGTGGCGCTGCTCGATGATGCTGCATTCGCCGCGTTCGAAGCGTAGCCAGTGCTGCTGCGTGAGGGTGTGCCAGCGTTGGCAGGCGTCGTCCAGCGTATAGGGCAGCTGGTGCGCGGCCAGCAGGGCGGCCACGCCGTGGCGCGTGGCGTGGGCATCGTCCAGCAGGGTGTCGTCGATGTCGATCAGCAGGGCGGCGATGCGCATATCAGGCAATGGGCTCGCCGGGCTGCTCGAACCAGCCCATCAGGATGGCCTGGGCGGCCACCTGGTCCAGCATCTCTTTCTGGCGGCGGCCATACACGCCGGCGTCTTCCAGCAGGCCTTCGGCAATCACCGAGGTCAGGCGCTCGTCCACCAGCCATACCGGCAGGCCGTAGCGGCCGTGCAGGCGCTGGGCAAACTTGCGGCACAGCGCGCTGACAGCGTGTTCCTGGCCATCCATATGCATCGGCAGGCCCACCACAAAGCCGGTGGCTTGCCATTCGTCTATCAGCTTGGCGATGGCGGCAAAGCGCACGTCGTTGACCTCGCTGTGGATGGTTTGCAGCGGGGTGGCAATGCCTAGCTGTGGCTCGCCCAGTGCCACACCAATGCGCTTTTCGCCAAAATCAAAGCCCAGCACGGTGCCCTTATGCATGGCCGGATACGCTGGATAGCAGCGCCGGGTCGAAGCCCAGCAGCTTGATGGCGCAGGTGTAGCGTTCTTCTACCGGGGTGTCGAAGATCACCCAGTCTTCCGCTGCGACGGTGAGCCAGCTATTGGCGGCGATTTCTTCTTCCAGCTGGCCTTTTTCCCAGCCGGCGTAACCCAGGCTGATCTGCAGCTTGTCCGGGCCGCGGCCATCGGCCACCGCCGCCAGAATGTCTTTGGAGGTGCTCAGCGCCAGGTCGTCGGTGATGGTGAGGGTGGACTGCCAGTTGCCGATAGGCTTGTGCAGCACAAAGCCACGGTCTGGCTGTACCGGGCCGCCAAAGAATACCGGCGTGGTGTTGGTGTCGTCGTTGGTCAGCGGCAGGTCGATCTGCTCCAGCAGCTGCGCCAGCACGATGCCGGAAGGCTTATTGATAATCACCCCCATGGCGCCTTGTTCGCCGTGCTCGCAAAGGTACACGATGCTTTTGGCAAACAGCGGGTCGGCCATATCGGGCATGGCAATCAAGAAATGATGGGCAAGAGATAGCGTTTCCATAGGCGCATTATGGCAACCAATGTCATGGCCGGCAAAGGTTGGCCGCAGTTTCTTTTTATTGCTGGCAGATTGCTTTGGCGCACGGTGCGTGCGGGCGGGTAAAATGCCCGGCTGATTCAACCGTTTGTGGACTTGCCCCTTGCGCCTTACCCATATCAAGCTTGCCGGCTTCAAATCGTTTGTCGACCCCACCAGCATTGCCGTGCCCGGCCAACTGGTCGCGGTAATCGGCCCCAATGGCTGCGGCAAATCCAATGTGATCGACGCCGTGCGCTGGGTGCTGGGCGAGTCTAGCGCCAAGCAGCTGCGTGGCGAGTCCATGCAAGACGTGATTTTCAACGGCTCCAGCACGCGCAAGCCGGTATCGCGTGCCTCGGTCGAGCTGGTATTCGATAACGCCGACGGCCAGCTTACCGGCCCCTGGGGGCAGTACGCCGAGGTGTCCATCAAGCGCGTCCTCACGCGCCAGGGCGAGTCCAGCTACTACATCAACAACCAGCAGGTACGCCGCCGCGACATTACCGACCTGTTTCTGGGCACCGGCGTGGGTGCGCGTGGCTACGCGGTGATCGAGCAGGGCATGATCTCGCGCATTATCGAGGCGCGCCCGGAAGAGCTGCGCGCCTATCTGGAAGAGGCCGCCGGTGTCTCCAAGTACAAAGAGCGCCGCCGCGAAACCGAAAACCGCCTGGCCGATACCCGCGACAACCTGACCCGTATCGAAGACCTCAAGCTGGAGCTGGGCCGCCAGGTAGAGCGCCTGAGCGAGCAAGCCGAAGTGGCGGCCAACTACCAGGACATGCGCGGTGCGCTCACCTTCAAGCAAAACCTGCTGGCGCTGGCGCGGCGCGAAGAAGCCGCCCGCATCGAAGCCACCGCCCGTGGCGAGCTGGCGCGCATCGAAACCGAAGAAACCGCGCTGGAAGCCGCCCACACCCACCTGGAAACCGAGCTGGAAACCGTGCGCGAAACGCACTACGCCGCCAGCGACGCCGTACACGAAGCGCAGCAGGCGCTGTTTGAAGCCAATGCCAACCTGGCACGGCTGGAAGAGCAGCAGCGCCACCGCCTGCAAAGCCGCGAACGGCTGGAGCGCGAGCTCGCCAGCGCCCGCAACGAGCGCCAGCAGCTAGCCGAGCACAAAGCCCAGGTAGAAGACGAGCTGGACGACTGGCTGCCCCGCCGCGAAGAAGCGCAGATGCGCATGGAAGAGGCGCAAATGGGGCTGGAAGACGGCGCCGACAGCCTGCCATCGGCCGAGGCCGCCTTCCGCGTAGCCGACCAGCGCCTGGCGCAGATGACCGCGCAAATCGCCAACCTTACCCGCGAGCGCGACCTGGCGCGGCAGCAGGGCGAGCACCTGCGCCGCAGCATCGACCAGCTGGCCGGGCGCGAACACGCCCTGCAGCGCGAGCTGCAAGACCTGAACCTGCCAGAGCACGCCGTACTGGACGCCGCCCGCGCCGAGGCCGACAAAGCCCGCAGTGCACTGGATGCCGTGCGCGCCAGGTTGGCCGCAGACGAAGCCAAGCAGGCCGACCTGTCTGCCGAGCGCGAGCAGCTGGACAAAACCCTCAACGCCCTGCACAGCGACGCCGCCCGCGCCGAAGCCGAAATGGCCGCGCTGGACGCCGTGCTGGCGCGCGAAGCAGCCGGGGAACAGCTGGCTGGCTGGCTGGCCAGCCAGCAGCTGGCTGATGCACCGGCGCTATGGCAAAGCCTGCAGGTAGACGACGCCTGGCGCACTGCAGTCGAAGTGGTGCTGGGTGAGCGTCTGGCTGCCCGCGCAGGCCAGGCCGGCGATGCCGTGCCGCCCGCCCCGCTGGCGCTAGTAGATGCTGCAGGCGTTGCCGAGTCGACGACCGGGCCGCGCCCGGCCCTGCTACAGCAACTGACGGTAGACGCTGCCTTTGCCGGCGCGCTGGCCGACTGGCTGGCCGGCGTCTACTGTGCGGCCAACCTGGACGACGCCATGGCCCGCCGCGCCGAGCTGGCCGCCGGCGAGTGCTGGGTCACGCCGCAAGGCCACCGCGTTAGCCGCCATGCCGTGCATTTTCATGCTGCACAAGCTGGTGACGGCATGATGGCACGCAAGGCAGCGCGTGATGCTGCTGCAGAGCGGCTATCCGCCTTGCAGCCGCAGCAGCACGACGCGCAGCGCCGCCGCGATAGCGTGGTCTCCATGCTGGGTATGCTGGCCGAAGCCATCCGCGCACAAAAATCGGCCGTGTCGCGGCTGGAGGCGGAGCTGAACGCCGCCACGCTGGAGCACGTCAAGCTGGACCAGGCG
Source organism: Vogesella mureinivorans (assembly GCF_007644035.1). Taxonomy (GTDB): domain Bacteria; phylum Pseudomonadota; class Gammaproteobacteria; order Burkholderiales; family Chromobacteriaceae; genus Vogesella; species Vogesella mureinivorans. The sequence continues at coordinate 85,860 of NZ_VMTV02000663.1, read as the reverse complement.
GCCCGGCAGGGCGCCGCCCGCCTGGCCGCCATCCACGCCGAACAGCAGCGCCTGCAAGACGAGCGCAGCACCGCGCAAGACACCATTGCCGACGCCGAGCTGCTGGCCGAAGAAAACGCCATGCAGCTGGAAGAGTTGGCCGAGCAGCTGGAAGACGCCCGCTTGGCACGGCTGAACGCCGAAACCGGCCTGGAGCTGGCGCGTAACAAAACCCGCGACGCCGAGCGCCAGCTGCACGAAATCAAGCTGGCCCAGCACACCGCCGAGCAAAAAGTGGCCGAGCTGGCGCGCCGCGCGCGCGAGCTGGCCGAACGCGACCAGCAGCTGCAAGAGCGGCTGGAAACGCTGGTGATGGAAGCCGAGACAGTGGAAGAGGCCGCGCCGGACGACGTGCTGCAAGAAGCGCTGGCCGTGCGCGAAACGCGCGAGCACAGCCTGTCCGCCACCCGCGACCAGCTGAATGCCCTGACCGAAGCCCTGCGCCAGTACACGCAGCGGCAGCAGGAAATCAACGCTGCCTTGCCGGCGCTGCGCGAAGCGCGCTCGGACTGGCTGCTGAAGCATCAGGAAGCGCGGCTCAACGTAGAGCGCTTCGACGAAGAGCTGAAAACCGCCGAGGCAGACGAGGCGGCGCTGCTGCCGCACCTCACCGACGCGGTCAAACCCAATGCGCTGGCCGCCGAGATCGCCCGGCTGGCGCGCGCCATCGATGGCCTGGGGGCAGTGAACCTGGCCGCGCTGCAAGAGCTGGAAGAAGCGCAAAAACGGGGCGACTATCTGGCCAGCCAGACCGACGACCTGATGCAGGCCATGGCCACGCTGGAAGAAGCCATTGCCAAAATCGATGGCGAAACCCGCGACATGCTGCAAGCCACCTACGACGCCGTTAACGCCAAGATGAGCGAGTTTTTCCCCACGCTGTTTGGCGGTGGCCGCGCCGAGCTGGTGCTGACGGGTGAAGACTTGCTGTCGGCGGGCATCCAGATCATTGCCCAGCCGCCGGGCAAGAAAAACAGCACCATCCACCTGTTATCCGGTGGCGAAAAAGCGCTTACCGCCATGAGCCTGGTGTTCTCGCTATTCAGCCTGAACCCGGCACCATTCTGCCTGCTGGACGAGGTAGACGCGCCGCTGGACGACGCCAATACCAGCCGCTTCTGCGACTTGGTGAAACAAATGGCCGCGCATACGCAGTTCCTGTACATCAGCCACAACCGCCTAACCATGGAAATGGCCGAGCAGCTGGTGGGCGTGACCATGCAGGAGCAAGGCTGCAGCCGCATCGTGGCGGTGGACATTGTCGAGGCGCTGAAAATGCGCGAAACGGCCTAAGGCCATGCGCCGCGCGCTGCTGGCCTCGCTACTGCTACATGCCGTACTGCTGTGCGGCCTGGCTGCCGCCTGGTCGCCGATGCCTGCTGTGGACGCACCGCTGCTGATCAGCCTGCAGCCAGCGCCCGTGTTGGCCGCAGCCGGCCAGCCTGTGGTGGCACACGGTACGTCAGCACCACGAAAACCCTCGGCAGCACAGCCGGGCAGGGCGATGCCGGTGCCGCCGGCAAAAGCGGCCAACCCTGCCGTGCCTGACAGTAATAAGCTGCCTATGCCGGCAGCCGTGCCTGCTGCGGCCAACCCGGTAGCGGCTGTGCCCGGTGTGCTGCTCGCTGCGGCACCCGCCACGCAAGCCGCGCCGAACACGGGCCGTGGCGTGGGCGAAACGGCTAGCCAGCAGGTGGCCAGCAGCCGCCCGGCCAGGGTGTTGCAGGCCCCGCGGCCCGATTACCCCGTCATCTCGCGCGATCTGGGCGAGCAAGGCGTGGTAATGTTGCGGCTGGCGATTGATGCTGATGGCACATTGCTACGCACCGAGCTGCAAAAAAGCAGCGGTTTTACCCGCCTTGACAGGGCGGCACGCGATGGCGTGACGCGCTGGCAGTTTCAGGCCGCGCAGGAAAACGGGCGCCCGGTGGCGGCCCAGCTGGTGTTGCCAGTGCGCTTTTCCCTTGACGAAAATTGAACAAAACGCTAAATGACGTACTGATTCACGCGCCGTACCCCCATGGGGGTTTGTTATAATACCGGTTCGGATAATGGCTGCTGCTGTGGAAAAAGCTCAATGAGCGAAATGAAAATAGGCATCTTGTTGCTGAGTGCATTGGTGGTAGCACTGGTATTCGGCTTCAATTTTTATCAGGAATGGCGCTTTCGCAAGAAGACTAGCCAGGCTTTCGCACGCCATCACGCCGACGTGCTGCTGGATGTGCCCAAGAACAATGTGCGCGATGGCCAGCAGGCTCGTCTGGAGCCGGTGCTGCTGGATGACGACGAAGACAGCGCCCCTGCCTACCTGAACGATATTCCGCCGCCCGCGCCGGTTGTGCGTGCGGCCCCGCCCGAGCCCGTGGCCCCGGTGGTGCCGGAAACCCCCGAGCTTGACGCCGCCGACCACCAGGCCCTGGTGGTATCGCTGCTGGACCCGTCGCTGGATTTTATTGCCGAGATAGCGTTTGCCCAGCCGCAGGCGCTGGGGCAGCTGCCGCGTTTTAACGTGGCCAAACGTGTGCAAGCCATTTTGCGTACCGAGCGCGGCCTGTGGAAACCGGCCGAAATCCTGCCCGGTACCCGCTACAAACAAGTGAACTTCGGCCTGCAGCTGGTAGACCGCGGCGGTGCGGTCACCGAGCAGGAGCTGGCCAGCTTCTGCCAGCAGGTCAGCCACTACGCCGAAAAGCTGGGTGCCCAGGTAAGCTTCCCGCAGCGCCAGCAAAAACTGGTATCGGCGCGCGAGCTGGACCGCTTTTGCGTGGATGTAGACGTGCTGATCGGTATCAATATCGTGGCCACCAGCCCCATTGCCGGTGCCCGCCTGCGCAGCGTGGCCGAAGCCGCCGGCCTGCAGCTGGAGCCGGATGGCCAGTTCCACTATCTGGCGGATTCCGGCAACACCCTGTTCTCGCTGGCGTCGGCCGACCAGACCCCGTTTACCCTTCATACCTTGCTGGACAAGCAGTTCCCGGCGCTGACACTCATGTTTGACGTGCCGCGTGTGGCTGGTGGCGTGGCAGTATTCGACCGCGCCGTACAGTTTGCCAAGCACCTGTCGCAAGAGTTTGGCGCCCAGCTGGTAGACGATAACCGCCGCGTACTCAGCGACCAGGGCCTGGCGCAGATCCGCGACCAGCTGATCCGCATCTACGGCAATATGGACGACCGTGGCATTGCGCCGGGTAGCGTGGCTGCCCTGCGGCTGTTTGCCTAAGTAGTAGAAGATAGATTATTTGTATTCCTAGCGTCGCCGGCATAAGCCGGCGAATTGCTTTTGGAAGGTATCCCAATGAACACTCAGATTCCTTTATGGCACCGCCAGCGTGCTCAAGAGCTGCAGGAACTCTTACAGAAATACAGCCATGAGTACTATGTACTTGATCGGCCATCAATTCCTGATGCAACTTATGATGCAATGTTTATCGAGTTGCAAGCGCTTGAGGAGAAGTACCCAGTACTGAAAACACCCGCCTCACCGACTCATCGTGTGGGCGGCGAGGCGCTGCCGGCTTTTGACAGCGTAACGCACGCGGTGCCCATGCTGTCGCTGGGCAATGCGTTTTCCGATATGCAGGCCGATGATTTTGCCGTGCGCCATGCCGAGCTGATTGCCTTCGACGAGCGGGTTGGCCGCGACCTGGCAGCGGCCAACCTGGCCTACGCCACCGAGCCCAAGTTTGACGGCCTGGCCATCAGCCTGCTGTACCGCGATGGCGAGCTGGTGCAGGCCGCCACCCGCGGCGACGGCAGCAGCGGCGAGAACGTGACCGCCAATATCCGCACCGTGCGCGCCATTCCGCTGCGCCTGCATGGCGATGCCGTGCCGTCTTTGCTGGAGGTGCGTGGCGAGGTGCTGATGCTCAAGCGCGACTTCGAGCGGCTTAACGAAGCCCAGCGCGAGCGCGGCGACAAACCCTTTGCCAACCCGCGTAACGCCGCCGCCGGCAGCCTGCGCCAGCTGGATTCGCGCATTACCGCACAGCGGCGGCTGTCGTTCTTTGCCTACGCCATCGCCCAGGTAGAAGGTACCGATTGGCCAGCCACGCACGATGCCGAAATGGACTGGCTGTCGGCACTGGGCTTTCCGGTGGTGCAAGCCGAGTTGCGGCCGGTGGTGCACGGCGCCCAGGGGCTGGCGGCCTACTACGAAAGCGTGCTGGCGCGCCGCGCCAGCCTGCCGTTCGAGATCGACGGCGTGGTGTACAAGCTGAACAGCCGCGCGCAGCAGGACCGCCTGGGCTTTGTGTCGCGCGCACCGCGCTGGGCCATCGCGCATAAATTTCCGGCCGAAGAAGCGCTCACCGTGGTGGAAGCCATCGAGGAGCAGGTTGGCCGCACCGGCGCCATCACGCCGGTGGCGCGGCTGCAGCCGGTGTTTGTCGGCGGCGTGACCGTAACCAACGCCACGCTGCACAACGAAGACGAAGTCCGGCGCAAGGACGTGCGCGTGGGCGATACCGTGATCGTGCGCCGTGCTGGTGATGTGATCCCCGAGGTGGTTGCCGTGGTGCCGGACAAGCGCCCGATGCGGCCAACCTTGGGCGGCGACCTGTTCAGCAGCAGCGAAGAGCCGATGTACGACGCCTACCGCCTGCCCACGCACTGCCCGGTATGCGGCAGCCACGTGGTGCGCGAAGAAGGCGAGGCCATTGCCCGCTGCAGCGGCGGCCTGGTGTGCAAGGCGCAACGCACGCAAGCCATCCAGCACTTTGCCGGGCGCCGCATGATGGACATCGACGGCCTGGGCGAGCGTTACATCGATAAATTGGTAGAGTTTGACTACGTGCGCAGCGTGGCCGACCTGTACCGGCTGACGCTGGCCGACCTGCTGGAGATGAAACGCCGCGCCGACGAGCAGGAAGGCATCACGCCGGAAACGGTGAAGGCGGGCAAGGTGGCCACCAAGTGGGCCGAGAATCTGATTGATGCCATCGCCGCCAGCAAGACGCCACCGCTGGCGCGCTGCCTGTTTGCCTTGGGCATCCGCCACGTGGGCGAATCTACCGCCAAAACCCTGGCCGACTGGCTGGGTTCTCTGGCGCATATCCGCCAGGCCCCGCGCGCGGTGCTGGCGGCGCTGCCGGATATCGGCGGCGTGGTGGCCGACGCCATTGCCGAATTTTTTGCCGAGGCGCAAAACGAAGCCGTGATCGACGCGCTGCTGGCGGCGGGGGTTACGCCCACTGGCCAGCAAGCACCCCGTGCCCAGCTGCACGACAAGCTGGCCGCGGCCAACCTGTACGCCCGCCTGGGTGTGCCGCGGCTGACCGAGGTGCGGGCGCAGCAGTTGGCCGCATTGCAGCCCGATATCGCCGCGCTGGCGGCCATGCCGCGTGTGGACGTCATCCAGCTGGCGCTGCCGGCCGAGGTGGTGAACGCGCTGGCCGACTGGCTGGACGTGGCGGCCAACCGTGCCGCGCTGCAGCAGCTGGCGGCATACCGCGAGGCCTTGCTGGCGCAGACGCCGGCCGAGGTGGCTGCCAAGCTGAATGAAGCCGTGGCCGGCAAGACTTTCGTGCTGACCGGTACGCTGCCCACCATGGGGCGCGACCAGGCCAAGGGGCTGGTGGAAGCGGCGGGGGGCAAGGTCAGCGGCAGCGTATCCAAGAAAACCCATTATGTGGTGGCGGGGGCAGAGGCGGGCAGCAAGCTGGACAAGGCGCTGGAGCTGGGGATTACCGTGCTGGACGAAGCCGGCTTGCTGGCATTGCTGGGGTAAAGCATGAGCCATCAGCACGAGCAGTGGTTCCACCAGGCCAACCAGCTGCAAGCCGCAGGGCAGCTGGCCGAGGCCGCTGTCTTATGGCAGCGCCTGTTACAGCTGGCGCCTGGCGACTGGCAGGCCAGGCTGAACCTGGCCAATGTGTGGCAGGCGCAAGCGCAGTACGAGCCTGCGCTGGAAGCCTATCTGGTGGTATTGCAGCAGGCACCGCAATCGCTGTCGGCCAAATGCAACCTGGCCCAGCTATTAAAGACACTGGGCGAGTACGCGGTGGCGGCCCAGCTGCTGCAGGAGGTGCTGGCTCAAGACGCCCGGCACATCGATGCCCTGTCTGCCTTGTCGCTGGTGTGCCTATACCTGTGCCAGAACGACCTGGCGGTAGACTTTGCCCGCCAGGCATGCGCCTTGGCTCCCGATCGGCCGGCATTGGCGGCCAACCTGGGCTTGCTGCTGACGCAGGCGCGGCAGTACGAGGAGGCCGAGTCGGTACTCTCTGCCGCGATCGCACGCTTTGGTGCCTTGTCGGATCTGCGCTGGAACCGCGCCATCGTGCGCTTGTACCTGGGGCAGTACGAGGCGGCATGGCCCGATTATGAAGCCCGTTTTGCGTCGGTATTGCCCGCCAGGCATACCGCGCTGATGCGCTTTGACCCGCTACGCCACCATGGTGGCCGGGTGTTGCTATGGGCCGAGCAGGGCCTGGGTGACAGCATCATGATGATGCAGCTCTTGCCTGCGCTGCAGCAGCGCTTTGCCTTGCAGCTGACGATTGAGGCGCCGGTCAGTTTGCATGGCTTGTTTGCCCGGCTGTTGCCGGAGGCGGTATTGCTGCAGCCTGGCGAGCCGGCAGAGGCCGACGCCCAGCTGCCGATGATGTCGGTGCCGGCGGTGCTGGCGCTGCCGCGCCAGGCGCTGGCTGGCCACCCGTATCTGCTGGCCGCCGCTGATAGCGTGGCGAGCTGGCAGCAAAAAGTTACCGCGTGTGCCGCGCCGGGGCGGCGTCTGGGGCTGGTGTGGTCCAGCGGGGTATGGTCGGCGGCCGGTGCGGCCAACTATAACCATACGCGCAAGAGTATCCCTGCTGCACAGTTGGCCGCGCTGGCCAATGTGCCGGGGGTAAGCTGGTTTGCGCTGCAGCCGGGCTGCGACAGCCAGCAGCTGCCTGTGCCGGTTATCGATCTGACGCCGGATATACAGGGCTTTGACGATACCGCCGCGCTGATGGCAGCGCTGGACGGCGTGGTGACAGTCGATACGGCGGCGGCGCACCTGGCTGCAGCCATGGGCAAGCCGGTGTGGGTGCTGATGCGCTATGAAGGGGCACCGTTTTTTGGCCAGCACGACGATATGCCGTGGTATCGGGGGGTGGTGGTATGCCGGCAGCAGCAGCCCGGAGAGTGGGGAGAGGCGCTTGCAAAATGCATCGATATGATAAAATCACGGCCAACCTAGGCAGCGCTGGATTTGTCTGGTGATGCCACCATTGAGCTTTTCAACTTTTCAGGAATTGTCATGCAAAAAATCCGTAAAGCCGTGTTTCCGGTAGCCGGCATGGGAACCCGTTTCCTGCCAGCCACCAAGGCTAGCCCGAAAGAGATGCTGCCCGTGGTGGACAAACCACTGATCCAGTACGCGGTAGAAGAAGCCGTGGCGGCGGGCATTACCGAGCTGATCTTCATTACCGGCCGTAACAAGCGCAGCATCGAAGACCATTTCGACAAGGCCTACGAGCTGGAAACCGAGCTGGAAAACCGCAACAAGAAAAAGCTGCTGGAGCTGGTGCAGGAGATTCTGCCGGCCAACGTGAGCTGCATCTATATCCGCCAGGCCGAAGCGCTGGGCTTGGGCCACGCGGTACTGTGCGCCAAGCCGGTGGTGGGCGACGAGCCATTTGCCGTGATTCTGGCCGATGACCTGATTGCGGGTGAGCCAGGTGCCATGGAGCAGATGGTGCGCCTGTTCGACGACACGCACAGCTCGGTACTGGGGGTGGAAACCGTGGCACGCGAGGAAACCGGCTCTTACGGTATCGTTGAGGTGCAGAAGAACGTTCGCGGCCATCAGGAAGTGGCCAGCATTGTGGAAAAACCGCATCCGGACGTGGCACCGTCCAACCTGGCGGTGGTTGGCCGTTATATCCTGACCGCGCGTATTTTCGACAAGCTCATCAACACCGTGCCAGGCGCGGGGGGTGAAATCCAGCTGACCGACGGTATTGCGGCACTGATGAAAGACGAGCCGGTACTGGCGTTGCCATTCCAGGGCAAGCGCTACGATTGCGGCTCCAAGCTGGGTTATCTGAAAGCCACGGTAGAATATGGCTTGCAACACCATGAAGTCGGCGCGGACTTCACCGCCTACCTGAATTCGCTACAACGCGGCTAACCCCGCATTGACATTCTGCGCCGCCTTGGTCATAAAGGCGGCGTTTGTTTTTTGAAAGGAAATACCATGCCTAATGTTGCCGAAGCCCGTGGCATTCTTAATAGCTCCGACATTCTGTTCAGTGCAGCAGAAGTGGATGCTGCCGTAGACCGCATGGCAGAAGAAATCACTGCCGAGCTGGGTGAAACCTACCCGCTGGTGCTGTCTGTCATGGGTGGTGCGGTGGTGTTCACCGGCCAGCTGTTGCCACGCCTGTTGTTCCCGCTGGATTTTGACTACGTGCACGTATCCCGTTACGGCGATAAAACCCAGGGCGGTGAGCTGGTGTGGAAAACCGCACCGAAAGAAGACGTGCGCGATCGCGTGGTCCTGGTGCTGGATGACATTCTGGACGAAGGCCATACCATGGCGGCGATTCGCGACAAAGTGCTGGAAATGGGCGCCAAAGCCTTCTACAGCGGCGTGTTCGCCAATAAGCTGATCAGCAAGGAAAAGCCGATCAAGTCCGACTTCGTGGGCCTGGACGTGCCGGATCGTTATGTGTTCGGCTACGGCATGGACGTACGCGGTGCCTGGCGTAACCTGCCGGCCATTCATGCGCTGAAGTAATGTGTCACACGGGGGTGGGCGTTCTCTTGCTACCGCCCCCGCTTGCACCTGGTCTCAAAGCCCACAACATAAATACTGTGGGCTTTTTCATGCCTTCGGATTAGAATTATTGAAGAAAAATACCAAGCTGAGCCACATGATTGCTTGCCCTGATTAGCTGCCCGCCAGGGCCAGCGTATTTCAGGCGGGCAAACGGATAATAAGGAGAACGCCATGCTTGCCATCATCGGGGGAAGTCGTCTTGTCTCCCTGCCCATTCTTGATGTTACCCACCGCCAGATCGTTCGCACGCCGTATGGCGAGCCATCTTGCGCCCTGACTTTTGGCAATGTGGGCGCGCGCAGCGTCGTGTTCATGGCGCGGCATGGCTATGGCAACTCCATTGCCCCGCACGAAATCAACTACCGCGCCAATTTGTGGGCCTTGCGCCATGTCGGTGCGCGTGAAGTGATTGCCATCGGCAGTGCGGGCGGTATCCGCCCCGATATGCACACCGGCAGCCTGGTACTGCCACACGATGTGCTGGACTATACCTATGGCCGCAAGCACACCCTGTTCGAAGGTGCAGAGCATGCCATGCGCCATATCGATTTCAGCGAGCCTTACCACCCGGCACTGCGCCAGCGTTTGCTGTTGGCGGCCGCGGGGGCCGGCTTGAACGTGATCAGCTCGGGCGTCTATGCCTGCACACAAGGGCCCCGGCTGGAAAGTGTGGCAGAAATCCGTAAGCTTGAGCGCGATGGTGCCGATATAGTAGGGATGACCGGTATGCCGGAGGCGGCGCTGGCTGCCGAGCTGGCGCTGGACTATGCCGCCTTGTGCATTGTGACCAACCGCGCGGCGTCGCAGGGCCGCCAGGGTGCCGAGCAGGATTTTTCCCCGGACATTATCGCCAGGAGCACGCAAGACGTTGCCAACCTGTTGAAAGCCTTCTGCATCTGAACCGATGCCCGCGTGATGAGAGGATAAAGTAGATGGCCGTTCGTACGGATCTGCTGCTGGATATCGTAGCCCAGTACCATGACCAACCCTTTGTGCAATCTGCCAAGGGGGCGCTTACCTATCGCCAGTTTTACGGCAATGCCGTGCGCTTGCTGAACTTCCTGATCGACCGTGGCGTGCGCCGTGGCGACCACGTGGTGGTCAGCCTGGAAAACCGTACCGAATACCTGGAGCTGGTCATGGCACTGGCACTGGGTGGCATGGTGATGTGCCCGGTAGACCCGGCGGCCAGTATCCAGCAGCTCAATAAGGTCAAACAGCTGGTGAATGCCAGCTACACCATTACTGCCTATTCGCAGCTGGCGTATGCGCTGGATGATACCTTGCCCGACTACTGCCACCAGGGCGAGCTGGATGACCCTTTCCTGATCGTTTTCTCGTCCGGCACCACCGGCATGCCCAAGGGCATCGTGCAGTCGTTTGGCCGTTTCTTTCAGGGCGCGGCCCGGTTCGCCCAGCATGCCGGCAAGCAGGCCGGTGCGCTGACACTGCATAACTGGCCCATGTTCTATAACGCCGGCCTGTTCAACCTGTTTGCCTGCCCGTTCATGACCGGTGGCCGCATCTGGGTAGGGGAGCGCTTTACCGCCAAGCAGATGGGCCAGTTCTGGCAAACCATTCGCGCGCAACAGCCGGACATTGTTTACCTGTCGCCCACCATGATGGCGTCGCTCAGCAAGACCCTGCGCTTTTTCCCGGATACCGCCGGCCTGCTGCAGCACGCACGCGTGATCTCCACCAGCTCCATCCTGTACCCGGCCATTCGGCAAGCTTTCCAGCAGCAATGTGGCGCCACCGTTTACCCCTGCTTTGGCATTACCGAGCTGGGCGGGTCGTTTACCGTGGGCGATGCGCACAGTGCAGATTTCTCGGTAGGCCAGGTCATGCCAGGTGTGCAGGTCAGCCTGGCGGCAGAGGATGGCGAGCTGCTGGTCAGCACGCCTTACATGGCGCTGGGTTATCTGAACCCGTCGGGCGGTATCGACCGTTTCGACCCGGCCCAGCCTTTCTGCAGCGGTGATCTGGCCACGCTGGCCGGTGACGAGCTGATCATCCACGGCCGCAAGAAAGACGTAATCAAAAAAGGCGGCGAGAACATTCACCTGGTGGAAATCGAAGAAATCGTGCAGGGCAGCGGTTACTGCGTGGAATGCTACGCCGTGGGCAAGCCGGACGTGTTCTGGGGCGAAACCTACGACCTGTTCTTTACCATCGATAACCCGCAGGACGAGGCGCAAGTGCGCGAAAAGCTGATGCGGCTGATGAACGACAGCCTGCCGCAAGCGCTGCGCCCCGAGCATATCGTGCGCGTGGACGAGGTGCCCCGTACTGCATCCGGCAAGCCGATGAAACGGCTGATCCGCTACACGGAGTGCCAATGAGCTCCGCGCTGCTCTATACGCACGACCCGCGCACCGGCCACCCGCTGGGGGGCTACCCCTTGAGCGATGCGGCCAACGTTGGCCGCGTGGCGCAGCAGTCTGCAGCTGCATGGGATACGCACTGGCGCCACACCACCACCGTACAGCGTGCGGGCGCATTACAGGCCGTGGCCGCTGCCATGCGCCAGCAACAGCAGGCCTTTGCCCAGGCAGAGGCGGCCGATACCGGCAAACCGCTGGCCGCGGCCTGGCAAGAAGTGGACGGCGCCATTGCCTTATGGGAATACGCCGCCGCCCTGGCACTGACCCGGCAGGGGGAAAACCACACCCAGGCCCGTGCCGGGGGCATGGCGCTGACGCTGGACGAGCCGATTGGCCCGGTCGCGCTGATCGTACCGTGGAATTACCCGCTGATTACCGTGGCCGAACGCCTGCCGTTTGCGCTGGCCGCCGGCTGCAGTGTGGTGGTGAAGCCATCCGAGCTGGCGGTCGGGGCCTTGCCGTTGTTGGCCGAGCTGCTGGCCAGTCTGTTGCCCGAGCACACGGTGCAGTTTGTCTACGGCCAGGGCCCCGAGGTCGGCGAGGCACTGGTGAGCCACCCGGCTATCCGCATGGTGGCTTTTGTCGGTTCTACCCGGGTTGGCCGCATCATCGAACAAGCTGCCGCCCTGCATGGCAAGCGCTTTGCCGGCGAGCTGGGTGGAAATAACTATGTACTGGTGGCCGCCGATGCCGATATAGCTGTAGCAGCGCGTGCGATTGCCGCCGGGCTGTTGCGTAACGGTGGCCAAGCCTGCATTGCCGGCAACCGCGTACTGGTGGACCCGGCGGTGGCCGATGCGCTGCTGGCCAGCTTGCCGCAGGCCATGGCCGAGCACCTGGCGGCCAACCCGCTGCAACCCATGATTACCCTGGCGCACCGCCAGCAGCTGGCTGCCTATGTTGACCAGGCCGAGTCTGCCGGCTGGCAGCGTGTACCGGTGAGCCAGGTGCCGGGCGACGGGCAGTTTTTCGGGCCGGTACTGCTGGATGGCTGCCACCCGGACAGCCCGCTGTTTCATCAGGAAATCTTCGGCCCCGTGCTGACCATTGCCAGGGTGCCCCAGGCGCAGTTTGTGTCTGCTTTGCAGCAAAGCGAGCACGGCCTGGCCTTGTATGTGTGGTCGGCCAACCTGACGCAGGCCATGCAGCTGGCCCGGCAGGTACGCGTGGGCCGTATATGGATCAACGCCGACCCCACGCAGTGGGTGGGCGGCTTGCCGGTTGGTGGTTTTGGCGCGTCGGGCTTGGGGCGCGAATGCGGGCTGCAGGGTCTGTCCGCTTATTGTGTGCCCAAGTCTGTGCTGATTGGCTGACCCCCTCATTGGATTGAATTGGAAGAATACGCTTATGAGCCAGATATCCCGTCCGCTTTCCCTGGTGGAAAAACTGAAGCAGGAAACCGTGCAGGAATACATTCAGCGCTTCCTGTGGAATAAAAGTAATACCGCCCCTTTCGTGGTGGAGCTGGACCCAACCACCGCCTGCAACCTGGCTTGCCACGACTGCATCAGCGCCAACCTGCTGAACCAGGGCGGCATCGATGGCGAGCGCCTGCTGCGGCTGGCGCAAGAGTTTGCCCAGCATGGCGTGCGTGCCGTGGTGCTGATCGGTGGCGGCGAGCCCATGGCGCACCCCAAGTTTGGCGAGCTGGTGCGTGCGCTGCATCAAAGCGGCATCAAGGTGGGGGTGACCACGAACGGTACCTTGATGCACCGTTATATGGACGAGTGCACCCAGATGACAGACTGGCTGCGCGTGTCGGTGGATGCGGGCAGCGAAGACGTGTTTTCCGAGTTCCGCCCGCACGCCAGCGGCAAATCACAGTTCCCGCTGGTGATCGACAATATGCGCAAGATGGCGGCCAACAAGCGTGGTTTGCTGGGCTATTCCTTCTTGCTGCTGACCAAGTACAACACGGATGGCAGCATCCAGAGCACCAATGCAGTCGATATCGAAAAGGCCGCGGTGCTGGCCAAGGAAATCGGCTGTGACTATTTCGAAGTCAAACCAGCATTCGACATGATGCACTTCCTGCAGCAGCAGGATAAGAGCGTGGTCGAGCTGGTGAATGCACAGCTGAAGAAGATTCGCGAGCTGGCCGATGATCACTTCAAGATCATTGCCCCCTTCACGCTGGAAGAAGCGCTCAATGGTGTGGGCGTCCAGATCAAGCCCTATAACCGCTGCCTCACCGCCGAGCTACGCACCGTCATTACCCCCAGCGGTGCCTATGTCTGCCCGTATCACCGCGGCAACCTCAATATGCGTATTGGCGATATTGCCAAAGTCTCGCTGGAAGAGTTGTGGAAAGGCGACCGCCGCAACAAGGTGATGGAGCGGGTAGACCCGGCCAAGCACTGCACCTTCCACTGCATTCGCCATGAATCCAACCTGCTGCTGGAAAAAATGGCCGCCGGTGAAATGGTCGAGCCGATTTCTGACTTTGACCTGTTCATCTGATATGAGCTATCTGACGAAAGAGGCCCTGCTGGCGCTGGGCTTCAGCCAGGTGGGCGACGACGTGAAAGTGTCGCCGCTGGCGCGCCTGTACGCGATTGAAGGTAGCCTGGGTCACCGTGTCCGCATTGATGACTTTGCCATCCTCACCGGCCAAATCGAGCTGGGGGACGACGTGCATGTTTCGCCATTCTGTTTTCTGGGTGGCACCGGCGGGCGTATCCGCCTGGGTCATGGCGCCGGTATGTCTACCCATGTCAGCCTGTTTACCAAGAGTGACGATTACAGCCGGGCGCAAGCTGGCCCGCGCGACAAGGTATGCGGCGACATCACCCTGGGGCGCTACACCATTCTGGGGGCGCAGTGTGTGGTGCTGCCCGGGGCGGATATTGGTGAGGGGTGCAATTTTGGCGTGGGCTGCGTGGTAAGCGGTGCCATCCCCGCTGGCAGGGCTTACGTCAGCATGGGTATCAAGATGGTGAATGTCGGCAAGGGGGAGGCATGATGGATAACGCGCAATGGATTGCCGCTTTTTTCCAGGAAGAAAGCGCGGTAAGCCTGCTGGCAGACAAGCCCGTTTTTGCCCAGGTGGATTCTTTTGCCGTGGTGGGCTTCCTGATTGCCTGCGACGAGCGCTTTACTGATTTTTCGGCAGTCGACACCGACCAGCTGGCCCAGCTGACCCTGGCCGAGCTGGCGGCGGTGCTCGATAGCTTGCAGGGTTGAGCCTGATGAACCGGGCAGATTTTGACGCCGCCAGCTACCCCTGGGTTCGCCAGGCCCTGCAGCAGGCAAACCAGGCATTGCGCCAGGCCGAGCAGGCCGACTTTAGTGGTTTGCTGGCGGCCGATGGCGAGTTTTTGCCAGGTGTCGCCTACACCCGGGATTGCCCCTTGTGTGACCACCCTGCGGCCAACGCACGCCAGCTATTCAGGGCGCACGGCATGCATATCATGGCGTGCGCAGGCTGTGGTTTTGTCTATAGCCGCGATGTGCTGTTACCGGGGGCCGAACAGGCGCGTTACCGGCAGAGCCAGTCCAGCCAGGCAAACCAGGCGTTAAAGGTAAACGAAGCCTACCGTTTTCTGGAACAGAAAAAAGCAGAGTACGTGGTTGGCCGCCTGGCGCAGTTCAGCCCGCCCGCCACCCTGCTGGACGTAGGCTGCTCAAACGGCACGCTGCTGGAGCAGGCGCGCAGGCAAGCCTGGCAGACCTACGGTATCGAGCTGGGCGAAACCGCAGTGCAAAGCTGCCTGGAAAAGGGCTTGCAGGTGGTGCACGGCAGCTTCCCGCAAGACTTGCCGGCGCACTGGCCGGCGATGGACGCCGTGGCGCTGTTTGATGTGCTGGAGCACCTGCCCTCGCCACGGCAGTCGCTGCAGCAGATGACGGCCTGCCTCAAGCAGGATGGGCTATTGCTGGTGCAAGTACCCAATCAGCGCAGCTTGCTGCTGGCTATCGAGCAGCAGAAAAACAATAACTATTGTCATGGCCACTGGAGCTATTTTACCCCCCGCACGCTGCAAGGGCTGCTGGAGGAGGAGGGCTTCGCCTGCTTGCACCTGGAAACCTATATCAGCGAACTGGACCGCATCCTGGCATACGATGATGATATTGTGCGTAATGCATGGGCTACGTTATCGAATGAGACGCCACAGCTAACGGCAGAAGGCCTGTGGGCACAGGATATGGGCTATAAGGTGTTTGGCATTTTCAGGCGCCGGTAAAGGACTGTATGGAAAAAATACCATTTGGCAAACCGCACATCAGTGGTAGCGAGCTCGCCTACCTGCAACAGGTGCTGGATAGCGCCTCGTTGTCGGGTGATGGCGCCTTTACGCGCAAATGCCAGGCCTGGCTGGAAAACCAGCTGGGCACGCCAAAGGCCATGCTCACGCACTCTTGTACCGCAGCACTGGAAATGGCCGCCATCCTGTCTGGTGTGGGGCCGGGCGACGAAGTCATCATGCCGTCGTTTACCTTTGTTTCCACAGCCAATGCTTTTGTATTACGCGGTGCGACCCCTGTTTTTGTCGACATCGACCCGCATAGCCTGAATATTGACCCGCACGAAATACGAGCAGCCATCACACCGCGTACCCGCGCCATTGTCGTGGTGCATTATGCCGGCCACCCGTGTGATATGGATGCTATCCAGGCACTGTGCCAGCAGCATGGTTTGCTGCTGATAGAAGACGCCGCGCAAGCCATCCTCACTGAATACAAGGGGAAGAAGCTGGGCACCATCGGTGATCTGGGCTGCCTGAGCTTTCACGAAACCAAGAACGTGATCAGCGGCGAGGGCGGGGCACTGCTGGTGAATAACCCGGCTTTTTTTGAGCGTGCCGATGTCATCTGGCAAAAGGGGACCAACCGCAAGGCTTTCTTTGAGGGCCTGGTGGACAAATACACCTGGGTAGATGTGGGCTCGTCGTATTTGCCCGGTGAGCTGATTGCCGCCTTTCTGTATGCCCAGCTAGAGCAGGCAGAACAGATAAACCAGGTACGTCGTGGCCACTGGGCCTTGTACCGCCAGCTATTGCTGCCGTTGGCCCAGGCAGGGTATATCGAGCTGGCCGAGCCGCTGCCCGCAGCCGGCGAAAACGCGCATATTTTCCATATCATGCTGCCGGATGCGGGCCAGCGTACCTGCCTGATCCAGTATCTGGCGCAGCGGGCCGTTTCTGCCGTGTTTCACTATATCCCCCTGCATAGCGCGCCGGCGGGCCGCCAGTTTGGCCGCGCCCATGGCGATTTGCCCCATACAGACCGGGTAGCCAGCAGCTTGTTGCGGCTACCGCTGTTCCCCGGCATGTCTGCTAGCCAGGTGCACTACGTCTGCAGCCAGATCTCTCAATTTTTTCAGTGCAAACATGACCCAGCCCCTCATTCAAGCTAAGCCCGGCAACGCGCCGTACTATATTGTTGCCCCTGACTTTCACGAGGCATCCGGCGGTGTGCGGGCCATGCACTACCTGTGCCACCAGCTGAACCAGGCCGGTTGCGAGGCGTATATGTACAATCAGGGTGTATCGCAGCTGCTGGATACCCCGCCCATTACGCCAGAGATACTTGCCCGCCATCAGCTTGCTGGTGTCGAGCCTGTCGTGATTTACCCGGAAGTGGTGGCAGGTAACCCGCTGAAGGCCCGTCATGTGGTGCGCTACCTGCTGAACCACCCGGGTTTTCTCACGAAAACACCATTGGACAAACTGGGTTGGCACACGCGTGATCTGGTTTATACCCATGGCTGGGATATTGTGCCCCCCGGCTGGCACGCCAATCTGCTGCAGGTACCGCTGCTGGATACCAGCACCTATTACAACCGTGGTGACGAGCAGCGCAGCGGCAGCCTGGTATGGTTCAGCCGTTTTCTGAATGCCGGCGGCCAACCCCTGCCGCTGACGGCAGACTCGACCGAGATTTCATTCCGGGTGCCATTGCGTACTCCTGCCCAACTGGCCGAGCTCTATCGCGGTGCCGAGGTGCTGTATACCTACGAGCACAGTACCGCCTGCTTCGAAGCCCTGCTATGCGGCTGCCCGGTCGTGTATCTGCCTAACCCGTTGTTTCTGTCGGCCCCGGTGCACAGTTATCTGGGGGACGACGGGGTAGCGTGGGGGAATGATCCGGCGCAACTGGAAAAAGCCAGAGCGACTGTCGCCAATGTTGCCCGCAAGTACCAGCAAACCATCGACGAGTTTCAAGGCGAGCTGCAAGACTTCATCGCGCATACCCAAGGCCTGGTGCAAAGCCGGATGGCGGCACAGTATGCCCTGCGCCAGCTGCCAGATGTAACGCATCGGTCGCGCCCACCCGAGTTCGCCGGGGAAGGCGACGTGTCGGGCGAGAAGCTCAAGGTAGGTGTTATTCACCACGACTACTTGTACGGCGCCAGTTTCAATATCCGTCTGGGTGACCCGCTGGTGCAGCTCTCCCCCTGGCTGGACGTGGCTTTGTACCCGGGGCGCAAACAATTCAGCCACCGGCCGGAAGAAACGGATTTCAACACGCTACTGGCGTGGTGCGACCTGCTGGTCATTCAGCGTGGTGCCCTGGGCGAGAAAAACGCCGAATACGTCGATAAAGTGCTAGCCAGCGGCAAACCCTGGATTTTTGAAACAGACGACTGGCTCCCGGCCTTGCCCGCCTACCACCCGCAGTATGAACAGTTTCAGCCCATACCATTGCTACGGTACTGGCAAGAAAAAATCCCGTTCAGCTCGGCCGTAGTGGCCAGTACCCGCTATCTGGGCGAGAAGCTGCAAGGCTACGGTGTCCCGGTGACCGTTATCCCCAACAGCCTGGCCTATGCACGCTATAAAGAGCTGCTGGCTGTAGGCGAAGCCAAAGACAAGGTCACTATCGGCTTTTTCGGTACGAACTCGCACGGCTGGGATATGAAGATCATCGAGCCCGCCTTGCGCGCCATTAATACCAAGTACGGCATGCAGCGTGTGCGCTTTGTGTTCTTTGGTGGCAATCGTGTCGATTTCAAGACCGAGGCCGACGTACGTGTCATTGACACCGGTGTCACCTATGCGGCCTACCTGCCGGCTATCCGCCGTTTTGGTATCGATATCGGCCTGGGGCCGCTGGATGACAGCGAATTCAACCGCGCCAAATCCGACCTGAAATGGCTGGATTACACCGCAGTGGGGGCCGCATCCATCCTGAGCAACGTCACACCGTATGGCGAGGCAAAAGAAAAAGGGCTGGCACTGGTGGTGGATAACGACACCGCCAGCTGGACCGCCGCGCTGGAGCGCCTGATAGAAGATGCCGCCTATCGTCAGCAACTGGCGCTGGGGTCTTACGAGTATCTGCTGCAGTACGCCACGCAAGAATCCCAGGCTTACCAATGGGTAGACGTTATACGCCAGGTGTTGCCGCCAACCCTGGCAGCCAAACTGGCTGGCTACCACCCAGGCTTGCAGGCGCCTATCCCGCTGGAAAATGACCACCGTCTGGTGCGCGAGCCTTATAACCGTACCTTCCAGAATGCGTATGTAGACGACTTGGCCCGCCACCTGACGCTGAACGCGGTGCAAACCAAAGTCTTGCTGGTGGTATGGGTAGACCCGCGCAATGCGGCCAACCTGGCCGATACGCTGGACTCCCTCAGCCGCCAGCTTTACCGGCACTGGCAGCTGGTGTGTGTGGCAACCGAGCCATGCCACGACCCGCTGTTCCAGTCGGACGAGCAATATGGCTGGTTTGTGGCCCCCTCGCTGGATGAGCCTACACGGGTAGCCGTGCTGCAGATGTTGGCCGCAGAGCTGGGCGCCGAATGGCTTGGCGCCTTCGAGGCCGGTACCGAGTTCGACATGGATGCGCTGGCCAGGGTAGTCGCCGCCGCTGCGCCAGGCACCAGCATGATTTACAGCGATTCGCTGGATGGCCGCTATACCGCGCCCGTCAATACCCATCGCCGCCACGCCCTGAACCCGCTGTACCTGTGCAGCTACCACTATATTGGCGACGCCGCATGGTATTACTGCCCGCTACTGGCCCAGGCCGAGGTGGCCAGCGTGAGCGAGCTTGCCCTGGCCATGCTGGCCAAGGGCGGCGAGCAGTCTGTCCGCTACCTGGCCGACGTGTTGCTGGCGCTACCATCTGGCCGCGGGCACTACCCCTACGCAGATAGCCACGCGCCTGCGCAGTACCTGGCTAGCCGGGGGCTGGCACCACAGCTTGGCCATGGGCACGGTGAGTCGCTGGCACTGCGCCTGCCATACCAGGCGCCGCAGGTGGCGGTGTTGATCAGTAATGTGGACTCGTTCGAGTTCATCAAACCATGCCTGGATTCGCTGTTTGATAAAACTGCCTACGCCGATTTCAGCGTGTGGGTGGGCGACTGCGCCAGCCGCGATACCGACGTGCTGGACTACTACCAGCAATTGGCGGCCCGCTGGCCCGGGCGTTTCAACCTGGTGCATTTCGAGCGCCATGTGTCGCCTGCCGAGGTATTCAATTGCCTGGCGGCAGCAGTCAGCAGCCCTTACGTGGTGTTGGCGCACAACGATACACATTTTGTGCAGCCAGCCTGGCTAGACGAGCTGCTGGCATTGGCCGCCTGGCCGGACGCGGTAGCCGTGGTGCCCAAGCTGGTATTCCCGGAAACCGGCTTGCTGCAGTGTGCCGGCCTGATTCTGGGTGGTAGCAAAGCCGATGTGTTGTTCCAGCAGGAAAGCGCGAATGAAGGCATCACCCACGCCGGGTATATGAACCGCCTGACCGCCATGCGCGAGGTGGCAGCGGTGCATTCGCCTTGCGTATTGCTGCCTACTGCCGTACTGCAAGCGCAGCCATTGCGCCACGATATCTTGCGAGTAGGCGAGCTGGCCATGCTGGAGTGGGGGCTGCGCCTGCGCCGGGAGGGCGGCAAGCTGCTGTTTGCCCCGGCGTCGATTGTGGTTCACCACCAGCGCAACGGCTCATTGATTTCGCATGGGCAGGAGGAAGACTGGGCATTGCTGCATAGCGAACAGAACGATTTCCTGAACGGTGTGGACTGGCTACGTCAGCACTATCTGCCGGAACTGTCCATGGATCCTTTCTACAACCGCGCTCTGATGCTGGCCCAGCCACTGTACTCGGACGATAGTGCAGTGATGGGTGCCTGGCCGGACTTCCCCACCAAGCACCCCAGAGTCCTGGCACTGACCGTAGGTGGTGCCAGCGCCGATTATCGCGTGAAGCAGCCTGTGACCGTACTCGTGGAGTCGGGTATGGTGCATTGCACCACGATGGGTGATGGCGTGCGCCGGATTTTGTCAGTACAGGAGATTCAGCGTTTGGGCGTTGATATCCTGTATATGCAGAACCCGGCGGACCGCAATGAAATCACTGCGCTGGAACAATACCGCAAGTATTTGCCAGCACTGAAAGTGATCATTTCGCTGGACGACCTGTTATCGGAGATCCCCGAAGAGAGCTCGGTGTACAAGCACTTCCAGGCCAATATCCGTGATGTGCGCACACGGCTGAAGCAGGCCTTCAAGCTGGCCGACCGCATTGTGGTGTCTACCCAGTTCATCAAGGACTACTACCAAGGGGCGCACCCGGATATCCGTGTGGTGCCCAACCGGCTGCCGCGCGCTACCTGGGGCGAGCTATCGTCCAAGCGCGGGCAGGGCAGCAAGCCACGCGTGGGCTGGGTGGGTGCGCAGCAGCACAAGGGGGATTTGCGTATTCTGGCCGAGGTCATCCGCCGTACCGCCGATCGCGTGGAGTGGGTGTTCATGGGTATGTGGCCGGAAGGCGTGGACGAGCTGATTGCCGAAAAGCACCAGCCGGTACGTTATAGCGAATACCCTGCCAAGCTGGCATCGCTGAATCTGGACCTGGCTTTGGCACCGCTGGAAGACAATGCCTTTAACGCTGGCAAGAGTAATCTGCGTTTGCTGGAGTACGGTGTGCTGGGCTGGCCGGTAGTGTGCTCGGATGTTTACCCCTACCGTACCGACAACCCGCCAGTGACCCGGGTTGCCTGGCAGGTAGAGGCCTGGGTGGCCGCCATTGACGAACACTTGCAACAGCCGGATTGGTCGGCACAGCAAGGTAGTGCACTGCGTAGCTGGGTTGACCGCCACTTCTGGCTGGAAGACCACATAGCAGAGTGGCAGCAAGCTTTGCTAGGTCGCTAGCATGCAAAAAAGAGCGGGGTTTCCCGCTCTTTTTTATGGTGCGCCTGGTGGTGCTGCCTAGTTTTGTTGCCAGATCAGCCGCGCAATGGCAGACGAGTCCAGCTCGCCCTCGCCCTGGGCGACCAACTGGCCAATCAGGCCGGCCACGCGTTCAGCCTCTGGCAGGCGTATGCCCAGCTCGCGCGCGGTATCCAGCACGATCCCCATGTCTTTCTGATGCAGCTTGGCTTTGAAGCCGGGGGCGTAGTTGTCGTCGATCATGCGCTGGCCATGCACATCCAGCACCTTGCTGCCGGCAAAGCCGCCCAGCAGTGCCTGGCGTACCGGTGCCGGGTCCACACCGCAGGCCTGCGCCAGCTTCATCACCTCGGCCACTGCGGCAATGCCGACACCCACGGCAATCTGGTTACAAGCCTTGGCGACCTGGCCGGCACCGCTATCACCGATGTGGGTGATGGTCTGCCCCATGGCCGCCAGTACCGGGCGTACCTTGTCCAGCGCGGCGGCGTCGCCGCCCACCATGATGGTGAGCGTGCCATTGATGGCACCGACCTCACCACCGGATACCGGGCAATCCAGGAAAGTCACAGCGCTTGCGGCCAACCTTTGCGCGATATCGCGGGCGCCAATCGGCGAGATGGTGCTCATGTCCACGCACACCAGGCCGGGCCTGGCGGTGGTGGCGACACCATCGGGGCCCAGCAGCAGCTGCTCGACATCAGCGGTATCCGACACATTACTGATCAGCACGTCCACTTGCGCGGCCAGCTCGGCCACGCTGGGCGCCCAGTGCGCCCCGCCATCGATCAGCGCCGTGGCCGATGCCTGGCGGCGTGCCCAGACCGTTACATCAAAGCCGGCTTTTAACAGGTTGATGACACACGGGCGGCCCATGATGCCCAGGCCGATATATCCCACTTTCATTGATTGGCTCCAGAGTTGGTTTGCACAGCAAGAGGAGGCGGCCGGCGCATGGCCAGCCACTGGGCAAAGTCGATTTTTTCGCCTTTGGCTTGTTGTTCCAGAAAATAAACGAAGGCCAGGATTTCGGCCACGGCACGGTACAGCTCGGGCGGAATGTGGCTATCCAGGTCTACCTGCATCAGCAGGTTGACCAGCTCGGGCGAGTCGTGCACGAACACGCCAGCGTCTTTGGCTTGCTCGATAATGCGCTCGGCCATCTGGCCGTAGCCTTTGGCCACCACAGACGGGGCGTTGGCGCCTTCTTTATAGCTGAGTGCTACCGCCGAGCGGCGGTGATCAAGGCGAGCCTGTTTCATGTCTTACCTGCAAGCTGGCCAGAGCAAGCCCGGCGGCTTCCATGGAGCCTGCCAGCTGCTGTCTGTGCTGCTCAATCATGGCGGCAGCCTCGGGGTTGTCGGTGTCAAAAGTGAGCTGGATCTGGTTGCCTACCATGCGGATACGTGCGGCCAAGCCGCCCAGTGCCGGCAGGCTTAAAGCCAGGTTGGTATGCCAAGCGCGCATGTCCTGCTGCCCGTTCGCCTCACGCTCGCCAGGCTCTTCCGGCTGGATCTGCCATTGCACCAGCTGGCCGGGCCAGGCCTGGCCGGTAAAGACAAACTGCTTTTGCTCCAGCGTATCCAGCTGGCGTTGTACCAGGTGGCCGATTTCCTGCGTGACAGCGCTTTTGCCGCTGGGCTCGGGGGGCAGGGCACTCGCCAGCCTGGCTTGTGGCTCTTGCTTGAGCTCGTCCAGCGACAGGCGGCCATTGGCCCAGGCTTTTTGGTGCGCCTCATAAAACACACCGCTTTTTTCAACGGTGGCCTTCAGGCGGGTTTCGCTTTCCTGTGCGGGCTGGGCCGGGTCGGCTAGCAGTGCTGCGTGGGCAGCCGTGGTGTGCAGGGCGGGGGGGGTAGCGGCCAGGCTGGCAGCCAGCTGGCTGTTGATGGTGGCGGCCAGCGGGCTGCTACCGGTGGCCAGCTGGCCCGCCATGCCGGGTGGCAGCTGGGTGAGCAGGCTCGCGCCAGGGCTCTGGTTGGCCGCATGATTGCCACCGGCAACGGTGAGCAGGCTGGATAAATAGCGTGACGCCGTGCTGAACGTGACAGCGGCCGACTTGTCGGTTTCCGCCGCCTGTGGCATGTCCACTTGCTGAAAGCTGAGCACCGGCTCGGTACTGCGCACGCGCAGCAATAGCGGGTCGGCGCGCAGCGCCTGGCCATCACCGGGCGCCTTCAGCGTAAAGGCTGCATTTTTTACCAGTACGGCCGCGCTGCCGTCGGGCAAGCGCTCGGCTACTTTGGCCATCACCCACTCGCCCGTCTGGAAGGCCGGCATTTTACCGGTGGGCTGCGACAGGGTTTCCAGCGCCACCCCTTCGCTGCTGGCGGCCAGCTGCATGGCGTTGGCCAGTGCCTGCGACTGCCGGGCGGCGATCTGGTCTGCCGGGGAGGGCGGGGGTTTAAGGTCGTCGCCATCCAGCAGGAAAAAAGACAGCGGCTGTGTGGTGGCTACCCGCAGGCGTAGCGCCTCGCCTTCTACTTTGCCATCTTGCGGCACGGTCAGGATAAAGGGCTCGCCTTTGATCTGTGCGGCCAACTTGCCATCGGGCAGCCGCTCGCTGACCTGGGCCAGCAGGGTTTCGCCGCTTTGCAGCGCGGGCATGCGGGCCGGTGTACTGCTGGCTTCCAGCAGCAAACGGCCTTGCTCCCGGCCAAGCTTGATGGCCTGGGCGGGCGTAAGCGGGCTGCCGGCTAGCTCGGCAGCACCGGTTTGCGTACCGGACAGGCCGGGTAACAACGGCGAAATCATGCGGTGGGGCTGTTACGGTAAAGAGAAAGGATCAATTCGGCTTCACTGCGGGAGATGCCGCAGCGTTCTGCTACGTCGGCGGTAGAAAAACCACGCTTGAACAATTCGATCGCCTGGTTGTAAGGGCTAGCGCCCTCCGTGGTGGCCAGGGGCTGCTGGCGTAATACGGTTCTGGCGGGGGGCGCGGGTGGTGGCGCGGCAGCGGCAGGTTTGGCTTGCGAGGCTTCTTGCAGGCTGCGTTGCATGGCACTGATCTGGCGCTGCAGGTGGTCAAAGGTACTGGCCTCTACCCGCCGCTCTGATTCGATCATGTCAATACGCCGCCACAGCCAGAAAACGATGCCGGACTGTAACACCACAATCAAAAACAACAACCAATCGGTAGTATTCATCGCTGGCTCCTGCGTGCTTACCGCGACACGGCGGAAGGCCCTTGCTAGCGGTAAGTGCTGCTGATTTTCTGTTGCTGACGGGTATTACTGATTTCCCCTGCCAGTACCTCGTGGCGTGCGGCCACCATGACCTGCATGGCATCATTTTGCGCCAGCGCCTCTTTTAATATGGCACGGATTGGCTCTTGCATAGGGCTTGTCTGCATCAGGTGTTGTAGTTGCTGGAAAATATCGCCGCGCTGTTCTTCCAGTACGAGCCAGGCTTCCCATGCACCTTCCTGGCAGAGCACCATCATCTCGCTGGTAAGGTGGGCATAGCTTTCTGCCGCCTGTTGCAACGAGGTGGCTGGCATCAGATTTTGCCCCCTCGCAGGGAGGCACCTTGCATTTTATCCAGCTGGCGCCAGGCACCCAGCAGTTCGTCCAGCAGCTTGATGATTTCCTGCAGGATATCTGCATCGTTTTTGCTGTTGGCTACGCCCAGTCTGTGTTTCATGTAGACGTACAGCTCGCGCAGGTTGGCCGACACTTCCCCGCCCTTGTTCAAATCCAGGACCGTATCCAGGCCGTTGATGATTTCCAGGCCTTTGCCGATCAGGCGCCCTTTTTCGATGTAATTGTTTTGTGCGATTTCCTGCTGTGCTTTTTGCAGGGCGGTAATCGCCCCTTCGTACAGCATGACGATTAGCCCTACCTGGCTTGCGCCATATACCGAAGCCTCGAGAGCGTCCTGTTTATAGGCTTTGTTGAGCTGCTGTAGCGCCAGTCGGTTCATTACTTAATTTCCTCGGTGTGGCCTGATATTAAAGACCAGCTGACAAGTAGCTGCTTTGCGTTTTCATTTTTGCCAGCGCTGCGTCCAGGCGTGAATATTGGCCCAGCAGGGCTTTTTGTTTGTCGTCCAGCGCTGCCTGTATCTGCTGCTGACGTTGTGTTTCGTAGCGCACCTGCTGGTTCAGGCTGGTGGTACGCATTTGCAGCATGCCTTCGGTGCCCTGCATGTCACTGACTTTTTTGTTCAGCCGGTCAGCGAAACCATCTTCATTCGGGTTGCTGAATACTCTGGCTACCGCCACCGGGTCTTTGTCTAGCGCCTTTTTAAAGACTTCACTGTCCAGTTTCAGCGTTCCGTCTTTTTGCAGGCTGATACCAATCTGGCTCATGAAGCCAAAGCCACTGGACAGGTCCTGCCCGCTGATACCGGTATTCAGTTCATTGGAGAGCGACTGCATCAGCATGCGTACCGAGCCATCTACGCGGGAGGTGGTGCCAATGGTTTTGCCGGAGGCATCGGTGACGGTTGAGCCGGTCTGTTTGTACATCTCGTCGACCTGGGCATCGATTTTATTGTAACCGTCCACAAAGGCCTGCACGTTCTTCAGTACGGTGTCGTTGTCCCGTGTCACCGTCAGTGTGGCGGCACCGGTTTTATACAGCGTCACGTCCAGCCCGGTCATCACGCCGCTGACCTTGTTGCTTGAAGCGGTCACCGTGACCCCGTTGATGGTCATGACGGCATCACTGGGGGCGGCGGTGCGCTTGGCCAGGTTGGCCGCATCGCTGCTGGTACGGTCAAAATCCAGAAAACCTACGCCCAGTGCTGCACCACCCGACAGGCTAAAAGCGCCAGCGTTACCGCTGTTTTTACTGGTGAGTGCCAGTTTGTAACCTTCGGCACCGCTATTCACTACCGAGGCGGCTACGTCCAGGCCGGCGGAGTTGATGGCGGATGAAATATCCTGCAGGGAAGCGCCTGCGGACAGCGCAACGGTGCCGGTTTTGCCATCGCCAAAGCTGAAGGTCAGGTTGCCTGCCGTATTGCCCAGTGCTGTGGTGGCCGAGGCAATGGCACCGCTACCACCAGCGTACGATGACAGTGCCAGCGTCTGTGCCGAGGCCAGACTGGTGACATTCATCACGTAGGTACCGGCCGAGGCGGTGAAATCCGAGGTGGCCTTGATGGTGGTGCTATCGCTGCTTTCCGCTTTGGTCACGTTTAGTGCCGTACCGGACAGCAAGCCACGCATGCTGGTTTGAAAGTCGGACAGGGTGGATTTCAGCTTGCCCAGGGACGAGAGCTGGTTGTTGTACTCGGACTGTCTTTTCTTGCTGGCGGTAAGCGGGGCCTGCTCCAGGGACATCAGCTGGGAAACCAGGCCCTGTACATCAAAGTTGCTGCCAGCTGTCGTAATGGATGCCATGCTGTCTTACCTTCCATGCGTGATGAAGTGTCAGGCCTGATCCCGTATGAACAGGCTGCTGAATTCGTCAATTGCCTTGGCAATACGGACGACCTCGGGAGAGGGGATCTGCCGTATCAGCTCTTTCGAGCCGCGGTCTACTACCTTGACGACTTGCAATTGGGTATCTTCATCCACCGTAAATTGCAGGTCACCTTTGTACAGTTTTACCGCCTCGTTCAGTTTTTTTATTGCGTCCGCCAG
Organism: Vogesella mureinivorans; assembly: GCF_007644035.1. GTDB lineage: Bacteria > Pseudomonadota > Gammaproteobacteria > Burkholderiales > Chromobacteriaceae > Vogesella > Vogesella mureinivorans. The sequence goes on along the minus strand of NZ_VMTV02000663.1, from coordinate 58,959 downwards.
CTCACTGGCACTGGGCGGCTTTTCTTTGGCATCTTTGCTGTTAGCCTGTTGTTTTGTATCGGCTACGCCAGCAACGGCTTTAGTGGTTTCGGGTGTGACAGCCGGCCGCTCATCGGCGGACAGCTGTACGGGTAACTCTTGCTGCTGGCGGCTGCTTAGTGCCACCACCGGCTGAGAGTTAGGCATTGCACCAATCTGCATGATGTATACCTCCAAGGCGATCGCCCCCTCTAGAGTATAGCTGTAGAGGGGGCCACCATTTTACCAAACTGCTTAGCGCAGCAGGGACAGTGCAGCCTGCGGCACTGTGTTTGCCTGGCCCAGAATCGCCGTACCTGCCTGTTGCAGAATCTGGTTACGCGTGAGGGTGGCGGTTTCAGATGCAAAGTCTGCATCCACGATACGGCTACGCGAGGCACTCAGGTTTTCTACATAGTTCTGAGTGTTGGCGATCACTGCTTCAAAACGGTTCTGTATCGCACCAAAGGTAGCGCGTACGTTGGTGACGTTGCTGATGGCAGTATCCAGTGCGTTCAGCGCGGCAGAAGCGTTGGACTGGCTGGTGATGTCTACTGCGCCGGTACCTGTTACCGCACTGGCAGCAGCAAAGGCGATGCCGCCACTGGCCGAGGTAGTCATATCGATACCGCTGGCAGTGCTGATCTGGAAGTTGGCCGAGCCTTGCGAACCTACCTGGAAGTTAAAACCAGCAGTACCGGAGCCGGTCAGCAGCTGGGCGCCGTTGAACTCGGTGGTTTGCACGATACGTGCAATCTCCTGAGTCAGCTGGTCGGTTTCTTTTTGCAGCTGCGAGCGGTTGGTGTTGGATACCGAGGCGTTGGATGCCTGGGTAGCCAGCTCACGGATACGTTGCAGGTTGTTGGTAATCTGGCCCAGTGCACCTTCGGCAGTTTGCGCTACCGAGATACCGTCGTAGGCGTTACGTACACCTTGCTGGTTACCGCGAATTTGCGAGTTCAAACCTTCCGATACGGCCAAGCCTGCTGCATCGTCTTTTGCCGAGTTTACGCGTAAACCGGAAGACAGGCGTTGCAGGGACGTAGACAAGGCCGAGTTGGACTGGTTTAAGTTCCTTTGAGCGTTCAGAGACGCTATGTTGCTGTTTACGATGATAGGCATTTTTAATCTCCGTTATTTTATTGACTAACCCAGTAGAAAACTGGGGTGTCATAGCGCTTATCGTCGTGTCTTTAGCAAACTTTAGGATTTTTTTTATACTCGGCGTCGGCTTCGATATGTCATGCGTGAAGGTGTTGAAAAATCGGTAAGCGGGAAGCTGGAAACAAGAGACGGCGGTATGGCAAAAGGCGGTCAGAAATGAAAAAAGCCGGCCAAAGGCCGGCAAAGTGAGGTATTGCTTGCTTGGCTCATGTCTGGGCATGAGCCATTTTTCATTAACCGCGCAGCAGAGACAGGGCGGCTTGGGGTACCTGGTTGGCTTGGCCCAGAATCGAGGTGCCAGCCTGTTGCAGAATCTGGTTACGGGTCATCATGGCCGTTTCGGAGGCAAAGTCGGCATCCATGATGCGGCTACGCGACGCGCTCAGGTTCTCGATATAGTTTTGTGTGTTGGCAATCACCGCCTCGAAGCGGTTTTGTACCGCACCGAAGGTGGCACGCACGTTGGTTACGTTGCTGATGGCCGTATCCAGCGAGTTCAGCGCGGCAGAAGCATTTGCTTGGGTGGTGATGTCTACTGCGCCTGTGCCCGTTACCGCACTGGCTGCAGCAAAGGCAATACCACCGCTGGCCGACGTAGTCATATCGATACCGCTGGCTGTGCTGATCTGGAAGTTAGCCGAGCCTTGCGAACCCACCTGGAAGGTAAAGCCTGCGGTGCCGGAGCCGGTCAGCAGCTGGGCGCCGTTGAACTCGGTGGTTTGCACGATACGGGCAATTTCCTGAGTCAGCTGGTCGGTTTCTTTTTGCAGCTGCGAGCGGTTGGTGCTGGAAACCGAAGCGTTGGATGCCTGGGTGGCCAGTTCACGGATACGCTGCAAGTTGTTGGTAATCTGGCCCAGTGCGCCTTCGGCCGTTTGTGCCATCGAGATACCATCGTAGGCGTTACGTACACCTTGCTGGTTACCGCGAACCTGGGAGGTAATGCCTTCTGCAACGGCCAGACCGGCGGCATCGTCTTTGGCGGAGTTCACTCGCAGGCCGGAAGACAGGCGCTGCAGGGAGGTAGCCAGTGCAGTGTTCGATTGGTTCAGGTTGCGCTGGGCATTCAGGGATGCAATGTTGCTGTTTACGATGATTGGCATGATTTCCTCACTTACAACTTAATTTTGATTTCCTTATCTGCTTGGCACTGTGTAGTGCTGCAGGCTATGTACCCTTATCGGTCCAGCCCCGGCCAAACTTTAGAAAATTTTTGTGCGAGTGGAATGCCTGCCCGCAGTGTGCTGCCAGACGTATCAAAGCAAGATGCCGCCCGGTACGGTTACCGGGCGGCATCTTGCGGTATTGCTTGCGCTGCGGGGCAGGCTTATTCCACGTTCTGGATCTGCTCGCGCATCTGTTCTATCAGCACTTTCAGCTCTACCGAGGCCTGGGTGGTTTCGGTGGAAACCGATTTGGAGCCTAGCGTATTGGCTTCGCGGTTCAGCTCTTGCATCAGGAAGTCCAGGCGTTTGCCAACCTGGCCACCGGTTTTCAGGATGCGGCGTACTTCCGCCAGGTGGGTCGTCAGGCGTTCCAGCTCTTCGTCTACATCGATCTTCTGGGCAAACAGGGCAAATTCCTGCTTGATGCGATCGTCGTCTACATTGCCCAGTGCTTCTTGCAGGCGTGCGGCCAACCTGGTGCGGTAAGCTTCCAGAATCACCGGCAGGCGTGGTTTGACGTCTGCGATAATGCGGTCCATACCGCTGATCCGGTCTTGCAGTACCTGGGCCAGTTTGCTGCCCTCGCGCCCGCGGGTATCGCGGAAGTCGCCCAGTACGGCGTTCAGGCCTTCCAGGCACAGCTGGTGCAGCACTTCCGGCGCCAGCGAGTTCGATTTGAGCACGCCAGGCCAGCGCAGCAGCTCGCCCATGCCCAGGTCGCGTACTTGCGGGGCTAGCTCGCGTACTTCGGCGCTGACTGCCAGCAGGCGTTGTACGGTGTCGCGGTTCAGCTCCAGCTGTGGGGTATCATTGTCGGTCTGGTTCAGGCCGATGCGGCATTCCACTTTACCGCGGGTCACGCGGCCGCCGATCAGCTCGCGCAATTGTGGTTCGATAATGCGCAGCTCTTCCGGCAGGCGCATTTGCACGTCAAGATAGCGGTGATTGACCGCACGCAGCTCGATCGACAACAGGCCACCCGGAAACTCGCGGGTGGTAGAGGCAAAGCCTGTCATGCTTAAAATCATGGGGGCTCCCGAAACAGAATGAATAATTGGAAACAGACCCCGGATCGTTCTATCGATCCAGAGGCTGGCACACTATAACAATGGACACTACGCAATCCAAGCAGCGAGCACTGCCGGTAGGTACCCGGCTGGAAGACTACACCGTGGTGCGCAGCCTGAGTTCCGGCGGCTTTAGCGAGGTTTACCTGGCACTGGACCAGTACGACCGCAAATACGCTATTAAGGAATACCTGCCGCTTTCCATGACCGGGCGGCGCGGGCAGACCGATGTCACTGTACTGAACGAGCTGGACCGGGAGGCGTTCAAGCTGGGGTTGAAGTGTTTCTTTGAAGAGGCGCGCATTCTGGCCGCCATTCAACACCCCAATATCGTGCGGGTGACGAACTTCTTTCGTGCCAACCAGACGGTCTACATGGTGATGGACTATACCGAAGGCAGACCGCTGGCCAAGGAAATCGAGCTGTCACCCAAGGGCCTGGCCGAGCCGCGCCTGCGCCGCTTGTTTGCCGAGCTGATAGGCGGCCTGCGCGAGGTGCACCTGCAGCATCTGCTGCACCTGGATATCAAGCCGGCCAACATATACCTGCGCCGTAACGGCACGCCGGTGTTGCTGGACTTTGGTGCCGCACGGCAGACGCTGGGCCGGGCGCAACACCTGGCCAGCATGTTTACCCCCGGCTACGCGGCGCCCGAGCAGTACGATGCCCAGGCCAAGCTGGGGCCGTGGACGGATATCTATGCGCTGGGGGCCTGCATGTACGTGGCCATGGGCGGGGACAAGCTGCAGTCTGCCGACCAGCGCCTGAAACAGGACAAAGTCGTGCCGGCCAGCAAGGCGTTTGCCCGCTACTATTCGCCCGCCCTGCTGGCACTGGTAGACGAGTGCCTGGGGCTGGACCCGCTCACCCGCCTGGCCAGCCTGAGCGAAATGCAAAAGCGGCTGCGTGACAAAAACTATGTTACACCCGAGCCACCGCGCGGCGTAGCCGCCTGGTTTGGCCGGCTGATAGGGCGATAAGCATGAAGTTTGCCATTGCGGTAGATACCCGGGTAGGTAGCCGCCCCTATAACGAAGACCGCATCGGGGTAGTCTGTACCCAGCAAGCCCAGCTATTGGTACTGGCCGATGGCATGGGTGGCCACGCCCATGGCGAGGTGGCGGCGCAGATTGCCGTAGACGTATTTAGCGAGCTGTTCAAAAAAGCTGCCAAGCCGAAGCTGCAGCACCCGCGGCGCTTTTTGCTCAATGCCGGGCAAGAGTCGCACCAGGCCATACTGGACCACGCCATTCGCCACCGCATGAGCGAAGTGCCCAGCACCACGCTGGTGGTAGCGGTGATTCAGGATGGCGAGGCCTGGGTGGCGCATGCCGGTGATTCGCGCTTTTATCTACTGCGCGACGGCCAGGTAGCCTGGCGTAGCCGCGACCATAGCCATGTACAGCGCCTGATCGATACCGGCTTTCTGAACGAGGCCGACGCGCACGACCACCCGGCCCGCAACCGCATCTACAACTGCCTGGGCGCCATAGGCGAGCCGGATATCGAGCTGGCAGACACCCAGGCACTGGCAAACGGCGATACGCTGCTGCTGTGTTCCGATGGCGTGTGGGGGCCGCTGCGCGACGATGAAATCGCCCGCGCCTTTGTTGGCCGCTTGCCCGCCATGGTGGTGCCGGCTTTGCTGAGCGTGGCAGACAAGCGCGCCGGCGTGCACAGCGATAACCTGAGCGCCATTGCCTTGCAGCTACTGTCCGACGAGCAGTATGTGCCCGGGCGTGATGGTTTCATTGATAGCGAAACCCTGGCCGATACCCAGGCAGAACAAACCTGGCAGTCCACCCTGATGGACAGCGAGCTGACCCAGGGCTTGCCCCGCGGCTGACAGGCGTCAGCCCGCTGGCGCTTTGCGTTAGAATGCCGCTTTCTGACGCACCCCGAGAAACCGCATGCGCCCATCCCAACGCGCCGCAGATGCCCTGCGCACCGTCCGTCTTACCCGCCACTACACCAAACATGCCGAAGGCTCGGTGTTGATAGAGTGTGGTGATACCAAAGTGATCTGCACCGCCAGCGTAGAAGAGTCGGTGCCATCATTCCTTAAAGGCAAAGGTCAGGGCTGGGTAACGGCAGAGTACGGCATGCTGCCACGCTCTACCGGCAGCCGCATGCGCCGCGAAGCCGCCAGTGGCAAGCAGTCTGGCCGCACGCAGGAAATCCAGCGCCTGATTGGCCGTAGCCTGCGCGCGGTGGTAGATCTGCAAAAGCTGGGCGAGCGCCAGATCCTGATCGACTGCGATGTGATTCAGGCCGATGGTGGCACCCGTACCGCCAGCATTACCGGTGCCTTCGTGGCGCTGGCCGATGCCATTGCCGGGCTGCTGGCCGCAGGCAAGCTGACAGAATGCCCCTTGCGTGACCACGTGGCAGCCATCTCGGTGGGGGTAGTGGCTGGCCAGCCGGTGCTGGACCTGGACTATATCGAGGATTCCGGCTGCGAAACCGATATGAATGTGGTGATGACTGGCGATGGCCGTTTTATCGAGGTACAGGGCACGGCAGAAGGTGCGCCGTTTAGCCGTGACGAGATGAACGCGCTGATGGCGCTGGCCGAAAAAGGTATTGGCGAGCTGGTAGCCCTGCAAAAGCAAGCGCTGGCAAGCTAGCCAGGCGCGTGCGGCCAACCTTGGCGGGCAACGCCGCCATCATGAAAAAAGGGCACCAAGCGGTGCCCTTTTTCTATCCTGCAGCCGGATTACTTGGCAGCGGAAGCGGCTTTTTTAGCCTTGACAACTTTTTTCTCGGCTTTCTTTTCAGCCTTCTTTTCTACTTTCTTTTCAGCAGCAGGTGCGGAAGCAGCAGGCTTCTTGGCATCAGCAGCGAAACCAGCGGAAGCAGCAACAGCGAAAGCCAGACCAGCAGCAACCAGAGTCAGTTTTTTCATGGTGAAATCCTTTGCAAAATAGGGTGTATACGTTGGGTTCAACGCTTGGCGCCATGTTAGGTAGCTGCAGGCTGCTTGTCTGTTATGAATTGTTCATCGTTGTATCGCTTTGTTGCTCAGGCCAGCTCAAGGTAAAGCGCGCCCCGCCTAGCGTGCTGTCATCGATGCGGATCTGGCCATGGTGGGCCAGCATGATCTGCTGCACGATGGCCAGGCCCAGGCCATAGCCCGCCTGGTTTTTATCGCGGCTGGGGTCTAGCCGCACAAACGGCTCCAGCACGCGGCTACGGTCGGCCGCCGCAATACCGTGCCCGTTATCCGCCACGCTGAGCTGCTGCTCGCCATGTTGCACCTGAAACCCCAGCTCGATCTCGCCGCGGCCATAGTTGGCCGCATTGTTCAGCAGGTTATCCAGCGCGCGTGCCAGTAGGGTAGGGTCGCCGTGCAGGCTGTCCTGGCATACCCGCAGCCTTACCCGCAGCTGTGGGTGGTGGCTGCTCAGGTCGTCCAGGCGCTGGCGCAGCCAGGCGTGGGCGGGCAGGGTGACCGGCTGCATGGGCAAGTCGGGGCGGCCTAGGCGGGCGTGTAGCAGCAGCTCGTCAATCAGCGAGCCGATGCTGCTCAGGTCGCGCTCTATGCCGTCGTGTACCGGGTTGGCCGCATCCACGTCCAGCAGCGCCAGGCGGTAGCGTAGCCGCGCCAGTGGTGTGCGCAGCTCGTGGGCTACCGCATTGATCAGGGTTTGCTTGCTTTCCAGTAGCCGCTCCACGCTTTCGGCCATATGGTTGAAGCCACGCGCCAGCGGCTGCAGGCCAGAGGCAGGCGCCAGGCTGACGCGCGCCTGAAACTGTCCCTGGCTGAGCTGTTTGGCCGCGTTTTCCAGCTGTACCAGCTCGCTCCAGTGTGGCCGCATCCATAGCAGTACCGGTATGGCTAGCGATAGGCCGATCATGGTGAGCAGCGCGTAGTCCAGCCATTTGAGCTCGTGCATGAACACCAGGTAGCTCATGGGCCCGGCCACCAGGGCGTAGGGCGACTGTTTGACCCGCTGCAGATAGGTCAGGTCGTCTTCCAGCATCACGATATCGCCGCGTACCAGGGCCTGCATGGATTGTGCGTCCAGCGGCAGGCTTTGTAGCGGCTGCAGGGCCACGTTGAAATCCAGCTCGTGGTCCAGCTTGGCCAGCTCTGCCGGCCATTGCTGCTGCGGCACGCCATCCAGCGTGTGCTCGATCAACGTCAGCGTGGTTTTCAGTAGGTCGGCCAGCGCGCGGTCGCCGGCTTTTTCGGCGACCTCCTTGTACACCAGGCCGGCCAGCGACACGGCCACCAGAAAACTGAAAATCAGCAACAGGTAAAACTGGATAAACAGTTTGCGCATGGTTTACCAGCCCGCAGGCGAGAACAGGTAGCCTTTGTTACGTACGGTCTTGATGCGCTGGGGGGCCAGCGGGTCATCGCCCAGTTTTTTGCGCAGGCGCGAAACGGCAATGTCGATGCTGCGGTCCAGGCCATCGTAGCTCAGGCCGCGCATCACGCGTAGCAGGGTATCGCGGTCTTGCACTTCGCCAGCGTGGCTGGCCAGCTGCCACAGCAAATCAAAATCAGAGGTGGACAGCGCGATGCGTTCGCCATCCAGCAGCACTTCGCGGCAGGGCTCATCAATGACCAGCGTGCCAAATGTCAGGTGCTGTGGCTGGCTGGCCGGTGCCGCGCTGGCTGGGCTGGCAGGCTGGTGCTGGCGCAGCTGGGCGCGCAGGCGGGCGGCCACCACGGCGGGCGGGGTGGTTTTGAGGATGTAGTCGTTGGCACCCAGCTCCAGCCCCAGGATATGGTTCATGTCGCTATCCAGCGAGGTCAGCATCACGATGGGGCCGTGGAAGGTTGGCCGCAGCTCGCGGCACAGGGTCAGGCCGTCTTTGCCGGGCAGCATGATATCCAGCAGGATGAGTGCGGGCTGCACGCGGGCAACGGCATCCAGCGCGGTGTCCCCGCGTGGCTCGATGATCACGTCCAGATCGTGGCGCGCCAGAAAGTCGCGCATCAGCGCGGCCAGCTCGGCGTCGTCCTCAACAAAAAGCACGGTGTGTTTCATGGGGCGCAGTCGGCTAAAAAACGGAGTATCGCCGCCTGTGCTTTCCCCGGCAAGCCTGTGTCTGTAACAGCATGATTGCCGGGCGGCGTCTTAGCGTTTTTCTACCTCAAAGGCGCCGGCCAGGGTGGCGACTTGGGCAGCCTCATTGGCCAGGCCGGCAATGGCGAGCCTGGCGGTGGCGATTTGTTCGGTAGAGGCGTCGAATCGGGCCGAAATCAGTGCCATGCGTTCAGCCAGGTGGCTGGCGGTGGCGGACTGCTGGGCGTTGGTCACGGCAATCTCCTGCATCATCATGTTCATGTCCCCCGAGCTTTGCTGCAGGGTGCCCAGCCTGGCTTGGGTGTGCTGCACGGTTTCTACGCCTGCTTTGGTTTCCTGGGTGATGGCCGCGATGGCGTCTACCGTGCCTTTGGCGGCCTGCTGGACATTGCTGACCAGGTGTTTGATTTCGTCGGTGCTCAGGCTGGTGCGTTCGGCCAGCTTGCGTACTTCGTCCGCCACCACGGCAAAGCCGCGGCCGCTTTCGCCTGCGCGTGCTGCTTCGATGGCGGCATTCAGGGCCAGCAGGTTGGTCTGGTCGGCAATATCGTGGATGGTTTGTGTTACCTGGGAAATGCTGCCAATGGCACTGGATAGCGCACGAATGGTGTTCTGTGCTTCTTCCACAGCGTGTGCGGCGGCCTGGTTACGGTGCTGCGAGCTGGCCATCTGCGCCACACTTTGCTGCAGGTCTTCTCGGGTGTGCTGGCTTAGCCGTGCGGTGTGTTCGGCATGGGCGGCGACTTGTTCTATAGATGTGGAGAGCTCTTCTACCGCCGCGCCCATCTGGGTCACGGCCGTGGTGCTGTCATCGATATGCCCCAGCAGCTCGCTGACCGCCACTTGTACATGCTGGGTATTGCACGTTTGCTGCTGTGCCGACATTTGCAGGTTATCCAGCATGACTTTCAGGTTGACCTGCATATAGGCCAGCGCCGTTTCTATCTTGCCCTGGTCGCCGGCCCGGTGGATGCTCAGCGGGTTGGTCAGCTTGCCCTGGGCAATGTTGCGACAGGCGTGTAGCAGCGCTTGTTGTTGTTGCTTGCGCTGGCGTTCCACCCATAGCCATGCGCCCGTCGCCAGCATGCCTAGCGCACTGATCAGCAGGCCGCTGTTGTCCGGGTGGGTCAGGCCAGCCAGGACGACCATCAGCGTCATCAGGGTGACGTACAGCGGGCGGAACCACACCATGATACGGCCTGTTTTCGGGGGCTTTTGCCAGCGTTTACCCGCGCGAATGGCAGCGTAGGTTTGCTCGGCTTGCTGGATATCGGCCCGGCTGGCCGGGGTGCGTACCGACATATAGCCAGTGATATTGTCGCCTTCCAGTACCGGTACGACAAAAGCGTCTACCCAGTAGTAGTCGCCGGCCTTGGTGCGGTTTTTCACCAGCCCTTGCCAGCAGTTGCCCTGTTTGATGGTGTGCCACATATCCTTAAACAGGACGGGCGGCATATCCGGGTGGCGCACCATATTGTGTGGCTGGCCGACCAGCTCTTCCCGGCTAAAGCCGGAGAGCTGTACAAAGCTGTCGTTTGCATAGCTGATCGTGCCATCCAGCGTGGTGCGGGTCACGATGATGCCTTCGGTAAACGGTATTTCGGTCTGGCTGACGGGCAGGTTGGTGCGCATGGTGATTGGGCCGGTAAGGGTAAAGTAGTAAGGGCTGTATCAGTGGCTATCCAGCAAGAGCTGCTGGATATCGGGTAGCTGCGCCTGCCAGGCGTCTGGCTCTTCATGGCGCAGCACGTGGTCGTCGGCATGGGGGCCATAGCGTATGGCCAGGTTGACGCTTGCCGGTTTAAGGCGCTGGTTGCGCAGGGTGTCAAAAAACACAATCACTTCGGGGCGGGTCAAATCGCCATCGGTATGGCGCCTGACCACCGCCAGCTTGCCGCTGGCCAGGCGTACCAGGGTGCCCGGCGGGTAGATGCCAAAACAGTGCACCACGTCGCGTACGGCTTGCGGGTCGAAGTGGTTTTTGCCCAGGTCAAAGATTTTCTTGATAGCCACCGGTGCCGGCAGGCCTTTGTGATAGCAGCGGTCAGAGGTAATGGCGTCGTACACATCGATAATGGCCGCTTGTTGGCCGTATACCGAAATGGCGTCCCCTGCCAGCCCTAGCGGGTAGCCGGTGCCGTCGTAGCGCTCGTGGTGCTGCAAGGCAATGGCGCGGATGATGGGCGAGCGGATACCGTTTTCATCCAGAATCATCTGGCTAAAGCGTACGTGCTCGCGCATTTGCTGGCGCTCTTCCGCGGTGTGGCGGCCAGGTTTGTTCAGCAGCGGTAGCGGGATGCGTGTCTTGCCTATGTCGTGCAGCAGCCCGCCCAGGCCCACCTCCACCACGATATCGTGCGGTGCGCGCTGGTGGTGCTGCAGAATCATCAACAGCAGGGCCACGCTGACCGAGTGCTCAAAGGTATAGGCATCCTTGCTGTACATCTGCGCCACCATGCGCAGTGCCAGGGCGTTGCGGTCCAGCGAGCCGGATAGCTCGCTGCTGATGTCGCGCAGGGCCGTGATATCCAGCCTTTGCCCCAGCCGGGCGTCTTTCATCAGGGTTTGCGTAATGGCCTCGGTACGCTGCACGATGTCGCGCGCCAGGGCAAACTCCTGGCTTAAGGAGGTGGCGCGGGCTGGCGCGCTGTGCTGCGGCCGGCCGGTGGCACTGGCTGGTGCAGCGGGGCCGGATACCGGTGCGATATCCCGGCCTTTTTCGATGTCGATATAGAAGGTTTGTATGCCTTCCTGCCGCAGCATGCCGATTTGCGCTGCATTGCGGATGGAAAAGCGTGATAGCCAGAACGGGTGTGTCGTCCAGTCACAATCCAGGCTGGCGACATACATGCCCACCATGGCCTGGTCGATATGGATTTTCCGTAATTTAGGCATTGTATTTCTTGCCGTCCGGTACGAAGTAGTTCACCAGGCTGTTCAGCGTTTGCGCTACCTCGTGCAGCTTGGCCGACATGGCGTAGGCTTCTTGCGTGTCCTGGCGGTTGGATACGATCAGTTTCAGGATGAGGTCGATCTTGTCCAGGAAGTCTTCCAGCGCAAAGGTTTGCAGGCGGTTCAGGTTGGTGATGCTGGCCAGGCAGTCGCGGGTTTCGGGCGGCACTGCGCTATCGGCCAGCAGCGTTTCCAGCAGGGTGAGCTGGTTGGATAGCTCGTAGATGAAATCCAGCGACATGAACGACTTGGCTTCTTCCAGCTTGTCGTGTTGCACCTCGGAATGGTCGCTGATCTCGAACAGGGCCGTATTCAGGCTCAGGCAGGCGGTATCGATCTGGCCGGCCAGCAGGTTCAGCTCGTCCATGACAACCTTCAGATGCATTTGCATGATCACGCTGGAGCGCAGCAGGTGCCCGGTTTCGCCTGCACCGTCTAGCGGTACATCGCCGGTAAGGTCGCCTTCGGCAATTTTTTCGAAGTTTTCGATGGCAGAGTCCAGCGGCCGCACGATCTGGCGCATGAACACCATGCCAAACGCCACCACGGTCACGATGCCCAGCACGATACCCAGCAGCGAGATATCGACAATCTGCTCATTGCCTTGGTTGATGCGGCCAACTTCCCGCGCCGACTGGCGCAAAATCTGCTGCCGGTTTTGTGCGGCGATCTGCACCAGCGTATGTATTTGCTGGCCCAGGCTGGCATCCAGGGCCGTGCTGCGTGCCAGACGGGCGGCATTGTTCAGCGCATCCAGCCCCTTCAGGCGGTCACGCATGTCTGCCGGGGTGTGCGGGTTGGCCGCATAGTGCTTCGCCAGCTGGGCAATGCGGGCCTGGCGCTGTTCGGCCGGGGCGGTCTGGGCGCGGATCGCGTCGATTTCCAGCTGGCTGATGGTGTCCAGCTTGCGCAGGTATTGCGCGTCGGCCTTGTTGATCTGCCCGGTACTATGCCGGATGGTGCCTATGCCCAGCATGCCACCGGTGATGAGCAGGGCAATCACGAATAGCGAGCCGGCGATGTAACCCGACTTGATCGACAGCAGCCGTTTCAGGTAGCCCGGCTTGGCCAGCTTGACCTTCGGCTGGGCATACACGCGTTTGGCTTCTTTTACCTGCGCGTCGCTAGCGGCATAGCGCACCGACATATAGCCCACGACCTTGCCTGCTTTGCGAACGGGCACGATGGTGGCCTGAACCCAGTAAAACCCGCCATCTTTGGTGCGGTTTTTCACAAGGCCGCGCCAGGGCTTGTTTTGCTCCACCGTGGCCCACAGGTCGGCAAAGGCGGCCGCTGGCATGTCCGGGTGACGCACGAGATTGTGGGGTTTGCCTATCAGCTCTTCGCGGCTGAAACCGCTGATGGTGATAAACGCGTCATTGGCATAGGTAATCATGCCGCTCAGGTCGGTCTTGGACACGATGGCGGTGTGCAGGGGAACCTTGTATTCGATGTCGCTCATGTCTTACATCCAGATCCGTTTGATAGCCAGCAGCGCGGTTTTGCAGCGCTCGGGGGAAATGCAGCCTTTGATTTCGTATTTGGCGTTCAGGGTGTCGCGCGGGGTGGGTTCGCTACGCGGGAAGCCCTTTTCGTCAATGATGGAGTACACCATCGGGCTTTTACGGGTGTAGTTCGTGTTCTTCACGACGCCGATCTCGCCGCTTTGCAGCGCCACGACAGTGCCGGCGGGAAAGCGCGTGAGCTTCTTGATGAGCAGCCCGATATGGCTTTCCAGATACTTGCTGTCCTTTTGCAGGTACAGCTCTTTCAGCGTGTTGGCCGGGTAAATGCCGGGCCGCCATTTGTTGGCGATGGTCATGCCGGCGTACGCGTCTGCCAGCCCCAGCAGCAGCGATAGCTCGTGCGCTTCCCCGCGCGTTTTGGCTAGCGGGTAGCCCCGGCCATTGGGTTGCTCGTGGTGTTCGTACACATGCAGTAGCCACTGCTTGTCCTGTATGCCGTGCTTTTGCAGCAGTTTTACCGCCGTGCTGGTGTGCTCCCAGACCGCCAGCTGTTCCAGCTCGCCCAGGTCTTTTTGTGCCCCCAGGCCTTTATCAAAGTGGTACAGCGCCAGGTCGCGCGTCAGGGCGGCGCACAGCAGTGAATCCAGTGCCATGTCGTCATGGCAAATCTGGCTGGCCAGCATGTAGCACACCGCCGCCCCCAGCACGTGCTTGTTGGCGCGCAGGTCTTGCCCGTGCTGCTGCAGGTAGAGCGCGGCCAGTACCGCATCGGGGTCGTGCGCGATAAAGCCCACCAGCTGGTGGGCCCGGCTGCGCATCAGCTCTTCTACATTGGCCAGGTTGCTGGGCGGGCTCAGGATAATGCGATGAATCCGCGCGATGGCTTCGACAAAGCTGGCCATCTCGATAAATACGCTGGTCTGCTGCTCAGGGCGGCGAACCGTGCGCGTCTTGATTTCTTTTGCCGATGGCAAGTCGCCCGCTTCGGATATACCGATGAAATAGCCCCGCTCTACCAGTTTTTCGGCAAAGCCAGGCATGGACACCACAAAGCCTTTGCGCAGGATCAGGTTTCCCGAGCGGTCGAAAATCGAATAATCGATAGGCTTGTGCATCTGTATGTCTGCAAACCCCAGTTTCCGGATGAGCTGCGCCATAAATATCTTTAAGTACTCCTTATTTTATTTTGAATAAAATATATTGCTATTGCTTTGGAATTAACAAAATATTGAAAATATGGCTGGTATTTATAGGGAAACGAATGCTAGTGGATGGTTTGGGGTGAGACTTGATCCAGATCAAATACGGCGGGTGTTGCAAATGGGATATCGTCATTTGTCGCTGATTCAACACAGACCACCGCCATACCTGTGCCGCTGGCCGCTGTCAGGCACGAAAAGTGTGGCGTGGGCCGGCTGTAGGCAAGGCCGCCCCCGCAGGATGCACCGCAGGTAGGGAAGGCCGGGCCGGCAAGATTGACCGCCAAGGCCCGCGCACGGATAATCCGCACTCTTTTCAAATGCTTACGGCCCCGCCGCCTTATTGATGACCGCAGCACCCAAAGCCCTGCCGCCGCGCACCCTGTCCGTTGCCCCGATGCTGGACTGGACTGACCGCCACTATCGCTACTTTGCCCGCCTGATTACCCGCCATACCTGGCTGTACACCGAGATGGTGACCACCGGCGCGCTGCTGTACGGCGACGTGGGCCGCCACCTGCGCTACCACGAGGCCGAGCACCCTATCGCGCTGCAGCTGGGTGGTAGCGAGCCGGACGAGCTGGCGCGCTGCGCCCGTCTGGCACAGGAATGGGGCTATGACGAGGTAAACCTGAACGTGGGCTGCCCGTCGGAGCGGGTGCAGAAGGGCGCATTTGGTGCCTGCCTGATGGCCGAGCCGCAGCTGGTGGCCGACTGCGTGAAGGCCATGCGCGACGCGGTGGATATCGATGTCACCGTCAAGCACCGCATCGGCATCGATGACATCGACAGCTACGACATGATGCGGGCGTTTGTGGACACCGTGGCCGACGCCGGCTGCCATACCTTCATCGTGCACGCGCGCAACGCCATCCTGAAAGGCCTCAGCCCCAAGGAAAACCGCGAGATCCCGCCGCTGAAGTACGACTATGTGTACCGCCTGAAGCAGGAGCGCCCCGATCTGGAGATCCTGATCAACGGCGGCATCAAGACCAATGCCGAGATCGCCGGCCACCTGCAGCATGTAGACGGCGTGATGGTGGGCCGCGAGGCCTACCACAACCCCTACCTGATGGCCGCCTGGGACGCGCAGTTCTACGGCGACGCCCACGACGTGCCGTCGCGCGGCAAGGTGGTAGAAGCGCTGTTGCCTTATATCGCCGACCGCCTGCAAGACGGCAGCAGCGTGCGCCACATCGCCCGCCACGTGCTGGGCCTGTTCCACGGCGAGCCCGGCGGCCGCCAGTGGCGCCGCATGCTGTCCGACGCCAAAGCGCTGAAAGACGCTGACGAAAGCCTGCTGATCCGCGCGCTGCTGGCCACGCACGGTTGAACTGTCACGCAGTCCTTGTAAGATAGCCAAGTCATCCCACGCCCGGTTCGCCGGGCCCAGGCTGCTGACAAGGTGCCAATCCAGGTCTTACCGGGCCCGGCACAGCCGGGCCGCACCGCATACGTACCTGAGTCCGCAGCCTTCCTGTTTACAAGACGCACCCTGCTTGCCCGGCAATCAGGGCGCGTCATCAATCTGCGCCCGGCTTGCCGGGCTTTTGGGTTTTATGGCGAGTACCCCTGCCAGCAGCAAGGTTGGCCGCGCTACCCGCTGTGGAGTAAAGCATGATCAATAAACTGGTACTGGCCAGCAATAATGCCGGCAAGCTCAAAGAATTCGCCGCCCTGCTGGCCCCGCTGGGCATCGAGGTGATTCCGCAGGGCCGTCTGAACGTGCCCGAATGCCCCGAGCCGCACTACACCTTTCTGGAAAACGCGCTAGAAAAAGCCCGCCACGCCAGCCATGTCACCGGCCTGCCGGCACTGGCCGACGATAGCGGTATCTGCGTGGAAGCGCTGGGCGGCAAGCCTGGCGTGCTGTCGGCGCGCTACGCTGGCGAGCCCAAATCGGACGAGCGCAATAACGCCAAGCTGGTAGAAAAACTGCAGGGTAAAGCTAACCGTCGCGCCTACTACTACTGCGTGCTGGTGTTGGTACGCCACGCCGACGACCCGCAGCCGCTGGTGGTAGACGGCGCCTGGTACGGCGAGGTAGTGGACACCCCGTCCGGTAACGGCGGCTTTGGCTACGACCCGTACTTCTGGCTGCCCTCGCACGGCTGCACCGTGGCCGACCTGCCGGCCGAGGCCAAGAACGCCGTCAGCCACCGTGGCCAGGCCATGCAGGCGCTGCTGGCCAAGCTGCAGGCGCAACTGGCATGAGCGTGATCGATCTGTCTGCTGTGAAAAACGCCCGCAACGCACGGGACGCGAGATCGCGAAACCCAACGAGCGGCGACGAGATAGTACATACCGTACAGCGAGGAGCCGCGACGTGCAGGTGACAAAGATATCGCTTTCCGGGCTAAGCGGGCTAAAAGAGCTGCCGCCGCTGTCGCTGTATATCCACTTCCCCTGGTGCGTGAAAAAATGCCCGTACTGCGATTTCAACTCGCACGAGTTCAAGCCGCAGGCCGGTAGCATTGCCATCCACGATGCGGCTAACGTTGGCCGCAACGGCGTGGGGCAGGGCTTTGACGAGATGGCCTACGTGGACACGCTGCTGCGCGATTTCGAGCACAGCCTGCCCGCTATCTGGGGCCGCCCCATCACCACCATCTTCATGGGCGGCGGCACGCCCAGCCTGTTCAGCCCGCAGGCCATGGACGCGCTGCTGTCCGGCCTGCGCGCCCGTGCGCGCATCCACCCGGACGCCGAAATCACCATGGAGGCCAACCCCGGCACCTTCGAGCTGGAGCGCTTTGCCGGCTACCGCGAAGCGGGCATCAACCGCCTGTCCATCGGTATCCAGAGCTTTCACCCCGGCCACCTGCAAGCGCTGGGGCGCATCCACGACGGCGACGAAGCCCGCCGCGCGGTAGAGATCGCGCTGACGCACTTCGATAACGTGAACCTGGACCTGATGTACGCGCTGCCGCAGCAAACGCTGGCGCAGGCGCTGGCCGACATCGACACCGCCATCGGCTACGGCGTGAGCCACATCTCGGCCTACCACCTCACCATCGAGCCCAACACCCTGTTTGCCGTGCAGCTGCCGGCCAACCTGCCGGACGACGACCTGTCGGCCGACATGCAGGAAGCCATCGAGGCGCGGCTGGAAGCCGCAGGCTACGTGCACTACGAAACGTCGGCCTTCGGCAAGCCCGGCCGCTTTGCGCGCCACAACGTCAACTACTGGCAGTTTGGCGACTATGTCGGCATCGGCGCGGGTGCGCACGGCAAGATCAGCGCCCACGACGGCATCGTGCGCGAGATGCGCTACAAGCAGCCGGCAGCCTATATCCAGGCGGTAGCCGACGGCCAGCCGGTGCACACCCGTAACAAGGTTGGCCGCAAAGACCTGCCGTTCGAGTTCATGATGAACCTGCTGCGCCTCACCGGCGGCTTTGAAAGCAGACTGTTCACCGAGCGCACCGGTTTGCCGGTATCCTGTATCCAATCACAATTGCAGCAAGCACTGGCCGAGGGTCTGATCGAGCAAGACCTTACCCACATCCGCCCCACGCTGAAGGGCCAGCGCTTTCTGAACGAACTGTTAACCCTGTTCCTGCATGAAGAAGGAGAAGTCTGATGGCAAAAGAAATCATCCATACCGATAAAGCCCCGGCCGCAATCGGCGCCTACTCGCAAGCCGTGAAAGCCGGCAACACCGTGTACCTGTCCGGCCAGATCCCGCTGGACCCGGCCACCATGACCGTGGTGGAAGGCGGTTTTGCTGCTGAAACCCACCAGATGTTCAAAAACCTGCAAGCCGTGTGCGAAGCCGCCGGCGGCAGCCTGGACCAGATCGTGAAGCTGAATGCCTTCCTGACCGACCTGTCCAACTTTGGCACCTTCAACGACATCATGGGCCAGTACTTCAGCCAGCCGTTCCCGGCACGCGCCGCCATCGGTGTGGCCAGCCTGCCTAAAGGCGTGCAGGTAGAAGCCGACGCCGTGATGGTGCTGGGCGAGTAAGCTGTTACCTGGTAGTGACAAAACAAAAGCGGCCTGCGGGCCGCTTTTTGTTTTGTCTGGCAAAAAGAGTGTTCAGTGGAGGCTATTCGGCCAACATGGCTTGTACGTTAGGGTAAGGCTTCCGTTGAAAAAAGGGGGTACATCATGATTAGCAGTGCAACGCTGGGGCTGTTTCTGTTGAGTGTCAGCCTGCTATTACTGTCGCCAGGCCCGAACATGGCCTTTTTGCTGTCCTACAGCACCTTGCAAGGACCGAGGGCGGCCTATGCGGTGGCATTGGGCATCGCCCTGGCGGACCTGGTATTGACCCTGCTGACTGCCGGGGGTGTTACCGCCATCTTGTTGGCCTGGCCGCCGATGTTTGATGTGCTGCGGCTGGCGGGCGCCGAGTACTTGCTGTGGCTGGCCTACAAAGCATGGTGCAGCGGCGGGGTAATGGCCTTGGCTAGCGTGCCACAGCGTAGCGAACGCGATATCGTACGCATGGCCATGGTCAATAGCCTGCTCAATCCCAAGGCCTTACTGTTTTTCATGGTGTTTTTGCCGCAGTTTGTCGATGCCAGCCAGGGGAACGTCGGTTGGCAGCTGTGCCAGTTGGGTGGGGTATTGACGGTACTGGCTTTTGTCTTTCATGCCGTACTGGGCTGCCTGGCGGCTTCTGTTAGCGGGTGGCTGGTACGACAACCCGGCTTTGCCGTGTGGCAAGGGCGGGTCCTGGCCATTGTGCTGCTGGGGTTGGCCGCACGGTTGTTGATATTGCAGCGGCCAGGCAATGCTTAGCGCGTAGGATGGGTGCAGCGCAGCGTAACCCATCATCAACCTTGATCTTGTTTTGGACGGTCGTAGGTTGGGCTGAATGAAATGAAGCCCAACGTTTACCGCGCCCCCGCAGTGTTGGCCGCATGCCATCACGGTATTGCGGCCAACCTTTTGTTTTGTGGAGCCGCTGCGCGGCGTGATGGCATGCCGCTTTCCGCGCGGCGGCGGGGTACTTTCTTTTGCGTCGCCAAAAGAAAGTACCCAAAGAAAAGGCGACCCGGGGCTGCTCGAAACCCCGTGCCAAACGGCCCGCCCCAGGCGCCGCCGAACTCGCCCCTTGCTAACGGCGCGGGGCTCAGACAAATCGGCGTCTTAAACCCTGGGGCAAACCGTTTGGCCCGGCTCGCGCCAACGGGGTGGGGCGGCGTTGGTGCGGTCGTACCCTTGGGTAGGGCGACCAGCTCGTAGCTTGGGCTGAATGAAATGAAGCCCAACGTTTACCACGCCCCCGCAGTGTTGGCCGCATGCCTTCACGGTCTTGCGGCCAACCTTTTGTTTTGTGGAGCCCCTGCGCGGCAGATGAACATGCCGCTTTCCGCGCGGCGGCGGGGTACTTTCTTTTGCGTCGCCAAAAGAAAGTATCCAAAGAAAAGGCGACCTGGGGCTGCTCGAAGCCCCGTGCCAAATGGCCGGCCCCAGGTGCCGCCGAACTCGCATCGCTGAGCAAATCAGAGATTTGCACGCAGATCACTAACGGCTCGGGACTCAGACAAATCGGCTGCTTGCGCGTGCGAATCTTTGATTCGCTCAGCACAATCCTGGGGCAATCCGTTTGGCCCGGCTCGCGCCAACGGGGTAGGGCGGCGTCGGTGTGGTGGTGTCTTGACGTAGGAGGGGGCAAAAGCCGGAGGTTGTGCCCACCAATAGGATGAGGGTTGGCCGCACACATTCACTCACTTTACTGCGGCCAACCTTGTACTGCGACCCATGCCCCCTTGGGGAGCGCCGGTAAAAAGTCTGCCGCAAGGTTTTAAGCGGCCGATTTGTTTGAGCCCGGGGCCGTTAGCGATCTGCGTGCAAATCTCTGATTTGCTCAGCGATACGAGTTCGGCAGCGCCTTGCGGTGGGCTTTTTGCCGGGGTTTCGCGGACCGCGGGGGCGAGGGGGGATGAAAGGGGGCGGCGACCCGCCCCCTTCCCGTCAGCCGGGCGGAACCGGCTGTAATTATTATCCGCGAAGCGGATTCAAGACCTTTCATGTTGTCGCACGACAAAATTAAATGCGGTCAACCTTGCGCCGCTTGCCTCGTTACCCACAAAAAAGCCCGCTCATCCGAGCGGGCTTTGCCTTGCTGGCCGTGTGGCTAATAAAAACGATCAACCGTTCTTGCGCGCCATCTGCGGGGCGTCTGCGTGCACGTCGCCGCTGGCGATGCAGGCGGCGGCGGTGAACAGCACGTCGGTGGAGCTGTTCAGCGCGGTTTCGGCCGAATCCTGTACCACGCCGATGATGAAGCCCACGGCCACCACTTGCATGGCCACGTCGTTGCTGATGCCGAACAGGCTGCACGCCATCGGGATCAGCAGCAGCGAGCCGCCAGCTACGCCGGAGGCACCGCAAGCGGCCACGGTGGACAGCACCGACAGCAGCAGCGCGGTGGGCAGGTCCACGTGGATACCCAGCGTGTGCACGGCGGCCAGGCTCAGTACCGAGATGGTGATGGCGGCGCCGGCCATATTGATGGTGGCACCCAGCGGGATGGACACGGCGTAGGTGTCTTCATTCAGGCCCAGCTTCTTGCACAGGGTCATGTTCACCGGGATGTTGGCCGCCGAGCTGCGGGTAAAGAAGGCGGTAACACCACTTTCGCGCAGGCAGGTGAAGACCAGCGGGAACGGGTTGCGGCGGATGGTGAGGCCAACAATCAGCGGGTTCACCACCAGTGCGATGAACAGCATGGCGCCTACCAGTACCAGCAGCAGCTTGCTGTAACCCAGCAGCGCCGACAGGCCGGTGGTGGCCACGGCTTCGGCTACCAGGCCGAATACGCCGACCGGGGCAAAGCGGATGATCACGCCCACGATGCGCGACACGCCATCGGCCAGCTCGTTCAGCAGGGTTTTGGTGCTGTCGCTGGCGTGATGCAGTGCCATGCCCAGCGCTACGGCCCAAGTGAGGATGCCGATATAGTTGCCGGTAGCGATGGCGTTGATCGGGTTATCCACAATCTGGAACACCAGGTTATTCAGCACCTGGCCAATACCGCCTGGCGGGGTGGTACCGGTGGCCGCGGCCACCAGCTGCAGCGTGGTGGGGAAAGCAAAGCTGGCCAGTACGCCGGTAACGGCGGCCAGAAAGGTGCCCAGCAGGTACAGGGTGAGTACCGGGCGCATATTGGTTTGCACGCCCTGCTTTTTATTGGCAATGGCGCTGGCCACCAGCACGAATACCAGCACCGGGGCCACGGCTTTCAGGCCTTTGACGAACAGGCTGCCCAGGAAGGTCAGCGATTTGGCGGTATCGGGGGCAACGCTGGCCACGGCAATACCGGCCAGCAAACCGATCACGATCTGCAGCACGATGCTGCCGTTCATGATGCGGTGGATCAGGGTAGGGTTCTGCTGCATAGGGGTTCCACGGTTCTGTCGTTATAGGTATCTGGCATGCCTGCGGGCGCGCCGGGCTGGCTTGCGGCCAACCTCCAAGACGATTCAAAACTGCAGAACAATCAAACGGGTAACGCCGTACAAGCAACAGCGGGGCGCAGTGTAGCAAATTTTTATTGGTGACAGAATCCTGTATCCAAAAGCCGCTAACTGTCACCATTGTCAGCCTGGTAAAAACAATCTGTTTACCTGTGGCCGCTTTATGCAGATGTGGCCAGCATGGCCTAATGGTGGCTGACCAGTCTGCGCCCCGTTTGTCTGCCGTGTCGCAGGCCAACGCCCGCCCCTAGGAGCCCCGCATGCGCCAGCCTTACCCCTACCAGATCGTGAATGTGTTTGCCGAAAGCCGCTTTGGCGGTAACCCGCTGGCGGTGTTTACCGATGCCGCCGGCCTGTCCGATGCCGATATGCAGCTGATTGCACGGCAGTTCAACCTGTCCGAGACGGTGTTCATCCACCCGGGTGATGAGCATGCGCTGGCCAGCTTGCGCATCTTCACCCCCAGCTACGAGCTGCCATTTGCCGGCCACCCTACGATTGGTAGCGCGGCGGTGCTGCACGCGCTGCGCCAGCCGGGCGATGCCTTTACGCTGCGTACGCAGGCCGGGCTGATTCCGATCGCGCTGCAAGACGGCGTGTTCCGCCTGACTGCCGTGGCCGCCACACAGCGTGCGGCCAACGTTGGCCGCGCCGACGCCGCCGCCATGCTGGGGCTGGACGAAGCCGACATCGCGCTGGCGCCGGTATGGGTAAACGCCGGCAGCGAGCAAATGCTGATCCGCCTGGCCAGCCGCGAGGCGGTGCTGCGCGCGCGGCCCGACCATGCGCTGTTTACGCGCCACGCCACGCTGCGCCCTGGCCGTAGCATTGCGTATCTGTGGTACCAGGCCGACGGTGTGGCCACGGTGCGGCTGTTCTTTGAACAGCAGGGCAGCGTGATCGAAGACCCGGGCACCGGCAGTGCCTGCGCCAACCTGGGCGGCTGGTGCGCGCTGAACGGCCTGGCGCCGCTGTCGTGGCGCATCGAGCAAGGGGCGGCGATCCAGCGCCCCAATGTGCTGTATCTGGACGTAGCGGCCGATGGCAGTGTGCAGGTAGGTGGCAAAGTACAAGCGGTGGCCGACGGGGTATTCACCTTGCCCTAAGGCCAGGTGTTTCCCACAATAAAGGCAGCTGCGGCTGCTTTTTTGTTGCCACCTGCTGCCGTAGCGTTGCGGATACGCCCGCCCCCGGCGCTGTGGCCCCCCCGGCCATTGACGCTGCCGCAGCACGCTGATAGCTTTCTGCGCTACGGCTAGAGCCGTAGCTCGAAACAGGCGTTTGATGGCATGAGGGGTGCCGGACGCCCAAAACACAATACGAGGGAGTACAGATGAAGACATTTGCAAAACTGGCCGCAGTCACCGCCCTGACCCTGTGCAGCAGCCTGGCGCTGGCCAACGGTGCTGGCGGTACCTGGAAAACCATCGATGACGAAACCAAGCAAGCCAAAGCGCTGGTAGAAATCACCGAAGCGGCCAACGGCGAGCTGACAGGCAAGATTACCAAGCTGTTTACCAACCCGGACGCTGTGTGCGACAAGTGCGAAGGCGCGCAAAAAGGCAAGCCGGTCGTGGGCATGACCATCCTGACCGGTCTGAAAAAAGGTGGTGACGGCTGGGAAGGTGGCAAGATCCTGGACCCGAAATCGGGCAAGGTCTACAGCGCCAAGGCCAAGCTGGCCGATGGCGGCAAAAAGCTGGAAGTACGCGGCTTTCTGGGCCTGGCCCTGCTGGGCCGTACCCAGACCTGGGAACGCCAGTAAGCGCGCTGCGCACGGTTAGCCTGGCGGCGAGCTAGCGGCCGGGCGGTTATCAAAACGGGATGGCTTGTGCCATCCCGTTTTGCATTGGGTACAATCGCAGCATGAACGCTACCGTCGACATCGCCAGCCAGCCCATCGTGGCGGCCGCCGCCACCGCCAAAAGGCTGGAAAAGCTGGGCCTGACCCGCCGTTTCGACCTGGTGCTGCACCTGCCGCTGCGCTACGAGGACGAAACCCACCTCTACCCGATACTACAGGCGCCGTACGGCCAGGCGGTACTGGTGGAAGGCGAGGTCACCCACTGCGAGGTGCAGTTCCGGCCGCGCCGCCAGCTGGTGGCGCACATCGAAGACAAAAGCGGCAAGCTGGTGCTGCGCTTCATCCACTTCTACCCCAATACCCAGCAGGCGCTGGCCAAGGGCCGCCGCGTGCGTGCGCTGGGCGAAGTGCGGCGCGGGTTCTTTGGCGACGAGATGGTGCACCCCAAGCTGCGCGAGGTGCACGAGGGCGACCCGCTGGCCGATAGCCTCACGCCGGTCTACCCCACGGTCAACGGCCTGTCGCAGCCGGTGCTGCGGCGGCTGATCCATACCGAACTCAAGGCGCAGCCCATCCCCGAAACCCTGCCCGACGACGTGCGCCGCCGTCTGGGGCTGATGCCGCTGGCCGACGCCGTGCACCTGCTGCACCGCCCCGGGCCGGAGTATTCCGCCACCCAGCTGACCGACGGCAACCTGCCAGCTTGGCAGCGGCTGAAATTCGACGAGCTGCTGGCGCAGCAGCTGTCCATGCGCCTGGCCTACCGCGCACGGCGCGAGGGCAGCGCGCCGGTGATACAGGGCGACGGTAGCCTGCGCGCGCAGCTGGCGGCCAACTTGCCGTTTGCGCTGACCGGTGCGCAGCAAAAAGTGCTGGGCGAGATCGTGGCCGATCTGGCGCAGCCGCACCCGATGAACCGCCTGCTGCAAGGCGATGTGGGCAGCGGAAAGACCATTGTGGCCGCCATGGCCGCGCTGGCGGCGATCGAGGCCGGCTTTCAGGTAGCGCTGATGGCGCCCACCGAGATCCTGGCCGAGCAGCACTACGTGAAGTTGGCCGCATGGCTGGCGCCGCTGGGTATAGAGGTGGCGTGGCTATCCGGCAGCCTGCGCAAGAAAGCGCGTGGCGAGATGGCCGCCAAGATCGCCAGCGGCGAGGCACGGCTGGCGGTGGGTACGCACGCGCTGTTTCAGGACGATGTGGCGTTCGAGCGCCTGGGGCTGGTGATTGTCGATGAGCAGCACCGCTTTGGCGTAGGCCAGCGCCTGGCGCTGCAGCAAAAGGGTGCCGAGCCGCACCAGCTGATGATGTCGGCCACGCCGATACCGCGCACGCTGGCGATGAGCTTTTACGCCGACCTGGACGTGTCGGTGATCGACGAGCTGCCGCCAGGGCGCACGCCCATCGTCACCAAGCTGATCAGCGCCGAGCGCCGCGACGAGGTGGTGCGCTTTGTGGACAAGGCTTGCCGCGAGGGCAACCAGGTGTACTGGGTGTGCCCGCTGATCGAAGAATCGGAAACCCTGCAGCTGCAAACGGCGGTGGATACCCACGTGGTGTTGCAGCAAGACCTGCCGCAGTGGGGCGTGGGGCTGGTACACGGCCGCATGAAGGCAGCCGAAAAAGCCGAGGTGATGGGGCAGTTCATCCGCAATGAGTTGCAGCTACTGGTCGCCACCACGGTGATCGAGGTGGGCGTGGATGTGCCCAACGCCAGCCTGATGGTGATCGAGCACGCCGAGCGCATGGGCCTGGCCCAGCTGCACCAGCTGCGCGGCAGGGTAGGGCGTGGCGCGGCCAAATCCACCTGTGTGCTGCTGTTTGATACCCCGCTGTCGGAGCTGGCCAAGGCGCGGTTGAAGGTGATCTACGAAAACACTGACGGTTTCGAGATCGCCCGCCAGGACTTGAGTATCCGCGGCCCAGGCGAGTTTCTGGGCGCACGCCAGAGCGGCCTGCCCATGCTGCGCTTTGCCGACCTGGAGGTGGACATCGAGCTACTGGAAGCCGCGCGCGAGCTGGCACCGCAGCTGCTGCAACGTTGGCCGCAATACGCTCAGGCACACCTGCAGCGCTGGCTGGCGGGCAGGGCGCATTTCTTGAAAGCGTAGTGGTGCTTGCGGCCAACCTGCCCAGCCGCGTGCACATGAAAAAAGGCTGCCGGTTGGCAGCCTTTTGCATAGTGGCAGCTGGCGTTTACACGAATAGCTTCACACCAAAGTAGTACAGGCTGATGGCCAGGCCCATGCTCACCGGCAGGGTCAGCACCCAGGTCGTGAGGATGGTCTTCACGGTGCTCATTTGTACACCGGAGCGGTTCACCAGCATGGTACCGGCTACTGCGCTGGACAGAATCTGCGTGGTCGATACCGGTGCACCGATGGCGCTGGCCAGGCCGATGGACACTGCCGACATGGTTTGTGCGGCCATACCCTGTGCGTAGGTCATGTCCTGTTTGCCGATCTTGGCGCCCACGGTGTTTACCACACGTTTCCAGCCCACCATGGTACCCAGGCCGATGGCCAGTGCTACCGCAACGATCACCCAGGTCGGGGCGTATTCGGTAGTGGCAGACAGGTCTTTCTGGATGCCTTTCAGCTGTTTCTGGTCCACTTCGTTGATGCCGGCGACCTTGCCGATTTTCTTGGCGGCATCGCCCAGACAGATCAGCTGGGTACGGACGTTCCAGCGTTTGTCTTCTGGCAGCTGCTGGAAGGATTTGGCATCGCCAATGGCAGATAGCAGCTCGCCGGTTTCGTCGATGACCTTGGAAACATCACATTTGTGCGAGTTGCTGGCCGGGTATTTGGCGTCAATGATGGCCTGGTTGCGCTGGTACAGCTCTTTCAGCTGCACGGCGGCAATCTTGGTGTGCTCGATCTGGATCGGCTCGGCGTCCAGGTTCACCACAAAGTGGGCCGGTGCCAGTGCAATCAGAACCAGCATCACCAGGCCTACGCCTTTCTGGCCATCGTTGGAACCGTGGGTAAAGCTCATGCCCATGGACGACACGATCAGCATGAAGCGCGCCCAGAACGGCGGGTGCTTGCGGCCTTCGATCTGCTGGCGCTGGAACGGCGATTTGTGAATATTGGACAGCGGGCGCAGCTTCAGCAGGGTAAACAGCATCAGGCCTGCCAGGCCGGCACCGAACAGCGGCGACATGAACAGCGAAATGAACACGTCGATGGCTTTGCTCCAGTTGATACCGCTGGCCAGCGAGTCGCCGGTGATCAGCGCGTTGCCCACGCCCACGCCCAGGATGGCACCAATCAGGGTGTGCGAGCTGGACGCCGGGATGCCGAAGTACCAGGTACCCAGGTTCCACAGAATGGCGGAGGTCAGCAGGGCAAATACCATCACCATGCCCTGGGTGGAGTTGATGTTCAGCAGCAGATCGGTGGGGATCAGGTTGACAATGGCGTAAGCCACGGCCAGGCCGCCAAAGAATACCCCCAGGAAGTTGAACAGACCGGACAGCATCACGGCTGTCTGCGGCTTCATGGACTGGGTGTAGATAACGGTCGCGACCGCGTTGGCGGTATCGTGGAAACCGTTGATGAATTCAAAAGCCAGGACAAAGGCCACCGAGAGAACCAGGGTGACTGCCAGCGTGGTGTCGAGCCCCGAGAGGAGTTCCAGCATGATGATGTGCAGTGCGTTATCAGAAAGGCGGGATTCTTGGGGTTTGAAGATGACACGTCAAGAGTTTGTAATAATCTTTTTTCGCCTTATCAATATTGGGCCGGATTTGTTATTTCCAGCTTGACAAAGGCGTATTATTTTTGGGTGTAGTTTGTTGATTTTAAAAAGGAAAAAAGCCCTTCAGCGCAGGCTGTAAGGGCTTTGTAATAAAACAGTAATAATCAGCCAAACTTGCCGGTGATGTAGTCTTCTGTTTCCTTGCGCTTCGGTGCGGTGAAGATACCGTCGGTTTCGCCAAACTCCATCAGCTCGCCCAGGTACATGTAGGCGGTGTAGTCAGACACACGCGCAGCTTGCTGCATGTTGTGGGTCACGATGGCAATGGTGTAGTCCTGCTTCAGCTCGTGAATCAGCTCTTCGATGTGGCCGGTAGAGATCGGGTCCAGTGCCGAAGTCGGTTCGTCCAGCAGCAGCACTTCCGGGCGGGTGGCTACGGCGCGGGCGATACACAGGCGCTGTTGCTGGCCGCCGGACAGCGAGTTACCGCTTTGCTTGAGCTTGTCTTTTACTTCGTTCCACAGCGCAGCCTTGCGCAGTGCCCACTCTACACGGTCGTCCATTTCGGCTTTGGACAGGCTCTCGTACAGCTTCACGCCAAAGGTGATGTTGTCGTAGATGGACATCGGGAACGGCGTAGGCTTCTGGAACACCATGCCCACTTTGGCGCGCAGCATGTTTACGTCCACGCTCTTGGCCAGCAGGTTTTGCGAATCCAGAATGATCTCGCCTTCTGCGCTCATGCCAGGATACAGCTCGAACATGCGGTTGAAGGTGCGCAGCAGGGTGGACTTGCCGCAGCCGGACGGGCCGATAAAGGCAGTGACCTGGCCTGCGGGAATATCCAGATTGATATTCTTCAGCGCGTGAAATTTGCCGTAGTAAAAGTTCAGGTTTTTGACCTGGAGCTTGATGGCGTTAGTAGTCATGGTCGTCAAGCCTTAATGAGTAGAGTTGTTTTTGCTGGCAAACCAGCGAGCCAGAATGTTCAGGGTAAGGACGCTGAAGGTAATCAGCAGGGCGCCAGCCCAGGCCAGTGCGTGCCAGTCTTCGTACGGGCTCATGGCAAACTGGAAAATCACGATCGGCAGGTTGGCCATTGGCTGGTTCATATTGCTCCAGAACTGGTTGTTCAGGGCAGTGAACAGCAGCGGCGCGGTTTCGCCGGAAATACGGGCCACGGCCAACAAGATGCCGGTAATCACGCCAGCCTTGGCGGCACGCAGCGTCACGTACATGATGACTTTCCACTGCGGCGCGCCTAGGGCAATGGCCGCTTCGCGCAGGCTGTTCGGTACCAGGCGCAGCATGTTTTCGGTAGTACGTACTACCACCGGGATCACCAGCAGCGCCAGGGCCATGGAGCCAGCCCAGCCAGAGAAGTGGCCGATGGTCACGACATACACTTCATACACAAACAGGCCAATCACGATGGACGGGGCCGACAGCAGAATGTCGTTGATGAAGCGGGTGGCAGGCGCCAGCCAGCCGCGCTCGCCGTACTCGGCCAGGTAAACACCGGCCAGAATGCCGATCGGGGTGCCGAACAGGATGCCAAAGAAGGTCATCTGCAGCGAGCCGGCAATGGCGTTGGCCAAGCCGCCTTTGGAGCCTGGCGGTGGGGTGATCTGGGTAAACACATCTGTCGACAGGCCGGACAGGCCGTGCTGCAGCAGTGTCCAGAGAATCCAGAACAGCCAGAACAGACCAAAGCCCATGGCCAGGGTGGCGGCCAGCATGTTGAAGCCGTTGACCAGGCGACGACGGGCGTAGATGGCGTTATTGCGTTGTGTAGACTGTGACATAACCTTGATCGCTTTCTCGGAACCGATAGCTTGGCTGGTGCTCATGACGGGTTCCGATCAGGAAGAGCGGCCTTCCTGCTTCTTCAGCTGCAGCAACAGCAGCTTGGAGCAGGACAGCACGACAAAGGTAATAAAGAACAGAATCAGGCCCAGCTGGATCAGCGAGGACAGATACAGTTCACCGTTGGCCTCGGCAAACTCGTTCGCCAGCGTAGAGGCAATGGAGTTGCCGGCTTCAAACAGGCCGGTAGCGAAAATGGACGAGTTACCGATAACAAAGGTCACTGCCATGGTTTCGCCCAGCGCGCGGCCCAGGCCCAGCATGATGCCGCCTACCACACCGGTTTTGGTGTAGGGCAGGACCACGTAGCGCACGACCTCCCAGGTGGTGCCACCCAGGCCGTAAGCAGATTCTTTCAGCATCGGGGGGACGACTTCAAACACGTCGCGCATTACCGAAGCAATAAACGGTATCACCATGATGGCCAGAATCAGGCCGGCGGTGAAGATGCCGATGCCCATCGGCGCGCCCTGGAACAGGAAGCCTACCAGCGGCAGATCGCCCATGTTTTCCAGGATCCACGGTTGTACGTATTCGCCAAACAGCGGGGCAAACACAAACAGGCCCCACATGCCGTAAATGATGGACGGGATGCCTGCCAGCAGCTCTACTGCAATGCCCAGCGGGCGTTTCAGCATGGGTGGGCACAGCTCGGTCAGGAAGATGGCAATGCCAAAGCTGATGGGCACGCCAATCAGCAGGGCAATAAACGATGTGATCAGCGTGCCGAAAATGGGTACAACGGCACCAAATTGTTCGGTAACCGGGTCCCACTCGCTGCTGGTAAGAAAGCCCCAGCCAAAGTGGCGGATACTCGGCATGGCACCGATCAGCAGTGAAACCAGAATGCCGATAAGCATGGCCAGCACGAGGAAGGCAAAGAAGCGTGTTGCTACCCGGAAGACCGAGTCGAGCAGCATCTGGCGTTTCAGATGGGCTGAGTACTGATTATTTTCCATGGGAAATCTCTAAGCGCTTGCAGACAAAAAGCCGGGAACGGGTCCCCGGCCTGCGTTGCTTGATGCCTGTGGGCATTATTTCCAGATCGGGGCGCCGGAGGCGTCGGTGATCTGTTTCCAGCTATTGCGAATGGTGGTCTTCACATTGGCCGGCATTGGCACGTAGTCCAGCTGGACGGCAGTGGCGTCACCATTGCTGTAAGCCCAGTCAAAGAACTTCAGCGCTTCCTGGCCTTGGGCCGGCTTGTCCTGCTTCTTGTGCATCAGGATGAAGGTAGCGCCCGACAGCGGCCAGGTGTCTTTGCCCGGCTGGTTGGTCAGAATCAGGTAGAAGCCAGGTGCTTTAGCCCAGTCAGCGTTGGCCGCAGCAGCCTTGAAGGTGCTGTCATCCGGGTTTACGTAAGCGCCAGAGGCATTCTGCATCTGGGTGTGGGCAATCTTGTTCTGTTTGGCGTAGGCGTATTCCACGTAGCCAATCGCGCCCTTGATGCGGGTTACATAGTTGGCCACGCCTTCGTTACCTTTACCGCCCACGCCCACGCTCCACTTTACGGCGGAGTTGGCACCAACAGTGCTGTTCCACTCTGGGGATACCTTGGACAGGTAGTTGGTGAAGATGAAGGTGGTGCCGGAGCCGTCAGAGCGGCGTACTACAGTAATCTTCTGGTCTGGCAGTTTTACGCCCGGGTTCAGCTTGGCGATCGCGGCATCGTTCCAGTTGGCAACTTTGCCCAGGTAGATGTCTGCCAGCAG
The DNA here is from genome assembly GCF_007644035.1 of Vogesella mureinivorans. Taxonomy (GTDB): domain Bacteria; phylum Pseudomonadota; class Gammaproteobacteria; order Burkholderiales; family Chromobacteriaceae; genus Vogesella; species Vogesella mureinivorans. The sequence continues at coordinate 28,371 of NZ_VMTV02000663.1, read as the reverse complement.
CGGGCCGGTCAGTTTCAGCTGGCCAGCGGTAATGCCTGGCACGTTGATCACTGGCACCACGCCGCCGATGACGGTCGGGAACTGGGTCAGGCCGGCTTTATCCAGCTCTTCCGGCTTCAGTGGCATGTCGGAAGCGCCGAAATCCACTGTTTTGGATTGAATCTGTTTAATACCACCACCGGAGCCGATGGACTGGTAGTTCATGTTGTTGTTGGTCTTGGCCTTGTAAGCCTCGGCCCATTTGGCGTACAGCGGGTACGGGAAGGTTGCGCCGGCGCCAGTGATATCTGCCGCAAACGCGTGGCCTGCTACAAAACCGGAAAAAGCCAGAGTGGCGACCAGGCGGGTAGTGTGTTTCATTGCGTGCTCCAAAGTTTAACGGCGTGTTGCGATGGAGTGCATCGTAATGGTTGGTGATTTCAGAAATATTACAGTTCGTCACATTGCAGCCGGTGGGGTGGGCGCGGGTATAATTCGCCCATTCTCAATGGTTCACCTAAAGGTAGGGCGCAATGAATAGCAAGCTGGTAATTGGCAACTGGAAGATGAACGGGCGTACTGCGGCCAACCAGGCTCTGGTGGCCAGCATGCTGGCAGATGCCGACATTAATCGTACCGGTGTGGGTATTGCTGCGCCTGACATCTATCTTTCACAACTGGCCACTATGCTGCAAGGAAGTCACATGGCTGTGGCCGCGCAGGATGCCAGCCGGTTTGCCAGTGATGGTGCGTATACCGGCGAGACCAGTGCGGCCATGTTGGCCGATATCGGTTGCCAATATGTGTTGGTCGGCCATTCGGAGCGTCGTCAGTATTTTGGCGAAGATAATGCGGCGCTGTCAGCCAAGCTGCAGGCGGTGGTAGCCGCCGGTATGGTACCGGTGCTGTGTGTGGGTGAAACCCTGGCGCAGCGCGAGGCTGATCAGGTTGATGCAGTCATTGGCCAGCAACTGGAAGCATTGGCTGCTATAAAAGGACAGCACTACGTCGTAGCGTACGAGCCGGTCTGGGCTATCGGTACTGGCAAGGTGGCCACTATCGAACAAATAGACGAGGTGCATAAGCAGATAGGGGATGTTGTATTGCAATGCTATGGTGCGTCTGATAGTATTCGCGTCCTCTACGGCGGAAGCGTCAAAGCAGACAATGCGGACGCAATCCTGTCGCTGGCAAGTGTCGGTGGCGCCTTGGTTGGTGGTGCGTCCCTCGAGGTTAACGGATTTGGCAAGATTTGCCAGGCTGCTAAAAAGTTGATATAGTATGGAACTCTTGAATACGTTTGCACTTGTCACGCTGTTGGTTTCTGCGCTGGCAATTATCGTCCTTGTCTTGATGCAGCATGGCAAGGGGGCTGATATGGGAGCTGCCTTTGGTGGTGGTGGCGGTTCTTCGGGAAGCCTTTTTGGTGCAAGCGGTTCCGCTAATTTCCTGAGCAGGGCAACCGCCGTGTCGGCTGTCGTGTTCTTTTCGATGTTGATGTTAATCAGCTATTTGCATGTCGCAAACGACAGCAAGCTTGGCGTAATGGATTCGAGCATCGAAAAAGCGACATCGCAAATCCCGGGCGGTGCTGCTAAGGGTAATGCCTCCGGCGTGATTCCGGAATAAAAGTTAAAATTGTGCCGACATGGTGAAATTGGTAGACACGCTATCTTGAGGGGGTAGTGGCCGTAGGCTGTGTGAGTTCGAGTCTCACTGTCGGCACCACATTCAAAAAACAGGCCGCCGGGATTCCGGTGGCCTGTTTTGTTTGGAGTCAAGGGGGTCTGTCCTCCTTTCTTTTAGGGGTGTGCGGGAAATGCTGCAAAATTACTTTCCCATTCTGTTGTTTGTCGTCGTCGGCCTCTTGGTCGGGGTAGGTCCGCTGGTTCTGGGCTGGTTGCTCGCACCTAATAGACCTGATCCTGAGAAACTGTCTCCTTATGAGTGCGGTTTTGAAGCCTTCGAAGACGCACGAATGAAGTTTGATGTCAGGTATTACCTGATAGCCATTCTTTTTATCCTTTTCGATCTCGAGGTCGCATTTCTGGTTCCTTGGGCGGTCGTATTTAAGGAATTGGGCGTGTACGGCTTTGGCGTCATGCTGGAATTCCTGACCGTTCTGACACTTGGCTTTATTTACATGTGGAAAAAAGGAGCGCTGGAATGGGAGTAGAAGGCATTCTCGAAAAGGGTTTTGTCACTACCACTGCTGACAAGCTGATCAACTGGACGCGTACCGGCTCGCTGTGGCCAATGACGTTCGGTCTGGCCTGCTGTGCCGTAGAGATGATGCACGCAGGTGCAGCCCGCTACGACTTGGACCGCTTCGGTATCGTATTCCGCCCAAGCCCGCGTCAGTCTGACCTGATGATTGTGGCCGGCACCCTGTGCAATAAAATGGCTCCCGCCCTGCGCAAGGTTTACGACCAGATGGCCGAGCCGCGTTGGGTTATCTCCATGGGTTCCTGTGCCAACGGTGGTGGCTATTACCACTATTCTTATTCTGTCGTGCGCGGCTGCGACCGCATCGTGCCGGTAGATGTCTATGTTCCAGGCTGTCCTCCTACTGCAGAAGCCCTGCTGTACGGCATCATTCAGCTGCAGAACAAGATCAAGCGTACCAACACCATCGCCCGCTGAGGTAAAACCATGTCATTGAAAATGGAAGAGCTCAAGTCGGCGGTTGAACAGGTGCTCGGCGAAAAGCTGGTCAGCGCCAAGATCGCGCTGGACGAGCTGACGATTGTCTGTAAATCCGCTGATACGCTTTCTGTGATGACTTCGCTGCGTGACAACGCTGCGCTGTCGTTTGAGCAGTGCATCGATATCTGCGGTATGGACTACAGCGCCTATAAAGACGAGCCGCAAGATGGCCCGCGCTTTGCCGTTGTCTACCACCTGCTTTCCCTGACGCATAACACCCGCATCCGCGTGCGCATTTTTGCCGAGGACGACAGCTTCCCTGTTGTGCCTAGCGTGAATGACATCTGGTCTGCGGCCAACTGGTTCGAGCGCGAAGCATTCGACCTGTTCGGTATCGTATTCGAAGGCCACCCGGACCTGCGCCGCTTGCTGACCGATTACGGTTTTGTCGGCCACCCGTTCCGCAAGGACTTCCCGGTGTCCGGCCACGTGGAAATGCGTTATGACGCAGCCCAGCAGCGCGTTATCTACCAGCCTGTAACCATCGAGCCGCGCGAAATTACGCCGCGTATCGTCCGCGAGGAGAACTACGGTGGCTGAAATCCGTAACTACACGCTGAACTTTGGCCCGCAGCACCCGGCCGCGCACGGTGTATTGCGCCTGGTTCTGGAGCTGGATGGTGAAGTAGTACAGCGTGCCGACCCGCATATCGGCCTGCTGCATCGCGGCACCGAGAAGCTGGCCGAAAGCAAGACCTTCATCCAGTCCCTGCCTTACATGGACCGTCTGGACTACGTGTCCATGATGTGTAACGAGCACGCTTACTGCCTGGCCATCGAAAAACTGATGGGTATCGAGGTGCCGGAGCGTGCTCAGTACATTCGTGTCATGTTTGCCGAGATCACCCGTGTACTGAACCACTTGCTGTGGATTGGTGCGCACTCCATCGATATCGGTGCCATGACCATGTTCCTGTACGCTTTCCGTGAGCGTGAGGACCTGATGGACTGCTACGAAGCCGTATCCGGCGCCCGTCTGCACGCAGCTTACTTCCGCCCGGGTGGTGTGTATCGCGACCTGCCGGACAGCATGCCGCAATACAAGGCTTCCAAAATCCGTAACGCCAAAGAAATCGCGCGCCTGAACGCCACACGTGCTGGCACCATGCTCGATTTCATTGAAGATTTCACCCAGCGCTTCCCGGCCTGTATCGATGATTACGAAACCCTGCTGACAGATAACCGTATCTGGAAACAGCGTACCGTAAACATCGGTATCGTTACCCCGGAACGCGCCAAGAACCTGGGTATGACTGGCCCGATGTTGCGTGGTTCCGGTATTGCGTGGGATCTGCGCAAGACCCAGCCGTACGACGTATACGACCGCATGGACTTTGACGTGCCGGTAGGCGTAACAGGCGACTGCTACGACCGTTACCTGGTACGCGTAGAAGAAATGCGTCAGTCCAACCGCATCATCGCGCAGTGCGTGCAATGGCTGAAAGCCAACCCGGGTCCGGTCATTACCGACAACCACAAGGTGGCACCGCCTAGCCGTGAAGGCATGAAGTCGAATATGGAAGAACTGATCCATCACTTCAAGCTGTTCACCGAAGGTATGCACGTACCGGAAGGCGAAGCTTACGCTGCGGTAGAGCACCCGAAAGGCGAGTTCGGTATCTATCTGGTGTCCGATGGCGCCAACAAGCCATACCGCCTGAAGATTCGTGCCCCTGGCTACGCCCACCTGGCCAGCCTGGATGAAATGTCGCGTGGCCACATGATTGCCGACGTGGTGGCCATCATTGGTACTCAGGATATCGTGTTTGGGGAGATTGACCGCTGATGTTATCCGCAGAATCGCTAGCCAAGATTGATCGCGAACTGGCCAAGTACCCAGCCGATCAATTCCGTTCCGCGGCCATGTCGGCGCTGCGCATTGCGCTGACCGAACGCCGCGACACGGGGGCAACGCCAGCAGAGCGTTGCCTGAACGCCGACGTGATCGAGTTCGTGGCCAACTACATCGGCATTCCGCCGGTAGCCGCTTACGAAGTCGCCACGTTCTACAACATGTACGACATGAAGCCGGTGGGCAAGTACAAGATCACGGTCTGTACCAACCTGCCATGCGCGCTGCAAGGCGGTGTGAATGCTGCCCAGTACATCTCCGGCAAGCTGGGTATTGCCCTGGGCGAAACCAGTGCCGACGGCAAGTACACCTTGCTGGAAGGGGAGTGCATGGGTGCTTGTGGTGATGCGCCCGTGCTGCTGCTGAACAACCACAAGATGTGCAGCTTCATGACCCCTGAAGCCATCGATAAAAAACTGGCGGAGTTGGAATAATGGCAGTCTTCGTCAATGGTGTGATTTTCGAGGGGGTGGATACCCACGCCCCGGATTGCTGGCGCATCGATGCCTATATGGCTCGTGGCGGCTACCAGGCGCTGAAAAAGATCCTGGAAGCCAACATGCCGCAGGAAGACGTGATTGCCGAGGTGAAAAGCTCCGGTCTTCGCGGTCGCGGCGGCGCTGGTTTCCCTACCGGCCTGAAGTGGAGCTTCATGCCGCGTTCTTTCCCGGGTGACAAGTACGTCGTCTGCAATACAGATGAGGGCGAGCCGGGCACTTTCAAGGACCGCGACATCCTGCTGTACAACCCGCACGCGCTGATCGAAGGCATGATCATCGCCGGCTACGCCATGGGTTGCAAAGCCGGTTACAACTACATTCACGGTGAAATCTTCGAAGCCTACGAGCTGTTCGAAGAGGCGCTGGATGAGGCACGCAAGGCCGGTTTCCTGGGTGAAAAAATCCTGGGTACCGACTTCAGCTTCGATCTGTTCGCCCACCACGGTTACGGCGCCTACATTTGTGGCGAGGAAACCGCGCTGCTGGAATCGCTGGAAGGCAAAAAAGGCCAGCCACGCTTCAAGCCGCCATTCCCGGCCAGCTTCGGCCTGTACGGTAAGCCAACCACCATCAACAACACCGAATCGTTTGCGTCGGTGCCGTTCATCATTCGCGACGGCGGCCAGAAATTCCTGGAAGCCGGCAAGCCGAATAACGGTGGTACCAAGCTGTTCTCGATCTCCGGCCACGTAAACCGTCCGGGTAACTACGAGATTCCGCTGGGCACCCCGTTTGCCACCCTGCTGGAAATGGCTGGCGGCATGAAAGACGGCAAGAAGCTGAAAGCGGTGATCCCGGGTGGTTCGTCTGCCCCGGTACTGCCAGGCGACGTGATGATGGGCCTGACCATGGATTACGACAGCATCTCCAAAGCCGGCTCCATGCTGGGTTCGGGTGCCGTAATCGTGATGAACGAAGATGTCTGCATGGTAAAAGCGCTGGAGCGTCTGGCTTACTTCTACCACGAAGAATCTTGCGGTCAGTGCACCCCGTGCCGTGAAGGCACCGGCTGGCTGTACAAGGTCATCCATCGCATTGCCAACGGCGAAGGCCGCCCAGGCGATCTTGAGTTGCTGGACTCGGTAGGCAACAACATGGCAGGCCGCACCATCTGCGCCCTGGCTGATGCCGCTGTGTTCCCGGTTCGTAGCTTCACCAAACACTTCCGTAATGAGTTCGAGTACCTCATCGAGCACAAGAAGTCTTTGGTGGATCACAAATGGTGTTGAGCGATGCTTGAAATCGAAATCGACGGTAAAAAACTGACAGTCAACCAGGGCAGCACCATTATTGATGCCGCCCATACTGCCGGTACCTACATCCCTCACTTCTGCTACCACAAGAAGCTGTCCATTGCGGCCAACTGCCGCATGTGCCTGGTAGAAGTCGAGAAAGCACCCAAGCCGCTGCCTGCCTGCGCCACGCCGGTAACAGATGGCATGAAAGTGCACACGGCGTCCCCGCTGGCCAAAAAGGCCCAGCAAGGCGTTATGGAATTCCTGCTGATCAACCACCCGCTGGATTGCCCTATCTGCGACCAGGGCGGTGAATGCCAGCTGCAAGATCTGGCCGTGGGCTACGGTAATTCCGGCTCCCGTTACCAGGAAGAAAAGCGTGTTGTGGTAGGCAAAGACATGGGCCCGCTGGTTTCCGCCGAGGAAATGAGCCGCTGCATTCATTGCACCCGCTGCGTACGCTTCACCGACGAAATCGGTGGCTTCCAGGAAATCGGTATGGCTAACCGTAGCGAATTCTCGGAAATCATGCCTTACCTGGGCAAGACCGTGAATTCGGAAATCTCCGGTAACGTGATCGACCTGTGCCCGGTGGGTGCGCTCACTTCCAAACCGTTCCGCTACAGCACCCGTGCCTGGGAGCTGTCGCGTCGCAAGTCGGTGAGCCCGCACGACGGCCTGGGTGCCAACCTGATCGTGCAGGTAAAACAGAACGAAGTCATGCGCGTTCTGCCGCTGGAAAACGAAGCCATCAACGAATGCTGGCTGGCCGACCGTGACCGCTTCTCCTACGAAGGCCTGAACAGCGCCGAGCGTCTGCACAAGCCGATGATCAAGTTCGACGGCAAGTGGCACGAAACCGACTGGCAGACTGCGCTGGAATACGTCGTAAAAGGCCTGAACGGCGTATCTGCCGACCATGGCAAAGACGCTATCGGCTTCCTGACCAGCCCGCACAGCACCACCGAAGAGCTGTACCTGGCTCAGAAGCTGGCGCGTAGCTTCGGCGTAAACAACATCGATGCCGCTCTGCGCCGCAGCGACAGCCGTGTAGCTGCCGCCCAGCAAGGTGCACTGTGGCTGGGCGCCTCCATCACCGAGTTGGCCGCGGCCAAATCGCTGCTGGTCGTGGGCTCCTCGCAGCGCCAGGAACAGCCGCTGCTGGCTTCCCGTATTCGCCAGTCGGTGAAAAAGGGTACCCAGCTGAACGTGATTCACGTGGCGGATGACGAGCTGTTTACCACGCTGCATGCCAAGCTGATCGTCTCCCCGGCTGCGCTGGTGAATGCGCTGGCACAGGTGCTGAAAGCTGCCGTGTCGATCAAGGGTGTGGAAAGCACGCTGGATCTGTCTGCGGCCAACGTTGGCGAGCAGGCGCAAGCCATTGCCGCCAGCCTGTGCGCTACTGACAACGCTGCCGTGATTCTGGGCAACGTGGCGCAGCACCACCCGGCCTTCTCCGAGCTGCTGGCGCTGGCACAAGAGCTGTCCCGCGTGACTGGCGCACGTTTCGGCATTACTGCCGAAGCGGCCAACAGCGTAGGTGCCGACGTAGCGGGTGCGAACCCGGCACGTGGCCCGCTGGGCGCAAGCGTCACCGCTGGCCTGTCTGCTGCCGCCATGCTGGCGGAACCGCGCAAGGCGTACTTCCTGCTGAACACCGAAGTAGAAGCCGACACCTATAACGGCCAGCAAGCCGTTGCCGCCATGAAACAGGCAGCAACCGTGATTGCGCTGACCGCTTACAAAGGTGCCGGCCTGCTGGACTACGCCGACGTACTGCTGCCGGTGGCCCCGTTCTCCGAAACCGCCGGTTCCTTCGTGAACATGGAAGGCAAGCTGCAGAGCTTCAACGGTGTGGTGCGCCCGCAAGGCGAAGCGCGTCCGGCGTGGAAAGTACTGCGCGTGCTGGGCAATATGCTGAGCCTGGACGGCTTCGAGCAGAATTCTGCCGAAGACGTACGCGCCGAGCTGCTGGCCAAGGGTGACATCGCCGCCAAACTGAATAATGCACTGGCTACCACTGCGGCCAACGTGGCTGCACCGGCTGCTGCCGGCCTGGTACGTGTGGGCGAGGTACCGCTGTACCACGCCGACCCGATCTGCCGCCGTGCACCGTCTCTGCAGCAAACCGAAGCCGCCGCTACCCCGGTAGTGCGCGTCAGCCCTGCCGATGCTGCCCGTCTGGGCCTGAACGACGGTGACACCGTTGTGGTAGAGCAGGGTAGTGCCTCGGTAAGCCTGCAAGTACGTGCCGACAAGGCGCTGGCTGAAGGGGTGGTACGCGTTGCTGCGGCTCATCCTGCTACCCAGGCGCTGGCTGGCATGTTCGAACCGATTCAGATCAAGCGAGGTTAATCCATGGAACTTCTGCAAAGTTTGCTGGGTAGCGAGGCCGGTATGGCAGTGTGGACACTGCTGAAAATCCTGGCCATTGTTGCCCCGCTGATGATTGGTGTGGCCTACCTGACGCTCGCAGAGCGCAAGGTGATCGGCTACATGCAGATCCGTATCGGCCCCAACCGCGTCGGCCCGAAAGGGCTGCTGCAGCCACTGGCTGACGGTGTAAAACTGCTGATGAAGGAAATCATCCTGCCGACCCAGTCGAGCAAGGGTCTTTTCCTGCTGGCACCGGTGCTGTCCATCATGCCGGCGCTGGCGGCCTGGGCGGTGATCCCGTTCAACGACACCATGGTGCTGGCCAATATCAACGCTTCGCTGCTGTACATCATGGCCATTACGTCCATGGGTGTGTATGGCGTGATCGTGGCCGGTTGGGCGGGTAACTCCAAGTACTCCTTCCTGGGTGCGCTGCGCTCCTCGGCTCAGATCGTGTCCTACGAACTGGCCATGGGCTTTGCGCTGGTAGGTGTACTGATGGTGTCCAGCAGCCTGAACCTGGTGGATATCGTGAACCAGCAAGGCCAGGGTATGGCCGGTGGCTCGATCTTCTCCTGGAACTGGCTGCCGCTGTTCCCGCTGTTCATCGTGTACCTGGTATCCGGTGTGGCAGAAACCAACCGTGCCCCGTTTGACGTGGCCGAAGGTGAGTCCGAGATCGTGGCCGGTTTCCACGTGGAATACTCCGGCATGGCCTTTGCCATCTTCTTCCTGGCCGAATACGCCAACATGATCCTGGTGGCAGTACTGACTTCGCTGCTGTTCCTGGGTGGCTGGCTGTCGCCGTTCCCGGCGAGCTGGGGCGCGATCGGTGCCTCCAGCATTGTCTGGCTGCTGGTGAAAATGTCCGCGGTACTGTTCTGCTTCCTGTGGTTCCGTGCTACGTTCCCGCGTTATCGCTATGACCAGATCATGCGTCTGGGCTGGAAAGTGTTTATTCCGGTAACGCTGGTGTCGATTCTGGTTCTGGGCGTGTGGATGCTGAGTCCGCTGTCGCTCTGGAAGTGATGGAGTAAAGCATGGAAATGATCCGCAATTTTTTCAAAACCTTCCTGCTGGTTGAACTGGTGCAGGGCTTGATGGTGACGGGTCGTCACTTCTTTGCCCGCAAGATCACCATTCAGTTCCCGGAAGAGAAAACGCCGATTTCACCGCGCTTCCGCGGCCTGCATGCGCAGCGCCGTTACGCCAACGGTGAAGAGCGCTGCATCGCCTGTAAGCTGTGCGAGGCAGTGTGCCCGGCCATGGCCATCACCATCGAGTCCGAACAGCGCGACGACGGCACCCGCCGTACCAGCCGCTACGATATCGACCTGACCAAGTGCATTTTCTGCGGTTTCTGCGAAGAAGCCTGCCCGGTAGATGCCATCGTCGAGACGCATATCTTCGAATATCACGGCGAGAAACGTGGCGATCTGTACTACACCAAACCGATGCTGCTGGCGGTAGGTGACAAGTACGAAGCTGAAATCGCGGCCAACAAGGCCGCCGATGCCAAGTATCGCTAAGGGGGACTCATGAGCTTTCAGGCTGTCGTTTTTTATATTCTGTCGGCGATCCTGATCTTCGCGGGTTTCCGCGTGGTGACGGCTAAAAACCCGGTACATGCTGCACTGTACCTGGTGCTGGCTTTCTTTACTGCGTCCGGCCACTGGCTGCTGCTGCAGGCCGAGTTCCTGGCGATTGCCCTGGTACTGGTCTACGTTGGCGCGGTCATGGTGCTGTTCCTGTTTGTGGTGATGATGCTGGACATCAACGTGGAGAAGCTGCGCGAAGGCTTCTGGCGTCATTTCCCGCAGGCTGCCACCGTGGCGCTGATCATGATGGCCGAGATCGTACTGATCCTGTCCAGCCCGGAAGCACATCTGGCCGATGTGAAACCGGCGGCTGCTGCTGCGGCAGCAGGCGAGATCAGCAACGTGAAGGTGCTGGGTCGTCAGCTTTACACCACATACCTGCTGGCCTTTGAAGCCGCGGCCGTGATCCTGCTGGTAGCCATGGTGGCTGCGATCGGTATCACCATCCGTCAGCGTAAAGACAGCAAGTATGTTGATCCGGGGGTACAAGTACGCGTGCAGAGCAAAGACCGCGTACGTGTCGTGAAAATGGCGGCTACCAAGCGCCAGGACGACGCGGTATCCGATTCTAACGAGCAACAGGCCTGACGGCCGTAGATTGGGAGGACACGTGCTTACACTCACACACTTCCTGGTGCTGGCCGGCATCCTGTTCGCCATCAGCGTACTGGGTATTTTCCTGAACCGGAAAAACCTCATCGTGCTGTTGATGGCCATCGAGCTGATGCTGCTCGCGGTGAACTACAACTTCATCGCTTTCTCGCACTTCCTGTCGGATTCGGCAGGGCAGATTTTCGTCTTCTTCATCCTGACCGTTGCTGCCGCTGAGTCGGCAATCGGTCTGGCTATTCTGGTGGTGCTGTTCCGCAATATGGACACCATCAACGTAGAAGACTTGGGCAGCCTCAAAGGCTAAAGAAACCGGATTTCAATTCTAAAAAGCACGACAAACATGGATATGAAGAGCTTATACCTGCTGATTGCGCTCTCACCTCTGGTGGGGTCGGTCATTGCAGGCCTGTTTGGATGGGCGATTGGTCGCCGTGCTGCTCACGTCGTGACGATTCTCGGCGTGGCAGTATCGGCGGTACTCTCGATTGGCGTACTGAAGGGCTTCCTTGATGGAAGTGCCCAGGTATTCAATGGCCCTGTCTATACCTGGTTGACGGTGAATGGTTTTGAATTCTCTGTCGGCTTCCTGGTGGACTCCCTCACTGCGATGATGCTGGTAGTGGTTACCAGCGTTTCGCTGATGGTGCACATCTACACTATCGGCTACATGCACGAAGACCCGGGTTATCAGCGTTTCTTCAGCTACATCTCGCTGTTTACCTTCTCCATGCTGATGCTGGTGATGTCCAACAACTTCATCCAGCTGTTCTTCGGCTGGGAAGCGGTGGGCCTGGTGTCCTACCTGCTGATCGGTTTCTGGTTCAAGCGCCCTACGGCGACCTTTGCCAACCTGAAAGCGTTCCTGGTAAACCGTGTAGGTGACTTCGGCTTCCTGCTGGGTATCGGTCTGGTCCTGGCGTATTTCGGCGGTTCGCTGAACTACACCGACGTGTTTGCTGCCGCGCCTGCGCTGGCCAGCAAAACCATCCAGATCATCCCGGGTGTGGAATGGTCTTTGCTGACCGTTACCTGCATCCTGCTGTTTGTGGGTGCCATGGGTAAGTCTGCCCAGTTCCCGCTGCACGTGTGGCTGCCGGATTCCATGGAAGGCCCGACCCCGATCTCCGCGCTGATCCACGCTGCCACCATGGTGACAGCCGGTATCTTCATGGTGTCGCGTATGAGCCCGCTGTTCGAGATGTCCGATACCGCACTGAACGTGGTGATGGTAGCCGGCTCGATTACCGCGCTGTTCATGGGTTTCCTGGGCATTGTGCAGAACGACATCAAGCGCGTGGTGGCTTACTCCACCCTGTCGCAGCTGGGTTACATGACCGTTGCACTGGGCGCGTCTGCCTACTCGGTAGCCATGTTCCACGTGATGACCCACGCCTTCTTCAAGGCCCTGCTGTTCCTGGGCGCCGGTTCCGTGATCATGGGCATGCACCATGACCAGGACATGCGCAATATGGGCGGCCTGCGCAAGTACATGCCGATTACCTGGCTGACTTCGCTGCTGGGCTCGCTGGCGCTGATCGGTACCCCGTTCTTCTCCGGCTTCTATTCCAAGGATTCCATCATCCTGGCCGTGCAAGCCAGCAATCTGTCGGCATCGGGCTTTGCCTACTTTGCCGTGATTGCCGGTGTATTCGTTACCGCGTTCTACTCCTTCCGCATGTACTTCCTGGTCTTCCACGGCAAGGAACGCTGGATGGAGGTGAAGCACGATCACCATCATCACGATGATGATCATGGCGACGACCACCACCATGGCCTGGGCCCGAACGACAAACCGCACGAATCGCCATGGGTAGTGACCCTGCCGCTGGTGATGCTGGCGATTCCGTCTGTGCTGATCGGTTTCTTTGCCCTGCACCCGCTGGTCGGTGGCGAGTTCTTCAAAGGCGTGATTTTCACCAACCTGGAAAAACATCCGGGTCTGGAAGCGGCCATGCACCACGCGCATGACGCCGTGGCCATGGGTGCGCATGCCTTCGTCACGCTGCCGTTCTGGTTGGCCGCAGCCGGTGTGGCGCTGGCCTGGTTCTTCTACATGAAGGCGCCGCATATCCCGGCTGCCATCAAGCAGAAGTGCTCCGGCGTACATGCCCTGCTGGAAAACAAATACTACCTGGACGAAATCTATTTCGCCGTGTTCGCCAAAGGCTCCCGTGCGCTGGGTACTTTCTTCTGGAAAGTCGGCGACATGCTGCTGATTGACGGCTTGCTGGTAAACGGCACTGCACGTCTGGTGGGCTACTTCTCCAGCGTGGTTCGCAAGCTGCAAACCGGTTTCATCTATAGCTACGCCGCTGTCATGATTATTGGTGTGCTGGTGCTGATGACTTACTGGTTCAAGCCCCTGATCCTGCGCTAGGGTTGGTTACCGGAATCGATTTAACAAATAGGCTATCTATATGTTTTCTAATCCTTTGAGTCTGGTGATCTGGACTCCGATTGTGGCGGGCCTTCTGGTGCTGGCCACCGGCGGTGACCAGCGTGCCACGCTGGCACGCTGGCTGGCACTGGCCGGTGCCCTGGCGGGGTTCCTGGTATCGCTGCCGCTGTTTACCCAGTTCAACAACCTGCATGGCGGCATGCAGTTTGTTGAAAACCTGCCGTGGATCGAATCCCTCGGGATCCGCTACCACCTGGGCGTAGACGGCATTTCCATGCTGTTTATCGTGCTGAACAGCTTTACCACCCTGATGGTGGTACTGGCTGGCTGGGAAGTTATCCAGAAACGTGCCGGCCACTACATGGCCGCCTTCCTGATCATGTCGGGCCTGATCAACGGTGCCTTTGCGGCACTGGATGCCATCCTGTTCTACGTGTTCTTCGAGGGCATGCTGATCCCTATGTACCTGATCATCGGTATCTGGGGTGGCCCGCGCCGCGTATACGCGTCGGTGAAGTTCTTCCTGTACACCCTGCTGGGTTCCCTGCTGATGCTGGTAGCGTTCATCTACCTGTATTTCCAGGCAGGCAAGACTTTCGAGATCGAAGCCTTCCAGGCGTTGGCCAAGATCCCGCGTGACGTGCAGCTGCTGCTGTTTGTAGCGTTCTTCCTGTCGTTTGCCGTGAAGGTGCCGATGTGGCCAGTCCACACCTGGCTGCCGGATGCCCACGTGGAAGCCCCTACCGGTGGTTCCATGGTGCTGGCTGCCATTACCCTGAAGATCGGTGCCTATGGTTTCCTGCGGTTTGCCCTGCCTATCGTGCCGGATGCTGCGCTGGAAGTAGCCCCGATCATGGTGGGTCTGTCGCTGGTTGCCGTGGTGTATATCGGCCTGGTGGCACTGGTACAAACCGACATGAAAAAGCTGGTGGCGTACTCGTCCATCTCGCACATGGGTTTTGTCACCCTGGGTATGTTCCTGTTTACCGGTAGCCAGATGAATGTCTGGGCGCTGGAAGGCGCGCTGGTGCAGATGGTGTCCCACGGTTTCATCTCCGCCGGCATGTTCTTCTGCATCGGTGTGATGTACGACCGCGTGCATAGCCGCAACATTGCCGACTACGGTGGTGTGGCCAACAAGATGCCGATTTTTGCTGCTTTCATGATGCTGTTTGCCATGTCCAACTCCGGTCTGCCGGCTACCTCCGGTTTCGTCGGTGAGTTCATGGTGATCATGGGCGCGGTACAGGTGAACTTCTGGGTGGCTGCCCTGGCTGCGACTACCCTGATCTTCGGTGCGGCGTACACCCTGTGGATGTACAAGCGCGTGATCTTCGGTGAAGTAGGCAACGACCACGTAGAACACATGCAAGACGTGAACAAGCGCGAGTTCCTGGTGCTGGCCATCCTGGCGCTGGCGGTACTGGGCATGGGTCTGTACCCGCAGCTGTTTGTGGAGAAGATGCACCTCTCCGTAAACGATCTGATTGCGCACGTTGCGCAAAGCAAGCTCTAAGCTTACAAGGACAACGCTAATGAATTGGGCTGATCTCAACCTGATGCCGGCATTGCCCGAGATGTTTCTGCTCGGAGCGGTGCTGTTCATCCTGATGCTTGACCTCTATCTCTCGGATGCCAAACGCGGCATTACCTACGGCCTGTCCCTGCTGACACTGGCGGTAGCTGCGTTCCTGCAGGTATCCACTTTTGAAACTTTCAGCACCATTACCCTCAGCGGTCTGTTTGTCGATGACCCGATGGCGGACATCGTCAAGGTAGCCATGTATGGCGTTACGGCTACCGTGCTGGTTTACACCCGCCAGTATGTAAAAGACCGTGGCCTGTTCAAGGGCGAGTACTACACGCTGACGCTGTTTGCGCTGATGGGCATGAACCTGATGGTATCGGCCGGCAACTTCATCAGCCTGTACATGGGCCTGGAGCTGCTGTCGCTGTCGCTGTGCTCGCTGATTGCCCTGCAACGTGACTCGGCCAAAGCCACTGAAGCCGCGATGAAGTACTTTGTGCTGAGCGCGCTGGCTTCCGGCCTGCTGCTGTACGGTATGTCCATGGTGTACGGTGCTACCGGCACGCTGGACCTGCCTACCGTGGCCAAAGCCATTGCCGGTGGTAGTGCCAACCCGACCCTGATGGTGTTCGGCCTGGTGTTCATCGTGGCGGGTCTGGCGTTCAAACTGGGCGCTGTACCTTTCCACATGTGGGTACCGGACGTTTACCAGGGTTCGCCTACTGCGCTGACGCTGATGATTGGTGCTGCACCCAAGCTGGCTGCCTTCGTGTTTGTCATCCGTATCCTGGTACAGGGTCTGGGTGCCATGGTGGCCGACTGGCAGGGCATGCTGATCATCCTGGCGGTACTGTCCATGGCTATCGGTAACATTACCGCCATTGCACAGACCAACATCAAGCGTATGCTGGCTTACTCCACCATCTCGCACATGGGCTTCCTGCTGCTGGGCCTGATCGCCGGCACGCCGGAAGGCTACGCCTCGGCCTTGTTCTACGCCGTGGTGTACGTACTGACCACGCTGGTGGGCTTTGGCATCCTGCTGGGTCTGTCGCGCGCCGGTTTCGAGTGCGAAACCCTGGACGACCTGAAAGGCCTGAATGGCCGCAACAGCTGGTACGCCTTGCTGATGCTGCTGGCTCTGTTCTCCATGGCCGGTATTCCACCGCTGGCTGGCTTCTACGCCAAGTTTGCCGTGATCCAGGCTATCGTGAACATAAACTTGGTATGGTTGGCCGTGGTGGCCGTGATCATGTCGCTGATTGGTGCCTTCTACTATCTGCGTGCGGTAAAAGTGATGTACTTCGATGAAGTACAAGACAACAGCCCGATCACCATGCCGGTAGACATGAAACTGGTACTGTCGGTAAACGGTATTGCCTTGCTGGTATTGGGCGTGGTGCCGGAACGTTTGGTGGCCATGTGTGTCGAAGCGATGCAACTGTCGCTTCACAGCCTGTAATCAAGGAAACTGTTCGTGGAAACCAGCGTTATCACTCTGCTCGTTCTGGCCTTTATCGCGGCCAACCTGCCATTCGCTACCCAGCGCCTGGCGGGTATCAAGAAACTGGCCAACAAGCATTTTGGCTGGCACTTGCTGGAGCTGGTAGCGCTGTACCTGCTGCTGGGCCTGCTGGCGCGCGTGCTGGAGGGCCGTATCAGCCCGGTGCACGTGCAAAACTGGCAGTTCTACGTGACAACGTTTTCGCTGTTTGTGGTGTTTGCCTTTCCGGGCTTTGTGGCCCGGTACTTCTGGTCGACACGCAGCCACTAAGTTGGCCGCACAGAAAAAGCCCGGCTGCCGGGCTTTTTTCGTTTCTACTTTACTGCCGTATACGTAGTGCTTGGCCTGGATGACATGTGCTGCCAAGGCCTGTGTCTTGCCCTGTGCGGCCAACCTTCGGGCTGTATGGGTAGCGCCTACCTGTGGTCTGCGATACCTGCTTGTGCGTGCTAGCGCGTCGGCTTGCTGCCACGGTGTGGTTGGCCATCTTCTGTTGCAGCTGGCGTGTTATGCGGGTTTGCCCATGAAAAAGCCGCTGCAGGGGCAGCGGCTTTTTCATGCAGGGCAGTGCGTTTAGTAGAAGCGCGCCTCGCCTTGCGGGCGGCTCTTGAAGCGCTTGTGCAGCCAGAAGTACTGTGCAGGCGCTTCGCGGATACGGTCTTCAAGGAAAGCATTCATGCGGCGGGTGTCGGCCATCACATCGTCGGTGGGGTAGTTCTCCCACGCCGGGTAGATGTCCAGCACAAAGCGGCTACCCTCGCGGCGGGCAATGGCCGGTACCACCTTGGCGCGGGCCAGGCCGGCGATGCGCGACAGGCCGGTAATGGTGGCAGCGTCGGTTTCAAAGAATTTCACGAATACCGAGTCGCGTGCGCCAAAGTCCTGGTCCGGCAGATACAGGAAAGGCGTGTGGTCTTTGCGCATGGCCTTGATGATGCTGCGCAGGCTTTCCTGGCGCGACACGATGTAGGCGTTATTGAAGCGGTTACGGCCTTTGTAAAACTGCTCGTCCAGCGTTTTGTTTTTCTGGTGCGCGTACACGCTCACCAGTGGCACTTCCAGGTTCAGGCGATAGGCGCACATCTCGAAGGCAACAAAGTGCGGGTAGAACAGAATCACGTCTTCGCCAGCGTCACGCAGGCGGGTGAGGTGTTCCAGGCCACGGATCTCTACCAGATTGCGCAACCGGTCTGGCGATGACCACCACACCACGCCGTACTCCAGCACCAGCTTCATCATTTCCACAAAGTGGGCGCGTATCAGGGTACGACGCTGCGCCGGGCTCATGTCGGGGAAGCTCAGACGCAGGTTGATCAGCCCCACGCGGCGGCGCTCTTTGGCCAGGGCGTAGGCCAGCTGGCCCAGTAGCCAGGCTAGCGCATGAATCAGGCGCAGGGGGAGTAGGTGAATCAGCCACAACAGGGCCAGGGCGAGTTTCATCAGACAGCTTTCATTCGGAATCGGGGGCAGGCGCACCAGCAGGGCGCTTGTAACGGTTGTAGCTCCACAAGTACTGGGCAGGCCAGCGGCGGATCAGGCTTTCTACTTCGGCATTCAGGATGGCGCCATCCTGCTGCTTGTCGCCGGTAAACGGCACGCTTTGTGGCTGGATGTGCACGGCAAAACCCTGGCCATCAGGCAGGCGCTCGCCGGTAAACCACAGCACGGCCACGTCCTGCATCTGGGCTAGGCGCGGCAGCAGGCTCATGGTAAAAGCAGGCTGGCCGAAGAACGGTGCCCAGATGCCTTCGCCGCTGCCGGGTACCTGGTCTGGCAGGATGATGGTGGCTTCACCCGACTTCAATGCTTTCATCAGGATGCGTACGCCGGCGCCGGTAGCGGGGGCGGTTTTGGCACCCCCACGCGCCCGGCCTTCGTTCATGATCGGGTCCAGCCAGGCCAGCTTGGGTGGTTTGTACATGGCGGTCAGCGGGAAGGGCAGGCGGGCACTGAGATAGCGCCCGGCAATATCGTAGCTGCCCAGATGCGGCGTGACAAAGATCAGCCCCTTGCCTGCGGCCAACGCTGCCTCGACGTGCTCCCAGCCATGGCATTGCTTGACCAGCGATACCATGTAGTCCGGCTCGCGGCACCAGGCGATCGATAACTCCAGCATGCCTTTACCGGTTTCTGCGGCAGACTGTTTGACGAGGGCTTGATAAAGCTGATAACTTCCAGCGATTTTACTCGTGGCTAGGTTCTCGCGTATGCGCGAGCGCACACGGGGTGACGCATAATAAAGCATTCGCCCGAGCAGGCTGCCCAAGGCGTGCAACACAGGCAGTGGCAGGGACGCGAGTGCCTGCAGTATGAAACGTGCGAGTCGGGTCATGGGCTTGTACGCTAACGAAACGCGCTATTTTACCTTAACTCACTGGCCATTATCTGGAACGAAGACAATGAGCGAATATCTCTTTACCTCTGAATCGGTCTCGGAAGGTCACCCGGACAAAGTAGCGGACCAGATTTCCGATGCGATTCTGGACGCCATCCTGACCCAGGACAAATACGCCCGCGTAGCGGCCGAGACGCTGGTGAACACCGGCCTGGCCGTACTGGCCGGCGAAATCACCACCACGGCCAACGTGGACTACATCAAGATCGCGCGTGAAACCATCAAGCGCATCGGCTACGACAGCTCCGAAATGGGCTTCGACTACAACGGTTGCGCCGTAATGGTGTGCTACGACAAGCAGTCGCCGGACATCGCCCAGGGCGTGAACGAAGGCCAGGGCCTGGACCTGGAACAAGGCGCTGGCGACCAGGGCCTGATGTTTGGCTACGCGTGCGACGAAACCCCGACCCTGATGCCGTTCCCTATCTACTACGCCCACCGTCTGGTACAGCGCCAGGCCGAGCTGCGTAAGGATGGCCGCCTGCCGTGGCTGCGCCCGGATGCCAAGAGCCAGATCACCTGCGTGTACGATAGCGCTACCGGCCTGCCCAAGCGCATCGACACCGTGGTGCTGTCTACCCAGCACCACCCGGATGTGGACTACGACACCCTGCGTGAAGCCGTGATCGAGCAGATCGTCAAGCCGGTACTGCCGCCGGAGATGCTCACCGCGGAAACCAAATACCTGATCAACCCGACCGGCCGCTTTGTTATCGGTGGCCCGCAAGGCGACTGCGGCCTGACAGGCCGCAAGATCATCGTGGATACCTACGGTGGTGCCGCACCGCACGGCGGTGGCGCGTTCTCCGGTAAAGACCCGTCCAAGGTAGACCGCTCCGCCGCCTACGCTTGCCGCTACGTGGCCAAGAACATCGTAGCCGCCGGTCTGGCGCGCCAGTGCCAGGTACAGGTTTCCTACGCCATCGGCGTGGCGCAGCCTACCTCCATCGCCGTGGACACCTTTGGTACCAACGTGATCCCGAACGAGCAAATCGTCGAGCTGGTAAAACAGCACTTCGACCTGCGCCCGAAAGGCATCGTGCAGATGCTGGATCTGCTGCGCCCGATCTACGCCAAAACCGCCGCTTACGGCCACTTTGGCCGCGAAGAGCCGGAGTTCACCTGGGAGCGTACCGACAAGGTAGAAGCGCTGCGCGCTGCTGCCGGCCTGTAAGCCAGCCCCGTGAGACAAAAAGCCCCGCAAGGGGCTTTTTGTTTTTCTGGCGCGAATTGCGGCCAACCTTTTAACGATCTTCTGCCATAATGTCGATATTCCGGGGAGCGCTGCGAGGCTAGGCCCCAGGCCCGGAACAGTTCAAAACGGCGCTCACCTGCTTGTTCATCGGCCACCCTACCGGGTCGCCGGAATAACCCGTGCCGGGCACGGGATGCGCGGGTGAGCCATCCCTCCCGGCCTTCGTGATAAAGGATTTGCACGATGGCTGACTTCAACGACTACGTTGTTGCCGATATCAACCTGGCCGCCTGGGGCCGCAAAGAACTGAACATTGCCGAAACCGAAATGCCGGGTCTGATGGCAATTCGCGAGCAGTTCAAGGATGCACAGCCGCTGCGCGGCGCGCGCATCGCCGGTAGCCTGCACATGACCGTACAGACTGCCGTGCTGATTGAAACCCTCACTGCGCTGGGTGCCGACGTACGCTGGGCATCGTGCAACATCTTCTCCACACAAGACCACGCCGCTGCCGCCATCGCCGCTGCCGAAATCCCGGTATTCGCCTTCAAGGGCGAGAGCCTGGACGAGTACTGGGAATTCAGCCACAAGATTTTCGAATGGCCGGAAAACCAGCCAGCCAACATGATTCTGGACGACGGCGGCGACGCCACCCTGCTGCTGATGCTGGGCAGCAAGGCCGAGAAAGACATCAGCGTGGTGGCGAACCCTACCAACGACGAAGAAATCGCCCTGTACGCCGCCATCAAGCGCTACCTGGCCATCGACCCGCAGTGGTACTCCAAGCGCCTGCAACACATCCAGGGCGTAACCGAAGAAACCACCACCGGCGTACACCGCCTGTACCAGCTGGAAAAAGACGGCGCGCTGCCGTTCCCGGCGTTCAACGTGAACGACTCGGTGACCAAGTCCAAGTTTGACAACCTGTACGGCTGCCGCGAATCGCTGGTAGACGGCATCAAGCGCGCTACCGACGTGATGATCGCCGGTAAAGTGGCCGTGGTACTGGGCTACGGCGACGTGGGCAAGGGCTGCGCGCAAAGCCTGCGTGGCTTGGGTGCCACGGTATGGGTAACCGAAATCGACCCGATCTGCGCACTGCAAGCTGCCATGGAAGGCTACCGCGTGGTACGCATGGACGAAGTGTGCGACCAGGCCGATATTTTTGTTACCACCACCGGTAACGTAGGCGTGATCACCCACGACCACATGGCCCGCATGCGCAACAACGCCATCGTGTGCAACATCGGCCACTTCGACAGCGAAATCGAAGTCGCCAGCCTGCGCCAGTACCAGTGGGACAACATCAAGCCGCAGGTAGACCACATTGTCTTCCCGGACGGCAAACGCATCATCCTGCTGGCCGAAGGCCGCCTGGTCAACCTGGGTTGCGCTACCGGCCACCCAAGCTTCGTGATGTCCAACTCGTTTACCAACCAGGTACTGGCGCAGATCGAGATCTTCGCCAACCCGGGCAAATACGACAGCAAAGTGTATGTACTGCCGAAGCACCTGGACGAGATGGTAGCCCGCCTGCACCTGGAGCGCATCGGTGCCCGCCTGACCGAGCTGAGCGACCAGCAAGCGGCCTACATCAGCGTGCCGAAAGAAGGCCCATATAAGCCGGCACACTATCGTTATTGATATTTGATGTCGGTATGGAACGGGCAGGGCAGTAAAATGACCTGCCCGTTTTTGCGGCCAACGTTGGCCGCACCCCGTCAGCGGCGACAGACCGGCACGGGTAGCCAGGGTTCATCACAGACTATTAGCTAGAGTTCGCCATGACAGAACGTAACCGTACTTTCAGTTTCGAGTTTTTCCCGCCGCGCACGCCAGAGGGCGTGGCCAAGCTGCGCACCACGCGCCAGCAGCTGGCGCAGTTCAACCCCGAATTTTTCTCCGTGACCTTTGGTGCCGGCGGCACCACGCGTGACGGTACGCTGTCCACCGTGCTGGAGATCCGCAACGAAGGCTACGCGGCAGCACCGCACCTGTCCTGCATCGGCTCCACCCGCGACAATATCCGCGCCATCCTCAACGAATACCGCAACCACGGTATCCGCCATATCGTGGCGCTGCGCGGCGACATGCCGTCTGGCATGGTAGAGGCGGGCGAATTCCGCTACGCCAACGAGCTGGTGGCCTTTATCCGCGAAGAGCACGGCGACCACTTTCATATCGAGGTGGCGGCCTATCCGGAATTCCACCCGCAGGCCAAGTCGGCCGAAGACGACATCAACAACTTTGTGCGCAAGGTAAAAGCCGGCGCCAATTCGGCCATGACGCAGTATTTCTTTAACGCCGACGCCTACTTCCGCTTTGTGGACGAGGCGCAGGCGCGTGGCGTGGATATCCCCATCGTGCCGGGCATCATGCCGATCGCCAACTTCGGCCAACTGTGCCGCTTCTCGGATATGTGTGGTGCCGAAGTGCCGCGTTGGCTGCGCTTGCGCATGCAGGCCTATATGGACGACAGCGCGTCCATTCGCGCCTTGGGGCTGGATGTGGTGACCGAGCTATGCGACCGCCTGCTGGCTAACGGCGCGCCCGGCCTGCACTTTTACACGCTGAATCAGGCCGGTACCGTGTCCACTATCTGGCAGCGCCTGGGGCTGTAAGCACCGGCTGTACCGATAAACCCCCCGTAGCGTGGCTGCCGGGGGTTTTTTATGCCGGTGAGCCCTTGCCATGGCTGGCGCTGATTACGCGGTGACGCCCCAGTTGTTTGGCTTGGTACAGGCACTGTGCCGCCGCTTCTTGTAGTGCGCCATCGCTGTCGTGCCGTGCGGTATCCAGGCTGGCCACCCCGATGCTGGCGGTCACGCAGGTAGACACGCTGGAGCTGATATGCGGTATGCCCAGCTGCCAGATGGCTAGCCGCAGGTTTTCGGCCAGGCGGTAGGCGCTGGCTGCATCGGTACCCGGCAGCAGCAGGCCAAACTCGTCCCCGCCCAGGCGGGCTAGTACAGCTTGCCCGTTGGCGTGCTGCTGCATCAGCCCCGCCAGGCGTATCAGGCATTGGTCACCTTCCAGGTGGCCAAAGCAGGCGTTGTAGTCGTTAAAAGCATCGATATTGATGAGAAGCAGGGAAAGCGCCTGGCTGCCGTCTTTGCTCTGTGTGTAGTGCTTTGCCAGCTGCTGGCGAAAAACCTTGCGGTTGGCTAGCCCGGTCAGGCCATCGATATTCACCATGCCATCCAGCTTTTCGTGTGCCAACGTCAGCGCCTGGCGTGTGACATCGTGTGCTTGCCGGTATTGGCGCTGCAACAGGGTGTGGCACAGCATTTCGCTGAATAGCCGCATCAGGGTGAGCTCTTTGTCCAGCCAGTCGCGCTTTTGCAATACGCTGTCGCAGCCAAAGAACCCCAGTACCTGGCCTTGGTACGACAGGGTCAGCACGGCAATGCTCTGTATGCCGTGGGCGGCAAAGCGCATGCGTTCGTTGTGGCCTTCTGGTGGCATATCGTCCAGCTGGCTTAAGGCCACCAGGTGCTGCTTGATCAGCTGTGGCACAAACCAGGCAGACTCCTGCAACGGGTAGTTCTCGTATTGCTGTGCTGTGCTGGGAATGCCGGCGCGGCACCATTCCTGGGTGTGATGGATGCGCAGTGACGGTGCTACCTTGAACAGGTAGCAGCGGTCTACCTCCAGCAGGTTGCCTATGCGCGACAGGGCAATGGCAATTTCCCCTTCGATATCGGCGTGGTCCAGCTGTATCAGCCGGCTGGACATTTCCGAGACCATCTGGTGAAAGCGTGATAGCTGGTCCAGCTCGGCGGTACGCATGGCCAGCAGGCTGGATAGGTGGTCGCGCTGCTGCGTGAGCTCATAGCATGTTTGCCGGCTGTGCTGCAGCTGTGCGTCGGCTTGTTTCTCGTAGGCCAGCAGTGTCTGGCCCAGGGCGTCGATTTCGTTTTGTGCCACGATCTGCCCGCCATGCCCCGGGTGATGCCAGCGGGCTGCCAGCGCGGCAACCGGTGCCAGCACCTTGCGCCGCAGGTAGCGCCGCGTCAGCCACACCAAAAGCAGCATGGCCAGCACCAGCTCGGCTATGGCCAGGGCAATGTCTTGCCACAGCCGGTACTCCAGGCTGCGCAGTGACAGGCTAAGGCGCAGGGTGCCCAGTGGCTGGTCGCCCGTGCCTGCCGACTGTACCGGTAGCTCGATACGATGGCTGGCCGGTAGCGTGCTGGGCAGCGCCAGATGAACCTGGCCACGGGTATTGAGCAGGCTCACCTCGGCCACGCCATCCAGGCTCTGTATGCCTTGCAGCAGCTTTTTCTCCATGGCCGGGTCCACATCCCACACGCTTTGTGCCAATAGCGGCATGAATTGCTGCTGTACCTGCTGTGGTATGCGCTGCAGCAGCTGTTGTTGTAGCTGGCTGCCCAGATAGAAACGCACGCCTGCCACCAGCAGGCAGCAGGTAAAGCTGGCGAGCAGCGCGTGGATAAGCCACTGCGGGATGAGCGGTTTGACAAGTTTCAAGGCAGGCATTCCAAGAGGATATCGCTGCACTATAGGCAGTTGCAGGGGGCTTGAACAGCGTAGCGCGGGCGTGAAAAAGGCAGCCCGCAGGCTGCCTTGGCAAACAGGGCCGGTTTTATTGGCCCAGATGGTAGATGGGCAACGAAGTGGTCTGTTTGAACTCTTTCAGTACAAAGCTGGATTTCACGTCTTCCACGCCGGGCTGCTGCAACAGCTCGTCCATGACAAAGCGGGAAAAGTGCTGCAGGTCTTCAAAGTACACCTGTAGCAGGTAGTCCATCTCGCCCGTCATCGCGTAGCAGTTCACTACCTCTGGCCAGCGTTGTACCGCTTCCATAAAGCTGGTCAGATGCGCGCTGCCACCACGCTTTTCCAGTGATACGCGTACGAAAGCCTGCAGGCCCAAGCCCAGTTTGGCAGGGTCGAGCAGGGCGACGTATTGGCGGATCACGCCAGATTCTTCCAGCTGTTTCAGCCGGCGCAGGCACGGGGAGGGTGACAGGGCAACTTTCTCGGCAAGTTCGACGTTGGTCAGACGTCCATTGGCTTGCAGGGCTGCCAACATTTTGATGTCGGTCTTGTCCAGGTTGGCCGTAAGCATGTTATCTCCTGATTTGGGGTTTGCTCTGGAATTTTGTTTTATGTTTTTTACTTTCTCGGCACTATATCGCAAGAAAATTGCCAGCAAGTTTACTTAGAATAAAGCGCCTGAGCCAGACATTTTACACGGTGGCAGCAGATCACCGCAGGCTGAGTGAATAAGAGGAGACGCCCGTAGCCCGTAGAGCAGGCTATAGGCAGACAATTCGGGCATTTTCACGCTGGCGACCAGACCAGCGGCATGGTGCTGTGTTGTATTTTCATCTCCCGCTCTGCCCTGGCGCACCCGTGTGACTGGCACGTCGCTGCAATACCCTACAGAGAAGCAGGCCGTACAGGCCGCAAGAGGAGAGAGAGATGAAAATGGAACATCAGCTGATGAACCCGCTGGCTACCGATGGTTTCGAGTTCGTGGAATACACCGCCCCGGATGCCGAGGGCGTAGAGAAGCTCAAAGCGCTGTTTCTGTCCCTGGGCTTTATCGAAGTAGCCCGCCATCGCAGCAAAAACGTTAGCCTGTTCCGCCAGGGCGACATCAACTTCATCCTGAACGCCGAGCGCAGCCAGCCGGCTGCCGAGTTTGCCCATGCCCACGGCCCGTCGGCTTGCGCCATGGCCTGGCGCGTGCAAGACGCCGCCAAGGCCTACGAGTACGCACTGGCCCACGGCGCCACCCCGTACACCCGCCCGGTAGGCGCCATGGAGCTGAACATCCCGGCGGTGGAAGGCATCGGCGGTTCGGCGCTGTACTTTGTGGACCGCTACGGCCACGACAAGAACATCTACGATATCGACTTCGTGCCGCTGGCAGGCGTAGAGCAATACCCGGCTGGTGTGGGCCTGAAAGTCATCGACCACCTGACCCACAACGTGGTGCGCGGCAATATGGAAAAGTGGGGCGGCTTCTACGAGAACATCGCCAACTTCAAGGAAATCCGCTATTTCGATATCGAAGGCAAGCTCACCGGCCTGGTGTCCAAAGCCATGACCAGCCCGTGTGGCAAAATCCGCATTCCGATCAACGAGTCGTCCGACGACAAGAGCCAGATCGAAGAATTCCTGCGCCAGTACAACGGCGAAGGCATCCAGCACATCGCGCTGACCACCGAAAACATCTACGAAACCGTGGAAACGCTGAAAGCACGCGGTACCCGCTTCCTGGATACCCCGGACACCTACTACGCCAAGGTGGACCAGCGCGTGCCAGACCATGGCGAAGACCTGGCCCGCCTGCAGAAAAACAGCATCCTGATCGACGGTGCACCGGTAGAAGGTATCCTGCTGCAAATCTTTACCGAAACCGTGATCGGCCCCATTTTCTTCGAGATCATCCAGCGCAAGGGCAACGAAGGCTTTGGCGAAGGTAACTTCCGCGCGCTGTTCGAATCCATCGAAGAAGACCAGATCCGCCGCGGCGTACTGAAGGCCGACTAAGCCCACGCCACCGTAGCGCGGCAATGGATTGCACACCGCGCGCCGCCGCTATGGTAGCCGGCTATATATAAGGTTGGCCGCAGCCCATGCTGCGGCCAACGCATATCGATACTGCAAGACGAGACACACACATGAAACTCGCTACCTATCAGAACCAGACCCGCGACGGCCAGCTGCTGGTTGTCAGCCGCGACCTCACCCGCGCCGTGGCCGTGCCAAACATTGCGGCCAACCTGCAGGCCGCGCTGGATAACTGGGCGCAGGCCGAGCCCAAGCTGCAAGAAGTGTACGCCGCGCTGAATCAGGGCGAGGTAGCCGGCGAATTTGCCTTCGACCAGGCGCGCTGCCACAGCCCGCTGCCACGTGCCTACCAATGGGCAGACGGCTCTGCCTACCTGAACCACGTCGAGCTGGTGCGCAAGGCGCGTGGCGCCGAGGTACCGGCAAGCTTTTATACCGACCCGCTGATGTACCAGGGTGGCTCCGACGCCTTCTTGCCACCGCGTGCCGGCATCCCGCTGCGCGACGCAGCCTGGGGGCTGGATTTCGAGGGCGAAGTGGCGGTGATTACCGGTGATGTGCCGCTGGGTGCCGACGCTGCCGAGTGCGCCAAGCACATCCGCCTGCTGATGCTGGTGAACGACGTGACCCTGCGTAACCTCATCCCCAACGAGCTGGCCAAGGGCTTTGGTTTCTTCCAGAGCAAGCCCGCCACCGCCTTCTCGCCAGTGGCTGTGACCCCGGACGAGCTGGGCGACGCCTGGCAAGACGGCAAAGTCCATCTGCCACTGCTAGTGGATTACAACAAGGCCTTTTACGGCAAGCCGAACGCTGGTGTGGAAATGCAGTTCAACTTTCCGCAACTGGTGGCCCATGTATCGAAAACGCGCGAGCTGGTGGCGGGCAGCATCATCGGCTCTGGCACTATCTCCAACCACGATCGCAGCGTAGGCAGCTGCTGCCTGGCCGAACAGCGCATGATCGAGATCATCGATACTGGCGCGGCCGTCACCCCGTTCATGAAACTGGGCGATAGCGTGCGCATCGAGATGAAAGACGCCGCCGGCCACAGCATTTTCGGCGCTATCGAACAAACCGTGGTGCCGCATGGCTGATGCGGCCAACGTTGGCCGTACCCTGTACGGCTACTTCCGCTCCTCCGCCGCCTACCGCGTACGCATTGCCCTCAACCTGAAAGGGCTGGCGTACCGGCAGGCGCCGGTCAGCCTGGTCAAAGCCGAGCAGCGCAGCGCCGACTTTCTGGCACTGAACCCGCAAGGACTGGTGCCAGCGCTGCAGGATGGCGAGGTGCTGCTGACGCAGTCTCTGGCCATCTGCGAATACCTGGACGAAGCCTACCCGGATACCGTGCAGCTACTACCCGCCGACCCGGTACTACGTGCGCGCGTCCGAGCCGTCGCCCAGGCCATCGCCTGCGACATCCACCCGGTAAATAACCTGCGCATCCTGAACTACCTCAAGAACGAGCTAGCCGCGCCCGACGATGTGCGTAATGCTTGGTACCGGCACTGGGTGGCAGAAGGCTTTGCCGCGCTGGAGCAGCAGCTGGCGGCCAGTGCCGGGCAGCATTGCTTTGGCGATAGCATCACCCTGGCCGATGCCTGCCTGCTGCCGCAGGTATTCAATGCCCAGCGTTTTCAAGTAGATATGGCCGCCTTTCCACTGCTCAGCCGCCTTGCGGCCAACCTTGAAGCCCTGCCTGCCTTTGCTGACGCCCACCCGTCCAGGCAGGCGGATGCCACCTGATTGGTCTCAGTGTGTAAGCTAAAACCGCCGAAAAGGCGGTTTTTTCATAAAAAAGCTTGACGCCTTATGCGGCTTTTGATTTAATGCGTGTCTCTGATGCAGCACGCAAGTGTTGAGCAAGAAGGCCAATTAGCTCAGTTGGTAGAGCAACGGATTGAAAATCCGTGTGTCCTTGGTTCGATTCCGAGATTGGCCACC
>NZ_VMTV02000984.1 GCF_007644035.1 Vogesella mureinivorans | reverse complement strand
AGCAGGTTCTGGCGGAAGCGGCCCTGCTTGCCCTTGAGCATGTCGGAGAGCGACTTCAGCGGACGCTTGTTGGCACCGGTGATCGTCCGGCCGCGGCGGCCGTTGTCGAACAGCGCATCGACGGCTTCCTGCAGCATGCGCTTTTCGTTGCGGATGATGATGTCCGGCGCGCGCAGCTCCATCAGCCGCTTCAGGCGGTTGTTGCGGTTGATCACGCGGCGATACAGGTCGTTCAGGTCCGACGTCGCGAAGCGGCCGCCGTCCAGCGGCACCAGCGGGCGCAGCTCGGGCGGGATCACGGGGACGACG
>NZ_VMTV02000340.1 GCF_007644035.1 Vogesella mureinivorans | reverse complement strand
ACTAACTTGATCACTTGATAGCCCTGCTTTTGCAATCGCAACAACACCTTGCTGAATCAACAAGCTTTCGAGTGCTTGTGCATTTTCAAGTGCTTGTGCAGATACTGCAACAACCGCTGGTTTTTGACCTAAACGTGCAGCACGTGCTTCAGCAGTCACAGGCTCATTATGTGCAGTCCACTCAACTGCCGCTTCGACCATACCCGCACCGACAGTGACGTTGCTTAAACGATCAATAAAAATGAATGAACCTGTATAACGACTGTCATGATAACGATCAAATACAACAGGCGCATCAAACTCAATCGT
>NZ_VMTV02000412.1 GCF_007644035.1 Vogesella mureinivorans | reverse complement strand
GGACGATGGCGTGATCCGCCGTTTCGGCTTTGTGCTGCGCCACCGCGAACTGGGCTACCGTGCCAACGCCATGTGTGTGTGGCAAGTGCCTGCCGCGCAACGCGACGCCATCGGCACGCAACTGGCCGCCGATGCCGCCGTCACCCTGTGCTACGCCCGACCGCCGCAGGGGGCGCACTGGCCGTACAACCTGTTCTGCATGGTGCACGCCCGCAGTAGCGATGAGGCGGCGGCGCACTACCGGCGGCTGAGCGCCGATTACGGTTTGCACGCCATGCCGTCGGCCATGCTGCTGTCTACCCGTCGTTA
>NZ_VMTV02000241.1 GCF_007644035.1 Vogesella mureinivorans | reverse complement strand
ACCACATCGCCGGGCGCGATGATCGCGGTAGCGAGACTGGAGAGCCCTTCCTTGGACCCCATCGTAACCACCACTTCGTTCTCGGGATCAAGCTCCACGCCGAAGCGGCGAGCATAGTAACCCGCCTGCGCACGGCGCAGACCGGGAATGCCCTTGGACTGCGAATAGCCATGCGCGTCCGGCTTGGCCGCCACTTCACACAGCTTGTCGATGACGTGCTGCGGCGGAGGCTGATCGGGGTTGCCCATGCCAAGATCGATGATGTCTTGTCCGGCCAGCCGTGCCGCATGACGCATGGCGTTCACCTCC
>NZ_VMTV02000826.1 GCF_007644035.1 Vogesella mureinivorans | reverse complement strand
CTCCGACGCCTTCGAGGCGCGCCACGCCCAGTTGCTGGCCGAAGACCCGCAGGCCGCCGAAGACAAGGACGAATACCTCGCCGACAACGTGTTCTGGGTGCCGAAGGACGCGCGCTGGTCGCATCTGAAGGCCAACGCCAAGCGCCCTGAAATCGGCACCCTGATCGACGACGCCATGCGCGCCATCGAGAAGGACAACGAATCGCTGAAGGGCGTGCTGCCCAAGGACTACGCCCGCCCCGCCCTGAACAAGCTGATGCTGGGCGAACTGATCGACCTGATCTCGGGCATCGAGATGGGCCCGCCCAC
>NZ_VMTV02000706.1 GCF_007644035.1 Vogesella mureinivorans | reverse complement strand
GAGCGTGCCACCCAGGTGATGCTCCATGTGCATACGCGCGGCAAGGGCGTGTGCGGCGTCTACACGCGGGAAGTGGCAGAAACCAAAGTGCAGCAGGTCAATGAATTCGCACGTTCGCACCAGCACCCCCTGCTGTGCAGCATGGAAAAGGCTTAAAAGGATGGAGCAGGGATGCCGATAAGGGCATCGTTGATTCGCGGCAACAGCGGTACCCGTCAGGCGCAAGGAGCCCCGGCATGTTCAGCAAAGATCTCGAGTTCAGCATCGGCCAGTGCTACAAGCAGGCCCGCGAGGCGCGCCATGAGTTCA
>NZ_VMTV02000020.1 GCF_007644035.1 Vogesella mureinivorans | reverse complement strand
CAAAAAAACTTGTGAAAAAATAATCAATTTCCATGATTGCACGTTCGGTCTGCATACTGGTTTCTGCAATCAATGCTCTTTGACTTAAACCGGCATTATTGATCAACAAATCTATACGCCCTTTTTGATCAAGGACCTGTTCATAGGCATGACGAACTTGTGCTTCATCAGTAATATCCATTGCTACGGAAAGATGATGATCAGGGTGAAGCAAACTCACACGAACTTTTTCCAGCTCTTCCAAACGTCTTGCACTTAAGATCACCTGCGCACCCTGCAATGCACATTCCGCAGCTAAAGCTTTACCAAT
>NZ_VMTV02000386.1 GCF_007644035.1 Vogesella mureinivorans | reverse complement strand
CTCCGACTGTCCTATCAGCTGCTCACTGGAAATGTGGGGTGATAAATGGTCCCTGCTGATCATCCGTGATCTCATGCTGAAAAAAGAATGTACTTATGGAGACTTTCTGAAAGCCGATGAAAAAATAGCCACCAATATTCTGGCTTCCAGGCTTCAGAATTTATTGGACCATGGAATTATTGATAAAAAAGATCATCCTGATAACAAACTGAAGATCATCTATTTTCTGACACAAAAAGGCATAGATCTTATTCCCGTGATTGTTGAGATCAATCTCTGGGGTGATCAATACCTTACTATTCCTGAAGAG
>NZ_VMTV02001080.1 GCF_007644035.1 Vogesella mureinivorans | reverse complement strand
CGCAGGCTCGAGGATATGGGCGAAGGGCAGGCCAACCAGTTCGCCATGGCCAAGGCGATCGCAACCCGGCCGACCCCGCGCGCTACATCGATCTGGCTGCGCTGAAGGCGGTGCAGGCCAAGCCCGAGTTCGCCGCGCAGACGGTGGCGATCGCGCCGATCCGCACCCAGGGCGCGGTGAATCTCGAAGGCGACGCGCTGCTGAGCCGCGACATCCGCTTCTTCTACCAGCCGAACTCGGCCGAGCTCGATGCTGGCTCGAAGGAGAACCAGGAGTACCTGGAGATCATCCGCGGCTTCCTGCAGGTCAG
>NZ_VMTV02000680.1 GCF_007644035.1 Vogesella mureinivorans | reverse complement strand
CTCCCCGCCATTGCGCATCTTGGCGATCATGGCACCATCCAGGGCGGTATCGAGATCGGCATCGTCAAATACGATCACCGGCGCGTTCCCGCCAAGCTCCATGGAACAGGAAATGACTTGGTCCGCTGCTTCATGCAGCAGGCGCCGACCCACTTCCGTGGAGCCGGTGAACGAAAGTTTGCGCACGCGGGCGTCGTGCAGCATGGCGCTGACAGTGTCGCCTGCTTTGGCGGTCGTGATGACATTGACCACTCCATCGGGCACGCCGGCTTCGCGGTAGATTTCGGCGAGAGCGAGAGCTGTGAGCGGC
>NZ_VMTV02001050.1 GCF_007644035.1 Vogesella mureinivorans | reverse complement strand
GCGGCCCACCGAGACCAGTACGCGGTCGAACAGCTGGGCCTCGGGCGCCTTGTCGCCCTCGAAGCTGACCTTGAGGCCCTGCTTCTCGGCGACCACGCCGCTGACCTTGGTCTTCAGATGGATACCCTTGAAGCGCTTGGCCAGGCGCTGCTGCAGCGGGCGCACGAGGTCCGGATCGGCGCCCGGCATCAGCTGGTCGGCCAGTTCGACCACGGTGACTTCGGCGCCCAGGGCGGCATACACGCTGCCCATCTCAAGACCGATGATGCCGCCGCCGATCACCAGCAGGGACTTCGGGATTTCCTGCAGC
>NZ_VMTV02000720.1 GCF_007644035.1 Vogesella mureinivorans | reverse complement strand
ATGGCGCGCCCCGCCCTCCGGGGCTGGTCTCACCCGGGGCATCCGGGTCTCCAGACCCTTAAGCGGCAAAAGCGCGCGCCACTCATCACGGGGTGATGCGTCTGTTCGTTCGCTGGTCCTGGGCCAGGCCGGCGCCACGGTAGCGCGCGCTGCGGTACTGGCTGCGCAGGAACAGCCTGAAGGCCTCGCTGGCCTGCCATTCAAGCGCGGCGTTCAGCATGTGCTTCGGCGTGTTGGTCAGCGGCTGGCCGGCGGCAGCACCGCTCTTCTGCTCGCTGTCGGTGTGGGTGTAGTTGGTCTTCAGCGTCCA
>NZ_VMTV02000393.1 GCF_007644035.1 Vogesella mureinivorans | reverse complement strand
CAACCTTGCCGGCGACGTGGATGATGTCGCCGTGCTCGAAGCAGCGCACCACGTGGGCGATCGCATCGGTTTCGCGGATGTTGGCCAGGAACTTGTTGCCCAGACCCTCACCCTTGCTGGCGCCGGCGACGAGGCCGGCGATGTCCACGAACTCGACGGCCGTCGGCACGACCTTCTGCGGCTTCACGATCGCCGCCAGCTGGTCGAGCCGCGGATCCGGCACGGGCACCACGCCGACGTTCGGATCGATGGTGCAGAACGGGAAGTTGGCCGCGGCGATGCCTGCCTTGGTCAGGGCGTTGAACAGGGTGGACTTGCCCACGTTGGGTAGTCCGACGATGCCGCATCTCATGGCCATGGGTTTGGAGTCCGGGATTCGGGATTGGGGATTGGGGATTGGGGATTCGACGGAGCAGAGCTGGGCAAGGCGCAGGCATGCGCCAATCCCGAATCCCTAATCCCGAATCCCGGCATTCGTGTGCAGCCTCTTCATCGCCTCGGCGAAGTCGCCGCGCAG
>NZ_VMTV02000776.1 GCF_007644035.1 Vogesella mureinivorans | reverse complement strand
GTTGCGCTACAAGCCGATCTATCCCGGCGTGTATGACGATTATTGCTGGAACCCCGAACCCGCGCGCGCGGCGACGGGGCTCGACGTTCCGGCGGCGACGGTTGAGGCGGAGCGGCTCCTCGCCGACTGGCCCGCCGAGCCCACCGCGGCGCAGCGCCGGCATCTCGCCGCGGTTTTCCTGGCGGGCGGCGAGCAGGCATCGGCGCTGGTCCAATGGCTGCGCTTGCCTGCGACCGAACGGCGCGCGGGCGATGGGCTCGATGCGGTGCTGGTCGAGCGCCTGACGATGCTGACAACACGCCGCAACGAAA
>NZ_VMTV02000174.1 GCF_007644035.1 Vogesella mureinivorans | reverse complement strand
CATTATCAAGCAGCTCACGGGTATCTTCAACCTTGGTTCGTGATGCTGCATCAATTTCGATGAGGTCAATAAAACGCCCTTCATTCACAGCTTTACATGTTGCACAAACTTCACAAGGTGTCGAAGTTACGCCAGTTTCACAGTTTAAACATTTTGCTAAAATTCGCGCAATTGTGGTTTTTCCAACTCCACGTGTTCCTGTAAATAAGTAAGCAATACTGGACGTTCTGTCATCTGACACGTAGACATTCATGGTGTCTTGCTGTTATCCGCTTCATGTGATTTCGGTTCAGTCGGAAGTATCCAACTCG
>NZ_VMTV02000726.1 GCF_007644035.1 Vogesella mureinivorans | reverse complement strand
TGCTGGGCCTGGCGATCGAAGGCGCTGGCGATACCGTCACGGTGAGCCGCAGCGCCGAGCCCGGCGTGCGCATCCTTGCGATACGTGGCTCCGAGACCGCATTGCCCACCGAGCCTGAGAACAACACCGCCGGCCGCGCCCTGCTCTCCCTGCTTGAGCGCGCGCAGCCCGGCTTTGGGATGGACGTCGAGATCGACAAAGGCATCGCCTACGGCTCGGGCATGGGCGGCTCGGCGGCGTCCGCCGTGGCTGCCGTCGTCGCGGCCAATGCGCTGCTGGAATCACCGCTCGACGTCGATGCGCTCTACGCA
>NZ_VMTV02000771.1 GCF_007644035.1 Vogesella mureinivorans | reverse complement strand
TAATTAGCGATAAAAGCAAAAGCCAATATTCCAACCGTTTCCTTAGTGGGTTATACCAATGCAGGAAAATCAACACTGTTTAATATTTTGGCAAACAGTGATGTTTATGCAGCAGATCAGCTCTTTGCAACATTAGATCCAACATTGCGTCGTTTGGATTGGGATGGTATTGGCACATTGGTTCTTGCAGATACTGTTGGTTTTGTGCGCAATCTCGCTCATTCTTTAGTCGAATCTTTTAAAGCTACGCTAGAAGAAACCTTAGAGGCAACTTTGTTGCTACATGTGATCGATGCCAGTAGTCCAGACATGATGGAGCAAATCGATGCGGTTGAAACCGTATTAAAAGAAATTGGTGCTGATATTCCAACGCTTAGGGTGTATAACAAAATTGACCAAAGTCATGATGAAGCAAAAATCATCTATGCCAAACCTCATCAACCCGAGCGTGTTTATGTTTCAGCCCATACCAAACAAGGCTTAGACCTGCTTCGTAGAGCAGTGCATGAATGTTTAA
>NZ_VMTV02000154.1 GCF_007644035.1 Vogesella mureinivorans | reverse complement strand
AGGGTCGTCTTGCCGACGCCGTTCGGCCCGACCAGGCCGATGCGGTCGCCGCGCTGGATGCTCACCGAGAAATCGCGCAGCAGCGCCCGGCCGTTATAGCCGTGGCTGACGCGCTTGGCTTCGGCCACGCGTTTGCCCGACGGTGCCGCCGAGGCCATCTGGATGCTCACCTGCCCCTGCAGCTCGCGACGCTGCATGCGCTCGCGGCGCATCGCCT
The DNA here is from genome assembly GCF_007644035.1 of Vogesella mureinivorans. GTDB lineage: Bacteria > Pseudomonadota > Gammaproteobacteria > Burkholderiales > Chromobacteriaceae > Vogesella > Vogesella mureinivorans. Next base: position 94 of record NZ_VMTV02000154.1, on the reverse strand, counting down.
TCAGCGCGCGCACGCGGCCCTCATTGCGGGTGCGGCGGGCCTTGATGCCCTGACGGATCCACACCTCCTCCTCGGCCAGCTTGCGATCGAAATG
>NZ_VMTV02000870.1 GCF_007644035.1 Vogesella mureinivorans | reverse complement strand
TACGGTTTTTTACAGCACACGTTTTAACAACCTCTCAGAATATGAACTTTTTATGCACTTAGCCGTAAACGTAATGCATTTGCGATCACGGAAGCAGAACTCAAACTCATTGCAAGCGCAGCGATCATTGGAGACAACAACCAACCTGTAAAGAAATAAAGCGCTTCACGGTAAAATCATTGTCAATACGCGCAATCACGATATCACCAGACTTTGCCGTGATACTGCGATCGACGATCAACGGGTCTTCAATATCTATCCCCACATCCAACATTGAAAGAGAATTGGCTTTAACAATAAAAGTCGAACTT
>NZ_VMTV02001126.1 GCF_007644035.1 Vogesella mureinivorans | reverse complement strand
TCTTTTTCTTATAACGTTGCTTATGCCATCGCAGGTGGATTAACGCTCCCATTAGTACAATGGCTCAGTTTATATAGTGATATTGGTGCAATGTACTATATTGTCGTGTTGTGTTGCTTCACCCTACTGACCAGCTTAATTTACCGAAAAAAATTTGAAATACATTAGGGTCTGTGGACAATTCGTCTATGTTTGCGACTAGGTGTGTTTTTTAGGCGATTCTAGGCGCGAAATACGAAATTTAGTCATTCTAAATGAGTAGTTCGTAACGACGAAGCGACAAAAAACACGCTAGTCCCCGCTACGCCTTGCGCTGCAAACAAAGCAGTGCTTTGTTCTTGCTCAGGGTTGTGGCTAAAATTATCTCAGGCTACGTTATGAAACTTAAAAATAGTCTCGCTATTCTCTTCATTTCCTTGCGGAGTATACTCCTCATGCCTGCTCAATTTTAACCTACAACGCAAGCCATTTATGAAATGTCCACAGAACCCTAAGGTTTTACTGTATTTTGAGTAAAG
>NZ_VMTV02000066.1 GCF_007644035.1 Vogesella mureinivorans | reverse complement strand
CAGCACATGGCGGTTGATCGCACCCATGAGCTGGTAGTCCTCGCGCGTGGTGTACTCGCGGCGCGGCAAGGGGCGCCAGCCATAGTCGGATTGCCACACCGTCTCGCCGTCGCTGTGTCGCCAATGGCCCAAGCCCCCGTAGCGCGGCGCGTCGTCGACCTCGTACACGGTCTGCGACCAGGTGCCGCGCGCGCGCTCCGCGTCGATGGTCTCGGGCACCCAGCGCTGGTCACCGCGGTAGCGCAGCACCTGTGCCGGCTGGTACTGCCAGTCCTGCCGCCAGTGTTTGATCACCTGCGGCGCCTGGGCATC
>NZ_VMTV02000307.1 GCF_007644035.1 Vogesella mureinivorans | reverse complement strand
TGGTGGGCCCTGGCCCACCGTGGCCACGGCCGCTTGCCCCTGTCGCTGCCAACACCGCCGCTTCACGCCGCTGAACGACGCCCCCACGCGCACCACCGCACTTCGGGAAACATTCAGTTGCAATCCCTAGGCTGCGGACGTGGCAGGGGGCTGCACTCCGACAGACTCGAACACAGGTGGATTCCATGAAGACCCCGATCATCGCCGCGATTTCCGTTCTCGCCCTGGGCGGCGTCGCTGTCGCCTCCTACGGCGGCTTCTCGCGCGCCAAACAGGCACAGGTGCTGTCGGCCGAGCCGATCCGCGTCACCGAGCCGGTGCTGGCGGATGTGCTGCGCGTGACCCCGGTCGAGGAGAACCGCCCGGTCAGCCGCCAGCAGTGCACCCAGCGCACCGTGCAGCGCCGCGCACCCGAGCGCTTCGGCGACAAGGACGGCATGGTCGCGGGCGCGGTGATCGGCGGCCTGCTCGGCAATCAGGTCGGCGGCGGCAGCGGCCGCGCTGCTGCCACCGCGGCC
>NZ_VMTV02000451.1 GCF_007644035.1 Vogesella mureinivorans | reverse complement strand
CACCGACGCTCGCATCAAGAGCCCGCTGCAGGCCATCAAGCGGCTGCCGAAACGATCTTCTCTGCAGCACTTCCAGGAACTGCTCGACCACATCGCGGCGTTGGACGAGTTGGTCGGCAGCGAACGGCACCTGGCGGACGTGCCGGAACTCAAGCGCAAGCACTTCGCCGCCGAAGCCCGGGTACTGGACGCTGCCGAGTTGCGCGATTTCGGCCCGGCCAAACGACACGCGCTGCTGCTGTGCCTGATCCATCGCGCCCGGGTGCAGACCCGCGACGACCTAGCTGAGATGTTCATCAAACGCATGGGCAA
>NZ_VMTV02000390.1 GCF_007644035.1 Vogesella mureinivorans | reverse complement strand
ACGCGCGCGCCCGAGACCAGGATCGGGATGTGCTCGCGGGTGTGGTCGCTGCCGGGCCAGGTCGGGGCGTTGCCGTGGTCGGCGGTCAGCACCAGCAGGTCGTCGGAATCGAGCCGCGCACGCAGCTCGGGCAGGCGCGCGTCGAAGCGCTCCAGTGCCGCCGCATAGCCGGCCACGTCGCGGCGGTGCCCATACTCGCTGTCGAAATCGACCAGGTTGGCGAACACAAGCCCCGGACGATCGAGCGCGTCCACCGCAGCCAGGGTCGCGTCGATCTGGCCGTCGAGCCCAGTGGCGTGGATCTCCTCGTCC
>NZ_VMTV02000818.1 GCF_007644035.1 Vogesella mureinivorans | reverse complement strand
AGAGTGCGGCGATGTCCTCGATGCCGCTGATCGGCCGACGCTCGGTATGCACGGCGACGAACACGGGGGCATGCGCTGCTTCGAGCACGCCCAGGGCCTCGGCCGCGAAGTAGGCGCGGGCGTACAGGTCCCAGGCGCCGCCGAAGGCCGCCGGCTGATAGCGGAACACGACGTCGTCGGGCAGGCCCGGCTTCCAGGCATCGATGTGCGGCTGCAGGGCCGCGCAGGCGCCGCAGCTGTAGCCGAACACTTCCACCACCTCGATGCTGCCGGGCGGGGCCGATGTGGCGACGGCCGGCTCGATCAGCGTGTA
>NZ_VMTV02000513.1 GCF_007644035.1 Vogesella mureinivorans | reverse complement strand
AACCGCCGATGGCTGGGCTGCAGCTGCCAACAGCCCGCAGCTCGAAGCGTTGAAGGCGCGCGGCGTCGAGGTACTGCTGCTGCACGAGCGCATCGACGAGTGGATGAGCGGCTACCTGCGCGAGTTCGACGGCAAGCCGATGAAGAACATCGCCAAGGGCGAGCTCGACCTGGGCGACCTGCCGGATGCCGAAGAAGCCAGGAAACAGCACGAGGAAGCCAGCAAGGCCGCAGCACCGCTGGTGGAGGCGCTGAAAGCGGCGCTGGGCGAGCGCGTGCGCGAGGTGCGGGTGTCGCAGCGCCTGACCGAGTCT
>NZ_VMTV02000585.1 GCF_007644035.1 Vogesella mureinivorans | reverse complement strand
CGAGAGCTTAGCCTCGCATGCCTCGCGCAGGCAATGGCGCGAACAGGCTTTTGCGCGACGCAGCCTCCTCAGAGTCACCCTCTGCTCCGATGTCCGAGCGCCCCATGATCCAGATCCAGTTGAACGGCGAGGCGCACGCGCTGCCTGCCGGCACCACGGTCGCCACTCTCATCGAGCAGCTCGGCCACGCCGGCCGCCGAGTTGCCGTCGAGGTCAATCGCGAGATCGTGCCCAAGAGCCGCCATGCCGAGCACGTGCTCGCCGATGGCGATGTGGTCGAACTGGTGCACGCACTGGGCGGCGGCTGAAGCGA
>NZ_VMTV02000741.1 GCF_007644035.1 Vogesella mureinivorans | reverse complement strand
ACAAGTTCAACTGATTACTCAAGCCAAAGGGGCAATTGTAGAACTCGCTGAGCATGGGGATATGGTTTACCGTGCTGTATCGAATGGTGCAACTGCATTTCTGGGTCTACGTTTAAAAATGGATTCATCACCACCTAAACGTGCCACTAAATCATTGGTAATGACAGCTTGCCCGAGTTGTTTCATCAATATTAGACGAAGTTGACCATTTAACACTTTCTTATCATGCGACATATAAGCCAAAAATTCATCTAATGGAATTTGTGGACATGCTACAGGTAATTGCACCTTCGTTGATTTCAGTACGAATATA
>NZ_VMTV02000560.1 GCF_007644035.1 Vogesella mureinivorans | reverse complement strand
CACCTTCAGACGGGTGTTCGGGTGCGCGTTTGCGTTGATGTAGTCCATCGACGCGGCCAAGTAGGTCTTGCAGGAGTTGACCGCCGCTTCCAGCCCGCTGTAGTTGCAGGTGCCGGTCTGCGACTTGAAGGCCGAGCGCGCCTGCAGGCCGTCGTTGCCGCACATCTCGAAGGTCACCACCCGCGTCGAGGCCGCCTGCATGTAGCTGCGCTCGGCGACGATCTTGTTCTCGTACACATCGCGCGCCACCGCGCCGGACTTGGTGCGGCGGATGTTCTCGATGTCGGCATTCCAGCGCGCCGCGAGGTACTCG
>NZ_VMTV02001001.1 GCF_007644035.1 Vogesella mureinivorans | reverse complement strand
CGTGGTTTGTCGAAGCTGCGCTGTTCGCCGCGTGGCTGGAACTCGCCGTCGCGCTTGAAGCCGCCTTCGCGGTTATCGCGATTGCCTTCGAAGCGCGGTTTGTCGCCGCCGAAGCGTGGTTTGTCGAAGCTGCGCTGTTCGCCGCGTGGCTGGAATTCGCCGTCGCGCTTGAAGCCGCCTTCGCGCTTGAAGCCGCCTTCGCGGTTATCGCGATTGCCTTCAAAGCGTGGCTTGTCGCTGCCGAAGCGTGGTTTGTCGAAGCTGCGCTGTTCGCCGCGTGGCTGGAACTCGCCGTCGCGCTTGAAGCCGCCTTCGCGGTTATCGCGATTGCCTTCGAAGCGCGGTTTGTCGCCGCCGAAGCGTGGTTTGTCGAAGCTGCGCTGTTCGCCGCGTGGCTGGAATTCGCCGTCGCGCTTGAAGCCACCTTCGCGGTTATCGCGATTGCCTTCGAAGCGGGGCTTATCGCCGCCGAAGCGTGGTTTGTCGAAGCTGCGTTGTTCGCCGCGTGGCTGGAACTCGCCGTCGCGTTTGAAGCCGCCGTCGCGGTTATCGCGATTGCCTTCAAAGCGTGGCTTGTCGCCGCCAAAACGTGGTTTATCGAAGCTGCGTTCGCCACGTGGCTGGGCATCACCGTCACGACGATGCTCGCCGCCGAAGCGTGGTTTATCGAAACCACGGCTGTCGTTGCCAAAGCGCGGGTTGTTGCCGGCCTGGCCTGCTGGCGGAGCGTTATTCCCGGCAGGTGGTGCGTTGCGCTCGGCAAATGAAGTGGGCTGACGGCGTTGCGCGGCGCGCTGGCGGGAACGGAAGGTGGACATCGTGCGGTAATCCTTTGAAATCAATCCACCATTCTAGCCTATTCGGGGCTTGCCTGCTTGGTACTGCCCGCGCTTTGGTTTAACATGGCCGGTTCGATTTTGAGTGGCTAAGCCGTGTCTACGCTAGAAACCCAGTTTGGCAGCCGCCTGGTGGCGTGGCAGCGCCTGTATGGCCGCCATGGCCTGCCGTGGCAGGTAAGCGATGCTTATCGCGTGTGGCTGTCCGAGATCATGCTGCAGCAAACGCAGGTCAGTACCGTGCTGGGCTATTACCCGCGCTTTCTGGCCCGTTTTCCCGACCTGGCCACCTTGGCCGCAGCGCCGGTGGACGATGTGCTGGCACTGTGGAGTGGCCTGGGCTACTACACCAGGGCGCGCAATCTGCACAAGGCCGCGCAGATGGTGATGCGCGACTTTGGCGGCGAGTTTCCGCAGCAGCGCCAGGACATCGAGCGCCTGCCCGGTGTGGGCCGCTCTACCGCGGCGGCGATTGCGGCGTTTGCCTTTGGCCAGCGCGAAACCATTCTGGATGGCAATGTCAAACGCGTGCTGACGCGCTGCTTTGGCGTGGAAGGCTACCCCGGTGACAAGCCGGTGGAGGCGCAGCTGTGGCAGCTGGCCGAGCGGCTTACCCCCGCCAGCCGTGCCGACATGGTGCCGTATACCCAAGGGCTGATGGACCTGGGCGCTACCGTCTGTACACGCAGCAAGCCCGCCTGTACCGCCTGCCCGATGCTGGATGGCTGCGTGGCGGCCAACAGTGGCCGCACCGCCGAGCTGCCGCAGCGCAAGCCGAAAAAAGCCGTGCCCGAGCGCGAGACGGTGATGCTGATTGCCCTGCACCAGGGCCGGGTACTGCTGCAGCGCCGCCCGCCGGTGGGTATCTGGGGCGGGCTGTTGAGCCTGCCGGAATTCGATAGCACACTGGCCGTCGATGGCTGGCTGGCGGCCAACGCGGTGGGCGACCTGCTGCCCGCCTGGCCCGAGATGGTGCACGTGTTTACCCATTTCCGGCTCACCATTACGCCGCAGCCGGTACTGCTGCAGCAGAGGTTGGCCGATAGCTGTCACGAGGACAGCTGGCAGTGGCTGCCGCTGGCCGATGCGCTGGATGCCGGCGTGCCGGCACCGGTGCGCAAACTGTTGTTGCAAGCACTGGCGATTACCCCCTAAACCCAGCCGCGGCGTGGCCGCAAGGTGAGCTGAAAAATGGTTTCCGTAGTACGTTCCGTAGCCGATACCCTGGCCGACGCCGCCGACCCGGCCGTGTGGCTGGCCCAGCTGTCGGCAGCGCTAACCGATGCCGAGCGCGCCATGCTGCAGCGCGCGTTTGACGCCGCCCGTGCCATGTACGCCGGCAAAACGCTGCCGCATACCGGTGAAGATGTATTCAGCCATGCCGTGGCCGCCGCCGCCATCGTGGCCGACCTGAACCTGCTGCCGGACGCCATTGCCGCCACCTTGCTGTTTGCCGCCCCCGATTACCGCGAAGACTGGCAGGAGTGGCTGCCCAATACCTTCAACCGTACCGTGCTGACCCTGGTAGACGGCGGCAACCGTGTGCGCCGCCTCACCGAGCTGGCGCGGCTGGACCGCCTGGCCACGCCGGAAGACCGCGCGCGCCAGGCCGAAACCATGCGCAAGATGCTGCTGGCCATGGTGGCCGACATCCGCGTGGTGCTGATCAAGCTGGCGTGGCGTACGCAAACCATGCACTACCTGTCGCAGGTGGCCGAGCCTGGCCTGCGCCAGCAGATCGCGCAAGAAACGCTGGAGCTGTTTGCACCGCTGGCCAACCGGCTGGGCGTATGGCAGATCAAGTGGGAGCTGGAAGACCTGGGCTTTCGCCATACCGAGCCGGACAACTACAAGAAAATTGCCAAGCTGCTGGACGAGCGCCGGCTGGAGCGCATCGGCTATATCGACCGCCTGCTGGACACCCTGCGCGGCGAGCTGAAAGGCGCCGGTATCAAGGGCGACGTAGCCGGCCGGCCCAAGCACATCTATTCCATCTGGAAGAAGATGAAGAAAAAGAAGCTCGATTTTTCCGAGCTGTACGATATTCGCGCCGTGCGCATTCTGGTGGAGCGCCTGCAAGACTGCTACACCGTGCTGGGGCTGATCCACAGCATGTGGCAGCCGATACCCGGCGAGTTTGACGACTACATCAGCAACCCCAAGGCCAACGACTACCGTAGCCTGCATACCGCGGTCATCGGCCCGGAAGGGCGCGGGGTAGAGGTGCAGATACGCACCTTCGAAATGCACGAGCACGCCGAATTCGGCGTGGCCGCCCACTGGCGCTACAAAGAAGGCGGCAAGGGCGATGCGCAGTACGAGGAGAAAATCTCCTGGCTGCGCCAACTGCTGGACTGGCGCGAAGAGATGTCGGATTCCGACCGCAGCGACCTGGCCGACGCCTTCAAGACCGAGCTGTTTTCCGACACCATCTACGTGCTGACGCCGCAGGGCCGCGTGCTGGATTTGCCCTCGGGCGCCACCGCCATCGATTTTGCCTACAGCCTGCATACCGACCTGGGCCACCGCTGCCGCGGCGCCAAGGTAGAAGGCCATATCGTGCCGCTGTCCACCCCGCTGCAAAACGGCCAGCGTGTGGAGATCCTCACCGCGAAAGAGGGCGGCCCGTCGGTAAACTGGCTGCACGAAGGCTGGGTGAAGAGCCACCGTGCCATCAGCAAGATCCGCCAGTATGTGCGCCAGCAAAACGCCGACGTCGTGCGCGAAACCGGCCGCCAGCTGTTCGAGCGCGAGCTGTCGCGCCACCCGCACGTGCAGCCCAGCCTGGCACAGATTGCCGACAAGCTGGGTTACTCGCGCATGGACGAGCTGTACGCCGCGCTGGGCCACGGCGAGCTGGGTACACGCGCCATCAGCAACGCCATCGAAAGCTTTGCGCCGCAGCAGCCGCTGGAGGTGGCACCGGAAGACCTGGTGCGCCGCAGCCGTGGCGGCCACGACTCGGGCGGCGTGCTGATCGAGGGCGTGGGCAACCTGATGACCATTCTGGCCAAGTGCTGCAAACCGGCGCCGCCGGACAGCGTGGCTGGTTTTGTTACCCGTGGCCGTGGCATATCGATACACCGCAGCAACTGCATTACGCTCAAGCGCTTGTCTGCCGACGCGCCGGAGCGGCTGATTGCCGCCGACTGGGGCGACCAGAAAAACGGCGTGTTCCCGATCGACCTGGAAATCCACGCCAGCGACCGCCCCGGCCTGCTGCGCGATATTTCCGATGTGTTCTCGCGCGAAAAGCTGAACGTGATCGGCGTGAACACCCTGTCGCGGGCGCAGAAAGCCAAGCTGCGCTTTACCGTAGAAGTACGGCAGGTGCGCGATATCAGCCGCGTGCTGGCGCACATCATGGAAGTACGCGGCGTGCACGAGGCGCGGCGCGTCTAGGCGGCATGCGGCCAACCCTGGCCGCGCCGCGTGTTCTCGCCAGCTACCCCGGTAGCTGGCGCCGGGCCCGGGATGGGTCTGCAATCACTGTTAACCGAATGCATCATGCAAGACCTGAAACAGCAGGCACAGCTGGCGCTGTCGCTGATGGACCTGACCTCGCTGAACGACGACGACAGCGTAGCCACCATAGACGCACTGTGCGCCAAGGCGCGCAGCGACGCAGGCCAGGTCGCCGCCGTATGCGTCTACCCCCGCTTTGTACCGCACGCCCGCCGCGCCCTGGCGCGTGCCGGTGCCAGTGGCGTACGCATTGCCACTGTCACCAACTTTCCGCACGGTGACGACGATGTGGCGATTGCCGTGGCGGAAACCCGCGCTGCCATCGCCTACGGTGCCGACGAGGTGGACGTGGTGTTCCCCTGGCGCGCACTGCAGGCGGGCAACGCTGATGTTGGCCGCACGCTGGTGTCCGCGTGCAAGGCGGCCTGTGGCGACAAGGTGCTGAAGGTAATTATCGAAAGCGGCGAGCTGGCCACGCCAGCGCTGATCCGCCAGGCTAGCGAAATAGCACTGGCCGCCGGCGCCGACTTCCTGAAAACCTCTACCGGCAAGGTGGCGGTCAACGCCACGCCAGAGGCGGCGGCTATCATGCTGCAGGCTATCCGCGATAGCGGCCGACCCTGCGGCTTCAAGGCTGCCGGTGGCGTGCGCACGGCCGACGATTCGGTGGTTTACCTGCAGTTGGCCGCGCAGATCATGGGCGCAGCGTGGCTGACCCCGGCCAACTTCCGCTTTGGCGCCTCCGGCTTGCTGGCCAACTTGCAGGCGGTAGTGCAGGGTGGCGACATCACACGGCACAGCGGCTACTAAGCGGCGCCAAGGGTGGATTTGGCACCCGGCAAGGTTGGCCGCAGCGATGCGGCCAACCTTTTTTATGGATGGCCAGCTGGCTTGGCGGGCACTGTCCTTGCCGCCGCCAGCGTGCTAAAAACACAGATAAAGCGCAGCAGATACTGCGCCGCCAACACAACGAGGCAACACCATGACAAACCGACGCGCCATCATTCTGGTACTGGATTCCCTGGGCATAGGCGCCAGTGCCGACGCCGACACCTTCGGCGACGTAGGCAGCAATACCCTGGGCAGCATCGCCCGTGCCGCTGCTAGCGGCGCGGCCAACGTTGGCCGACACGGCCCGCTGCAATTACCCAACCTGTCCCGCCTGGGGCTGGGGCACGCCTGCGCGCTATCGTCCGGCTACTTCCCCGAGGGCATGGACCCGGCGGCGCCGGTGGCGGCCTACGGCTACGCCCGCGAGCTGTCCAGCGGCAAAGACACGCCGTCCGGCCACTGGGAAATCGCCGGCGTGCCGGTGCTGTTCGACTGGGGTTACTTTCACGACAAGCAGCACAGCTTCCCGCCGGCGCTGCTGGACGAGCTGGTGGCCAAGGCCGGCCTGCCGGGCTACCTGGGCAACTGCCACGCCAGCGGTACCGAGATTCTCGACCGCCTGGGCGAAGAGCACATGGCCAGCGGCAAGCCCATTTTCTATACCTCGGCCGACTCGGTATTCCAGATTGCCTGCCACGAGGAAACCTACGGGCTGGAACGCCTGTACGAGCTGTGCCGCATCACGCGCGAGGCGCTGGCGCCCTACAATATCGGCCGCGTGATTGCGCGCCCGTTTGTCGGCAGCGGCAAGGGCCAGTTCAGCCGTACCGGCAACCGCAAAGACCTGGCGGTCGAGCCGCCAGCGCCCACCGTGCTGCAAAAGCTGGCCGAGGCGGGCGGGCAGGTGGTGTCGGTGGGCAAGATCGCCGATATTTACGCCCACGTTGGCATCACGCAAAAGTACAAGGCTACCGGCCTGGACGAGCTGTGGGACACCACCCTGGCCGCACTGAAGACCACGCCGGGCCACAGCATCATCTTTACCAACTTTGTGGATTTCGATTCCAGCTACGGCCACCGCCGTGATGTAGCCGGCTACGCCCGCGCGCTGGAGCAGTTCGACGCACGCCTGCCCGAGCTGCTAGCGGCCATGGGCGACGACGATATCGTGATCCTCACCGCCGACCACGGCTGTGACCCTACCTGGCCGGGCAGCGACCACACCCGCGAGCACATCCCCGTGCTGTGCTACGGCAAGCAAGTGAAGCCCGGTAGCCTGGGCGAGCGTGCCACCTTTGCCGATATCGGCCAGAGTGTGGCCAGCTGGCTGGGCGTGCCGGCGATGGATTACGGTACGTCTTTTCTGGGCTAACTTGGCAGGGCCCAGGCCCTGAATGACACCACTGCCGGTGGCTGCGGTGCCAATGGCACCGGCCGCCGGCCAGTATTTGACTGCGGCCAACATACACGTACAGGGGCGGACGTGTTGGCGCATACCATCTCCGACGGCGGGCAGAGCACCGTTCCGGCCTTTGGCACCCGTGTATCCGCCGGCCGTCGTGACCACAGCAAGGAGATAAAACATGGCTACACCGCATATTGGCGCCGAAATGGGCGATTTCGCCGACATCGTACTGATGCCGGGCGACCCGCTGCGCGCCAAGCTGATTGCCGAAACCTACCTGGACAACGCCGTACAGGTGACCAGCGTGCGCAATGTGTTCGGCTATACCGGCACCTACAAGGGCAAGCGCCTGTCGGTCATGGCGCACGGCATGGGTATTCCGTCTGCCAGCATTTACACCACCGAGCTGATCAAGGATTTTGGTGTGAAAACCATCATCCGCATCGGCTCTTGCGGCTCGGTTGACCCGGCACGCCTGGGCCTGCGCGATATCGTGATCGCCATGGGCGCCTGCACCGACAGCAAGGTAAACCGCATGCGTTTCCTGGACCACGACTACGCCGCCATTGCCGACTTCGAGGTGCTTCGTACTGCGGTCGATACCGCTGCCCAGCTGGGCAAGAAGGTACAAGTGGGCAATGTGTTCTCGGCCGACCTGTTCTACGGCGTACAGCCGCAGCTGCTGGATACGCTCAAGAGCATGAACGTGAACGCGGTGGAAATGGAAATTGCCGGTATCTACGGCGTGGCCGCGCAGTACGGCGCGCGCGCGCTGGGCATTGTGACCGTGTCGGACGTGATTCCTACCGGCGAGGCCATGGACGCCGAGGCGCGCCAGACTACCTTCCGCGACATGATGGACATCGCGCTGGAAACGGCACTCAAGCTGTAATGCCGGCTTGCTGTTGCTGCATTGCACAGGCTTTGTAGTGTGCAAAGAACATTTTTTGGTGCGATGCACAAAATTGCCTTGCAAAGTGTCTAGCGCAATTCCATAATCAAGCTACATCAGGACGTTGCGTGAAAGTGTGCGTTTTGGTGTTGTCTCCTCCATCCTCCTTCTATAGGTGGAACTTGGCGCAATCAGGCAAGCCCGATTGCGCTCTTTTTTTGCCTTTTTGCCCAATGTGTACCGAAAACGGTTTCTCTTTGCCCGACAAGGCCTTGAATCGTGACTTAGGTTTGACAGCAGGGTATCTCTGTAATAGAATCCGGAACTTTCAAGAATTACGATGGAAGAGTTCCATGAAGACCTTTTCTGCCAAGCCGCATGAGGTAAAGCGCGAGTGGTTCGTGGTCGACGCCGAAGATAAGGTGTTGGGCCGTCTCGCTGCTGAAATCGCTCGTCGTCTGCGCGGCAAGCATAAGCCGGAGTTTACTCCGCACGTTGATACCGGTGATTACATTGTTGTCGTTAACGCAGAGAAACTGCGCGTTACCGGTAACAAAGCACTGGATAAGAAGTACTACCGTCACTCCGGCTACCCTGGTGGTATCTACGAGCGCAACTTCACCGAACTGCAAAACCAGTTCCCGGAGCGCGTTCTGGAAAAAGCCGTTAAAGGTATGCTGCCGAAGGGTCCGCTGGGTTACGCCATGATCAAGAAGCTCAAGGTATACGCCGGCACCGAGCACCCGCACACTGCGCAACAGCCAAAAGTGCTGGAAATCTGATTTCTGAGGCAAGTATAGATGAACGGTAAATACTACTACGGTACCGGCCGTCGCAAGAGCTCCGTAGCTCGTGTGTTCATGCAAAAAGGCTCCGGCCAGATCATCGTTAACGGCAAACCAGTTGACCAGTATTTCGCTCGCGAAACCGGTCGCATGGTTATCCGTCAACCACTGCAAATCACCGAGCACCTGGAGTCTTTCGACATCATGGTTAACGTGAACGGCGGCGGTGAAACCGGCCAAGCTGGTGCCATCCGTCACGGTATCACCCGCGCCCTGATCGACTTCAGCGCCGAGCTGAAACCTACTCTGTCCCACGCCGGCTTCGTTACTCGCGATGCCCGTGAAGTGGAACGTAAAAAAGTGGGTCTGCGCAAAGCACGTCGTCGCAAGCAGTTCTCCAAGCGTTAATTTGCTTGTTGCGAGACAAAAAAAGCCACCGTTCGCGGTGGCTTTTTTCTTTTGTCTCTGGCAGAAACTGCTACGCCTTGCCACCAGCAGGCCGGCTTGCTGCTGCGCGGGTGCGGATACGGGGCAGGGCGTGTGGCAGCCGGTTTTGCCGGTTGCATTGCGCTGCAGCACTCCTTACCATGTCGCCTTTGCGACATTTTTTTATATCCAGAGGAGCCTCGCATGATCAAGGTGGGCATTGTCGGCGGTACCGGTTACACCGGTGTCGAGCTGTTGCGTTTGTTGGCCAACCATCCGGGTGCACAGGTTGTGGCGGTAACGTCGCGCAAGGAAGCCGGCATGAAAGTGGCCGAGATGTTCCCCAGCCTGCGTGGCCGTGTGGATGTGGCGTTCAGTACGCCCGACGAAACCGACCTGAAAGCTTGCGACGTAGTGTTCTTTGCCACCCCGCATGGTGTGGCCATGGCGCAGGCGCGCGAGCTGCTGGAGGCCGGCGTGAAGGTGATCGACCTGGCTGCAGACTTCCGCCTGAAAGACCCGGCAGTGTTTGCCCAGTGGTACGCCATGGAGCACAGCTGCACCGACCTGCTGGCCGAGGCGGTATACGGCCTGCCCGAGGTCAACCGCGAGGCGATCCAGCAGGCGCGTCTGATCGGCATGGCGGGCTGCTACCCGACGTCGGTACAGCTGGGCCTGTTGCCGCTGCTGGAAGGTGGCAAGCAGTACATCGAAACCGATACCCTGATCGCCGACTGCAAGTCCGGCGTATCCGGTGCCGGCCGTAAAGCCGAGGTAGGTACCCTGTTTGCCGAATCCAGCGATAACTTCAAGGCCTACGGTGTGAAAGGCCACCGTCACAGCCCGGAAATCGAGCAGGGTCTGTCGGCTATCCACGGTGCGCCGGTCAAGCTGACCTTTGTGCCGCACCTCACGCCGATGATCCGCGGCATTCACTCCACCATCTACGCCCGCCTGAAGCCGGGAGGCCGTGATGTGGATTACCAGCAGCTGTTCGAGCAGCGCTTTGCCAGTGAGCCGTTTGTGGATGTGCTGCCCGCGGGTAGCTGCCCGGAAACCCGCTCGGTGCGCGGTGCCAACACGGCACGTATCGCCGTGCACCGCCCTGGCAATGGTGACTTGCTGGTGATTCTGGTGGTAGAAGATAATCTGGTCAAAGGCGCCTCCGGCCAGGCGGTACAGGTAATGAACCTGATGTTTGGCCAGCCGGAAAACGCCGGCCTGAATATCGTGCCGCTGCTGCCTTGATGTTGAAAACTCGCCAGTCGGCCCAATATCCTACTAAAATAGTAGGATGAAGGGCCGCTGGCGCGGCCCGTCCTTGTACCGAAAGGCTTGTGAGATGACTGCTGCTACCGAAACCCCGTCCCCGATCAACTTTACCAACAGCGCTTGCGACAAGGTGCGTGACCTGGTGGCCGAAGAAGGCAACCCGGATCTGAAACTGCGCGTTTTCGTTACCGGTGGCGGCTGCTCCGGCTTCCAGTACGGTTTTACATTTGACGAAATCGCCAATGAAGACGATACCGCTATTGAGCGCGCTGGCGTAACCTTCCTGGTCGACCCGATGAGCTACCAGTATCTGGTAGGTGCAGAGATCGATTACCAGGAAAGCCTGGAAGGTTCCCAGTTTGTGATTCGCAACCCGAATGCGCAAACCACTTGTGGCTGCGGCTCGTCCTTTTCGGTATAAGCCCGAGCGTTGCCTCATGCACAAACCCGGGTCTTGCCCGGGTTTTGCTTTTGCGGAGAGACATCATGCATAACAAGATTCCGCCCATCGTGTTGCCCAAGGTGGAGTTCACCCGCGAGTTTGCGTTCAGTGAACAGGATTTCGAACGTGTACGGCAGCTGATTTACAAAGAAGCAGGCATTTCGCTCAACCCCACTAAGAAAGATATGGTGTATGGCCGCCTGGTGCGCCGCATCCGCGAGCTGAAGCTGGATGGTTTTGCCGCCTACGTGGATTTTTTGCAAAGCGCTGGCGGCAAGCGCGAGTTCGAGCTGTTCGTCAACGCGCTGACGACCAACCTGACGTTCTTCTTCCGTGAAGAACACCACTTCCACATGTTGGCCGAGTACCTGAAAACCCTGCCCACCGGGCAGGAAATCAGTATCTGGTGCGCGGCATCGTCCACCGGTGAAGAGCCGTACTCCATCGCCATGACCGCGCTGGAAGCGCTGGGCGGGCGCGGCAATATCAGCATTCTGGCTACCGACCTGGATACTAGCGTGCTGGAGGTTGGCCGCAAGGGCATTTACAGCGCCGACAAAATCACCAAGCTGCCTGCGGGCTATGCGGCGCGCTATTTCGACAAGCTGCCGGATGGCAACTACCAGGCCAAAGCGCAGCTGCGCAATATGATTACCTTTAGCCAGCTGAACCTGGTGCACAACAACTGGCCAATGCGTAAACAGTTCGACGCGCTGTTCTGCCGCAATGTGATGATCTATTTCGACCGCGACACGCAGTTTGCCGTGCTGAAAAAGTTTTACCCGCTGATCAAGCCGCACGGCCTGCTGTTTGTCGGCCATTCGGAAAACTTCTATTTCGCCTCGGAGTATTTTGCCCTGCGCGGCAAAACCGTGTACGAGCTGGCGCGCCGCAAGGCTTGACGTTTGCGGCAGCTTGGCATGCTGCCTGCATCGCTTTACCATGCTTGCCGGCAAGGCCCCTTGTGGGCCTTTTTTCTTGTGTGCCAGGGGGTGAAATGAAGGTTGCCATACTGGGTGCCGGCATTATCGGTATTTCCACCGCGTGGTTTTTACGCCAGGCAGGGCATGAGGTGGTGGTAGTGGACCGTGCCAGCGGCCCCGCCCGCGAGACCAGCTTTGCCAATGGCGGGCAGATTTCGGTTAGCCAGTCCGAGCCGTGGGCGCACCCGTCCACGCCGTGGCGCGTGCTGCGCTGGATGCTGCGCGAGGATGCGCCGCTGTGGTTCCGCCCGCATCTGGACCCGGCACAGTGGCGCTGGGCGCTGCAGTTCTTGCGTGAATGCCTGCCCGGCCGCCATGCGGCCAACCTGCGCCATATGGTGGCGTTGGGGCGCTATAGCCAGCAGACTTTCGCCCAGCTGCGCCAGCAGCTACCGCTACAGTACGCCCACCGCCAGCAGGGTATCCTGGCCTTGCTATTCAGCCGCCAGGAGGTAGAGCACGCGCTGGCCGCCTGCAAGCTGTTGGCCGCCGAGGGCGTAACGCGCCGCGTGGTGTCGGTAGACGACGCGGTAGCGCGCGAGCCGGCGCTGGCCGCCATCGCCCCGCAGCTGTTGGCCGCTACCTGGTGCGAGAGCGATGAATCCGGCGACGTGCACCAGTTTACCTGCCAGCTGGCGGCGGCCTGCGCCGATGCGGGCGTGCAGTTTGCCTGGCAAACGCGCATCAATGCCTTGCAGCCGCAGGGCGGGCGCATTGCCGGCGTATCGCTTACCGGTGCGGATGGCCGCTTTGATACGCTGCAGGCCGACGCCTATGTGCTGGCGCTAGGCAGCCATACCCCGCTATTGCTGGCGCAGCTGGGCCACCACATTGCGGTGTACCCGGCCAAGGGCTACTCGGCTACCCTGCCGCTGCGCGATGCGGCTAGCGGGCCGCAGGTGAGCATTACCGACGAGTCGCACAAGCTGGTGTTTTCGCGCCTGGGGGATACGCTGCGTGTGGCCGGTACCGCCGAGCTGTCGGGCTACAGCAGCCACCTGAACCCGGTGCGCTGCGCGGCGCTGGTACGGCGCACGCAGCAGCTGTTTCCCGATGCCTGCCACTGGGACGCCGCGCAGTTCTGGACCGGCCTGCGCCCGGCCTCGCCCGGCAATGTGCCGCTGATCGGCCGCTATCGTTACAGCAATCTGTGGCTTAATACCGGCCACGGTACGCTGGGCTGGACCGAAGGCCCCGGCTCTGGCCGTGCGCTGGCGCAGCTGATGAGCGGGCAGGTGCCGGAGATCGCTTTCCCGTTTTTGCACGGCTAGCGTGCGCGCCAGCTTGATCGCACCGGTTTTATTGATGTGGGGCAGGGTAGGCCATAGCCGCCGTGCTACCATGCAGCCCTTGTTTTGCAGGAAACCATCATGCAGGAAATGACCCCTTACGAGCTGCTGGGCGGCGCTGGCGTGGTGCGCTGGCTGACCGACCGCTTCTACGACATCATGGATACCGACCCGTCGGTAAAAAGCCTGCGCGATATGCATCCGGCCGACCTGGCGGGCTCGCGCGAGAAGCTGTATATGTTTCTGTCCGGCTGGCTGGGCGGCCCGCCGCTGTTCATGGATACCTTTGGCCACCCGCGTTTGCGCATGCGCCATATGCCGTTTGCCGTAGATAGTGTGGCGCGCGACCAATGGATGCAGTGCATGACGCAGGCGGTCAACGAGCTGGTGTGCGAAGACTGGCTGAAAGCCAAGCTGATCGAGGCGTTTTACAATACCGCCGACTTCATGCGGAACCGCGAAGACGCCTGAGCATGCCCTGACGGCATACGGGATAAGACAATGCGGCCAACCTGTTACCAGGTTGGCCGCATTGTCTTGTCTGGCAGGTGGCTTAGTGCGGGCGGTGGCCGCGCTCTATCATCACGCCCACGTGTTTGACATCCGGCAGGATGTTCAGCTTGGTGACGGCTACGCGTACCCACGGCGCGCCAAATTCGTCGCGCACGATGCTGGCAATGTGTTCGGCCAGCGCTTCGATCAGCAAGAAATGCTGCGCCGCCAGCGAGGCGCGTACGCGTTCGACGACTTCGCCGTAGTGAATGGTGTCGCCAATATCGTCACTGTGGCAGGCTACTTCGCTGGGGATGCCGTACTCGATATCCAGCAGCACCGTCTGGGGCGCGGTACGCTCCCAGTCGTATACGCCGATCACTGTGTCGGCGCGCACTTCGCGCAAAAAGATAATGTCCATCGTTGCGGGCTTTGGGTTTGTTGCCCGATACCGTAAAATGCCAAGCCTTGTATTCTAGTGGATAAGCCATGACCACAACAGCGTTTGCCTTTATTTTGGGTGCCTATCTGATTGGCTCCCTGTCTTTTGCCGTGATCGTAACCAAGCTGATGGGCATGGCCGATCCGCGTACTTACGGCTCCAAAAACCCCGGCGCCACCAATGTACTGCGCTCTGGCAAAAAGCTGGCCGCTGCACTGACCTTGCTGGGTGACGGCCTCAAAGGCTGGGTGGCGGTGCTGCTGGTGCAGCAGTTCGGCCCGGCTTATGGCCTGGGCGAGCAGGCGGTGGCCATGGCCGGCCTGGCGGTGCTGGCGGGCCATATGTGGCCGGTGTTTTTTGGCTTCAAGGGTGGCAAGGGCGTGGCCACGGCCGTGGGCGTGCTGGCAGCGTTTAGCGGCTGGCTGGCCTTGGCCGCACTGGCCACCTGGCTCTTCATGGCGTTTGTGGTGAAGATTTCATCGCTGTCTGCCATTGTGGCCTGCGTGCTGGTGCCGGTTTATGCGTTCTTTATTGTCGGGCCGCAAAGTGTGTTCTGGGGCACCAGCATTATCATTGCGATTCTGGTGATCCATCGCCATAAATCCAACCTGATAAACCTGTTGACCGGCCAGGAAGACAAAATTGGCCAAGCCGAGCCGGGAGACAAAAACCAGCCCTGAGCCATGACCATTCGCCCGATTCTGCCCCTGAGTGACCCCAGCCTGCGCCGCCAGGCGATGCCGGTAAACGATGTCAGTCAGGTGCAGTCTCTGGTGGATGACTTGCTGCATACGCTGTACGCCACCCGCAACGGTGTGGGTATGGCGGCCAACCAGCTGGGCGAGGCGCTGGCCGTGGCGGTGGTGGATGTCAGCGACGGGCGCAATGCCCCGCTGGTGATGATCAACCCGCGCATCGTGGCGCAGCGCGGCAGTGTACGCGGCAAGGAAGGCTGCCTGAGCTTGCCGGGCTACCGTGCCAGTATTGCCCGTGCCGAAGTGATCGAGTTGGCCGCGCTAGACCGCTGCGGCCAACCTTTTACCCTGACTGCCTGCGATTTTCAGGCCGCTGCCATCCAGCACGAGCTGGACCACCTGGCCGGCCGCGTGTTCCTAGACCATCTGCCGCGCTGGCGCCAGCGCTGGGTGTACTGGCGCCACCCGCAGTGGCGGCGGGGGTGATCGCAGGGCTGATGCGGCGAACAAGTCAAAACCGGCCTGGTGGCTAATGCCAGTCAGTTAACGCTGACTGGCATGGGGTTTGTTTCGTTGACCAGTGCTAGTGTGTCCGCTACGCGGACAATATTTACATGCCGGTTCCGCCCGGCAAACGGGAAAGGGGGCGGATTGCCGCCCCCTTTTCATTCCCCCGCAACCCGGGGCTGCTCGAAATCCCGGCCAAAATGCCACGCCCCAGGCGCCGCCGAACTCGCCCCTCGCTAACGGCTCGGGGCTCAAACAAATCGGCGTCTTAAAACCCGGGGCGTACCATTTTGTCCGGCTCGCGCCAACGGGATGGGGCGCTTCACTCACGTCCTACTACTTGATGGTCAGGTACATTCGCCTAACTGACTAGCATTAGGCCTGGTGGCCGGTTTTTTCATGGCGATGGCGGGCAGGGCAGGGTTAGCCGTCCGACAGCACCTTCACGTGCGCCGCCACGCTGCGTGCCAGCGACGACAGGTCGTAGCCGCCTTCCAGCGCCGATACGATGCGGCCCTCGCAGCATTCTGCTGCCACCATCATCAGCTGCCGTGTTACCCACTCGTAGTCGGCCTCTACCAGGCCTAGCGAGCCCATGTCGTCTTCGCGGTGCGCATCAAAGCCGGCCGAGATGAAAATCATCTGCGGCTGGAACTCGCGCAGCTGCGGCAGCCACAAATACTCCACCGCCTCGCGGAACTCGCGGCTGCCGCTACCGGCCTTCATGGGCACATGGTGCATATTGCTGCCCATGGGGTTGTCGCCGCTGTAGGGGTAGAACGGGTGCTGGAAGATGGACACCATCATCACCCGCGGGTCGTCGTGAAAGATTTCTTCGGTACCATTGCCGTGGTGTACGTCAAAGTCCACCACCGCTACACGCTCCAGCCGGTACTGCGACAAGGCGTGGGCAATGCCCACGGCGATATTGTTGAAAAAGCAGAAGCCCATGGCTTTGTCGCTTTCGGCGTGGTGGCCGGGCGGGCGGATGGCGCAGAAGGCATTGGGGGCCTCTTTGTTCATCACCATGTCCACTGCCTTGACCACGGCGCCGGCTGCACGCAGTGCTGCGGGCAGGGTGCCGGGGTTCATGGCGGTGTCCGGGTCCACGCGGAAGGTACCGACCGACGGTGCGCAGGCCTCGATGTACTCTACGTAATGTGGCGGGTGCACCCTGGCCAGCTGTTGCTCGCTGACCTGTGGCGCATCGATTTCCTGCAGGCTGTCGAAGATTTGCGACGCCATCAGTTGGTCCTTGATGGCGATCAGCCGTTCCGGGCATTCCGGGTGGCCCACGCCCATATTGTGCTGAAGGCAGTCGCTATGGGTGATGTAGGCGGTAAGCCCACCGCCGGTAATATGAGATTTCAACCAGTTAAGCACAAGCGTTTCCTTATTGCTTTGCCGAGGCAAAAGGGATATATGATTTTTTAATAAATAGTGCGCGTAAGCAGGCCCGAATGCAATCCATCACCTTTGCGTATCGTCAACTTAATGCCTTGATATTGGGGAAACCACAGCAAACCCGGCTGGCGCTGGCGTGTTTGCTGGCCGGTGGCCACCTGCTGATCGAGGATGTGCCCGGCGTGGGCAAAACTACCCTGGCGCATAGCCTGGCTGCCGTCTTGGGCCTGGACTATCGCCGCGTGCAGTTCACCAGCGACTTGCTGCCGGCCGATGTGCTGGGCGGCAGCGTGTTTTTGCCGGGGGAAGGGCGCTTCGAGTTCCGCCCCGGGCCGGTGTTTTCACAGCTATTGCTGGCCGATGAAATCAACCGCGCCTCGCCCAAAGTACAGTCCGCGCTGCTGGAAGCCATGGAGGAGCACCAGGTGTCCGCCGATGGCGCGACGCATGCGCTGCCCGAGCCGTTCTTTGTGATTGCCACGCAGAACCCGGATGGCCAGCGCGGCACCTTCCCCTTGCCCGAGTCGCAGCTGGACCGCTTCCTGATGCGCGTCTCGCTGGGCTACCCGCCGGCCGACGCCGAGCTGAAGCTGCTGCAAGGCGGCGACCGCCGCCAGGTCATGCACAAGCTGACTGCCGCGCTGAGTGCGGCTGATTTGCTACAGCTGCAGCAGCAGGCGGCCAGCCTGCATGTGTCGCCTGCGCTGGCCGGCTATGTGCTGGCGCTGCTGCAGGCCACGCGCCAGCCCGAGCTGTTTTTGCATGGCCTGAGCCCGCGTGCCGGCCTGGCCTTGTTGGCCGCAGCACGCGCCTGGGCGCTGCTGGATGGCCGCGACCATGTGCTGCCGGAGGACATCAAGGCCGTGTTTGTGCCGGTGGCCGCGCACCGGCTGACACCCCGCCTGCCGGGTAGCGACAGCAGCGCGCTGCTGCTGCGGATACTGGGCAATGTGGCGCTGGCGTAAGGCACTGCAGCAATGGGTGCTGCGCCATACCCCGCGTGAGGCGCAGGCACGGCTGACGCAGCGGCGCATTTACCTGCTGCCCACGCGCTTTGGCGCCATCATGCTGGTGGTGGCGCTGGCGGTGTGGGTCGGCGCGCTGAACTATGCGGTGAGCCTGGCCTACGTGCTGTCGTTCTGGATTGTGGCGCTGATGCTGCTGTCGGTGTTACTCGCTTACCGTCAGCTGGCGGGCTTGCAGCTGCAGGCACGTGCGGTGGCCAACGTGTTTGCCGGGGACGAGGCGCGCTTTCTTGTACACCTGCAATGGGCCGATACCCAGCCACGACGCTTGCGACTGCGCTGGTATGAAGGGGATACCGTGCTGGCTGAAAGCACCGCCCCCGGTGACTATGCCTTGCCGCTGGCCGCCCCTTACCGCGGCCAGCTCGCCATGCCGGTACTGCGGGTATGGTCGGAGGCACCGCTGGGCCTGGTGCGGGCATTTAGCCATGTGCGTTTGCAGGCGGCGCTGTGGGTGTACCCGCAGCCGCTGGCTGACCCGCGCGAGCTGGCCTGGCAAGGGGGCGAGGGGGAGGCCGCCGCCACCGAGCCGGGCGGCGACGAGTTCGCCGGCCTGGCCCCCTGGCAGGCAGGGCAGAGCCTGCACCGTATCGCCTGGCGTGTGTATGCCCGGCGCGGCAGCCTGGCGGCACGCGAGTTTGCCAGCCCTGCGGCTGCTGGCGGGCTGCCCAGCCTGAGCTGGGATGACTACGCGGCCAACATGCCACCCGAGCAGCGCTTATCCCACTTATGCTGGCATGTCTTGCAGGCCACCCGCGCCGGGGCCGGTCTGCGGCTGCTGCTACCGCAGGGGGAATATCACGTCGATGCGGGTGACAGCGAGCCGGCTTTGCTGGCGCTGGCCCGCTTTGGAGTACACGATGCTGGCGGATGAGCTGAGGCTGGCGCGCTTTGCCGTGCTGGCGGCGCTGGCGCTGGTGGCGCTGCCCTTGTTCTTGCACCTGCCGGGCTGGGTGCCGCTGGTGTTTGCCCTGCTGCTAGGCAGGCGCGCCACGCTGGTGTGGCAGCGCCGGCCCTTGCCACACCGCCTCTGGCTGATGCTGGGCTTGCTGCTGCCCATTGCTGCCTTGTGGCTGAACCTGCGCACGCTGGTGGGGCGCGAGGGCGGGGTGGCGTTTCTGTTGCTGCTGGTGGGCGGCAAGGCGCTGGAAACCGCCAGCTTGCGCGATTGGCGCGTGCTGCTGGCGCTGGGCTTTTTTCTGGCGGCCACGCCTTTGCTGTTTGACCAGAGCCCGCTGTCGGCGCTGTGGCTATTGCTGTCCTTGTTTGGCCTGACCTGGGCCATGGTGCTGCTAGCGGGCGAAGACGCCCGCCTGAGCCCGGCGGTGACGGCGCGGGCGCTGTTGTTATCGTTCCCCTTGATGGCGGTGCTGTTCGTGGTGATGCCGCGCTTGCCTGGCCCGCTGTGGAGCATGCCCACCGAACAACAGGGCGCGACGACCGGCCTGGCCGATAGCATGAGCCCCGGCGCCATCGGCAAGATGATCCCTTCGCGCGAGCCGGTGTTTACCGCCGAGTTTCGCGGTAGCCAGCCGCGCGTCAGCCAGCTGTACTGGCGTGTAATGGTATTCGACCAGTTTGATGGCACGCGCTGGACGGCGGCCAACCTGGCCTTGCCACGCGGGGTCGAGGTGGGGGCCAGTACGGCGGCACTACGATACGACGTGGTCGCCGAGCCGTTCCAGGGCTACCTGCCCATGCTGGAGCAGGGTGTGGCAGCAGGAGAAGGCGTGGTGCTGGGCTACCAGCAAAAGCTGCGCCGCGTGGACGCGGCCAACACCGCCAGGCTGCGCTACAGCGTGCAGAGCGTGGCCAGCAGCCGGTATGGCGATGCGCTGGGCGAGCGCGAGCAAGCCTTCTACCTGCAGCTGCCTGCCGATAACCCGCGTACCCTTCAGGCCGGGCAGGCGCTGGCGCAGCGCCACCCGCAGCCGGCGGCACGGCTGCAAGCGCTGCAGCTGTGGCTGGCGGAACAAGGCCTGCGCTACACGCTCAACCCGCCCACGCTGGCCGACAATGTGGTGGATGGTTTCCTGTTTGGCAGCCGCCAGGGTTTTTGCGAGCACTTTTCTTCGGCATTTACCGTACTGGCGCGCGCGGCTGGGCTGCCCGCACGCGTGGTGGTAGGTTTTCAGGGCGGGGAATTCAATGCGCAGGGGCGCTTCTGGCAGATCCGCTCGTCCGATGCCCATGCCTGGAGCGAGGTCTGGGTAGATGGCAGCTGGCAGCGGGTAGACGCCACCGCGCTGGTGGCACCGCAGCGGGTGGATGCCGGCATCGACAATACCCTGGGCGAGGTAGCGCCGCGCATGCCGCTGGTGGGCGGCCGCCCGCCAGGCTGGGCGCAGTGGGTAGGCCAGCAGTGGCAGCTGGCCAACTTTAGCTGGCAGCGCTGGGTGGTGGGCTACGATGCGGCCAGCCAGCAGAACCTGTTCCAGAAGCTGGGGCTGGGCGAGGTGTCTGCGGCCAACGTGGCGAAGGCTTTGCTGGGTGGCATGGCGCTGGTATTGCTGCCGCTGGCCGCCTATGTGTTATACGGCCGCCGGGTACGGCGCAGCCTGCCGCAGCAGGTATGGCAAGGCCTGGCGCAGCGCTTGCGCCGTGCCGGTCTGGCGGTGGCGCCGGGCGATACGGCTGGCGAGCTACAGGCCCACGCCAGGCGGCTGACCGAGGCCGAGCAGCAGGCGCTGGCCGCTTTGCTGCAGCAGTGGCAGCGTTTGCAGTACGCCCCGCAAGGGGGCGATGACGCAGCTTGGCGCAGCTTGTGGCGGCAGGTGCGGGCGTTTCGCCCGGCCAAGGTTGGCCGCAAGCGCTAGTCTGGCTGGCGTTGCACAATAAAAAACCGGCAGCGCGCGGGCTGCCGGTGGTGTGTGTGCTTGTATCAGGTCAGATCAGGTAGTCTTTGGTGACACCTTTACGGCGCAGGATGCGGCGCAGGTGTTCCAGCCCCTCGATCTGGATCTGGCGTACCCGCTCGC
Organism: Vogesella mureinivorans; assembly: GCF_007644035.1. Classification (GTDB taxonomy): domain Bacteria; phylum Pseudomonadota; class Gammaproteobacteria; order Burkholderiales; family Chromobacteriaceae; genus Vogesella; species Vogesella mureinivorans. The sequence continues at coordinate 90,740 of NZ_VMTV02001001.1, read as the reverse complement.
GCGTCAGGCTCAGGGTGGCGGCCAGCTCTTCCAGTGTGCAGACTTCCTGCCCATTCAAACCGTAACGGCGCTCGATCACCATGCGCTGTTTGTCGGTAAGCTGGCCCAGCCAGTCGTGCACAAAGTGTTCTATCTGTGCGTTATGCAGCTGGATATCCGGCTCTTCGTGCTGCTCGTCCGGGATGGATTCGCCGATGGACAGCATCGGGTCGATATCCAGTGGTGCATCCAGCGATGCCATGCGTTCGTTCAGGTTCAGCACCTTGCGAACTTCGTCTACCGGTTTGCCTGTCAGGTGGGCAATGTCTTCCAGCGTCGGCTCGCGACCCATCTGGCTTTCCAGATGGCGTGCAGCGCGCAAATAGACATTCAGCTCCTTGATAACGTGTACCGGCAGGCGGATGGTGCGCGACTGGTTCATGATCGCGCGTTCAATGCTCTGGCGTATCCACCAGGTGGCGTAGGTGGAAAAACGGAAGCCACGCTCCGGGTCAAACTTTTCCAGTGCATGCATCAGGCCGATATTGCCTTCTTCGATCAGGTCCAGCAGCGCCAGGCCGCGGTTGATGTAGTGTTTGGCAATGTTTACCACCAGGCGCAGGTTGTGCTCGATCATTTTCTGTCGCGCACTGAAGTCACCCTGTACTACACGCCTGGCCAGTTCGACTTCCTGTGCCGGGGTCAGCAGGGCATTACTGCCGATGTCGTTCAGGTAGATCTGGGTGACATCGGCAATATCTTCAAAACCCTTACTGGCCGACGCTTCTTCTGCGTCTTCCGCTTCGGCACGGGGCTCGTCTTCGGCCTCTACTTCTTCGTCCAGTACTTCTTCCAGCAGATCAAGATCGTCGCTCATGATAATTCCCCCGCTTGCGCTCCTGATCAGGACTGGGTCCGGTCAGGGTCTGGTTTCCAGAAATTTGCTCGGGTCGACAGGTTTGCCTAGCTGACGGATTTCAAAATGCAGTTTTACCTGGTCAGCATCGGTATTACCCATTTCGGCAATCTTCTGTCCTTTCTTGACAGACTGGCCCTCTTTTACGAGTAACTGGCTATTGTGGGCGTAGGCCGACAGGAAGGTTTTGTCGTGGCGCAGGATGATGAGCTTCCCGTAACCGCGCAAACCGCTACCGCTATACACCACTTTGCCATCGGCGGCGGCATTCACCGGCTGCCCTGCTTTGCCGGCAATGTCGATGCCTTTGTTCTGGTCCGAAAAACCGCGAACCACGTTACCCTGGGTAGGCCAGGCCCATACCACACCGGTAGAGGCAGCTTTTGGGCTGCTGGCTTCGACAGGCGTGCCTGCCGGAGCGACGGGTGTTGCTGCTTCTACTTTGCTGGCCGGTTTGTCCGGCGTGTTCTTGGCAGCGGGTACGTTGACGGCAGGTTTACCGCTTCCTTCGCTCTGGGCCGGAAGGCTCTTGATGGCCTCCTCCGAGTACGGCAGCTTCAAGGCTTTCGGATAGCCCTTGCTGGCTGCCTGAGCGTCGGCACCGCTTATCGGTGCTTTGGCTTCAACCGGCACTTGGCCTGCTGCCGGTTTGGTTTCTGCCGGCTTCACTACGGTGGTAGTGCTGCTGGCGGCTGGGGCGGTTACCGCTGCACCAGTACGCGGTGCATCGGGTGGGGTTAGCCGTAATACCTGGCCAACCTTGATGGTGTAACCGTCCAAATTGTTCCATTCGGCCAGGTCCTGGTAGCGCAGGCCGTTATTCACGGAAACGCGGTACAGGGTTTCACCGGCTTGAACGGTGTGGGTTGTCTGGCCCGCTACCACTCTGGCTTGCGGGGACGTACCCAGTGCAATGGCTTGTGTACTGGCCTTGCCGGTCGTGGCCGGCGGGGTAGCTGCCGGCTTGGCTGGCGCATCGCTACGCGGTTTTTGCGTAGTGGGCGTGCCTTTCACGATTTCTGCAGGGTTTTCCTGGTGCAGCTGTGCGCAGCCTGCCATTAGCGAGGCTACTGCTATGCTGCTGCCGATTAGTGCCAGTTTTTTTAACAAGATGTTTTGCATTGAGTACCGATTTTATATGTCAGCTATCTGCTTGCTGTAAATTGTCAGACAAGAATCTATAGGAACGGGTGTTGCTTTTTTGCTTATTGCTTACCAGGCAGCAGCGGAACAAACTTGGCTGGCTCCAGCTGGGTTTGCCGCATGCCCTCGGCGGTTTTCTCGTATAGCCACAGGTGTTGCTCTTGGTCGCCTACCGGAATGACCAGGCGGCCATGGTCGGCCAACTGTGCCAGCAGGGCAGGCGGCACCTGGCGTGCCGCCGCCGTGATGATGATGCCGTCGAACGGCGCGACATCCGGCAGGCCCAGGTGGCCATCGCCATGCACCAGGCGGGCGTGCACCAGCTTGGCCTGGCGCAGGTTCTGTCTGGCTTTGTCCAGAATGCCGCCCAGACGTTCAATGGAGAACACCTCGGCGCCGGTTTTCAGCAGCACGGCCGTCTGGTAGCCGCAGCCGGTGCCTATTTCCAGAATGCGCCCGGGTTTGTCGCGGCCTTCCAGCAGCTTTTCGGTCATGCGGGCCACGGTGAGCGGCTGCGAGATGGTTTGCCCCTGGCCGATAGGCAGCGATACATCGTCGTAGGCTCGGGTAGCCAGCGCCTGGTCGATGAACAGGTGGCGGGGTACCTCGTACATGGCGGCCAGCACGCGTTCTTCGCTAATGCCGTTCTGGCGCAGCCGCTCCACCATCCGCATGCGGGTACGGTCGGAGAACATGCCGAAATTGCTGCCTGCAACTAGGGATTGAGCCATGTGTGTATTTCATCCAGTTGATCGCGTGCGGTCAGGTCTATCATCAGCGGCGTAATGGACACGCGCTGCTGGCGGATGGCGTGAAAATCGGTGCCGTTGCCGGCGTCTTGCTCGGGGCCGACCGGGCCTACCCAGTACACGGCTTCGCCGCGCGGGTTGTGTGCGCGGATCACCGGTTCGGCGTGATGGCGGCGGCCCAGTCGTGTTACCTCGGTGCCGGTTAGCTGGTCTGCCGGGATGTCGGGCACGTTGACGTTCAGCAGCATGGGGCGGCTGAAGGGCTGGGCCTGAAAGCGGCGTACCAGGTCTGTGGCGACCTGGCCTGCGGTGTCGAAGTGGCGGTTTTTACCCGCAAGCGACACGGCAATGGCCGGTATACCCAGTAGAAATGCTTCGGTGGCGGCGGCGACGGTGCCGGAGTACAGCGTGTCGTCGCCCATATTGGGGCCGTGGTTGATGCCGGACACCACGATGTCGGGGCGGAAATCCAGAAAGCCGGTGATGGCAACGTGCACGCAGTCGGTCGGCGTACCGTTGACATAATAAAAGCCGCTGGCGGCTTGCCTGACCGATAACGGGCGGTCCAGGGTCAGCGAATTGCTGGCGCCACTGCGGTCGCGCTCGGGCGCGACCACTACCACCTCGCCCAGGGTGGAGAGGTGTGCGGCCAACGTTGCCAAGCCGGGTGCAAAATAACCGTCGTCGTTACTAATCAGAATTTTCATCGCAGCTTTCCATCAAGACTTAACGATTGTATCCGCGTATGGGCATGGCGCAAACCGCCGTGCCCGTTGCATAAACAAAAACAGCCCGCGTTCGGCGGGCTGTGTGGTTTTGCGCGGGCTTACTGGTAGTAGCGCTGGCTGAAGTCCAGCATGCGTTCTATCGGTAGGCGCGCGGCGTCCATTTCGGCCTCGGACAGGTAGTCGATGCGGGTGCCTTCGCCTTGCTGGGCGCGCTTTACCGCGTCGATGGTATTCATCTTCATGTACGGACAGGAATTGCACTGGCAGCCGGCGTAGATCGGTGCCTGGCGGATATCCAGGTCCGGGCGAGCCAGGCGCATGTTGTACAGGATGCCGTCTTCGGTGGCGACAAAGATCACTTCGCTGCTGTTGCCCTGGAAGGCTTTTACCCAGTTCAGCATGCCGGAGGTGGAGCCAACGTACTGGGCGCGTTTGAGCACCGGCAGCGGGCTTTCCGGGTGGGCAATCAGGTGGGCTTTGCCATGGGTGGCGGTCAGGGCTTCGTTCAGTGCGGCTTCGTTGAACTTGTCGTGTACCTCGCACACGGCAGACCACAGCGGCATGTCGTAGCCGTACTGGTAGTTCAGGTAGGCGCCCATGTTACGGTCTGGCGAGAAGATGACTTTCTTACCATCTTCATACAGATGCGCAATGATGTCGTCCACGTTGCGGCTGGTGACGATCCAGTCGGATAGCGCCTTGTGTGCGGCGGACGAATTGATGTACGACACGTGCACGTGGTCCGGGTGGCTTTCGCGCCACTGTTGCAGCGCAGCAACGTCAGTCTGGGTAACCAGCGAACAGGTGGAGCCTGCATCGGGCAGAATCACTTCGGCCTGCGGGTTCAGGATCTTGGCGGTTTCGGCCATGAAGCGGACACCGGCAAACACGATGATGTCAGCCTTGGACTCGCGGGCAAACAGCGACAGCTCCAGGCTATCGCCGACCTTGTCGGCCATCTGCTGGATTTCAGGCTGGGTATAGTAGTGTGCAAGGGTAACGACGCGTTTGCTCATGATGACGGTTCTCCCGTGAGGGACTGGCCTTTTCCGGATCTGGGTAATCGTTTGATGCGGCACAACATGGCTGTACCGCGAAACCGCGAAGATTAGCAATATTGTGCAAGCCGCGCTACTAGCTTGATACGCTTGATGCAACTGTCAATACTACGCGTGTACCACGCAGCACGCACGAATGCCGCTATGGCCAGGGCGTGGCTGCGGCGGCAAGGCGCCGTCAAACCATCGGGATGGATAAATCATGAAACCGCATTACCTCACACCTTTGTTTTCACCACGCAATGTGGCTGTGGTGGGTGCCAGCGATACGCCAGGCTCGGTGGGGCAGGCGATTTTTGCCAACCTGCTGGCCGGCAATTTCCAGGGCAAGCTGTACCCGGTGAACCTGCACCACCGCGTGGTGGGCGGTATACCAGCCTATACCTCGGTCAAGCTGATCGAAGGCCCGGTGGATATGGTCGTGGTCACCACCGCGCTGCGTAGCTTGCCCGGCATTGTGAAGGACTGTGGCAAGAAGGGCGTGAAGGGCATTCTGCTGGCCAAGGATTTTGGCGATAGCGAAGCGCAGGAGCGCGAGGCGCTGAACGAGGCGGTGTCCATTGCCAAGCATTACGGTATCCGCATCCTGGGGCCGAATGTGCTGGGCCTGATGCGCCCGGTGGCCGGTTTCAACGCCAGTAATTACACCAGTAAGGTCAAGGCCGGCAACCTGGCGCTGGTGTCGCAGTCGTCGGCGCTGTGTACCGCCATGCTGGACTGGGCCGATAGCAAAGGCATCGGTTTTTCCAGCGTGGTGTCGGTGGGCGAGGCGCTGGACGTGGAGTTTGGCGAGATTCTGGACTACCTGGTATCAGACAACTTCACCCAGGGCATTTTGCTGCATGTGCACCACGTGCACGACGCCCGCCGCTTCATGAGCGCGCTGCGCGCCGCGGCGCGTACCAAGCCGGTGGTGGTGGTGAAATCCGGCCGCTACGAAGATGACGTTACCGGCCTGATGCACTCGTCCAACCTTGTGGAAAGCGGCGACGTGTTCGATGCCGCGCTGTCCCGCGCCGGTGTGCTGCGCGTGGCCACCATTGCCCAGCTGTTTACCGCAGCCAAGGTGCTTGCGGCCAACTATCGCGTGGCTGGCAAGCGCCTGGCCATCGTTACCAACGGTATTGGCCCCGGCGTGTTGGCCGCAGACAGTGCCTATATGTATGGTGTGGAGTTGGCCAAGCTAACGCCGCCCACACTGGATCTGCTGAATGAATCGCTGCCGGCCAACTGGTCGCACGGCAACCCGGTAGACATCATCGGCGATGCCAGCCCGGTGCGCTTTCGTACTGCAGTCAAAGCCTGTCTGGATGACGCCAATGTCGATGGCGTGCTGGTGATTTTTACCCCGCAGGCCGGTACCGACCACCTGACCACGGCCCAATTGATGGTGGGCCTGCAGCGCGAAAGCAGCAAACCGATGTTCCTGTCCTGGCTGGGCGATGCCAAGGTGTCCGAAAGCCGCGAGCTGTTTTCCAAAGCCAAGTGCGCGCACTTCCGCGCTCCCGAGTTTGCCATCGAGGTGTTCCGCAACCTAGCGTCTTACCACCATAACCAGAAAATGCTGCTGCAGACGCCAGCGCCGCTGGAAGGCGAGCAGGTGGTACCCGACGTGCTGAAAGCTCGCGCCGTCATTACTACGGCCCTGCTGGAAGGGCGCTCGGTATTGTCCGAGCGGGAAAGCAAAGAAGTGCTGGCGGCGTTCAATATCCCGGTAAACCGCACCACGCTGGCCAAGGATGTAGACGAGGCCATCGGGTTGGCCGCAGAGATCGGCTACCCGGTGGTGCTGAAGATCGACTCGCCAGACATCATCTACAAGTCCGACGTAGGCGGTGTGGAGCTGAATATCGGTAACGAGCACTCCTTGCGCGAGGCCTTTGCCGGCATCATGACCCGCACGCGTGAGGCGCAGCCAGAGGCGCGCATCGAAGGCGTGTCGGTACAGGCCATGCGCAAGCGCCGCCACGCGCGCGAGCTGATGGTAGGGGTAACGCACGATGCGTCGTTTGGCCCGGTGATTACCTTCGGTGCAGGCGGCATTGCGGTAGAAATCATGCAAGACCGGGCGCTAAGCCTGCCGCCGGTGAACCACTACCTGGTCGAGCGCATGATAGACAAAACCCGTATCGGCAAGATTCTGGGGCCCTTCAAGAACATGCCGGGCGTGGATATCGACACCCTCAAGAGTGTGTTGTTGCACGTGTCCGAGCTGGTGTGCGAGCTGCCCGAAGTGCGCGAGATGGACATCAATCCGCTGGTGGCAGACGAATCCGGTGTGATCGCGCTGGACGCCCGCATCATCGTGCAGACCGTCAAACGCACCAAACCCTATGGCCATATGGCCATCATGCCTTACCCCATGCACATGGTGCACTGCTCGATGCTGAAAGACGGCACCGCGGTTAACATCCGCCCGGTACGCCCCGAAGACGCCTACATGACGCAGGAGTTTGTGCGCAACCTGTCGGAAGAAAGCCGCTACAACCGCTATATGTCCAGTATCAAGCAGCTGTCGCAGTCCATGCTGGTGCGCTTTACCCAGCTGGATTACGACCGTGAAATGGCGCTGGCCATGACGCACGAAACTGCCGACGGCGAAGAACAGTTGGCCGTAGCCCGTTACGTCACCGACCCGGATAACGAAAGCTGCGAGTTCGCGCTGGAGGTGGCCGACCACTGGCAGGGCAAAGGTATTGGCGTAATCCTGATGAATGCGCTGTTTGATGCAGCGCGCGAGCAGGGCCTGAAAGTGATGGTGGGCGAGGTGCTGGCCGGCAACAAAGGCATGCTTAAACTCATGTCCCGCCTAGGCTTTGTGGTGCAGGTGCACCCGGAGGACCGGGCCCTGACTATCGTTACCAAAGACCTGTTGCAAGCGCCTACTGTGCAAAACAGCCAATAAGCACTTGCAGCGTAAGGGAAAAATGCCATAGAATCGGGGGCTTTTCTACGATTCCGTATATTTAAGGACAATCGACAATGGTAGTAATTCGTCTCGCACGTGGCGGCTCCAAAAACCGTCCGTTCTACAACATCGTTGTTACCGACTCCCGCAACCGTCGCGATGGCCGCTTCATCGAACGTCTGGGTTTCTACAATGCTGTCGCTAACGACAAGCAAGAGCGCGTTCGTCTGGCCATGGACCGCGTTAACTACTGGATCGGCGTTGGCGCGCAAGTGACCGACTCCGTAGCCAAGCTGCTGAAAGACCAGCCGAAGGCTGCCTGATCAGTTTTGATCAGTCTACAGTACGGAAGCAAGGCGCATGCGTGACGCTGATCTAGTTGTAATGGGGTTTGTCCGCGGCGCCTTTGGCGTTCGTGGCTGGGTGAAAGTCCAGGCGGATACCCAGTACGCCGACAGTCTTTTCGACTACCCGGAATGGTGGTTAAAGAAAGACGGCGAATGGAAACCCTATACCTTTACGGATGGCTCCGCCCAGCCTAAGGGTCTGGTTGTCAAATTTGATGGCGTTGACGATCGGGAAATCGCCGCAGGGATGCGTGGCATGCAAATTGCCATCGCCCGCGATCAGCTGCCGGCAGCGGCAGATGATGAGTATTACTGGATTGATTTGATCGGCCTTGACGTGGTGAACAAGGAAGACATCGTGCTGGGCAAAGTTGCCGAGCTGATGGAAACCGGCGCCAATGACGTCCTGGTTGTCCGTGGTGATACGGATGAGCGGCTGATACCTTTTGTGTCCGATTACATTGTCGATGTAGATCTGGCCGCAAAACGGATTACCGTGGACTGGGGTCTGGATTTTTAATGCAGCTTGATGCGATTACGCTGTTTCCCGAGATGTTTGATGCAATTACCCGCTTTGGCGTAAGCCGGCGGGCAATTGAACAATCGATCTGGCAGTTTTCAGCGTGGAACCCACGCGACTTCACCAGTGACAACCATCGCACCGTAGACGACCGCACTTATGGTGGCGGCCCCGGCATGGTGATGTTGGTTGAACCGCTGGAAAAAGCGATTGCCGCAGCGCGCGCACGACAGGCCGCTGCCGGTGTGGATAAATCACACGTGGTTTATCTGTCGCCGCAGGGTGCCCCCCTGACGCACGATAAAGTCAGCAAACTGGCTGCCATGCCAGGCCTGATTTTGCTGTGTGGCCGTTACGAAGGGGTGGACGAACGCCTGATCGATCGCGAAGTCGATGAAGAAATTTCGGTAGGTGATTATGTGTTGTCCGGTGGCGAGCTGCCGGCGATGGTCCTGATGGACGCCATTGTGCGTCTCTTGCCTGGGGTGTTGAACGACGCCCAGTCTGCTTACGAAGATTCGTTTGTGGATGGCTTGCTGGACTGCCCGCATTACACCCGCCCTGAAGAATATCGTGGTGTGCGCGTACCGGATGTCCTGATGTCCGGCAACCATGCCATGATCGCCAAGTGGCGTTTGAAGCAGTCGCTGGGCCGCACTTTCGAGCGCCGCCCGGATTTGCTGAAAAACCGCACTTTATCCAAACAGGAATCTCGGCTGCTGGCAGAGTACCAGCAGGAACAAGATCTCCTCAAAAACAAGGAGCAGTAACATGGATCTGATCCAGAAACTGGAACAGGAAGAAATCGCCCGTCTGGGTAAAACCATCCCTGAATTTGCACCGGGCGATACCGTTATCGTTCAGGTAAAAGTAAAAGAGGGTAACCGCGAGCGTCTGCAGGCTTACGAAGGCGTTGTTATCGCCATCCGTAACCGCGGTCTGAATAGCTCCTTCATCGTGCGCAAGATCTCTTCCGGCGAAGGCGTTGAGCGTACTTTCCAGACTTTCTCCCCGCTGGTAGCTTCCATCGAAGTGAAGCGTCGCGGTGCTGTGCGTCGTGCCAAGCTGTACTACCTGCGTGGTCGTACCGGCAAATCCGCACGTATCAAGGAAAAGCTGGTTCGCAAGTAAGCCCAACGGGTTTAACTTGTCGTACCCTGAAAGCGTCAGCCTCGGCTGGCGCTTTTTTCATTGGCAACCAGGTTGGCCGCACCCCCATGCAACAGGCAGCAAAATCGCTTTATCTCGACGCCTTTCTCGATACGCTCTGGCTGGCCGACAACCTGTCGGCCAATACCCTGGCGGCCTATCGCCGCGACCTCTTGCGGCTAGAAGCCGCCCTGCAGCCATTTGGCCATACCCTGGATACCGCCGACACCCCGGCGCTGGAGCAGGTGATGCTGGGCCTGATCGATACCGACAAGCCGGCTACCCGCGCGCGGCGGCTGTCTGCGGCGCGGCGTTTTTATCACTACCTGTGCCAGCAGAAGCTGCGCGAAGACGACCCGTCGGCCAGGCTGCAAGCGCCCAGGCTGGGCCTGCGCCTGCCGGGCACCCTATCGGAAAGCCACGTGGATGGCTTGTTGGCCGCGCCGGACATTGATACCCCGCTAGGGCTGCGCGACCGTGCCCTGATCGAAACGCTGTACGCCACCGGCCTGCGTGTCAGCGAGCTGGTGGGCCTGACGCTGGGCCAGCTGTATCTGGGCGAGGGCTATGTGCGTATTGTGGGCAAGGGCAACAAAGAACGACTGGTGCCGCTGGGGGAGGTGGCCGAGCACTGGTTGCGCCGTTACCTGGCAGAAAGCCGGCCGCTCATCATGGGGGCGGCGCGTAGCGAAGACGTGTTCGTCAGCAACCGCAAACAGGCCATGACTCGGCAAATGGCGTGGCACCTGATTACCCGCTACGGCAAGCAAGCCGGTGCGCCGCCGCTGAGCCCGCATACGCTGCGCCATGCCTTTGCCACCCATCTGGTGAACCACGGTGCCGACCTGCGCGTGGTACAGCTGCTGCTGGGCCACGCCAGCCTGTCTACCACGCAGATCTACACGCACGTGGCCCGCGAGCGCCTGAAGGCACTGCACGCCGCGCATCACCCCCGCGGCTAAGGTTGGCCGCAAAAAAGCCCCGGTAGCTTACCGGGGCTGTCGTGGGCGATGTGCTTTAGGCCGTGGCTTCTGCCGGGCTTTCGGCAAACACCAGTTCCACTTTGTCGTCCTGGTCCAGATTCACCGTGACATCGCCCCCACCAGCCAGGCGGCCAAATAGCAGCTCGTCGGCCAGGGCTTTGCGGATGGTGTCCTGAATCAGGCGTGCCATCGGGCGGGCGCCCATCAGCGGGTCGAAGCCTTTCTTCGCCAGGTACTTGCGCAGGCTATCGCTGAAGTGGATTTCCACTTTCTTGTCCGATAGCTGCTGTTCCAGCTGCATCAGGAACTTGTCCACTACCTGCAGGATGATCTCCTCGTTCAGCATGCCGAACGGGATGATGGCATCCAGACGGTTGCGGAACTCGGGGCTGAACAGGCGCTTGATATCGCCCATTTCATCGCCAGCCTGCTTGCTGCCGGTAAAGCCGATACTGGATTTGGACAGCGACTCGGCGCCCGCATTGGTGGTCATGATGATCACCACATTGCGGAAATCTGCCTTGCGACCGTTGTTATCGGTCAGCGTGCCGTGGTCCATCACCTGCAGCAGCACGTTGAAGATGTCCGGGTGCGCTTTTTCGATTTCGTCCAGCAGCAGCACGGCGTACGGGTGCTTGGTTACCTGTTCGGTCAGCAGGCCGCCTTGCTCGAAGCCAACATAGCCCGGTGGCGCGCCAATCAGGCGGCTTACCGCATGGCGTTCCATGTATTCGGACATGTCAAAGCGCAGCAGCTCCACGCCCAGGAAGTAGGCCAGCTGTTTGGCCACTTCGGTCTTGCCCACGCCGGTAGGGCCGGAGAACAGGAAAGAACCGATCGGCTTTTGCGGGTTGCCCAGGCCAGAGCGCGACATCTTGATGGCTGCGGCCAACGCTTCGATGGCCTTGTCCTGGCCAAACACCACGTTTTTCAGGTCGCGGTCCAGGTTTTTCAGCACGTTGCGATCATCACTGCTGATGGTTTTGGCAGGAATGCGGGCAATCTTGGCGATGATCTCTTCGATCTCGCCTTTGTTGATCACCTTCTTCTGCTTGGACTTGGGCAGGATTTTTTGCGCAGCGCCAGCTTCGTCGATCACGTCGATGGCTTTGTCCGGCAGGTGGCGGTCGTTGATGTAACGCGCCGACAGCTCGGCCGCAGTCGACAGGGCTGCCAGCGTGTATTTCACGCCATGGTGCGCCTCGAAACGGCTTTTCAGCCCTTTCAGGATTTCGATCGTCTGCTCTACCGACGGCTCTGGTACATCGATTTTCTGGAAGCGGCGCGACAGGGCGCTGTCTTTTTCGAAAATGCCACGGTATTCGCTGTAGGTGGTGGCGCCAATGCAGCGCAGGCTGCCGTTGGACAGGGCCGGTTTCAGCAGGTTGGACGCGTCCAGCGTACCGCCCGAGGCGGCACCGGCGCCGATCAGCGTGTGGATTTCGTCGATGAACAGCACGGCGTGGCTGTCTTCTGCCAGCTGCTTGATCACTTGCTTCAGGCGCTGTTCGAAATCGCCACGGTATTTGGTGCCGGCCAGCAGGGCGCCCATATCCAGCGAGTACACCGTGGCCTTGGCCAGCACATCGGGCACATCGCCAGCCACGATGCGGCGCGCCAGGCCTTCCGCAATGGCGGTTTTGCCTACGCCAGCTTCGCCTACCAGCAGCGGGTTGTTCTTGCGGCGGCGGCACAGGATCTGGATAACACGCTCTACCTCGTGCTCGCGGCCGATCAGCGGGTCGATCTTGCCATCACGGGCCTGCTGGTTCAGGTTCAGTGTGTAGTTTTCCAGCGCGCCGCCTGGTGCGTTGCCGCTGTCTTCACCCTCGTTTTCGCCAGAGGCATCGTGGTGCGGCTCCTGGCTGGCAGCGGGTTTGGCATTTTGCTTGGTAATACCATGCGAAATGAAATTGACCACGTCCAGGCGCGAAATACCCTGCTGATGCAGGTAGTACACGGCATGCGAGTCTTTTTCGCCGAAGATGGCTACCAGAATGTTCGCGCCGGTTACCTCTTTTTTGCCAGACGACTGCACGTGCAGGATGGCGCGCTGGATCACGCGCTGGAATCCCAGTGTGGGCTGGGTTTCCACCTCGGCATCGCCAGGCACGGTGGGCGTATGTTCGTCGATAAAGTCCCCCAGCTGCTTTTTCAGCTGGTCAATGTTGGCGCCGCAGGCGCGGAGGACTTCGGCAGCAGACGGGTTGTCAGTCATCGCCAGGAGCAGGTGCTCCACGCTGATGAATTCGTGCCGTTTGCGGCGTGCATCCATAAAGGCCATGTGCAGGCTGACTTCCAGTTCTTGGGCAATCATCAGTTTTCCTCCATGACACACTGCAGTGGATGCTGGTGCGTTTGTGCGTGCTGCGAAACTTGCTCTACCTTGGTAGAGGCGATGTCTTTGGTATAAATGCCACAAAGACCCTTACCTTCATTGTGGACCTGCAGCATCACGATTGTGGCTTTTTCCGCATTCATGTGAAAAAAATGCTGCAGTACCTCAACGACAAAATCCATCGGTGTGAAATCATCGTTCAATAACAATACTTTATACATTGGTGGTGGCTTTAGCTCGGCCTTGCGGGCCACCGTCGAGACATCATCCTTGTGCTGCGTAGACATGGGAACCTTCTGCGAATTCGCGCTTATTTCAATTTTGGTTCGTATGGCCGCTTTTTCAAGCCCCTTAACTTTTACCGGCTTGTCTTGACGTTGTCACACGCTAGGCGTAGAAATACAGACGGTGCTTGGCTTTGCATCGCTGGCTGTGTGGAAACCGTTACCTGCTGCAGCGTTTGTAAGCTTGGAATGTCAGGGCTCACCACCCTGTTTACTTTATGCATGCTAAGGATAGTTACACATGGCAACTGGTATTGTTAAGTGGTTCAACGACGCTAAAGGCTTCGGCTTCATTACTCCGGACGAAGGCGGCGATGACCTGTTCGCGCACTTCTCCGCGATCAATATGCAAGGTTTCAAATCGCTGACCGAAGGCCAGCGTGTAAGCTTTGACGTGGTTCAAGGCCCGAAAGGCAAGCAAGCCTCCAATATCCAGAAAGCCTAAGCCTGCGCTAGCTGATGGATGTGGCGGAAACGCTGCTGACAAAAGCCGCATCTGACCGATGCGGTTTTTTTGCGTCTATCGTCAGGCAGGCTGGGCCAGTGCCGCTGCTGCACCGTTGTGTAACAGCTGGCGATACAGCGCCACAAAGGTCACGCTGCCGATAGCCGCCAGAATCAGCCAAGGCAAGGCTGGCATGGCCAGGCTGCGTGAGATATCCAGCAGCCAGCCACCGCCCAGGTAGCCGGTAGCCCCGCCCAGTGCCAGCCCCAGGCGGCTGGTGCCGCTGTAGCTGGCGCGGGCTTCGCTTTGCGCGTAGCTGGCCAGTAGCGCCTCACGCGCCGGCTCGGTAACCAGGCTGCCGGTATAGAACAGTGCCAGCAGCGGCATGGCCAGCCACAGGCTTTGTGCCAGCGCCATCAGCAGCAGGCTACCTGTCATCAGGGCAATGCCTGCCAGCATGCGCTGCGCCAGGCTGAGGTAGCGCTCACCCAGCTTGGCCAGCGGGTAGAGCAGGGTAAGCGACAAGGTGGTTTCCATGGCGTATAGCCAGCCCACGATTTGCGGCGTACCCGCCATTTGCTTCAGTACGATGGGTACCAGCAGCATGATCTGCACGCCCAGCACGTAGTAGCCGCTCAGGGTCAGTACCAGCCGCATATAGCGCCGGTCCGCCAGCACGGTGCGTACCGAGGCTAAGGGCGAGGCCTTGCCGCTGGCCACGCGGTAAGCCGGTAGCAGCCACAGGTTGGCCGCAGCGGCCAGCACGAAGATGGCACAGCCGCTCATGCCCACCCACCAGAAATCGAAATGCAGTAGCCACGAGCCCAGCATGGCGCCGCTCACGGCCGCCGCGCTTTCCCACATGATCAGTAGCGTATAGAAGTGGTTGCGCTCGTGCTGGCGGGTCAGCTTGATGATGAGCGCCGCACGGGGCGGGTCGAACAGCATGCCGCCCAGGCCCGACAGAATGCAGGAAAACACCAGGCTAGCGGGTGTTTCGGCCATGGCCATGGCGGCAAAGCCGGCGGCGCGTAGCAGCATGCCGCCCACAATCAGTGGTTTGGCACCGTAGCGGTCTGCCAGCGAGCCACCCAGCAGGCCAAGCCCCTGTTGCATTAGCTGGCGGATAGCCAGCGCCAAGCCCACTGCAGCGGCAGCCCAGCCTAGCTGGTCGACAAAGTGCAGGCTGATCAGCGGAAACACGCTGAAAAAGCCGAATACCACCAGAATGTTGTCGAGCATGATGAAGCGCCTGCCCAGACGCCGCGCTTGTTCTGCCGAAGCCATGATGTGCCCCTGTAGGAAGTAGCCATCATTGTCATGTGGCATCAGCTATCATAGAAGCCGTTAACTGCTAATATTTCCTATGGTTTTTCATTATGGCTATTTCGCTGGATGACCTGGCTTTGCTGATCGATATTGTGGACTGCGGCAGCTTTAGCCAGGCCGCTGCGCGCCGTGGCTGGTCGCAGCCGCAGGTTAGCCAGCGGGTAGCCGTGCTGGAGGCCAGCATCGGTGCGCAGCTGTTTCGTCGCCACCGCCGTGGTGCGGTGCCTACGCCAGCGTGCGACGCCTATCTGCCAGCCGCACGCGAGGCGCTGGCCGTACTGGAAGCCGGCAAGCAGGCGGTGCAGGGCGTACCTGCGCTGCCCCGGCTGACCTTGGCGTGCCTGCCGTCGCTGGCCTCGGTGGTATTCGGCCCGGTGCTGGTGGCACTGGCCGAGGCACCATTTGAAATCCGCTGTAGTACCGACCATTCGCCGGCCATCATGGAGCGGCTACTGACTGGCGCCGTGCAGGTAGGCTTTGTGCTGAAGTGCCCACCCATGGCCGGCATCCAGATGGAGCGTATCTGGTGCTCGCCCATTGTGCCGGTGGTGCACAAGCGCCATCCGCTGGCGCAGCGTGGCGAGCTGCTGCTGGCCGACGTGGCCAACGCCCGGCTGGCACCACAGTACTGGGGGGATGGTTGCGATACCTTGCTGGCACAGCTGCGTCAGCATCGCACTGCCACCGGCCCGCTGCACGCGATCCAGCCGGCCAGCGCAGCACGCGAGCTGGCGATGGAGCATGGCTTTCTCACCTTCATGCCCGAGGTGGCGGTAAGGCGCGATCTGCGCGAGGGGCGGCTGGTGAAGCTGGCCATCCGCGACCTGCCACTGTGGCAGTGGGAGGTGATGATGGCCTGGCGTGCCGGCAAGCGTGCCGACGCGCCCAAACAGCAGGTGCTGGATACCGTACGCGCCATGGCGCCAGACTGGGCTTGATGCGGCCAACGTTGGCCGCAGGCAGTGGATAACCCTGGCCATACCGTGGTTGCTTTGCCAGCTTGCTGCCAATAAAAAACCCCCGGCTTGCGATGCAAGCTGGGGGTTTTTTTTACCCGCATCCGGGCAAGCCCTGGTGCGGTGCGTAGCGTGGGGCTTAGGCGCGGGCGCTGGCCAGAATCTGGTTCAGCGTGGCGCTTGGGCACATTACCGCGCGGGTTTTGGCTGCGTCTGGCAGGTAGTAGCCACCGATGTCGGCCGGTTTGCCCTGTACCGCTTTCAGCTCGTCGGTGATCTGCTGTTCCTGGTTGGTCAGCTGGGCAGCTACCGGGGCAAAGTGGGCTTTCAGCTCGGCGTCGTCGTTCTGCTCTGCCAGTGCCTGTGCCCAGTAGGTGGCCAGATAGTACTGGCTGCCACGGTTGTCCAGCTCGCCAGTGCGGCGCGATGGCGACTTGTCGTTGTCCAGCAGCTTGCCGGTGGCTTCGTCCAGGGTCTTGGCCAGGATCTTGGCCTTGGTGTTGCCGGTTTTGATACCCAGCTCTTCCAGGCTTACGGCCAGGGCCAGGAACTCGCCCAGGCTGTCCCAACGCAGGTGGTTTTCTTCCAGCAGCTGTTGTACGTGTTTCGGGGCCGAACCGCCGGCACCGGTTTCGTACATGCCGCCACCAGCCATCAGCGGCACGATGGACAGCATCTTGGCGCTGGTGCCCAGTTCCATGATCGGGAACAGGTCAGTCAGGTAGTCGCGCAGGATGTTGCCGGTAACCGAGATGGTATCCAGGCCGCGGGCTACGCGCTCCAGCGTGTAACGCATGGCGCGTACCTGGGACATGATGTGGATGTCCAGGCCGGTGGTGTCGTAATCCTTCAGGTACTTGTGTACCTTCTTGATCAGCTCGTTTTCGTGCGGGCGGTACGGGTCCAGCCAGAATACTGCCGGCATGCCGGAGTTGCGGGCGCGGGTGACGGCCAGTTTTACCCAGTCGCGGATCGGGGCGTCTTTTACCTGGCACATGCGCCAGATATCGCCTTGCTCCACGTTTTGCGACAGCAGTACTTCGCCGGTAGCCAGGTCAACAATGTTGGCCAAGCCATCCTGGGCGATTTCGAAAGTCTTGTCGTGCGAGCCGTATTCTTCGGCTTTTTGTGCCATCAGGCCCACGTTCGGTACGGTACCCATGGTGCGCGGGTCGAAGTTGCCGTGCCATTTGCAGAAGTTGATCATCTCCTGGTAAATGCGGGCAAAGGTGGATTCCGGCATCACGGCCTTGCAGTCGGCCGGCTTGCCGTCGGCACCCCACATTTTGCCGCCGTTGCGGATCATGGCAGGCATGGAAGCATCCACGATCACGTCGTTTGGCGAGTGGAAGTTGGTAATGCCTTTGGCGGAGTCCACCATGGCCAGACGCGGGCGGTGTTCCTGGCAGGCGTGCAGGTCGCGGATGATTTCTTCGCGCTTGGAGGCCGGCAGCGTTTCGATTTTTTCGTACAGGGTGACCATGCCGTTGTTCACGTTCACGCCCAGTTCGTCAAACAGCTTGCCGTGTTTCTCGAATGCGTCTTTGTAGTAGATCTTCACGCAGTGGCCAAACACGATGGGGTGGGACACCTTCATCATGGTGGCTTTGACGTGCAGCGAGAACAGGATGCCGGCTTCGCGGCAGTCTTCCATCTCGCGCTCGTAGAATTCGCACAGCGCTTTTTTGCTCATGAACATGGAGTCGATGATCTCGCCTTCCAGCAGCGAGACTTTCGGCTTCAGTACGATGGTTTCGCCGCTGTGGGTTACCAGCTCCATTTTCACGTCACGGGCGCGGTCCAGGGTCATGGACTTTTCGCCGTGGTAGAAGTCACCGTGGTGCATGTGGGAAACGTGGGTCTGCGACGCCTGTTTCCATTCGCCCATGCTGTGCGGGTGCTTCTTGGCGTAGTTTTTCACCGCCAGCGGGGCGCGGCGGTCGGAGTTGCCTTCACGCAACACCGGGTTGACAGCGGAGCCCAGACATTTGGCGTAGCGGGTCTTGATGGCCTTTTCTTCGTCGGTAGTCGGGTTTTCCGGGTAGTCGGGGATGTTGTAGCCCTTGGCTTGCAGCTCTTTGATGCAAGCGATCAGCTGCGATACCGATGCACTGATGTTCGGCAGCTTGATGATGTTGGTGTCCGGGTTCTGGGTGAGTTTGCCCAGCTCGGCCAGGGTGTCGGGTACTTTCTGCTCGTCGGTCAGGTTTGCCGGGAACTCGGCCAGAACGCGGGAGGCTACCGAAATGTCAGCAGTTTCCACGTTGATGCCGGCTGCGCCGGTAAAGGTACGTACGACCGGCAGGAAGGCGCTGGTAGCCAGCGCTGGAGCTTCGTCGGTCAGGGTGTAGATGATGGTCGGCTGTTCCGAAGGCATTACTCTATCTCCATGATTATTTTTTGACGCCAGAACGATTGCGCGGGGCAGCTTTGGCACGGGGCAGCATCCCGCCTGTGCAAGTGAAAGGTATGGGAAAGCTGCTTTTACCGGCGATTTGTCAGGGGAAGACAGGCGCCAGGCGGTATGCAGGCTTTCGGGTGACTTTTCAAAAATGAATTATACCTCTCATTGCTGGTTCTGATTGTAGCGTATCCGAACTTTGCTGCGGGTTTGAATGTAAACAACTGTTCGAATCTGAATAGCCGCAAAACTGTCCTCTGCAGCACACTGCGGTCAACCCTGCGCCGCCGCACCGGTAGACGTTGGCCGCCATGGCTGCCTGGCGCCGTGCTTGTTATCATCCGCCGCATATCTTGTTTACGTTTGGCTGCCCCATGCCCCAACTCATTCTGTTCAATAAGCCTTATGGTGTGATTTGCCAGTTCTCCCAGCACGAGCTGCACCCCACGCTGAAAGACCATATCGCCCTGCCCGGGGTGTACCCGGCTGGCCGGCTGGATACCGATAGCGAAGGCCTGCTATTGCTTACCGGTGATGGCGAGCTGCAGCACCGCATTAGCGACCCGCGCTGGAAGCAGCCCAAAACCTACTGGGTGCAGGTAGAAGGCCGCGTGACCGAAGCCCAGCTGCAAGCGCTGCGCGACGGTGTAGACTTGGGTGACTTTGTTACCCAGCCGGCCCAGGTGCGCCAGCTGCCGGAAACGCCGGCACTGTGGGAGCGCAAACCGCCGGTGCGTTTTCGCAAGACCGTGCCGGATGCCTGGCTGGAAATCATCATTAGCGAAGGTAAAAACCGCCAGGTGCGCCGCATGACGGCCAAGGTTGGCCTGCCCACGTTACGCCTGGTGCGGGTAGCGGTAGGGCCGTGGCAGCTGGATGGCCTGCAGCCTGGCGAGATGCGCACCCTGACCGTGTCGCTGGCCGACCTGCCGCGCACCACGCACGCCAAACCGGCGGCCAAGGCACCCGCACGGCAAGGTCCGCGGGAGCCGGCTGCCGCGCCCGCACCATCACGCGCCGCGCCGCGTTTTCGCTTCGCCAAAAAATAAGCCGTCTATCCGGGGGCTGCATTGCCGGCAGGTGGCTTGCCTAGCGCCGCAACGCTAGCCACCGTAATGCGCCATCTTCAGCTGGCATGGCGGTGGCTGCTCGCTAGCCTGTGCACAACCCAGCAGATGATGCAGCCTGCGATCGGTGCAGAGGCACCACCGGCAAGCGCCCGTACTTTCCCGCTTGGCATGTTGTTCAAAAACTTTGCAGTAAAGTGCCCCGGCTGGCTGATTTTTTATGGTTATGACGAAATTGAATACATGACTGATTGCCAATGCGCTTGCATCGGCATGACGGATCACTTGGCCAGGCCGCGATAGGGGCGGGTGCGCTGCCGGCTGGCTGGCGTGGATGCTGCCCTGGCGTGCAGGCTACTGGCGCATCAGCGGCCACCTGCATTTTTCTGCCTGGCTGGATGGCGGCCCGGCTGTACCGTCTGTTTCGAATCTCTTTTGCTTGATGCTATAAAAACACCCTTGAACCGCGTGTACTTGCTACGGTGGCAGGGCAAAGATGAAGCGCCATAAAACAAAGCCCCTTCCACGGGTGGAAGGGGCGGCGTGTCTGGCACGGTAGCGATGCTGCGGGTTTACTCGCCGCAGCGATGGCTATCAAAGTAGGCGACAGGCCCGGCACTGGTGAGCCCTATATGGAAGCAGCTGTCTTCCGGGAACACGTCACCGGCGTTTTCTGCGGCGCGTACCAGCTCGAACAGTACTTCTACTTCCTTGAAGTACTTGGCGATGCGGTCGTTGCCTTCCAGCCAGCCCAGAATGGTATCGCGCTGCGGGTGATCGTTTTCCAGCGTCAGCGCGCAATGGTTGCAGCTGACAAAACAAACGGCAGGCGGGATGGCGATGCCTAGCGGTGCCAGCTCGCTACGTACCAGGCTGGCAAATTGCGACAGCTCCTTGCTGGCACGCTCGCGGATACCGGATAGTGGCAGTGCCTCGCCACCATTCGCCGAACCAAACAGACGGGCCAAGGCAGACGAGACGGCAGTACCTTCTGCATACATAGTGCTTATATCTCCTTGTCTTAGATTGTATTAAATCCATTGTAGGAAATATTCAGCGAATTACCTGAATTTATTTTGTCATTTTTTTCAGGGTGTACAGCAGCTCCAGTGCCTGGCGTGGCGTGAGGTCGTCCACGTCGGTATCGGCCAGCAGCTCTACCGCCGGGTGCGGCTCCGGCTCGTGCTGAATCACTACTGGCGTGCTGAACAGGTCGGGCTGGGCGCGGGCGGCGGATTCGTTTTCCAGCTCGGTCAGGTAGCGGCGTGCCTCGCGTATCACCTTGGGCGGCACGCCCGCCAGCTGCGCCACCGCCAAGCCGTAGCTCTGGCTGGCCGGGCCGTCTTCCACGTGGTGCAGGAACACGATACGGTCTTTGTGCTCCACCGCCGACAGGTGCACGTTGGCCACGCTGTTGTACTCGCCCGCCAGGCTGGTGAGCTCGAAGTAGTGGGTGGCAAACAGCGTGTAGGCGCGGCTTTTTTCGATCAGCGCCCGCGCAATGGCCCACGCCAGCGCCAGGCCGTCAAACGTAGACGTGCCGCGGCCAACCTCGTCCATCAGCACCAGCGATTTATCGGTGGCGTTGTTCAGGATGTTGGCCGTTTCGGTCATTTCCACCATGAAGGTGGAGCGGCCGCCGGCCAGGTCGTCGCTGGCGCCGATACGGGTGAAGATGCGGTCGATCTGGCCCAGCACGGCGCGCTCGGCCGGTACAAAGCTGCCGATATGCGCCAGCAGGGTAATCAGCGCATTTTGCCGCATATAGGTGGATTTACCGCCCATGTTCGGGCCGGTAATCAGCAGCAGCTTGCGCTCTGCGGCCAACCTGGTGTCGTTGGCGATAAAGCGTTCCACCTCGGCCTCTACCACCGGGTGGCGGCCGCCGATGATTTCCAGCCGTGTCTCGTTGACGAATAGCGGCTGCACGTAGTGATTGCTTTGTGCGCGCTCGGCAAACGCCGCCAGCACGTCCAGGCCGGCCACGGCCTGCGCCATCAGTTTGAGCTCGCTGATATGCGGGGCCAGCTGGTCCAGTACCGCCTCGTACAGCTGTTTTTCCAGCGCCAGCGATTTGTCCTGCGCGGACAGCGCTTTGTCTTCGAAGGTTTTCAGCTCGGGCGTAATGTAGCGCTCGGCGTTTTTCAGCGTCTGGCGGCGGCGGTAGTCGTCCGGCACTTTGTCGGACTGCGCTTTCGATACCTCGATGTAGAAGCCGTGCACACGGTTGAATTCCACCTTCAGCGTGCTGATGCCGGTGCGTTCTTTTTCGCGCAGCTCCAGCGCCAGCAGGAAGTCACCGCAGTCGGTCTGGATGGCGCGCAGCTCGTCCAGGTCGGCGTGGTAGCCGTGGTTGATCACGCCGCCGTCGCGCAAAAAGGTGGCCGGCTCGGGCAGGATGGCGGTGGCCAGCAGGCTTTCTACGGGGGATTCGGCCGGTAGCAGCTGTACCAGCTCGGCCAGCAGCGGGGCCTCCAACGTGGCGGCAATGGCTTTGACGCCAGCCAGCGCGCGCAGCGAATCGCGCAGCGCGGCCAGGTCGCGCGGGCGGGCGGTGCGTAGCGCTACACGGGCGGTAATGCGCTCGATGTCGGCCACTTCGCGCAGCTGCGCGTGGATGTCCTGATGTGCGGCCAACAGCGCGCGCACCGCCTGCTGGCGGCGCAGCAGCTTGTCGTGGCGGCGAATCGGGTGGTGCAGCCAGTGGCGCAGCATGCGGCTACCCATGCTGGTGGCGCAGGTGTCCAGTAGCGAGGCCAGCGTGGGCGAGGCTTCGCCACGGATGGTTTCGGTCAGCTCCAGGTTGCGGCGCGTGGCGGCGTCCATGCGGATCAGCTCGCCCGGTTCTTCTACCGCCAGCTGGGCGATGTGGGCCGGGTTCACGCCCTGGGTGGATTTCACGTATTCCAGCAGCGCACCGGCAGCGCCCACGGCCACCGGCAGCGTGTCGGCGCCAAAGCCGGCCAGGTCGCGGGTGCCAAAGTGGCGGGTCAGCGCCAGGGTAGACGATTCGGTATCGAACTGCCACGGCGGCAGCTTTTTCTTCGGGGTGCCGATGCTGTCAAACACTGCCAGGCCGGTGTCGTCTGCCAGCAGCAGCTCGGCCGGTTTCAGGCGCTCCAGCTCGCTGTGCAGCTCTTCTACGCCGGTTTGCATGACTTTGAATTCGCCGCTGGCCAGCGACAGCCAGGCCAGGCCCAGCGTGCCCTTGTGCATATTGACGGCCAGCACCAGGTTGTCGCGCTTGTCGTCCAGTAGCGCGGCGTCGGTCAGCGTGCCGGGGGTAACGATGCGCACCACTTTGCGTTCCACCGGGCCTTTGCTGGTGGCCGGGTCGCCGATTTGCTCGGCAATGGCGACCGACTCGCCCATCTTCACCAGCCGCGCCAGGTAGCCTTCGGCGGCGTGGTAGGGAATGCCGGCCATCTTGACGGGTTGGCCGCCACTGGCACCGCGTGCGGTCAGGGTGATATCCAGCAGGCGGGCGGCTTTTTCGGCATCGTCGTAGAACAGCTCGTAGAAGTCACCCATGCGGTAAAAGAGCAGCTTGTCGGCGTGGTCTCGTTTCAGAGCCAGATATTGCTGCATCATGGGTGTGTGCTGAGGCGTGGTCATCGATAGTTCCGTGCTGAAAAAGGTTGGCCGCAATAGGCAACGCCCCGTCTGGCGGGGCGCGGCAAGCCATTTTACGGGATGCGCGCCAGCGCGTCACGGCGGCGGCATCACCATGCGGTTGCGGCCCTGGTGCTTGGCCTGGTACAGCGCCATGTCGGCGCGGGCCAGCAGGCTGCGGCTATCGTCGCCAGGCTGGTACAGGCTCAGGCCGAGCGAGGCGGTGAGGTGGATGGTGTGCCCGGCAAAGTGCAAGGGCTGCTGGGCAATGGTGGCCAGCAGCTGTTGGCCGTAGCGGGCGGCGGCCTGCGCCGTGGTGCCGGGTAACAGCACGCAGAACTCTTCGCCCCCCAGGCGGCCGGCATAGTCGTGCGGGCCCAGCTGTTGGCGCATCTGGCTGGCTATGTGGGCCAGGGTGGCGTCGCCGCAGGCGTGGCCGTAGTGGTCGTTGACTTGTTTGAAGTGGTCCAGGTCCAGCATCAGCAGCGCCAGCGTGGTGTGGGCCGGGCTGGCCAGCAGCGTTTCCAGCTGGGCCAGCAGGGTGGGGCGGTTGTACAGGCCGGTGAGCGAGTCGATGGTGGCTTGTTCGCGCAGCAGGCGTTCTTGTTGTTTGCGCAGGCTGATATCGCGGGCCGAGCCCCAGATCACGGGTTGGCCGTCCAGCATCAGGCGGCGCACGCTGACTTCTACCTCGATTGTCTGGCCGTCCTTGCTGCGGTTCAGGCTGTCGAAGGTAAGCGGCGTATCGCTGGTGTGGGCCAGCTGCTGGCGCAGCTCGGCTTCGCTGCGGTGTGGCACCATGTCCCACAGGTGCAGCTGGCGGATCTCGGCCTGGCTGTAGCCCAGCAGCTTGCACAGCGAATCGCTGGCTTCCAGCACGCGGCCATCCATGTCGATGATGGACAGCGCGTCTGCTGCGTTCTGCAAGATAGCCTGGTACCACTGCGTGCGGCTATCCAGCGCCTGGCGGTTGGCGTCGTTTTCCATCAGCACCGCCAGCAGGCGAGCGGTGTCTTCAATCACGGTAATGGCTTCTAGCGTGGGGGCGCTGGGGGCATGGTGATACACGGCAAAGGTGCCGTGTACTTTGCCTTTGCTATCGATGATGGGTTCGGACCAGCAGCTACCCAGCGCAAACTGGCGCGCTACCTCGCGGTAGGGTGCCCAGTTCGGGTGCTGCTGCAGGTCTTCGGCCACCAGCCGTTTGCGGTGCCACGCCGCCGCCCCACAGCTGCCCACCATGGGGCCGATGGCCAGGCCGTCTATCAGCGCGGTATAGGCGGGGGGCAGCGAGGGGCCCACCAGCGGGCGCAGCCGTAGTGTAGCGTCTACCCGCAAGATGGAGCACAGCCAGCCGGGCAGGGCTTGTTCGATGTGCCCCACCACGTCGCCCAGCAGCGCCGGCAAGGGCTGGCCCTGTATGTACTGGCGCAGAAAGTGCGAATGCATGGCGTCCCAGCTGGCGCGCGCGCTGCTGGTGCGCTCGTGCTCCAGCCTTTGCAACTCGGCCGCAGCACGGGTAACGAAGGGGGCAATATCCTGCAGCAGGGTGTCCGGCAAGGCATGTGCCCGCTCGTCAAACAGCGCCAGGTGTCCCAGACAGTGCCCGTGCTTGTCCATTAGCGGCCAGCCGGCAAAGCTTTGCCAGGCGGTGTCTTGCTCGGCTGAAAAGTCCTGGTTGACCCCGCTACTGACCATCATGGCTTGCTGCTGGTTGATCACCCGCTCGCACGGCGTACCTGCCAGCGGGTAGTGCCCTGGGTGGCTGCTACAGCTGGCTACCATCACCGCTACATGCCGCACGGGCAGCGGCAGCTGCCGGCTGATAAAAACCAGCTGGGCACCGCTGTGGTGGGCCAGGCTGTTGACCAGCTGCTGCAGGTAGTCTTTACCCAGTGCGGCGGCGGTGTCTTCTAGCAGGGCATGGCGTATCGAGGGCGGGGTGGGCATAAGGACAGTGATGAGTGTCGATACTTATGAGTATCGTCCAACTGCAAGCATTTGATAAAGCGACATTGTTTCTAAGGTGCATATCGTGTCAGTTGTGCATTGACAAGGGCTATTTTCTGAAACTATGATCCATATCAAAGTTTCAGAAAATACTGAAAATTCGAAAAGGCCACACACATGAACCTGCCACCCCTAATTCAATCCTTTGTGCTGCACTTTGGCGAGATGGGCAGCCACTGGGGCATCAACCGTACCGTCGGGCAGATTTACGCCCTGCTGTATGTTTCCGACCGCCCGCTGAACGCCGACGACATTGTGGAAGCCATTGGCTGTTCGCGCTCCAATACCAGCATGGCGCTGAAAGAACTGCAGGCCTGGCGGCTGGTCAAACTGCAACACCTGCCGGGCGACCGCCGCGAGTATTTCAGCACGCCGGAAGACGTGTGGGCCATCTTCAAGACCCTGGCCGAAGAGCGCCAGAAGCGAGAAGTCGAGCCCACGCTGACCATGCTGCGCGGCGCGATCATGGAAACGCCAGCGGGCGAGGCCGAGCGCCACGCGCAGGCGCGCATGAACGAGATGTACCAGCTGATCGAGCTGGTGACCAAGTGGTTTGCCGACATCCGCGACATGGATGTGGAAACGCTGGAAAAACTGATGAAGCTGGGTAGTCAGGTAGGCAAGGTGCTGCAGTTTACCCAGAGCCTGGGCCGGCTGGCCGGCCGTGATAGTGGCAAGGAGGATTAGCCATGGACAGCCTGGACCCGGTCATTCTGGCGCGCATCCAGTTTGCGGCCAACATTACCTTTCATATCCTGTTTCCTACCATCAGCATCGCCATGGGTTGGGTGCTGCTGTACTTCAAGACGCGCTTTAACCGCAGTGGCGACGAGGCCTGGATGGACGCCTACGGCTTCTGGGTAAAGATCTTCGCGCTGACCTTTGCGCTGGGCGTGGTGTCCGGCATTACCATGAGCTTCCAGTTTGGTACCAACTGGCCGGGCTTCATGCAGCACGTGGGCAATGTGGCCGGGCCGCTGCTGGCTTACGAGGTGCTGACCGCGTTTTTCCTGGAAGCGACCTTCCTGGGCATCATGCTGTTTGGCCGTGCCAAGGTATCCAACCGCGTACACACGCTGGCGACCTTTCTGGTGGCGTTTGGCACCACGATGTCGGCGTTCTGGATCATCGTGCTGAACTCGTGGATGCAGACCCCGGCCGGGGTAGAGGTGATCGCCGGCAAGGTGCATGTGCAAAGCTGGCTGGCGGTGATCTTCAACCCGTCCATGCCGTATCGCCTGACGCACATGCTGCTGGCCTCCGGCCTGACCGTGGCGTTTCTGGTGGCCGGCGTGTCGGCCTACCGCTGGCTGCGTGGCGACCGCGCGGCTGCGGTGGCGCACACGCTGAAAACCGGTGTGAGCCTGGCGGCGCTGCTTATTCCGCTGCAGGTACTGGTGGGCGACATGCACGGGCTGAATACCTTCCAGCATCAGCCTGCCAAGCTGGCCGCCATGGAAGGCGTGTGGCACACCGAGCGCGGCGCGCCGCTGCTGCTGTTTGCCCTGCCGGACGAAGCCACGCAAAGCAACCGCTTCGAGGTGGGTATTCCCAAACTGGCCAGCCTGATCATTACCCATGATCTGAATGGCGAGATTCGCGGCCTCAACGAGTTCCCCAACGCCCACCCGCCGGTGGCCAAGGTGTTCTGGAGCTTCCGCGTGATGGTGGGGGTGGGCATGCTGATGCTGGCGGTAAGCTGGCTGGCGTGGTGGCAGCTGCGCCGTGGCGCACTGGCACCGTGGCTGCAACGTGGCCTGGTGGCCATGACCTTCTCGGGCTGGGTGGCCACGGTGGCTGGCTGGTACGTGACCGAAATCGGCCGCCAGCCGTGGCTGGTTACCGGCATCCTGCGCACCGCCGATGCGGCCTCCAGCGTGGGCAGCGGCATGATCCTGTCTACCTTGCTGATGTACCTGCTGCTGTACGCCGTGCTGCTGGCCAGCTATGTGTCGGTGGTGTTCTATCTGGCGCGCAAGGCAGCGCCTGCGGCCAACCCTGAAGGAGTACAGCCATGAATGCCGAACTGTGGTTGCCGGTGATCTTTGCCGGGCTGATGGCGCTGTCCATGCTGATTTATGTGGTGCTGGACGGCTACGACCTGGGCGTGGGCGTGCTGCTGCCGCTGGGGAACGACGAAGAGCGCGACGCCATGATCGCCAGTATCGGCCCGTTCTGGGATGCCAACGAAACCTGGCTGGTGCTGGGCGTGGGCCTGCTGCTGGTGGCGTTCCCCATGGCGCACGGCATTATCCTGGGCGAGCTGTACCTGCCGGTGGCCATCATGCTGCTGGGGCTGATTCTGCGCGGTGTGGCGTTTGATTTTCGCGTGAAGGCGCAGGCGCACCACCAGCCGGCATGGAACCTGGCCTTTGCCGCCGGCTCGCTGTTGGCCGCATTGAGCCAGGGCGTGATGCTGGGGCGCTACCTGACCGGCTTTGCACCGGGGGCGGGGGCCTGGGGCTTTGCCCTGCTTACCGGCCTGGGGCTCACCGCCGCCTACGTACTGCTGGGCGCCGGCTGGCTGATCATGAAAAGTACCGGCCACCTGCAACAGCGCGCCACGCGCTGGGCGCAGTACGCGCTGGCCGGTACCGCGCTGGCCGTGTTGCTGGTGTCGGTGGCCACGCCGCTAACCAGTAGCCGCATTGCCGCCAAGTGGTTTGTGCTGCCGGACTTCCTGCTGCTGTTGCCGCTGCCGCTGATTAGCCTGGCGCTGTTCGGCCTGCTGGCCGCCAGCCTGCCCAGGTTGGCCGCACGCCAGCGCGCCGGGCAAGACAGCCTCTGCTGGCTGCCGTTTGCCTGCACCGTGGGCATTGTGCTGCTGGCGTTCTGGGGCCTGGCGTATAGCGTGTTTCCGGAAATCGTCATCGGCCAGCTGGATATCTGGCAGGCCGCCAGCGACCCGGAAGCACTGTGGGTGATTCTGGCGGGGGCCGCCGTGGTGCTGCCCACCATTATTGCCTACACGGTGTTTGCCTACCGCGTGTTCTGGGGTAAGGCAGGCAAGCTCAGTTACAGCTAGAAAATATTGCGCCAAATCAAAAGAGCAGGGTTTATTCCTGCTCTTTTTTTATTTTTATCATGTACTTAAATCGCGTGGTGTCTGCCGGGCGCACAAATACGATACGTTACATTTTGATAGAGCGATTCGCTTGACTTGGGTCAAAGCCCCTAGGGAGCGCAGGGGTAAGATGGCTACATCCAGATCGAATACCGGGCAGCCGGGGGAGCAATATCATGGAACTGTGGAAACAACTTCTCTCTGACGACGTAGGTTTGCTGAGCATTATTACCATCACGGTGACAACCATTATCGTGACGACCTGTATCGCGATCTTTATCAAAAAGACCCACGACGACAAATAAGCTTTAAACGCATGCCACGGCATGTGTGTGTGATTTCCTCTTGATGTGTGTGTGTTTGGGGGTACGGTGGTGGGCCGTACCCCTTTTTTTATGGTTTTTGCCTTATACCGCTCTTCCGCTGGGCGTCGCTCTGCCTGTGGGCCCCCTTTCTGCGCCACGCTCCCGCTATCTTCATTTTTCTGTCACATGGCTGGCCTAGACTTCATTTCAATGATTCTTGTAATATTGATTTCAGCCGGAGCCCAGACATGACCCACCCTTTCGACACGCTTGCCATCCCCGATATGGATGGCCGTTTACTGCTGACACCGTGCCCCGGTACCCAGGCCGCTAGCCTGGCCCAGGCGTTGCACACCCTGCAGCAGGCCGGTGCCAGCGGTGTCATCAGCCTGATGCCGGCCGCCGAGCTGCAGCAGAACGGCGCCGATGGCCTGGGCGATGCGTGCGGCCAACTTGGCCTGGCCTGGTTTCACCTGCCGGTAGCGGACGACCGCGCACCGCTGGCGGATTTTGATAGCGCCTGGCAAGCCACCGCCCCCGACCTGCTGGCGCGGCTGCGTGCTGGCCAGTGCCTGGCCATTCATTGCAAGGGCGGGTCTGGCCGTACCGGCCTGATTGCCGCCCGCATCCTGATTGCGCTGGGCGTGCCACGCAGCACCGCCATTGCGCAGGTGCAGGCGCTGCGCCCCAAGGCTATCCAGCACCCGGTGCACCAGGCGTGGATCGGCCAGTACGACGCCGTTTAACTTTCTAGCGAGACACCCCACCATGACTATCAAGATCGGTATCAACGGTTTTGGCCGCATCGGCCGCCTGGCACTGCGTGTCGCCTGGGCCTGGCCCGAGTTCGAGTTTGTCCACATCAACGACCCGGCCGGCGATGCAGACACCCATGCCCACCTGCTGAATTTTGATTCGGTGCACGGCCGCTGGGGCCACGAGGCCAGCGCGGTAGACGGCGCCATTGTCATCGACGGCAAGCGCATTACCGTGAGCCACAACAAAGCCATTGCCGATACCGACTGGCGCGGCTGCGATGTGGTGATCGAAGCCAGCGGCAAAATGAAAACCGTAGCCGTGCTGCAGGCGTATCTGGCGCAGGGCGTGAAGCGCGTGGTAGTGAGCGCGCCGGTGAAAGAACCGGGCGCGCTGAACGTGGTGATGGGCGTGAACCAGCAGCTGTTCGACCCCGCCGTGCACCGCATCGTTACCGCCGCCTCGTGCACCACCAACTGCCTGGCGCCGGTGGTGAAGGTGATCCACGAAACCTTCGGCATCCGCCACGGCAGCATCACCACCATCCACGACCTGACCAACACGCAGAGCATTCTGGACCAGCCGCACAAAGACCTGCGCCGCGCCCGCGCCAGCGGCATGAGCCTGATCCCCACCAGCACCGGCTCGGCCACCGCCATTGCCGAGATCTTTCCCGAGCTGCGCGGCCGCCTGAACGGCCACGCCGTGCGCGTGCCGCTGGCTAATGCCTCGCTCACCGACTGCGTGTTTGAAGTAGAACGCGCCACCACGGCAGAAGAGGTCAACGCCGCGCTGCAGCATGCGGCCAACCATACGCTGCAGGGCATTCTGGGCTACGAGGCCCGCCCGCTGGTGTCTATCGATTACCGCACCGATCCGCGCTCGTCCATTATCGATGCGCTGTCCACCATGGTGATCAACGGCACGCAGGTGAAGCTGTACGCCTGGTACGACAACGAATGGGGCTACGCCAACCGCACCGTGGAGCTGGCGCGGCTGGTGGGCCTGGCCGACCAGGGCTAAGCCATGCAAGCCCTGTCCACGCTAACGCCGGCCATCCGCCAGTACCTGCTGGTAACGGCCAACTATTGGGCGTTCACCCTTACCGACGGCGCGCTGCGCATGCTGGTGGTGCTGCACTTTCACCAGCTGGGCTACGCACCGCTGCAGATTGCCGCGCTGTTCCTGTTCTACGAGGTATTCGGTGTGGTCACCAACCTGGTGGGCGGCTATCTGGGCGCGCGGCTGGGGCTGAACCGCACCATGAACCTGGGTCTGGCGCTGCAGGTACTGGCACTGCTGATGTTGGCCGCACCGGCCACCCTGCTTACTGTGCCGTATGTGATGGCCAGCCAGGCGCTGTCCGGCATTGCCAAAGACCTGAACAAAATGTCGGCCAAAAGCAGCATCAAGCTGCTGGTGCCGGACGGCGAGCAGGGCACGCTGTACCGCTGGGTGGCGCTGCTCACCGGCTCCAAGAACGCGCTGAAAGGCGTGGGCTTCTTTCTGGGCGGCGCACTGCTGGCCACGCTGGGCTTTGGTGGCGCGGTGCTGGGCATGGCGGCGCTGCTGGCGGCTATCTGGCTATTCAGCCTGTGGCAGCTGCGGCCAGACCTGGGCAAGGCCAAGGCCAAGCCGAAGTTTCGCGAGCTGCTGTCCAAAAGCCCGGCCATCAACAGCTTGTCGGCGGCGCGGCTGTTTCTGTTTGGCGCGCGCGACGTGTGGTTTGTGGTGGCGCTGCCGGTGTACCTCAGCACCGTGTTTGGCTGGGATTTCTGGCAGGTAGGCGGCTTTCTGGCCGCGTGGGTTATCGGCTACGGCGTGGTGCAGACGCTGGCGCCGGCCATTACCGGCAAAATGCAGGGCAGGGTGCCGGATGGGCGCAGCGCCTTTGTGTGGGCGGCCATGCTGGCCGGCCTGCCCGCCGTCATGGCCTTAGGGTTGGCCGCAGGCTGGCCCGCTGGCTGGGTGGTACTGGGCGGGCTGGCGCTGTTTGGCGTGCTGTTTGCGGTGAACTCGTCGCTGCATAGCTACCTCATTGTTAGCTACGCCAAGGCCGACGGCGTGTCGCTGGATGTGGGCTTTTACTATATGTCCAACGCCATGGGCCGCCTCATCGGCACCGTGCTGTCCGGCTGGGTGTACCAGCAATACGGCCTGGCCGCCTGCCTGTGGATATCTACCGTGTTTATTACCCTGGCCGCGCTAGTGTCGCTGGCCCTGCCGCAGCATGCGGCCAACCCTGCCCGAGAAAACGCATGAGCCTGCCCAAAGAAAGCGCCGTGAAACTGTTTGAAGCGCTGGCCTCCGGCGTGCGGCTGGACATCTACCGCCTGCTGGTACGCCAGGGGCACGAAGGCATGGTGGCCGGGCAGATTGCGGCCAACCTGGACCTGCCGGCCAATAATGTGTCCTTTCACCTGAAAGGCATGAGCCACGCCGGGCTGGTAACGGTGGCGCAGGAAGGCCGCTTTCAACGCTACCGCGCCAACCTGGCGCTGATGCAGCAGCTGCTGGCCTACCTGACCGACGAATGCTGCGCCGGCCAGCCGCAGCAGTGCCCCGAGCTGGCGCTGCCGTGCTGCCCGCCGCCGGTTACCCCGCTTGCTACACCCACCCTGGAGCCTGACATCATGTCCGATCGTGTCTACAACGTGCTGTTCATCTGCAGTGGCAACAGTGCCCGCAGCATCATGGCCGAAGCCATCCTGAACCAACTGGGCGAGGGCCGCTTTCGTGGCTACAGCGCCGGCAGCCATCCGCGCGGCTTTGTGCACCCGCACACGCTGGACACCCTGCGCCACAACCAGCACGACCCGGCTAGCGCGCGCTGCAAGAGCTGGGACGAGTTTGCCGGCCCCGATGCACCGGCGATGGATTTTGTGTTTACCGTGTGCGATGCCGCCGCCGGTGAAGCCTGCCCGGCCTGGCCCGGCCAGCCGATGACGGCGCACTGGGGGTTTGCCGACCCGGCCGCAGTAAGCGGCGACGAGGCCGCGCAGCACAAGGCCTTTGTGCGTACCTACCGCGACATCACCACCCGCCTGCGCCTGTTCCTCAGCCTGCCCCTGCACAAGCTGGACCGCCTGGCGCTGCAGCATGCGGTGCACGATATCGGCCGGCCAGACACGCTGAGCAGTGCAGAACAGCCATGAGCAGCACCTGCGACACCCGGCCGCCGTCTGCGGCCAAGGGCATGAGCCTGTTCGAGCGCTACCTTAGCGCCTGGGTAGCGGCCTGCATCGTGGTGGGCATCGGCCTGGGCCAGCTGTGGCCGCAGGGCTTTGCCGCGCTGGCCGCCATGGAAATTGCCCGCGTCAACCTGCCGGTGGGCGTGCTGGTGTGGGTGATGATCATCCCCATGTTGCTGAAAATCGACTTTGGCGCGCTGCATCAGGTGCGCCAGCACGTGCGCGGCATCGGCGTGACCCTGTTTGTGAACTGGCTGGTGAAGCCGTTTTCCATGGCCCTGCTGGGCTGGCTGTTCGTGCGGCAGCTGTTTGCCCCGTGGCTGCCGGCCGACCAGCTGGACAGCTACATCGCCGGGCTGATCCTGCTGGCGGCCGCACCCTGCACCGCCATGGTGTTTGTGTGGAGCCGGCTTACCGGTGGCGACCCGTACTTTACGCTGTCGCAAGTGGCGCTGAACGACCTGATCATGGTGTTTGCCTTTGCCCCGCTGGTGGCGCTGCTGCTGGGCGTGTCCAGCATCGCCGTGCCGTGGGCCACGCTGCTGACCTCGGTGCTGTTGTACATTGTGCTGCCGGTGCTGCTGGCGCAGGCGCTGCGCAAGTGGCTGCTGGCACGCGGCCCCGCCGCGTTCGAGCGCGCCATGGCGGCCATCCAGCCGTGGTCGATGGCGGCGCTGCTGCTAACGCTGGTGCTGCTGTTTGCCTTTCAGGGCCAGGCCATTCTGGCGCAGCCGCTGGTTATCGTGCTGCTGGCGGTGCCCATTTTGATCCAGGTGCTGTTCAACGCCGGCCTGGCCTACTGGCTGAACCGGCGCCTGGGCGAGCAGCACAGCGTGGCCTGCCCGTCGGCGCTGATTGGCGCGTCCAACTTCTTCGAGCTGGCGGTGGCAGCCGCCATCAGCCTGTTTGGCCTGCACTCCGGCGCCGCGCTGGCCACGGTCGTGGGGGTGCTGATCGAGGTGCCGGTGATGCTGCTGGTGGTGCGCGTGGTCAATGGCAGCCGCGGCTGGTACCAGCAAGGCTAAGGTTGGCCGCACGGCACAGGTAGCGATAAAAAGCCGATGGCGAGGGCCATCGGCTTTTTACTGCGCAGCGCGGGCGCTTACTGCGGCGGCTGCCACACGCCATCGTAAAAGAAGCGGCGGTAGCTGTGCAGCCACGGCTGGATATCGTGGCCGCCGGCGGCCAGCCAGTCTGCGCTGTAATAGCTGTTCAGATAGCGGCTGCCGTCGTCGCAGATCATGGTGACGATGCTGCCTGGCTCGCCACGCTGCAGCATGTCGGCCATCAGCAGGCACACGCCGTAAAAGTTGGTGCCGGTAGAGCCACCGCACTTGCGGCCCAGCACTTCTTCCAGAAAGTGGATGGCGGCGTAGCTGGCTACGTTCGGCACGCGAATCATGTGGTCGATCACCGTGGGGATGAACGACGGCTCCACCCGCGGGCGGCCGATGCCTTCCACGCCGGAGCCGCCCTCGCAGCTACAGTGCGCGTCGCCGCTAACGTAGCTGGCGTAAAAGGCCGAGTTTTCCGGGTCCACCACGCATACCTGCGTCTGCTTTTGCTGGTAGCGCACGTAGCGGCCAAAGGTGGCGCTGGTGCCGCCGGTGCCCGCACCACACACGATCCAGCGCGGCTCCGGCTGCGGTTCCAGCGCCATCTGGCGGAAGATGGTATCGGCAATATTGTTGTTGCCGCGCCAGTCGGTAGCGCGTTCGGCGTAGGTGAACTGGTCCATATAGTGGCCGTTCAGCTCGCGCGCCAGGCGCTGCGATTCGTCGTAGATAGTGGCCGGGTCGTCCACCAGGTGGCAGCGGCCGCCGTAGAACTCGATGGCGCGCACCTTCTCGCACGACGTGCTGGCCGGCATTACCGCAATAAAGGGTAAGCCCAGCAGGCGGGCAAAGTAAGCCTCCGACACCGCCGTGCTACCGCTGGACGCCTCGATCACCGGCGTGCCTTCTTTAATCCAGCCATTGCTCAACGCGTACAAAAACAGCGAGCGCGCCAGCCGGTGCTTCAGGCTGCCGGTAGGGTGGGTGGACTCGTCCTTGAAATACAGCTGGATACCGGGCGCCGCTGGCAGCACCAGCGGAATCAGGTGGGTGTCGCTGCTACGGTTGAAATCGGCCTCGATCTTGCGAATGGCCTGCATCAGCCAGCTTGTCATGGTGTCTCCTCGCCGGCCCAGGTTGGCCGCAAACGTCTTATTGGATACAAACCATTGTAGCGGGCCGGAACTGTGGCCATCAGTGGCAGCAGTGGCACAAAACGGGGATACAGTTGGGGGCTTGGGTGGGGGTGGTAGGGTAGGATGGTGGTAGGGGAGGGTGTGGTAGGGTGGGCAAAGCGCAGCGTGCCCACCAAGCCTGGTGTGGGTAAGTCGTGGGCACAGGGTGTGGGCTTCAGGGCGTAGGTTGGGTTGAGCGCAGCGAAGCCCAACGTTTACCGGGTATCTGGCTACCAGTTTCAAAAACGCGGTAAACGTTGGGCTTCATTTCATTCAGCCCAACCTACTGTGCTGACTGTGTACTTTCAAGCGTTGGCACCTACCAATGACTTGCAAAAGAATGCTAAATTTGATTAGCATTTCTTGTTATGCACACACATAAACCAAATATAAACCTGCAAAAGTGCATATTTCACGCTAGGCCTCACAGACGTTATGTTTGCGCAAATCAAGTCGGTAGTCGAAGCCGTTATCAGCGGCTTCAAGGGCATCCGCGAGTTCAAGACTCAGTTGGACCGAGACAGTGCCATTGAAAACATGCTTCGGTTCTACTTTGTTCTCAAGGACTGTGTCGACGAAGGCGAGGCATTGATCGTCGAAGCAGGAAGCAACCCTGTCGCAAAGATCAACGCAATGCCACCTGAAGAAGCGAAAGTCACCATTAAGCGATGGGATGACGCCCTGCGACGACAAGGTATTAGGCTGCGCATGCTTCAGGGGGCTCTCTTCGGACAGCCACAACTTGCGGTGATCAACCCGGAAGTTGAGAAAGCACTGAACACGGCTATCGGATACAAGATGAACCGTGCGGTGACTCTTCATGGAATTGGCGCAGGACTCTTCTTGCGCAATATGTTTCCATTGGAGGAAACCGACGAGAAGAAGGCTGAATTGGTTGTCTTCATGGCCGGCGAGAAGGGCCGTGCGGCTATTGATCTTGTGCGCATCCGCCGTGAGGTCGCCGATCTGCGAAGTGCCATGGAACAGTACCGCGGATTGGTTCAGCGGATGGCGAGCGACGCAGAGATCCTAAAGTTGAGCAAGAGCGCGCGCGAGTCCACTCGCCCGCCTGCCGAGTGAGGCTTAACACTTCGTTCGAGCCGACCCGCTCCGGCAAGGCTGCTTGGCCGCCGGGCCGCGGGTACCGTAAATGACGCCCAACGCCTCCGGCCTCCGGCCTCCGCCAGCCGGTTACTTCGAACGTTTGGCATTTTCGATTCACACACTTAGTGCGTAGGTTGGGCTGAACGCAGAGAAGCCCAACATTTACCGAGCCTTTAGCTGCAAGTCGCACAGACTTTCTTGAAAACACGGCAAACCTTGAGCTGAATGCCATTCAGCCCAAGCTACCGTGCTATAGGGCACGCGCCACCAAGGTATAGCAAAGGGGTAGCTGTGCCGGGCGATTTTCGTAGATCGCGTAATCTTCTTCGCGGTTCAGGTGAGGGTGTTCCTCAAGGCGTTGAATCTGGAACCCGCTATTGACACAGGCGGTGACGATGTCGCCCAGTGTGTGCAGAAACCAGTACCCGGTTTCTCCGGCGCCACCGTCACTTCCATCATAAGTAATGGCACCCTCGATCTTCACCGGTGTCTTCTCGAAATAACTTATCTCCGGTTGAAAGGGGTTCGCCGCATCGGGGTTAAAAATCTCCAGTATGGGATGGGTTTCATAAATGACCAAATGCCCACCTGTACGGACCAGCCCTCGCACAGCTTTGAAAAACCCCTGCAGATCAGGCATCCAGTTGATTACCCCAATGGTGATAAGTGCCAGGTCGTGCTGGCCCACATCGGCTGGGAGTTCATAAATGTTGGCTTCAAGCAAACGCGGATTGAGTTTGGCCTTTGACGCCAGAACGGCACCCTGAGCCAGAAATTCGGACGATTGGTCTATTCCCAGTGCAGGTATGGCGCCCAAATCTGCCAGTGACAACAGCTCGCGGGCATTATTGCAGCCAATTTGTACTGCGCTTCGCCCGGCAACGCCCAAATCGGTCAACGTAGCGGTGAGGCAGTTACCCAGCACATTGAAACCGGGCTGACTGGCGGCGAGTAACAGTGCATCCCATGAGCTGCCTTGTCCATGCAGGTGCGCTGATGCGTTCCATGCAGCTTTATTGGCATTTGTGTAAGTCAGGGTGGAAGCGCTTTTCATAGTCAATACCTGTCAAGGTAAACGGTGCCGGAGTACCGACTTCAGTTACTGTCCACGAAGTTCATCGGCGAAAGACCAGTCTTCGTTGAGCACCGCTGCGACCAGAATTGGAAGGAACTCCTTGAATGAATCTGCCAGCAGCCGCTTCTCATCCTCATCCCGTCCGTAGGCAATGACTTGGCCGACGACACCGTTTGGGCCTGGGTCGAAGTCCAAACCGATGTGATTGCCGCCATAGTCGTGAGTCAGAGGAATCCAACATCGATTGGTGTACATCGGCTTTACTGCACCTAGTGGCGCTGAGGACATGAAGTCAGCACAATCATCATTCATTCCGGGCTCATCAATGGTGCGCCACGTGTCCCACTGCTGACAAATGCTTTCGGTCGATAGCAATTCGCGGCCCACATAGATGCCGAGCTTGGCACTTATTTTTTGTCCGTTGTGCTCAGACAAGAATGCATGGAGCGCCTGCGGAAGCGATTGACCAATGTGCTGCTCGAGATCTGCCAATTGCGCGGATGTTGCACCTTCATTGAGGTCACAGGAGTCGAACAAACGTTCTTGTTGCAAATGAGCAATGATTGTATTCCACGCATTAATCATTAAAGATCCTTTATTAACGACGCCCAAAGTTTGACATGAGAGGCTTGCCCCAGATTGACGGAGAACGTCCTCTCGACGGAAGGCTTGGGTGTTATGTTTGTGCTGTGTGGTATTGAAACCTTAGACAAACGTGGTTCCATCTTTCGCAGTATCTGGCGGCTCGATGAGTATGAAATGAGCCTCCTCGGTGGCTACCGGGCGATGCTCCACACCACGTGGAATAACGAGCATTTCTCCAGGGCCGAGGTGAACACTGCGATCGCGCATTTCGATCGTGATATTTCCCTTGAGTACCAAAAATAAGTCGTCTGTGTTTTCATGCTTGTGCCAGGCGTATGCGCCCATTGCTTTGGCCACCATGACTTCATTGCCATTGAAGTGCGCAACCGTTGCCGGTTGCCATGGCTCTGAAAGGTTTGATAGCACAGCCGACAACTTGACCGAGTTCATGGCATTGCACTCTTTCTGTGTGAAGTGGGAAATGACGCCTAACGTGAAATATGCACCTAAGCAGGTATATATTTGGCTCTTTAGTGTGCTTGGTCAATAATGATATAAAAATTTTTTCATTATTTTTCAAGTATTTAGAGCTATTAATGTCTGAAAGTACACAGCCAGATTGGGCTGCCTTGCCACGCTTACCGGAAGGTCAGGTTGACTGCCGGTCGCTGTCAGTGACACGGCGATTACCTGCAGGCTGATTGGTACGAATAATGGACAAGGGTGTGATGTGGTTTCTGCTCGCGAATTTGTGCTCACGCAGCAGCGCCGCAAGCCGCCTGCGGCCAACCTTGAACCAAAAGAAAAAGGACCTGCAGCGTACGCTGCAGGTCCTTGCTTTCTTGGTGGGCCCCCCGGGAGTCGAACCCGGCACCAACGGATTATGAGTCCGCTGCTCTAACCAGGCATGAGCTAGAGGCCCTAGAGGGGGTCAATTATAGCAAATAATTTGCTTATTGGTTACCCGGTTCGTTGTCCAGGAAGCTGCGCAGACGCTCGGAGCGGGTAGGGTGGCGCAGCTTGCGCAGGGCCTTGGCTTCGATCTGGCGGATACGCTCGCGCGTTACGTCAAACTGCTTGCCTACTTCTTCCAGCGTG
Source organism: Vogesella mureinivorans (assembly GCF_007644035.1). GTDB lineage: Bacteria > Pseudomonadota > Gammaproteobacteria > Burkholderiales > Chromobacteriaceae > Vogesella > Vogesella mureinivorans. The sequence goes on along the minus strand of NZ_VMTV02001001.1, from coordinate 52,410 downwards.
TGGTCGGTGTTCATGTCGATACCGAAACGCATGCGCAGTACCTTGGCTTCGCGCGGGGTGAGCGAGTCCAGTACTTCTTTGGTGGCGTCGCGCAGGCTGGCGTACATGGCGGCTTCGGCCGGGGCTACGGTCACCGAGTCTTCGATGAAGTCGCCCAGGTGGCTGTCGTCGTCGTCGCCGATCGGGGTTTCCATCGAGATAGGCTCTTTGGAAATCTTCATGATCTTGCGGATCTTGTCTTCCGGCATCTCCATTTTTTCGGCCAGCTCGGCCGGGTCCGGCTCGCGGCCGGTTTCCTGCAGGATCTGGCGGCTGATGCGATTCATCTTGTTGATGGTTTCGATCATGTGTACCGGAATACGGATGGTACGTGCCTGGTCTGCAATGGAGCGGGTGATGGCCTGGCGAATCCACCAGGTGGCGTAGGTGGAGAACTTGTAGCCACGGCGGTATTCGAACTTGTCCACCGCCTTCATCAGGCCGATGTTGCCTTCCTGGATCAGGTCGAGGAACTGCAGGCCGCGGTTGGTGTATTTCTTGGCGATGGAGATCACCAGGCGCAGGTTGGCCTCGATCATTTCGCGCTTGGCCAGGCGGGCTTTGGTTTCGCCCGACGACATCTGGCGGTTGATCTCTTTCAGATCGTTGATGCCCAGCATGGACTTCTGCTGCATATCGGCGATCTTGGTTTGCTTCTCGATAATGGCGTACTTGAAGCGGCCCAGTACGTCGGACCAGTCTTTGCCACTGGCGATTTCTTTTTCAACCCATTCCAGCTTGCATTCGTTGCCGGGGAAGTTTTTCACGAAGTACTGGCGGTCCATGCGTACGCGGGTCACGCAGATGTCCAGGATTTCGCGTTCCAGCTTGCGGATGCCGTTTACGCCGCTGCGCAGGCTTTCGCACAGGCTTTCGATCTGGCGGGTGGAGAAGCGCACGCCCATGAACAGCTCGGTGATGGCGGCCTGGGCTTCGTTGTACTGTTTGCTGGCGTAGCCGTGTTTTTCCAGGGCTTTGAGCAGGGCGGCGTAGTGTTCGCGTACCTGGGCAAAGTGGGCCAGGGCGGCTTGTTTCAGCTCTTCGAGGTTGGCTTCGCTCACGGCAGCTTCGTCGACGGCTTCGTCTTCTTCGTCTTCTTCTGCTTCGTCTTCGGCCAGCTCGGCGTCTACTTCTACCGGCTCGGCAAATTCTACGGCGACGGCGGTGTCGGCTTCGGGGTCGATCATGCCATCGATGACTTCATCGATGCGCAGCTCGCCGGCTTCGACACGGCTGATCAGCGCCAGGACCTCTGCCACGGAACCCGGGCAGGCGGACAGCGCCTGAATCATGAACTTCAGGCCTTCTTCGATACGCTTGGCGATAACGATTTCGCCTTCGCGGGTCAGCAGCTCTACCGAGCCCATTTCGCGCATGTACATGCGCACGGGGTCGGTGGTGCGGCCGAACTCGGAGTCGACCGAGGACAGGGCGGCTTCGGCTTCTTCTACTGCGTCTTCGTCTGCCACGGCCGGGGTGGCGTCGGACATCAGCAGGGTTTCAGCATCGGGCGCTTCGTCGTAAACCTGGATGCCCAGGCCACCAATCATGGTGACGATGTTTTCGATCTGTTCGGCGTCGGAGACGTCTTCGGGCAGGTGGTCGTTGATCTCTGCATACGTGAGATAGCCACGTTCCTTGCCCAGGGCAATCAGCTGGCGCAAGCGTTTACGCTGCTCTTCCAGGCTCATTGGCTCGGTTGCCGGTTCGTTGTTCTGTTTCTTGGTGTCGGGAGATGCCGCCATTTGGTTTCCTGCTCGAAAAAGCCGAAAAAAACAATTGATTATATCACAACTACGTGTACGGGGCTCGGTCAGCTGGCTGGGGTTGGCCGCATGCGGCGGGCTAGCAGGGTGCGCAGAAGCTGTAGTTCTTCTTGCGACAGGTGCTCGTAGCCTTTGTTAGACAGTGTCGAAACCAGCTCGTCATCGTAGCGGTCCATGAGTTTGTCAAAACCCAGCATGAAGTTTTCCCGGTCCAGCTCGTTGGGGTTGATGAATTCTTCACTTCTGAGTTGTGAGTCTTGCAGCACCGAATCAATGATGGATTCGTGCTCGGTATGGCGGAAACCTTCCGCCAGCACGGCGCAGCTGGGTAGCTGTTCGCTGGCTTGTACTCTTTCGATGATGGCCACCAGGGCGGCCATTTCGCCTTCGTAGATTTCGTTCTCGCGTATCTGTATGGCCAGCGCCCATTCCGGGTTCATCAGCACGTCGCGTATCTGCTTGCGCATGATGGGTGTGCTGGCCGGGCGGGTGGATTCGCGCGGCAGGCGGTATTCGCGCCGGCCTTTGCGTTCGGGCCGGCTGTGGCCCATCAGCATGTCGATTTCGTCGACTTCCATCTGCGCCAGCTCGGCCAGGCGTTTCTTGATGATATAGCCCAACATGGGGGCGGCTATCTGGTCTAGCAAGGGCTTGGCTTGCTTGATCAGCTCGGCGCGGCCTTCCGGGCTGGATAAATCGACGCTGGCGGTGAGCTCGCGGGTGAAGTAGGCCGAGAGCGGAATGCTCTGCTCGCGCAGCGCGGCTTCGAAGGCTTCGCGGCCGTGTTCGCGGATGTAGCTGTCCGGGTCGTGCTCTTGCGGCAGAAACAGGAAATGCAGCGCCTTGCCGTCTACCAGCTGCGGCAGGCTGTTTTCCAGTGCGCGCCAGGCGGCTTTCTGGCCGGCTTTGTCGCCGTCGAAGCAGAAGTACACCTGGTCGGCGTGGCGTAGCAGCTTGCGGACGTGTTCGCCGGTGGTGGCGGTGCCCAGCGTGGCTACGGCGTATTCCACGCCGTATTGCGCCAGGGCGACGACGTCCATATAGCCTTCTACTACCAACACGGCGTTGGCGTTGCGGATGGCCTGGCGGGCTTCGTACAGACCGTACAGCTCGCGGCCCTTTTCAAACAGCGGGGTTTCCGGCGAGTTCAGGTATTTGGGCTCGCCTTTGCCCAGCACGCGGCCGCCAAAACCGATGATGGCGCCACGCTGGTTGCGGATGGGGAACATCACGCGGTCGCGGAAGCGGTCGTAGCGGCGGCCAGTGTCTTCGGCCTCGATTACCAGGCCGGATTCCAGCAGGGCCGGGTTCAGGTATTCGCTAAACACGGCTTGCAGGTTTTGCCAGTCGCCGGGGGCGTAGCCCAGGCCGAAGCGGGCGGCGATTTCGCCGGTGAGGCCGCGGCCTTTCAGGTAGCTGATGGCGTTCACGGCGCTTTTGAGCTGCTGCTTGTAGTAAACAGCGGCCTGGCTGAGGGCGCTTTCCAGCGACAGCTGTTTTTCGCGCGCGGCGCGGCTGGCCTCGGGGTTGGCCGCACGTTCTTGTGGTACTTGCAGGCCGATGCCTTCGGCCAGGCTTTTGACGGCGTCCACAAAGGGCAGCCCCTGGTATTCCATCACGAAGCCGATGGCGGAGCCATGCGCGCCGCAGCCAAAGCAATGGTAGAACTGCTTGGTGGGGCTAACGGTGAAGGAGGGGGATTTTTCTTTGTGGAACGGGCAGCAGGCCATGTAGTTCTGGCCTGCCTTTTTCAGCGGGACATAGCGATCCACCACGTCGACAATGTCGACGCGGGATAGTAGCTGATCGATGAAGTCCTGCGGGATCATCCGGCGGGCTTAGCCGGCCAGCTTGGCTTTGATGCGGGCAGACACGGCGCCCATGTCGGCGCGGCCGGCCATGTGCGGTTTCAGCAAGGCCATCACTTTGCCCATGTCCTGCATGCCGGCAGCGCCGCTGGCGGCGATGGCGCCGTCGATCATGATGTCGATTTCTTCGGCGGTCAGCTGTTGCGGCAGGTAGGCGGTCAGTACGGCCATTTCGGCTTTTTCTTTGTCGGCCAGGTCCTGGCGCTGGGCGGCTTCGTACTGGGTGATGGAGTCACGGCGCTGTTTCAGCATTTTGTCCACCACGGCGGTGATGCCGGCGTCGTCCAGCTCCACACGCTCGTCCACTTCTTTTTGCTTGATGGCCGCCATCAGCAGGCGAATGGCTGCCAGACGGTCGGTTTCGCGAGCTTTCATCGCGGTTTTCATGTCTTCGGAGATGCGGGCTTTCAGGCTCATGATGGTGTCCGTGCGGGGTGGGGTAAGGTTGGCCGCAGCAGGGCTGCAGCCAGCGCATAAATAGCAAAACCGCAGGGCGGGCCTGCGGTCTTGTGCTTGCTACCGTAAAGCTTAGAACAGCTTCGGTGGCAGCATCTGGCTGCGGATACGCTTGTAGTGGCGTTTCACGGCAGCAGCTTTTTTACGCTTACGTTCAGCGGTTGGCTTCTCGTAGAATTCGCGGGCGCGCAGTTCGGTCAGCAGACCGGTTTTTTCGATAGCGCGCTTGAAGCGACGCATGGCAACTTCAAACGGTTCGTTCTCTTTAACGCGGATAGTCGGCATTTAGCTGAGGTCCTTAAATCTTTTGGCTTGAGGCATTTCTGCCTCGAGGAAAATGAGTATTCTAAACAACGTTGTAGCTTTTGTAAAAGCCAGATGCGTGGCAACGGGTATTAGTGTGCACTGCGCATCATCCCGAACGGGAAGAAATCACCCCCTCACGTGGCGAACTCGGTGTCGCCGAATAAAAGCGTTTAGGCATACGCCCGGCCAGGTACGCTTCGCGACCGGCCTGGACGCCCAGTTTCATGGCCAGTGCCATCCGCACAGGGTCTTGTGCGGCGGCAATGGCGGTATTCATCAGTACCCCGTGGCAACCCAGCTCCATGCCGATGGTTGCGTCCGAGGCGGTACCCACGCCGGCATCAACCAGCACGGGGACATTCGATTGCTCGATGATGAGCTGCAGGTTCCACGGGTTCAGGATGCCCATGCCGGAGCCGATCAGGCTGGCCAGCGGCATGATGGCGCAGCAGCCTATCTGTTCCAGCTCTTTGGCGACGATGGGGTCATCCGAGGTGTAAACCATCACGTCGAAGCCTTCCTTCACCAGGGTTTCGGCGGCTTTGAGCGTGTCGCGTACGTTGGGGTACAAGGTATGCGGGTCGCCCAGTACTTCCAGCTTTACCAGGCGGTGGTCGTCCAGCAGCTCACGCGCGAGGCGCAAGGTCCGCACGGCGTCGTCTGCGGTGTAGCAGCCTGCCGTATTGGGCAGCAGTGTATACCGGTTTTTTGGCAAAAAGTCCAGCAAATTCGGCTCGTTAGGGTTTTGCCCCAGGTTCACGCGGCGGATGGCCACGGTAACGATTTCGCAGCCGGAGGCATCCAGCGCGTCGGCAGTTTGCTGGAAGTCGCGGTATTTGCCGGTGCCAACCAGCAGGCGCGATTGGTAGGATTGTCCGGCGATGATCAATGGGTCTTGCACGCTTGGTCCCTTGCTAAAGTTAACCGCCGCCCACGGCGACGACGATTTCCAGCGCATCACCCTCTGCAAGCGGGGTGTTGGCATGCTGGCTACGCGGTACGATTTCGCCATTGCGTTCTATGGCAATGCGCTTGCCGGTGAGGCCCAGCTCGGCAATCAGGGCGGCCAGGCTGTCTACGTGCCCGGAGAGCGTGCGGTCTTCACCGTTAATGCGGATGCAGGGCATGGTGCTAGCGTCTTTCTGCGCGCTGGACGACTTCCACTTGCTGAACCTGTGCCAGCACTTTTTCCAGATGCTGCAGGTTGTCTACCTGCAGGCGGAAGTGAATGTGGATGTAGCCGTCCTGGCTGTGGTTGTCTTGCGTGTCGACGGTTTCGATATTGGCCGAGGCGTGCGAGATGGCGGCGGCGATATCGGCCAGCGCACCGCGCTGGTTAAACGCCAGAATGCTGATGTTCACACCGAACATGCGGTCTTTTACCGCTTCCCAGCGTACTTCCAGCAGCTTTTCTGCCTCCACGCGCTGCACGTTGTGGCAGCTGCCGCGGTGAATCAGCAAGCCTTGGTCTTTTTTGGCGATGCCGACAATCTGGTCGCCCGGTATCGGGTTGCAGCAGTTGGACAGGTGGATAGCGGCGCCTTCGTTGCCCCGGATGGCAATCGGGCCCAGCGCGGCCTGCTGTGCTTGCTGGCCGGATAGCTCCAGCAGCTTGCGTGCCACCACGGCGGCCAACTGTTTGCCGGTGCCGATGTCGGCCAGGATGTCGCTAAAGCGGCGGTTGCGCTCGCCCAGGCGGGCCAGCAGCGCGTCTTCCAGCTCGGGCGTGATGTCCGGCTCAAAGGCTGACAGCGCGCTGGCGGCCTGGCGCAGCAGCTTTTGCCCCAGCTGGATGGCGTCTTGTGTCTGTAGCGATTTCAGATAATTGCGAATGCCGGAGCGCGCACGGCCGCTTTGCACGAAATTCAGCCACGACGGGTTGGGCTTGGTTTGCGTGGAGGTAATGATGTCCACGGTGTCACCGTTACGCAGCACGCTGCGCAGCGGTACCAGGTTGTGGTTCACGCGGGCGGCGATACAGCGGTGGCCCACGTCGGTGTGTACCGCGTAGGCAAAATCCACCGGGGTGGAGCCATGCGGCAGCACGATAATCTTGCCCTTGGGTGTAAACACGTACACCTCGTCGGGGAACAGGTCGATCTTGATGTGTTCCAGGAACTCGACGGCGTCGTCGCTTTCGGCCTGCATGTCCAGCAGGCTTTGCAGCCACTGGTGCGTGCGCTGCTTGGCGGCGTCGATGCTGGCGTGGCCGGATTTGTACATCCAGTGCGAGGCAATGCCGGCTTCGGCCACCGCGTTCATTTCACGGGTGCGGATCTGCATTTCCACCGGTGTGCCGTAGGGGCCGAACAGGGTGGTGTGCAGGCTCTGGTAGCCGTTGCCCTTGGGGATGGCGATGTAGTCCTTGAACTTGCCCGGAATCGGCTTGTACAGGCTGTGCAGCGCGCCCAGTGCCAGGTAGCAGCCGGGGTTGTCTTTGACGATGATGCGAAAGCCGTAGATATCCAGCACTTCGGAAAACGACAGGCTTTTTTCCTGCATTTTCTTGTAGATGCTGTACAGGTTTTTCTCGCGGCCTTTGATGGTGGCCTCGATATTGGCCTCTACCAGCTTCTGGCTAACGGCTTTCAGGATCTTGTCCACCACCTCGCGCCGGTTGCCGCGTGCGGCACGCACGGCTTTGGACAGCACGTGGTAGCGGTGCGGGTGCAGGTGCATGAACGCCAGGTCCTGCAGCTCGCGGTAGACCTTGTTCAGGCCGATGCGGTTGGCGATGGGGGCGTAGATTTCCAGCGTTTCCAGCGCTATGCGCTGGCGCTTGTCTTCGCGCATGGCGTCCAGCGTGCGCATATTGTGCAGGCGGTCGGCCAGCTTCACGATGATCACGCGGATATCGCGTGCCATCGCCAGTACCATTTTGCGGAAGTTTTCCGCCTGGGCGGTTTCCTTGGTCTGGTATTCCAGCTTTTCCAGCTTGGACAGGCCATCGACCAGGTCGGCAATGGTGCGGCCAAACTGGTCGGACAGCGTGGGCTTGGTGACGCCGGTGTCTTCCAGTACGTCGTGCATCAGCGCTGCGGCCAACCCTTGGGCATCCAGCCGCCAGTCGGTGAGCATGGTGGCTACCGCTAGCGGGTGGGTGATGTAGGGCTCGCCGCTTTTGCGGGTCTGGCCTTCGTGCGCGTCGCGCGCGGTGATGAAGGCCTGGCGCAGTAGCTGTACGTCTTCGGGCTTCAGGTAACGCGATGCTGCCAGAAATAACGCCTCGGCCTCGGCGTCAACGAGTGCGTTGTAGTCGATAGGGGAGGCGTTATCCGCGGTCATCGGCAGAATCAGCCTTTGTGGCGGGTGAGGATTTCGCGGCCAACGTGGCCACCGGCGATTTCGCGCAGGGCAACAACGGTAGGCTTGTTACGGCCTTGCTCTACAAAAGCGGTGGCACCGGAGGCTACCTGACGGGCACGGTAGGCTGCTGCCAGGGTCAGGTCGAAGCGGTTGTGGATGCGGTCGAGGCAATCGTCAACGGTAATACGGGCCATGGTATGTCTCTTTCACAAAGGGTGAAGCAAAAAGATAAGGGATTGTGCGATCCGGATAAAGCCCTAGCGGGGCGTTTGCATGCCGGTAATACTGCTGCGGTGGCGCTGCAGCTGGCGCGTGCTGTGCAGGCGCTGGCTGCGGATCACGCTGATCAGGTCCAGGCGGGCCTGGTCGAAATCATCGTTTACGATCAGGTAATCGTATTCGGCTACCTGGTCGATCTCCATGCGTGCCTCGGACAGGCGGCGCTGGATGACTTCTTCGCTATCGGTGGCCCGGCCACGCAGGCGGGCTTCTAGTACGGGCAGCGATGGTGGCAGGATGAATACGGCCACGGCTTCGTCGAACACCTTGCGGACCTGGCGGGCGCCCTGCCAGTCGATTTCCAGCAGGATATCGTGGCCTGCGGCCAACCTTTCACGCAGCCAGCGCGCGCTGGTGCCGTAGTAGTTGCCGTAGACCTCGGCGTACTCCAGGAAGTCGCCAGCGGCGATCATGCCTTCAAAGGCGGCGCGGTCGACAAAATGGTAGTTCTTGCCGTCTACCTCGCCTTCGCGCGGGGCACGCGTTGTATAGGATACCGACAGCTCTACACCGGGCTCCGCTTGCAATAGCGCGGCCACCAGCGAGGTTTTACCGGCGCCGGAGGGGGCTACCACGATAAAAATCGAGCCTTGGGCTGACGTCATGTAAGCGCTTCCTAACGAACTTGAGCAATATTTCAGGATACCACAAGGCGCTGTTGTGGTTAAGCCGGGCTTGCCTCAGACAAACTGCAGCGCAACAAACAAGCGTTTCAGGTTAAAATTGCGCGTTTTTCAAACAGTTACGTCTCAAAAGACGAGGGGAGGGCATGTCATCATGCTAGAAAGCTTCTTCAAGCTTAAAGAGCACGGCACGGACGTCAAGACCGAGGTCATTGCCGGTTTCACCACGTTCCTGACAATGGCTTACATTGTTATCGTGAACCCGGCCATCCTGTCGATTACCGGCATGGATTTCAACGCCGTGTTTGTTGCTACCTGCCTGGCTGCTGCGCTGGGTACCGCCATCATGGCACTGGTGGCCAACTACCCGATCGCGCTGGCGCCGGGTATGGGGCTGAACGCCTACTTTACCTTTACCGTGGTAAAGGGCATGGGCATACCGTGGGAAACGGCGCTGGGTGCCGTGTTCATTTCCGGTATCGTGTTCCTGGCGGTGAGCCTGTTCAAGGTGCGCGAAGCCATCGTGAACGCCATTCCCCAGTCGCTTAAGTTTGCCATCTCGGCAGGTGTGGGCTTGTTCCTGGCCATTATCGCGCTGAAAAACGCCGGTGTGGTGGTGGATCACCCGGCTACGCTGCTGACCATGGGCAATATGCACGACCCGAAAGTGCTGCTGGCTATCCTGGGCTTCTTCATCATCGTGGCGCTGGAGTACCGCAAGGTACACGGCTCCATCATTATCGGTGTGCTGACGGTGACGGCGCTGTCCATCATGCTGGGTCTGTCCAGCTTTGAAGGCATCTTTGCCCCGGTGCCCAGCATCGAACCGACCTTCATGAAAATGGACCTGGAAGGCGCCATGACGGCAGGCCTGCTGGGCGTGATTTTCGTGTTCTTCTTTGTGGACCTGTTTGATACCACCGGTACCCTGGTAGGTGTGTCGCACCGTGCCGGCCTGCTGGACAAAGACGGCAAGCTGCCACGCCTGAAGCGCGCGCTGATGGCCGACTCGGTAGCCATTACCGCCGGTGCGGCCATGGGTACGTCGTCGACCACTGCCTACATCGAATCGGCTGCGGGTACCGCCGTGGGTGGCCGTACCGGCCTGACCGCGCTGGTGGTGGCCATCCTGTTCCTGGCCTGCCTGTGGATTTCGCCGCTGGCCAAGACCGTACCGGCTTACGCTACCGCGCCGGCACTGTGCTACGTGGCCGTGCTGATGACCCGTGGCCTGGCCGAGATCAACTGGGATGACCTGACCGAATCCGCCCCGGCGGTGATGACTGCCGTGGCCATGCCGTTTACCTTCTCCATTGCCGACGGTATCGCTTTTGGCTTTATCAGCTACGCCGTGATCAAGATTCTGGCTGGCCGTTTTGCCGACCTGAAACCGGCTGTACTGGTGATTGCCGGCCTGTGGGTGGTGAAGCTGGCGTTCTTCCACTAAGGCATAAAGCATGGAAAACCTGAGTAACCTGGACTATTCGCGCTACCTGAAGGGCTGGATCCGCACCGTGCCGAACTGGCCGAGCGAGGGGGTGATGTTCCGCGATATTACCCCGCTGCTGCAGAACCCCAAGACCTTCCGCATGCTGATCGATATCTTTGTGCACCGTTATATGGGCGAGAAGATCGATATGGTGGCGGGCCTGGACGCGCGCGGTTTCATCATCGGTTCGGTGCTGGCGTACGAGCTGAACGTCGGCTTTGTGCCCATCCGCAAAAAGGGCAAGCTGCCCTACACCACGGTGGCGGAAGAGTACGAGCTGGAGTACGGCAACGCCACGGTGGAAATGCACACCGATGCGGTGAAACCGGGTGACCGTGTGGTGCTGATCGACGACCTGATCGCCACCGGCGGTACCATGATGGCAGGTTACAAGCTGCTGCAGCGCCTGGGCGCCGAGGTGGTGGAAGCGGCCGGCATTATCGAGCTGCCCGAGCTGGGCGGCGGCGACCTGATGCGCGGCCTGGATATCCCGCTGTTTACCGTGTGCTCGTTCGACGGCCACTAGTCGTTACGGTCACGGCCAAAAGCCCTGCTTGCTCGCGCAAGCAGGGCTTTTTTGTTGGGGTTGGCCGCAGCGTGCCAAGGCACGGCTGCGGCCAACCTTGGTGCAGCGCTTATAGCTTGAAGCGTGCCAGCAGGCCCTGCTGTTCGCCGGACAGGCGCTGCAGGTCGGCCACCTCACCACTGGCGTGCGGCCAGCCTCATCGGCGATTTGCCCGGCTTTTTGCCTGTGCTACGCCTGGCTTGCCAGCCCTGGCAGGTTAAAAAGCAAAAAGCCCCTGACGGGGCTTTGTGTGGCTAAGCAGGCAGGGCTTAGCTGTTGCTGCGGGTAATGTTGGCGCCCACGGCGTTGAGCTTGTCTTCGATGTGCTCGTAGCCACGGTCCAGGTGGTAAATGCGGTCCACCACGGTTTCGCCTTCGGCGACCAGGCCGGCAATCACCAGGCTGGCGGAGGCGCGCAGGTCGGTGGCCATGACAGTGGCACCGGACAGCTTTTCTACCCCCTTCACGATGGCGGTATTGCCTTCCACTTCGATATTGGCGCCCATGCGGTTCAGCTCGGGTACGTGCATGAAGCGGTTTTCGAAGATGGTTTCCGTCATCACGGCGGTGCCTTCCGCGATGGTGTTCAGCGTCATCATCTGCGCCTGCATATCGGTAGGGAAGGCAGGGTGTGGCAGGGTGCGCACGTTTACCGCTTTCGGGCGGCGCTTCATGTCCAGCGAGATCCAGTCATCACCGCACTCGATGATGGCGCCGGTTTCGGCCAGCTTGTCCAGAATCACGTCCATGGCACGCGGGGCGGCGTTGCGCAGTACCACGTGGCCCTGGGTCATGGCACCAGCAACCAGGAAGGTACCGGCTTCGATACGGTCCGGCATGATGGCGTGTTGTGCGCCGTGCAGACGCTCTACACCTTCGATTACCAGGCGGTCGGTGCCGATGCCCTGGATCTTGGCACCCATGGCCACCAGGCAGTTGGCCAGGTCGACGACTTCCGGCTCGCGCGCGGCGTTTTCCAGAATGGTGATGCCCTCGGCCAGCGTGGCAGCCATCATCAGGTTTTCGGTACCGCCTACGGTGACCATGTCCATCATGATGTGCGCGCCGCGCAGGCGCTTGGCGCGGGCTTTGACATAGCCGTGCTCGATAGAGATTTCTGCCCCCATGGCCACCATGCCCTTGATGTGCTGGTCTACCGGGCGGCTACCAATGGCGCAGCCGCCTGGCAGCGATACGGTGGCTTCGCCGTAGCGGGCCAGCATGGGGCCCAGCACCAGAATGGACGCGCGCATGGTTTTCACCAGCTCGTACGGTGCCACCAGGGTGTCCAGCTGCGAGGCGGTGATTTCGACTTCATGCACGTTGTCGGTCATCACGCGAACGCCCATGCCTTGCAGCAGTTTTTGCGTGGTAGACACATCGCGCAGCATGGGTACGTTGCTGAGCTTCAGCGTGTCGGCGGTCAGCAGGCCTGCGCACAGGATGGGCAGGGCGGCATTTTTGGCGCCGGAAACGCGGATTTCACCATTGAGCGGGCCGTTGCCGCCTTGAATGACCAGTTTTTCCATTATGTTTTTTTTAGCCTTGTTGCTGCGCCCATTCTTCCGGGCTGAGTGTCTTCATCGACAGCGCGTGGATTTCGGCACGCATGCGGTCCCCCAGTGCGTTGTAGACCAGCTGGTGGCGCTGTACACGGTTGCGGCCGGAAAACTCGGGGCTGACGATGACTGCTTCAAAGTGGGTACCATCGTCACCCAGTACCTGGATATGCTCACAGGCAAGGGTGGAGGTGATGACGTTCTGGATATAGTCTGCACTAACCATGGTAAATCCTGTAGGAAAGCTGTCAAAAAACGGTGCGGGCTTACTGGCGTAATTTGTAGCCGCTACCGATCAAATACAAGGACCAGCTTGCCAGTGCGGCAAAACTGCCCCCCACTACCGCCAGCGAAAGCCAGGGGGAGACATCACCCTGGCCAAAGAAGCCGTAGCGGAAGCCGTCAATCATGTAGAACACCGGGTTCAGGTGGGACACGGTTTTCCACAGGGGTGGCAGGCTGTTGATGGAGTAAAACACCCCTGACAGGAAAGTCAGCGGCATGATGATAAAGTTCTGGAAAGCGGCCAACTGGTCGAATTTATCGGCCCAGATGCCTGCCACAATGCCCAGTGTACCCAGTACGCCACAGCCCAGTGCGGCAAAAGTCAGTATCCATAGCGGGTGGCTGGGTAACGGCAGGCCAAACCAGGCGGTGACCGCCAGTACGCCAGCCCCCACTACCAAGCCCCGCACGATGGCGGCCAGCAGGTAGGCACCAAAAAACTCCAGTGCGGTAAGGGGCGGCAGCAGCAGGAACACGATATTGCCGGTGATCTTGCTTTGTATCAGGCTGGACGAGCTGTTGGCAAAGGCGTTTTGCGCCATCGACATCATCACCAGGCCGGGTATCAGGAAAGCGGTATAGCTCACGCCGGGGTAGGCTTCAACGTGCTGCGACAGCACGTGCGAGAAAATCAGCTGGTACAGCAGCGCGGTCAGCACCGGGGCCATCACGGTCTGGAAGGCTACCTTCCAGAAGCGCAGGATTTCTTTTTTGAACAGCGTCATGAAGCCGTGCATCACACTCGCCCCCCATGCATCATTTTCACAAACACCTGCTCCAGGTCCGTTTCGTGGATAGACAGCTCGCGCACCTCTACTGCGGCCAACCTCAGCTCGCGCAGTACATCTTCCAGGCGGGCAATATCGGCTAGCTGCAGGATGTGGCGGCCATCCGCCTCGCGCACTTTCAGTGGCTGCAGGCTGGCGGGCAGCGCTGCGGCCAACTTCAGCGAGATCTCGCGGGTGGCGCTATGCGCCAGCAGCTTGTCCTTGTTTTCCAGCGCCAGCAGTTTGCCTTTTTTCAGCATGGCGATGCGGCTGCACAGGGTTTCGGCTTCTTCCAGATAGTGCGTAGTCAGCACGATGGTATGGCCGGCCTGGTTCAGCTCTTGCACAAAGGCCCACAGGCTTTGGCGCAGCTCCACGTCTACCCCGGCTGTGGGTTCGTCCAGCACGATCACCGGTGGCCGGTGTACCAGTGCCTGCGCCACCATCACGCGGCGTTTCATGCCGCCGGACAGCGCGCGCATATTGGTGCCGGCTTTGTCGGTTAGCCCCAGCTTGTGCAGCAGCTCGTCTATCCAGGCATCGTTGCGGCGAATGCCAAAGTAGCCGGACTGGAAGACCAGGGCTTCGCGTACGCTGAAAAACGGGTCGAACACCAGTTCTTGCGGTACCACGCCCAGGGTCATGCGTGCCTGGCGGGCGCTGCCTACCGTGTCGTGGCCCATGATGCGGATATGGCCGCTATCCGGGCGCGACAGGCCAGCCATGGCGGAAATCAGGGTGGTTTTACCGGCGCCGTTGGGGCCGAGCAGGGCAAAGAACTCGCCCTGCGCTACGGTGAAGCTGACGCTATCCAGTGCCTGCAAGCTGCCAAAGCGCTTGCTGACGGACTCGATGCTGATCGCGTGGGTCATGGCCAAATGCGGTGTTGTCTGCGGGAAAGCGCGGAGTATACGCCAATCAGGCCGCGGGTGCAGCGCCCTGTAGCCAGCAATCATCACGGAAAACCCCGACAAAATAAGGGCTTAACATGGCAGATAGATGGCGGTGGATGGTGTCGTTTTCGATGGCAATCATCCAGCTATGGCACAAGCCGCCGCACAAGGAGTGCAGGCCGATGGCGGCCAGTGCCGGTACCACGCCTGGGCGTAGCAGCCCTTGCTGGCCGGCTTCTTCCAGTACACGGGTGAGCAGCGCTTCTTTTTCCTGTGTCCAGCTAAGCTGTTCCAGCAGCAGGGGGGCCATTTCGCCCACCTGCTCGCAGCCTATGTGGTGGATGGCGCAGATACGGCGCATGCGCTGGTCGTGATAGAGCAGATCGAACATGGCGTGCACGTGGCGCCATAGCCGCGCAGCCGGGTTGTAATGTGTATCCAGCAAGATACCGTCAATGATTTCCAGCGCCGGTACGATGCGGTCACACAGCGCGTTGAACAGGTCCAGCTTGTTGGCGAAGTGCCAGTAGATGGCGCCACGGGTCAGCCCCGCTGCCGCAGCAATGTCGGTCAGCGAGGTGGCGGCCACGCCTTGCTCCCAGAATACCTTTTCGGCGGTATCCAGTAGCAGCTGGCGGGTTTGTTCGGCTTCTTCGCGTGTTTTTCTGGCCATGTCAATAAAAGGGGTATCAAAACGGGCGTAAGGATAGCGACAAACCGGGGTGTCTGCCGTACTGTTTGTTTACATACATGCGTGAATGTATGTATTATCGCACCAAAATAGCCAATGTGCTGCCTGAATGTGTGTTGCATTGCCGCAAACAGGCCTGCAGCGCATGCAGTCATGTCGCTTGCATTGTGCAGCTAGCGGCTACACTGAAAACCATCACACACCGCCAGGTGGGCTGCTGCGCCGCCCGCCTGGCTAATTTGTATCGAATAAGCCTGCATTGCATTCAGGCAAACCCCTTCTCTTATCAAGGAGCGTTCCGTGATACCCACCAAACTGAACCATGCCGCCCTCCTGCCCTTGGCGATCTTGCTGGCTGCTTGCGGCCAACCTGCTGGCCAGGCAGGCGGCCACGGCGGCCAGATGCCCCCCATGCCGGTATCGGTAAAAACCATGCAGGCCGCCGATGTGGCGCTGGTCAGCGAATACGTGGCGCAAACCAGCGGCTCGCGCGAGGTAGAAGTGCGCGCCCGCGTGTCCGGTATTTTGCAGAACCGTGCTTATACGGAAGGCAGCACCGTGAAAGCCGGTGACTTGCTGTTCCAGATCGACGCCGCGCCTTACCAGGCTGCCGTAGACCAGGCTGCCGCCACACTGCAACTGCAGGAAGCCGGCCTGATTCGCGCCCAGCAAGACCACGACCGCGTGATTCCGCTGTTCAAGGAAAACGCCGTCAGCCAGAAAGACCGTGACGACGCTGTAGCGGCGCTGGCCAGCGCCAAAGCGTCGGTCGCCGCCGCGCGTGCCGGGCTGAAAAGTGCGCAGATCAACCTGGACTACACCCGCGTGACGGCGCCGATTGGCGGTGTGACCAGCGCCGAAGTGCGCTCCGAGGGCAGCCTGGTGCAGCCGGGCGAGGGCGGTTTGCTCACCCGCATTTCGCAGCTGGACCCTATCCATGTGAAATTCTCGCTGTCGGATAACGATGTGCTGAAAGCCCAGAAGTTGGCCGCAGAGGGCAAGCTGCGCCTGCCCGCCGGTAACCGCTATACCGTTAGCCTGAAGCTGCCGGACGGTGCCCAGTATGGCCGTGACGGGGTGATCGACTTTGCCGACCGCGTGATCGACCCGGCTACCGGTACCTCGGCTGCCCGTGCCACCTTTGCCAACCCGCAGGGCCAGCTGCGCCCGGGCCAGTTTGTGCGTGTACAGCTCAAAGGCGCTACCCGTCTGGGCGCGCTGGTGGTACCGCAGCAAGCCGTGCTGTCCAGCCAGCAGGGCAAAATGGTGTGGGTGGTAGGCAAAGACAACACCGCCGAGCCGCGCCCGCTACAGCTGGGTGAGGCCACACCGGCCGGTTTTATCGTGGAAGGTGGCCTGAAGGCCGGCGAGCAGGTGATCGTGGATAACCTGATCAAGCTGCGCCCGGGTGCCAAGGTAGCCCCGCAAGCGGCCAAACCTGCTTCTGCGCCGGCTAACGGCTAACCAGGGGGAAGCACACCATGTTTTCAGCCTTTTTCGTACGCCGGCCGATTTTTGCCAGCGTGATCTCCATCGTCATCCTGCTGGCCGGTTTCTTTGGCATGCGGGCGCTGCCGGTGGAGCAATATCCGCAGATCGTGCCGCCTTCGGTAGCGGTCACGGCCAACTACCCTGGCGCCTCTGCCGAAGTGGTCGCCGATACCGTGGCATCGCCACTGGAGCAGGCCATTAACGGTGTGGACGACATGCTGTATCTGCAGTCCACCAGCGCCAGTAACGGCCGCCTCACGGTCACGGTGACCTTCAAGATCGGTACCAACCCCGACCAGGCCACCATTAACGTGAACAACCGCGTGCAGTCTGCGCTGTCGTCGCTGCCGGAAGAAGTACGCCGCCAGGGCGTGAACGTGCGCAAGCAGGCGGCCACCTTCCTGCAGGTGATCTCGCTGTACTCGCCGGACAAGCGTTTTGACACCCTGTTCATGAGCAACTATGCGCTGCTGAACGTGGTAGATGAACTGAAGCGTATTCCGGGGGTAGGGCAGGTTACCAACTTTGCCGGCCAGGACTACGCCATGCGTATCTGGCTGCGCCCGGACCGCCTGTCGCAGCTGAACCTGACCCCGGGCGACGTAGCACGGGCCATTCGCGAGCAGAACGCGCAGTTTGCTGCGGGCAAGATCGGTGGCACGCCTACCGGTGAAAAACCCGATTTCACCTACACCATTACTACCAAGGGCCGTTTCAGCGAGGTGTCCGAGTTCGAGAACATCATCGTGCGCAGCGGCAGTGGCGGGCAGCAGGTACGCCTGAAAGACGTGGCACGGGTAGAGCTGGGCGCGCTGTCGTATGACTTCACCGGCCAGCACAATGGCCGCCCCAGCATCCCTATCGGTATCAATCTGGCACCGGGCGCGAACCAGCTGGACACCGCCAAAGCCGTGCAAGAGCGCATGGACGAGTTGGCCGCACGCTTCCCGCAGGGCCTGTCCTACGCTATTCCGTACGACACCACCCGCTTTGTGGAAGTGTCCATCGAGGAGGTGATCCACACGCTGGCCGAAGCCATGGTGCTGGTGTTTGCCGTGGTGTACCTGTTCTTGCAGAACTGGCGCGCTACGCTGATCCCGGGCCTGGCGGTGCCGGTGTCCATTGTGGGCACCTTTGCCGGCATGTATATCTTTGGCTACTCCATCAACACGCTCACGCTGTTCGGCATGGTGCTGGCCATCGGTATCGTGGTGGATGATGCGATCGTGGTGCTGGAAAACGTCGAGCGCATCATGTCGCAAGAGGGCAAGCCGCCGTACGAGGCCACCCTGCAAGCCATGAAGGAAGTGAGCGGCCCGGTGGTCGCCATCGTGCTGGTATTGTGCTCGGTGTTCATTCCGGTGGCGTTTCTGGGCGGTATTGCCGGCCAGATGTACAAGCAGTTTGCGATCACCATTGCCATCTCGGTCACCATCTCCGGCATTGTGGCGCTCACGCTGACCCCGGCGCTGTGCGCGCTGATGCTCAAACCCGAGCACCAGCACAGCAACCGCTTCTTTGACGGCTTCAACCGCTTCTTTGACAAGCTCACTGTCAGCTACGGCAATGGCGTGTCGTTCCTGATTCGCCGCAGCCTGCTGGCGCTGGTGATGTTCGGTGTGCTGATTGGCGCCTCGGTATGGCTGTTCAAGCTGATTCCGTCGTCGTTGGCGCCCGAAGAAGACCAGGGCTACATCATTGCCGCCACCATTCTGCCCGACGGCGCGGCCATCAACCGCACCCAGGACGTGATGAGCCGCTTCGACAAGCAGATTGCGGCCAACCCGGCGGTAAAAGACGTGATGAGCTTTGCCGGCTTCGACATTCTGTCCGGTACCAACCGCAGCAACACCGGCGTGACCTTTATCACCCTGAAGCCATGGGACGAGCGCAAAGCGCCCAACCTGTCGGCGCAAGCGGTGGTGGGTGATGTGTTCCAGAAAGGCATGATGGTGCCGGAAGGCCTGGTGCTGGCGTTCAACCCGCCACCGATTTCCGGCATGTCGTCCACCGGCGGTTTCGAGGCCTATCTGCAAAGCCGTAACGGTGCTACCAGCGCCGAGCTGGCAGAGCAGGCGCAGAAGCTGATGATGGCAGCGGCCAAACGCCCCGAGCTGGCGGGGGTGCAAACTACCTTCTCGGCCAACGTGCCACAGCTGAACGTGCAGCTGGACCGCGACAAGGCCAAATCGCTGGGCGTGGCGGTAGGTGACGTATTCGACGCCATGAGCAGTACCTTTGGCTCGCTCTACGTGAACGACTTCAGCAAGTTCGGCCGCATCTTTACCGTGCAGCTGCAGTCCGAAGCCAGCTTCCGCGACAGCGTGGAAGACCTGCGTAATGTGTTCGTGCGCGGCCAGAACGGCCAGATGATCCCGCTGACCAGCCTGGTGAAAATCGAGCAGAGTACCGGCCCCGAGGTGGTAGACCGTTACAACGCCTTCCCTGCGGCCAAGTTCGTGGGTGGCCCGGCGCCAGGCTACAGCTCGGGCGAGTCGCTGGCGGCCATGGAGCAATTGGCCCGCGAAGTGCTGCCGGATGGCTACACCCTGGCGTGGACCGGCTCGGCCTTCCAGGAAAAATCCACCAGCGGTTCGTCGTCCATGGTGTTTGTGGTGGCGCTGCTGATGGTGTTCCTGATTCTGTCGGCGCAGTACGAACGCTGGACCCTGCCGTTTGCCGTGCTTACCGCGGTGCCATTTGCCGTGTTTGGCGCGCTGCTGGCCACCTGGATGCGTGGCCTGGCGAACGATGTGTACTTCCAGGTAGCGCTGGTCACGCTGATTGGCCTGGCGGCCAAGAACGCCATCCTGATTGTGGAGTTTGCCGTGATCAAGATGGACGAGGGCATGAACCTGGCCGACGCCGCCATTGATGCGGCCAAGCTGCGCTTCCGCCCCATCGTCATGACCTCGCTGGCCTTTATTCTGGGTTGCGTACCGCTGGCCATTTCCAGTGGCGCCGGCTCGGCCAGCCGCCACGCCATTGGTACCGGCGTGATTGGCGGCATGTTGGCCGCCACCTTTATCGCGGCGCTGTTCATCCCGCTGTTCTTCAAGCTGATCATGCAGCTGTCGCAGGGCAAGGCCGCCAAACAAGGAGAAAAACATGAAGTTTAAGCAAGCCTTGATGCCGCTGCTGGTTGCCGCCGCGCTGTCGGCTTGCGCCGCAGTCGGCCCCGACTACCAGCGCCCCAGCCTGCCGCTGCCACAGGGTAGCCAGCAGGCGCAGGTAGACGCGCACTGGTGGCGCCAGTTTGGCGACGCCACGCTGAACCGCCTGATTGCCGACGCCCAGCAGTACAACCGCGACCTGCAGCAAACCGCCGCCCGCGTGGAAGAAGCCGCTGCGGCGGCCGGTGCCGCCCGTGCCAGCCAGCTGCCGCAGGTGAATGCCAGCCTGGGCGGTGCCCGCGCACAGACCTCGCGCTACAGCAGTGGCGCCGGTGCCATCGGCGAAAGCTACAGCGGCGGCCTGTCGGCCAGCTGGGAATTCGACCTGTGGGGTAAGGAAGCGCGTAAACGCGAAGCGGCCAACGCCGACCTGGCGCAAACCGAACGCCTGCTGGATGGTGCGCGCCAGTCGCTGAGCGCCCAGGTAGCCAGTACCTACTTCCAGCTGCTGAGCTACGACGCGCAGCTGGCATCGGTACAGGCCACGCTGCAAGGGCGGGAAGAAAGCCTGACACTGCGCAAGAAGCGCTTTAACGGCGGCATGACCTCCGAGCTGGAGCTCAAGCAAGCCGAAGCCGAGGCCGCCTCCGCCCGCGCTGCCGTGCCGCGCCTGAAGCAAGCAGTACGCCAGACCGAGCACGCGCTAGCGGTGCTCACCGGCGTGAACCCGCGCGAGCTGATTACCCCGCTGGCACGCGGCAAGGCGCTGGACGCCCTGGCCGTGCCGCGGGACATCCCGGCCGACCTGCCATCGGACCTGCTGCTGCGCCGCCCGGATATCGCGGCGGCAGAAGCGCAGCTGGTGGCGGCCAACGCCCGTATCGGTGTGGCGCGCTCGGCCTACTTCCCCAGCATCGGCCTGTCGGCTGGCCTGGGCAGTGCCAGCCTGGAGCTGTCCAAGCTGTTTACCGGCCCGGCACAAACCTGGAGCTTTGCGGCCAACCTGGCCGCGCCCATTTTCAATAATGGCCAGATTGCCGCTGGCGTAGACGCCGCCAATGCCCGCCAGAAGCAGGCGCTAGCCGCCTACGAAAAAGCGGTGCAGGCAGCGTTTGCCGACACACTGGACGCCTTGTCTGCGGTGGGGACCTCGCGCGATACCGAAGCGGCGCAGGCCCAGCAGCTGGCGGCCATGCGTGGTGCCCTGCGCCTGGCGCGCCTGCGCTACGACGCGGGCTACAGCAGCTATCTGGAGGTGCTGGACGCCGAGCGTAGCGTGTTCCAGCTGGAGCAATCCCAGTCTGATGCGCGCCTGTCGCGCCTGCGTGCCGTGGTGAGCTTGTATAGCGCGCTGGGTGGTGGCTGGCAGCCGGGCTAAGCCGCGCGCTGCCCGCTGTTACCGCCCGTCAGGTAGGTGCCTGGCGGGCGTTTTTCTGTTTAGCCCGGCATGACCGGCCCAGGAGGAAGGCATGAGCCTGTTCGGCTTTCTGAAACAGTTTATCCGCCAGCATTGGCCGCGCTACCTGGCGGCGGCCGCCATGCTGGCCTGCGTGGCGGTGCTGACGGTAAGCATTCCGCGCCAGGTTGGCCGCATTATCGATGGCCTGGTGGCTGGCACGTTGGCCGGTAGTGCCTTGCACTGGCAGCTGGCCGCCCTATTGGGCATGGGCCTGGCCATTTACTTTTTGCGCGTGGGCTGGCGCCTGCAGCTGTTTGCCGCCAGCTACCGGCTGGGGGTAGACCTGCGCGTGGCGCTGTATCGCAAGCTGGCGGCGCAGGGGCCGGGCTTTTACCAGCACCAGCGCACCGGCGACCTGATGGCGCGCGCCACCAACGATATCGACGCGGTGGAGATGGCCGCCGGCGAGGCCATGCTGGCCGGTTTTGACGGCGCGCTGACGCTAGTACTGGTGCTGGGCATGATGACGCTGGGCGTGGACTGGCGGCTGGCGGCGGTAGCGCTGCTGCCTTTCCCGCTGATGGCCTTTGGTTTCTGGCGCATTTCACGCCATGTGCACCAGGCGTCTACCGATTCGCTACAGCGCTTTTCGGCGCTGAACGACCACGTACAGGAAACCCTTAGCGGCGTGCGCACCCTGCGGGCGCTGGGGCTGGAAAGCCGCAACCGCCGCACCATGGCGCAGCTGGCGGCCAACGCCGCCGACGCCAGCCTGGCGGCCCAACGCTGGGAGGCAGCGTTTGAACCCACGGTAGGCATGACACTGACCGCCGCCAGCGTGCTGACGCTCTCGCTGGGTGGCTATCTGGTGTGGCACGGCAGCCTGAGCATTGGCCAGCTCACCAGTTTTTCCATGTATCTGGGCCAGCTGATCTGGCCCATGTTTGCTGCTGGCTGGGTGCTGGCGCTGCTGGAGCGCGGCAAGGCGGCTTGGGCGCGGCTGGACCCTATCTTGTCTGCCCCGCTTACCGTAGACGACCATGGCAGCGAAGCAGGCGTTCCCGCCGGCACGCTGCAGCTGCATGAGGTGAGCTTTAGCTACCCGCAGCAGCCGCAGCCCGCGCTGGCTGGCGTGAGCCTGAGTCTGCCCGCTGGTGGCGTGCTGGCGCTGGTGGGGCCTACCGGCAGCGGCAAATCCACCCTGCTGAAGCTGCTGCTGCGCCAGTATTCCCCCCAGCTTGGCCGCATCCTGTGGCAGGGGCGGGCGCTGGACGATTACACGCTCAACGCGCTGCGCAGCGCCATCAGCTGGGTGCCGCAGGAGGCGTTTTTATTCTCTGCCAGCGTGGCCGACAATATCGCGCTGGTGAAACCCGACGCCAGCCGCGCCGATATCGAGCGCGTGGCACAGCTGGCCGCCGTGCACGACGACATCCTGCGCCTACCACAGGGCTACGACACGCCGGTAGGGGAGAAAGGCGTCAGCCTGTCTGGCGGCCAGCGCCAGCGGGTAGCCATCGCCCGTGCACTGCTGTCCGATGCGCCGCTACTGATACTGGACGACGCGCTGTCGGCGGTAGACACCCAGACCGAAACCGCCATCCTGCAGCACCTGCGCGCGGCGCGGCAGGGGCGCACGCTGCTGATTGTGAGCCACCGCCTGTCTGCCGTGGTGGACGCCGACGAGATACTGGTACTGAAACAGGGCCGCGTGACCGAGCGCGGCCAACATAGCCAGCTGTTAGCGCTGGATGGCTGGTACGCCAGCCAGTGGCGCTATCAGCAACTGGAGGCCAGCCTGGATGAGTGCTGAGCGACAACAAGCCATGGCGCTACTGCGCCATGCCGCCGCCCCCGAACGCCGCCACGTGTGGCTGGGCTTTGCCTGCCTGCTGTTGGCCGCGCTACTGGAAGCGTGCGGCCCGCTGCTGGGCAAGTACTTTATCGATAACTATCTGCTGCCACGGCACTGGGTAGCACTGGATGTGGCCCTGCTGCTGGGGGGCATTTTGCTAAGCGGCCTGGTGGCGACCTTGCTGCGCTACCTGCAGCTGCTGCGCCTGGCCGGGGTGGCCATGCGCTCGGTACGCCGCCTGCGCGAAGAGGTATACGGCCATGTGCTGGCGCTGCCGATGGCGTTTTTCGACAAGGCCATCACCGGCCAGCTGGTCAGCCGCGTGACCAACGATACCGAGGCGGTAAAGCAGCTGTACGTGCAGGTGCTGTTTGTGATGCTGGACAGCATCATCGTGGTATGCGGCGCGCTGGCGGCCATGGTGTGGCTGAACTGGCGGCTGGCGCTGGTGGTGATGCTGCTGTTGCCGGCGGTGTTTCTGATTGTGTGGCTATACCAGCGCTGGAGTGCGCCGTCGGTCACGCAGGCGCGCCAGCTGCGCAGCGATATCAATGCCCAGGTGGCCGAATCCATTGCCGGCATGAGCGTGCTGCAGGCCAGCGGCGCAGAGCAGCGCTTTGCCCGGCGGTTTGCCGATACCAACCAGCAGCTGTACGGCGCGCGCATGGCCGAGCTGCGCGCCAACGCCTGGCTGCTGCGCCCGGCGCTGGACCTGCTGAATGTGCTGCTGCTGGCCACCGTCATCTGGGTATTTGGCAGCCACCGCGTGAGCGGGCTGGAGGTGGGCGTGCTGTACGCCTTTGTCAGCTACATTGCCCGCGTGGTGGAGCCGCTGATCCAGATCACCATGCAGTTTTCGCAGCTGCAGCAGGCGGTAGTCGCCGCCTCGCGGGTAAATGGCTTGCTGCGCGAAGGGTTGGCCGCAACCGGCGGCGAAGGCAGCAGTATTGTGGCGGGCGAGGTGGCCTTTCGCGGCGTGCGTTTTGGCTACGATGCCGCCCACCCGGTGTTGCACGACGTGTCTTTGCACATACCCGCCGGTGCGTTTTACGGCATTGTCGGCCAT
Organism: Vogesella mureinivorans; assembly: GCF_007644035.1. Lineage (GTDB taxonomy): Bacteria > Pseudomonadota > Gammaproteobacteria > Burkholderiales > Chromobacteriaceae > Vogesella > Vogesella mureinivorans. Next base: position 28,594 of record NZ_VMTV02001001.1, on the reverse strand, counting down.
ACCGGCAGCGGCAAATCCACGCTGCTGTCGCTGTTGCTGCGCTTTTATACGCCGCAGGGGGGAGATATCTGCATCGATGGCCGGCCGCTAGCCGAGATGAGCGACCTGGCTTTCCGCGCCGGTGTGGGGCTGGTGCCGCAAGACCCCTTCCTGCTGGCGGCCAGCGCCCGCGACAACATCGACATGGGGCGTGGCCTGAGCCAGGTAGCGATCGAGGCTGCCGCGCAGGCGGCTGGTGTGCACGAGCTGATCATGGCGCTGGAGCAGGGCTACGACACGGAGATGGGCGAAGGCGGCACCCGGCTGTCGGTGGGGCAAAAGCAGCTGATTGCCATTGCGCGGGCGCTGGCGGGCCAGCCGCGCATTTTGCTGCTGGACGAGGCAACATCGCATATCGATAGCGAAACCGAGCAGCTGGTGCAGCAGGCGCTGGCGCGTTTGCACGGCAAGGTCACGCTGATTTCCATTGCGCACCGCCTGTCTACCATCCGCGACGCAGACCAGATTGTGGTACTGAACCACGGCGCCATTGCAGAGCAGGGCAGCCACGACGCCCTGATGGCGATCGAGGGCGGCATCTACCAGCGCCTGTACCTGCTGCAGCAATTGGAGAGCGTGGTAGCGCAGGGCTAGGCCTGTGGTGTGGAGAAAGGTTGGCCGCAGGGCCGCCAGCAGACAAACAAACGGCTACCCGAGGGTAGCCGTTTGTTTGCCTGAGCGCGTGCTCAGGGGGCGGGGGCAGCCGCCAGCGGGGCCGAGGCGTCTGGCTGCTGCGGTACGGCAGCGGCAGGCTCGGTGGCTGGCATGTATTCCGGCACCAGATCGTCGATATTGTCGTCGTCCGGGTTTTGCTGGCTAGCCGGTGGGGTGAAGCCCACCTTGGCGTTACGGTACTGCAGATAGCCGTCGCGCATATAGCTGTAGCGGTCCAGTGCAGCCTCGCTGAATGTGTCATCCAGACCCAGCAGTTTTTCGCGGGCACCCACGCCGTACAGAATGGTAGCCGCGACCGCATCGCGGTTTTCCTGGAATACCCACGAGCCGCTGCTGTAGCCAAACGACAGCCCCATGCCGGTACCGTCGCGCACGGTGCTGGGGCCCAGTAGCGGAATGACCAGGTAGCTGCTCTGCTTCCAGCCGTAGTGGGCGAAGGTGTCACCCAGGGTGGCTTTATAGCTGGGCAGGCCCATGGGGGTGGCCAGGTCTATCAGGCCGAATAGCCCGAAGGTACTGTTGATCGACACGCGCAGCACGTCGGTGGCCGTTTTTTTGCCTTCCAGCTGCAGGGCATGGTTGGCCAGGCTGTAGACATCGCGCAGGTTGTCGAACACATTGCCCACGGCGGTGCGTACCGGCTGCGGCGTGATAGTGCGGTAGCCCTCGGCTACGGGCTTCAGTACGTACTGGTCGGCTTTGTCGTTAAAGCTGAATACCACGCGGTTCATGGGTTCCAGCGGGTCTTGCGGGTGGCCACTGCTGCTGGCGCAGGCGGTGAGTGCGCAGCAGGCCACCAGGATCAGCGGCTGTTTCATGGTGTATCGGTCCGGGTCAGGCCCAGCAGCGGTGCCAGCTCGTACAGCTGGGCCAGCACACGAATGCTGTCGGGTACGTTACGCAGGTGCAGCTTGCCGCCCTTTGCCTGCTGCTGGCGCAGGGCATTCAGCAGCAGGGCAATGGCGGCGGAGTCCACCTTGCCCAGCCCTGCCAGGTCCAGGCTGATGTCCCCGCCTTGCAAGGCGGGGGCTAGCTCGGCCTGGATGGCGGCAGCGCTGTCCATGCCCACGTCACCTTGCAGGGCAAGCTGGCCGGGGGCGGTACGGGTGATGCTCATGCCGGCTTGCCCGGCTGGTTTTTGTCTTTCAGCAGCTTGATCAGGCCATCCACGCCGTTTTTGCGGATTTCTTCGCCAAACTGGTTGCGGTAGATGGTGACCAGGCTGGCGCCTTCTACGCTGACATTAAAGATCTTCCAGCCCTGTGCGCCTTTGTACAGGGTGTAGTCCACCATCACGTTTTTCTTGTCGCCGCTGCCTGGCAGGGTAACTTCGGATTTCACCACGGCTTCACGGCCATTGTTGTTGATCTGCGCGTTGGGTTTCACGTCGATTTGCGCGCTCTTGAAGCGGGTCATGGTAGACGAGTAGGTGCGTACCAGCAGGGTCTGGAACTGCTCGGCCAGCTGGTTTTGCTGCGCCGGGGTGGCGGCGCGCCAGTCTTTACCCACGGCCAGGGCGGTCATGCGGGTAAAGTCGAACAGCGGTACCACCATGTCTTCTACTTGCTTGCGGACCTGGGCGGTGTTCTTGCCGTTTTCTTTTTTCAGCAGGTCCAGCGCGTTTTGCGAGGTGTTGCTGATAACGTCTACCGGGCTATCGCCAGCTGCCAGGGCCGGGGTGGACAGGCCAAGCATGAGCAGCAGGGTGGTGAACAGTTTTTTCATGATGTGCGTCTTTCTCTGGAGAGGTCTGGTTTATTCTGTTTTGGCCGGGGCGTCTTGGCTGCCCTTTTCGGCAAAGCTGGTCATGAACTTGCCGATCAGCTGCTCCAGCACCATGGCGGAGGAGGTCAGGCTGATGCGGTCGCCACTGGCCAGGTTGTCCGGGTCACCGCCTTGTACCAGGCCGATGTACTGCTCGCCCAGCAGGCCGGCGGTCAGGATCTCGGCGCTGGTATCGCGGCTGAACTGGTATTGTTTGTCCAGCGTCAGCGTGGCACGGGCCACGTAGCGCTTGGTATCCAGCTCGATATGGGTTACGCGGCCCACTACCACACCGGACGACTTCACTGGCGCTTTCACCTTCAGGCCACCGATATTGTCGAAGTCGGCGGTGAGCGTGTAGGTTTCACTGCCGCTTTGCGGCGTCAGGTTGGCCACCTTCAGCGACAGGAAAGTCATGGCAGCAATGCCGATGGCGACAAACAAGCCAACCCATAAATCAATCGTAGAGCGTTTCATTGTGTAGTTCCTAGAACATGAAGGCGGTCAGGACAAAGTCCAGCGCCAGGATGACCAGTGCCGAGGTGACCACGGTGCGGGTGGTAGCGGACGACACGCCAGCGGCTGTCGGGGTGGCGTCGTAGCCTTCGAATACGGCTATCAGGGTAACGGCCATGCCGAAGAACAGGCTTTTGATCAGGCCGTTTATCACGTCGTAGTGCAGGTCTACATTGTTCTGCATTTGCGACCAGAAGGTACCTGCGTCCAGGCCGATCATTTCCACGCCTACCAGGTAGCCGCCAAAGATGCCCATGACGTTGAACAGCGCTGCCAGGATGGGCATGGAAATGACCCCGGCCCAGAAGCGCGGGGCCACCACGCGGGCGATGGGGTTCACCGCCATCACGCTCATGGCTTCCAGCTGTTCGGTGGCTTTCATCAGGCCGATTTCGGCGGTCATGGCGCTACCGGAGCGGCTGGCAAACAGCAGTGCGGCCAACACCGGGCCCAGCTCGCGCAGCAGCGACAGCGCGACCAGCGCGCCCAGCGCGTCGGCAGAGCCAAAGCGTGCCAGGGTGTTGTAGCCCTGCAAGCCCAGCACCATGCCGACAAACAGGCCGGACACGATGATGATGATCAGCGACAGCACGCCGGCGAAATACACTTCGCGGATGGTGAGCTGGAAGCGCAGCAGGCTCTGGCCCGAGTTCAGCAAGATGGCCACAAAAAAGCGGCTGATGAAACCCAGGCGCCAGATGGCGTTAATGCTGAGCGCCCCCAGGCGGCGGATAGGGTTGAGCAGGGCGTTCATGCGGTTTCCCCCTTGATGCCGAAAGCCTCGGCCAGGCTATTGCCGGCCGGGTAGGCAAAGTGCACCGGGCCGTCGGCCTCGCCTTGTACAAACTGCTGTACCCAGGGGGACGACGAGTGGCGTACTTCGTCCGGGGTGCCTTCGGCAGCAATCTTGCCGCCAGCGACAAAGTACACGTGGTCCACGATTTCCAGCGATTTGTGTACGTCGTGCGTCACCATCACCGCCGAGGTGCCCAGTGCGTCGTTCAGTTTTTTGATCAGCAGGGCAATGGTACCCAGCGAGATCGGGTCCAGGCCGGTAAACGGCTCGTCGTACAGCATGATCTGCGGGTCTAGCGCAATGGCGCGTGCCAGGGCAATACGGCGTGCCATGCCGCCGGACAGCTCGGCCGGCATCAGCGCTTCGGTACCCCGCAGGCCTACTGCGTTCAGCTTCATCAGTACCAGGTCGCGGATCATGCTTTCCGGCAGGCGGGTATGCTCGCGGATGGGGAAGGCCACGTTGTCGAATACCGACAGGTCGGTAAACAGCGCGCCAAACTGGAACAGCATGCCCATGCGGCGGCGGTGCTGGTACAGGTCGCGGCTGCTCATGCGGCCAACGTCCTTGCCGTCTACCAGTACCTGGCCTTTTTGCGCCAGCACCTGGCCGGATATCAAGCGTAACAGCGTGGTTTTGCCACTGCCGCTGCCGCCCATGATGGCCACCAGCTTGCCGCGGGGGATGGTGAGCGAAATGTCCTGCAGTATCGGCCGGTCGCCGTACGCAAAACTGACATTCTTGAGCTCTATGAAACTGTCGGAAGACACGGTCAGGGATTGTCCTGTGAAATCAAGAAGAAACAGGGAGCCGGCTTGCCCGACCCCCTGTGTGCATTTTATCTGCCTTGTGTGCACTGCGCAAAATGCCAGCGCACTTATTTTGTGTAGAAATTGTTACCGCACGTGATTATTTATATCGAAAACCACAACAGAAACAAAGTACTACCGTCAGGCTTTATACCCCGCGCAGCAGCTCGTTGATGCTGGTCTTGCTGCGGGTTTGTGCGTCTACCTTTTTCACGATCACCGCGCAGTACAGGCTGTGGCTGCCGTCTTTCGATGGCAGGTTGCCCGATACCACGACCGAGCCCGGCGGTATGCGGCCGTAGCTGACTTCGCCGGTTTCGCGGTCGTAAATCTTGGTGGACTGGCCAATGTACACGCCCATCGAGATCACCGAGCCTTCGCCCACGATCACGCCTTCTACCACTTCGGAGCGCGCGCCGATAAAGCAGTTGTCTTCGATGATGGTCGGGTTGGCTTGCAGCGGCTCCAGTACGCCACCAATGCCGACGCCGCCGGACAGGTGCACGTTCTTGCCGATCTGGGCGCAGCTGCCTACGGTGGCCCAGGTGTCTACCATGGTGCCTTCGTCTACATAGGCGCCAATGTTCACGTAGGACGGCATCAGCACGGTGTTCTTGGCCACGAAGCTACCTTTGCGCGCCACGGCACCCGGTACGGCGCGGAAGCCGGCTTGCTGGAAGCGTTCCTGGTTCCAGTCGGCAAACTTGGTGTCGACCTTGTCGAAATAGCGGCTGACGCCATCGTCCAGCAGGACGTTGTCGCGGATGCGGAACGACAGCAGTACGGCTTTCTTTACCCACTGGTGTACCACCCAGTCGCCGTCGATTTTTTCGGCAACGCGCAGGTGGCCGTTGTCCAGCTCTTCGATAACCTGCTCTACCGCAGCTTTCAGCTCGGGCGATACGGTGGCCGGGGTGATCTCGGCGCGGTTTTCAAAAGCCAGTTCGATAATGGGCTGGATCGGGTGCATATGGTTCAGTCCTTGGGCAATGTGGATGGTGGTCATGATCTCGATGTCTATTATGTACGGCTTTTCACAAAGCGGATTAGGCGCGGCACGGCGGCTTCGCACTCGGCCAGCGGGGCCACCAGCGCCAGGCGGATACGGCCGGCGCCAGGGTTCACGCCGTGGGCATCGCGGGCCAGGTAGCTGCCGGGCAGCACGGTAATATGTTCTTCGGCAAACAGCGCGCGGGCAAAGGCGGCATCGTCGCCACCGGGTACTTCGGCCCACAGGTAGAAGCCGGCGTCCGGGCGGCTTACGTTCAATACCTGTGCCAAAGGCGCGGTGACAGCGTCGAACTTGGCAGTATACGCTGCGCGGTTGGCCGCGACATGCTCTTCGTCCTGCCAGGCGGCAATACTGGCCTGCTGGATGGTCTGGCTCATGGCGCTGCCATGGTAGGTGCGGTACAGCAGGAATTTTTCCAGGATGCGTGCGTCGCCCGCCACAAAGCCGGAACGCAGGCCGGGGGCATTGCTGCGCTTGGACAGGCTGGTAAACATCACCAGGCGCTCGTAGCTGCGGCCCAGCAGCTGTGCCGCCTGCAGCCCGCCCAGCGGTGGTGTATCGAAATAGATCTCGCTGTAGCATTCGTCGCTGGCAATGATAAAGCCGTAGCGGTCGGACAGCGTGAACAGTGTGTTCCAGTCATCCAGCGACATCACCGCCCCGGTGGGGTTGCCGGGGCTGCACACTACTACCACCTGCGTGCGCTGCCAGATGGCTTCCGGCACCGCCGCCCAGTCTGGCTGGTAATGGTTGGCCGCCAGGCAGTTCACGTAGTAGGGTTCGGCGCCGGCCAGTAGCGCAGCACCTTCGTAGATCTGGTAGAAGGGGTTGGGCGAGATCAGCACCGGCTTGTCGTTGCCGCGCGGGTCGATCACCGCCTGCACAAACGAAAACAGCGCCTCGCGGCTGCCGCATACCGGCAGAATCTCGCGGGCCGGGTCAACGGCTATGCCGTAGCGGCGCTGCAGCCAGCTGCTGCACGCCTGGCGCAGGGCATCGCTGCCCAGGGTGGCCGGGTAGGCGGCCAGGCCGTCCAGGTTGGCGATCAGCGCATTTTTTACCACGTCGGGCGTAGGGTGTTTGGGCTCGCCGATGGACAGGTTGATGTGCGCCAGCTCCGCAGGGGGCGTGACGCCGGCCAACAGGCCGCGCAAGCGCTGGAACGGGTAGGGCTGCAACAGATCGAGGTGGGGGTTCAACGCCGCTTCCTTGCAATGCAACAAAAGGACAATAGTAAGAAAACAATATGGATTTTGTAAAACAAAAGCTGTTGGCCGTGAGCTGTGCACTGACCACGGCGCTGGTGTGGGGCCTGATGTGGTACCCGTTTCGCACCTTGCACGAGGCGGGGTTTTCTACCGCTGCCACCTCGCTGACGGTGTATGTGGTGTCGGCCTGCCTGGGTGTATTCGTGTTCCGCGAGGTATTCCGGCGGCAGTTTCGCTTTGACCGTGTGCTGATTCCGCTGACTTTGCTCTATGGCTGGTGCAATTTCAGCTATACCTGGGCGGTGTCGGAAGGCCAGGTGATGCGCGTGCTGCTGCTGTTCTACCTGTCGCCTTTGTGGACGGTGCTGTTTTCGCGCCTGCTGTTGCGCGAGCGCTTAAGCAAGGTGGGCTGGGCGGTGGTGGCGCTGTCGCTGCTGGGCTGTATCACCATCCTGTACCGCCCCGATATGCTGCAAGGTGGCCTGCTGCAAAGCCGTGCCGACTGGCTGGCGCTGTCTGGCGGCATAACCTTTGCGCTGGGTAATGTGCTGTCCAAGCGTGCCAGCAGCCTGCCGGTACCGGTGAAGTCGGCGTCGGTGTGGCTCGGCGTGGCCGGCTTCGGCTTGGCCTCGCTGCTATGGCGCGGCCAACTGGGCGCCGAGCTGGCGCTGATCGATATCCCCATCTTGCTGATGATCCTGGTACTGGGGGTGACGCTGCTGTCTACCAGCATTATCTCCATGCACGGGCTGAGCATTCTGCCGGCCACGCAAATCATGACGCTGATGCTGATGGAGCTGGTGTTTGCTGCCGTATCAGCCTGGCTGCTGGCTGGCGAACACATGCAGCTGCAGGAGTATATTGGCGGCGCGCTGATTGCCAGTGCCAGCCTGCTGTCTGGCCGCATCGTGGCCAAGCCGCGGGTGCAGCCAGCGGTGGCCAGTGCCTAGCGCGCGCTGTGGGGCAGGGCTTGCATGGCGTGCTGTTGCTGCCATAATCCGGCCACTTTTTCTCAGGCAAACACTATGACAACACCGGATCTGACAAGCTTGCGCGCGGCCCTGGCGCCCGCGCTGGCGCAGCAACTGTGGCAGCTACTGGCCGCCGGTGGCCGCGGCCAGACGGCAGGCCAGTTGAGCGAGGCATGCCAGCAAGACGGCGAGGCGGTGCAGGGCCAGCTGCACACCATGCAGGCGGCGGGTTTATTGCGGGTAAGCGACGGCGTGTTTGCGGCCAACCCTGCCGCGCAGGCTTTACTGGCCGCTACCGCGCCGCAGCCGGTGCGCGCCGGCCTGCTGATTGGCCGCAAGAATATCGAAGCCGTGGTGTCGCGCGACCGCAAGCGCCGCAGCTAGGCGTACTACTGCGCCAGCTTGTACTGGCGTATCAGTGCTGCCAGCTGGCCATTTTTGCGCAGGGTTTGCAGGCCATCGTTGAAGTCGGCCAGTAGTTGTTCGCCATCGGCCAGCTGCTGGCGCAGGCCAACGTGCAGCGGCATCACCGCCAGCGGCGGGTTTTGCCAGCGGATGCGCTGGCGTTCTTGCGAGCTAAGGCTGGCCAGCAGGTGCTGCGCCAGCACTTTGTCTATCAGGACCAGATCCAGCCGCCCGGCGGCCAGCTTGCGCAGGTTGGTCAGGTCGTCTGCGGCCAACTCTTGCTTCAGGCCCGCGCTGTCGAATGCATCCGGGTTCTTGTAGCCGCGCACGGTGCCGATAACACGGGTGCGCAGCCCGGACAGCGGCTGGGTTGGCAGCGGTTTGTCCACGCGCCCGTAAAAACCCATCACCGTGTTGACCAGTGGCTGGCTGTAATGCAGGTATTCGGCGCGCGCCGGTTCGTACCACACCGCCATCACGCCATCAAACTGCCCCGCCTGCACCTCGGCCATCAGCCTGGCCCATGGCCGGTAGTGCAGTTTCAACGTATGGCCATGCTTGGCCAGCGCGGCACGGGTAATGGCCGCCACCACGCCGTCGCCCGGCAGCTGCGGCGAAAAGTAGGGCGGGTAGTCGGTGCTGGCCAGGTGTACCACGCGGCCGGCGTAGGCATGGCCACCTAACAGGGCAAGGCTGAGCAGTAGCGTGGCGAGGCGAGGTCTCATTCGTCCCACGGCCACCAGTCAGGGGCTGGCTGCATGGCGCTGGCGGGGTACTGGGCAAACAGGTTGGCCGCAAGCCGCTGCGGGTGTTGTACGCCGTATTCGTTCAGCCATTCGTCCAGCGCTTCGGTTTGCTCCTCGCGCCCCATCAGCCGGTACAGCAGCGCCCAGTCTTCCGGGCAGCACCACGGCAGGCCGTCTGCCTCGAAGCGGGCACTGGCGTCAAACGGCCAACGGTAGCTGCCTTTTTCCAGCTTGATGGCCATATCGGCGATCAGGTCTACGCTCAGGCCATTGCCCATATCGAAGCGGGCAAAGTGGCGGGTGGTGTATTGCGGATGCGGTGGCGGCGTGATGTCCTGGCCACGCGCCGCCAGGACGGCGTGCACGGCGGCAAAGTCGGCTGCGGTGGTCACGATGTCCAGGTCGCGTGGCTGTTCCACCAGGTCCAGGTGTTGCAGCAGGGTGCTGCCACCGATGGCCCAGCAGTGGCCGGCCAGTAGCGGTGCCAGCGTCTGGGCCAGTTGCAAGGGGGTGCTCATGCTGAATCCTTCAGGGGGAGGGGGCCGGCTTAGTAATGCGGCGGAATCTCGTCGCGCAGCGAGCGCTGCTCTTCTGGCTGGTTGCCGGCCTGCTGCATGCGGTACAGGTGGCGCAGCTGCTCTTGCAGCAGGTCGATCTGCTGCTGCTGGCGGGCGATAGTGAGGTTGAGCGTGTCCAGCAGGTCGTCCTGCAGGGCGACCTTGATTTCCAGCTCGGTGAGGCGCGATTCCATGGCGTGTTCCGTCAATGTTTGACCCGCATTGTAGCGCAGCCCCACCGTTTATCGCTTACAGCACCATGGCCGCTACCCAGCCTGCGGCCAACAGCGGCAGGTTGTAATGCAGAAAGGTAGGGATCACGGTATCGCGCATGTGGTCGTGCTGGCCGTCCACGTTCAGGCCCGATGTTGGCCCCAGTGTGGAATCGGACGCCGGCGAGCCGGCATCGCCCAGCGCCCCGGCGGTGCCGATAATCGACACAGTGGCCATGGGCGAAAAGCCCAGCTGCAGGCACAGCGGCACATAGATGGCGGTGAGGATAGGCACGGTGGAAAACGACGAGCCAATGCCCATGGTCACCAGCAGGCCGACAAACAGCATGGCAAACGCCGCTGCACCACGGCTATGGCCAAACAGATCGGCCGATACCTTCACCAGCTCGCCAATCTGGCCGGTGGCTTGCAGCACTTCGGCAAAGCCCTGGGCGGTGATCATGATGAAACCGATCATGGCCATCATTTTCATGCCGTCGCTAAACACGCTGTCGGCGTCGCCCCACTTCACCACGCCGCTGGCGATGAACAGCAGAAAGCCGGCCAGCGCGCCCAGCATCATCGAGTCGCTATACAGCTGCACGCCAAACGCGGCGGCAATGGCAAACAGCGAGGTCAGCAGCGACTTGCGGCCAACCTTGGCGTGGGTACGCTCGGCGTGTTCGATCTTGCCCAGGCTGTACTGGCGTGGCTTACGGTAGCTGACAAACACCGCCAGCAGCAGGCCGGCCAGCATGCCCACGGCGGGGATGGCCATGGCGTGCATCACGTTCACATCCGCCACGTGCATGCCGGCTTTTTCGATATTGCCCAGCAGAATCTGCTTCAGAAAAATTTCGCCAAAGCCCACCGGAAACAGCATATACGGCGTGGTAAGGCCAAAGGTAATCACGCAGGCCACCAGGCGGCGGTCCAGCTGCAGGCGCGCCATCACGTACAGCAGCGGTGGCACCAGCAAGGGGATAAAGGCAATGTGGATGGGCACCAGGTTCTGGCTCATCACGCTCACCACGGCCAGCAGGGCGATCATCAGCCACTTCAGCCGTTGCTGGCTGCTGTTGTTTTGCAGCTGGCGCACGGCGGCGTCGGCCAGGGCGTGTGGCAGGCCGGATTTGGCAATGGCCACGGCAAAGGCGCCCAGCAGGGCGTAAGACAGCGCCACCGAGGCGCCGCCGGTAATGCCTTTGTTAAATGCGGCCAACGTTTGCGGCAGGTCCAGCCCGCCGAGCAGGCCGCCCACCAGGGCGGCGACGATCAGGCTGATGACAACATGGGTACGCGCCAGCGACAGGGCCAGCATCAGGGTAATAGCGACAGGGATGGCAAACATTTGTATATACAAACTTATTGTTTTATAAGGAAAAAAGGGCGGCAGACTACCCCGTCGCAGGCTGGCTGTCCAGCGCGCTGCCCGCGCCATAAAGCAAAACCCCGGTAGCCTGGGCTTACCGGGGTGATAAAACCGCCACCGTTGGGGTGGCTGGCGGGGGCGCTTACAGTGGCAGAACGCGGGCAGTGCCGCCGCCGGTAATCACCTTCACGCGCTGGCCTACGCTCAGGACCACATCGGCTTCCTGCACGATGGACACGGTACGGCCTTTTTCCATTTGCACGGTCAGCTCGTAGGCGTTTTTGGTGTTATTGCGCTGTACGGCTTCGCTGGCCAGGCCACCGGCCATGGCACCCACGATGGCGCCGGCTACCGAGCCGCTACCTTTACCGATATTGCTACCGGCCAGGCCGCCCAGTGCGGTGCCGCCCAGGGTCAGCAGGTCGTTCTTGTCGCCTTCCATCTTCACGTTCTTGATGTCCAGAATCTTGCCGTATTCCACTTCGTGAATCTGGCGCATCTGGCCTTTACTGTACACCTGTGCCGAGTCGGAGCTGGTAGCACAGCCGGTAAGTGCCACCATGGTCAGCATGCCGGCGATCAGGATTTGTCTGGATTTCATGGTGTGTACTCCCTTGATGATTCGTTTATTGCCGCTATTTGACCACGTTTGCAGCCAAGCGTTTGCACTAACAGGGTAACGCTTTGTGACGGTTGATGACAGCACGGGCGGTGCCGGGCTATCGCTGCAAGCCCAGCTGTTGTTGCCGGAACTGCCGCCCCGGCGCGGTGAGCAGCAGCGAACGCCTGCAGCGTGCCAGACACAAGCATGTTGTCCTTATCCTACTGGCGTGACGAGCAGGCGGTGGCCGCCTGGCGGCAGCTGGAGGCGCACCAAATGGCACAGCAGGCGGGGCGGGGTGGGGTGTTTGCCGATTACCGGCTGCGGGTGGCGCAGGTGCTGCGCGATTACGGCAGGACGCCGCGCCTGCAGGTTCCGACGGACAGCGGGTGCTATCACGGTACAGATAGGGTGTGATAAGGCGTGGCGAGTATGGCCGTTGGCTTAAACGGCCACATTATCCCTTAGCCTTTTGCGTCCAGCGCTGTTGCGTTGTCCGCCTTGCCCAGCATGCCGGATAGCACGGTGGCCATGCCGGTGATGCCATCGTTGGACAGGCCGGCGTCCTTCATCACGGCATCCACGATGGGCTTGGCGATCTGGTATTGCAGGGCCGAGTTCATCACTTGCTCCGGAAAGGTTGCCTGTGAACCGGTACCACCGTCAGAGCTGCTGCCCGTAGCGCCGGGCAGGCCGTTGGCCTGGAAGATGCGGATGGAGTCGATTTTTTCCATCGGCCGTACTGCCTGTTCCAGGATGGCCGGTAGTTGCTGTAGCAGCAGGGTGCGTACTTGCAGGTCGATCTGGGCTGCAGACAGCGTGTTCAGCGCGTTATTGATGGCGCGGCGGCCTTCGGCCTCGGCCAGTGCTGCGGCCTGCTTGGCCTGCGCTTCAATCGTTAGTGCTTCGGCGCGGTCGATTGCGGCTTCTTTTTCTGCATTGGCCGCTACTTTCACGGCGATGGCATTCTGTTCTGCATCCTTGGCGGCATCGATCAGCTGGATTTCCTTGTCCCGCTCGGCCACCGCCACTTCGCGGGCGGTGTTCACCGCCTCTTCGGCTTTCACGGCCTCTGCACGCGCCTGGTTGGCCGCAGCGTCCGCTTCTGACTGTTCGCGCGACTTATTGGCAATGGCAATCTGCATGTCCTGGCGCGCCATTTCCACCTGCTTGCGCTGTTCGGCACGCTTTACCTCGGTCTGGCGTTCCAGCTCGATTTCGCGGCTCTGGATTGCCAGGTTCTTGTCGATTTCCGCCGAACGTATTTCGCGCTCGGCTTCGATACGCTTCTGGCTTACCTGGCGCTCGGCCTCGATTTTGGCCGATTCGGCTTCGCGGTTGCGTTCGGCTTGCTGGGTGGCAATCTGGGCGGTTTGTTCGGCGCGCAAGGTTTCGATTTCACGTGTCTGCGACAGGCTGGCGAATTCCTGATCCTTGTCGATAGTCAGTTTCAGGCGCGTGGCTTCCAGATTTTTGGTACGTACCTGTACTTCGGTGTCCTGCTCTACATCGTTGCGCTGCTTGCGGCGGGCTTCGGTCTGTTCGGTCAGCCGGGTCAGGCCTTCGGCATCAAAGGCATTATTGGGGTTAAAGAACTGCTTGTCGGTCTGGTCCAGGCTGGTCAGCGAGACCGACTCCAGCTCCAGGCCGTTCTTTTCCAGATCTTCGGCCACCGCATTTTGTACGGCTTGTACAAAGTCGCGGCGCATGTCCTGCAGATCCTGTATCGACATGGTGGCGGCGGTGGCGCGCAGCGAGTCGACAAACTTGTCTTCTACCAGCGACTTGAGTTCATCCGGGCTCATGGTACGGGCACCCAGGGTTTGTGCTGCGGTGCTGATGGCTTCTTCGGTCTGTTTGACGCGCACAAAGAACGCTGCGGTGACGTCTACGCGCATGCGGTCTTTGGTAATCAGGCTTTCCTTGCCCTGGCGCAGTACTTCCAGTTTCAGGGTGTTCATGTTCACCAGCACGCGCTCGTGGAACACCGGCAGCACGATGGCGCCGCCGTCCATGATGACTTTCTGGCCACCCAGGCCGGTGCGCACGAAAGCGATTTCCTTGGTGGCACGCTTGTAAAGCCGGGCAAAGATGACACCGATGGTCACCAGTACCAGCAAGAGGATAGCGGCGATGCTGCCAATGCCTATCAGGTTGTCCATATCCGGGGTTCCTTAGTGTTGTGTTGTATCGGACGGTTGATTGGGGTACGGATGGTGGATGGCGCGATAGAAGCTGCCGGGCTTGCTGACCAGCAGTACTTCGCTGCCTTCGTTCAGCAGCTCGTCTTCCAGATCGGGCTCCACCATCAGAAAGTGTGTGCGGCCATGCTGGTCTTTTACCCGTGCCTGGGCGGCGAGCCCGCGACGGGCATGGCCGGCGCTAATGATGGCGCTGCGGCCAACAAAGCTGTGCTCGCTAACAGCGCTGCTTTCATCCCTGGGCAAGATGCGTGCAAGCATGCCGCCCAGGCTGCGGGTGGTGGTGATACCTGCCGGGATGGCAAGCACACCGGCCAGCACGGCTGGCAGCGCGTGACCGGTTAGCGCTAGCAGCAGGTGCTGCAGGGCGAAGCCGAACAAGGCAAAGCCGGTCAGAAACAGCAACAGCAAGATCAGGGAGGGCAGCCGGCCCAGGTGCAGCCAGCCCAGCAGGCGGCCCAGCCATTCGGCGTCATCGAAGTCCGGTAGCCAGGCATCCACGGCATTGCTGGGGCTCACGGCCAGCAACAGGCCGATACCTTCCAGCAGGGCGATACCCAGAATCAGCAGCAGGGCTACCCAGAATGGCCAGGTGGCCGTGGCGGTGAACCAGCTCATGCCTTGCCTGCCTTGATACGGGCCAGGCGTTCGGCAATCTGCTGTTCGCGCACCAGGGTGTCTAGCGTTTGCAGCTGGCTGGCCTGCTGCAAGCTGGCTTGGGCATGGTTCAGGCTCAGGCCGGTCTGGCGCTGGTAGACGTTTTCAAAGCCACGGGTCACTTGTTCCAGGCGATGTCCGATACCCGGTTCGGTGGCTGTGCTGGCGGGGGTGGCCGCTTGCCGACGGCTGAGCTGATAAGCCTGCAAGGTGTCAGCAAGCTCGCGCTTCTTGCCCTGCAAGGCGGCCACATAGCCTGCCAGTGCCTGTTCGCTGGCGTGCAGCTCGGCCAGGCTGGCGTCCATCACCGGCAGCTGCGCTTCGATATCCATCTGCCGCGCAATGGCGGCCTGGGCCAGATCGTCGCGCCCTTCGGCGAGAGCATGCTCGATATGCTCGGCCAGCGTCTGGTGTTGCTGATTCAGCCGGGCATGCTGCTGGCGGGCAAGATGCAGGTTGGCCGAGGTCTTGCCCAGCTCGTGGCCGACATCGTCCAGCAGGGTGTCCAGTTCGCGCAGGCTTTGCAACATCATGGCGTCGGGTTGCTGGTCTTCGATGTGGTCCAGCAGGGCATTGACGCTGCCGGCGATAATGCGGCCAACCCTGGTTTTCAGCGTGTCGCTCATGTCTCGCTCCTTGGTGTGGTGTACAACGCGGCCAGGGCCAGGATGCCGCCTAGGCCCTGTTGAATCACGCCGGGGTCATAGCTGGCATGCTGCTGGCCCAGCCCCTGGCGCAGTAAAAGTTCGGCCATATGCAATGTGTGGCTGACCAGTTGTGCTTCCAGCGCGGTGGCTTGCGCCTGGGTGTGTGGCTTGCTGGCCAGCAGCAGCGCCATCAGTTGGGTGCTGTGCTGTAGCAGCAAGGTGACGGCATCGCTATGCTGCCCGCTTTGCAGCTCGATACGGTTAAGCGCCTGGCGCAGTGGATAAAGGCGTTCGCCTAGCCACACGTGGGCCTGGGCCGGGTCGGCCAGGATGTCTTCTTCTTTCTTGAGCTGGCCTAGCAGAATGCGCAGCTTGTCGCTGGTGGTGGCGGCACCATCCAGCTGCAATGCGGCCAACCAGGTGTAGAGATCTGCCGGTATGCGGGCAGAAAGGGGGGCCATTTGCTGACTCACGTTGCACCTCCTTGTCATATCTGATTCGAGTATGCATAGAGCGCATTCAGATGTAAACACTGAAAAGGCAAGAGGAGGCAGGGTGTGGTATCGGTGGTAACAAAAACGCCCCGGTGATGACCAGGGCGGGGAGAGGGCTGGGCTTTACCCGGCCAGGCTGGCAGCGAAGTCTGCCGGGATGGCCGGGCGGCCGCGTTCGTTGATGGCGGTGCCCACGATCAGGCCTTCCAGTACTACTTTGTTATCGGCCAGGCGGATGACCTGCTGGCGAAAGCCGAAGCGTACTTTGGATACCGCTTCGAAGGCCACGGTCACGGCGAAGCGGTCGCCGCTGGTGAGCGAGCCTTTGTAGTCCAGCTCGGCGCGCACTACCACCAGGTTCACTTTGTCGCGCGCCAGCTGGGCAAAGTCGATGCCTTTTTCCAGCAAAAACTCGTGGCGGGCGTGTTCCAGGTAGTTGAAGTACACGCCATTGTTAACGATGCCCTGCATATCGCATTCGTAATCGCGTACTTTCATTTCCAGGGTAAAAACAGACATCAGCAGGCTCCATCAGCGGGGTGACAAGGTGGCGTGGCGGTCTGTGCCGCCTGTGCGCCAGACACGGGGTGGGCAGTGTAGCGCAGCGCGTGTCAGGCCGGGAGGGTTGGCCGCATCAGGAGGGGTACCCGAATCAACGCAGCCAGCCTTTTTCCTTGGCGGTAGTGAACAGGTACAAAATCAAAAAGACGCATCCCACCGATGTCAGGCTTTTGATGGTGCCAGGTAGGTACGCTTGGCAAAAGACACTCAGCACGATGCCGAAGAATAAGCTGAATCCCAGGTAATGCTTAGGTATGAACGGCTTACCTGCCGCCGGCTTGGCTTGCGCCACTGCAGGGTGCATCTCGCCCAGGGTGAGTACGCGTGCGGGGCCGGCGCGAAAGCTGGCCAGCCACGATGCGGCGTCCTGCATGTGCTCGCTGGCATCGTGCGCGGCCAATGCGGCGGCGCTGGCCCAGGTTTCGGTCAGGACAAAGCTGTTTTCCTGGCCGCTGACGCGGTGTAGTTGATAGCTCAGGCAGCCGGCTTCTGCGCGTACTTGCGGTGCAAGCCAGGCAAAAGCCTGTACTTGTTCTTCGGCACGGCCAGGC
Organism: Vogesella mureinivorans; assembly: GCF_007644035.1. Classification (GTDB taxonomy): domain Bacteria; phylum Pseudomonadota; class Gammaproteobacteria; order Burkholderiales; family Chromobacteriaceae; genus Vogesella; species Vogesella mureinivorans. The sequence goes on along the minus strand of NZ_VMTV02001001.1, from coordinate 11,800 downwards.
AGGGTCTCGATCAGCACAATCTGTTTGATGGGGTGGCTCATGGCAGCGATCACTCCGTGACGGTCAAGGTAAACCGCATGCTGCCATGTGCGTGATTGTCGATAAAACAGGGTTGGGCCTGCACGGGTACGGCCGGGTGAATCTGTTGTGCTACTCGCGGCCGACAAAGTCCTGCGGGCGCAGTGCCTTGATCACGTACAGGTCGAAACGGGTGGATTTGCCGTCCAGCACCACTGATGGTTTCACGCCTTCGATCGGCACGCCGCGCTGCGGGCGTTTTACCACCACGCGGCCAGTGGCGGCGGCGATGGCGGCTTCCAGCAGCGCGGCGCTGTCCATGTCGTCGCCAATCACGTGCTGGAAGGCCTGCATGCCTTTCTTGGCGGCGGCGCTTTTCTTGTCGGTGTCGGGGAACATGGGGTCGACAAACACCACATCGGGGCGCTGCGCCCACGGCAGCTCGGCCTGCTGCGCCAGCCAGTCTATGGCGTTGGTGTGGATCAGCGTCATGCGCGCCACGATGTCCTGGGTGTCCGGGTGCACGCTAGCGCGTTCCAGTGCGTCGAACAGCAGCGCAGCGGCCACGGGGGAGCGCTCCAGCAGCGTGACCTGGCAGCCCAGGGTGGCCAGCACAAAGCTGTCGCCGCCCAGGCCGGCGGTGGCGTCCACAATGTGCGGCAGGTCTTTGGCGCCTTTCAGCCCCACCGCCTTGGCCACCGGTTGGCCGCGGCCGCCGCCTTGCTCGCGGCGGTGCTTGGCGGCACCTTCGACAAACTCGGCGTACACCGCGCCGTGCTTGCCGGTGGTGACCAGCTCCAGTCTTTCCGGCCCCAGCTCCAGCCAGTAGCCAGTGTCCGGGCGCTGTTTTACCAGCGGCAGGGCAAAGCGTGCGGCCAACCTTTCGGCGGTGTCGCGGCGGGCGCTTTCGGCGCAGTACAGGGGCGTGGCGTGCATGGTTTTTCCTTTTTTGACGCGGCGAAGATACGGTATCGCACCGTGCGCGGCAACTGCTTTGCCTGTCGATAAATGTGCTGGCTAGCATGGCGCCATGTACAAGCTTGCTTTCCTGGGCGCCGGGGTGGTGCTGTGTGCGCTGCTCCCTGTGCTGCCGCCGTGGTTTTTGCTGCCGGCGCTATGGCTGATGGTGTGGCCGCTGTGGTGGCGCAGCCGCCGCGCCTGGCTGTGTGCCTTGCTGTGGTTCAGCCTGGGGCTGAGCTACGCCAGCTGGCGTGCCGAGCTGCGCCTGGCGCAGCGGCTGGACCCGGCGCTGGCCGGTAGCGTGCTGCAGGTGCAGGGTGTGGTGCGCGGCCTGGCCGACCCGGGCGAGTTTGGTACGCGCTTGCGCTTTGAGGTGCAGCAGGCCGAGGTGGCGGTGCCGCCGCTACTGCTGCTGAACGATTACCGCCAGCGGCCCTGGCCGGCCGGCAGCCGCTGGGAACTGTCAGTAAGGCTACGCCAGCCGCACGGTGCGGCCAACGTAGCGGGCTTCGATGCCGAGCGCTGGTTCTGGGGCGAGGGGGTGCTGGCCACCGGCACGGTGGGTAAGGCACGGCATGCGCTGCCCGCTATGGGGGTGGATGCGCAGGCTTGGCTGGATGCACTGCGCGAGCGCATTGCCGTGCGCCTGGCCGGCCAGGGGGCGCTGCGCGATGGTGCTTTGCTGGCGGCGCTGGCGGTGGGGGCACAGCAGGGCATAGACCGCGCAGAATGGGGCGCCCTGTCGGCTACCGGCCTGACGCATATTGTCAGCGTATCGGGTTTGCACATCACCCTGGTGGCTGCGCTGGTGGCCGGGGCTGCCAGCCTGTTGCGGCGCCTTTGGCGGCAGATACCGGCTAGCCTGCCGCTGTGGGTGGGGGCCAGTGCGGCGGTGTTTTATGCGCTGCTGGCGGGCTTTTCGGTACCCACACAGCGCACTGTATGGATGCTGCTCACCGTGTGCGTGGCCCTGGCGCTGCAGCGTGGCCTGTCGGCCTTGCAGGTGTGGCTGGCAGCGCTAACGGTAGTTTTGCTACTGGACCCGTTTGCGGTGCTGGCCGTGGGGTTCTGGTTGTCGTTTGGCTTGGTGGGCGCGCTGATTGTGGGCGAGGTGGGCTTGCGGCAGCGCCCGTCTGCCTGGCAAACGGCGTTGTGGGCGCAGTGGCGCGCCACGCTGGCATCATTCGTGCCGCTGTTGTGGCTGTTTGGCAGCTTTCCCTGGTTGTCGCCGCTGGCCAATGCACTGGCTATTCCGCTGGTGTCTTTCGTGTTGACCCCGCTGGTATTGTTGGCCGCAGCCTTGCCATTGGACAGCCTGGCCTGGCTGGCCGGCTGGGTAGCGCATGCCTTCTGGTGGGGGGTGGACTGGCTGGCGCAGTGGCCGCCTTACCGCCGGCCATTACTCCCGTGGCAGCTGTTGCCGGCGGGCTTGCTGGGTAGCCTGGTATGGCTACTGCCCTTGGGCCGCGCCTGGCGTAGCTGGGGCGTGGTGCTGCTATTACCGCTGCTGCTGTACCGTGCACCGCGCCCGCCAGCAGGCGAGCTGTGGGCCGAGGTAATCGACGTGGGGCAGGGGCTGGCGGTGTTAATGCGTACCGCGCAGCACGATGTGCTGTTTGATACGGGTGCAGGGGACGCCGGGCGAGTGCTGCTGCCGGTACTGCACGCGCATGGCGTGGCAAAGCTGGATGCCTTGCTGCTATCGCATCACGATAACGACCACGACGGTGCGGCCGAGACCCTGTTGCCCCAGCTGCCGGTGCGGCAGCTTTTTCGGGGGCAGCCAGGCAGTGCGGCCGGCTGGCGCGGCCAACCTTGCCTGGCCGGGCAAAGCTGGGCGTGGGACGGTATACGCTTTGACGTGCTGTGGCCCACGCCAGCTAGCCAGGGCGAGGACAATGCGCTGAGCTGTGTGCTGCGGGTGGCCACCCCCACACAGGCGCTGATGCTGACCGGCGATGCCACTTTGGCAGTAGAAGAAACCTTGGTGCGGCAATACGGCGCGGCCCTGCGCAGCCAGGTGCTGGTGCTGGGCCACCATGGCAGCCGTACCGCTAGCGGCGCCGCCTGGCTGGCCACGGTACAGCCGCTGCACGGTATCGTGAGTGCCGGTTATATGAACCGCTATCGCCACCCGCATGCCGAGGTACTGGCCAGCCTGGGCGCGGCGGGCATCACGCTATGGCGTACCGATACCCAGGGCGCGGTGCAGCTGAAGCTGGGGCAGGATGTGCAGCTGGCTACCCTGCGCCAGGGCTGGCAGCCTTACTGGGTGGCCAGGTAGCTGGTAGCCACCACGGTATTGCCGTTGCCCAGGTAGTCCAGCTGGTCGAACGACAGCTTGCGGGCAATCAGGATGCCGCGGCCATGGCTGGACAGTAGCGTGTCCGGTGCGCTGTCCTGAAAGTTTTGCCAGTCAAAACCCTGGCCTTCATCGCGGATGGTAAAGCGCAGCGCATGCGTATCGCGCGTCATGTCTACATACACGCGGCGCTGGCCCATGCGCGGGTCGGTCAGGCGTTTTTCCAGCTCGCTTTCCCATTGGTCCTGGCTTTGCAGCCGGGTTTTTTCCTGGTAGCTGACTTCCAGGTTGCCGTGCTCGATGGCGTTGACGATGAGCTCGAACAAGCCAGTGGCGACTTTCTCTGGCTGCGGGCTGGCCTTGGCCAGCAGCGAGGTAACATGCTGCGCTTCTTGCAGGTTGTGAAAGCTGAAACTGGCGCTGTTCATGTGTCGTAGCGCACCGGCTTGCTGGCTGGCCAGCTCTTTAAAATGCTGGTGGCGGTCCCAGTGCACGGCGGCGGCGGCCACCACGGCCAGCAGCATGTCGCGCGAGAAAGGCTTGGTCAGGTAATAAAAAGCACCGGACGACAAACCTTCCTGCACGCTGGAAGCCGCCCCGACGGCGGTTTGCATGATGGCGGGCACAAAAGCCAGCTTGCCAGACGATTTCATGCGGCGCAGCAGGTCAAAGCCGCTGATCCCCGGCATCATTTTATCCAGCAAGACGGCAGAAAAAGTCTCGCCTTCTTGCTGCAGTATCTGCCACGCGCTTTCGCCATCTTCGGCCTGCACCGTGTCGTAGCCGGCGTCTTGCAGCAGCTCGGTCATCAGTTCCAGATTAAATGGCTCATCGTCTACCAATAGCAGGCGCTTGCCCATGCTTAGCTCTCCTTGTGCGACACGCTGTGTGTTTGCGGCAGTGTGAAGCTGAAAATGGCGCCACCGTCGGCGGCATTGTGAACAGATATCAGGCCCTGGTGGGCGCTAATGATTTCGCGGCTGATGGCCAGGCCCAGGCCGGTGCCGCCGGCACCGGTCTTGGTGAGGCTGCTCTGGATGAATTTGTCGAAGATACGCTCTTGTTCGCCCGGGGGCACGCCGGGGCCGTGGTCGCGTACGTACACATTCACCAGGCCGGGTTGGCCGGGTGTCAGGCTGAAACCGATTTCCACCCGGCTGCCACGCGGGCTGAACTTGATGGCGTTGGCCAGCAGGTTGCGCACGACCTGGCCTATGCGGAACGGGTCCATTTCTGCCAGTAGCCGCGAGGGTGCCGGGAGCTGTACCAGGGTGACGTGGCATTGGCTGGCCTGGCCACGCAGGTCTTCTACCGCTTCGCGTACGACCTGCTCCAGGTCGCTGCGCGAGAGTTGGTAGTCCATCTTGCCGACTTCCATCTTGGCCAGGTCCAGCAGGTCGTTCAGCAGCGATAGCAGCCGGCTGCCGCTATTGTGGATGCGCTCGAAGCAGTGGGCGATCTTGGTGCCGTCGCCGCCGTGGCTACGTGCCTCGCCCATTTCGGCAAAGCCCAGAATGGCGTGCAGCGGCGTGCGCAGCTCGTGCGACATATTGGCCAGGAATTCGGTTTTGGCACGGCTGGTTTCTTCTGCCAGGTCGCGTGCCTGGCGCAGTGCTTCTTCGGTATTGCGCTGGGTAGAAATGTCCTGATACAGCCACACCGAGCCCAGGCCGGGGGTGTCCGACTTCACGGCGCGGCCGTACATGTTTACCCACAGGGTGTTGCCGTCGCCGCGCTGCAGCCGCAGGGTGTTCTGCGTGACCTGGCCTTCGTATAGCAGGGGGTAAATCAGGCGGCCGGTGCGTAGGTAGTGTTCGTCGCTGTCGTAGATCAGGCGGGTAGAGTGGTCTACGGTGCTGCTTTCTTCGCGGGCAAACAGCTCCAGGAAAGCCTTGTTTACCTGTTTGAACTGGCGGTCCACGATATACGCCATGGCCATGGGGCTGGCATCCAGCAGGGCGGTAAGCTGGCGGTTCTGCGTTTCTACCCGCTCGGCCAGCGAGTCTTTCAGGCGGATCAGCGCGGCCTCGCGCTCCTTGCGGGCTGCAATATTGCGGCATACCACCAGGTAGACCGGCTCGGATAGCTGCGGGCGGATCAGGCTCAGGCTGAGTTCTACTTGCAGCATGAACGACTGGTCGCAGATCAGCATGGCCTCAAACGGCAGCCCGAGCAGGGGGCTGGCGTGCTGCTCGAAGCGCAGGCCATTGCGGCAGTGCAGCTCGCTAATCAGCGCACCGGCCGGTAGCTGCAGCAGGGCGTCGCGTGGCTGGCCTATCAGGGCGGCGGCGGCGGGGTTCACTTCCAGTACTTCGCCCTGCGCAGATAGCAGCAACATGCCATCAGCGGCATCGTGGAGTGCATGGCGGTAGCGTTCTTCGGCCTCTTGCAGCGGCTTGATGCGTTGTTGTTGCTGGGCATGGTGCAGGCGCAGTGTCTGATTACTTTGTTGCAGCATGGACAGTGTGCTGTTCTGGCTGTGGATTTCCCGCAGGTTGCTCCGGTTGTAGTAGCGCCCGCCGGCAATCAGTACACCTAGTGCCAATAGCGCACCCAGCGCCAGTGGCAGTTGCTGGTCCGCGCTGTGCAGGCTGTCATTGAGCGGGCTCAGTTCAAAGCTGATACGTTGGCCACCGATGATGCGGCTGGCGCTGAGCAACGGCAGTGCCGTGGTAGCTTGGCCAGGGTGGCTGTCTGCTATCAGCTGTGGCGGGTTATCGTTTAGCAGCAGGCGAAGCCGCAGTTGCAGGGGGGGCGGCGTGTCTTTGTTCAGCTTGGCCAGTAGCGCATCGTTATTCAGGCCGAACATCACCATGATGGCTTGCGATTTGGCCTTGGGGCTGAAAAAAACGGCCATGCGTTGCAGGTTGCCGGCATGGATGCGCGCGATCACCGGCTGCCCGCTGGCACTGGCTTGCACTAGCGTGTGGTAGATGGCGGGCTCGGCGCCCAGGTCCAGCCGAGAGGGCAGCGCCTTGCCATCGTCCGGGTGCTGCAGGGTGGCGACAAAGTGCATGGCACGCGGGCCGGCATTGCCTAGTTGGCCGCCTTTAAACTCGCGGATGCTCAGGCTTTGCTGTTCTTCTATGGCTTGGCGCTGGGCGGGCGAGATGCGCTCTATCAGGGCAACAAAGTCGAATGCTTCGCTGGAGGCCAGTACATAGGGGGCGTAATGCTCAAAACTATTGTGTACGGTGCGGTCGTTGGTGCTGACCAGCAGCTCGGTGGCGGTTTGCCCGGCCTGGGTGAGTTGCTGTATCCGCTGGGTCAGGTGCTCCAGCTGCAGCGTGGCTTGTGTCAGGAGCTGCTTGCGGTAGGTATTCTGGTTTTCGCGCGCTTGCAGCACCATGGCCAGCAGCCAGATACCCAGCGCCAGCACGATGCTGCCTAGCCAGGTGAGCCGGGTTTTCTGGTCGGGTTTCATGGTGCAGCCATCAGGCGCGGCAAATCAGCCTGTTGCCAGGTTCTGGTACAGCTGGGTGAACTCCTGCGCCAGCTTGTGTTTCGGGTCCAGGTAAACCATGGGCAGGCTGCGCTCGTGCGATTCGCGGATTTTTACCGATGCGGACAGCGGCGGCGACAGCACCGGGTGGCCTTCATCGCGCAGGGCTTGCACCATGCGTGCCGGCAGGCTGGCACGTGGCTGGTACTGGTTTACGATGATGCCTTCTATCTGCAGCTCGGGGTTGTGGTCGGCGCGGATCTCGGCGGCGCTGTCCAGCAGGCCCAGCAGGGCGTGGCGAGAGAAGGTATCGCAGTCGAACGGAATCAGGCAGCGCTGCGCGGCAATCAGCGCCGAGCGGGTGTAGAAGTTCAGCGCCGGCGGCGTGTCTATCCAGATTTCGTCGTAGCTGGTGTCCAGCTGCAACAGCACCTCGCGCAGTTTGAACATCTTGTAGCGGGCCTCCAGCTTGACCATCAGCTCGGTGAGCTCCGGGTGGGACGCCAGCAGGTCCAGGCCCGCATGGGCGGTAGGGGCGATAAACTCTGCCGGGGCTTTTTCAAACATGCTGATGGTCAGCATCTGGTTGAAAAAGCCCGCTGCATTGCCTGCCGGCGGCGTTTGGCTGCCGGTCAGGTAGTGGCTGGCGTTCCCTTGCGGGTCCAGGTCGATAAGCAATACCCGCTTGCCAGCCTGTGCCGCGGCCGCAGCCAGGTTTACGGTAATGGTGGACTTGCCCACCCCGCCTTTCTGATTGAATACCACACGACGCATGATCACCCTTTACATAAAAACGGTTACCGCCTGACACGGGGTTGGCCGCAAGTTTGCCAGCTAGCCTGTTTTGCCCGGGGTATTAGCCCTGTTGTTTGCATACATAGTCTACTTGCTGGAAACCAGCCGACTGGCGAACCACCGGCATGGCACGAATTTCGTTGTCATTATAGGTGCGGTTAATGATTTCCCGGCCATTATCATCCAGCAAAATCATACGGTTCAGGCGGAATGTGGCGGCAGCGCAGTCTACTTCCCAGTGGTTTATCGACTGTTTGTGGCGCGGCGTATTCAGGAAGTTCTCTTTTTTGGGGTTGAAGATGGTTTTGCGGTCGCGAAACTGCACCAGCGTGCCCCGGCGTTGCAGGCTCAGCTTATCGACTTCGTGCAGGATATTCCCGTTGGGTGTTACCCCCATGATCACCCATTCGGCGTTGGGGATGGCTAGCGGTTTGCCGGCAGGGGCGGGCTGGTTGCCCAGGCCGCCAGCGCCAGGCCTGGTGGTCGGCGGCGAGGCAGGGTGTGGTGCCGTGGCACAGCCTGCCAGGACGCTGGCAAGCAAGAGGGCGGGGATCAGGTATGGCTTCATGGTGTGGCTCGCTGGGCAATGAATGGCAAGAAGTCTCGCATACTCGCCGGTAAAGCCAAAGCGGTGGGAACTTGGCCGGCGTGCAGTATTCGAAGCGTTCGAGTGCCATCACTCTTCATTGTTTCACTTTGTCTCTAGGTATTTATTGTGCGCGGCCATCCTCGGGTGGCCGCTTTTTTTGCGTACAATGGCGGTCTTCTCGCAGGAAAGCCAATGCAGGACGCACTTAACCTACTCCAGAACACCTTTGGCTACCCCGCCTTTCGCGGTATGCAGGCCGATATCATCGACCATGTGTCGCAGGGCGGCCATGCGCTGGTACTCATGCCTACCGGCGGTGGCAAAAGCCTGTGTTTCCAGATTCCTGCCCTGCTGCGGCCGGGTGTGGCGGTGGTGGTATCCCCGCTCATCGCCCTGATGCAGGACCAGGTCGCCGCCCTGCGCGAAGCCGGGGTAAAAGCGGCCTGCCTGAATTCGGCCACCAGCCAGGACGACGCACGCGATATTGCCTACGCGGCCCGCTATGGCGATCTGGACTTGCTGTACGTGGCGCCAGAGCGCCTGCTCAGCCCGCGCTTTCTCGACTTTCTGGCCAGCCTGCCGCAAATCAGCCTGTTTGCCATCGACGAGGCGCATTGTGTCAGCCAGTGGGGCCACGACTTCCGTCCTGAATACCAGCAGCTGGGTGTGTTGTTCCAACGTTGGCCGCAGGTGCCGCGCATCGCGCTTACCGCCACCGCCGACGCGGAAACCCGCGCCGACATGCTGCATTTCCTGCAGCTACAAGACGCGCGCCAGTTTGTTACCAGCTTTGACCGGCCCAACCTGTTTTATCAGGTAGTCGAAAAAGACAGCGCCAAGAAACAGCTGCTCGCCTTTATAGAAAACGACTACCCCGGCGCTTCCGGCATTGTGTACTGCCTGTCGCGCAAGCGCGTGGACGATACCGCGCAGTGGCTATGCGAAAACGGCATCCGCGCTTTGCCTTACCACGCGGGCATGAGCCACGCCGAGCGCGAGGCCAACCAGCGCGCCTTCCTGCGCGAAGACGGCCTGGTGATGGTGGCCACCATTGCTTTCGGTATGGGTATCGATAAGCCAGACGTGCGCTTTGTCGCCCATATCGACTTGCCTAAAAGCCCGGAAAACTTCTATCAGGAATCCGGCCGTGCCGGCCGCGACGGTCTGCCGTCTACCAGCTGGCTATGCTACGGCCTGAACGATATGGTGCAGCTGACGCAGATGATCGAGTCCGGCGACAGCCCGGAACAGCAAAAGCAGGTAGAGCTCAGCAAGCTCGACGCCATGCTGGGCTACTGCGAAACCGCCAGCTGCCGCCGCCAGCAAATCCTCGGCTACTTTGGCGAAGCCTCCCAGCCCTGCGGCCAGTGCGACAACTGCCAGCGCCCGCCCTCCACCTTTGATGCCACCGTGCAGGTGCAAAAGCTGCTGTCCTGCATTTATCGCGTTGGCCAGCGCTTTGCCGCCAGCCACGTGATCGACGTCTTGCTGGGGCGGCCCAACGCCAGCGTCACCCACTTTGGCCACGACAAGCTGTCCACCTTCGGCATTGGCCGCGAGCTGAACCAGAAAGGCTGGCGCTCCATCATTCGACAGCTGGTAGCGCGCAAGCTGCTGGTGGTCGATATCGTGCGCGGCCAGTCGCTACTGCTTACCGACGCCTGCCGCCCGCTGCTCAAAGGCCAGGAAACCATCGCGCTGCGCCCCTTGGCCGACGACAAAAAACGCCAGAGCGTGCACGCTGAACGCTGGCTGCGCACCGAGCGCGAAGAGCGGCTGTGGCAAGCCCTGCGCCGCTGGCGCAAAACCATGGCCGACGAACATAACGTGCCAGCCTATGCCGTGTTCTCCGACAAGAGCCTGCAAGAGCTGGTGCTGCAAAAGCCGCAAAGCCTGGTTGCCCTGCGCAAGATTTACGGCCTGGGCGAGCTGAAAGTGGCACGTTATGGCCAGCCGCTACTGGAAATCCTGCAAGACGCGCTGGCACATTAAGCCCGCCGGCCTGCGCATGGCATTGCTGCACCTGCGCAGTTACAATAGCGCGACATCAAATTTCGGAGAAACGTCATGCCCGTGAATCTCAAGCCCATCGATAATGCTCAGCTGGCCCCCATTGCCGGCGTAGATCTGGCCTATGCCGAAGCCGGCATCAAAAAGCCCGGCCGCAAAGATGTGCTGGTCATTCGTATCGATAAAGGCAATACCGTAGCGGGCGTCTTCACCCAAAACCGCTTCTGCGCCGCCCCGGTACAGATCTGTAAACAGAACCTGGACGCCGGCGTGCAAATCCGCGCCCTGGTCGTGAATACCGGCAATGCCAACGCCGGTACCGGCGAAAGCGGCCGCCAGCACGCCCGTGACGTGTGTGCAGCGTTGGCCGCGGAGCTGGGCTGCCAGCCAGAGCAAATCCTGCCGTTCTCCACCGGCGTTATCCTGGAGCCGCTGCCAGTCGACAAAATCATTACCGCGCTGCCAACACGCCAGCCCGCCACCTGGGCCGACGCGGCAGAAGCCATCATGACTACCGACGTGGCACCCAAGGCCACCAGCCGCACCATCCAGATCGACGGCCAGACCGTCAACATCACCGGTATCGCCAAAGGCGCCGGCATGATTCACCCTAATATGGCCACCATGCTGGGCTTCATCGCCACCGACGCACCCGTTACCCGCCCGGTACTGACCCAGCTGGTAAAAGAGGTGGCCGACCTCAGCTTCAACAGCATCACCATCGATGGCGACACGTCCACCAACGATAGCTTCATCCTGATCTCCACCGGCCAGAGCAGCGCACCGCGTATCGACAGCGTGACGCACCCGGCCTACGAACAGCTCAAGGCAGCACTGCTGGAAGTGTCCATCGAGCTGGCACAAGCCATCGTCCGCGATGGCGAAGGCGCCACCAAATTCATCACCGTACAAGTAGAAGGTGGCCGTACCGTCGCCGAGTGCAAAGCAGTTGGCTACGCCATCGGCCGTTCGCCGCTGGTGAAAACCGCCTTCTTCGCTTCCGACCCGAACCTGGGCCGCCTGTTGGCCGCCATCGGCTACGCCGGCATTCACGACCTGGACGTAGACCGCCTGGAAATGTACCTGGACGACGTGCTGGTCGCCAAAGACGGTGGCCGCAACCCGCTCTATAAAGAAGAAGACGGCCAACGTGTGATGAAGCAAGACGAAATCACCGTCAGAGTGCTACTCAACCGCGGCCTGTCCAGCGCCACCGTGTGGACCTGCGACTTCTCCTACGACTACGTCAAGATCAACGCCGACTACCGCAGCTAAGCCATACCACGTCAGGCAGTCCCATCAGAGCCATGCGCAAGCATGGCTCTTTTACATACTGCGCTTCCCGGAATGCCATGCACCAAGCTGGGGCTATCTTGTCAAAACGGCTTTATCCGGTAAATGACGCAGTAAACAGCATGAAAATCACATTTGCAGGAGTGAAGCTACCCACGCATGGCCTGTTGCAGCGATATTCTGAAAAGTTTATTGATATTTTTTCAATTTAAAATCTTTTAATATCAGTAGCTTGCTGCGTTTTGATTGCTGAATGGCTGCTTTTTTATAAAAACGCTGTTGACGAGTCGAAATCGCAAGCGTATAGTTCACTCCATCAGCTGACGACGCAAACGAAACAAGCCAGTCAGCACCGCTCTTTAACAGACCAAATAACCGATAGGTGTAAGTG
>NZ_VMTV02000119.1 GCF_007644035.1 Vogesella mureinivorans | reverse complement strand
GTATATCGTGCCACGGATTCAAGCATTGGCAATGAATGAGGCAGCAAGAATGGTCGAAGAAGGCGTAGCCTCTGTTGAAGATATTGATATTGCTATTCGTACAGGATTTGGTTTGCGCTTTTCTGTTTTGGGATTATTAGAATTCATTGATTCGGGTGGTGGTGATATTTGTTATTAGATCGAACGAGCTAGACCGCCATCTACACGAATGTTTTGACCAGTAATATATGCAGCACCTTCTGAAGCTAAGAATGCGACCGTCGCTGCAATTTCTTCTGTAGTACCATAACGTTTCATTGGAACACTATCACTGCGTTCGTTTGTCATTGGCAAACTATCAATCCAACCTGGTAAGACATTATTAAAACGTATATTGTCAGTGGCATACTGATCTGAGCAGATTTTTGTAAAGGAAGCTAGACCTGCACGAGCAACCACCGAGGTTGGGAATAATGGACTTGGTTCAAATGCCCATGTAGTAGAAATATTAATAATCACACCACTTTTTTGCTTTTGCATAATC
>NZ_VMTV02000759.1 GCF_007644035.1 Vogesella mureinivorans | reverse complement strand
AAAGATCGCGATCAGGAAACCAGTGGCACGACTTTGAGCTTCGCAGCTCGGGTAAAAGTTTTGGACCTGATCCGCGTATCACCATACCGGCCAGCGGTGTCTCGAAGGCCGCAAAGCAAGGCCTGACAGAAGACTGCGTTCGATCACATGCTTTAAGGAGCAGAAACTTCTTGCACCGAGGGCGGCAACCACAGAAGCCGTGCAGCACCTCGATGTGATAGTCGGGATGCACCTTGGCGCGCTTCCATTCGGCATATTCGAAAGGTTGGTCGGGCAAGGCGCGCAATGCGGGGCGTTCGATCTGCTCATAAAGA
>NZ_VMTV02001011.1 GCF_007644035.1 Vogesella mureinivorans | reverse complement strand
ATTGGAATAAGCATAGACAATTTTCTCCACGCCAACCATCCGCATTGCAGCCAAACACATTGGGCAAGGCTGACCACTTGCATAGACCACACAATCTTTTAAAGATAAACGCTGTAATTTCTGGCAAGCTTGGCGTACTGCGTTCAGTTCTGCATGTGAAGTCGTATCATTGTTATTCGCGCCTGCGCCACCATCATGACTGTGGTCTTCATTGCGGGTAAAGAGGAAGCGAACCTTGATGCGTCCCCATTCATCCACATGGATTTCTTCTCCACTTGGACCAACCACTCTCGCTCGCATTGGATGGACTGCGG
>NZ_VMTV02001147.1 GCF_007644035.1 Vogesella mureinivorans | reverse complement strand
CTGCGGCACGTAGAGCGCCCCGGCAATGCCGGCGATGACGGCCGAGACGACGAAGGCGAACAGCTTCACATATTCGGGCCTGTAGCCGATGAACCGGGTCCGGCTTTCCGCATCGCGCACCGCGACCATAACCTTGCCGAGCTTGGAGCGGGTGATCGCCGAACAGATCAGGAGCGAGGCGGCAAGCGCCAGCGCGGTTATCGCAAAAAGTGTTGCCCGTGTGCCTGTGCCCTGAATCGGATAACCGAGGATGTCCTTGAAATCCGTAAGCCCGTTATTGCCCCCGAAACCCATGTCATTGCGGAAAAAGGACA
>NZ_VMTV02000117.1 GCF_007644035.1 Vogesella mureinivorans | reverse complement strand
ATGCGCTGGCGCATCCCGCCGGAAAGCTCGTGGGGAAAGGCCGATAGCGTATCGGGGGAAAGATTGAGGCGCTTCAAATGCGCCTCGACCCGCGCCCAGAATTCACCGCGAGGCAGCCCCATGGGCCGGAATGCGAAATCCTCAAAGCTCTTCCTGATCCGGCGGACCGGGTTCATGACGCTCATGGATCCCTGCATGATGTAGGAGAGATGGCGCCAGCGGATGGCGTCGACTTCGCTCGGGTCGGCCTTGTAGGGGTCGATGATGGCCCCTTCGAAATCATAGGTTATCGAGCCATCGACAATACGCAGGGG
>NZ_VMTV02000374.1 GCF_007644035.1 Vogesella mureinivorans | reverse complement strand
CCGGTGCCCGAGTCGCTGCTGCCGTACCTGCAGCACAGCAAGGCCGCCAACGACGACGCCCAGGAGGCAGCATGACCCAGCAAGCACTGTTCGCGCCCCAGCGCCGCGCCAAGCAGGGCATGCAAGCCCTTGGCCGCCTGAAAACAGGCCAGATGAACAAGACCGAAGAAGCCTACGCCAAGCACCTGCAGAACCTGCAGCACGCTGGCCAGGTGGCCTGGTACAAGTTCGAGGGCGTGAAGCTGCGCCTGGCTGACAACACGTTCTACAGCCCTGACTTTGCCGTAATGCTGGCCAGTGGCGAGATGGAAATGCACGAGGTGAAGGGCTTCTGGCAAGACGACGCCCGCGCCAAGATCAAGATCGCCGCCGACCTCTACCCGTTCCGCTTTGTGGCCGTGAAGGTGAAGGCCAAGAAAGACGGCGGGGGCTGGGCTGTCGAAGAGTTTTGACATGCCGGTACTCGCCATGGCCCCAGACAACCAGCTCGACTTGTTCAGCACGCTGCAGCCGGCCGCAGAGGA
>NZ_VMTV02000211.1 GCF_007644035.1 Vogesella mureinivorans | reverse complement strand
CGGGCGGGTGGAAAAATGGGCGGTCAGCGGCAAACTCGCGGCGGTCGAAATGCCCCGTCCTTGCGGCACGATGGCGATTGCCGCTGGGTCGCTTTGGGTTGCGGAATGCACCACCAAGCAGGTCTACCGCATCGACCTCGCCAAGGCCGAGTTGCAGACGATGATTCCGACCGGTCTGGCCGACCCCCGCGGCGAAACGAACGTGGTGGCAGGCGCCGGCTCGGTCTGGGTGGCGAGCGACCCTGCAGGCAAGGTCGCGCGGATTGACCCTGCTACCAATGCGATCATCGCCGAGATCGCGGTCGCACCCGAAA
>NZ_VMTV02000918.1 GCF_007644035.1 Vogesella mureinivorans | reverse complement strand
TGATTTTCCTCCTTGAAAGAGGGAGCAAAATCACAAATTGGATTATTAAAAATTACACAGCAACTGGAGCTTTAATTGCAGCATGGGATTCATAACCCACAATTTCAATATCTTCAAATTTGAAATCAAAAATATCTTGAATCGCAGGGTTAAGTTTAAGCTGACATAATGGCAAAGGTTCACGGGTTAATTGTAATCTTGCCTGTTCAAAATGGTTCACATATAAATGTGTATCACCACCAGTCCAAACAAAGTCTCCTACGCCTAGACCACAAACTTGTGCAATCATATGAGTCAGTAAGGCATAACTGGCAA
>NZ_VMTV02001031.1 GCF_007644035.1 Vogesella mureinivorans | reverse complement strand
ATCTGTCACTCATTCTAAACTCTTGCTCTTTTAAAGCTGCCCAATCGTTTAATGTATGGGTGAAAGCTTCATATTCTTGAGAGACTTTTTGTTGTTGGTTTTGCTGTATTTCCAATTGCTTCAGCATTGTTTAAAGAGCTTGGTATCCCGAAACGCTTGATTCCAGCAGCGATAATGCTAGGTGCGCTCACCTTTACCATGACTGCTCTGCCTGGCACTCCTGCGATTCAGAATGCGATTCCAATGCCCTTCTTTAATACCGATCTATATGCCGCACCGGGTCTGGGCACTTTAGCGTCAATTTTTATTTTGCTGACAGGCATGTGGTGGTTAAACAAGCGTCTTGCACAAGCAGACCTCAATAAAGAAGGTTATGGCAACCATGTTGAAACGCATCTTGAAACAAAGTTGGTGAAATCAAACCCAAGTCTGATCATTGCATTTGCCCCAATTTTAATTGTGATTATCACCAACTTAGTGCTGACTAAATTGATTTTACCTTCGCTGGACACTGCCTATTTAGCA
>NZ_VMTV02001129.1 GCF_007644035.1 Vogesella mureinivorans | reverse complement strand
GTGGAGGTGTACGGTGCCGAGTTGTTCGGCAAACGTTTTTGCCAGGTCGGCGGAATCAACTTGGCTTCGGTATTCAGCGCATCCACATCGTAGCCCAGCGCCAGCGTCACCACGTCGGCTTCCAGGCCGTCAATCACGGCACGTGCCTGCTTGCCGGAACCACCATGCGACTGCTTGACGGTAACGGTTTCGCCAGTCTTGGCTTTCCACTGTTTGGCAAAGGCGGCGTTGAAGTCCTGGTACAGCTCGCGGGTCGGGTCGTAGGACACGTTGAGCAGGGTGACATCGGCCAGGGCATGGCCGGCCAGGGCAAAC
>NZ_VMTV02000106.1 GCF_007644035.1 Vogesella mureinivorans | reverse complement strand
CAGAAACGTGGAGAGCGGCTGTGCCTGCTCCATCCGCGCTTCAAACGCCGCTTTACCCTCTTTACGCACCAGCGTATCCGGGTCTTCACCGTCGGGCAGGAACATAAAGCGTAGCTGACGCCCGTCGGTCATATACGGCAACGCGGTTTCCAGCGCTCGCCAGGCGGCGTCGCGTCCTGCGCGGTCACCGTCGTAACAGCAAATCACGTTGTTGGTGACGCGGAACAGCAGCTGGATATGGTCCGCCGTGGTGGACGTTCCCAGCGACGCAACGGCATAATTAATGTCGTACTGCGCCAGCGCAACAACATCCATA
>NZ_VMTV02001144.1 GCF_007644035.1 Vogesella mureinivorans | reverse complement strand
CGCGGACCCTCTTCATCGCCTTGCATTCCAGCGCGAAGCAGTCGCGGAAGCTCGGATCGACATAGCGGCTGGCGCCGCGGAAGCCGATCATGGGGTTCTCCTCGTGCGGCTCGTACTGCGCGCCGCCGATGAGGTTCGCGTACTCGTTCGACTTGAAGTCCGACAGGCGCACGATCACCGGATGCGGCGCGAAGGCCGCGGTCAGCGTAGCGATGCCTTCCGCCAGGCGCTCGACATAGAAGCTCACCGGGTCGGCGTACCCGGCAGACAGCTCGTCGATCTTGGCCTTGATGTCAGCGGGCTGCTTGGCGTACTC
>NZ_VMTV02000830.1 GCF_007644035.1 Vogesella mureinivorans | reverse complement strand
CATAGCGCTGGGGCCAAGGGGGGGATAGCGACTCCCAAGCCATCGGTCGCAGCAAGGGAGGGTTGAGTACCAAGATTCATGCCATTGTCGATGCGCTGGGTAACCCGACCGGGTTTCACCTCACCCCAGGCCAGGCCTGTGACCTAGATGGAGCCGATGTGTTGCTGGAGGCGTTTAACGCCGATACGCTGCTGGCTGACAAAGCCTATGACGCCAACAAACGGGTGCTTGAGCGATTGGAACGCCAGGGTAAGACGGCGGTTATTCCCCCCAAGCGCAACCGCAAGACACCTCGGGACTATGACCAGGAGTTATA
>NZ_VMTV02000545.1 GCF_007644035.1 Vogesella mureinivorans | reverse complement strand
GATCGCCAACATGCTGGGGGTGCGCCGCGAGGGCGTGACCGAGGCGGCAGGGCGGCTGCAGAAGATGGGCGTGATCGAGTATCACCGCGGGCACATCAGCGTGCTCGACCGCCCCCGTCTGGAAACCCTGTCCTGCGAGTGTTATGCCGTGGTGCGGGCCGAGACGGATCGTCTGATGCCCTACGTGGTGCGGCCGCGCTGAGTGCGCCAGGACAAGGCTGAGGCGTTCAGCCTTGTCGCGCGCCGCGAAGGGCGCGCGCGGAGCGGTCACGCAGGCACTTGATCCTGTATGACCGAGCGAAGCGAAGGCGTCGCA
>NZ_VMTV02000010.1 GCF_007644035.1 Vogesella mureinivorans | reverse complement strand
ATCTCGATAATAGCTTTTTTTTCATAGGCATATACAGTAAATTATTGACTTATCGCGCCCTTAGCTTAACTGGATAGAGCAGTTGCCTCCTAAGCGACCGACGTGGGTTCGAGTCCCGCAGGGCGCACCAAATCATTAACCCCAAACACTCCCACATGTCACTGATACAATAATTAATTAAACACAATAAATTCGGTAAACACATTTGTGATGCCATAGGTAGACTTTGACATTACGTAGATACAAGAAGTAAAGCGAAAAGCCTCAAGTTTTATTCTCGGTGGTGAGCACCAGTAACCAGGCTGCAATCGTCTTA
>NZ_VMTV02001051.1 GCF_007644035.1 Vogesella mureinivorans | reverse complement strand
CCGGCGAGGGCCGCAACATCTCGGTGCGCGGCCTGGGGCCGCACTTCACCCGCCTCCGCATCAACGGCATGGAAGCGCTGGCCACCGGCGGCGGTACCGACTCCTCCGGCGGCGCCAACCGCGGCCGCGGCTTCGACTTCAACGTCTTCGCCTCCGATCTGTTCAACAGCATCACCGTGCGCAAGACCAGCTCGGCCGAAGTCGACGAAGGTTCCCTGGGCGCCACCGTTGACCTGCGCACGGCACGGCCTTTCGACTATGACGGTTTCACCGCCGTGGCCTCCGGCCAGGCCAGCTACGGCGACCTCTCAGGCGATGTGAACCCGCGCACCGCCGCGCTGTTCAGCAACACCTGGGGCGATGGCCGCTTCGGCGCCCTGCTGTCGATCGCGCAGAGCGAGCGCGATCTGATCGAGGAAGGCCACAGCACGGTCCGCTGGAGCCCAGCGACCGCCAACGGCAACTTCGCCGCCAGTTCGCCCTTTGCCGAGGCGCGCGGCGCCGGCGTGTTCCATCCGCGCCTGCC
>NZ_VMTV02001068.1 GCF_007644035.1 Vogesella mureinivorans | reverse complement strand
ACGGTGCGGATCGTTCTCCTGATGCTGCTTGGGTACGTCAAGATAGCTGGGACGCACTTACAAGAGAACAACAAGAAGGCTTCGCCCCTCTGTGTCCTGATTTTGTTCTGGAACTACGTTCTAAAAATGACAATATGGAACCGCTACGAGCCAAAATGAGGGAATATATGGATAATCAGGCTCGTTTAGGCTGGTTGATTGACCGAAAGAATCAGAAGGTCGAGATATATAGGCAAGGTCAGGATGTGGAAGTGTTGGATAATCCTACTACTTTGTCAGGGGAAGATGTTTTACCAGGGTTTGTCTTAGATTTGAC
>NZ_VMTV02000362.1 GCF_007644035.1 Vogesella mureinivorans | reverse complement strand
GCAATACACTATTCATCATTTTCAGCCAAGAATTCAGCCGTTCCAGCAACCTGTGCATGCATTTCCGCACCACCGAGTTCTTCAGCAGTGGCAACCTCACCTGTAGCGGCCAAAAGCAAAGGAGGACCTGCAAGCAACATCTCGGTTTGTTTGCGCACAGCAATCACATAATCAGATAAGCCCGGTTGATATGCCCCACCTGCTGTTGCATTGCCATGTACTACTGAGACTTGGGGTAAACCTGCCGCAGAAAGTCGGGCTTGATTGGCAAAGGTCATTCCACCATAGGTAAATACTTCAGCCGCGTAGTTGAGATTTGCACCGCCACTTTCGGTCAGGGTCAGCATCGGTAATTTTTGTTCGAAAGCAATCGCTTGTAGGCGTAAGGTTTTTTGAACTCCCATCGGAGACATCGTCCCACCTTTGATCGCACTATTACTTGCAGAAATCAGACAGCGAACACCACTGACAAAAAAGATTCCAACGTTTAAACATAACAGGTTCCTAATCGTCCACCTGTATTCAAT
>NZ_VMTV02001157.1 GCF_007644035.1 Vogesella mureinivorans | reverse complement strand
TTCGCAGTTGCGTAGCCAGTTTAAGTGCTTGACCCTCTGCTGCTTCCCCCCGTGAAACTACATAGAAATCCAGCACCTTTGCTGGTGGCTGTTGCAGCTGTTGTAGCAAGATAATCAAGCGCTCCAAACCCATCGCCCAACCCACCGCAGGCGTACTTGGCCCGCCCAATTCTGCTACTAGCCCATCATAGCGACCGCCGCCACAGACAGTCGCCTGCGCTCCTAAGTCGTCGGAGACAATTTCAAAGGCCAGATGAGTATAATAATCCAAACCGCGCACCAGACGCGGATTTAGTTCGTAAGCGATTCCCAAATCA
>NZ_VMTV02000191.1 GCF_007644035.1 Vogesella mureinivorans | reverse complement strand
TAACTTAATTAGTTTTGGTGCTTTGACTGCATTTAGCTTTGTGAATTTCTCCGTGATTTCACGTTACGCACTACGTGATGGCAG
Source organism: Vogesella mureinivorans (assembly GCF_007644035.1). Classification (GTDB taxonomy): domain Bacteria; phylum Pseudomonadota; class Gammaproteobacteria; order Burkholderiales; family Chromobacteriaceae; genus Vogesella; species Vogesella mureinivorans. The sequence continues at coordinate 233 of NZ_VMTV02000191.1, read as the reverse complement.
AACGAAATCTCTAAAAGAAATCATCAACTATGTGGTCATTCCTTCACTTGGTTTTGCCAGCGTATTTTTAATGTGGCTAGAAATTGATGAAATGGCATTAAAGCTTGGTTTAGCATGGGCTGTACTTGGTGTTGCTTATTTAGCCTATAAAACACGCGGTTTCCGCTATCCAGCTCCACAACATAATGAACATGAATAATCTATGATTTGAAAAGTTCTAAAACAACAAAGGC
>NZ_VMTV02001170.1 GCF_007644035.1 Vogesella mureinivorans | reverse complement strand
CACACAAGCTCGCGGCGGCGGATTGCCGATGCGGCGCGACGCAGCGCTTCAGTGCGAAACCTTCACCTCCCGCCGATGCACCAGCCGATACAGCGCCGGCAGCACCAGCAGGGTCAGCAGGGTCGAACTGATTACGCCGCCGATCACCACGGTCGCCAGCGGCCGCTGCACTTCGGCGCCGGCGCCCACGGCCAGCGCCATCGGCACGAAGCCGAGGCTGGCCACCAGCGCCGTCATCAGTACGGGACGCAGGCGGGTCAGCGCGCCCTGTTCGATGGCGGCATCCAGCCCCAGCCCTTGCGCGCGCAGCTGGCGGA
>NZ_VMTV02000935.1 GCF_007644035.1 Vogesella mureinivorans | reverse complement strand
AGGTCGCGCTGGCGCAGTGGCTGGCGAGTCTGGGCCTTCAGCCCGCCGCGCTGATCGGCCACAGCCTTGGCGAGTACGCCGCAGCGGTGGTGGCCGGGGTGCTGTCGATCGAGGACGGCGCGCGTGCGGTCTGCGCACGTGCAGCCGCGATGTGGGTGCAGCCGCGCGGGGGCATGCTGGCAGTGCGCGCGAGCGCCGACGCGCTGGCCGCGCATCTGCGCGAGGGCATCGAAATCGTCGGCTACAACGCACCCCAGCTCTGCGTGCTCGCCGGGCCCGCCGCGGCCATTGATGCACTCGAAGGCGAGCTCGGTGAA
>NZ_VMTV02000670.1 GCF_007644035.1 Vogesella mureinivorans | reverse complement strand
ACCCAGGCGCCGGCTGCGGCTGTCAAGCAGGGTGCTGACTACGCCAACGGCGTAAGCGAAGGGCAGCATGTCGAAGGTGCGCAGCAGGTTGCGGGTGGCCGAGGCGACCCAGCCCACCGGCGTGCCGTCGGCATGGACTACACGCAGGCCCATCGCCTTCTTGCCCGGCGTCTGGCCGTGCCAGAACAGCTCGAACAGCACGGGATAGAGCCACAGCAGGGCGAACATGCCGACCATGTAGACGCCCTGGCCGGCCTTGCCGATGAAGGCGAGACCGATCGCAAGTACCCAAAGCACGACGATGCGGATGAAAAGGTCGAGCAGCCAGGCGACCGCGCGCGGCGCCATGCCGGCGGGCAGCAGGTAGAGGCGGATGCCTTCGGGGGTTTCGACTTCGACGCGGGTATCGAGCAGGGTGGCTGCGCTCATGCAAGCGGCCACCGGCGATCGGTCAGGCGGCCCCGTACGGCCGGCAAGCAGTTCATCGACACCCCAAAGTTTCCCCGCAAGAAGTCATGCCGCCGGGCCCG
>NZ_VMTV02000006.1 GCF_007644035.1 Vogesella mureinivorans | reverse complement strand
CGCATCAACCAGCTCAAGAACGTGGCCGAGCTGCGTCGCCGCCAGGCCGAGGGTCTGCAGGTGCGCGCCGGCATCGCCGGCGTGCTGCAGCAGGTGCCGGTGCAGGAGGGCCAGCAGGTCGTCGCCGGCACCAATCTCGCCCGCGTCGCCAAGCCCGGTGCCTTGATGGCCGAGCTGCGCATCAGCGAAACCCAGGTCAAGGACATCGTGCACGGCCAGAGCGTCCGCGTGGACACGCGCAATGGCGTCGTCGCCGGCCAGGTGGTGCGCATCGACCCGGCCGTGCAGAACGGCACCGTGCTGGTCGAAGTCGACTTC
>NZ_VMTV02000162.1 GCF_007644035.1 Vogesella mureinivorans | reverse complement strand
CCCGGAGCGATTCGAACGCCCGACCCTTTGGTTCGTAGCCAAATACTCTATCCAACTGAGCTACGGGTGCGCTGTTCTCGTTTGACTGTTGTCTTGCGAGAAGGCGAACTATACGGATGCGCCGTTTGGCTGTCAACATATTTCTGTAAAATAACGCAATCATTCGCAGGGGGTGGCTGGCAAGTCGCCGTTATGCGACAACATCGGCAGACACGACAGAGAGACAAGGCAGGGGAGACATGGCATTTGACGACCGATTCCGCTTGAGTAGCCACGCTGTTATCTGCAATGCCGCCGGCGAGGTACTACTGCTGAAAGCCAGCTACGGTAGCCAGGCCTGGGGCTTGCCAGGCGGCGCATTGGAGCCGGGTGAAACCATCCACCAGGCGCTGCTGCGGGAGTGTGCCGAGGAGCTGGGCCTGATGGTAGCGATACGCTATTTGTCGGGGGTGTACTACCACGCACAATACGATTCGCAGGCGTTTGTGTTTCGCTGCGCCTTACCGCACGGTGCCGAGATTTGTCTGAGCCAGGAACACACCGCCTGGGCCTGGGTGGCGCCAGAGCAGCTGTCGCCCGTACAGCGCCAGCGGGTAGAGGATTGCCTGGGGTTTGATGGCTATGTGCAGAGCGCACGCTTTGACTGATGCGGCCAACCGACAGACACAGGTTGGCCGCACAGGCCGTCAGAGTGGCAGGTAGGGGGTCAGCTGGTTGATTTCGTTCAGCGCCTTGCGAAAGCGGGCGTGGGCGCGCGAGACGGTGGACTGGCTGATATCCAGCTGGCGCGAGGCCGCATAGCCGGTCATGCCATCTATTTCTATAAGCCACACGGCTTCGCGGGACTTCTTCTTCAAGCCGATCAGGTTGGCGATATGGTTGAAGTGTTCCAGTCTCATGATGTGCTCTCCTGCAGGTGGTTGCGGTGGGCGAACCTGTGTTCAGCATAGAACGATGCAGGAAAAATGCACATATTTTGTTTGCGGGTGCCAGCAAGCAAAAGCCCCGGGCGCGCTGTGCCGTCGCTGCGCGCCCGGGGCCATCATGCCTTGGCCGTGTGTTTAGAAACGGCGACCCAGATGGGCTTTGTGCATGATGGTGGAGGCGATCTCTTCAATGGATTTATGCGTGGTGCTGATAAACGGTACGGCATGGTGGCGGAACATCGATTCAGCTTCGTTTACCTCGCGGCGGCAGTTGTCCATGCTGGCGTAGCGCGAATCCGGGCGGCGCTCGGAGCGGATGAAGTGCAGGCGGTTCGGGTCGATGGTCAGGCCGAAAATCTTGCTCTTGAACGGTAGCAGGATTTTGGGCAGCGTCGGGCTGCCCAGGTCTTCCGGGGTCAGCGGGTAGTTGGCCGCCTTGATGCCGTATTGCAGGGCCAGGTACAGGCAAGTAGGCGTTTTGCCCGAGCGCGATACCCCCACCAGAATCACATCGGCTTCGTCCAGGTCTTTCAGCTTCACGCCGTCGTCGTGGTTCAGCGAGTAGTTCACTGCTTCGATGCGGTGATCGTATTTCTCTTCGTTGGACATGCCATGCGCTTTGCCCACTTCCAGTGTGGCTTTTTCACCCAGCTCTTTTTCCAGCTCGCCAATGAAGGTTTCGAAGAAGTCGATCACCAGCGCGCTGGGAATATTCAGTGCGGCACGAACGTCAGCCTTGATGATGCTGGTGAATACCAGCGGCTTTTCGTGGTCTTGCTGAGCGACCTCATCAATACGCAGCGCCAGCTCTTGCGCTTTTTCGATGGTGTCGATGAAGGGGATGGTTTCGCGTTTGAACTCTTCGGTGTCGAACTGGGTCAGCAGGGTGTTACCCAGCGATTCGGCAGTGATACCGGTGCGGTCAGAGACAAAGAAGGCAGAGCGGCGGTGTGGCATGGTGTGTCCTGTGCTTGGGTTGGTACGCTGGCATGAAGTCTGTGCCGTTTTGCTGCCAGCGGCAAGCAGGTAGATCAAGCAGGCGGGCGATCTGCCTGTGTGGCGTGTAGTGGCGGCATTACATTTCCCCCTGTTATTCAGTGGGATAAACAATATTTTTTATCCAGTGTGCTGAAAATTCAGGGAAAGCCCTGTGTTGTGCGATGCAAAAGTCGCTACGCAAACCGGGGCTTGTTCGGCTAGAATGCGTGCTTCCCTATCGTCCAATCCAACACAGGAAGTGAAGTGATGGCAGAGAACTACGTCATCTGGTTCGAGAACCTGCGCATGACCGATGTCGAGAGAGTAGGCGGCAAGAATGCCTCGCTCGGCGAAATGATCAGTCAGCTTGCCCATTCCGGGGTGCGCGTTCCGGGAGGTTTTGCTACCACAGCAGACGCCTATCGGGATTTTCTCCAGCACAACGGTCTGGCTGACCGCATCAATACCGCGCTGTCGAAGCTTGATATCGACGACGTAACGGAGCTGGCTCGTGTCGGCAAGGAAATCCGTCAGTGGATTATCGACACACCATTCCCGGCCAAGCTTGATGAAGATATCAAGACTGCCTGGGACCAAATGGTTGCCGATGCCGGTGGTGCCGATATTTCCGTAGCAGTACGTTCCTCTGCAACCGCAGAAGATCTGCCTGATGCCTCGTTCGCAGGCCAGCAAGAAACCTTCCTGAATATTCGTGGCCTTGATAACGTCAAGGACGCCATGAAGCACGTATTCGCCTCCCTCTATAACGATCGCGCTATTTCCTACCGCGTACACAAAGGCTTTGCCCACGATGTGGTGGCACTGTCTGCGGGTGTGCAGCGTATGGTGCGTTCCGATAGCGGCGCGGCAGGCGTGATGTTCACTATCGATACCGAATCCGGTTTTGAAGACGTGGTGTTTATCACTTCTTCCTACGGTTTGGGCGAGACAGTGGTACAAGGCGCGGTGAACCCGGACGAGTTCTATGTTCACAAGCCAACCCTGAAAGCCGATCGTCCTGCCATTCTGCGCAAGACCATGGGCTCCAAGCTGATCAAGATGGAATTCACCGACGCCTCGCAAGCTGGCCGTTCCGTGAAAACCGTTGATGTGGCGGAAGACCTGCGCAAGCAGTTCTCCATCACCGACGCCGAAGTGGCCGAGCTGGCCCAGTACGCGCTGATCATCGAGAAACACTATGCCCGCCCGATGGATATCGAGTGGGGCCGCGACGGCCTGGATGGCAAGCTGTACATCCTGCAGGCACGTCCGGAAACGGTGAAATCGCAGGAAGACCGCAAGGACACCCTGCGCCGCTACCGTCTGAAAAACACCTCCACCATCCTGTGTGAAGGCCGTGCCATTGGTCAGAAAATTGGCCAGGGCACCGTGCGCATGATCAAGGATGCGTCCGAGATGGATCAGGTCAAAGCCGGCGACGTGCTGGTAACCGACATGACCGACCCGGATTGGGAACCGGTCATGAAGCGCGCAGCTGCCATCGTGACCAACCGTGGCGGCCGTACCTGCCACGCGGCCATTATTGCGCGCGAGCTGGGTATTCCTGCTGTAGTCGGCTGCGGCGACGCCACCGACCTGCTGCGCGACGGCATGCAAGTGACCGTATCGTGCGCCGAAGGCGACACCGGCAACATCTATGATGGCCTGCTGGAAGTGGAAATCATCGAGCTCGAACTCGACAAGATGCCGAAGTCGCCAGTGAAGATCATGATGAACGTGGGCAACCCGGAACTGGCTTTCGACTTCGCGCAGCTGCCGAACGAAGGTGTGGGCCTGGCGCGCATGGAGTTCGTGATCAACCGCCAGATCGGTATCCACCCGAAAGCGCTGCTGGAGTTTGATACCCTGCCGGCCGACCTGAAAGCGACCATTACCGATCGCATCGCAGGCTACGCCAGCCCGGTAGACTTCTACGTGGACAAGATCGCCGAAGGCGTGTCCACGCTGGCCGCGGCGTTCTCGCCGAAAAAGGTCATCGTGCGCATGTCCGACTTCAAGTCGAACGAGTACGCCAACCTGATCGGCGGCCAACTGTACGAGCCGCACGAAGAAAACCCGATGCTGGGTTTCCGTGGTGCAGCCCGCTACGTGGCCGACAGCTTCCGCGACTGTTTCGAGCTGGAATGCCGCGCCATCAAGAAAGTGCGCGACGTGATGGGCCTCACCAACGTGGAAGTCATGATCCCGTTCGTGCGTACCCTGGCCGAAGCCGAAAAAGTAATCGAGATCCTGGCCGCCAACGGCCTGAAGCGCGGCGAAAACGGCCTGCGCCTGATCATGATGTGCGAACTGCCGACCAACGCCATTCTGGCCGAGAAGTTCCTGCAGCACTTTGACGGTTTCTCCATCGGCTCCAACGACATGACCCAGCTTACCCTGGGTGTGGATCGTGACTCCGGCGGCCCGATCGCCACCACCTTCGACGAGCGCAACGAAGCAGTGAAAGCCATGCTGCATATGGCTATCCAGGCTTGCCGCAAGCTGGACAAGTACGTGGGTATCTGCGGCCAAGGCCCGTCGGACCACCCTGACTTTGCCAAATGGCTGGTAGAAGAGGGCATCGAGACCATCTCGCTGAACCCGGATACCGTCGTGGAAACCTGGTTGTACCTGGCCAAGGAACTGAACGTCTAAGCGTTGAGTTTATGCCCCACGCCCGACTTGCCAAAACGGTTTCCGTTTTGCCCTGGTCGGGCGTTTTTCTTTGCTGATGCATGTAGTGCGCAGGTAACACCCCAGCATGGCGGGGTGGGGTGGTAAACTTCGCCAACCTTTTCTGCTACCTACGTGATACGAGGACAATAATGAGCAGCCGTATCTCCCTCTCCCGATTCCTGATTGAAGAACAGCGCCAGCACGGCGCGCTGCCGCCGGACCTGCGCCTGTTGATCGAAACCGTGGCGCGCGCCTGCAAGGCCATTGCCCACTCGGTAAACAAAGGCGCGCTGGCTGGCGTGCTGGGTGATGCCGGCACCGGCAACGTGCAGGGCGAAGCCCAGAAGAAACTGGACGTGATCGCCAACGACATCCTGCTGGAAGCCAACGAGTGGGGTGGCAACCTGGGCGCCATGGCGTCCGAAGAAATGGAGCTGCCGCATTCCATTCCCGAGCACATGCCGCGTGGCCGCTACCTGCTGATGTTCGACCCGCTGGACGGCTCGTCCAATATCGACGTGAACATCTCTGTAGGCACCATCTTCTCGGTGCTGGAAGCGCCAGAAGGCAACACCCAGCCTACCGAAGCCGACTTCCTGCAGCCAGGTAGCCGCCAGGTCGCCGCCGGCTACGCGGTGTACGGCCCGCAGAACATGCTGGTGCTGACTTTTGGCCAGGGCGTGTACGGCTTTACGCTGGACCGCGAGCTGGGCTCCTGGGTGCTGACCCACCGCAATATGACCGTACCGGCTACCACCGGCGAGTTCGCCATCAATATGTCCAACCAGCGCCACTGGGAAGCCCCGGTACAACGCTATGTAGGCGAGCTGCTGGCTGGCAAGGAAGGCCCGCTGGGCAAGGACTACAATATGCGCTGGGTTGCCTCCATGGTGGCCGAAGTACACCGCATCATTACCCGTGGCGGTATCTTCATGTACCCGAAAGACGCGCGCGACCCGGCCAAGCCAGGCAAGCTGCGCCTGATGTACGAAGGCAACCCGATGGCTTTCATCATCGAGCAGGCCGGTGGCCTGGCTACCGATGGCCACCGCCGTATCCTGGATATCGTGCCGCAGGGCCTGCACGAGCGCGTAGCGGTGTTCCTGGGCTCCAAGGACGAAGTGGCCCGCGTTACCGGCTACCATCAGGGCTGATGCCTGAATGCGGCCAACGTTGGCCGCAGCGCATGCCTACAAAACCGCCGGCGCCGAGCCGGCGGTTTTGCATTGTTCAGCTTTTATCTTCCTGCGTTGCAGCATTGCGCCTTCCTGCCCGTGGGCGAAACGCCTAAAATAGCGGCACAAACCCAACACAGCCCCTACGCTGGAGAACCCAATAATGACCATCATCCGTCAGGACGACTTCATCCAGAGCATTGCCGATGCCTTCCAGTACATCAGCTGCTACCACCCGAAAGACTATATCGAGGCGCTGTACCAGGCCTATCTGCACGAAGAAAGCCCGGCCGCCAAAGACGCCATGGCGCAGATCCTGATCAACAGCCGCATGTGTGCCGAAGGCCGCCGCCCGATTTGCCAGGATACCGGTATTGCCGTGGTGTTCCTGAAAGTGGGCATGAAAGTGCAGTGGGACAGCACCCTGTCGGTACAGGAAATGGTGAACGAGGGCGTGCGCCGTGCCTATAACAACCCGGACAACAAGCTGCGCGCTTCCGTGCTGCTGGACCCGGCAGGCAAGCGTCAGAACTCCAAGGACAACACCCCGGCCGTGGTGCACTTCGAGATCGTTGAAGGTGATGGCGTGGAAGTGACCTGTGCGGCCAAGGGCGGTGGCTCCGAGAACAAATCCAAGTTCTACGCGCTGAACCCGTCCGACAGCATTGTGGACTGGGTCGTGAAAACCGTCCCCACCATGGGCGCCGGCTGGTGTCCGCCGGGCATCCTGGGTATCGGCATCGGGGGTACCCCGGAAAAAGCCATGCTGCTGGCCAAAGAATCGCTGATGGACCACGTGGATATCCACGAGCTGAAGGCCAAGGCCGCCAGCGGCGCCGAGCTGAGCCGTGTAGAGCAGCTGCGCCTGGAAATCTTCGAAAAAGTGAACGCGCTGGGTATCGGCGCGCAAGGCCTGGGTGGCCTGACCACCGTGCTGGACGTAAAGATTCTGGATTACCCGACCCATGCCGCCAGCCTGCCGGTGGCCATGATCCCGAACTGTGCCGCTACGCGCCATATCCACTTCCACCTGGATGGTAATGGCCCGGCCGTGCTGGAAACGCCGAAGCTGGAAGACTGGCCGGAAATCACCTACGACACCAGCAATGGCAAGCGTGTAGACCTGGACAACATTACCCCGGAAGAAGTCGCCAGCTGGCAGCCGGGCGATGTGCTGCTGCTGAACGGCAAGATCCTTACCGGCCGCGATGCCGCGCACAAGCGCATGGTAGACATGCTGAACAAGGGCGAGAAGCTGCCGGTAGACTTTACCAACCGCTTTATCTACTACGTTGGCCCGGTAGACCCGGTGCGTGACGAGGTGGTTGGCCCGGCCGGCCCCACCACCGCTACCCGCATGGATAAGTTCACCCGCCAGATGCTGGAGCAAACCGGCCTGTTGGGCATGATCGGCAAGGCCGAGCGTGGCCCGGCTGCCATTGAAGCCATCAAGGACAACAAAGCGGTGTATCTGATGGCGGTAGGCGGTTCGGCCTACCTGGTGTCCAAGGCGATCAAGGCGTCCAAGGTGGTGGGCTTTGCCGACCTAGGCATGGAAGCCATCTACGAGTTCGAGGTGCAGGATATGCCGGTAACCGTGGCCGTGGATTCGAGTGGTATCTCGGTGCACAACACCGGCCCGGCGGCATGGAGCGTGAAAATCGCCGATATTGCCCGCGCCAAGCGCCCTGCCTGATAGCCAGGCCGTATCAATCCCACAACCCCTTCCGGTATCCGGAAGGGGTTTTTGCTGCTGATAGTGGGTTTGTCTGACGCGCACCGGACCCGGCAAAGCCGGGCCACGCCACAGCACTAGCGGAACCCGCAGCCTGGCTGTTTACAAAACAAACGCTGTTTGCGTGGCAAACAGCGTTTGTCATCTCTCTCAACCCCTTCCGGTATCCGGAGGGGGTTTTTGGCTGCTGGTAGTGGCGCTGTCTGACGCGCACCGGACCCGGCAAAGCCGGGCCGCGCCACCGCAGTAGCGGCATCCGCAGCCTGGCTGTTTACAAAACAAACGCTGTTTGCGTGGCAAACAGCGTTTGTCATCTCTCCCAACCCCTTCCGGTATCCGGAAGGGTTTTTTTATTGCGATTGAAAGCGTGATGTAAAAAAAAGACGGTGCTACCAGATGGTTTCTCATTTCGATAATACCAATCAAAGACCACATGGTTTTGCCATGCCACAATGCCTTTACACAGCTTAATTTGCCACCCCGGTGGCACCACACACAGACACAGGAGCAGGCCATGAAAGTGAAACACAAGGCTTGGTGGGTATCGCTTTTGATACTGGTCAGCATGCTGGCCATTGCGCTGGCAGGCACCTATACCATGCGCCAGATGAGCGACCAGGATAACCGGGCGCGTATCAAACAGCTGATGTTCAGTACCTACTCCGGCATTCTGGAGCTGGAAAAAATGGCCGCCAGTGGCAAGCTGACAGATGCCCAGGCCAAAGACATCGCCACGCAGATACTGCGGGAAAACAAATACAGCAGCTCCGAGTACGTGTACGTGGCCGACGAGAAGCTCAACTTTGTCGCCACGCCGCTAGACCCGCAGCTGCATGGCACCAGTTTTAATGATTTCAAGGACGCGGATGGCCAGAGTGTCGGCGCCATCCTCAGCGCCGCTTTGCAGCAATCAGGCGGCCAACTTACCGAGTACTGGTGGACGTCACTGCGCGAGGGTGAGGTAGTCAACCTGCTGTCAGTGGCACAGCGTACCCCGCGCTGGCAGTGGGTAGTGGGTACCGGTATCAGCTTTGCCGAGGTCGATCAGCGCTTCTGGCATACCGCCCGCTGGCAGGTGCTGGTGTGCCTGCTGATGGTGGCCGGCATCGCCGCCGTGATATTGCTGTCCGTACGCGGCTTGCTAGCCAAGCTGGGGGGCGAGCCGGACGAGGTACAGGCACTGGTGCAAAAAGTTGCCTCAGGTGACCTGCGTGGCGTGGAAGACCTGGCAGGCAAGGTACCGGCGCAGAGCATTTTTGGCGCCGTGCTGACCATGCGTTCTGCCTTGCGTGAGTTACTGGGCAATATGAGCCAGTCGGTCATGACACTGAACCAGAGCAGCCACGCCATTGTGGACCAGGCGTCTGGCAGCCGGGTGCTGGTGCAGCAGCAAACCGAAGCCACGGTACGCATCAGCCAGGCTACCGACCAGTTTAGCCAGCAGGTTGCCGGTGCAGCAGGGCAGGCGCGTGAGGCACGCCTGCAAAGTGACGATGCCATCAACAGCGCGGCCAGCGGGCAAAAAGTGATTGCCGAGGCAGTAGGGCGGCTGAATGAAATCGGCACCCTGGTGATGGCCACGCAGCGCAGCATAGACGACCTGGCCGGGCGGCTGGGCAGCATCAGCGCGGTGATCGGTGTGATTCGCGATGTGGCAGACCAGACCAACCTGCTGGCCCTGAATGCCGCTATCGAAGCCGCCCGCGCGGGCGAACAGGGGCGTGGTTTTGCCGTGGTGGCAGACGAAGTGCGCAAGCTGGCAGAGCGTACCAGCCAGGCCACCGGTGAAATTACCCAAACCATCGGCAGCATTCAGGTCAACAGCCAGCAAGCCAAGCAGCGCATGGACGAAATGGTCGAGCAGCTGCATGGCGGTATTGCACAGGCGCAAGATGGTGGCAAGGCGGTAGGAGTAATTCGCGAGGGGACCGAGTCGGTTTGTACCAGCATGCAGAAAGTAGAGCAGGTGCTGCAGCAGCAGGCCGATGCCAGCCGCGCCATACGCGAAGACCTGTACGCCGTGGCCAAGATATCGTCCAGCACGCGCGAGGCATCGCAGCAAACGGTGCACATGGCCGAGTCCATCAGCCAGGCTGCCGATACGCTATCCGAGCTATCCGCACGCTTTCAGCTGTAGCCCTAAGCCCCCGTATCCGGCTGGCGTTGGCCGCTAGGCCGGTGCGGGGCATGGCGTACCCGCGCTACGATTTAACCCGGGCCGTTCACCCCGCTAGCGGCGGAAAATCTGGCGTTTCACGCGCTGCCACAGCCACCGGGCCGCTATGCCTGCCACCATCAGGACAATACGTTTTTTTACCGACATGGCTAGCTCCCTTTTACCGTGGCATACACATACTGGTGGCCGGCGCGGGTAAACGCGATAACCTGATACGTTTCACGTACCCCGGTTTCCATGCCGGGGCTACCCTGCGGCATACCCGCCACGGCCAACCCTGCGATGGCGGGCTGGTCGCGTAAAATCTGCTGCACCATGGCCGCCGGTACATGGCCCTCGATCACGTAGCGCCCTATCTGCGCTGTATGGCAGGAGCGCAAGTTGGCCGGTACGCCCAGCCGGCTTTTCAGCTGTGCCATATCGGCGTGGTCCTGGCTTTGCAGCGCCAGCTGATTGGCGCGCATATGGCTAGCCCACTTGCCGCAGCAGCCACAGGACGGGTCTTTGTAGAGTTGGCCGCTGCTTGTCGCCAGGGCAGGCAGGCTGATGGCCAGGGTCAGAAAAAGCAGATGAGCAGTTCGCATGACGGTTTCACCAAGGGTAATGCTGCATGGACGCCTGCTCCCGTGCCGAGTTCCTGCACCAGCTATGCGATACTCTCGCTCTTGATGCCGTTACCGGCCGAATAACACGGGGCAAGTAGTGCGATTACGGATTTTCTTATGGCTATGGCTGCTGTGCCTGTCGCCCGCCTGGGCGGTGCAAACCCAGGTACTGTCCCGCGCCTACCTGGTAGACCCGCAAGGCAAGCTGGATTTTCCCCAGGTACGCCAGCAGCTGTTTACCCCGCTGCCGGGCATTCTGGCGCGTGGTTATACCCCCACCGTCACCTGGCTGCGCATTACCGTACAAAACGCTACCCCCGGCGAGCCGCTGGTGCTGCGCATACGCCCGGGCTATCTGGATGAGGTACGCCTCTACGCGCAAGATGCCCAGGGGCGCTGGCAGCAGCAAGTCGCTGGCGACCGCTACCCCTATGTAAAGCGCAGCTACCCCGGTATCACCCCGTGCTTTCTGGTGCGACAGGCACAAGCGCAAGCGGTGTACTACCTGCGCCTGCACACCACCAGTACCAGCATGCTCAGTGTAGAGGCCCAGCCGCTGCAGCAGGCACTGCAGTTTGATGTGCGGCAATCTGCCTGGCAGATACCCTATTACGCCATTCTGCTATGGCTGCTGGTATGGGCCATTGCCGATTACCGCGAAAGCCGCGACCGCGTGGTAGGGCTGTTTATCCCCTACCAGCTGCTATCGGTATTCATCAACCTGGCTTTCATGGGTTACTACAGCATGCTGGCCCCGGCCAGCTACCCGCAGCTGGCCGATGTGGCTACCAGCTGGACATCCACCCTGTTCTGTCTGGCCAGCCTGATGTTCCACCGCCACTTGCTACTGGGCTTTTCGCCACCGTGGCTGTTGCAGTGGGTACTGAAGCTGCTGCCTTGCTACTTCCCCTTACTGTTTCTGCTACTGGCTTTCGGCATGGTTCAGCCCGTGATGCAGACCAATACCATGATGGCGCCGGTGCAGGTGCTGCTGATGGCCATGACCGCCTGGCTGGTGCCGCCGCACCCGTTGCGCCGGCTACTGCGTGTGCTGTATACGCTGTCTATCGCGGTGGTGGCGCTCACCATGCTGCCCTTGCTCGGTATCGGCAATGTGCTGGAAATGAACCAGTACGGCCAACTGATGCAGTCGCTGCTGATCAGCGCGCTGGCCTTTGTGCTGCTGCAGCGCCGCTCCACCCAGCTGCGCAGTGAGCGGCATGTTTTTGCCGTAGAGCTGGAGCTGGCCCAGCAACAAATCGCTATCGAACGCCAGCAGAGCGAGGAACAGTCCCGCTTTATGGCCATGCTGACGCACGAGCTGAAAACCCCCATGTCGGTCATCAGCATGGCGCTAGGCAGCCTGCGCATGCAGCTGGGCGAGCAACGTATCCTGTTGCACGCCGAGCGGGCGGTAGACGACATGAATGCCGTGGTAGAGCGCTGCACCCAGGCCGACCGTATCGAGCAAGGCCAGCTGGATATCCTGCGCGAGACCATTGTGCTGGCCGAGCTGGTACAGGATGTATGCAGTAACAGCCGCGAGCCCGAGCGGGTCGTCCTGCACCCCGGCACCGTGCCCTTGCTGCACAGTGATAGCCAGCTTTTGCGCACAGTGTTATCAAACTTGATAGACAACGCTATGAAGTATTCGCCAGCTGCCAGCGTGATTAATGTCAAATGGGGGGTAAAATCCGCCGGATTGTGGCTATCTGTTGACAATGTTGCGTCATCTGCAGGCATGCCGGATGCAAGCAAGGTGTTTACAAAGTATTATCGAAGCCCTGGCGCTCATAGCAAAACCGGTTCCGGCCTGGGGCTCTATCTGGTGCGGGGCCTGTGTACCCAGCTGCAAGGGATGGTTTCTTACCGGCCTGAAGCCAATATTGTGAGATTCGAAGTATGGTTACCCGTATCAACCCGTTAAACGTCGTGGTCGTAGAAGACCACGACGTCTTGCGAGAAGTCACCCTGGATGCATTGCGCGTACAGGGCTACCACGTACAAGGCGTCGATTGTGCCGAGGCGCTGGGCGATCTGCCGTTTCAGCCCGACCTGTACGTCGTGGACTTGAACCTGCCAGGTGAAGACGGCATCAGCCTGTCGCGGCGCTTGCGTGCAGCCCAGCCCGAGGTCGGCATCATCATGACCACCGCCCGCAACAGCATTGCGGCCAAGGTAGAAGGCTACGCCAGTGGTGCAGACATTTACCTGACCAAACCCTGTTCGCTGGAAGAGCTGCTGGCTGCCGTGCGTTCGCTGGCGCGCCGCCTTACCGGGCAGGGGCCGGAGCATGGCTGGCTATTGCATACCGACAAGCAGCAATTGTCTGGCCCCGGTGGCCAGGTGGCGCTGACATCGTCCGAGTTTGCCCTGCTGGCCGGCCTGTCGCGTGCGCCGGGGCGGCAGCTGGAAACGTGGCAGATGATCGAGCTCTTGGGCAAGCGGCTAGAGGAATACAGCAAAGCCAATCTGGAAGTACAGCTGGTACGCCTGCGCAAAAAGCTGGTACAGGCCGGCTGCGACAATAATGCATTGAAAGCGGTACGCGGGCAGGGCTACCAGCTGGCCGTGACGCTGGCTATCCAGTAGTACCCTGGCTAAAGGTTGGCCGCAACAAACCCCGCTTGCCAGGCAAGCGGGGTTTGTTTTTTAGCAGCCAGGCGGCCGGGTATCTATCTGGCGGGTGTGGCTGGCCCCCGTGTCGATACGTTGCCGGCAGCACGGTACGCTGTTAAAGCAGGAGGGCTAGGCGGCAGAGCGCAGGCTGCTGCCTTCGCCCGGCGCGCTAAAGTCGTCGTAGGCACGCATCATGTCCATCAGCCGCTGCGCGATACGCCCCTGGCTGTCCTGGCTACTGGCCACAGTGCTGCTGCTGGCCGAGTCGCTGCTAATGTCGGTGCCCGTGCTGCCGGCTTGCGCTTGCTGGCGCTGGTAGGCCACGCTTTCGCTGAAGGTCACTTTGCCATCACCGTCGGCGTCGGCGGCGTCAAAGTTGTCAGCCAGCTGGCTGAACAGGCTGGCTGCCTGGGTATTGCCAGACTCTGACGCTGCCGAGGCCAGGTCGCCCAGCTGGCTCTGGTCCAGGCCCTTGTCCTGGCCTGGGCCACCCCGCCCGCCTTGCGGGGGTGGCGGTGGCATGCCGCCGCCGCCCATGCCCTGCATGCCGCCCTGCATGCGCATGGCGTTGAACTGGCTATCCAGCTGATCCTGCAGCGACTGGATGCCGCTGGCGAGCTCGTCCTGGGTCACCTTGCCGTCGCTATCGCCATCCAGGCTGGAAAACACCTCGTCGCTACTGGCGGTGTTGCTGTTTTGCCCGCTGCGCGATAGCTGGCTGATGGCCGAGGCAAAATCGCCCGCTTCCAGATAGCCCTGGTTATCGGTATCCAGTTTGCTGAAAATCTGCTGGGCGACTTCGCTGGCTTCCGGCCGCTGCCGCATGCCGCGGGGCCCGCCGGGGCCCTGCATCATATTGGGCATGTAGCTGCTGGTACTGCTTGTTACGCTGCTCATGGTCATTCTCCCTGAAGGGTCAGAAAGCCCACCCGGGTCGCACAGGGCCAATGCCTGCCACAGCCCGTAGCGGGTTATGACACTTTATGGCGCTGTTGTAAGCATGATTTATCCACTTTGTATCATGCTCGATACAAACTGCCCGCCTAGCGTGGTAGTACCAGCAGCGCTATCAGGCCGCCACCGCCAGCATTGCTCAGGTAAAGCTCGCCGCCCATGCGCCGCGCTGCATCGCGGGCGATGGTCAGCCCCAGACCGGTGCCGCCGGTGTGGCGGTTGCGCGAGTCTTCCAGCCGCACAAAGGGCTCGAATACCCGTGCCAGCTCGGCTTCCGGTATGCCGGGGCCGTGGTCGCGAATGCAGATTTCTACCGTGGTGTTGCTTTGCTGCAGGCTGATGTCGGCACGCAGGCCGTAGCGCAGGGCGTTTTCCAGCAGGTTGTCCAGGCAGCGGCGCAGGGTGGCGGGCAGGGTACGTAGCTGGCTGGCCTGGCCGCTACAGGTAACGGGCTGGCCCAGCTCCTGCGCATCTTCGGCCATGGCTTGCAGCAGTGCTTCGATATCCAGCTGCTCCCAGTTTTCTTGCTGGCTGTTATCGCGCAGGTAGGCCAGGGTGGCGTCCAGCATGGCGGCCATATCGTCTATGTCCTGGTTCAGGCGCTGCTGCAGCGTGCTGTCTGTTATCTGCGTGCCGCGCAGGCGGATGCGCGTTAGCGGGGTGCGCAAATCATGCGATACCGCCGCCAGGAAATGGCTGCGCTCGTCCATCTGGCGGCGCAGCTTGGCACGCATGTCGTTAAACAGCTGCGCGGCCTGGCGGGTTTCCAGCGGGCCGGTTTCGTCTATCGGGGGCGAATCCAGCGTACGGCCCAGCTCGCGGGCGCCCTGGGTAAGCTGCTCGATAGGCCGTACCAGGCGGCGCGCGCCGTACCAGGCCAGCAGGGTGACAACGGCTAGCTGTATGGCAAAACCGGCCCAGAATTCTGGCGGCATGCGGCGCTCGCCCTTGCCCGGTGGCGCGCGATCGCCTGGCGGGGGCCTGTCCGGGTGCTGTGCCTCGGCGCCAGGTGGCCTCCTGTCTTGTGGCGGGCCATCGGGTGCAAACACCATGAACAGGGCAGTCATCACCAGGTGGCTGCACAGTAGTGCGGCCAACACCAGGCCAAACAGGCGGGTAAAAACAGTATCGGGCACAGGCCATTTCATACGGTGGCTTTCAGTTAACCTTGCAGTCCAGCAAGTACCCTTCGCCGCGCACGGTTTTCAGTAGCTGCGGCTGTTTCGGGTCGTCGCCCAGCTTTTGGCGCAGGCGCGATACCAGCAGGTCGATGCTGCGGTCGAACGCTTCGACGGTACGGCCACGGGCGGCGTCCATCAGCTGCTCACGGCTGAGGATGCGCTGCGGGCGCGCCAGAAAGGCGCACAGCAGGCGGTACTCGGCGTTGGATAGCGGCACCAGCAGCTGTGCCGGGGTGGTGACCTGGCGCTTCTGGTGGCTAAGCCGCCAGCCGGCAAACTGCACGGTATCCTGGTTGGCCGCCGTGCCCGCTTTGCCGCGTACCCGGCGTAGCACCGTGTGAATGCGCGCGACCAGCTCGCGCGGGTCGAACGGTTTCACCACGTAGTCGTCGGCGCCCAGCTCCAGCCCCACCACCCGGTCTGCCGATTCGCCACGGGCGGTAAGCATGATGATGGGGGTGTCGCCCTGGGCGCGCACATAGCGGCATAGCGACAGCCCATCTTCGCCAGGCAGCATCAGGTCCAGGATGATCAGGTCAAGCTGCTCGCTTTCCAGCGTACGGCGCAGGCTGTGGCCGTCACCCACACACAGGCACTGCATGCCATAGCCTTGCAGGTATTGCGCCAGCAGGCTGCGGATGTCGGGGTCGTCGTCCACGATCAGCAGGCGGATGCCGTGTTCGTTCATGCATGCTCCTTGGGAAAGCGCCGTGCAGCCTGCATGGTGGCAGCACGGCCGTGTTGTCTTGGGTAGAACCGTTTAGCCGGGAGGCGGCATATCGTGCACCGGTGGTGGCGGCGGTGGCGACTGTAACACCTGGCGCACGATGCCGGCTTGCTGGCCAGTGAGGCTATCAAAAAATGCCAGCCAGGCGGGCGATGGCTGCATCGCAGGCGCCGCCAGGCTGGCCGCACGTAGCGCTTGCGACAAACTCAGCCGGGTATCGGCCAGCTTTTCCTGCAGCTTGAAACCGGCATGCTGCAGGCCACGCTGCTGGCGCGTGCGCTGGTTCAGGTCTTCTTGCTCGGCTTTGAGCCACAGCGACTGCTGGGCATCGTTTAGCTGCAGTGCAGGCAGGGCGTCTTCCAGTACCACGGCCAGCGGTGGCGGCGGCATGTCGTGCGGCATCCCGTGTGCCGGGCCGTGCGGGGGCGGGGCGGGCTCGTCCGCCCGGGCGGGCAGGGTGGTGGCCAGTGCCAGCAAGGCGGTGGCCAGCAGCAGGGTTTTCTTATTCATGACAGGGCTCCTTGGTGGCGGCGGCGCAGGGCCGATACTGGCAGTATCACGCCGGGCTGTATCGCGCCCTTGTCCCCTTTGTAACAGGGCTGATACATAGCGCGGCAGCTGGCGGGTGTGATGGCGCGATTTGTCCTGTATTTGGCTTGGCGCGGCATGGTGCCTGGCTGGCATGCCCTGCACAATAAGCCTGTCTCCACTGGCATACAGGTATGTCGCCATGTCCGGTTCTGCCCTGATTGTGATCGATGTTCAGCAGTCTTTTCTGCACCGCAGCTATTGGGATGACACCCGGCTGCCGCCCTTTCGCCACGCACTGCTGGCGCTGATCGCCGGGGCGCGTGCCCGTGGCGTGCCGGTGCTGTACGTGCTGCACGAGGATGGCGACGGCCCGTTTGCCGCCGCCAGCGGCCATGTACAGCCCATGGCGTGGCTGCCGCCGGCACCCGACGCTACCTTTACCAAGCACGTACACAACGCGTTTACCGATACCGGCCTGCAGGCATGGTTGGCCGCACGCGGCGTAGACCGGCTGATTATCAGCGGCATCCGCACCGAGCAGTGCTGCGAAACCACTACCCGTGTCGGCAGCGACCTGGGCTTTACCGTGGATTTTGTCACCGAGGCCACGCTGACCTTCGACATGACCCACCCGCACAGCGGCCGCGTGTACAGCGCCGACGACATCTGCCAGCGTACCGAGCTGGTGCTGGCCGGCCGCTTTGCCCACATCCACACCGTGGCCAGCGTGCTGGCGCGGCTGGACGCCGATGCGGCCAACCAGGCCATCCTCTGAAAGGACACACCCCATGCTGCAACTGCGCCCCAGCTGCGAACACTGCAACACCCCCTTGCCGCCGGATAGCCCCGACGCCCGCATCTGCAGCTACGAGTGCACCTTCTGCGCCGATTGTGTGGCGTCGGTATTGCACAACACCTGTCCCAACTGCGGTGGTGGTTTCGCGCCGCGCCCCATCCGCCCGGCGTGGCAGTGGCTTGGCGCACCGGCCTGGCCGCGCACCCTGCTACAGCCACCGTCACCTACCGCCCGGTAGACCTGGCCGCCCATGCCGCGCTGTTGGCCGCACAGGGCGGGCTGCCCCCTGCGCAGCGTTGACGGCGGCTGTATCCCGTAAATCGGAACGCACTGTTGCTGTGCGCGGGCGGCCAGCCTGCGTAAGCTGTTTGTCATTCATCCGGGCCGCGTGCGGCCAACCTTCAGGAGCAGGCCATGAACTGGCAAGACCGGCTGATTGCGCTGGCAATTGTTGCGGTATGGGGTTTCAACTTTGTGGTCATCAAATGGGGCGTAGCCGGCGTGCCGCCCTTCCTGCTGGGGGCGCTGCGTTTTAGCGCTGCCGCCGGCCTGGGCCTGCTGTTTGTGCGGCGGCCGGCCATCCCGTGGCGCTGGCTGGCGCTGTACGGCCTGAGCGTGGGGCTGGGGCAGTTTGCCTGCCTGTTTACCGCCATCAAGCTGGGCATGCCGGCCGGGCTGGCGTCCATCGTGCTGCAGTCACAGGCCTTTTTTACCCTGATTATCGGCATGCTGTGGCTGGGCGAACGCTTTACCCCCTGGCAGCTGGCCGGCCTGCTGATCGGCAGCGCCGGGCTGTACCTGATCGGCGGCCTGGGCGCGGCCAACCTGCCGCTGGCCGGCTTTGTGCTGACGCTGTGTGCCGCTGCCAGCTGGGCGTTGTCCAATGTGGTGGTGCGCCGCATTGTGGCGGCGGGCTACAAGCCGGACATGCTGGGGCTGGTGGTATGGAGCAGCCTGGTGCCCATCGTGCCGTTCTTTGCGCTGTCCGGCTTGTTCGAGGCCGAGCGCATCGTGTGGGCGCAGGTGGCCACGCCGCAAAGCCTGTTTGCCATTGCCTACCTGGCGCTGGTGGCCACGCTGTTCGGCTATGGCCAGTGGAGCAAGCTGCTCAGCCGTCATGCGGCCAACGTGGTGGCGCCGTTTTCTTTACTGGTGCCGTTTTTCGGCGTGCTGTCTGCCGCGCTGGTACTGGGCGAGCGCCTCAGCTTCTGGCAGCTGGCCGGCGGCGCGCTGCTGCTAGCCGGGCTGGCGGTAAACGTATTCGGCCCGCGCCTGCTTGCCCTGCGGCGCAAGCCGCTGCCAGCGTAAGGTTGGCCGCATGCGCGATACCTTGCAACTGCGCCCGCCGCAGCCGGATGACTACCACGCCTGGCTGCCGCTATGGGACGCCTACAACGCTTTTTATGGCCGCCACGGCGAGCTGGCGCTGCCGGCGACGGTTAGCCAGCTTACCTGGCAACGCTTCCTCGCCCCCGCCGAGCCGATGCACGTGCTGCTAGCCTGGCGCGGCGGCCAGCTGCTGGGGTTGGCGCATTATGTATTTCACCGCAACACGCTGATGGCGCACCGCGCCTGCTACCTGCAAGACCTGTTCACCGTGCCGGCCGCGCGCGGGCAGGGCGTGGCACGGCAGCTGATTAGCGCCGTGCTGGCCCAGGCGCAGGCCGCCGGCAGCCCCAGCGTGTACTGGCATACCCGCTACGACAACGCCGCCGCCCGCCTGCTGTACGACCGCGTGGCGCGGAATACCGGCTTCGTCGTGTATCGTCATACTTTCTGACCCCAGGACCCACGCCATGAAACTGTACCGACTGCTGACCGGCCCCGACGACAGCGCCTTCTGCCACCGCGTGACCGAGGCGCTGAACCGCGGCTGGCAGCTGCACGGCGCGCCCACGCTTACCTTCAACGGCGAACGCGTCATCGCCGGCCAGGCCATCGTTAAAGAGGTGGATGGCGACTACCAGCCGGATATCAAGCTGGGCGAGCTGTAAGCGCAGCTATCCCTGAAAGGATCGAATATGTTGTTACCTTGTGAGGCGCATGCGCCGGCTGATTTTGATTTCATCATCGGGCGCTGGCGCGTAGCGCATCGGCGACTGGCGGCACGCCTTTGTGGCAGCCAGGACTGGGTGGCATTTGAGGGCGAGTCTGCCACCACCAAGATACTGGGGGGCTACGGCAACCTGGAAGATAATCTGCTGAAGTTCCCGGAAGGTGACTTTCGTGCCGCGGCATTACGCTCCTTTTGTGAGGCAGACGGCTTGTGGTCGATCTGGTGGCTGGATGGGCGCAATCCCACCTGTCTGGATACGCCGGTGCGCGGCAAATTTGTCGATCACATCGGGCTGTTCTACGCCGACGATGTGCTCGACGGCCAGGCCATCAAGGTTCGCTTCACCTGGTTTGCCTTGCCAGGGCAAGCGCCCGCGTGGGAGCAGGCTTTTTCCAGCGATGGTGGCCTAAGCTGGGAAACCAACTGGCAAATGACGTTCTACCCGGTAGATTCAGCCGGGTGTTGACCCCAAGGTTGGCCGCATGAAAGACATTTACTTCCTGCTCACCCCGCGCTACCTGGCGCTGGATTTTGTCGGCCCGGCCGAGGCCTTTCGCATGGCGCTGGATGAGGGCGCGCCGTTTCGCCTGCACATTGCCGGCCCGGCTACCGAGTGCGTCAGCTCGCTGGGGCTGGTGTCGCGCATCGCGCCGTTGCCGGACGCAGTGGCCGACGGCAGCCTGGTGATCGTGGTGGGTACGGTGGATGAAGACCTGGATTACGCCACGCCCGAGGCGCAGCAGCTGGTGGCCTGGCTGCGCCAGCACATCCGCCCGCAGGTGGCGCTGGCTACCGTGTGCTCCGGCGCGCTGCTGGCCGGCATGGCGGGGCTACTGGATGGCCGCGCCTGCACCACGCACCACAGCATTACCGCCAAGCTGGCCGCCGCCGCGCCACGGGCGCGTGTGCTGGATAACCGTGTATTTGTGGAAGACGGCCACATTGCCACCTCGGCCGGCATTACCACCGGCATGGACCTGGCGCTGGCACTGATCGAGCGCCACGCCGGCCCCGATGTGGCGGCGCGGGTGGCGCGGCGCATGGTGCTGTATAGCCGCCGCGCCGGGGACGACGCCCAGCTGTCGCCGTGGCTGGCGTACCGCAACCACCTGCACCCGGCGGTACACCGCGCGCAGGATGCCATCGCGCGCGACCCGGCGCAGCATTGGCCGCTGGACAGCCTCGCGGCCAGGGTGCACCTGAGCCCGCGCCACCTCACGCGGCTGTTTCGCCAGCAGGCCGGGGTGAGCATTGTGGAATACCAGCAGCGCCTGCGCGTGGCGGTGGTGCGCCAGCTGTTGCAGCAGGGCGTGCCGGTGGAGCGCGCGGCCGAGGGGGCAGGGTTTGCCTCGGCCCGCGATATGCGCCGCGTGTGGGCCAAGTTCGAACAGCAGCTGCCGGGGCAGGTGGCGGCGGGTTTGTAAAAGCCTTGTTACCGGCGGCAACAATGTGGCAACCCGCGTACCTGCCTGGCGCGGCATGCTGATGGCTTTGCGTAGCGGGGAGCAGCAATGAGTTATAGCGGCATGGCCGTAGGCGGCAGCCAGATGCTGAAAGGCATGGTGGGGCTGGGCAAGGGCCTTTATCACGCGGGTGAGGCGGTGGTCGATACGGTGAGCGGCGACTTTGGCGAAGCGGCGCTGGACATCGGCGAAGCCGGTCTGGACCTGGCCAGTGGTGCGGTCAACCTGGCCGCCGGTGCCGCAGAAACGGCGGTCGAGGCGGCGGAGGTGGTGTACGAAACGGTGGCCGCCACCGGTGAAAGCGTGGTGAACGGCGTGAAGGTGGCCGGCAACATCATCGATATTTTCGCCTGAGTGCTGGCGGTGAACACAGCAAGGCCAGCCCGCGGGCTGGCCTTGTGCTTTGCCGGGCCGCTACGACAACACTGCGCACCGCCATTCCCACGAAATGGCAATAAGCCCGTACAATCCGCCGATTGATTTTGCGGTATCTGCCATGACCATTACCCTACCTGCCGGCGACGGCAAACCCGGCCTGCACTTTCGCAGTGTGCACCGCGAGCGCTATGACTTTGTGGCGCTGATTGCGGCCAACCCCGAGCTGGCCGAGTTTGTGCGCCATAACGAACACGGCATCGAAACCGTGGACTTCCACAACCCCGCCGCCGTAAAAGCGCTGAACCGCGCGCTGCTGATGCACCACTACGGCGTGCTGTTCTGGGATATCCCCCCCGGCTACCTGTGCCCGCCGGTACCCGGCCGCGCCGATTACCTGCACCACGCTGCCGACCTGCTGGCCAAGAGCAATAAAGGCACCATTCCCAAGCGCGCCACCGTGCTGGATATCGGCGTGGGCGCCAACTGCATCTACCCCATCGTAGGCCGCCACGTATACGGCTGGCGCTTTGTCGGCAGCGATATCGACGCCGACGCGCTGCGCATGGCGCGGTTGATCGTGGATGCCAACCCGCAGCTGAAAAGCGGCCTGAAGCTGCGCCAGCAAACCGATGCGGCCAACGTGTTCGACGGCATCATCAAGCGCGAAGACCGCTTCGACCTGACCATCTGCAACCCGCCGTTCCACGGCTCGGCCGCCGAAGCCGACGCCGCCGCGCGGCGCAAGGTGGCCAACCTTACCGGCCAGCGCATGGCCAATGTGGAACTGAACTTTGGCGGCCGCCACCACGAGCTGTGGTGCGAGGGCGGCGAGGAGTATTTCCTGGCCACCATGGCGCGCCAGAGCGTGCGCTACGGCCACCAGGTAGCGTGGTTCAGCTCGCTGGTGTCCAAGGTGGACAACGTACGCGGCCTGCTGCGCGAGCTGGAAATGTGCAATGCCAAGCGTGTGATCACGCTGGACATGGCGCAGGGCAACAAGATCAGCCGTGTGGTGGCCTGGACCTTCCTGGACAAAGAAGCCATGGCCGAGTGGCGCGAAGAGCGCTGGGAAGCCTGACCCGCAGCCGACACCTGCCGCAGGCGGCGCGCACCAGGCGGTGCGCAGCCTGCGCCAGGGTGGCAAAGCAATAGTTGATCTAGTGCATGGCTGGGTAAAACGGTGGCTGATAAGGTGTGTATTAGATAGATTATATTAATTTAAAGTGCGTGTTTTTATGATTTTTGATTGTTAAAATACGTATTGAGTTCGCCACTTAGCCCGCCTGGAAACCTGTCATGAAATACCCCCTGCTTTGCCTGGCCGCCCTGGCTACCTTGCCGGCTGCCGCCAGTGCTGGCCGACTGGATGATGTGCTGGCGGCACGCGAAGTACGCGTGTGCATCTGGCCCGACTACTACGGTATTTCCTACCGCAACCCGAAAACCCGCCAGCTCAGCGGGGTGGATATCGACATGGCACAGGGCCTGGGCCGCGACCTGGGCGTGGCGGTGAAGTTTGTCGATAGCTCTTTTGCCAGCCTGATTCCCGATATCGAGCAAAACCGCTGCGATATCGCCATGTTTGCCATCGGCATTAATCCGGTGCGTAGCGAAAAGCTGCGTTTTACCCGCCCGCACCTGATCAGCGATATTTACGCCATTACCACCAAAAGCAACCGCCGCATCCAGCGCTGGGAAGACATCGACAAACCCGGCATGGTGGTGGCGGTAGCCAAAGGCACGCTGCACGAGCCGGTGATGCGTGAAAAACTGAAGCAGGCCACGCTGCTGGTGACCGATACGCCGCAAGGGCGCGAGCAAGAGGTGGAGTCCGGCCGTGCCGACGTGTTCATGACCGACTACCCGTTTAGCCGCCGCATGCTGGAAACCACCGACTGGGCACGCCTGGTGGCCCCGCCCGCCGCCTACCACCTGACCCATTACGCCTACGCCATGAAAAAGGGCGACGACGCCTGGTACGCCCGGGTTACGCGCTACCTGGACAGCGCACGGCAAGATGGCAGCCTGGCCGCGGCGATCAAACGCCACAAGCTGGACCCGGTGGCCGAGCGCTAGAGCAGGGTAGCCAGTGAGTCAGCACCGCAGCCTGCAAACCCGGCTTGGCCTGAACCAGCGCGCGACCTTTGTCATGGTGGTGGCGCTGGTGCTGCTGTTTACTGCGCTGGCTACCGCCTCGGTGCAATGGCGTTTGCGTAGCGAAGCGCTGTCGCGCCAGTTTGCCCTGGCCAGCCTGACGGTACGCGCGCTGGAAGACCAGCTCACCCAGAGCCTGAACGTGGTGGAGCGCACCTTGCTGCTGTCCGGCAGCAGCCCGCAGCGTAGCGACAAGCTCAAGGCATTTCTGCAGCAGGCGCCTTATATCCGCTCTATCGCGCTGGAAAACGGCCAGGGCGTGATCGAGGCCAGCACCAATGCGGCCAACCTGGGGCTGCGCCTGCCGCGCCAGCAATTCATGCCGCAAAGTACCGAGCCGCTGGGTGTGCTGCGCACCGGCCCGCTCACCGCCGGGCGCGACTTTGCCGATAGCCCGCTGGCCGGCCAGCCGGCGCAGAGCGGCATCAGCTTTATCCCCGTGGCGCTGGACGTGATGCAGGACGACCAGCGCTGGGTCACCGTGCTGGCCACGCTGAATACCGATTATTTCCTGAACTTCTACAGCAACCACATTAGCCCGCAGCAGGGCCAGGTGGCGCTGCTGCGTTACGACGGCAGCCTGATCATCAGCACCGACCCGCAGGCCCGGCCCGGCCACCTTGGCCCCAGCCGCTTGCTGCCCGCCCGGCTGGCCCAGACCGATGCCGACAGCTACCGCGAAACCTGGCCGGGCGGCCAGCGCGTGC
Organism: Vogesella mureinivorans; assembly: GCF_007644035.1. Classification (GTDB taxonomy): domain Bacteria; phylum Pseudomonadota; class Gammaproteobacteria; order Burkholderiales; family Chromobacteriaceae; genus Vogesella; species Vogesella mureinivorans. The sequence goes on along the minus strand of NZ_VMTV02000162.1, from coordinate 91,798 downwards.
TCACCGCCTATCGCGCCTCGCGCGTGTACCCCTTTGTGCTGGCCGTACACCTGGACGAAACGCGGGCGCTGGCCCCCTGGCGGCAGGAAGCCTGGCGCACAGCCTGGGTGGTGGCCAGTGTCTTGCTGATACTGCTGGGGGTGGCCACGCTGTATTTCCTGCGCTTCGAGCGGCTGGCGCGGGCGCGGGCGCGCGACGAGCAAGACCTGCGCATTGCCGCCGCCGCGTTTGATTCGCAAGAAGGCATCTTTGTTACCGATACCCGCTGCGTGATTCTGCGCGTAAACAGCGCCTTTACCCGCATTACCGGTTATACCCAGGCCGAGGCGGTAGGGCAGACCCCCGCTCTGCTGAGCTCCGGCCGCCACGGCCCGGCGTTTTATGCCCATCTGTGGCACCAGCTGCTCAGCCATGGCAGCTGGTGTGGCGAAATCTGGAACCGGCGCAAAAACGGCGAAATCTACCCCGAATGGCTCACCCTCACCGCCGTACAAGATGCGCACGGCGAGGTCAGCCACTACGTGGCCATGCTCACCGACATTACCCAGCGCAAGGCGGCCGAGCAGGAGATCCAGCAGCTGGCCTACTACGACCCGCTCACCCGCCTGCCCAACCGCCGCCTGCTGCTGGAGCGCCTGCAGCTGGCGCTGGCACACCCCGAGGGCGAGGGCGCGCTGCTGTTCCTCGACCTGGACAACTTCAAGACACTGAACGACACCCTGGGGCACGACCATGGCGATGCGCTGTTGCAGCAGGTTGGCCGCAGGCTGCAGGCCGGGGTAGGCGAGAACGACACGGTAGCGCGGCTGGGCGGGGACGAATTTGTGGTACTGCTGCCGGCACTGGGCAGCCATGTGGGCGAAGCCGCGGCCGTGGCGCAGCGCCTGGGCGAAAGCCTGCGCCTGGCGCTGAACGCGCACTACGACCTGAACGGGCACGACTACCAGTGCACGCCCAGTATCGGCATCTCGCTATTTGCCGACGGCCCGCGCCAATGCGACGACCTGATGAAGCGTGCCGACATGGCGCTGTACAGCGCCAAGGCGGCAGGGCGTAATACCGTGCGCTTTTTTGATATGGCGCTACAGCGCAGCGTGGCAGAGCGTGCCCGGCTGGAAAGCGCGCTGCGCCGCGTGCTGGCAGAAGATCAACTGAGCTTGCACTACCAGCCGCAGGTGGATGCCAGCGGCCGGATCTGCGGCGCGGAAGCCCTGCTGCGCTGGCACGATAGCGTGCTGGGCGATTTGTCGCCGCAGCGCTTTGTGCCGCTGGCCGAAGAGAGCGGGCTGATTGTGCCTATCGGCCTATGGGTACTGGAGCAGGCCTGCTGGCAGCTGGCGCGCTGGGCGGCCCACCCGCATACGGCGGGGCTGAGCCTGTCGGTAAACGTGAGCGTATGCCAGCTGCGCCAGCCGGATTTTGTGGCCCAGCTGCGCGCCATCCTGGCGCAAACCGCTGCCCCACCTGCGCAGCTGGTGCTGGAGCTGACCGAAAGTGTGCTGATGGACGACGATGGCAGCGGCAGCAGCAAGATGCGCGCACTCCGCCGCCTGGGGGTGCGCCTGGCGCTGGACGATTTCGGCACCGGTTATTCGTCGCTCAGCTACCTGAAAAAGCTGCCGCTGGACCAGCTGAAACTGGACCAGTCTTTTGTGCAGGGCATGCTGCACGACGGCCCCGATGCCGCCATCGTGCGCGCGGTGCTGGGGCTGGCACAAACCCTGCAGCTGGATGTACTGGCCGAGGGCGTGGAAAGCCAGGCGCAGCACGACAGCCTGCTGGCCTGTGGCTGCCAGCACTTCCAGGGCTACCTGTTTGGCGCGCCGCAGCCGCTGGCCGCATTCGAGCAGCTGCTGGCCGCGGCCCATAGCCGCAGCTAGGTTTTGTTGCCGCCTTGCGCGGCGGCAGCGCGCAGCTTGTCTTTCTTGCTCATGCGCTTGCCCTTGATGCCGCCGTTATCGTCGGCTGCGGCCAACCTGGCCGCCGGCGTATCGGTCGCCGGGTAGGCCGCCAGCTGCTCGCGGGCGATCTTCAAACCCAGGCGTTTTTCTATCAGGCGAAAGTGCGCGCGGCTATCGGCGTCGATCAGGCTGATGGCCACACCGGCTTGCCCGGCGCGCCCGGTACGGCCGATGCGGTGGGTGTAATCCTGCGGCGAGCGCGGCAGCTCGGCGTTGATCACCGCCGGCAGGGCGGGGATATCGATACCGCGTGCCGCCAGGTCGGTGGCCACCAGCACGTGCAGCGTGCCGTTTTTCAGGTTGTCCAGCACGCGCTCGCGCCGGCCCTGCGCCAGCTCGCCGTGCAGGGCGGCGGCACGGATGCCTTCGCGTTGCAGCCATTGCGCCAGCTCGGCGGCGTCGTGCTTGCTGTTCACGAACACCAGCACCTGCGGCCACGCCGCCTCGCGCAGCAGCGCCAGCAGCACGGCGTAGCGGTCTGCTGCGTCGATCTCGATGGCGCGCTGGGTAATATCCGGCGCGGCTTCGTCGGCAATAGCCACGCGCTGCGGCTGTTGCAGCAGGCGTGCGGCCAACTGTTGTACGTTGGCCGCAAAGGTGGCCGAGAACATCAGCGTCTGGCGCTGCGCCGGCAGCAGGGTCAGGATGCGGCCCAGCTCGTCGGCAAAGCCCAGCGCCAGCAGGCGGTCGGCTTCGTCCAGCACCAGGGTATCGATGCTGCCAAGCGGCACGGCGTTATTGTCGATCAGGTCCAGCAGGCGGCCTGGCGTGGCCACGATGAAGTCGGCCCCGCCGCGCAGCGCCATCAGCTGCGGGTTAATCGATACGCCACCGTAGGCCACCACGATCTTGGGGCGGGGCAGGTGGGCAGACAGCTGCCACAGGGTGTCGCCTACCTGCTGCGCCAGCTCGCGCGTGGGCAGCAGGATCAGGCTGCAGCCACGGCCAGCGGCCAGCTGTTTTTGCAGCAGGGGCAGGCAGTAGGCGGCGGTTTTGCCCGAGCCGGTGCGGGCGGTGGCCAGCACGTCGTGGCCGGCCAGCACGGGCGGGATGGCGGCTTGCTGGATAGCGGTAGCGGTGTCAAAGCCGGCGTCGGCCAGCGCGCGTTGCAGCGCCGCGTCGAGCGCCAGGGTAGAAAAAGGCATGGGCAGGGCCGGGTAAGGTGCAAAGGCGGCAGTCTACGGGGTTTGCGCTGTGGCAACCAGCGCAGCCATCACGCCACGACCTTGGCATGGCGATTGACGGCGCCGGGCAGGATGCGCATGATTCAAGCGCTTGTTTGATTATTGCCATCCCGCAGCCGAGGCCCCATGAAAAACCGCGAAGAAGACCTGTTCGTGCCCGTTACCGCCCGCGATACCCTGTATGTAAAGCGCATCCGCCACCCGCTGCACGACGGCCAGCCGGTACTGATGGTGCACGGCGTGATGGCCAACGGGCGCATTTTTTATTCCGACAGCGGCAAGGGGCTGGCGCACTACCTGGCCAGCCAGGGCTACGACGTGTACGTGGCCGACCTGCGCGGGCGTGGGCGCAGCACGCCGCGCATCAGCCGCCATGCCCGCCACGGCCAGACCGAGATCATTCGCGAAGACCTGCCGGCACTGCACGCGGCGGTGCGTCAGCATAGCGGCGGGCAGGCGGTGCACTGGATGGCGCACTCCTGGGGCGGGGTGCATATGAGCAGCGCGCTGCTGTACCAGCCCGCGCTGATACCGCAAGTTGCCAGCCTGGTGTATTTCGGCAGCAAGCGCAGCGTGCACGTGCGCAACCTGAACAAGCTGCTGGAAGTAGACCTGATGTGGAACGGCGTGGCGCGGCTGCTGTGCCGCAGCGTGGGCTACCTGCCGGCGCGGCGCATGGGCCTGGGGGCGGACGACGAAAGCAACAAGAGCCATTGGCAGAGCAAGCAGTGGGCCAAGGTGCGCCCCTGGGTCGATAGCGATGACGGCTTTGACTACGCCGCCGCCGCGCAGCGCCACAGCCTGCCGCCCGCGCTGTATTTTGCCGCGCAGAACGACCCCTGCCGCGGCCACCCCGACGATGTCCGGCGTTTTCGCGCAGAAAGCGGCGCGCACCTGTCGCGCGTGCACCTGCTGGCGCGCCATACCGGCCACCGCCACGATTACGACCACGTGAGCCTGCTGACCCACCCGGATGCGGCCAACGACCATTTCCCGCTGGTATTGGCCTGGCTAGCCGGCCAGCACCAGCGCGTGGCCGAGCACCCGGGCGCTTGATCTGGCGCATTGGCGCCAGGCTGCGCGCATGGTACAAAGCCCGCCTTGATGTTTTTTGCCGGATACCGCCATGACTGTTTTGCAATTTGATCTGGATGCCGTGCTGGACACCCTGGCCGACAAAGGTTGGGTGGTGATACCGCATGCGCTGCCCGCCCCGCTGGTGCACAACCTGCGCGATACCTGCCTGTCGGTATGGCAGCAGGGCCTGTTTCACGAGGCGGCTACCGGCCGTGCTACCGGCCAGGCGCGCCGCGCCGAGATCCGTAGCGACTCGGTACTGTGGCTGGACCAGGTGGCGGCCGAGCCGGCGGTGCTGGCGTATAACGCCGCCATGGACGACATCATGCACGCGGTGAACCGTGGCCTGTATCTGGGCCTGGCCGAGCTGGAGTCGCACTTTGCCGTGTACCCGGCGGGGGCGTTCTACAAAAAGCACCTGGACCGCTTTCAGGACGACGATGCGCGCACGCTGACCACGGTGTTTTATCTGAATGAAGGTTGGCCGCAGGACGCTGGCGGGCAGATCCGCCTGTATCTGGACGAGGCGTGCAGCGAGTACCGCGATATCGAGCCGGAAGCCGGCACGCTGGTGTTGTTCCTGTCAGACCGTTTCTGGCACGAGGTGCTGCCGGCGCGGCAGCAGCGCCTGTCGGTGACCGGCTGGTACCGCCGCCGTAGCGACCGCGTGCTGTGAGCCTGCCGGTGCGCAGTGGAATCTAGCCCAGGCTATATAGCGCGGTGCTTGGCTCGCTGTGGATACCGGTTTCGCCTATCACGCAGTTACGGCCACTGCGCTTGGCGTGATACAGGCGCTGGTCGGCCAGCTGCAATAGTGCCGCCGGGGTGTCCGCCCCGTTTTGCAGGCTGGCGACGCCGGCACTGATGGTGACCACCGGGCTCACCTGCGACGCCGGGTGTGGAATGGCCATGCTTTCTATGGTGCGGCGCATGCTTTCCAGCAGCTGCCAGGCACCCTGGCTTTGCGTGGCGGGCAGTATCAGCACAAACTCCTCGCCGCCATAACGTGCGGCCAGGTCGCCGGGGCGGCCCAGGTTGGCCGCAATGGTTTGCGCCAGCTGCTGCAGTACGCGGTCGCCCATGGCGTGGCCGCAGTGGTCGTTGTATTGCTTGAAGCAGTCCACATCGATGATGGCGACCGACAGCGCCAGCTGGTTGCGGCGGGCGCGCTCCCATTCCCCGTGGTAGACCTGGTCCAGCTGGCGGCGGTTGGGCAGCTCGGTCAGGCCATCGATATTGGCCAGGCTTTCCAGCATGCGGCGCTGGCGTTCCAGCTTCAGGTGGGTGGCGACCCGCGCTTTGACGATGACTTCGTTCAGCGGTTTGGTGATGTAGTCCACCGCGCCGCGCAGCAGGCCTTGTGCCTCGTCTTCCGGCCGGTCCTGGCCGGTAATGAAAATCACGGGAATGTTTTTGGTACGGGCATCATGGCGCAGGGCTTGCAGTACGGCAAAGCCGTCCATTTCCGGCATGACCACATCAAGCAATACCAGATCGGGGTGGTGTTCGCGCGCCAGCTGCAGGGCTTGCTGGCCGTTTTTGGCCATCAGGACGGTGTAGTCGGCCTTCAGCAGGCCGTCCAGCAAGTGCAGGTTGATGACGACATCGTCCACGATCAGGATTTTTTGTTGTTGTTTCATGTGGTACTTCCGATGGGCAAGTCCAGTGTCTTGATCAGTGTTTGTAGCTGTCTATAGGCCTGATCATATTCTATCTGATCGAGTAATTTACCGATATTAATCAAATGCTCATGACTATCGATAGGCATTGCATCGAAAAGTGCCGCTAATGCTTCATCGGCACGAGAATCAGCGTGTTTGAGTTTATCTTGCAAATGTTGCAAAAGCCGCACTTGTTCCAGCGGTGTTTTCGGCGAGGCCGTACGGGGTGCGGGGGTGCTGCTGGCGGCTTGTAGCTGTTGCAGGGTTCTTTCCAGCTCGTCCTGTAGCTCGGGCAGCAGGGCTTCGGCGGCCAGGCGCTGGTGGTCGCGCAGGGCGCTGTCGATATCGCTGGCGAGCCGGGCCAGGCGCGGCGCCTCTACGTAGGCGGCGGCGGCTTTCAGGCTGTGTGTGTGGTATTCGATCGCCGCCCAGTCGCCGGCCTCGCGCAGTAGCTGCAGCTTGGCCGGTAGCTGGCGGTAGCTGCTGACAAAGTGGTATTGCAGGCGCTGCGCCAGATTATGGCTGCCCTGGCGGGGTGTGGTGGCGAGCTGCCGGCGCGGCTGCTGGGCGGGTAGCCAGCGCAGCAGGGCGGCAATCAGGGCGTCCGGCACGATGGGTTTGTCCAGATGGTCGTTCATGCCGGCGGCCAGGCTGGCCTGGTGGTCGCTGACCATGGCGTGGGCGCTGAGTGCCACGATGGGCAGGCTGGCGTGCGCCGGGTTGGCGCGTATCTGCCGGGTGGCGGCAAAGCCGTCCAGCATGGGCATCTGGATATCCATCAGCACCAGGTCGTAGTGGCCGATGTTGACGGCGTCTACGGCATCTACGCCATTTTCGGCGATATCGATCAGCAGCCCGCTGTCTTCCAGCATGCCCAGTACCACTTCGCGGTTGATGGCGTTGTCGTCTACCAGCAGTACCCTGCAGCCGGCTACGCTGGTCAGGCTGGCCAGCTGCAGGGCCAGGCGCTGTTTTTCGTCGGGCGGGGCGGGCAGGGCGTGGCCGGCCAGGCTTTGCAGCAGGGTCAGTACGCTGGCGGGGCGCGGCGGTTTGGCCAGGGTGCCTTGCACGCCGGCTGGCTGCTCGTCTTCGTTATCGCCATAGGGCTGGGTGAGCATGACGACGGCCGGCTCGCGCGGCAGGCGGGCATCGCGCAGGCGCTGCAGGGTGTCGGCGCCGCTCCAGCCGGGCATCTGGCTGTCCAGCAGGATCAGGTCTACCGGCTGGCCTTGTTCGCAGGCTTGGTGTAGCCGTGCCAGCGCCGCCATGCCATTGCTGGCTTCGCTCACCTGCATGCCCAGGCTGAACAGCATATTGCTCAGCGCGCCGCGTGCTTGCGGGTGGTCGTCTACCACCAATATGTGGCGGCCTGGCAGCGGGGTGTCGGGGGCGGTGTCGGTTTGCCATGGCAGGGTGAGGCGCAGGGTAAAGCGGCTGCCGTGGCCGGGCTGGCTGTCTACCAGTAGCTCGCCTTGCATCAGGCTGGCCAGCTGCTTGCAAATAGCCAGGCCCAGGCCGGTGCCGCCGTAGCGCCGTGTCACCGAGCCGTCGGCCTGGGTAAACGAGTGGAACAGCTGCTCGCGCAGGGCCGGCTCTATGCCGATACCGCTGTCTTGCATGGTAAAGCTCAGGGTGACGCTGTGGGCGTCTTGCTCGGCCACGCTTACCGACAGGGCGATCTGGCCGCGTTCGGTAAATTTGGCGGCGTTGCTGGCCAGGTTGCACAGGATTTGCTCCAGCCGTAGCGGGTCGCCTATCAGCCGGCCGGGGACGTTGGCCGCAATCTGGCAGACGGGCTCGATGGGCTTGCCCTGTATGCGCAGCACCATCACGTCGGTGACACGTTCCAGAATGCTGTCCAGCGTGAACGGCACGCTTTCCAGCGTGAGCTTGCCGGCTTCTATCTTGGAAAAATCCAGTATGTCGTTAAGGATTTGCAGCAGGCCTTCGCCGTTGGCCAGGATTTTGTGCAGGTAGTGGCCTACTTGCAGGTCGGGGTCGCGTTGCAGGGCCAGGCGGGCCATGCCCAGTATGGCGTTCATCGGGGTGCGGATTTCGTGGCTCATATTGGCCAGAAACAGCGATTTGGTGCGTGTGGCGTCTTCGGCGCGCTGGCGCGATTCGGCCATGGCCTGCTCGGCGGCCTTGCGTGCGCTGATGTCCATGATCACCACGACCATGCCGGCATCCGTGTCGGCGGGGTTCACCAGCTTGGCGCTGATGGCACACCACACCGGGCTGCCGTCCTGGCGGCGCAGCGCCATATCGGTTTCCAGATAGCTGCTGCGGGTCAGGTGGCCGGTCAGCTGGTAGTCGCTTTCACTCAGGTACACCAGCTGGGTGGGCTGTTTGTCCAGCGCGCCTTGCGGGTAGCCCAGTATCTGCCCGAATCCCAGGTTGCATTGCTGGAAGATGCGGTCGCGCACGAAGGCAATGCCGACCAGCGCATTGTCCAGAATGGCTTGCTGTTCCAGCCGTATCTGGTTTAGCCGGGCGGTGCGCTCCTGTACCTGGCGCTCCAGGTTGTCGTACAGCCGTGCGTTATCGATGGAAACCAGTGCTTGCAGGGTGAGCATGCGCAGGAAGGTAAGCCGCTCGTGGCTGAAGGCGTGCTGGATCAGGCGGTTTTCCAGATACAGCACGCCGATGACCTGCTGCTTGCGCAAAATGGGCAGGCACAGTACCGAGCCGGGCTGGTGCTGCTCTACGTAGGGGTCGGTATGGAAGCGTGGCGAGGCGGCCAGGTTGCCTTCTATCAGGGCTTCGCCGGTGCGGATCACATAGCGCAGCAGCGACAGCGGCAGCTGCGGGTGCTGGCGGGCGTCCAGCAGCACGGGTTCGGGCTTGCTGCGCTGGCTGTCGCCTTGTTCCAGCAGCCAGTGGTTCTGGTAGTGCAGCAGCAGGCGGGCGTACTGCGCGCCGGTGTTCTCGCGCACGATGTCTAGCAGCCGGGCCAGCACCCGGTCCAGGCTGAGCTCGCCAGACAGTGCACGGGTCGCTTTCAGGATGGACGACAAGTCCAGCGCGTTGCTGCTGTCTGTGGCGGTAGGGCTGCCGGGCGGTCGCTCGGGCGGGGGGCTGGGCTGAGCGGGCTGTTGGGCTAGCTGCAGGCCGCCGGGCTGGTAGTGCTGCTGCAGCTGGCTGGCTTTGCCGCTGGCCCCCCACGCCTGGTAGCCCTGCCAGGCCTGGCTCAGGAACAGCTGGGCAATGGTGGTCTGGCCACAGCTTAGCCAGTAGTCGCCATAGCTTTCGCATGCCATGGCGGCGATGTGGGCAAAGCCATGCTGCGTGGCTTGTTCTATGGCGTGCTGATAGTGCTGTTGCGCCGCTAGCTGCTGCCCGTGTAGCCGGGCTTGCTCGGCCTGCAGCAGGCTGTACCGGGCGGCAAAGTTGTCTGCGCACAGGCTGGCCCAGCGGGCGTGGCGGGCCAGGCAGGCGGCCAGCGTGGCTTGCCAGCTGTCACGCTCGGGGTGCGCCGGCTGTTCGCGCAGGGCGCGGGCCAGAATCAGGCCGCAGTAGAACGTGGCTTCTGCTTCCTTGAACTGGCCGGCTACGTTGGCCGCAATGTGCGGTAGCTGGGCGGTGAGGGCTACCGCATCGGGGCTGCGCAGCAGGTAGCCGGTAAACAGCTTGCTGTAGTGGTAGTAGGCCAGGTGCAGCGGGCTGTGCTGGTAGCGCTGCAGGAAGTCGTGCTCGCTGAACGATTCGTCGTCGAAGCTGTGCGGCTGGTAGCTCAGGCCCATCAGGCAGCACAGCGGCTGCACGCTGCTGACGCGGGTGCAGTCGTACATGTCTTGCCGGCTGGGGTTTTGCAGGCGCTGCAGGTCTTGCTCGCCCAGCTCCAGCAGCGCGGGCAGGTACTGGCCCTGCATGATGCGGTCGGTACCGCGTACGGCCAGGATGTAGCCTTCGTTCAGCAGGTCGCCACTTTCCTGGCTCCAGTGCAGGGCTTCCTGGTAGTAGCCGTTCAGGCTGTGCAGCGGGTGCTGCCAGTGCCCCAGTTTGCTGGCGTACAGAAAGTGGGTGTTACCGCGAATGGCGATATGGGGCTGCTTGTTGGAGAGCGCCAGCGCCTGCTGGCCCCACTGCTCGCCAGCCTGGTACTGCTGGTGCAGCTGCCCCAGCGTAAAGCCGTACAGGGCGTAGGCGTAGGGCGATAGCTCGCTGTGGCCGTGGGTGAGCGACAGCCGGGTCATGTGCAGGATGGCGAGGGCGTCCAGGGTAAGCTGGCCGGACAGGTAGGCGGCGTGGCTTACGCCAAACAGCAGGGCCATGGCGGCTTGCGCGGTGTGGTCGGTCATCTGGCCCAGCGCGTGCAGTACGGCACAGTCTGGCAGGCCGTGCGCGGTGCCTAGCGCGTTTTCCAGTGCTTGCAGCTGGGTTTGTTGCTCGGCCAGGGTGGCGGGTAGGGTAATGCCCAGCATGGCCAGGCCGTGGCGCTGCAGCTGCAGGGCATCGTGAAAGCGGCCTTGCAGCAGGTATTGGTGCATCTGCACCAGGTAGCCTTCGATTTGCGTGGCGGTGCAGGGGCTGTGGGCTTGCAGTTGCGGGTAGAGGCTGTCGGCCAGGGCAAACTGGCCGCAGTGGCTGGCGGCGTCGCACAGGCCCAGCAGGATGTGGCGCAGGTCGTCGCTGCCGGCGTCGTCGGGCAGCAGCTGTTGCGCCAGCTGCATGTGGTGCAGGGCGGCGGGGTAGGCGGCTGCGCCTTGTGCCAGCTTGCCGGCTTTGTAGTTCAGTACGGCCAGCTGTTCGCGCTCGGCCGGGTCGTGCAGCAGTGATATGGCCGGGTTGAGCTGTTCCAGTATGGCGTACAGGTCGTCTTGCAGCTGGGTGCTGTGCGCCAGCAGGCTGCGGCCAACCTTCAGGTGTTGCTGTAGCTGGCCGGCTTCGTCGTAGAGGGCGTAGGCGGCTTGCTGGATACGGTCGTGCACAAAGCGGTAGTCGTCTTGCCCGGTGCTGCTGTCGTGGCTGGCGGGGCGTATCAGCTCGTGGGCTAGCGCAGGTTTGAGCTGTAGCCGTGCGCTGGCTAGCGGCTGGGCGGCAATGCGCGCCAGCTGGCTCAGAGTAAAGCGGTTACCCAGCGTGGCTGCCAGCTGTAGCAGGGCCTGGGTAGGGACGGGCAGGCTGCGCAGCTTGTCTACCATCAGCGCCACGACATTGTCGGTAAAGGCGGTGTTGTCCAGCGCGTGCTGCTGCCAGCACCAGCGAGCCTCTGCCGGGTGGTAGAACAGCAGGCCGCGGTCGTACAGGCTGCGCAGGAACTGGCGCAGGAAAAACGGGTTGCCCTGTGTTTTATGCTGGCATAGCGTGGCCAGCGGGCTAATGCTGTCTACCGGGCATTGCAGGGTGTCTGCCAGCCATTGGCTGATGTGCTCTTGCCCCAGCGGCGCAATGTGCAGGGTTTGTACGGCAACGCCTTGCTGCGCCAGGGCACTTTGCAGGCTGGACAGCGGGTGCGCGGGCCCGGTTTCGTTGTCTCGGTAGGCTCCCAGCAGCAGGATGTGCCGGGCTTGCGGGCTGGCGAGCAGCTGTTCTATCAGGCCCAGGGTGGCGGGGTCGGCCCATTGCAGGTCGTCCAGAAAGATCACCAGCGGGTGATAGGGGCTGGCAAAGGTGGCGGCCAGGGTGAGCAGTAGCCGGTGCAGGCGGTGCTGCGCTTCTTGCGGCGGCAGCGGCGGGCTGACGTGCCGGGTGGGCAGCAGCAGGGCCAGCTCGGGCAGCAGGGCGCACAGGATGTCGGCTTGCTCGCCCAGCGCCTCGCGCAGTAGCTGCGACCACTGTGCCAGCTGGCTTTGCGGCAGGGTAAGCAGCTGGCGCAGCAAGTCCTGAAACGCCTGGACCACGGCGGCGTAGGGGGTGTGGCGTTTGTACTGCTCGCATTTGCCCGCCACAAAAAAGCTGCCTTGCTCGCTGGCGGGCTGGCGCAGGGCGTCTGCCAGCGCCGATTTGCCCACGCCGGCGTAGCCGCCCAGTAATACCAGCTCGTTGTGCGCGCCACGGCAGCGGGCAAAGGCTTGTAGCAGCTGGGCTACCTGCGGGGCTCGCCCGTACAGGTTGCCGGGCAGGACCAGCTGGCCGCGCGGGCTTCCATCGCTCGCTGCGCTGGCGTCGGTTTGGGTGTCGGCCAGTAGCTGGCGGCACAGCTGCAGGTCGTTCTTGAGCAGGGCGATGGTCTGGTAGCGGCGGTCCGGGTGTTTTTCCAGCAGCCGCTGCACCACGGCCACCAGCTGCGGCGGCAGGGCGGCAAAGGCGGGTAGGTGGAAGTCCGGGCTGCGTGCCAGGTGGCTGTGCACCAGCTCCATGGCGTCCTGGCTGTCGAATGGCAGCCGGCCGCTGAGCAGCTGGTACAGGGTAACGCCTAGCGAGTAGTAGTCGGCGCGGTAGCCCAGCGTATGGCTGGTGCGGCCGGTGTGCTCGGGCGAGCTGTAGGCGAGCGTGCCTTCGTGTAGCGGGCCGGTGGGGTGCTCGTAGCTGGGCGGCTGGGCCAGGCCAAAGTCGATCAGCTGTAGTTGGTGCGTGTCGGCATTCCACACCACATTGAACGGGTTGATGTCGCGGTGCACCAGCTGTGCCTGGTGTACGCAGTCCAGTGCGTCGCACAGCTGCAGGCTCATTTCCAGCACCAGAGCGGGCGGCAGCGCCTGGCCGGCCTGTGCCAGCAGTTGGCTGAGCGCCACGCCACCGCAGTCTTCCAGCACCATGACCCAGTGCTGCTGGTGCTGCAGCAATGCCAGTGGCTGCACGATACCGGCGTGGGCAAAGCGCTGCAGGCAGGCATACTCGGCCTGAAAGCGTGCCACATCGGCAGGCTGCGGCTGCGGGTGGCGCAACACCTTCATGATGACAGGTTGGCCGCTTTGCCGGTGCTGGCTGCGGTAGATCAGCGAGGTGCCGCTATCGTATAGCAGGCTGCCTGGGTGGTAAGCGGGCAGTGTGATCATGGTGTGAGCCTGTGTTCCTGCGTGTGCGCTATGCCGCCTGTGCGCATGTCTGCTTGCCTTGTGGGGCGACAGCCGGGAGCTGGCGGGGTATCTGCTAGCTTTTTATATAGAACATGTGCTTATTTTATGATTCTGTGTGAAATGATGGCCGATTTGCCACTACTTTGATGCAATTTGTATGGCTAGCCCGCCAGCTGTGGCATTTTATGCAGATGGCCCGTGCCCCCGGCCTGCTGCAAGCCTGCTGGCCGGTGCCATAAATGGCCTGCCGCTGTCGTGCCAGGGTTGGCCGCAGCCGGCTTGCCGCCGCACCATGCTTTCCCCGCCTTCCCCTATACGGTTAGAATCGGGCTTTGTTTTTCAATCATTCAGATTCCGCCACATGCTCACTTTCCAGGAAATCATCCTCACCCTGCAGCACTACTGGAACCGTCAGGGCTGCGCTTTGTTGCAGCCTTACGATACCGAAGTGGGCGCAGGCACCTCGCACACTGCCACCTTCCTGCGCGCCCTGGGCCCGGAACCGTGGCACGCTGCCTACGTGCAGCCTAGCCGCCGCCCCAAAGACGGCCGCTACGGCGAAAACCCGAACCGCCTGTTCCAGCATCACCAGTTCCAGGTCGTGCTGAAGCCTTCGCCGCCGGACATCCAGGACCTGTACCTGGGTTCGCTGCGCGAGCTGGGCATCGACCCGGCCATTCACGACATCCGCTTTGTGGAAGACGACTGGGAAAACCCCACCCTGGGCGCCTGGGGTCTGGGCTGGGAAGTCTGGCTGAACGGCATGGAAGTGACCCAGTTCACTTACTTCCAGCAAGTGGGCGGCCTGGATTGCAAGCCGGTACTGGGTGAAATCACCTACGGCCTGGAACGCCTGGCCATGTACCTGCAAGACATCGAAAACGTGTACGAGCTGGTGTGGACGCGCCTGCCGGACGGCACCGTGGTGACCTACGGCGACGTGTTCTTCCAGAACGAGTTCGAGCAATCGAAATACGCTTTTGAAGAAAGCAATGTCGAGCTGCTGTTCAAACAGTTTGCCGACTACGAAAGCGAAGCCAAACGCCTGCTGGAAGCCGGCCTGCCGCTGCCGGGCTACGAAACCATCCTGAAAGCCGGCCACACCTTCAACCTGCTGGATGCCCGTGGCGCCATTTCGGTCACCGAGCGTGCCGCCTATATCGGCCGCATCCGCAACCTGTCCCGCGGTGTGGCCCAGGCTTATTACGACGCGCGTGAAGCCCTGGGCTTCCCGATGTGCAGAAAAGACTAAGCCATGAAGACAGCGGTAGCCTTTTTCACCCTGATTGCGGTGCTGGCCGGCCTGACCTGGTATCTGGCCAGCCAGCAGGAAGCCCCGCAGCAGGAAGGCAACTTCCAGGTGTACCAAAGTGGTGACGCGCTGGAGCTGGCCATCGATCTGGACAGCATTGCCAATGTGAACGAAGGCCTCGTCCGCTTCATCAACCAGGAGCGTTACGCCGAGAAAAAGCAGGAAGACAGCCTGGGTATCAGCTACCAGGTACGCCGCCTTGAAGGCCGTGCCGACTGCCAGAACATGCAGTACGCCTTTGTGAACACCAGCTACTGGACCAAGCGCAACCAGCATGTCTACACCCAGATGTTCCAGCTGCAGCGCTTTAACTGGACCTTCGTGCCGGTGGAGCAGGGCTCCATTGCCGACACCATGCTGAAGATTGTCTGCCGCCTGGCACCTAACGCCCCCAGCGAAAAGATTGAATGACCATGACCCAACAAGCCACCTTGCTGATTGAGCTGCTCACCGAAGAGCTGCCGCCAAAAGCACTGGAAAAGCTGGCCAACAGCTTTGCCGACACCATTACCGACGAGCTGAAAAAGCTGCAGTTTGCCCCCGCCGACGCCGCGGCCAACGTGTACGCCAGCCCGCGCCGCCTGGCGGTGCAGATCCCGGCCGTGGCTGCCATCCAGCCCGACCAGCACATCGTGCGCCGTGGCCCGGCCGTGTCTGCCGGCATGAAAGACGGCCAGCCGTCGCCCGCGCTGGCCGGTTTTGCCCGCTCCTGCGGCGTAGACGTGGCCGCGCTGACCACCGTGCACGATGGCAAGCAGGACGTATACGCCTACGAATCCACCAAAGCCGGCGAGGCGCTGTCTGCCGTGCTGTCCGGCATCGTGGCCACCGCCCTGAAAAAGCTGCCAGCGCCCAAGCTGATGCGCTGGGCCGACCTGGACCTGCAATTCGTACGCCCGGTACACGGCCTGATGATGCTGCACGGCGAGCACGTGATTGCCGGCGAGGTACTGGGCCTGCAAAGCCGCCAGCTCACCCGTGGCCACCGCTTCCTGTCTGCCGGTGACGTGACCGTGGCCAACGCCGACGCCTACGCCCGCACGCTGGCCGAAGAAGGCAAAGTCATCGCCAGCTTCACCGCCCGCCGCGAGCTGATCCGCCACAAGCTGGCCGAAGCCGCTGCCCGCCTGAACGCCACCATCGCCGCCCCGGACGCGCTGTTTGACGAAGTCACCGGCCTGGTGGAATGGCCGGTGGTGCTGGAAGCCGGCTTCGAAGCCGAGTTCCTGAACGTACCGCAGGAATGCCTGATTCTCACCATGCAGCAGAACCAGAAGTACTTCCCGCTGCTGGATGGCGAAGGCAAACTGATGAACCGCTTCCTGCTGGTGTCCAACCTGCAGACAGACAACCCGCGCTACATCATTGGCGGCAACGAGCGCGTGCTGCGTGCCCGCCTGTCCGACGCCAAGTTCTTCTACGAGCAAGACCAGAAGCAGCGCCTGGACAGCCGCCTGCCGCGCCTGGCCAATGTGGTGTACCACAACAAGATCGGCAGCCAGCTACAGCGCGTAGAACGCCTGCAGGCCATTGCCGCCGCCATCGCCACCCAGCTGGGTGCCGACGCCACCTTGGCCGCGCGCGCGGCTTACCTGGCCAAGGCCGACCTGGTCTCCGACATGGTGGGCGAGTTCCCCGAGCTGCAAGGCATCATGGGCCGTTACTACGCCCGCCTGGACGGTGAAGACGCCGCCGTGGCCGACGCCATCGAAGGCCACTACCACCCGCGTTTTGCCGGCGACAGCCTGCCGCAAGGCCCGATCGCTACCGCCGTGGCGCTGGCCGACAAGCTGGAAACCATCGTGGGTATCTGGGGCATCGGCCTGATCCCTACCGGCGACAAAGACCCGTTCGCGCTGCGCCGTGCAGCACTAGGCGTGCTGCGCATGGTGCTGGCCGCCCCGCTGGACCTGAAAGCGCTGATTCGCGACGCTGCCGCGGCCTTCCCGGCCGGGCTGCTGTCGGCCAACGTGGTAGACGAGGTGTACGCCTTCACGCTGGAACGCCTGAAAAACTACCTGGCCAACGACTACAAAGCCGACGAGATCGACGCCGTACTGGCGCTGGCCCCGACCCAGCTGAACGAAGTAGGCGCCGTACTGGCCGCCGTGGCGCAGTTCAAGGCGCTGCCGGAAGCCGCTACCCTGGCTGCGGCCAACAAGCGCGTGAAGAACATCCTGAAAAAAGCCGAAGGCGACATCGCCACGGTGAACCCGGCGCTGTTTGCCGAGGACGCCGAGCGTGCGCTGTTTGACGCCATCCAGGCGCTGGCCCCGGCCGTGGAAGCGAAGTTTGCCGCCCACGACTTTGCCGGTGCGCTGACCCAGCTGGCGTCGCTGCGGGCGCCGGTGGATGCCTTCTTCGACGGCGTGATGGTGATGGCAGACGACCTGGCCGTGCGTGGCAACCGTATCGCCCTGCTGGCCAGCCTGGCGGCGCTGTTCAACCGCGTAGCGGACATCTCGCTGCTGGCGGAGTAAAACTGCTTGGCCACGAAAACCACGAAATAACACGAACAAAGCGAATCATGCGCTGTACGGCGCGTGTTTTCCTTTCGTGTGTTTTGTGGGGTTCGTGGCAGAAAATGGCCTAAAAGGACACCATGAAACTTGTCATCCTCGACCGCGACGGCGTGATCAACCAGGATCGCGACGACTTCGTCAAGAACACCATGGAATGGCAGCCGCTACCGCGCAGCCTGGAAGCCATTGCCAACCTGACCCAGGCCGGCTGGCGCGTGGTGGTGGCCACCAACCAGAGCGGCATCGGCCGTGGCCTGTTCGACATGCACGCGCTGAACGCCATGCACGAAAAAATGCACCGTCTGGTGAACCAGGCGGGTGGCCGTATCGACGCGGTGATCTTCTGCCCGCATACCGCCGACGACCAGTGCGACTGCCGCAAACCCAAGCCCGGCATGGTGCACGAGGTGATGGAGCGCTTTAATGTGCGCGGCGACGGCTTGCCCATGGTGGGCGACAGCCTGCGCGACTTGCAGGCAGTGGCCGAAGTCGGCGGCCTGCCGCTACTGGTGCGCACCGGCAAGGGCCTGCGCACGCTGGACAAAGGCGGGCTGCCCGCCGGCACGCAGGTATTCGACGACCTGTTTGACGCGGCAGACTACCTGATCAATCTGGACAACTGAGTGCCATGCTGCTGATTCGTAACCTGATCTACTGGCTGCTGGTGGCCATCCTCACCCCGCTGTTCTGTGCGGTGCTGTTCCTGTGCGCACCGCTGCCGCGCCGCCGCCGCCACCTGGTGGGCGAAAGCTGGGCGCGGGTGCTGACCTGGCTGCTGTGGCATGTAGTCGGCCTGCGCTACCGCGTTATCGGCCAGGAAAACATCATTGATCAGCCGGCCATCATTTGCGCCAAGCACCAGTCCGGCTGGGAAACCCTGTCGCTGCAGGAAATCTTTCCGTCGCAGGTGTTTGTGGCCAAGCGCGAGCTGCTGATGATTCCGTTTTTTGGCTGGGGCCTGGCGCTGACCAACCCCATCACCATTAATCGCTCCGACCGCGCCAATGCCAACCGCCGCCTGCTGGAACAAGGCCTGAACCGCAAACAGCACGGCTTCTGGATCAGCGTGTTCCCCGAAGGCACGCGCATTCGCCCCGGCCTGGCCGGCAAGTACAAGCTGGGCGCCGCGCGCATGGCGGTGCAGTTTGATATGCCCATGGTGCCGGTAGCGCACAATGCCGGCGAATTCTGGCCGCGCAACGCCTTCCTGAAACACCCGGGCGAAATCACCGTGGTGATCGGCCCGCCGCTGTTCCCGGCCAACTACGCCGGCCCCGAAGCCATGATGAAGGCTGCCCAAAGCTGGATCGAAGCGCGCCAGCGCGAGATTGGCGGCGTCGGCCCGTTTGCCCACCCCGATGAACGCAAAGCACGCGCCGCTCAGCCTCACCCTGCCTGACGGCCCGCTGGCGGTGCGGCTCACGCGCCGCGCACGGCAGAGCGTGGGCATACGCATACGCGATGGCCAGGTAGAGCTGATCGCCCCGCCAGCGGTATCGCTGGCGGCGCTGCAGGATATTCTGGCCAGCAAGCGCGACTGGATCATGGCGCATCTGGCGCGCTACCAGGCCGAAGAAAACCGGCGCGAAGCCAGCCGTGGCACGGTGATGCTGGCCGGGCACACCTTGCAGCTGGTGGTGGAAGAGGGCACGCGGCACCGCGCGCGCATTGATGGCGATAGGTTGCATATCGCCGGTCCCGGCCTGCAGCAGCCGGCCAGGTTGGCCGCAGCGGTGGTGGCCTGGCTGCAAAAGCAAGCGCGCGAGGGCTTTTGCAGCCGCCTGGCCGCGTGGGAAGCGCACGCGGCGCGGCCGCTGTCCGGCTGGGCGCTGTCGTCGGCGCGTACGCGCTGGGGCAGCTGTACCAGCCAGGGCATTATTCGCCTGAACTGGCGCCTGGTGCAGGCGCCGCCTGCGGTGCTGGATTATGTGATCGCCCACGAGCTGGCGCACCTGCGCCACATGAACCATTCACCCGCTTTCTGGGCCGAAGTAGGGCGCCTGTACCCCGGCTGGCAGCCAGCGCGCCAGTGGCTGAAAACCCATGGCGACAGCCTGTTTCGTTACGGCTGAACAGCCTGTTCTGCCCGGCTGGCTTTAACTGGGCCACAGCGCCCCCATCTGCCCGTTCTTGCCGCCATGCGGCCAACCTTTGATGCTTTTGTGCGCTGGCTGTGATGCCAGCTGTGCACAGACTTATTTGCCGGAGAACCCCATGCGCCTGCTGCATACCATGATCCGTGTCGGCCAGCTCGACCGTTCCATTGCCTTTTACACCGACGTGCTGGGCATGACCCTGCTGCGCCGCCACGACTACCCGGAAGGCCGCTTTACCCTGGCTTTTGTCGGCTACGGCGACGAAGACAGCAACAGTGTGATCGAGCTGACCCACAACTGGGATACCGACAGCTACGAGCTGGGCAACGCCTTTGGCCACCTGGCGGTAGAAGTGGCCGACGCCTACGCCACCTGTGACGCCGTACGCGCCAAAGGCGGCAAAGTGGTACGCGAAGCCGGCCCGATGAAGCACGGCACCACCGTGATTGCCTTTGTGGAAGACCCGGACGGCTACAAGATCGAGTTTATCCAGAAAGGCACCCGCTAAAGCGCTGCCCGCCTGTGGCGCGTTTGCTGCCGTCATTGCCAGCCCTTCTGCTATGCTGAAGGGCTTTTTTACGCCTTTTGCGGCGAGCAGGGCGCGGTTTTTTGCTTTTGTGGAAAAGGGCTTTTGGAATTAATCGGGTAAACTGTAGTCCTAAAACATTCTGTTACAAAAAGAGCAGCACCCTTGCTGCCTGCACAAGGAGCCCCGATGAATCGTTTTGCCACCGCATTACTGCTGTCTTTGCTACCCGGCCTTGCCCAGGCCGCTAGTCTGGACGGCGCCACCCTGTCCCTGGCCTGGGGCCTGCCGTTTGCCGGCATTTTGTTGTCCATTGCGCTGTTTCCCATTTTTGCCCCCGGTTTCTGGCACCACCACTTTGGCAAGATTACCGCCATGTGGACGCTGCTGTTCCTGCTGCCCTTTACCCTGAGCTTTGGTGCCGGTACCAGTGCCGCGCTGGTGGTGCACGCCATGCTGGCCGAGTTCATCCCTTTCGTGGTGCTGCTGTTTGCGCTGTATACCGTGTCGGGCGGCATTCTGGTGTGGGGCAATCTGCACGGCTCGCCTGCGCTAAATACCGGCCTGCTGGCGCTGGGTACCGTGCTGGCATCGCTGATGGGTACCACCGGCGCTGCCATGCTGTTGATCCGCCCGCTGATCAAAGCCAACGACAACCGCAAGCACAATGTGCACGTGGTGGTGTTCTTTATCTTCCTGGTGGCCAATATCGGTGGCGGCCTGACCCCGCTGGGCGACCCGCCGCTGTTTCTGGGCTTCCTGAAGGGCGTGGATTTCTTCTGGACCGTGTCGGCCATGGCGCTGCCGGTACTGCTGTTGGTGGCGATTCTGCTACCGGTGTTCTACATGGTGGATAGCTACTATTTCCGCAAAGAAGGTGTGCAGCCGAAGGACAAGACCCCCGATGCGCCCATCAAGCTGTACGGCCTGCGCAATATCCCGCTGCTGCTGGCGGTGATTGGTGCGGTACTGTTGTCCGGTTTCTGGAAGCCAGGCATCACCTTCGATGTGATGGGCACCCCGGTGGCGCTGCAGAACCTGGTGCGCGATGGCCTGCTGCTGCTGATTGCCGCCATCTCGCTGAAAATTACCCCGCAGCAGGTGCGCGCCGGTAACGAGTTCAACTGGGACCCGATTCTGGAAGTCGCCAAACTGTTTGGCGGTATCTTCATTACCATCGGCCCGGTGATTGCCGTGCTGCAGGCCGGCCAGGCCGGCGCGCTGGCACCGCTGGTAGGCGTGGTTACTGGCCCGGACGGCGCCCCGCTGAATGCCATGTATTTCTGGATGACCGGCATCCTGTCCAGCTTCCTGGATAATGCACCGACCTACCTGGTGTTCTTCAACCTGGCCTCTGGCGATGCTGCCACGCTGATGGGCCCGCTGTCGCAAACCCTGTTGGCCATCTCGATGGGTGCGGTATTCATGGGCGCCAACACCTATATCGGTAACGCACCGAACTTCATGGTGAAAGCCATTGCCGAGCAGCGTGGCATCAAGATGCCTAGCTTCTTTGGCTACATGGCGTGGTCCATCGTGTTCCTGCTGCCGCTGTTCGTGCTGCAAACCTGGCTGTTCTTCTGATACACCGCGTAAAAGCCGCCGTGGCCACCAAGCCACGGCGGCTTTGCGGTATGCTTCTGCCTTTCCCGATTTCTGTCTGCAGCACATCATGCATATCCATATTCTCGGTATTTGCGGCACCTTCATGGGCGGTATCGCCGCCATCGCCAAAGCCGCCGGCCACAAGGTGACCGGCTGCGATGCCAACGTCTACCCGCCGATGAGCACCCAGCTGGAAGCCATGGGCATCGAGCTGATGCAAGGCTTTGGTGCCGAGCAGGCCGATATCGGCGCCGATGTGTTTGTGGTGGGCAATGTGGTCACGCGTGGCAAGCCGCTGATGGAAGCCATCCTCGACCGTGGCCTGCCGTATATCTCCGGCCCGCAGTGGCTGGCCGAGAACGTGCTGCACGATAAATGGGTGCTGGCGGTAGCCGGCACCCACGGCAAGACCACCACCAGCTCCATGCTGGCGTGGATTCTGCAGGACGCCGGCCTGGCGCCGGGCTTCCTGATTGGCGGCATACCGGAAAACTTTGGCATCTCTGCCCGCCTGCCGGGTACCCCGGCGCAGGACGCGGCCAGCCAGAGCCCGTTCTTTGTGATCGAGGCCGACGAATACGACACCGCCTTCTTCGACAAGCGCAGCAAGTTCGTACACTACCGCCCGCGCACCGCCGTACTGAATAACCTGGAATACGACCACGCCGATATCTTTGCCGACCTGGCAGCGATCGAAACGCAGTTCCACCACCTGGTACGTACCGTACCGGGGCAGGGCCTGGTGGTGGCCAACGGCCGCGAAGCCAGCCTGCAGCGCGTGCTGGACCGTGGCTGCTGGACGCCGGTAGAAACCTTTGGCACCGACAGCGGCTGGCAAGCCGGTGTGGCCGACGCAGACGGCAGCTTTGATGTGCTGCTGGATGGCCAGCTGCAAGGCCGCGTGGTGTGGGGCGTGCCGGGCGAACACAACCGCCTTAACGCCGTGGCCGCCATTGCCGCGGCGCGCCATGTGGGCGTGACGCCTGCCGTGGCCATCGACGCGCTGTCGCGCTTCCAGAGCGTGAAGCGCCGCATGGAAGTAAAAGGCACCGTGCGCGATATCACCGTGTACGACGACTTTGCCCACCACCCCACCGCCATTACCACCACGGTAGCCGGCCTGCGCCACAAGGTTGGCCGCAGCACGCGCATTCTGGCGGTACTGGAGCCGCGCTCCAACACCATGAAGCTGGGCACCATGAAGGCCGCGCTGCCGGGCTCGCTGCAGGACGCCGACGTGGTGTTCTGCTACGGTGCGGCCAACCTGGGCTGGCGCGTGGACGAGGCGCTGGCGCCGCTGGGCGGCAAGGCGCGCTGCTTTGACGATATCGACGCGCTGGTGGCCGCCATCGTGGCCGAAGCCCGCGCCGGCGACCAGGTGCTGGTGATGAGCAATGGCGGTTTTGGCGGCATCCACGCCAAGCTGCTGGCCGCGCTGGCGTAGTACAGTAGCTGCTGCTTAGCGACAAGATAAAAAGCCACCGCAAGGTGTAATGCCAGTCAGTGAAGCGAATATGTCTGGTCATCAAGTGGGAGCGCGTGAGTGAAGCGCCCTATCCCGTTGGCGCGAGCCGGGCAAAATGGTATGCCCCAGGTTTTAAGACGCCGATTTGTTTGAATCCCGAGCCGTTAGCGATCTGCGTGCGAATCTTTGATTCGCTCAGCGATGTGAGTTCGGCGGCGCCTGGGGCATGCCGTTTTGGCCGGGGTTTCGAGCAGCCCCGGGTTGCGGGGGAATGAAAAGGGGGCGGCAATCCGCCCCCTTTCCCGTTTGCCGGGCGGAACCGGCATTTAACTATCGTCCGCATAGCGGACACTCAAGCCTCTTAAAATCCTTAACCAAAAAATGCCAGTCAGCGTTAACTGACTGGCATTACACCGCAAGGTGGCTTTTTCATGCGGCCAACCTTCAGCCCGCGCTGTCGGGTGCCTGAAAAGCGCTTTCCACGCGGTTGCGGCCGTTGTGCTTGGCCTGGTACATGGCGTGATCGGCGATTTTCAGCAGCTCGGAAAGCTGGTTGCTGTGGCGTTTACGCTCGGCTACGCCTGCCGAAAAGGTGATATGCAGCGTGTGGCTGTCTATCTGCATCGCTTGCGCTGCCAGCCCCTGGCGGATGTTGTCTATCAGCGCATGCGCTTCGTTCAGGCCGTAGCCTGGCAGGGTAATGGCAAATTCTTCGCCACCCATACGGCCAAACAGCGCCTCGGCAGGCAGGGCGGCGGTGATGAACTGCGTCATGCGCTGCAGCGCCACATCGCCGCTGGCGTGGCCGTACTGGTCGTTGATGGATTTGAAATGGTCGATATCCAGCACCGCCACGCTATAGGGCTGGTTGTCCAGCCGCGCCAGCTCCAGCGCTTTGCCCGCACCGGACAGCAAGTGGCGGCGGTTGGCGATGCCGGTCAGGTCGTCGCAGGTGGCGCGCTGGTACAGCTCGTGCTGGGTGGACTGCAGCTGCGACAGGGCGCGCTCGGTAGCCTGCTTTTCTTCTTCCATGCGCTGGGCGTGCAGCAGGCGCTCGGTAATGTCCACAAAGCTCAGTACATAGGCGCTGCGCTCGCGAAACAGCAGGGCGCGCATGGATAGCACGCTCCATAGCCGCTCGCCGTGGCGCGTGTTCAGCTCCACTTCGCGCTCGCTCAGCTGTTGCTGCTCTTGCAGCAGGGCCAGCAGCTGGCTGTATTGCAAGGGCGAGGTAAACAGGCTTTCCAGCGTGCGGCGGTACAGCGCCTGGCGGGTATAACCCAGCAGCCGGCTGGCCGCTTCGTTGGCCGTAATCACGATCTTGTGCTCGGCATCAATCAGCAGTACGCCTACCTGCACGGTGTCGATCAGCGTTTGCTGGTCGCGCTGTTCTTCGATGAGCTTGCGCAGGCGGTCGCGCAGGCTGTTGTTGGTGAGGGTCAGCAGCTGGGTGGCCTGGTTGACTTCTTCGCTGCGCTGCAGGATGAACGCCAGCCTGCGGCCAACCCGCAGCAGAATCACCACCAGCGTACCGCTCATCAGGGTGGCGGCACCGATAAGGTACAGGGCAAACAGCACAAAAGGCTCGGCGTAGCGCACCGGGGGCAGGTGCACGCTGAGCCGCAGCGGCACGCTGGCTAGCTCGGCCTGGGCCTGGCTGGTGTGCAGCAGCTTGTTTTCCAGATAGCTTTCCAGCTTTTGCGGGCTATTGCCGTGGTTGAGCAGCGCATTGTTACTGCTGTCGGTCAGCAGGATATGCGGGTCGTCGGCCAGCAGGTCGCTGTCCAGCAGCTCGCTAAAGCGGACATGGCCGGTCAGCGCGGCCTGGCAGCCGCCCTGGTCGCACTGCGGCACCACAATCTGCAGGCGCTCCGGGTCGCGCGGGGTGTTGGCATCGATGACCAGCAGTTTGCCGTCTATCAGCGGCTGCTGCAGCAGCTGGCGCACATTGTCCTGCGCGGTGTTGTCCAGCGCTTGCGGTTCGCCGTGCAGCTGTGCCTGCGAGATGTCGTCCACCAGCCACAGGCGGCCGCTTTCCAGCGGGTACAAGCCATTGGCCTGGCGTGCCAGCCCGTCGCCCGGCTCGCGGTACAGCAGTATGTCTTCGCGCAGCGCCTGCAGGCGGGTGTCGATACCCCGCACCGCCTGGTTCAGCCAGCTGTGCTGCTCGGTATGGATGCGCTGGCGGGCAAAGGTGGCCCGCTCGCTGAGTGTTTCGACTACCGTTGACCACAGCAGCAATAAAAACAGCGCAGACAGTACCGGTAGCAGCCGGCTCATGCGCAGGGCGCTTTGCTCGGCTTGTTGAAGGGTGGATGGCGTCATGCCCGGCGCCCTATGGCCTGACGGTGGCGGCGGAATACCCAGCGCTCCCAGTCGGCCTGGGCATCGCCCAGGCTACCGGCCCAGCTGGCCTGGATAGCGTAGCCGTGGCCAGCCGCCTGGCACTGCCGGATGGTAAGCGGCAGCTGCAGGGTCAGCGCAGAAGGCGTGCTGGGCTGCAGCAAAACCATGCCGCTACTGCCGACATCCAGCGGCGCGGGGTGCAGCCAGCACAGGCTTTCCAGCCCGATACGGCAGGG
Source organism: Vogesella mureinivorans (assembly GCF_007644035.1). GTDB lineage: Bacteria > Pseudomonadota > Gammaproteobacteria > Burkholderiales > Chromobacteriaceae > Vogesella > Vogesella mureinivorans. Next base: position 66,845 of record NZ_VMTV02000162.1, on the reverse strand, counting down.
GGTGAGCGCGCCGGCCTGCGGGTAGCGCTGCTGTAGCGCCAGCTCCAGCGCCAGGTCCAGCTTGGCTTCCAGGCGCTGCAGCGTGCTGGCTTGCTCGGTGCTGTCTGCCGGGCTGGCCAGTACGGTTAGCGCCAGCCGTGTGGTTAGCAAGGCCTGGGCAATGGCGTGCGCGTCGGCCTGTGGCTGGTAGGCCAGCGGCAGCTCGGCATCAAAGCTGACTGTGTCCAGCGGTAGCAGCAGGGGGGCAGACATGGCTTACAGGAACAGCTTGCGGATGCCGTCCAGCCCGCAGACGCTCAGGCTGTATTGTGCCTGGGCTTTCACTACCGGTTTGGCATGGGTGGCCACGCCGACGCCGGCTTCGGCCAGCATCAGCAGGTCGTTGGCGCCATCGCCCATGGCGATAACCTGTTCCGGCGCCAGGCCCAGCTCGCTGCGTTTTTCTATCAGCAGGCGGCGCTTGGCTTCAGCATCGACAATATCGCCCACCACGCGGCCGGTGAGCTTGCCATCGATGATTTCCAGCTGGTTGGCGTAGGTGTAGTCCAGCCCCAGCTCGGCCTTGAGGCGCTCGGTAAAGTAGGTAAAGCCACCGGATACCAGCATGAATTTCACGCCGTGCTCGCGGCAGGCCGCCAGCAGCTCGCGCGCACCGGCCATCAGCTGCAGGCGCTCCTCATACACGCGGGCCAGCGCGGCTTCCGGCAGCCCGGCCAGCAGCGCCACGCGCTCGCGCAGCGACTGCGCAAAATCCAGCTCGCCGCGCATGGAGCGGGCGGTAATGGCGGCCACCTGCGGCTTCAGGCCCTGCATGTCGGCGATTTCGTCGATGCACTCGATGGTGATCAGCGTGGAATCCATGTCGGACACCACCAGGCCGAAATCGGCAAAGCGGCGCTGGCTGTCCACGTAGTTGGCGTCCACGCCCAGGCCACTGGCGCGGGCCAGCACCAGCTCGCGGCGCTCGGGGTTGGCCGCAACCAGGCGGGCGACACCGTCAACAGGTGCTACCGGCTCGGTGCCGGCCAGAATGGCCAGCTCGGTGATGCGGGCGGTGTCCAGATGGGGGGCTTGCAAAACCAGGGTAGGGCGAACGCTCATGGTGTGGGTAGCAGGGTGATGAAAGACTGGCTGCAATTATGCCACGCCCTCAGCCACACCGGCGTTTGATCAGCCCGTCCAGCGCCAGCTTGCCGGGCCCGGCGGCCAGCAGTAGCAGCAACATCAGCCCCCATTGCAGGTGGAACTCCAGCGCGCTGCCTTCCAGCGCGTGCCAGTAGCTCACTACCGCCATGATGTTCAGCACAAACAAACCCAGCGCGGCAAAGCGCCCGGCCAGGCCCAGCAGTAACAGCGGCGGCAGCAGCAGCTCGCCGGCGGTACCCAGCATGGCGGCGACGGCTGGCGAGAGTAGTGGTACGCGGTATTCCTCGGTAAACAAGAACACCGTGGTGTCCCAGTCCTGGATTTTGGTGAGCCCGGCCAGAAAAAACACCCGCGCCAGGTACAGGCGCATGGCAAACAGGCTCAGCGGCAACAGCCAGGTGTCCAGCCAGCGGGTAGCAGGCTGGCTGCGGCGCAGCAGGGTGGTGATAGCGTTCATGATGGCTCCTTGATGGCAGACAGCACGCCGTGCTGTAGTACCAGCAGCAGGGCGCTTTGCAGGTCGAATTCGTGCCATGCGGCCAACCCTGCGGCGCTGGCTGCGTCCAGTGTGGCGCCGCCCAGCAGCGCCTGGCAGAAGGCCGGCTGGCCGGGCGCAAGCTTCTGCAGCTGCATGATGCCGTCGGTGTTGCGCCATAGCAGCAGCGGCTGTGCCTGGTGCAGGTTGACTGCGCAGCCGGCGGTGGTGGGCTGGTGGTGGGCATGGATGCTGGCCAGCGGCCACGCGCTGTCCAGTACGTGGCAGGCGGGGTGGCAGCGAAAGCGCAGCTCACCCCACTGCTGCTGCGGGATAGCCACCAGGGTGTCGATGGCCAGCGGCGTGGCGTCGGCAGCGTAGTAGCCACGGTGCAGGGCCCACTCCAGCCGTGCCACGTCCGGCAGGTAGCCGATGTGCGCGGTGTGGTCGAACGCGGCGACAAAGCCGGCAAAACCCTCACCGTAGCGGTGCAAGTTACCGCTGGCAGACGGCGTGGCCTTGACGTATTCGCGGCTGAGCGCCTCGAAAAACTCATCCCCCAGCAGCTGGCGGCATAGGGGGTACACCAGCGCCAGCATCTCCATCAGCCCCACGCGGTAGTTGTTGCGGTACACCGCCAGCGCACCGGCGGCAAAGCGCGGGTCGGGCTGCCACTGCGGCGTGGTGATGGCGTCCAGCAGGGCGTGTTGCCAGGCGGTTTCGTTCATGCTGCTGCCCCTGTGTGCTGATCGAGGATGGCCTGCGCAGTGGCCGCCTCTGCCTGCAGTGTGTCCAGCGGCGGGATGTCGATATCCCATTCGATCAAGGTTGGCCGCACGCCAAAGCGCGCGATGATCTGGCGGTACAGCTGCCACACCGCCGGGTACACCGGGCGGCTGTGGGTATCCACCAGCAGGCGGCTGCCGTCGTCAAAGCTGCGCTCGGTGTAGCCGGCCAGGTGGATTTCGCCAATGGCGTCAGGCGGCAGCGCGGCCAGAAAGGCGTCCACGTCAGTGCCCAGGTTTTGCTGGTTCACGTACAGGTTGTTCACGTCCAGCAGGATGCCGCAGCCGGTACGCGCGACCAGCCCGGCCAGGAACTCGCCCTCGTGCATGTCGTTGCCGGGGTAGGCCAGGTAGCTGGACAGGTTTTCTATCAGCAGCGGGCGGCCCAGGGCGTCTTGTGCCTCGGCCACGTTGGCCGCCACCACATCCAGCATGGCGCGGGTGTAGGGGAGGGGTAGCAGGTCGTTGGCAAAGCGCTGGCTGGCGTCGTGGTTGAACGACAGGTGCTCGGATACTGCCACCGCCGGTACTGCATCCAGCAAGCGCCGTAGCGCGGCCAGGTGGGTGGCGTCGGGGCGGGCGGCAGCGCCCAGGCCCAGGCCCACGCCGTGCAGCGACAGCGGGTAGCGTGCGGCCAACTGTTGCAGCATGGCCAGCGGCTGGCCGCCGTCGAAAAAGTTTTCGCTGTGCAGCTCTATCCAGCCAAGCGGTGGCTGCTGGGCCAGTACCTGGCGGTAGTGCGGGTGGCGCAGGCCGATGCCGGCGCAGGCGGGAAGGGTGGCAGTCATGGCAAGGTACCCGTGCAGAAACAGAAACGGGGCCGCAGCCCCGTCATGCAGCAAGCCGCAGCAGGCTTACTTCTTCATCGGTTCCAGCGTGCCGCCCATTTTGGTGCAGCTGCCTTTGGCCACGTATTTCCACTCGGTACCGTCTTTGTCCATCTTGGACTGGCCGGCGCAGCTGTGGCCATTGGCAGCACAGTCGTTTTTGCCTGCCATGGCGATGCCGTAGCATTTTTCCTTGTCGGCAGCGACAGCCGGGGCGCTCACGGCGGCCATGGCGATGGCAGCGGACAGTGCAGAAACCAGCAGGGTTTTGGACGTAGCGGACATGGTGATTCTCCTGTGTAGAAAGTGGGTTTGGAACGCGTGTTGTATCGCGTTACCAGCTTTAGTCGGCCCACATTGCAGTTCATTACACACTGCGGCAAAAAAATTTTCGAGTGTCTTTTTGTGTGGCTTGTGTAACGGCAGGGATGGGCAAAACAAAACCCTGTCTGTGTAGCAGACAGGGTTGGTGTCAGGCAAGGTTGGCCGCCATGGCCAGACACGGGCTTAACGGATGTTCACCACCTTGTGCGTTTGCACCGACAGCCGCCAGGCCGGGTGGGCCATGCACCAGGCAATGGCTTCCTGCGTGTTCTGGCGCTGTAGTGGGCTGTCCATCGGCTGCAGGTACAGGTGGTCAAACTGCAGGTCGGCGGGCAGCTCGCCTGGCAGCAGCGTGGGCTGCGGGTAGACCAGCTTCAGCTCGTGGCCGCTGCGCTGTACCCAGTCGGCGCCGGCTTTGGGGCTGACGCAGATCCAGTCGATACCGCGCGGGGCGGGCAGGCTGCCGTTGGTTTCCACCGCGACCTCGAAGCCCAGCGCGTGCAGCGCGTCGATCAGCGGCTCGTCCAGCTGCAGCAGCGGCTCGCCGCCGGTAAACACCACATAAGGTTGGCCGCCGGTGGCATCGGCAGGCCAGGTGGCGGCGATGCGCGCGGCCAGCTCGGCGGCGGTGGCAAACTTGCCGCCGTCGGGGCCGGTGCCGACAAAATCGGTATCGCAGAACTGGCAGATGGCCTTGCTGCGGTCTTCTTCGCGCCCGCTCCACAGGTTACAGCCGCTAAAGCGGCAGAACACGGCCGCACGGCCGGCCTGGCGGCCTTCGCCCTGCAGGGTGTAGAAAATTTCTTTTACGGTGTAGTTCGCCATGCTCGCCCCCTTACAGCAACGGCCACTGCATGTCGCCACGGAAGGTCAGCGAGACGCCTTGCTCCGGGGTTTCCATCAGGTCGATGCGCGATAGCTCCGGCACCAGCGGTTTGAGCTCGCCGTGCACCCATTCGGCCACGCTGCCGGCGTCGGCAGCGCGTATGCCGCTGAGCTTGTCCAGCGGGTTGTGGTCCAGCTGGCGGTAGATGGGCTTGAAGCGGTCTTTTACGTCGCCAAAGTCCAGCACCCAGCCCATGACGCGGTCTACGCTGCCTTGCAGCATCAGGCGGATCAGGTAGCTGTGGCCGGTGTAGTTGCCGGCGGCGTCAAACGGCACCGCGCTTTCAAAGTGCTGTTCTTTCCAGATGCGGTAGGTGTGGCCGTCGAACTGGCTGCCGGCGGTGTGCGTTTCGCGCACTTCCACCCAGGCCAGGCCGGCCAGGCGTGGCTGCAGCTGCTGGTACAGCCAGGCGGCCATCACTTCGCTGGTGGGGTTGTCCAGGCCGGGGATGTCGTTGAGGTAGCGGTGGTTCAGCTGGGCAAACAGCGGTGGCCAGGCTTGCAGCAGGATGTCGTTCAGCGAGGCATGGCGCGCGTCCGCCACGATGCGTACGCCAAAGCCATGGCCGTGCAGGCGGCCGCATTTGTGGCCGGGCGGTACGTGCGGCAGGTGGTGCGCGGCTTCGAAACGGGTATCGAAGTACACGTACTCGCGGCCACCCTCGCCCAGCAGCACGCCACGGTCTGGCGCGCTGGCCAGGTGCAGGCTGCCGGGTTGGCCGCAGGCGGCCAGCAGGTGGCGGGCGAGCGACAGGTCGCTGGCGTCGGCCAGGTGCTGGCTGATATTGCCGTAGTGGAACGGCGCTACCGCCTGTTGCAGTGTGTTTTGCAGCGCGGGCAGGGTGTCCGGCAGCGCGGCGGTGCGCAGCTGCACGCGAAAGCTGTGGCCGTGCTCGCCCACGCCGGGCAGGCTGCGCGCAGCTTCGAAACCGGCGCCTAGCAGATGGTGGCGGGCGTTCATGCGGCACCTCCGGTACGTACCACCAGCGGGTCGGCGACGCCGGCCTCGGCAAAGCCTTTGGCCCGCAGCTCGCACGAGGCGCAGCGGCCGCAGGGCGGTACTTCGCCGTTGTAGCAGGTGTGGCTCCAGGCCATGGCGTCCATGGCGCCCACGTCCTGCGCCAGGCGCACGGTGTCGGCCTTGCTCATGAACATCAGCGGTGTGTGCAGGGTCACGCGGCTATCCATGCCCAGGCGCAGCGCCAGCTCCAGTGCCTTCAGCGTGTTTTCGCGGCAGTCCGGGTAGCCGGAGTAGTCGGTTTGTGCCACACCGGTCACCACGTGCTCGATGCCGCGTGTGTAGGCCAGCGCGGCAGCAAAGCTGAGGAACACCAGGTTGCGGCCGGGCACGAAGGTATTGGGCAGCGCGGTGTCGGCGTCGTCGCGGGCGCCTTCTTCCGGCGCGATGCTGTCGTCGGTCAGTGCGTTACCGCCGATGGCAGCAAAGGTGTCGATAGGCAGCACGGTCTGGCGCACGCCGGCCAGCTGGGCAATCTTGCGCGCGCAGTCCAGCTCCACGCGGTGGCGCTGGCCGTAGTCGAAGGTCACGGTTTCTACGTTGGCCGCACCGAATTCGCGCAGCGCCCAGTACAGGCAGGTGGTGGAGTCCTGGCCGCCAGAAAGAACGACAAGGGCTTTAGGTGTCTTGGTCATGGTTCCGTCGAGAAACAGTCGAGGTTATTCAGCATAGACGCACACGGGATCGGTCTCACCCGGCGCGAAAAACCGGCCATTCTACCCTAGAACGGCGGCGGCGTGGCGCTGCGCCTGCCTGGCTCAGCCCTGCTGGCGGCGCAGGCAGCGCAGCGCCCCCGGTACCAGCTCGAAGCGCACCGGGGCGTGGCCGGCCAGCTCGCCGTCCAGCTCCAGCGGGCAGCGTGCCGGCTCGCCCTCTACCTGCAGTACGCGGCCGCGCAGGTAGCGCACGCGCGGGTCGGTCAGGCGCTGCGCCTGGCGCAGCTGCGGCAGCAGGCGGATAAAATCCAGGCTGCCGGCGTTGGCGATCAGCACCACTTCCATCAGGCCGTCGTCCAGCTGCGCCTCGGGGGCAATGCCCAGCCCGCTGCCAAAGAAGCGCCCGTTGGCCGCCGACACGCAGGTAAAGCGCCCCTCGATAAGCTCGCCATCCAGCGTCAGCCGCATGGGCTGCGGCTGCCAGCGCAGCAGCGCGGTGCTGACCGCACTGTAAAACGCCAGGCTGGCCGGCAGCCGTGCCGGCATGGCTTTGACGCGGCGCACGATATCGCTGGTAATGCCGATGCTGCCGATATTGTTGCACCAGCGCACGCTGCCGTCGGCCAGCGTGACGCGAATCAGGTCCAGCGCGTGGACCTGGCCGGCCGCCATCAGCCCGATCAGGCCGGGCAGGCCGGGCAGGCTGTCGCCGCTGCCCAGGCTGCGCACAAAGTCGTTGCCGGTGCCGGTGGGCAGCACCGCCAGGGCAACATCGCGGCGGGCGGCCTCGGGCACGCTCATCAGGCCGTTGACTACCTCGTGCACCGTGCCGTCGCCGCCTACCGCCACCACCCAGCGTGCGCCGGATAGCGCGGCTTCGCGCGCGTAGCGGGTGGCGCTGTCGGCGCTGCTGGTCATCAGTATGTCTACGTCGAAATCGGCGCGCAGCGGCGCCAGCAGGTGCTCGGGCAGGCCCTGCGGGCGGTGCCGGCCATGCAGGATGAAGACGATGCGGGATGAGGTAGCCATGATGGACACGCAGCGAAGTGGACAGGGCATTATGCGCAAAAGGCGGCAGCCTGCCCACGGTGCGATAGGGCAGCGCCAGGCGTGAGCGTGCGTGCACGCCACGGCTGCGGCCAACCCTGGCCCGACGGCGGGTGCTGTCGGGTACAATGCAGCTCTCCAGTCACCCTAAGCGTCTGTATGCTGATCCTCAATCAACGCCAGAAAGACCTGCTTGCCTGGGTAAACCGTGAAGGCTACGTGGCGGTGGAAAAAATGGCCGCCCACTTCCAGGTTACCCACCAGACCATACGCCGCGACATCACCCTGCTGGCCGACAACCAGCTGCTGCAGCGCTACCACGGCGGTGCCAGCGTGCTGTCCAGCGTGGAAAACGTGGCCTACGACGCCCGCCAGGTGCTGATGGCGGAAGAAAAGCGCCGTATCGCCCGCGCGGTGGCGGCCGAGATTCCCGATAACGCCTCGCTGTTCATCAACCTGGGCACCACCACCGAAGAGGTAGCGCGCGCGCTGTCGCAGCACCGTGGCCTGCGGGTGATTACCAACAACTTCCACATCGCCAACCTGATGTGCGACTACCCCGACTGCGAGGTGCTGGTGGCCGGCGGCGCGCTGCGCAAGCGCGACCGCGGCCTGACCGGCGAGGCCACCGTGCAGTTCATCCGCCAGTTCAAGGTGGACTACGGCATCATCGGCATTTCCTGTATCGAGCAGGGCGGCGTGCTGCGCGATTACGACTACCGCGAAGTGCTGACCAGCCAGGCCATCATGCAGCAGTCGCGCCATGTGTGGCTGGTGGCCGACCATTCCAAGTTCGAGCGCCCGGCGCTGGTGGAGCTGGGCCACGTGTCGCAGCTGGACGCGCTGTTTACCGACCGCCCGGTCAGCGCCGACCTGCAGGCGCTGCTGGACAAGGGCCAGACACGGCTGGTGGTGGCGGGATAATCCGCATCGTGGCATTGGCCGCGCAGGGCAAGTTGGCGATGCAGACAGGCCGACTGGCCTGCCGGCTGTAGCGTCCACGATCATTGCCTTGTCATGCGCGCAGGCGCTGCCAGTTTAGCGGGCGTTACCAACAAGGAGAGGGTATGAACACAAGCCACTGGGCCATGTTTGCCGGTGCCGCACTGCTGATGGTGCTGACGCCGGGGCCGAATATGGTGTACCTGCTATCGCGCAGCCTGTGCCAGGGGCGCGGTGCCGGGCTGATATCGCTGCTGGGGGTGGTTGCCGGGTTTTTACTGCACATGCTGGCGGCGGCTTTGGGGCTGACGGCGCTGTTTCTGGCGGTGCCCTTTGCCTACGCGGTGCTGCAGTGGGGTGGGGCGGCCTACCTGATGTGGCTGGCCTGGCAGGCTGTGCGCCCGGGTGGCCGGTCGCCGTTTGCTACCCGCCAGCTAGTGGCCGATTCGCCGCGGCGCCTGTTCATGATGGGCTTCGTCACCAATGTGCTGAACCCCAAGATTGCCGTGTTTTACCTTTCCATCCTGCCGCAGTTCGTGGTGCCGGGGGCTGGCAGTATGTTCCGTCAGAGCCTGCAGCTGGGGCTGGCCCAGATCGCGATCAGTTTTACGGTAAACCTGCTGATAGTGCTGTTTGCCGCCAGGCTGGCTGCCGGCTTTGCCCGCCGCCCGCGCTGGCTGGCGCTACAGCGCTACCTGATGGGCAGTGTGTTGGCCGCGCTGGCGGTGCGTATGGCCCTGCAGCCGCAACGTTGACGTTGCGGCCAACCCTCTAGCCTCAATAGACCGGCGAGGCCTGCTGGCTACTGGGTGCTGCCTGCCCGTGATGGCGCGCCAGCCAGGCCTCCACCGCCGCATACGCCCCCGCTGGCAGGTGCAGGCGCAGCTTGCTGCGGCGCCACAGGATATCGTCGGCGCTGGTGGCCCATTCTTTTTCTACCAGATAACGCAGCTCGGCTTCATACAGGCCGGGCTGAATCTCCTCCCCCAAGCCCGCCAGGGTGGTGGCGTTGCCCAGTACGGCGTGTACGCGGCTGCCGTAGGCGCGCGCCAGGCGCTGTGCCAGTGCGGCCGGTAGCCATGGCTTGTCGGCTTGCAGTGTTGCCACGAAGGCGTCGAAGTCACCGCCGGGCAGCTGGCCGCCTGGCAGGTGCGCGCCAGCTGTCCACGTTGGCCGCGTATTGCCCAGCAGCGGCGCCAGCTGGTCTACCACTTGTTCGGCCAGCTTGCGGTAGGTGGTGATCTTGCCGCCGAATACCGACAGCAGCGGCGCGCCGTGGCTGTCCAGCGCCAGTGCGTAGTCGCGGGTGACGCCGCTGGCGTTGGCCGCGTCGTCATCCAGCAGCGGGCGCACGCCGGAGTAGGTGGCCACTACGTCGGCCGGGCTGATCTGCTGCGAGAAGTAGCGGTTGCTCATCTGGCACAGGTAGGCCACTTCGTCGCTATCGATGGCTACCTGCGCGGCGTCGCCGTGGTATTCCACGTCGGTGGTGCCTATCAGCGTGAAGTCCTGCTCGTAGGGGATGGCAAAAATGATGCGCTTGTCCGGGTTCTGGAAAATGTAGGCGTAGGGGTGCGCGAACAGGCGCTTCACGATGATGTGGCTACCCTTTACCAAGCGGATGGCTTTGCTGGCCGGCGCCTGGATGACGCCGCCCAGCAATTGCTGCACCCAGGGGCCGGCGGCGTTGACCACAGCGCGGGCGCTGATGGTGGTTTGCTGGCCGTCGGCGCCCTGCAGGGTGGCCTGCCAGCCGTCGCCATGCCGCTGGGCCGCCACGCAGGCGGTACGGGTGAGGATGGTGGCGCCGCGCTCGGCGGCGTCGATGGCGTTCAGTACCACCAAGCGGGCGTCGTTGACCCAGCCGTCGGAATACACAAAGCCCTGGTGGTAGCTGGCTTTTAGCGGGCTGCCTGCCGGGTGGCGGTCAAAACGGATGCGCTCGCTGCCTGCCAGGCGGCGGCGGCGCGCCAGGTGGTCGTACAGGAACAGGCCGCAGCGTATCAGCCACGCCGGGCGCTGGGCGGCGTCGTGCGGCATGACAAAGCGTAGCGGCCACATGATATGCGGCGCGGCGTCCAGCAGCACCTCGCGCTCTTGCAGCGCCTTGCGCACCAGGCTGAACTCGTAATATTCCAGATAGCGCAGGCCGCCGTGAATCAGCTTGGTGCTGGCCGACGAGGTATGCGCGGCCAGGTCGTCCTTTTCACACAGCAGCACGCGCAGGCCGCGCCCTGCCGCATCGCGGGCAATGCCTGCGCCGTTGATACCGCCACCGATTACCAGCAAATCGTACTGTTCCACTGTCTGTCCTTTGTGCTGCGTTGGCCGCAGGGCGGCCGGCTGTGCTGTTGATCCCAGTGTAGAAGATAGAGAAACGGCCGATAGAAATCAACAAAGAACGAACATTAAATGTTTGAAATTTGTTTGATGTGCGATTAAAACGAACATGCCCCGCCGTAGATGGCAGGGCATGCGAGGCAGCCGGCTACACCATGGCAGCCGGCAGAGGGCGGGCAGCTCAGGCCACGCCGTGGGCTACCGCCGCCAGCGTGGCACCCAGTAGCGAGCCCACCACCGGCACCCAGCTGTAGGCCCAGTCGCTGTCGCGTTTGCCCTTGATGGGCAGCAGCGCGTGCATGACTCGCGGCGCCAGGTCGCGTGCCGGGCTCATGGCGTAGCCGGTGGTGCCGCCCAGCGACACGCCAATACCCAATACCAGCAGGGCTACCGGCAGCGCGTCCATGGCACCCAGCGAGATTTTGGGCGACACCATGCTGAGGATGGCAAACACCAGTACAAAGGTGGCCAGCACTTCGGACAACAGGTTGCCGGTGGTGCTGCGGATGGCCGGGCCGGTGCAGAACACCGCCAGCTTGGTATCCGCGCAATCTGTGGTATCAAAATGGTCGCGGTACACCAGCCACATCAGCAGCGCACCGGCCATGCCGCCCAGCATCTGCGCCAGGATGTAGCCCGGTGCGTCGGCCCAGGCAAACTTGCCGGCTACCGCCAGCGCCACGGTAACTGCCGGGTTCAGGTGGGCGCCGCTGATGGCCGCCACGCTGAATACGCCGACAAATACCGCCATGGCCCAGCCGAAGGCGATGACGATCAGGCCGCTGTTATGGCCCTTGGTGTTTTTGAGGATCACGTTGGCAACCACGCCGTTGCCCAGCAGTACCAGCAGCGCGGTACCGATAAATTCACCGAATAAGGGGTTCATGACACATTCCTTGAAATGGGGTGCCTGCCTGCGCCGCCGCTTGGCCGGGCGCAGGGGCGTTCAGTAAAGGGGGTGGGCGGCCAACGTAAGGCTGGCCGCAGGTGGCGGCTTAGCCCTGGTCGCCGGCCCAGGCAATGGCGGCGCGGGTGGCACGGTGCCAGCCGGCCACGTAGCGGGCTACCGCGTCGGCGCTTTGCTGTGGGGTAAAGCGCGTATCCAGCTGCCACTGGCCCTGGATGTCGTCGGTGCTTTGCCAGTAGCCCACGGCCAGGCCGGCCAGATAGGCCGCGCCCAGTGCCGTGGTTTCGGTGATTTTCGGGCGCGCTACCGCGGTGCCCAGGATGTCGCTCTGGAACTGCATCAGCACATTGTTCACGCAGGCGCCGCCGTCCACGCGCAGCTCGGCGATGGTGATGCCTGCATCAGCCTGCATGGCGCCCAGCACGTCCATGGTCTGGAAGGCAATGCTGTCCAGCGCGGCGCGGGCGATGTGGGCGGCGCTGGTGCCCTGCGTCATGCCCACGAGGGTGCCGCGTGCTTCGGCGTTCCAGTGCGGTGCCCCCAGGCCGGCAAAGGCCGGTACCAGGTAGACGCCGTCGCTGTCGGCCACTTGCGCCGCCAGCGGGCCCACGTCGCTGGACTGCTTGATGATGCCCAGGCCGTCACGCAGCCACTTCACCACCGAGCCACCAATAAAGATGCTGCCTTCCAGCGCGTACTGCACCTTGTCGCCCACCTGCCAGGCAATGGTGGTCAGCAGCTTGTTATGCGACGGTACCGGCTTGTCGCCGGTGTTCATCATCATGAAGCAGCCGGTGCCGTAGGTGTTTTTCACCATGCCAGGCAGGGTGCACTGCTGGCCGAACAGCGCCGCCTGCTGGTCGCCGGCTACACCGGCGATGGGGATAGCCACGCCCAGGTGCGCGGCGTGGGTATGGCCGTACACCTCGCTGGAGCTTTTTACCTGCGGCAGCAGGCTGGCCGGGATGCCCAGCATGTCCAGCAGCTCGTCGTCCCACTGCAGGGTGTGGATGTTGTACAGCATGGTGCGCGAGGCGTTGGACACGTCGGTAACGTGCACCGCGCCATGGGTCAGCTGCCAGATCAGCCAGCTATCGATGGTGCCGAAAGCCAGTTTGCCGGCCATGGCGCGTTCGCGGGCGCCCGGTACGTTGTCCAGAATCCAGCGGATTTTGGTGGCCGAAAAATAGGCGTCTACCAGCAGGCCAGTCTTGTTGCGGATGGTGTCGGCCAGGCCGCGTGCGCGGATGTCGTCGCAGAAACCGGCGGTGCGGCGGTCTTGCCACACGATGGCGTTGTACACCGGCTGGCCGGTTTCACGGTCCCACACCACCGTGGTTTCGCGCTGGTTGGTAATGCCCAGCGCGGCGATCTGGCTGCCCGGCACCCCGGCGCGCGCCAGCGCTTCGGCCGCCACGCCCACCTGGCAGGCCCAGATTTCCATCGGGTCGTGCTCTACCCAGCCCGGCTGCGGGTAGATCTGGCGGAACTCCTTCTGGGCGGTAGATACCATGTCGCCGCTGCGGTTGAACAAGATGGCACGCGAGCTGGTCGTGCCCTGGTCCAGGGCGAGGATGAACTGGTTTTGCATGTAACTCTCCTTGGGCGCGATGGCCTGTGTTGTCTTATGTTTTTTTGTGTCTGATTTATGTTTGAAAAATGTTGCTTTTATTTTCGTGCAATTCTAGGCCGCTGGCATTGGCTGTCAATCGCCACGCGTGCAAAAACCGCCGGGCAGCCTGCTTTTTGCAAGGGGTATGTGGTGTAGTTGGCTTATTACAAGTTGTTGCGCTGCAAGAGAAAACCGGGCAATACGGCGGTAAGAATCAGCCTGTTTTTAGCTGCACCAAGCCTTGTAACAGATTGTGCATTGCAGGGCCTGGCCGTTTGGCCACCCGGGCTGCCCGGCTGCGACGCAGGCTGGGCCGTAGCGCGATCTGCGCTTGCCGTAGCAATAAAATCCAACGCCTGTCTTGGCATGGCCATGCCGTAACTCGATAAACATTATTGAATAATGTTTCTGTCTTTTGTCATGAGTACTGCGTTTTTACTACCGCAAACGCTTATACTTTGCTGGCAACAGGAGAACAACATGACGATGGACCACAGCCACCCCATCCTGATGGTGGATGACGATGAATTCATGCTGGCCTTTATGGAAGAAACGCTGGGCCAGCACTACCCCGTACGTATTGCCAACCACCCGGAAACCGCACTGGCCATGATGCGCCAGCAGCCCCCCGCGCTACTGCTGGCCGATGTGCGCATGCCGGCGATGGATGGCTTTACCCTGTGCGAGATCATTAAGGCGGACCCCATGCTGGCCGACGTGCCGGTGCTGTTTCTGTCGGCGCTGGAGGGCGTGGACGAACACGTGCGCGGCTACGAGGTAGGCGCCGAAGACTTTGTTACCAAGCCGGTAGAGCCGCAGGTGCTGCTGGCCAAAGTAGAGCGGGTGCTGCACAACGTAGCCGAGCGCCAGCAGCTGCGCCAGCAGGCCGGCTACGCCACCAGTACAGCCATGGTGGCCATGAGCAGCATGAGCGAAACCGGTACGCTGATCGACGCGCTCAAGCACTTTAACCACTGCGCCGACTACCCGGCGCTGGCGCAGGCCGTGCTGGCTGCGCTGCAGGCTTTTGATGTTGAAGGTGTGGTACAGCTGCTGCCACCCGATGCTGCCCCGCTGGCGCTGAAAAGCCATGGCCAGGTATCGCCGCTGGAGATTTCGGTGCTGCACCATATGGCCGGCATGGAACGGATCATGCAGTTCAAGAACCGCCTGTCTATCAGCTACCCGTGCCTGCACCTGATGGTGAGCAATATGCCGCTGCACGACGAGGCACGCTGCGGCCGCCTGCGCGACCACCTGGCCGTGCTGGCCGAGTCGGCCGAGGTGCGTTTGCACGCCCTGCAATACGAGCAGCAATCGCGCCGCCAGGGCAGTGCCATCAGCGATACCGTGGCGCAGCTGGGGCGCGTGCTGGGCGATATCGACCGGCTGCAGCGCCAGAGCCGTGCCGACGCCACCTTGCACCTGAACAGCGTGCTGGACAGGGTAGAGGCGGCGCTGTTGTCCATGGGGCTAACGCAGCGCCAGGAGCAAGATATCGTCACCATGATCCGCGATGGTTTTGACGAGCTGGCCAGCGGCCGCCTGGCCGAAGAACACTTTCAGAACGCCCTGACCCAGGCGATAGGCGAGCTGCAAACCGTATTGCCGCCTGCCGCACAGCAGGCATCGGCCTAAGCAGCTGGCAACGCGCGCAGCGTGGCCACACCGGCATGCCGTGTTGACCGCAGTGGTAACCGGCGCGGCAGAGGCTAAATGATCGCAGGGGGCCAAGGCGGGGCAGGTACCAGGCAAAACAGGGTTGGCCGCGGCCAACCCTGTCTGCTTTTAAACCAGCTATTGCCAGCTTAGCCCTGCAGGCGCGCCAGCAGCGCGTGCGCTACACCTTCGGACGAGGCCGGGTTCTGGCCGGTAATCAGCAGGCCGTCCTCCAGCACGAACGGTGCCCAGTCCGGGCCTTTGCTGTACAAGCCGCCCTTGGCTTGCAGGGCGTCCTCTACCAGCAGCGGCACGATGGCGGTGAGCTGCACCGCGTCTTCTTCGGTATTGCTAAAGCCGGTGACCTGTTTACCGGCCACCAGTGGCGTGCCGTCGGCGGCTTGCGCGTTCACCAGCGCGGCGCTGGCGTGGCATACCGCGCCCAGCGGCTTGCCGGCGGCGATGGTGTCGGCGATCAGGCGCAGCGAGTCGGCATTGTCTACCAGGTCCCACAGCGGGCCGTGGCCACCGGGGTAGAACACCGCGTCGTAGTTGGCCGCATCCACGCTGGCCAGCGGCAGGGTAGCGGCCAGGCGGGCTTGCAGCGCGCTGTCGTCGTCAAAGCGGTGGGTAGCGGGGGTGGCAAACGCCGGGTCGGCGCTTTTCGGGTCGATAGGTGGCTGGCCGCCCAGTGGCGAGGCCAGGGTCACGTTGATGCCGGCGTCGGCCAGCACGTAGTAAGGCGCGGCGAATTCTTCTACCCAAAAGCCGGTTTTGTGGCCGGTATCACCCAGCTGGTCGTGGCTGGTCAGCACAAACAGTACATTTTTCATGGTGTCTCTCGTAGTGGCCTGCGGCCAACGTTGGCCGCAGGCAGAGATGGATGGCAAACCCTGTTTGCCGTGCACACAGGGTTTGTTGTCTAAGCAGCAAGGCTGCGGATGCCAGTACTGACAGTAAGCGGCCCGGCTTTGCCGAGGCAGGTCAGACCTTGGTCGGTACGTTGTCAGCAGCCGGGCCTGCGGCCACCGTTGGCCGCAGGCAATATCGTCGTTATGTGCCCGATACGGGCAAACCTGCGCCGGGCAGGGGGCTTACTGGCCCAGTACCGGGTAGTCGGTGTAGCCCTCGGCGCCGCCACCGTAGAAGGTTTCCGGGCGTGGCGGGTTCAGCGCGGCACCGGCGGCCAGGCGGGCCGGCAGGTCCGGGTTGGCGATGAAGCTGCGGCCAAAGGCCACGGCGTCGATCAGGCCGGCGCCGATCAGTTTTTCGGCTTTTTCCAGCGTGTAGCCACCGGCCGCCACGATGCTGCCTGGGTAGACGGCACGCACGCGCTGGCGGAAGTCGTCGCTCCAGGCCGGGCCGCCGGCCCAGTCCGGCTCGGACAGGTGCAGGAAGGCGATACCGCGCTTGGCGATTTCGCCGATCAGGTACAGCGCCATCTCTTGCTGGTCGGTTTCCGACAGGCCGTTGAACACGCCCAGCGGCGACAGGCGGATGCCCACGTGGTCGGCGTCCCATTCGGCAATCACCGCATCCAGCACTTCCAGCACGATGCGGGCGCGGTTTTCCACGCTGCCGCCGTACTGGTCGGTACGCTGGTTGGCCACGGGCGACAGGAACTGGTCCAGCAGGTAGCCGTGGGCACCGTGGATTTCCACCAGGTCGAAGCCGGCGCGGCGCGCGTTGTCGGTGGCGCGGCGGTAGTCTTCGATCAGGTCGGCGATTTCGGCGGTTTCCAGTGCGCGCGGCGTGGACACCGGGGCGCGTACCAGCTGGCCGTTTTCGTCACGGATATTGGTGTTGCTGTCGGCGGCAATGGCGGACGGGGCCACCGGTGCTTCGCCACCCGGCTGCAGGCTGGTGTGCGAGATACGGCCGGTGTGCCACAGCTGGATGGCGATCTTGCCGCCTTCGGCATGCACGGCGTCGTTCACGCGCTGCCACATCTGGATCTGGTCTTCGCTGTAGATACCCGGCGCGCCGGCGTAGCCTTTAGCGGTGGGGGAGATGTGGGTGCCTTCGTTGATGATCAGGCCGGCACCGGCGCGCTGGCGGTAGTACTCGATGGCCAGCTCGGTGGGCACGTCGCCCGGCTCGGTATTGCGCAGGCGGGTCAGCGGTGCCATCAGCACACGGTTGTTCAGGGTAACGGCGCCCAGGCGCACGGGGGTAAGCAGTTTGTCGGCTTGCATGAGGTGTCCTTTATTTGCGGTTTAGCGGTCGAATCCAAAGCCCTGGGCGCGTGCTACCGGGGCCACTTGCGGGAAATACACTTGCTGATAATAGCGGGCGATGCTCTGGCTCCACGGCTCGCCGTCGGCGCGGCCCAGGTTTTGCCAGTGTTGCTGCAGGGTCTGGTCGTAGGCGGCGATATGGCCGGGCAGGGCGGCGGCGTCGTAGCGCTCGCTGTGGGCAAACGTGGCCAGTGGCAGGCGTGGCTTCACGGCGCTATCGTCGGCGCTGTAACCCAGCACCACACCAGCCAGCGGGAAGGTGAGCTCGGGCAGGCCCAGCAGCTCGATCATGGCGGCCGGGTCGCGGCGGATGCCGCCAATCGGCACCACGCCCAGGCCGGCGGCGCGGGCGGCGGTCATCAGGTTGCCCAGGGTAATGCCGGCGTCCACAGCGGCCACGGCAAAGCCTTCCACGCTGTCGTGGATCAATTGTTCGCTACCGGCGGCAGCCACGCCCAGGCGGGTTTTGTAGAAGTCGGCTACCACGGCAATAAATACCGGCGCCTGGGCGATCCACGGTTGGCCGCCGGCGATCTCGGCAATGCGCGCACGGCGGGCGGCATCCTGTACCACCACCAGCGACACTTGCTGGCCGTTGATGGAGGTAGGGCCGTGCCAGGCGGCGCGCAGTACCGCGTCCAGCACCTCGGCCGGTACCGCTTTGTCCTGGTAGCTGCGGATACTGCGGTGTTGTTGCATCTGTTCAATCGCGTGGTTCATCACAAGCTCCGAAGAATTAGTTATTAGACCAGTCGTCTAGATTGTGCTTCAAAAAAACCGCCTGCCCGTGAGCAAACGGTATGTGTCGGTGTCAGGCTGCCGGGGGGCAGGGCGCCAGCTGGCCTTCGGTATGGATCATGGCTGCCTGCAGCGGCACCAGGCTGTGCTGCGTTTTCTGCATCAGTGCCGCGCCCAGCCACAGGCTGTACAGCGCGTAGGCGGTTTCATCCGGTGGCAGCTGCGGCTTGATGCTGCCATCGGCCTGGCCAGCGCGGATGCATGCGGCCAACCTGTGCACGATAGCGTCCATGCCCTCGTGTAGCGCCAGGCGCATCGGCTCGGACAGGTCGGACACCTCGGCCGCCAGCTTTACCGCCAGGCAGCTGTGCGCTTCACAGCGGGCGTGGTTGTCCAGCCATTGCCGAAAGTAAGCCAGCAGCCGGGCACGGCCATCACCCATGTTGTCATCGGCCAGCAGCAGGCCGACACGCTCGCGGTACACCGCAAAGTAGCGGGTAAGCATGGCGACGCCGAAGTCTTCTTTCGACTTGAAGTAATGATAAAACGACCCCTTCGGCACCCCGGCTTCGTTCAAGAGCTCGGTCAGGCCCATCGCCGTAAAGCTGCGGCCATGGATCAGCGCCTCGCCAGTAGCCAGGATGTGTTCGCGGGTGTCGGTGTGTAGTCGTTCTCGTGCCATGCCTTGCATGATAAGACAAATAGACTGGTCAGTCTAGTGGTGTTTGGGTGGGAGCCGGGGCTGATCCAGTAATTGAAGTGGCAAGCAACCGCCCAGACCTGCCAGGCATTCGACGGCTGCCTTGTGGTGAGTCATACCAGGCTTGCGCGTCGCACCTGTCGTGAGTGATTGGCTATCGGTCAAGTTGGACAGTTGGATTCCATCGCCGAATCGACGGCCTCCGACGCAAAGCGGTTGGTTGTGATAGGCACAAGACGTCCAAGAATAGCCATCTGGTGTGATTTTGTACCCATAGGCGATTTACAGTTGATCCTAAAAAGCTGCTCGTCATATGGACAGCATGCGCTACTCGAGGTACCGTTCACTCATTATGGTGATGCGCCACTGCGGAACGATATATAGAGGGATTGGAAAGTGCACGTTAAATCAATCAAGCTGGTCAACTTCAAAAAATTTCGCAACGAACTTTTTGAGTTTAATGACGACGTTAATATTTTCGTCGGCGATAACAATGCTGGCAAAAGCACGATCCTAGAAGCGTTAGAAATTGTTCTCAATTACAACCATCGAGGTCGGCCCTTTAACAACGAATTCTCCCCTGATCTTTTCAATCAGGATGCCGTCAATCAGTTCCTCGCCTCTGACAAAACCCCGAAGTACCTACCCAGTCTGATCATCGAGGCCTACATTGAAGGCGTACCTGAGTACCGAGGCGTAAATAATAGCCTCAAGGCAGACGCCCAGGGCGTCGTAGTGCAAGCCTGTTTCGATGCGTCGCTGGAGCCGGTGTACGAGCGCTACCTGCTGACCAGACCCAACATCACCAGCATTCCGATCGAGTTTTACAAGCTGGACTGGCTCGATTTCTCCTGGAACCCGATTAAGCCGATCGCCAAGAAATTCAAGGCGCTGTACATCGACCCCACACGCATCCACCCAACAATGGGCAAGAATCAGTACATTTCGAGCATCCTGAACACTGCTCTCGAGAAGGAGGATTTGGTAAAACTGACCCTCAATTATCGTGAAAACCTACAGGTGTTTAACAACTCTGGAGAGGTTCAGACGGTTAACTCCAATCTTGATGCGGATCACCTCATCACTGATAGCAAGCTCACCATTGCAGCAAGTACGTTACCAGCGGGCTCCATACAAACCGGCCTGCAATTGGAGGTCGATGATGTGCCGTTTCACTTCATTGGCAAAGGCGAGCAAAGCAATATACAGATCAAACTGGCCATCCAGAACAAATCCCATGATATCGATTTGGTGATGATGGAAGAGCCTGAAAACCACCTGTCTCACACCAATCTGAACAAGCTCGTGCACTACGTCGAAAGTCAGCGGGGCGACAAGCAGTTGTTTCTGACCACCCATAGCTCCTACGTACTGAACAAACTCAGTATCGACAAGATTTGCCTAGTGCAAACCGGCTACAAAAGGTTGCACAAGCTAGACCCCAAAGTGGTGAAAACGCTCAAGCGTCTCCCCGGCTACGATACTTTGCGGGTGGCACTGTCTAGCAAGGTCATTCTGGTCGAGGGGCCGTCGGATGAACTGGTACTCAAAAAAATCTACCAACGAAAACATGAACGACTGCCTGAGCAAGATGGGATCGATATCATCGTGGTGCGTGGCGTGGGATTCAAAACTTTCATTGAGGTGGGCAAGGAGATTGGCACCAAGATCCATGTGCTCAGGGATAATGACGGTGACTATCACGCTAACGTTGTGCAAGAACGTCTGGAATACACAGCGTTCCCCAATATCAAACTGTTCTCGCCAGTTGAAAACGAAGAGTTTTCACTTGAGCCGGCAATGATTTATGCCAATGCGATCGATATTGAAACACTTAATGCGTTTGCAAAAGAGGTGTTATCGAGTCAGACCTATAAGCTGTACGACGAAAACATAACCTTGGAAGACAGACGAGAAAATCTGATCGGGTGGTTTAAGAGCGTAAAAGGCAATGGCAAAGGTACCCGCAAGGTCGATTCGGCCATCAGGCTCTTTGATAGTGAGCTGGACTTCAAATACCCACCGTTCTTGGACGAGGTGCTCGCTTTTGACTAACGAACTCTGGATCGCTGGCGCCGGTTCGGGCAAAACTCACAAGATCATCACAGATGCCATTGAGGTTATCAAGAGCGGTGGGCGGGTGCTGGTGGTTACTTATACCACCAACAACCAAGCGGAATTGCGTGCCCGATTTGTCGAACTCTATGGTGCCAGCAGCGAGCATTTCGTCGTCAAGGGGCTGTTCTCTTTTTACCTCGAAGACATGGTGCGCCCCTATCAGAGCGAGGTATTTCCCGATCGGATCACGAGCATCTCGTTCACTGAGAACAATCCTCACTTGAGACCAGGTACAACCTACTACATTGAAGGCAGAGCAGAAAAATCGGAAGACGGAACGATCAATCCACTGCATTACCTTACCCCCTGCAAAACTAAGGCTTACTCCGGATTGTTGGCAAAGCTTGCGACTCTAATTGCGAAGCTATCCAACGATGCCCCCGCCAAGCGACTGAAGGAAATTTATCAAAGAGTCTTTTTTGATGAAGTGCAGGATTTGGTCGGTTGGGACTACGACGTTATCAAATCGCTCAACAAGGTAATGGTCAATTCGATCTGTTGCGTGGGGGACTTTCGACAGACGATTTACACTACGACGTTTGGCCATAAGGCTCCGCAGACGTCACAGCAGAAAGTTGATTACTTCGTCAGTAAGATGAAGTTCGAGAAACGTTCGCTACCTAATAATCGCAGGTGCGTCCAGGAAATCTGCGACCTGTCAGATACAATCCATACTGGCATGTATGATAAAACAATATCTGGTGTTGAGAAAGTTCCTGGCGAGATGGCCCATCACTGTGGTGTGTTCATCGTAAAGCAGTCACAAGTAAAGGATTATCTGGCAGCCTTTCAGCCCCAAGTACTGCGCTGGTCGTCTACCACCGGCAGTAGGTACCTCCCAAGCAGCCTTATCTGTTACACGTTCGGATCTTGTAAAGGCCTTGGCTTTGACCGAGTGCTTGTAATCCCCCCAGATAAGCATCTGAAATTTATCGGCGGCGATATCAAGGTTTTCGAGAAGGAAAAAACGGAAGAGTCGCGAAACAAGCTATACGTCGCGATCACCCGGGCTCGCTATAGCCTAGCGTTCTTGGTCGAAGACAAATTGGTAAAAGATCTACCTTACCCTGTGTGGGATGGTGTTGCCGCAGAGTGGCTAGCTGACTGATTGCTGACGTTTCGCATTGCTCATCCCAATGACCGCTAAGGCCGATGAGTGACCGTACAAGAGCCTGATCAACGACGCAGTTCTCGCCTTGTCAGGCTGTTGCACTACTGTCCGGGTGGCCGCCTTGCCTGGGTGAGCATGGCAGGGTGTTGGCAAGCTGGCTGTTTTCGACACTAGCAAAAACGCTAACGGAAACAGACCCGCAGCAAGCCTTGCCACGGCAGGGGATATGTTTTCGCCTTTAACGGGCCAGAACAGATTATCTGGCGGCCAAGCCAGACAATGCCACGGTATTACTTGCAAGTTGCCCTATACTGGCAATAAATATCCCTTCACGCATTGTGATGCCGTACGCACATGAGCCTTATACCTATCAGCCCTGCAATCGAACCCACCGCCGCCTTGCCCCCTTGCGGTGACTGCCGCGATGGCGAGCCGCTGGGTTTTGCCTTTAGCTACGCTTTTCAGCCCATCATCGACCTGCGCGCCGGCAGCATTTTTGCGCACGAGGCGCTGGTGCGCGGTACGGCAGGGGAAGGGGCGCTCAGCGTACTGGCGCAGGTGAACGACACCAACCGCTACCGTTTTGACCAGGCTTGCCGTGTGAAAGCCATCGAGGTGGCGGCGCGGCTGGGTATGCGCAGCAGGCTGTCCATCAACTTTTTGCCCAACGCCATTTACCGCCCCGAGGTGTGCATACGTACCACGCTGCAGGCGGCACGCCAGTTTGGCTTTCCGGTAGATCAGATCATTTTCGAGACGGTAGAGAGCGAGCGTATCGACGATGGCAGCTGGCTGGCCAAGGTGTTTAGCGCCTACCAGCGCATTGGCTTCATGACGGCGATTGACGACTTTGGCGCGGGCTACGCCGGGCTGAACCTGCTGGCCAGTTTTCAGCCGGATATCGTTAAGCTGGATATGGCGCTGGTGCGGGGTATCGAGCAGAAAAAAGCCAGCCGCGTGATTGTGGCCTGCGTGGTGCGCATGTGCGACGAGCTGGGTATCCGCGTGATTGCCGAAGGCGTGGAAACGCGCGAGGAGCTGGCCTGCCTGCAAGACATAGGTGTGCACCTGGTGCAGGGCTATCTGTTTGGCAAGCCGCTATTCGAGCAGTGCGTGGCGGATATTGCCCAAATCTGGCCGCAGGCCTAGCGCTAATTGGCCGCATGCTGCCGTATTGCGCCTACCGCTATATACATGCTTATATAGCGCATCGATTTCCCTACGCGGAGCAAGGCAACATGACGCGCTTTTACACCCTGCTCGCCAGCATGGCCCTGAGCCTGGCCTGCAGTATGGCGCTGGCGGGCGAGATAACGGTATCGGCCGCCGCCAGCCTGAGTAATGCTTTTAAAGAGGTGGCGCAGGCCTTCGAGGCCCAGCACCCCGGCAGCAAGGTGCTGCTGAACTTTGCCGCCTCTGGCGCGCTGCTGCAGCAGCTGGCCAAAGGCGCGCCGGTGGATGTGCTGGCCTCGGCCGACCAGGAAACCCTGGAGCAGGCCGCCAAACAGGGGCTGATCCAGCCGGCCAGCCGCCGCGATTTTGCGCGCAATACCCTGGTGCTGGTAGTGCCGGCGGGGAGCAAGCTGGCCCCCAAAAGCCTGGCCGACTTGGCCCGGCCAGCTTATGGCAAGGTGGCGATCGGCAACCCGGCTAGCGTGCCGGTAGGGCGCTATACCCAGGACGCGCTGGCAGCGGCCCGGTTATGGCCGGTGGTGAGCGCCAAGGCGGTCAACACGCTGAACGTGCGCCAGTCGCTGGACTACGTGGCGCGTGGCGAGGTGGACGCTGGTTTTGTGTACGCTACCGACGCCCGGCAGATGGCCGACAAGGTAAAAGTGGCGTTGACCGTGCCGCTGGGTGAGCCCATCCGCTACCCCATTGCTAGCACCACCGCTGCGGCCAACCCGCGCGAGGCCAAAAGCTTTATCGACTATGTGTTGTCACCCGCCGGGCAGGCCATTCTGGCCCGCTATGGCTTTCAGAAACCCTGAGTGATGCCGGGTATGGACACCGTATGGGTCGCCCTGGCGCTGTCGCTGAAAGTAGCCGGCCTGGCCACCTTGCTGGCGGCGCTGCTGGGCGTGGCTACCGGCTTTGTGCTGGCACGCGGGCGCTTTCCGGGGCGCGATGTGCTGGACACGCTGCTGACCCTACCCATGGTGCTGCCGCCTACCGTGCTGGGCTATTACCTGCTGGTGTTACTGGGTAGGCAGGGCGCGCTGGGCGGCTGGCTGCAGGCGCAGTGGGGCATTAACCTGATTTTTAGCTGGCAGGGCGCGGTCATCGCCGCGGCGGTGGTGGCGTTTCCGCTGGTGTTCAAGCCGGCGCGGGCGGCGTTCGAGGCGGTAGACGGCCAGCTGGAGCAGGCGGCGCAGGTGCTGGGCATCAGCCGTCTGGCAGTGTTTTTCCGCATTACCCTGCCGCTGGCCTGGCGCGGTATTCTGGCCGGTATCCTGCTGGCCTTTGCCCGTGCGCTGGGCGAGTTTGGCGCCACGCTGATGGTGGCAGGCAGCATTCCGGGCAAAACCCAGACCCTGTCGATAGCCGTGTACGAAGCGGTGCAGGCCGGGCAAGACGATGTGGCCAACCTGCTGGTGGCCGTGATCTCGGCCGTGTGCATTACCGTATTGTTGGCCGCAGGCTACCTGGCGCCAGGCCGAGTAGCGCAGCGCTAGGGGGCCGCATGCTTGATATTGCCATCCAGAAAACCCTGCGCACCGGCAAGCGCAGCTTTCAGCTGAACGTACAGCTGCAGTCGGCCAGCCAGCACACCGTGCTGTTTGGCCAGTCTGGTGCGGGCAAAAGCCTGACCCTCAAGGCCATTGCCGGGCTGATGACGCCAGACAGCGGCCATATCCGCCTGGGCGGGCGGCTGCTGTTCTCGCAGCCTGGTGGGGTAAACCTGGCCCCGCAGGCGCGGCAGCTGGGCTATCTGTTTCAGGATTACGCGCTGTTTCCCCACCTGACCGTGCGCCAAAACGTGGCCTTTGGCCTGGTGCGCGGCTGGCTGAACCCGCGTACCAGCGCACAGCACGACGAAGTAGAGCACTGGCTGCGCTCCTTTGGCCTGGCGGCCATGGCGCAGCAGCGGCCGGGCGAGCTGTCCGGCGGCCAGCGCCAGCGCGTGGCGCTGGCGCGGGCGCTGGTGGCCAAACCGCGCGCCTTGCTGCTGGACGAACCCTTTGCCGCGCTGGACCCGGCGCTGCGCCACGACATGCGCCAGACGCTGCTGGCCCTGCTGGCACAGGTGCAGATACCGCTGCTGCTGATTACCCACGACGAACAAGACGTCGCCCTGTTTGGCCAGCAGGTATTCGAGCTGCGCGATGGTCAGGCCCATGCGGCCAACCTGGCTACCTTTACCGAGGCAACGCCCCGCCATGACTGATAAAACCATCCAGCTGCAGGGCAGCCTGTGGATGACGATAAACGGCCAGCCACTGGGTGGGGCCGACCGCATGGCCCTGTTGGCGCACATCGCTACCTGCGGCTCCATTACCCAAGCGGCCAAGGCAGCAGGCATGAGCTACAAAGCCGCCTGGGACGCTATCGACACCATGAATAACCTGGCCGGCGAGCCGCTGGTGGCGCGCCTAGCCGGTGGCAAGGGCGGTGGTGGCACCCAGCTGACCGCGCGTGGCGCGCAGCTTTTGCACAACTTTCATACCCTGCAGGCCGAGCACCAGCGCTTTGTCCACAGCCTGGCCAGCCAGGCCCCCGCGCTGGCCGACGACTATGTATTGATACGGAAGATGGCCATGCGAACCAGCGCACGCAACCAGTTTGCCGGTACCGTCGAGGCGGTAAAGCCCGGCGCCGTGAACGACGAAGTGACCCTGCTGACCCCGGCCGGCCAGCGCATCGTGGCGACGGTGACCCACGACAGCGTACTGAGCCTGGGTTTGCAGCCGGGAGCCCAGGCACTGGCGCTGGTGAAAGCATCGTCCATCATGCTGGTAAGCGACGCGGGCAGCGCACGCTTTTCGGCGCGCAACCAGCTGCATGGTGTAATCGCACGCATCCAGCCAGGGGCGGTGAATACCGAGGTGGTCATTGCACTGCCCGGCGGTGTCAGCGTGGCCGCGGTGGTGACGAACGATAGCTGCGACACCCTGGCGCTGGCCGTGGGCCAGCCGGCCAGTGCGCTGTTCAAGGCATCCAGCGTGATACTGGCCGTACCGGCCTGACTGCCACCGCGCGGCATATCGGCCATGACCATTGCCGCGCGCTGCCGCATACTGGATAGCACCACCATCAAGGACCAACCATGTTGCTACAAGACGAACTTGCCCTGGTAGCCCGGCAGGAAGCCATGCTGGTACTGCCGCATTTTGATGAAGACGACGCCTGGCAGCTGGGCTCGGCGCTGCGGGGCATGGCGCTGGCGCAGCAAGCCCCGGTGGCCATTGCCATTACGGTAAACCAGCAGCGCCTGTTTTTCAGCATGCTGCCCGGCGCCACACCCGCCAACGACGACTGGCTGCGGCGCAAACACAATGTGGTGCAGCATTTCCAGCAAAGCTCCTACGCGGTGGGGCTGGCCTGCCAGCTAAAAGGCAAAACCCTGGCCGAGCGCAGCGCGCTGCCCGAGCGCGACTACGCCAGCCATGGCGGCAGCTTCCCGCTGCGCGTGGCTGGCGTAGGGTGCATCGGTTCGGTAGGGGTGTCTGGCCTGGCGCAGCGCGCCGACCACGAGCTGGTGGTAGAAGCATTAGCCCGCCAGTACGGCCTGGCCGACGTGCCACGGTTGCCTGTGTAAACGGCGCAGGCTTGCCCGCTTAGGCCTGCGGCCTGCGCGCTGTTTTATGGTTCTTGTGTGTTTTCCTGCGTTTTATCTGTGTGCATTCTTTAGTTATTGCTTTAAGCCGTGGCCATGTTGTGGTTTTATACACCCACCACAAGAAGGGCTATAGCTGAAAGCCTGTTGCACAACACGATAAAAGACACACGGAGAATGCCAAGGTGAAAGTACTGCTGATTGCCCCCTATCTGGATGAGCCCCAGCCCAACCGCACAGATTTTCTGCCTTCTGCGGCTTTGCTGTCGCTGGCAGCGGTGCTGCGCAAG
This sequence comes from Vogesella mureinivorans, assembly GCF_007644035.1. Lineage (GTDB taxonomy): Bacteria > Pseudomonadota > Gammaproteobacteria > Burkholderiales > Chromobacteriaceae > Vogesella > Vogesella mureinivorans. The sequence continues at coordinate 40,251 of NZ_VMTV02000162.1, read as the reverse complement.
GCCGGCCACACACCGGTATTGCTAGACCTGAACAACCGGCGTGTGCACGAGCAGGCCGAGCCCAATCAGTATTGCCTGGACAAAATCACGCACGCCATCCGTACCGAGCAGCCGGGCCTGGTGGCCATTTCCTTTCTGTTTTCCGGTTTCATGAAAACCGCCTGGCGCTATGCGCGCGAGATCAAGGCGGTAGCGCCCGGGCTCAAGATCATGACCGGTGGCATTCACGCCACCACCTACCCGCAGGAAATCCTCACCAACTGCCCGGAGTTCGACTACATCGCGCTGGGTGAGGGCGAGCCGCAGATGGTGGCCATGGCCGACCGCATTGCCAGCGGCGAGCTGGGCAACCTGAACGATATCAAGTCGTTTGCCTTCCGCGACGAGCAGGGCAAAGTGCGCATCAACCGCGACCGCGAGTGGATCGATTACGAAGAGCTGCCGATGCAGGCGTGGGATATGGTGGACTTTACCGAGTTCGAAATGGACCTGGGCCATTATTCCAACTTCAAGAACCACGTAATCAAGAATGTGGTGCCGGTGATTTCCGAGCGCGGCTGCCCGTTTAAATGCACCTTCTGTGATATGTACCTGGTGCAGGGGCGCAAGCTGCGGCGGCGCACGCCGGAAAAGTTTGTCGACGAGCTGGAGTACCTGGCCACCGAGCGCGGCCAACGTTTCTTTACCTTCATGGACGACAACCTCACGGTAGACAACAAGCACATCCTGGGTATCTGCAACGAGATTCTGCGCCGCGGCCTGGATATCCAGTTCACCACCGCCGGCGGGCTGGGCATGAACAGCCTGCGTACCGATGTGATCGACGCCATGGTGGCGGCGGGCATGACCTCGGCCCTGCTGGCGCCAGAGCATGGCTCGGACTATATCCGCAACACCGTGATCAAAAAGGGCCTGAAGCGCGACACCATTTACAAGGTGGTAGAAGACCTGAAAAAACACCGCGTCAGCCTGGCCGGCAACTGGATCATGGGTTTCCCGGAAGACACCAATGAAACGCTGCAGGAAACCATGGACATGATCGACGACCTGCAGCTGGACCGTAACTGGGTAGGCACCCTGATTCCCTTCCCCGGCACCCCCGTATTCGAGCAAAGCGTGCGTGACAATCTGTTTATCGGCGGCCTGGATACCGACAACCTGTGGCAGGTGCCCGTGCGCGCCCACCAGGACGGCTGTGTGATCAAACCCTACAACATGAGCCTGGAAGACCTGCGCAGCTGGCGCCAGAAGTTTATCGATATCCGCTTCAAATACCTGCGCAAACTATGACGTGATCGCCGCCGGGCTGCTGTGGTAGCGGGCAAACAGGCTGGCTATATCCACCCGCGCCTGCAGGCGGGCGGCCAGCAGGTACAGCCCGGCTACCTTGCGGTGCAGGAACAATGCATCCACTGGCGGGGTGTGCCAGGCGTCGCGCTCGTGGCGCATGGCCCAGCCGGCGTCGCGCATACGGGCGGCCAGCGTGCTGTGGCCAAAGTCATAGGCGCCGGCGTGGCGTAGCGGCTCGCAGGCCAGTAGAAAGATAGCCATCACCTCGTCGTAATGCTGCGCCGACACCTGCTGCGGAAAGTAGCCCAGCGCGGTGGCCGCCTCGCCCAGCGCCTGCCGGTCTTGCGCCTGTGCGGCCAACAGCAGGCGGCGGTAGTGCTGTACGGTGTCGGCCGCCAGCCGGCGCGTGGCGCCAAAGTCCAGCAGCACCAGCCGGCCGCTGTCGGGCTGGTAGCGATAGTTGGCAAAGTTCGGGTCGCTTTGCAGGCAGGCAAAGTCGAAAATTTCGCGCAGCAATAAATCGAACAGCAGGGTGGCCACGCGGTCGCGCTCGGCCTGCGGCGCCTGCTGCAGCGTGGTGATGGGCACGCTGTCGATAAAGTCCATGGCCAGGATGCGGGGCGTGCACAGCTCGGGCACGGCTTGCGGCAGCAGCAGGTCGGCGTGGCCTGCCAGCAGCTGGCGGTAGTGTTGCAGGTTGGCCGCTTCCTGCTGGTAGTCGGCTTCCTGGTGTAGCTGGCGCTTGGCTTCGGTCAGCAGCGTGGCCAGCTCGAAGCCTGGCGGCAGCAGGCCGCTCAGGCGCAGCAGGCTGGCGACATTGTCCACATCGCTATCAATGCTTCGTGCCACACCGGGGTATTGCACCTTGATGGCTAGCGTCTGCCCGCTGGCCAGCTCGGCCCGGTGTACCTGGCCGATGGACGCGGCCGCCACCGGCTGAAAGGAAAAACGCTTGAAACGCGTTTGCCAGTCTTCGCCCCATTCCTGCTCCAGTACGTCCGCCAGCTGGCTGAGCGGCATGGTGTGTGCGTCTTCGCGCAGCGTGGCCAGGATGTCGCGTAGCGTGGGCGGCAGCAGGTCGCCTGCGTCCATGGATAACAGCTGCCCCATCTTCATGGCGGCGCCGCGCATCTGCGATAGCTGGTGGGCAAAGCGGGTGGCATTGGCCGGGGTCAGCAGCAGGTCTTGCCATTGCGGGCGTTGGCCGCTGGCCAGCCGGCGTGCGCCTTCGGCCACCATGCCGCTGGCGATGCCGCCGGCCAGGGTGCCCAGGCGCGCCAGCCGCGACAGGCGGCCCACGGGTACGGCGCGGGATTTGGCGTTGTCAGTCATGGTGTGGTGGCGCGGCGGGTTGGCTGCCGGGGCGCGGGTGGTCGGCCAACGGGTAGGCGTCGGCCACATAAGCCGGGCCTTTCATGATGCGCACGATCCACGCGCCCAGCGCCACGGTAAACACCACCGTCCACAGCAGAATCAGCCAGCTGATGGCCAGAATATCCACCATGCCCGCCTGTTGTGCGCTAAGGCTGCCCGGCCATAGCCAGACTTGCAGCCGCCACAGGCAGATAGGGCTGCCCAGCAGCAGCGTGCCATAAGCCAGGCAGCGCGGCGCCAGCGCCAGCAGGCGGCTTTCCAGCCCGGCCGGGCTGCGCTGGAAACCGCCCAGTTTGTTGAAGTAGCGGCTCATGGCTTAGCCCTGCAGTGCCAGCATACCGGCCAGCAGGCTGGTGCCGGCGGCCAGGCTGAGGTGGCGGCGCAGCGGCAGGTACCAGCTGGGCAGGTCGGCATGGCGGCACAGGCGCTGGTCTTGCAGGTAATGCAGCAGATAGCCCAGCAGCAGGGTGGCTACGCCGGGGGCGGCAGGTAGCAGCACCGCCGGCCAGGCCAGCAGCGCCGGTACCACGCTCCAGGCCATCATGCGGCTGCGGCGTGCGCTATCCAGCCCCGGCAGCGTCATGGCAAAGCCCCAGTGCAGCGCGCCGACAAACGACAAAATCACGGCACCGTAGGCCAGCAGCAGGCCGAACCAGAAACCGGCGTGGCTAGCGGCTAGCCAGCACAAGGCAGCCAGGGCAATAAAGGGCAAGGCACCGCCGTAGCCCAGCCAGGCGGCCGGGGCGGGCAGAGGTGCGGGGGCAGTATCGGAAGTCATGATGGCGGGCCAGGGCAGGGTTCATTACTGCCCTGATCATAGTAATGCGCCCGGTTTTTGTCCAACACAAAGCATGAACAAAAATGCCAATGCGGCCAACCGTGCCTGCTGGCTGGGCGGCGCTTACTGCGGCAGAAAGCTTATGCCGGTGCGGCTTTGCAGCTCGGCATAGGTCAGCATCTGCGGCTTGGCCACGTCGGCGTTGGCCGTCCAGTACACCCAGGACTTGCCGGTGGCCGGGTCGTACACCAGCTTGTACAGCGCGTCGGGCACGCGCACCTTGCCGGCGTAGCGCGGGGTTTGCTGCATATCGAAATAGGGGCCGGTAAACACGTAAACATCGCCGCGGGTGCGCTGCACGTACTTGCGCGTGGCGGCCTCTACCGCGCGCGCCCACACGCCACGGTTATTTTCCGGCACCTGCGGCACCATATTGGCCAGGCTAAAGCTTTGCGCCATGGCCTCGGGCGTGGTGCGCTGTGCGGCGGCGGCCATGTGGCCACGGTCGTAGCCGCTACCGCGGTAGTCGGCCAGCGTGGCGCGCTCGTTGCTGCGCAGGCGGGCTTCTTCGTAAAAGCGGTCGGTGCGTTTTTCGTCGGCGTCGGCCAGGCTGCGCGCAGACAGCTTTTCGGCGGCAAATACCGGCGTGCGGCGGTCGCCGTCGTACAGAATGGCAAAATCGTCGAAGCACAGCTCGCGCGTGCTGGCGTGCTGCTGTTCGGCGGGGATGGCGGGCGGGGTGTTGCGGTAGAACAGCTGCGGGCAGTCGGCAAAGCGGGTGGCTACTTGCGGCCCGCCTGGGCCAGGGTTGGCCGCAGCAGGGGTGGCCGGGGCCTGGTAGTGTTCGACAGCAGCGTAAAGCAGGGCAACAAGCAGGGGCAACAGGGCAAGCGGCTTTTTCATGCAAGCAACAACAGCGGGAAAAGGCCGGCAATTCTATAGCAAGTTTTATCGCAATGTAGCGTTGTTGCCCGCCAGCAGGCAGGCTATCGGTAGCTGGCTTAGACCAGCCCGCCCAGCCCGGCGGCAGCACCCGCCGCCAGCAGCCACAGCGGGTTCAGCCGCGTGCGCCAGCTCAGTAGTGCGCAGCTAGCCAGCAGCAGCCCGGCGGCCCATGATGGCGGATGGCTGGCTGCCATCATGGCCACACCTGCCGCAATGAGCCCCACCGTCAGCGGCGCCAGCCCCTTGCTGATGGCGGTAGTCAGCCGGCTGCCGCGCGCCTGCTGCCACCAGCGCGCCACCCAGAAGCTGAGCAGCGACGACGGCAAGCAGATACCGATCAGGCTGACAATGGCGCCGGGCACGCCCGCTACCTTCCAGCCTACCAGGCTCACTATCAGTACATTTGGCCCCGGCGCGGCCTGCGCCAGCGCAAACAGCGCGGCAAACTCCTGGCCGCTCATCCAGTGCAGCTCGGTCACTACCACGCGGTGCAGCTCCGGCACGATGGCGTTGGCGCCGCCCACCGCCAGCAGGGAAAACTGTACAAACATCAGAAACAGGAACAGCAACATGTCACAGCCCTCCTTGCGGGTAGCGCCATGCCAGGCCTATGCCCAGCGGTGCCAGCACCAGCAGCACGATCCACAGCGGCAGGTGTACGCCTGCTACGGCAATAAAGGTCAGCACGGCCAATAGCCACGGCAGCAGGCGGCGGGGCAGCCGTGCCGCCAGCTTCAGCACCATGCCCAGCAACAAGCCGATGCCGGCCGGTGCCAGCCCGGCCAGCAGCTGCTGTAGCCAGCTGGCCTGCTGATAGTGCTGGTACAGCGTCGCCAGCAGCAGGATGAGCACCAGCGGGGCCAGCAGCAGGCCGGCTACCGCCAGCAGTGCGCCGGCCACGCCGTGAAAGCGGCTGCCGATGGCCACCGCCATATTGACGATATTCGGCCCCGGCAGTACCTGGCCTAGCGCCAGCAGCTCGGCAAACTCGGTGTCGGTAAGCCAGCACCGGCGCTGTACCAGCTGGTGCTGCGCCTGCGGCAGCACGCCGCCAAAGCCGCTAAGGCCGATAAGAAAAAAGCCGCGGAACAAGGCTTTTTTGTCTGGAATGATCAGGGTGTTCATACCCCTTAGCGTAGGGCGGCCAGCGCCGTGGCACAAACGGCTTTTTCTGGCTTTGCTTGTGCGTTATTCTCACAAGCATGAACCGCAAGCTCCCCCCGCTTAACGCGCTGCGTGCCTTCGAAATGGCCGCCCGCTACCAAAGCCTGACTGCCGCAGCCGAGCAGCTGCACGTCACCCACAGCGCGGTGAGCCGGCAGGTAAAGCTGCTGGAAGACTGGCTGGGCCTGACATTATTCGACAGGGTTGGCCGCAGGCTGCAGCTTACCGACGCTGGCCGCCAGTATTTGCCGGTGGTGCAAGCCGCGTTTGACAGCCTGGCCAATGCCACCGAAAAACTCACAAGCCAGAAGCCTAGGCTGCTGCGCATCAATGCCGCCCCCACGCTGGCCATGCACTGGCTGCTGCCGCGGCTGACGCAGTTCCAGCGCCGCCACCCCGAGGTCGAGCTACGCCTGGCCACCTCAGACGCCATCATCAACAACCAGAACGCCGATTTCGATATCGCCATCCGCCGTGGCAACGACCACTGGCACGGCTTTGTTTCGCATATTTTCCTGACCGAGCACGAGCTGCCGGTAGCCAGCCCAGCCCTACTGGCGCGCCAGCCGCTGCCCGACGCCGCCGCGCTGGCGCAGCACACCCTGCTGCATTCCGAAACACGGCCGGTGGCGTGGGAGCGCTGGCTGGCCGCCGCAGGGGTGCCCGGCCTGCAGCCTGCGGCCAACCAGCATTTCGACCACTACTATCTGGCGCTGCAGGCCGCAGTAGACGGCATGGGCATTACGCTGGGGCCGCGGCCGGTGATTGACGAGCTGCTGGCCAGCGGCAAGCTGCAGGTAGCGCTGCCCGCCCCGGCCGTGCGGGTGCGCGGCTACTCGTGGGTGGTGCCGCTGGCGCTGGCAGAAGACCCGCTGTGCGCCGGGTTCTGCGCCTGGCTAGAGGACGAAGGCCAGGCCTGGCAAGCGGGCTAGGCCCTAGCCATTACCGCTATCACAGCCAGATCGAGGTGCAAAAGTACCTGGCCAGCCATTCCACCCCTACGCTGAACCAGCAGGTGCTGGCACGCTTTCTGGACAGCGGTGCCTACCCGCGCCACATGCGGCGGCTGCGGCGCAGCATTGCCAGCCAGATGGCGGTATTGCAGGGTGAGGTTGGCCGCCACTTTCCGGGCTGTGTGCAGTTTGTGGCGCCGCAGGGCGGCTTTTGCCTGTGGCTGAGGTTTCCGCCCGGCTTTGACAGCATTGCCCTGTACGAGCAGGCGCGGCTGGAGGGCATAGGCCTGACGCCCGGCCCGCTGTTTTCGCCGCGCGGTGGCTACCGGCACTGCCTGCGCCTGTCCTGTGCCGACCCGTGGAGTGCACAGCAGCACGCACGGTTGCAGCGGCTGGGGCAGCTGGCCAGCCAGCTGTGCCTGGCGTTGTAGCTAGCCTGGCTGGATAAAACAACAAGGCCGCAGCGGATGCTGCGGCCTTGTGCTTTTGCCGGGCTGCCGCTTACAGGCGGAAGCGCGACACCATGCCGTGCAGGTGGCTGGACAGCTGGTGCAGCTCGTTCACCGTGTGCGTGGCGGTTTGTACTGCCTGGTCGGTTTCAATGGCCATGTGGTTGGCCACCTCGGCCGCACGCGCCATCTCGGTGGTGGCAATGGACTGCTCACGGGTGGCGTCGGCTATGTCGCGGATGGTTTGCACCACGCGGCCAACTTCGCTTTCGATGCCGGCAATCTCCTGCGCCACCTGGCGCGAAGCGCCCACGCCGGACTGCACCGACTGCTGCGTGCTGTTCATATTGGCCAGTGCCGAGTTCACGTCGGCATGGGTGGCGTGAATCAGCCCGCCGATCTCCACCGTGGCCTTGGACGTGCGCTCGGCCAGCTTGCGCACTTCGTCGGCCACCACGGCAAAGCCGCGGCCCATTTCGCCGGCGCGGGCGGCTTCAATCGCCGCATTCAGCGCCAGCAGGTTGGTCTGGTCGGCAATATCCTTGATCACGTTGATGATCTGGTCCATCTGCGCCGAGCGCTGGCCCAGGCCACCCAGTGTGCTGGCCAGCTCGCCCACAGAACAGGCAATGCCTTCGATGCTGTCGGCCAGTGCCCCCACCGACTGCGCCGACTGGCGCGAGGTGTGGCCGGTTTGTACCACCGATTCCTCGGCGCTGCCGGCGTTGCTGGCAATGTGGTTGATGCTGACGGTGATCTGTTCGATGGTAGCCGCGGTGGCGCTGGAGGCATCGGCCTGCTGCTGCGAATCGCTGGCCAGCTGGCGCGTAATGCCGTTGAGCGCGTCAATGCCGCCGTTCAGCGATACCGAGTGGTCGCGTACCTCGACAAACATCTGGCGCAGGCTGCCGATAAAGCGGTTGAACGCCTGGGCTGTCTGGCCGATTTCGTCGCGGCTATCGATGTGCAGCTGGTGGGTCAGGTCTCCTTGGCCGCTGGCCACGTCCAGCAGGGCATCGCGCAGGCGTACCAGGTTGGCCAGCAGGCGGTTTAGCGCCACATTGGCCAGCAGGATGGCGGCTACCGCCACGGCCAGGCCGGCCAGCATCAGCGTGACCAGCATCTGGTTCAGTGGCGCCAGCAGCACGTCTTTTTCGGCGACGGTACCCAGCACCCAGTCGGTGCCTTCTACCGGTACCAGCTCGGCGTAGTAGGTGTGGCCGTCGATATCGACCTCGTGCAGCTGCGGTGTGCTGTTGGCCGCAGTCAGCAGGCTGGTGTCAAAGCCCTTCATCACCTCGCTCACCGGTTTGAGCGTGCTGCCCTCGGCCGGGTGCACCACGATATTGCCTTCGCGCGTGGCCAGAAAAGCGTAGCCGTCGCCACGCAGCTTGATGCCTTTCACCACGGCGGTGAGGCCTTCCAGCACGATGTCGCCACCGGCCACGCCCACCAGCTGGCCGTCACGCAGGATGGGGCTGGCCAGGGTGACGCCCAGCTTGGCCGGGCTGGCAAACATATAAGGCTGGGTTAGCACCACGCTGCGCTTTTCGCTGGCCAGCTTGTACCAGGGGCGGGCGGTGGGGTCGTAGCCGGGTTTGGGTGGGCGGTTCGGGTCGTCATAGTGCATGGCCTTGTCTTCGTAGCCAGCAAAAATCTGGTCAAAGCCGCCGGCCTCTTTGCCTTGTTCCAGGCTAGCGTACGGCGCGCTGGCGTCTTCTTTACCCAGGCGGTTGGCCGTGGCGCGGATCGCATCGCTGCGCTGGCCTACCCAGCGGCCCAGTGCCTGGCTGTTACCGGCAATGGCGGCGTTCAGTTCCTGCTCTACGCCGCGTACGATTTCGCTGCGCATGCGTTGGTAGGCCAGTGCCGACAGCACGGCAATGGCGATGGCCAGCAGGATGGCCACAAAAAGCATAAGTCGCTGTTTTAACGACATGGTGTGCCTCTAGATGAAAAAGGGCGAGCCCTGCCGTTATCGCGCCGGCCGGTGTTCGCCTCTGGGTGGGTAGGTGTGTGGTAAGGAATAACCTTACTATTTGTATTGTTTTGTAATGAATATACCGGCTAAATGTTAACAGGCAATGACAAATAGTCCAGCGTCGATGTGCGTGTGGGGGCGGGGGCGGCGTCAAAAATGCGGGCTGCTGCGTGCCGTGAGCGCCCGGTATCCGGGCCATGGCGGGGGCGTGGTGAAGGGCTGCCCCGCACCACGGCAGGCGCGGTACGGGGCGGTGGTTTACCAGCGTAGCTGTCGGCTGGTGGCTTTACCGGCCAGTGCGTGGTCGTGGGTCACCAGCAGCAGCGCGCAGCCGATGCGCGCCAGCTCGTCCAGCAGGCAGTGCAGGGTGTCCTGCTGGGTGAGCGGGTCCAGCCGCGACGTGGGCTCGTCGGCAAACAGCAGCGCCGGTTGCAGCAGCAGGGTGCGGATCAGCGCCAGCCGCTGCAGCTCGCCGCCGGATACCTGCGACGGCTTGCGCGCCAGCAGATCGGGCGATAGCCGCAGCCGGTGCAGCAGCGTTTCCAGGCTGGCCAAAGGTTGGCCGCAGCGCTGCAATACGTCGTGCAGCGCGGTGTGCAGGCTAATGTGCGGGGCAAAGGCCTGCACCGGGTCCTGATACAGCTTTTGCCAGGCGGTGCGCGGCAGGCCGTCGCGGTAGCGCACGCTGCCGTGGTCGGCGCGGGTCAGCCCCAGCAGGATATTGCCCAGCGTGCTTTTGCCGGCGCCGCTATGGGCCAGCAGCGCCACGCGCTCGCCAGCGGCGATATCGATATCCACGTTGCGGAACAGTGTCTGGCTGCCGTAGGCCTTGCTGAGGCCGCGCCCCTGCAGCAGCCAGTCGCCCGCTGCCGGGTGGGCGATGGCGGGCCAGGCTTGCGGCTCGGCGGCCAGCAGCTGCTGCGTGTACGTGTGCCGTGGCTGCTGTAATACCTGGCTGGCCGGGCCGTGCTCTACCACCTCGCCGCCACGCATTACCAGCACCTGGCCACCCAGCGCGCGCGCCAGGGCGATGTCGTGGGTGATGGTGAGCAGGCATTGCCCGCTGGCCAGGTGTTGTTGCAGCAGTTGCGCCAGCGTGGCGCAGGCCTGGCTGTCCAGCCCCTTGCTGGGTTCGTCGGCCAGCAGCAGGCCGGCACCGCCCAGCGTGGCGGCGGCAAACGCCACCCGCTGCGCCATGCCGCCCGACAGCTGGTGCGGATAGTGCCGCTGTGCCGCGTGCAGCCCCAGGCTGCCTAGCAGGCTGTGCGCCTGGGCGTGGGCCTGGTTGGCCGCACCGCGCCAGCCTTCGGCCACCTGCGGCAGTACGCGCATGGTGGGGTCCAGTGCGGTGGCGGGCTCTTGCGGCAGGATGGCCAGCTGTGCGCCCCACAGCGCGCGGCGGTTGGCCGCATCGGCCAGCGGCCAGGCCTGGCTGCCCTGGCGTAGCTCGCCGCTGGCGCGCAGGCCGGTGGGCAGGGTGCCCATGATGGCGTGCGCCAGCAGCGATTTGCCGGAGCCGCTTTCGCCCAGCACGGTGAGTGCCTCGCCGGGGTAGAGGGTCAGGTCCAGCGGCTGCAGCAGGCAGTGCTGTTGCTGGTAGACGGCTACGCCGCCCAGATGCAGGGTGCTCATCGTGTTACCTCCAGCGGGCGCAGCAGCACCAGTGCGGCCAGCGTGAGCGCCAGCACGGCCACCGGTGCCAGTACCAGGCGCGGTGCCTCGCTGTAATGCGGCAGTGCTTCGGTCATCATCAGGCCCAGCTCGGCGGCGGGCGGCTGCAGGCCCACGCCGACATAGCCCAGCGTGGACAGCGCCAGAATGGCAGTGGCCATGCCGAAGCTGGCCATGGTCAGCAGCATGGGGGACAGCTCCGGCCACAGGTGGCGGCGCACGATGTATAGCGGGCCAAAGCCCAGCAGGCGCGAGGCTTCCACGTGCGGGCTGGCCAGTACCAGCCGGCTGCGCGCCCGCGTCATGCGGAAGTATTCCACCCATTGCGCCAGCGCCAGGCCCAGGTACAGCGTGAGAAAGCCACCTTTGGCCATGGCCGAGAAAATCAGCACGATCAGCAGGCCAGGCAGCGCCAGTACGCCGTCGGCCACGCCGCGCAGCAGGGTGTCGGTGAGGCCGCCGCGCCAGGCGGACAGCACGCCAAGCAGGCTGCCCAGCAGCGCAGCGCTCAGCACGCACAGTGCGGCCAACCCTAGCGATAGCCGGGTGGCGCTGGCCACGCGCGCCATCACGCTGCGGCCCAGCTGGTCGCGGCCCAGCGGCTCGGCCAGGCTGGGGCTGGCCAGAAACTGCATCAGGTCCTGTCGCGCCGGGTCGGGCCACAGCCACGGGCCGACGATGGCCAGTAGTAGCACCAGCGCCAGCAGCAGCCAGGCCAGGCGGCGGTGCCAGGGTAAGAAAGCAAGGTCAGTCATTTACGGCTCCGCCGGGCCACGCGGGTCGATGGCCAGGCATAACAGGTCGGTAAGGGTATTGAGCAGCACGAATAGCCAGGCCAGCAGCAAGGTGCAGCCCTGGATCATGGGCACATCGCGCCAGAACACGGCGTGCACCAGCGCGTGACCCACGCCGGGCCAGGCAAACAGGCTTTCCACCACTACTACGCCCTCGATCAGCAGGATCAGCTGCACTCCGGCGTAAGCCACCACGGTGACGCCGATATTGCGCAGACCGTGGCGCCAGAAAGCCCGCCACGGTGACAGGCCCTTGGTGAGCGCAAAGCGGTAGTAGTCGGACTGCACCACGGCCAGCACGCTGTCGCGCACGATGCGTGCGGTCAGGCCGGACAGGCCCAGCCCCAGCGTCAGCGCCGGCAGCAGCAGGTTGCCGCTGTCGCCGTGGCCGGCAGCCGGTACCCAGCCCAGCTGTACCGATAGCCCCAGCATCAGCATCAGGCCCAGTAAAAACGGCGGCAGCGTGCGCAGCACTACGCTCCATAGCAGGGTAAGGCGGTCGGCCCAGCCGCCCGGGCGCAGGCCGCTGGCCAGCCCCAGTGGCAGGCCCAGCCCCAGCGCCAGCACCACGCTGGCGGCGGCCAGCTGCAGCGTGGCGCCCAGGTGGTGGCGCACTTCGTCCAGCACCGCGCCGCCGGTGACCAGCGATTGCCCCAGCTGGCCCTGGCCCAGCTGCTGCAGCCAGCCGGCAAACTGCTGCCAGGCCGGGCGTGCCAGCCCCAGCTCTTGCCGTACCGCCTCGGCAGCGGCGGCGTCCACGTAGTCGTAGCCGTAGCGGCCGGCGGCAATGCGAAACGCCATGTCCCCCGGCAGCTGCTGTACCAGCACGAAGCACAGCGTGGCCACCAGCAGCGATACCACCAGCGCCTGCAGCAGGCGCTGGCCCAGCACGCGGGCCAGGCCGTGTTGCGTGAGTGCCGCCATTTAGCGGCCCCAGCTCATGTCGGCCAGGCGGTAGCTACGCTCTTGCGGGTCGAGCGTCACGCCGCGCAGCGCTTTGCTGACCGCTGCGCTCTGGCGGTACCAGGCCACCGGCAGCACCGGCAGCTCCTGTTGCAGGATGCTGGCTATCTTCAGCCGTGCGGCGGCGGCCTGCGCCGGTTTCAGCCCGCCCTGGCCCAGTGCGGCCAACTGTTGCGATAGCACGGCGTTCTGCCATTTCATCACGCCCCAGTCGGCGCCATCGTCGGTGAAGTCACCCAGCAGTGTGACCAGCGGGTCCGGCACCAGTGCGTAGTTGCGCGCGTACAGTGCCAGCTCCAGCGTGCCGTCTTTGTGGCCGGCCGGAATCTCGCTGGAGTTACCCACCTTTACCTGCACGCTGATGCCGGCCTGGCGCAGCTGTTCTTGCAGCGCGGTGGCAATCAGCGGCAGCTCGGGGCGGTCGGGGTAGGTGCGCAGCGTTAGCGCCAGGCGTTCGCCGTTGCGTACCAGCTGGCCGTCGGCGTCCGGCTTCCAGCCCTGTGCGGCAAAGCTGCGGCGGGCTTGGTCCGGCTGGTAGGCCAGCGCGGGCAGCGCGGCCTGGTGCCACGCTTTCATGCTGGGCGGGAACAGCTGCGTGGCGGCCATGTCCGGGTCGCGCAGCAGCGCGGTGGCGATGGCCTGGCGGTTCAGGCTCTGGCTGATGGCCTGGCGCATGGCCGGGCTGTTCAGCCATTTGTGGCCAGCGTTGAACTTGAGCTGGATCGCGCGTGGCAGCGTGGCCGACACAATGCTCACACGCGGGCTGGCTTTCAGCCGCGTAATGCTCACCGGGTCCAGGCCGAAGGCGATGTCGGCCTGGCCACTTTCTGCCATCAGGGTGCGGCTTTCGGCACGGCCGATGGCCTGGTAGCTCACCTCGCCGATGGCGGGTTTCTTGCCCTGCCAGCTGGCAAAGGCCTGCACGCTGACGCGCTGCGGTTGTTGCAGCTGGCTAATGCGGTAGGGGCCGCTGCCGATGATGCTTTTTACACTGCCGTCGGCGGCGTAGGACGCCGGCGCCAGGATCTGGGTATGGGTATGGGCAAACACGGCGGGCAGCGGGGCAAACGGTTTGCTCAGCTGCACTACCACGTCTTTGCCGTCGGCGCGGATGGCGCTGACGGGGGCGTTTTCCAGCATGCCGGGTTTCTTGCGCGCTTTTTCCAGCGCGGCTACCACGTTGGCCGCGGTCACGGCGCTGCCATCGTGGTAGCGTGCGCCGTCGCGCAGGGTAAAGCGCCAGCTGAGCTGGTCGCTGCTGGCTTGCCAGCGGCTGGCCAGGCCGGGCTTGAGTGTGCCCAGGTTATCGGCGTCGACCAGGGTTTCGGCAACCTGCATGCGGGTAAACAGGATGCCGCTGCTGGAGGACGGGTCCAGGCTGTGGATTTCCCACGGGCCGATCAGGTTCAGCGGTTTGGCCTGGGCAGACAGGCCGATAGCCAGCAGCAAGCTGCCGGCAAACAGGCGGGATGGCAGAGGGTGCATGTCGTATCCGATCTTATCGAGAATTATTATCGGGCGGAATGCTATACAGTAACATTTTGTTTGGCAAGTGCAGATTGCCGCACCGCAGCAGGGTGCAGGGGCTGCCAAAAGTAGCAGCCCGGCGTGCACGCTGCAGGCCGGGCTGTGGGCGAGGAAGGCGGGCCGAGCGGTGCTAGCCGCTGTGCGGGCACAGCACGCTGTGGCCGCTGGCAGTGTGCGCCTGGTGGATGGCCACGCCGAATACCGGCGCCAGCACGGCGGGGGTGAGGATGTCGGCCGTGTTGCCTGCCGCCACCAGCCGGCCGTGCTGCAGCAGCAGTACGCGGTCGGCGTAGGCCAGCGCGGCGTTCAGGTCGTGCAGCACCACCACGGTGGTGAGCTGGCGCGCGCGCGTTTGCTCGCGCACGGTACGCATCACCTGCACCTGGTGCTGCAGGTCCAGCGCGCTGATGGGCTCGTCCAGCAGCAGCAGGCTGGGCTCGCGCAGCAGTACCTGCGCCAGAAACACCATCTGGCGCTGCCCGCCGCTGAGCTCGCACAGGCGGCGCCCGGCCAGCGCCGCCAGGCCCAGTGCGGCCAACTGTTGCTGTACCGCCGCGTGCTGTTCGGCACTGACACGCCAGCCCAGCGTGCCCAGCCGCCCCAGCAGCACCGCCTCGGCCACGGTCAGGCGGCTGCGCGTGCTGCAGTCTTGCGGCAGGTAGCCGCACGCCGCGTGCAGCTGGCCGCCGCGCTGCAGCGGCTGTGGCTGGCCCTGCCACTGTAGTTGGCCGCGTGCCGGCAGCAGGCCGGCCAGCGTTTTCAGCAGCGTGGTTTTGCCGCTGCCGTTGGGGCCCAGCAGCGCGGTGACCTGCCCCGGCTGCGCCTCGAACGACACATCGTGCAAAATGGCCTGCCGCCCCAGGCTGACGCAGAGTTGTTGTGCTTGCAGCATTACCACGCCCCCGGTTTGCTGCGCATCACCAGCAGCAGAAAGAACGGCACGCCAACGGCGGCGGTAACAATACCGATGGGAATCAGCGCCCCCGGCGACAGCCATTTGCCCAGCAGCGACGACAGCGACAGCAGCAGCGCCCCGCACAGCGCGGCGCCGGGCAGCAGCAGGCGCTGGTCTTCGCCCAGCAAAAAGCGCGCGATATGCGGCGCGATCAGCCCGACAAAACCGATGGTGCCGACAAAGGCCACCGCCGCGCCGGTCAGCAGCGACACAATCGCCAGCGCGCGCCAGCGCAGCGCCGGTACATTCACCCCCAGGCTCTGCGCGCGCTCGTCCGACAGGCCCAGCGCGGTAAAGCGCCACGCGTCGCGCAGCAGCAGCGGCAGGCACACGGCCAGCACCGCGGCCACCAGCCCCAGCTTGGGCCAGCTGGCCTTGTACAAGCTGCCGAACAGCCAGAACACAATGGCCTGCAGCGCCTCGGGCGAGGCCAGGTATTGCAGCAGCGACAGCAGCGCCTGAAACAGGAACAACAGCGCAATGCCGCCCAGCACATAGCTATCGGCCTGGCCGCCCTTGGCGCGGCCTATGCCCAGCACCGCGCTGCAGGCGATGCCGGCAAACAGGAAGGCGGCCAGCGGGACGGCAATGGCCTCCGGCAGCGGCAGTGCCGCCCCCAGCACAATCACCAGCGCCGCGCCAAAACCCGCCCCGGCCGATACGCCCAGCGTGTAGCTGCTGGCCAGCGGGTTGTGCAGCACGGTTTGCATCACCAGGCCGGACAAGCCCAGCGCGGCACCCACCAGCAGCGCCATCAGCGCCACCGGCAGGCGGATCTGCCACACGATCACCTCGCTGCCGCGTTCTACCGCGCCGCCCGCCAGCGCGCTGGCGACCTCGCGCAGCGGCAGCATGGACGGGCCGCTGGCCACGTCCAGCAACAGCGACAGCAACAGCAAGGCTGCCAGCAGCAGCAGGGTGGCCACGGCCGGTGCCAGCCGGCGCGCGGTGTACAGGGGCAGGCTTAGCGTGTTCACGGTTTCAGCGTCACCATCCAGCTACCGCTGTATTTCACCGGCAGGTAGCGTTCGTGGAACTGGCGCAGCTCGGCCACCGGGTTCACATTGGCAAACTGCGCCGGGTACAGCTGTTTGGCGATGAACTGCATGGCGGTGTAGTCCACCAGCGTGCGCGCCAGGCCGTGGTCCAGCGTGTACACATGCTGCTGTTGCACGGCTTTCAGCGTGTCCCAGCCGGCGCGTTTGGTATAGGGCAGCAGCGTGGCGCGCGCGGTAGCGTCGTCCGAGGCGTAGCCCAGCTTGACCGCCTTGGGGCGGTTCTGCCACGACGAGCCGGCAATGATCACGTGCTCCGGGTTGGCCGCCAGCACCGCTTCGGGGTTCAGCGGGCCCCAGTTGGCGCTGATGCGGCCGTTGGCGATATTGTCGGCGCCCAGGTTGTCCAGCATCTGGCCCCACATGGTGTCGCGGTAGGTGTTGCCGATGGTATCGGCGCCGTCACGGCCCAGCTCTACGTACACCTTGGGCTTGACCGTAGCCTTGGCGCGGGTGATGCGCGCCATCACGTCCTGGTATTTGCTTTGATACAGGCTGGCCAGCTCTTCGGCGCGCTTGTCGGTGCCCATCACCTTGCCCAGCAAGCGGGTGCTGGCCAGGTGGCGTTCCAGCGTTTGCGCGTTGTAGTCCACCACCACAATGGGGATGCCGGCGGCGCTGAGCTGCTGCGCTGCCGGGCCCAGTGCCTTGTAGCCCCATTCCGGCAGGATCAGCACGTCGGGCTTCAGCGCGATGACTTTTTCGGCGCTAAAGCTGTTGTCGTCGGTAAAGCCCACGTCCGGCATGTCTTTCAGCTGCGGCATCACCTCCACATAGCGTGCCCAGTTGCCGGCGCGCCAGCCAGCCCAGCCGGTTTTGCTGATGCCCACCACGTTCTGCCACGCCTTGGCCCCGGCCACGGCGGTGAATTCTTCAAAGTGAAAGCCCAGCACCACACGCTTGGCCGGCGCGTCCACGGTGACTTCGCGGCCGCTGACATCGGTGAGCTTGATCGGTTTGGCCAGCACGCTGGTGGCAGGCAGCAGGCACAGGGTGGCCAGCAACAGGGGGCGGGAAAGGGCAGGCATGCGGTGCTCCGGCAAGGGATGAGAATCAAAGGCCGGATTATCGATAAAGGTTGGCCGCAGCGCCTGCGACATAGTGTCGCAGGGGGCGGCGTGGCCGCGTTTTTATACGGCGTTTACACCGCACCCTTGTCATTTAGCACGATCTTTCCACGCGCCTCCCTACAGTGGCAGTGTTGCATTCACTGTCGAGGAAATCATGCACGATCTGATCTGGCTGGGTGGGCTGGTGCTGCTGTTTGGCAGCACGGTCGGCCTGCTGCGCGTTTATCACGCTTTGTCCGGCAGGGGGGCGCTATGACCCTGCTGACCCTGATCGCGGCCGTACTGGCCGTACTTCTGGCAGGCTGGCTGGTGCATGCCCTGCTGCACGCGGAGGACCTGTCATGATGCTGCAGTTCTACAGCCTGCTGGCGCTATTCATGCTGCTGCTGACCTTGTCTGCCCGCCCCATGGGCGCCTGGCTGGCACCGTTGGCCGCAGGCCAGCTGCCAGCGCGCTGGCAAACATTCGATAGCGCGCTGCTGCGCGTGGCGGGTATTCGCGATACCGGCATGGGCTGGCGCCAGTACGCGCTGGCGGTGCTGGTGTTCAACCTGCTGGGCGCGCTGCTGCTGTACGCATTGCAACGCCTGCAAGGCGTGCTGCCGTTCAACCCGCAGGGCATGGGCGCGGTGGAGGCCGGCTCGGCATTCAATACCGCCATCAGCTTTGTCACCAATACCAACTGGCAGGGCTACGCCGGCGAAAGCACCATGAGCTATTTCACCCAGATGGCCGGCCTGGCGGTGCAGAACTTCCTGTCTGCCGCTACCGGCATTGCCGTGGCGTTTGCGCTGATGCGCGGCTTTACCCGTCGCGAAAGCGCCGACCTGGGCAACTTCTGGGCCGATGTGCTGCGCGTGTCGGTCTACCTGCTGCTGCCGCTGTCGCTGCTGCTGGCGCTGGTATTCGTGCAGCAAGGTGTGCCGCAAACGTTGGCCGCGTATAGCGATTACACCGCGCTAGCCGGCCACGCGCAGACGCTGGCGCTAGGCCCGGTGGCCTCGCAGGAAGCCATCAAGCTGCTGGGTACCAATGGCGGCGGCTTCTTCAACGCCAACTCGGCGCACCCGTTCGAAAACCCCACCGAGCTGACCAACCTGCTGCAGATGCTGGCCATCTTCCTGATTCCGGCCGGGCTCACCCACGCCTTTGGCCGCCTGGCCGGCGACCGCCGCCAGGGCTGGGCGCTGTACGCGGCCATGAGCGTGATCTTTATCGCCTGCGCCATCGGCGTGATGGCCGCCGAAAGCCAGGGCAACCCGCTGTTGGCCGCACTGGGCGTGGACGGCAGCAGTGGTAACTGGGAAGGCAAGGAAGTGCGCTTTGGCATGGCCGCCAGCAGCCTGTTCATTACCGTTACCACGGCAGCCAGCTGTGGCGCGGTCAACGCCATGCACGATTCGCTCACCGCGCTGGGCGGCATGCTGCCGATGTGGCTGATGCAGCTGGGTGAGGTGGTGTTCGGCGGCGTGGGCTCCGGCCTGTACGGCATGCTGGTCTTTGCCGTGCTGGCGGTGTTCGTGGCCGGGCTGATGGTGGGCCGCACGCCGGAATACCTGGGCAAGAAGATCGAAGCCTTCGACATGAAAATGGTGGCGCTGGTCATCCTCACCACCCCGGCACTGGTGCTGGCTGGCAGCGCTGCCAGCGTGCTGCTGGCGCCGGGCCTGGCTGGCCTGGCCAACCCTGGCGCGCACGGCTTTAGCGAGGTGCTGTACGCGTTCAGCTCGGCGGCCAACAACAACGGCAGCGCCTTTGCCGGCCTGTCTGCCAACACCGCGTACTACAACGCGCTGCTGGGCATCGCCATGTGGCTGGGCCGCTTTGCCGTCATCGTGCCGGTGCTGGCGCTGGCCGGCAGCCTGGCCGCCAAAAAGACGCTGGCCACCACCAACGGCAGCATGCCCACCCACGGCGGCCTGTTCATCGGCCTGCTGGTCGGCAGCGTACTGCTGGTGGGCGCATTGACCTATCTGCCGGCACTGGCGCTGGGCCCGGTGGCCGAGCACCTGATGATCTGGGCGCGTTAAGCAGGAGACCAATATGACTGACAAAAAAGCAAGCCTGCCGTTGTTCGACCCGGCACTGTTACGCCCGGCGCTGCGCGACAGCGTGCGCAAGCTGGCGCTGCGCGAGCAGCTGAAAAACCCGGTGATGTTCGTGGTGTACCTGGGCAGCGTGCTGTGCAGCGTGCTGTGGGTCATGGCGCTGCAAGGGCAGGGCGACGCACCGGCCTGGCTCACCGGCAGCATTGCCGTGTGGCTGTGGTTTACCGTGCTGTTTGCCAACTTTGCCGAGGCGCTGGCCGAGGGCCGCAGCCGCGCCCAGGCCGCCAGCCTCAAGAGCCTGAAAAAAGCCACCATCGCCAAAAGGTTGGCCGCACCGCAGCGCTACGGTGCCGCCTTTACCGTGGTGGACGCCAGCGACCTGCGCAAGGGCGACGTGGTGCTGGTGCAGCACACCGACCTGATCCCCTGCGATGGCGAGATCATCGAGGGCATTGCCAGCGTGGACGAGTCGGCCATTACCGGCGAGTCGGCACCGGTGATCCGCGAATCGGGCGGCGATTTCAGCTCGGTGACCGGCGGCACCCGCGTGCTGTCGGACTGGATCGTGGTGCGCGTCAGCGTGAACCCCGGCGAAACCTTTATCGACCGCATGATCGCCATGGTGGAAGGCGCCAAGCGCCGCAAAACGCCCAACGAGATTGCACTCACCATCCTGCTGTTGGCGCTGACGCTGGTGTTTTTGATGGTGACAGTCACGCTGCTGCCGTTCTCGGTATACAGCGTGGGCGCCGCCGGCAGCGGCCAGGTGATTTCGCTGCCGGTGCTGCTGGCGCTGCTGGTGTGCCTGATACCCACCACCATCGGCGGCTTGCTGTCGGCTATTGGCGTAGCAGGCATGAGCCGGCTGATGGCGGCCAACGTGATTGCCACCAGCGGCCGTGCGGTAGAAGCCGCCGGCGACGTAGACGTGCTGCTGCTGGATAAAACCGGCACCATCACCTTTGGCAACCGCCAGGCCGCCGCCTTTATCGCCGCTGCCGGCACCACCCCGGCTGCGCTGGCCGAGGCAGCCTGGCTGGCCTCGCTGGCCGACGACACGCCGGAAGGCAAGAGCATCGTGGTGCTGGCGCAGCAGCATACCCGCGCACCGGCCGCCCACCACGACGGTGTGCAGAGCGAAAGCCTGCTGGGCCGCAGCACGCTGCAGGCGCTGCACCTGGGCGTGATCCCCGCTGGCGCGACCTTTGTGCCGTTTACCGCGCAGTCGCGCATGTCCGGCGTCAACCTGGGCGAGCGCCAGATCCGCAAGGGCGCGGCCGACGCCATTCGCCGCCACGTACTGCAGCTGGGCGGCAGCTTTAGCGCCGCGCTGCAGCAGCAGGTAGACGGCATTGCCAGCCGTGGCAGCACGCCGCTGGTGGTGGCCGAGGGCGCGCAGGTGCTGGGCGTGGTGGAGCTGAAAGACGTGGTGAAGCCAGGCATCAAGGAACGCTTTGCCCAGCTGCGGCAGATGGGCATCAAGACGGTAATGGTCACCGGTGACAACCGCCTCACCGCTGCCGCCATCGCCGCCGAAGCGGGCGTGGACGACTTCCTGGCCGAGGCCACACCGGAAAACAAGCTGGCGCTGATACGCGACTACCAGCAGCGCGGCCAACTGGTGGCCATGACCGGCGACGGCACCAACGACGCCCCGGCGCTGGCGCAGGCCGACGTGGCAGTGGCCATGAACAGCGGCACCCAGGCCGCGCGCGAAGCCGCCAATATGGTGGACCTGGATTCCAGCCCCACCAAGCTGATTCAGGTCGTGGAAATCGGCAAGCAAATGCTGATGACACGCGGCGCGCTCACCACCTTCAGCCTGGCCAACGATGTGGCCAAGTACTTTGCCATCATCCCGGCCGCCTTTGCCGGCACCTACCCGCAGCTGGGCTTGCTGAACGTGATGCAGCTGGCCAGCCCGGCCTCGGCCCTGCTGTCGGCGGTGATCTTCAACGCGCTGATCATCGTGGTGCTGATACCGCTGGCGCTCAAAGGCGTGCGCTACCGCGCGCTGGGCGCCGAGGCGCTGCTGCGCCGCAACCTGCTGGTGTATGGCCTGGGCGGCCTGCTGCTGCCTTTTGCCGGCATCAAGCTGATCGACATGCTGCTGGCCCTGCTGGGGCTGGTGTAAGCAACACACCTTGAAAGGAAGCATCATGCAACACGCACTTTCCGGCACCGCTACCCCAACGGCCACACCCGCGGCCAGCGCACTGTGGTGGCCCGCCACCCGCCTGCTGCTGGGTCTCACCCTGCTGCTGGGCCTGGGCTACCCGCTGGCGGTAACCGGCCTGGCGCAGTGGCTGTTCCCGGCGCAGGCGCAGGGCTCGCTGCTGCAACAGCAAGGCCGCACCGTGGGCTTGGCGCTGGTGGGCCAGGCCTTCAGCAAACCGGGCGAGTTCTGGGGCCGCCCGTCCGCCACCGCTAGCACCCCGTATAACGGTGCCGGCTCCGGCGGCAGCAACCTGGGCCCGGCCAACCCGGCGCTGGCCAAGGCCGTGGCCGAGCGCATCGCCGCGCTGAAAGCCGCCGGCCCGCTGCCCGCGGGGCCGGTACCGGCTGACCTGGTCACCGCATCTGCCAGCGGCCTGGACCCGCACATCAGCCTGGCCGCCGCGCTGTACCAGGTGCCGCGCGTGGCCGCTGCCCGCCAGCTGGACGCCGCTAAACTGGCACAGCGGGTACGCCAGCAGGCCGAGCAGGCGTGGTTCGGCAGCGACGCCACCGCACGGGTGAATGTGCTGCAGCTGAACCTGGCGCTGGCACGCAGCTGATACCATCGGCGTGCCGTTTGACGTTGCAGGGTTGGCCGCATGCGGCCAACCCTGTGGCTGTTTCCCGTAACTGATCAAGACACACCCCAACCATGACCGACCCAGACCGCCGCCCCGACCCCGACGCCCTGCTGGCCAGCCTGCCGCGCCCGCGTGGCCGGCTGAAGCTGTTTTTCGGCGCCGCCCCCGGCGTGGGCAAAACCTACGCCATGCTGGCCGAGGCACAGGAAAAACGCGCCCAGGGCCTGGACGTGCTGGTGGGCTGGGTGGATACCCACGGCCGCGCCGATACCGAAGCCATGCTGCACGGCCTGGCGCTGCTGCCGCGCCGCCAGCTGGACCACCGCAGCAAGACCGTGGCCGCGCTGGACATCGACGCCATCCTGGCGCGCCGCCCGGCGCTGGTGGTGGTAGACGAGCTGCCGCACAGCAACGCCGCCGGCAGCCGCCACCCCAAACGCTGGCAAGACGTGGAAGAGCTGCTGGCCAGCGGCATCGACGTGTACAGCGCCATGAACGTGCAGCACCTGTACAGCCTGCGCGACATCGTCAGCCGCGTAACCGGCGTGGAGGTGGCCGAAACCGTGCCCGACCACGTGTTTGACCAGGCCGACGAAGTACGGCTGGTAGACCTGCCGCCGGACGACCTGCTGCAAAGGTTGGCCGCAGGCAAGGTCTACCTGCCCGAGGTGGCCGAGCGCGCTGCGGCCAACTTCTTTCGCAAAGGCAACCTCATCGCCCTGCGCGAGCTGGCGCTGCGGCGCATGGCCGACCGGGTAGACGGCCAGATGAAAGCGCAGCGCGCCACGCAGCAGGCGGCGCCGGTATGGGCCACGCGCCACGGCCTGCTACTGTTGGTGGATGGCCGCTTTGGTGCCGACAGCGTGCGCCAGTGCCAGCGGCTGGCACGGCAGCTGGGCGCTGCCTGGCACGCGGTATGGGTAGACGATGGCCACACCAGCGGCGCCCAGCGCGCTGCCGCGCTGGCTGCGTTGCAGCAGGCGGCCGAGCAGGGCGCCACCACGCTGGTGCTCAGCGGCCAGTCCACCCCCCGCCTGCTGGTGGACTACGCCCGCCGCCACAACCTGTCGCTGCTGGCCATGGCTGCGCCGCAGGCACGGCCGCGCCTGCAGCGCGCACTGCAGCAGCACGCGGGCGACCTCGACCTGCTGCTGCTGTCCGGCCAGGCGCCGGCTGCCGGCGCGCAACGCTGGCTGCAGTGGCCGCAATGGCAGCTATCACGCCAGGGCTGGCTGGCCGCCAGCCTGCTGTGCGTGGCCATCACCGTGCTGGCCAGCCCGCTGCACGGCGTGCTGGAGCCCACCAACCTGGTGATGTTCTACCTGCTGGGCGTGCTGTGGGTGGCGGTGCGCTACGGGCGCGGCCCGGCGGCGCTCAGCGCGGTGCTGTCGGTGGCGCTGTTCGACTTTTTCTTCGTGCAGCCGCATTTCTCGTTTGCGGTGTCCGACGTGCAGTACCTGATTACTTTTGCGGTGATGCTGATCGTGGGTCTGGTGGCCGGCCAGCTGGTGGCCAGCCAGCGCCACACCGCCGCGCAAGCACGCCAGCGCGAGGCGCACACCCGCACCCTGTACGAGATGGCACGCGAGCTGGGCGTGGCCCTGCTGCCGGAGCAGGTGGGCGAGATCAGCCAGCGCTTTTTGCACGCCAGCCTGGGCGCCAATGTGCGGCTGTGGCTGCCGCCGGACGACGAAGACGGCGTGCTGCAGCCGCAGGCCGGTGACGCGCTGGGCGAAGACGCCGCCATCGTGCGCTGGTGTTACGACCACGCTGCGCCAGCCGGCATCGCCACCCACACCCTGCCGCAGGCGCCGTGCCTGTACCTGCCGCTAAAAGCGCCGATGCGCACCCGTGGCGTGCTGGTGCTGCGGGTGGCCGAGCCTGCCATGCTGGGCGAGCCGGACAACCGCCGCCTGGCCGAGGCGGTAGCGGCGCTGGCGGCGCAAACGCTGGAACGGCTGCATTACATTGCCGTGGCGCAGCAAACGCTGGTGGCTATGGAATCGGAACGGCTGCGCCACTCGCTGCTGGCTGCGCTGTCGCACGACCTGCGCACGCCTCTCACCGCGCTTACAGGCCAGGCCGAAACCCTGCAGCGCCAGCTTGCCCGCGAGGCATCACCGCACGCCGCGCAGGCGGCCACATTGCAGGCGCAAAGCCAGCGTATCTCGCGCCTGGTGACCAACCTGCTGGAAATGGCCAGGTTGCAGGCCGGCGGCGTGACGCTGCGCCGCGACTGGCTGCCGCCGCAAGAGCTGTTCGGCAGCGCCATCGCCGCGCTGGGCAGCGCCACGGCCAGCCACCGCCTGCAGGTAGACGCGCCACTGAGCTGCCCCATGCTGTACGCCGACCCCATCCTGCTGGAAAGGCTGCTGGTCAACCTGCTGGAAAATGCGCTCAAATACAGCCCCGCCGGCAGCACCATCACCCTCACGGCTACGGCCAGCGCGCAGCACATTGTGCTGAGCGTGGCCGACCAGGGGCGCGGCCTGCCGCCGGGCGACCCCGACACGCTGTTTACCGCCTTTACCCGTGGCGAGCGCGAGTCGGCCATTAGCGGCGTGGGCCTGGGGCTGGCCATCTGTCGCACCATTGCCGACGTGCATGGCGGGCGCATCGCTGCGGCCAACCTGCCGGCCGGTGGTGCCTGCTTTACCCTTAGCCTGCCGCTGGCGCCCCAGCCGGCGCTGGATTTCGACCCGGAGAACCTGCAGTGAACAACGCCCCCAGCATTCTGGTCATTGAAGACGAGGCGGTGATCCGCCGCTTTGTGAAAGCGGCGCTGGAAGAAGACGGCCACCGCGTGTACGAGGCGGATAGCGTGGCGCGCGGCCTGATCGAGGCCGGTACCCGCAAGCCCGACCTAGTGGTGCTGGACCTGGGCCTGCCCGACGGCGACGGCGTGGCGCTGCTGCTGGACCTGCGCAGC
This sequence comes from Vogesella mureinivorans, assembly GCF_007644035.1. Lineage (GTDB taxonomy): Bacteria > Pseudomonadota > Gammaproteobacteria > Burkholderiales > Chromobacteriaceae > Vogesella > Vogesella mureinivorans. The sequence continues at coordinate 15,507 of NZ_VMTV02000162.1, read as the reverse complement.
TGGAGCAGCGTCCCGGTGATCGTGCTGTCGGCACGGGTAGACGAGGGCGACAAGATCGCCGCGCTGGACGCCGGCGCCGACGACTACCTCACCAAACCGTTTGGCACCGGCGAGCTGCAAGCCCGCGTGCGCGCCCAGCTGCGCCGCCGTGGCAGCAGCGCCGCCAGCGAAAGCGACAAAGTCACACTGGGCGACGTAGTGGTAGACCTGGGCCTGCGCAGCGTTAGCCGCGGCGGCGAGCCGCTGCACCTGACGCAGCTGGAATACCGCCTGCTGGTGGCGCTGATTGCACAGCGCGGCAAGGTGCTGACCCACCGCCAGCTGCTGAAAGAGGTGTGGGGCCCGGCGCACATCGAGCACAACCACTACCTGCGCATCTACATGGCCCACCTGCGGCAAAAGCTGGAGCAAGACCCGGCCCAGCCGCGCTACCTGCTGACCGAAACCGGCGTGGGCTACCGGCTGGCAGCCGGCTAGCCGCTACACGAACAACGCCGCCGCCACCGCGCCAAAGGCCAGCAGGATGGCCAGCATGTAGGCGCGGAAGGTGGTGTGGTAGTAGTGGCCGGCCTGTTGCAGCGGGTAGCGGTTGTTCAGCAGGCGGAACAGCACCCACAGCATTAGCGCGATGGCGCCAATCAGGCCCAGCGCCACCACAAAGTCGGCCTTGGTGGTGACCGCTATCTCGCCGTCGTCCTGGATGGCCCACTGGCCGAGAAAATTCAGCATGAAGCCCAGGATAATGCCCAGCGAGGTCACCATGGGCTGGCGGAAGTCCTTCATGTCGTGGTTCATGTCGGGGTCGGGTTGGCTCATGGCGTACTCCGTAAAAGCCCGGCTGGCGGGCCGGGCGGGGTGGGGGAAGGTTGGCCGCAGGGGCTCAGGCTGGCTGCTGTTGTGTGGTGCAGTGTATGCCGCCGCCACCCGCTGCGATGGCGTCGATATCCAGCTGGACAATGTCGCGGCCGGGGAACTGCTCGCGCAGGATGGCGTGGCAGTTGCGGTCGGCGCGTGTGTCGCCAAACTGCGGGGCGATTACCGCGCCGTTGCACACGTAAAAATTGATGTAGCCGGCGGCAAAGTCGTCATTGCGGTAGCGCGGGCGGATATCGGTAGGTGCGTTCAGCACCACCACTTTCAGCTTGCGCCCGCGGGCGTCGGTGGCGCTTTTCAGGATGTCCAGATGGCGCTTGGTCACTGGGTGGTCGTAGGATTGCGGGTCGGTATCCAGTGCGGCTACCACTACGCCCGGCTGGGTAAAGCGGGCGTAAAAGTCGGTATGGCCATCGGTAATGTCGCGCCCGGCAATACCGGGTAGCCAGATGATTTTCTGCAGGCCCAGCAGGCGTTTCAGCTCGGCTTCGCAGGCGGCTTTGCTTACGCCCGGGTTGCGGTTGGGGTTCAGCACGCAGCTTTCGGTGATGATGGCAGTGCCCTGGCCATCTACCTCGATACCGCCGCCTTCTAGCACCAGCTTGGTTTCCAGCCGGCTTACCCCGCTGTGCTCGCACACAAAACCGGCCACGGCGGCGTCAGCGTCGTGCTGCTGCTTGTCGCCCCAGCCGTTGAAGTTGAAGTCCACGCCAGCCAGTTGGCCGCTGCTGTTCTTCACAAACACCGGGCCGGTGTCGCGCATCCACAGGTCGTCTATGTCCTGCACGATCAGTTTTACCTTGTTGCCGCACAGGCGGCTGGCGGTGTCATGGTCTTCTTTGCGTACCAGCATGTTGACCGGCTCATAGGCCACGATGGCGCGGGCGATGCGGCCCAGGGCTTCTTGCGCGCCGCGCTGCAGGTCTTCCCCCCACACCTCGGTGCCGGGGCCAAAGGCCATCCAGGTGGCGGTGTGGCGCTCGCCCTCATCCGGCATGTGCCAGCTGCTGGCGGCGGCATGGGTGGGCAGCGCCAGGCTGCTACCGAGCAAGGCCAGGCCGGAGGAGGCGATAAAGTGTCTGCGTGTAAACATGGTGTGCCTTTCTAGCAGGGGCCAAGGTTGGCCGCAGGGGTGTTCTTACCATAGGTGGCAGCAACGATTTAACCAATTCGGATGGAATGACTCAGGCGGGCTGCTGTTGCGTAATACAGTGTATGCCCCCGCCACCGGCGGCAATGGCGTCGATATCCAGCTGCACCACGTCGCGGCTGGGGAAGGCATCCTGCAGCGCGTCGCGGCAGTAGCTGTCGGCGCGCACGTCGCCAAACTGCGGCGCGATCACGGCGTGGTTGCACACATAAAAATTGATGTAGCCAGCGGCAAAGTCGGCATTGCGGTAGCGCGGCCGTGTGCTGCGCGCACCGGGGATCACGATCAGCTGCAGCTTGCGGCCACGGGCGTCGGTGGCGGTTTTCAGGATGTCGAGGTGGCGGCGGGTGACGGCGTAGTCGTACGAGGCCGGGTCGGTATCGCTGTGTACCACTACCACGCCGGGGCCGGCAAAGCGGGCGTAAAAGTCGGTGTGGCCGTCGGTAATATCCCGTCCGGCAATGCCAGGCAGCCAGATGATCTTTTGCAAGCCCAGTAGGCGTTTGAGCTCGGTTTCGCAAGCCGCTTTGCTCACACCGGGGTTGCGGTTACGGTTCAGTACGCAGCTTTCGGTAATGATGGCGGTGCCTTCGCCGTCTACTTCTATGCCGCCGCCTTCCAGTACCAGCTTGGTATGCAGCAGCGGGGTGCGGCTGTGTGCGGCCACGCGGGCGGCGACTTTGGCATCGTTGGCGTGGGTTTGCTTTTTGCCCCAGCCGTTAAAGTTGAAGTCGATAGCGGCGCGCTGGCCTTGTGCGTCTTCTACAAACACCGGGCCGCTGTCGCGCAGCCACAGGTCGTCCAGCGGGGCCACCACCAGGTTGGCCGCCGCACCGCACAGGCGGTAGGCCAGGTCGTAGTCCTGTTCGCGCACCAGCATGTTTACGGTTTCGTAGCCGGCAATCGCCTGGGCAATGCGCGCCTGGCTGTCGCGGGCGCCGGCCAGCAGCTTGCGCCCCCAGATGGCCTGGCTGGCAGCAAAGGCCAGCCAGGTGGCGGCGTGCGGTTCGCCTTCGTCCGGCATGCGCCAGCGGGTGGGGTTGGCCGCATGGGCGGGGGCGCTGGCCAGCAGCGCGTGGCTGCCCAGTGCGCTGGCGAGCAGGCTGGCGCTGCTGTAGCCCAGAAAGTGTCGTCGGTTCATGGTGTGTCCTTTAGGTGGCGGTCAGCCCTTTTTGAAGCTCATCCAGGTGCGGCCTTCCAGCCGCGTGGTGTCGCTGCTTTGCACTTTTTGCAGGAATAGCGTTTTCTTGCGCTCGTCATTCAGATACACGCTGGGGTTGCTTACCAGCGTGCGGTCCATCAGCTTGAGTGCGCCCAGGTTGGCGTTGGCGTAGCGGGTGGCGTTGCTGATCTTGGCCACCACGTCCGGGCGCAGGATGTAGTTGATGAAGGCGTGGGCGTTGTCGGGGTGGCGCGCGGTTTTGGGGATGAGCATGCCGTCGAACCACATCAGGCTGCCCATGCTGGGGATGTCGTACACAATGCTGCGCTTGCCGCCTTGTTCGCGTACTTTTTCTGCCGCCAGGTTGATGGCGCCGGAGTAGCCGGCAAACACGCACAGCTCGCCGCTGATCAGCTCGTTGGCGTTGGGCGAGGCCACAAACAGGCTGATGTGTTGGCGCACTTTTTTCAGCATGGCCAGCGCAGCGTCAAAGTCGGCTTTGGCGGGGTTGACCGGGTCGCGGCCGATGTAGCGCAGCGCCAGCGGCAGCATGGCGCTGGCCGAGTCCTGCACGCCCAGGCGGCAGCCGCCTGCGGCCAACTTGGCGCTGGTGGCGGGGTCGAACAGCAGGTCCATGCTGTTGGCGGGTACCTTGCCCAGCAGTTTTTCTACCTTTACCCGGTCGTAGCCCACGCCGATGGTGCCCCACATATAGGGCACGCCGTAGCGGTGGCCGGGGTCGGACTGGGCGATGATATTCATCAGCCGCGGGTCCAGGTGCTTCAGGTTGGGCAGCTTGCTTTTGTCCAGCGGGCGGTATACGCCGGCCTGGATCTGCTTGGCCATGAAGTCGTTGCTGGGCCATACCACGTCGTAGCCGCTGTCGCCGGTGAGCAGCTTGGCTTGCAGCGTTTCATCGCTGTCGTACACGTCCAGTCGTACCTTGATGCCGGTTTCCTTTTCAAACTGGCTGAGTGTGTCGGGGGCAAAGTAGTCGGCCCAGTTGAACAGGTAGAGGATTTTCTCTTCGGCGGCGTGGCCTGCGGTGCAGGCCAGCGCCAGTGCGGCGGCTAACAGGCTGTGGCGCGGGCTCATGCGGGGGCTCCTTGGTAGCAGGATGCTGCACCGTCGCTAGTCAGCAGCGTGCGGTACATCTCGGGGCGGCGGTCGCGGAAGAAGCCCCAGCTCTGGCGCTCGTCGCGGATGGCGTCCAGGTCGAAGGTGTGCAGCAGGATGGCTTCCTCGCTGCGGCCAGCCTCTTGCACCTTGTGGCCGGTGTGGTCGGCAATAAAGCTGCTGCCGTAAAAGGTGGCGCTCAGGCCCTGCTGGTGCGGGTTGCCGTTGCCGATGCCGGTTTCGCTGCCGATGCGGTTGGCGGCCACTACCGGCAGCATGTTGGCCGCAGCGTGGCCCTGCATGGTGCGCTGCCAGTGGCCGGATGAGTCGTAATCTGCACTGAACGGCTCGCTACCGATAATGGTGGGGAAGCACAGTACCTCGGCGCCCATCAGCGCCAGGCTGCGCGCGGTTTCCGGGTACCACTGGTCCCAGCAGATGCCGATGCCGATTTTGCCCACGCGGGTGTCCCATACCTTGAAGCCGGTATCACCGGGGGTGAAGTAGAACTTTTCGGTGTAGCCCGGCCCGTCCGGAATGTGCGTCTTGCGGTATACGCCCAGCACGCGGCCATCGCTATCGGCCACGGCAATGCTGTTGTAGGCGGCATTACCGGCGCGCTCGAAAAAGCCGATGGGGATGACCACGCCCAGCTCGCCGGCCAGGCGGGCAAAGCGGGCGATGCCGGGGTGGCCTGCAAACGGCTGCGCCAGCTGCAGGTGGTCTACGTGCTGGTCGATGCAGAAGTAGGGCAGCATGAATAGCTCGGGGCACAGCACCAGCTGTGCGCCGGCGGCGGCAGCCTGGCGGATCAGCCGTTCGGCACGGTCCATATTGTGTTCTGTCTGCCAGCTGCCGGAGGCCATTTGTACGGCGGCGACGGTAAGGGTTCGGCTCATGGGGGTTCTCCTTGGTGTGTTGTGTGCTGCCAGGCTCAGACGGCTGGCTGTTGCTGGGTGGAGCAGTGCAGGCTGCCGCCGCCGATGGAGATGGCGGTCACCGGCAGCAGCACGACCTCGCGCCCCGGGAAGGCCTGGGCAAACACCTCGCGCGCGGCGGCGTCTTCGGCCACGCCAAAGGCGGTGCTGATCACCGCGCCGTTGAGCAGGATGTAGTTGGCGTAGCAGTCGCAGTAGCGTTCGCTGTCGTAGCGCTGGGTGACCTGCGGCGAGGGCAGCTCCAGAAAGCTGAACGCGCGGCCGCGGGCGTCGGTGGCCAGCGCCAGTGCGCGGCGGTTTTCGCGCAGCACGTAGTAGTAGTCGCCCTGGTCTGGCGTGGCGCCCTGGCACAGCACCTGGCCTGGCGCGATGAACGAGGCGATGCCGTCCACATGGCCGTTGGTTTCTACCTCCAGCGGGTTGCCCGGTAGCCAGATCACCTTGCGGATGCCCAGCATGCGGCCCAGCTCTTCTTCGATCTCGGCGCGGCGCATACCGGGGTTGCGGTTGGGGTGCAGCAGGCAGCTTTCGGTGGTGAGCAGCGTGCCCTGGCCATCCACGTAGAACGAGCCGCCTTCCAGCACCATATCGCTGTTGAACAGTGTGGCGCCGGCGTGGCGGGCGATGTCTTGGGCTAGCTGCTGGCAGCCATCGTAGGGCTGGTATTTATTGCCCCAGGCGTTAAAGCGGAACGCCGCTGCGGCCAACTGCCCGCCCTGGCCTTGCAAGAAGATGGGGCCGCAGTCGCGCACCCAGTTGTCCTCAGCCGCCACCGGCAGCACCGTTACCGTGGGGCCGCACAGCTCGCGCGCCTGCGCCGCCAGGCTGTGATGCGCGGTCACCACGCAGCGCTGGTAGCGGGCAATGGTGCGGGCGGTCAGCGCAAACTCGGCCACCACCTGGGCGTAGTGTTCACCCCACAGTTCTTCGCGGTCGGCCAGCATCGGCCAGCCCAGCCAGGTGGTGTGCTGGGTTTCCCATTCGGCGGGCATGCGGTAGCCCTGTATGCGTGCATCAAAACGTCCCATCTGGTTTGCCTCCTGTTGTGATGGGCGTATTGTGGCGCTAGCATGACTTTAGAAAAATTGATGTTTATTGCGGGTATTGACCAGGTTTTCTCATATGAACAAGCCACGTATTCCGTCGTTACGCCTGCTTAGCGGCTTCGAGGCCGCCGCCAGGCTGGGCAGCTTTTCCCGTGCGGCCGAAGAGCTGTACCTGTCGCAGTCCGCCATTAGCCACCAGATACAGCAGCTGGAAGAACAGCTTGGCCAGCCGCTGTTTAGCCGGGTAGGGCGCGGGGTAGAGCTGACCGTGGCGGGCGAGGTACTGCTGCGCAGCGTGCAGCTGTCGCTGGACGCGCTAAAAAGCGGGCTGGGGCGTATTGCCACGTATCTGGACCCGGGGCTGGTGGTGCTGGTGTGCCCGGCGCCATTGCAGCAGGGCTGGCTGCTGCCCAGGTTGGCCGCATTGCAGCAGGCGCTGCCCGGCTTATGCCCGCTGCTGTCTACTGACGAAAGCGCACGCTATGTAGACGAGCTGGATGTGGATATCAATATCGTGGCGCGGCCACTGCAGCAGCCGGGTGTGCTGGAGCAGCCGTGGCTGCAGGATGAGCAGCTACTGGTGGCCAGCCCGGCACTGGCGCAGCGGCTGGCACCGCTGCCGCTGGCCGAACACGCGGCCCATGCCGGCCTGCTGTGCCTGGAGCGTGCGCTGACGATAGGCAGCGGGCACGAGGCGCTACCCGCCGCGCTGGCGGGCTTTCGCCGCCGCCTGATTGTGGACGATGCCCGCCTGCTGCAAGAAGCAGCCGAGCGCAGCCTGGGCGTGGCGTGGCTGTCGCGCTGGCAAGTGGCCGACGCCATGGCTGCCGGCAGGCTGCAGGCGGTGGCGGGCTACCCGGCGCAGCCTGGGCAGCAATGGTGGATAGCCCGTGCAGAGGGCGACACGCGGGCACCGATGGTGCGCCAGCTGTATCAGTGGCTGCTGGACGAAGCGGCCAGGGTGGTTTGAGTGGGAGGCTGGGCGGCCTGCAGCACGCTACGGGCCACGCCCAGCTGCCAGTCAAAATACGGGTTGAAGGTAAGGCGGGCGTGCACCTTGCCGGGTTCGCGGTAGCCCCAGTCGCTATACCACACCGTGGCGCCGCGCTGGCAGGCGGTAACTTCGGCATCTTCCTGGCCGTTACGGCACATGCGCAGGCTGCCGTCTTGCCCGTACAGCGGGTTGGCCGGCGAAAACAGCACGCTCATGTGCGAAAACTGGCTGATGCGCTGTTGCGGCAGGTAGTCGCTTTGCCACAGCTGGCGCGTATCGCTACTGGCCGGTGCCTGGCGGCCGTACCACACCAGGCGGCTGGCGGGATGGGTAAAGCGCTGCTGGAACAGCGTGCGCGCCTGCCCGACATCCACGACCGAATCGTGCTCGGCCAGCACCATGAAGGCCGGTTTGTCGTACGGCTTGGCGGCGAGCGCAGACAGCACGGCGCTGCTGCTGCGGTAAAACAGGCCAAAGCCGTGGGTGGGCACGTTCAGGTAACGCACCGGTGTCTGCTGTGTGCCCTCGTCCGGCTGGCGCAGCCATGGCTTGAGCGGTGCCACCCACGGCGCCAGCCAGTCTATGCTGCTATCGGATTTGAACGCCGGCGAAAACAGCAGTACACCGGCAATATTGCGGTCGGCCTGTGCCTGCAGCATCACCAGGTTGGCGCCCGTGGAAAAGCCGCCCAGGTAAACCGGTACGCCTTCGCGCCGTAGCAGCGCCGTTTGCTGCGCTACCAGCGCCTGCCAGTCTTCGTAGCGTGCCGCCATCAGGTCGGCCGGTTTGCTGCCATGCCCCGGCAACAGCACGCTGCGTACCAGGTAGCCGGCTGCGGCCAACCCTGGCCCCAGGTCGGTAAACGAATACGGTGAATCGCCCAGCCCGTGTACCAGTAGGATGGCACCGCGTGGCGCGCCGGCTGGCCGCCACTGCTGCGGGCTGTTATAGGCCAGCTCGTCCTGCGGGGTGGCGGTGACGAACTGGCGGTGCTGCTGCAGCCATTGCCGGGTTTGCGCCTGATAGCTGGCAAAGTCAGCTTGCCCCAGCGGGGGCAGCGCGTCCGGTGCGCGGGTTTGTGTACAGGCCGTGACGCATAGCGCCAATAACAAAGGCAATACAGGTTTCATCGTGTGTGGCGGCGGCAAGGCAAAGGGATATGGAGTAACAAGGCGGCGCTAAGTTTCGCCGGTGGGGCCTGCCGGCGATATATTTGTTGCAATGCAGCAATGTGGCGTCTAGGCTGAAAGCGAGGATCCTCCTCGTGTTGTCTCCATCACTCGGCAGTCTGTGCCACACCCGCTACCCCATGGCGGGTTTTCTTTTATGGCCAGCCAGCATGTGGCTGGCACACAAGGCGGCGCCTTATGGCCGCAGCGCTGGCCGTAGCGGCCTAGCCATCCACCGGCGCGTGCGGGGTGTCCAGCAGCAGCTGGTAGAAGGATAAATCCAGCCAGCGGCCAAACTTGAAGCCTACCTCCGGCAGGGTAGCCACATGCTTGAAGCCCAGCTGTTCATGCAGGGCAATGCTGCCGCTGTTGCTGGCGTCGATGCCGCCGATCATGGCGTGCACATTGTTTTGCCGTGCGGCGGCAATCAGCGCCTGCATCACGGTGCGGCCCAGGCCCTGGCCGCGGTGATCCTTGTGTACATAAATGGAATGCTCCACCGAGTACTTGAACGCCGGCCAGGCGCGGAAGGTACCGTAGCTGCCAAACGCCAGCAGGGTGCCCTGGCTGTCTTCCACGCCAATCACCGGGAAGCCGCCTTTTTGCTTGGTATCAAACCAGCTCACCATGCTTTCGGGTGGGCGCGGGGTGTAGTCGTACAGTGCGGTGGAGTTCAGGATGGCTTCGTTGAAGATGTCCAGAATGGCGGCGGCGTGGCGCTCGGCAGTGCAGTGAACCAGCTTGTTCTCACTCATGATGGTTTCCCTATGGCGGAAGGTTGCGCGCACAGCGCAACCAGATAGCGTGCCGGGTTGGCCGCGGGGTTATGGAATACGATCTGCGGGCCCAGCGTGATCGCCAGGCAGTCGCCAGCCTGTAGCTGCCAGCACTGGCCCGCTGCCGTAATGTGCATTTCGCCGGATAACAGCCAGATCTGCTGGTAGGTAACGATGCTGCGCAGGGCGTTATCAAAGGTAACGCTTTGGCCGGGCAGGAACGTGACCTCGGCCAGCTCGATGGGGGTGGCAAAGCCGGGTGGTGACAGCTGGCGGCGCAGGTAGCCGCTGCCGGGGTCTTGCCACACCGGCTGGGTGCCATGGCGGGCTAGCGGCGAGGCGGCTTGCTCTGCGGTTTCTTCTGCAAACAGCGAGGCCAGGCTCACGCCCAGCGCGTCGGCCAGCTTGTTCAGCACCATGGCCGTGGCGCTGGTTTCGGCGCGCTCGATCAGCGAAATCATTGAACGGCTCACGCCGCTGAGCTCGGCAAGGGTGTCCAGCGCGTAAGCGCGCTGCTTGCGTAGCGAGCGGATGCGTTGGGCCAGCAGGGTATCCAGATTCATCATTCCAATATACGGGAATACAAATCCATTAAACAAGATGTTTGTCGTTGGCCGCCAAACTGCGTTGCCGCTGATGGGCTTGGGGTTGGCCGCACAGTGCTGGCGCTGCCTGAACACAGCGGCCCCTTGTCGGCGCATGCCAGGCTGTGCGCTAGCGTACAGATGCTGCCGGCAGGTGTTTTTATGATGAGCCATCGCCGCGAGCGCCTTCGCACGGGGTGCACCCGACTGCTATGCCTTGCGCTGTCTGGCTGGTGTCATCGTGCGCAGGCGTGCTGCCGGATGCAGGGCGACCAGCCGTGTTTCTTGCGATTTTCCGGGTAGCGGCCAACAAGTACCGACGTAAAGCGGGGAGCAAACCTATGCCTGATGGCCTAAGCGACATGGAAGCACGGCAGCGTCTTGCCAAAGACGGCCCAAACGAATTGCCCGTGTCGCGCCCGCGTAGCCGCTTACGCCTGCTGCGTGCCATCGTGGCAGACCCCATGTTTCTGCTGCTGCTGGCATGCGGTGGCATCTATATGCTGCTGGGGGACAAGCGCGAGGCACTGATGCTGCTGGGTTTTGTGCTGGTCGTCATGGTGATGACCTATTTTCAGCAGCAGCGCACCGAACGCTCGCTGGATGCACTGCGAGACCTGTCCAGCCCGCAAGCCCTGGTCATGCGTGGTGGCCGGCTGTCTCGCGTGCCTGCGCGGGAGCTGGTGTGCGGTGACACGGTGCTCCTGGCCGAAGGCGTGCGCGTTCCGGCAGATCTTGTCCTGACCGAGGCCACGAACCTGCAGGTGGATGAGTCGCTGCTTACCGGCGAGTCTGTGCCGATAGACAAATCGGTCAGTACCGTGGCCGCAGAGGGCGCCCAGGACCCGGCAGCGTTGCACCTTGCGCAGGTTTTTTCCGGCACGCTCGTTACCCGGGGAACCGCGCGCGGCCACGTGGTGGCGACCGGGGAGCAAAGCCAGCTGGGGCGGATTGGCGTATCACTGCGCGGGCTGGGCGAGGAAACGACGCCGATACAAAGAGAAACCCGTCGGATTGTCCAGCGGGTAGCCGTGCTGGGTTTGGTGCTAGCGGCTTGTCTTGCCGTGGCTTATGGTTTGCTGCTGGGCGACTGGCTGCATGGCTTGCTTGCCGGCCTGACTTTGGCGATGGCCATTCTGCCGGAAGAGCTCACCGTTATCCTTACGGTGTTCATGGGGCTGGGCGCCTGGCAGCTGGCCCGTGAAAAAGTATTAACCAGAAATGTGCCCACCATCGAGCTGCTAGGGGCCACCACGGTCTTGTGCGTGGATAAAACCGGCACGCTGACCAGCAACCAGATGGCGGTGCGGCGCTTGTGGTCCGGCACCGCCGGGTACGACACCTTGCCGGGCTTGCCGCTGCCAGAGGCCTTGCATGAAGTGCTGGAGTTTGCGGTATTGGCCAGCCACCGGCAGGCACTGGACCCGATGGACACGGCGATTGCCGACGCGGGGCAGCGCCTGCTGGCCCACACAGCGCACCTGCATGCGGATTGGACCCTGGTGGACGACTACGCCTTGTCACCGGCCATGCTGGCCATGTCGCGGGTGTGGCAGTCGCCAGACTGCCACGAGCGCATTATTGCGGCCAAAGGCTCGCCAGAGGCCATCATCGACCTGTGCCACCTGGACCCTGCTACGCGTAGCCAGATCGTGAAACAGGTAGAACTGTGGGCGGCAGACGGGCTGCGGGTGCTGGGTGTGGCCCAGGCAACATTTGCTGCAGAAACCTTGCCAGGCAAGCAGCACGACTTTGCCTTCGCGTTCTCGGGTTTGCTCGCCCTGGAAGACCCCTTACGGCCAGAGGTGCCCGCAGCAATCGCCGAATGCCATGCGGCGGGTATCAAGGTGGTGATGATTACGGGCGATCACCCGGTAACCGCGCTGGCCATCGCCCGCCAGGCAGGGCTGCCCGTCAGTGGCGGCGTCATGACCGGCCAGGCCTTGGCCGCATACAGTGCGGCAGAGCTGGCCCAGCAGATCAGCAATATCACGGTGTTTTGCCGCATTCTGCCCGCGCAGAAGCTACGCCTGGTTCAGGCATTTCGAGACAGTGGGGCGGTGGTAGCCATGACGGGGGATGGCGTGAATGATGCGCCAGCGTTAAAAGCCGCCCACATCGGTGTGGCCATGGGCGCCCATGGTACCGATGTCGCGCGGGAGGCGGCAGATGTGGTGCTGTTGAAAGATGACTTTGCCTCGCTGGTGACCGCAGTCCGTTACGGGCGCAGGGTGTTTGCCAATTTGCGCAAAGCCGTCGTGTTTGTGGTGGCAGTGCACGTGCCCATTGTCGGTCTATCCATCGTGCCGGTATTACTGGGCTGGCCCATGCTGCTGATGCCGGTGCACGTACTGTTTTTACAGCTCATCATCGACCCGGCGTGCTCCATGGTGTTCGAGGCGCAGCCATCAGAAGCCGACGCCATGCAAAAACCGCCACGCAGCCCGGCGTCCCGCCTGTTTGACAGCAAAGTGCTGGCGCTTGGCCTGTGGCAGGGCACAGGCCTGCTGCTGGTGCTGCTAGCGGTGTATGCGTACACAAAGAGCGAAACAGCGTCGGACGACATCGCCAGAGCGCTCACCTTTTTCGTGCTGATCCTGTCCAACCTGGGCTTGATACAGGCCAACCGCTCGTGGGGGCGCGCCGGCAAGCAGGCAGCTGGTACCGCGTATCGCTATCTGGCCTGGATCAGCCTGGCCACCGGCCTTTTGCTCGCCGCTACACTCTATATTCCGGCCATTCGCCAGCTATTCGGGTTTGTTGCACCCTCTGCCATGTGGCTGCTATTTGGTGTGGCGGTGGCGGTGGCGAATCTGCTGTGGTTCGAAACCGTCAAGCGGCTAGTGTTCATCCGGCACAAGCACATGTCGTGAGGGATAAGGTTGGCCGTTCTGCCGCATCGGTGTACGCGCCAGGCGTGGCATGCCGCACATGGCCTGCAGCAGGGTGGCCTGGTATGCGTTTGGTGGCGTGCCGGTTATCGGCTGGCTGGCGCAACAAAGCAGAGCGTTTGTCAGTTTTGTAGAACGGCATCAGGTATGAATGCCGGTGCGTGCCAGTAATGCAAAAACAAAAAAGCCCTTGATTTCTCAAGGACTTAGCTGTGTGTACTGGCGGAGAGGGAGGGATTCGAACCCTCGGTACGCTCGCACGTACGCCTGATTTCGAGTCCGCGTTTTATCTGTAGAAACGTTTAAATTCAAAGACTTGCGCCTTTTGCCTACCCGCAAGTTGCGGCACACTGCGTCACAGTGATGCTAGCTATTACACAGTGCGGCACACAATTGCCACATGACCCCTTTTCTCTGTGTCGGTACAAAACCGGCACATTCACTCAGCGCTGCTTAAACAGCCGCGCCACCATCACAGCGCCGGCAGCATAGCCGTACCACGCCGGGGGCAGTACTGCCTTCAGCGTCGGAAGGTACGGCTCTGCTGCAGCGACTGCCACAATGCCCGCCGACAGGCGAACACTCCAAAAGCGCCATGCCGCGCCCGCGTTCTCGATCAATTCCAGCTTCATCATCTTTCCTTCCCTGGCAGTTCCAGTGTTTGCTGTGCGTACCTGGGTAACGTTGGCCGCATACCCCGCACGGTTTGAACTCACGAAACATCGTCATCAGCTCCACATGCAGGGGCCCAATGAAAAACCCCCGACACGGTGAATGTATCGGGGGTGGTGGCAGGTTTTCGCGGTGCTACGCTAGCGGCGGGTCTATTGTCATGCTGGCCGCATGGCAAAACGTCTCGATGGCCTTCAGGTCTGGCGGTACCAGCTCCGGCCAGCGTGCCCCGTAGTCTGTGGCCACTGCCATATACAGCGCCTCGGGTCGTGCAATCAGGTATTCGAACATTGTGGCGAATTCTGCACTCGCCCACGTCCTGGCTGCCAGCACGCCGTCGGCTTCGATGAAGCTATCGGCCCCGCCAACGTCGATATCCATGGCCCTGCCTATGGCGCTGGCGGTGTCGCGGTGATCAACCGGCACGGTCACGGTCACGCGGTAGTCGCTCATAAGATGGTCACTCCGGCAAGTTGAGCCATGGCGCGTTCGATGATAAGTAGCTCGGCGTCAGGGATTGCCGCAGGGGCGTAGAAAGCCGCCATCACGCTTGGGCGAGAGTAGTTGCCTGCAAATCCGCCGATCTGCACTGGCGCAGATGCTGGCGTGTACGTGCCAACTGGAGCCACTACTTGGCTGCCGTTTTTGCGGAACGCCAACGCCGTAGGCGCAGCGCGTGCGGAAATTACCGTTGCCGACGTGGTGCTTGCCACCGTTGCGCCAGTAAAACCTTGGATAGACAACGTTTCGCGGGATTGCGCCTTGTCAGCAAAAAGCAGCCAACCCGCAGCCGGCGACGCAACACGCTTGGCAAACAAGTTTTCAAACGGGTTTACGTCGATATGCTGTAGAGCGATGCCAAATGTCTCGCCAGTGATTGCCGGCTGCGACGCCGTAGCCAGCAGGTCATCCACCCCATCAAACACCCAAGCCCACGTCCATTCCAGCACCTCGCGGACGCTGATGTTATCTACTGAGCCAACCCAGTCGCCAACAGCACCACGGGTAATTAACTGAAACCCCGTCTGGTCTACTGTTGGGGTTAGTAGATCAACGTAAGAGCCTACTGCACTGTAGACGCCGCCCAGCACCGAACCGGCGCCACCAGTGCCAATACGAGCCGATAGGCCACCACCTACGGATGTAACTGCTGATATTTGCCAAGCAACAGCGTAAGTCTTTCCTGCTGTAGTTCCTATCGTCTGAGTAAGAGTGTTGACGCCAGACGCTCCGTGCGTTGCCACTCCGCCGCTTATCGCCCAGTTGGTGCCAGCACTCCAGCCGGTTGCGCTAGCAAAATCCCCGTTCGTCACCAACTCCGCCCCCAGCCGCTTCGGAACCCGTTTCAGCTTAGGCTTGAAGCCGGTGGTTGCTTGCGTGAGCGGGCGGCCAATGATTTCCTTCACCGACACGCGGTCGATAGTAAATGAGCCAACACCGCCACCAATACGCTTTATCACCAACGTCGTGTTGTTTGCGACGAAAACCACGCGCTTAGTACCTACGCCAGAACCAAACGTGATATCTGCACTGCCGGTAAATATGCCCGGAACAATGCCGCCAGACTGATCTGTTACGACAATCTCCGCCTCATACGCAGCACCAATAACTAAGGCATTCGCCTTGTTCATAGAAATATTGGTGGTGTCCGAAGTATTGAAGGTAACAAAGCCCGGAGAAAACGCCACGGTATTCGATGCGTTCGTGCCGCTCGTAGTCCACTCGACAGGATTATTGCCAGTCGAAAGCTCAACGTCTGCTATACGCTCCGGCCCGAGCGTCGCACACCGGTCAACACCGTAGCCAACGTCCGAGCCGTCACCGGCAGCGCCAGTGCCATCGCTACCAGTGAATGAATACTCTGGGCCAGACTGCCACCACGAACCGCCGTACTTGGCCAGCACAGCGATGGCTTGGGCGATGATCGAGCTACTGCGCCGCGAGCGCACCGTGCGCCGCGGCTGCCCATTAAGCATGGCACCCATGATTAGAAACCCGCGCCAGCGCAGACGTAGACAACTTCGGCACTGCTGCCATTCGTGCGCTTCAACGACAGGGTGACGCTTACCTTGTCGCCAACCACCGACAGAACCTGCGAAGTGTTGGCCGGAATGCGGAAGCTGGTGGTGTCGGAAG
>NZ_VMTV02000008.1 GCF_007644035.1 Vogesella mureinivorans | reverse complement strand
CATCGACCTCGACCAGTTCAAGCTGGTCAACGACGCCTGCGGACATGCCGTGGGCGACGAGCTGCTGAAGCAGGTCAGTCGCCTGCTGGGCGAATGCGTGCGCAGCGGCGATGTGCTGGCGCGTCTGGGCGGCGACGAGTTCGGCGCGATCCTGAAGCACTGCCGGCTCGATCATGCACAGCGCGTGGCCCAGCAGATCTGCGAGCGCATGGAGGCCTTCCGCTTCGAGCACGACGGTCGCCGCTTCCGCGTGGGCGCCAGCATCGGCCTGGTGCCGATCGAGCGCGACTGGCCGGACGTCGCGACCCTGCTGCAAGCGGCCGATACCTGCTGCTATGCCGCCAAGGAGGCAGGCCGCAACCGCGTGCACGCCTGGATGAACAGTGACGAGGCCATGCTGCAGCGGCGCGACTCCATGCGCTGGGCCAGCCGCATCGAATCGGCGCTGGACGAGGACCGCTTCGAGCTGTGGGCGCAGCGCATCCAGCCGGTGCTGCCGCAGGCAGGCGCCAGCATGCATCTGGAGCTGCTGCT
>NZ_VMTV02000876.1 GCF_007644035.1 Vogesella mureinivorans | reverse complement strand
AGCAAAGTTGAACGTGTACGAATACGAGGGTTACCTGTAACCGCTGCAACGGTTGGATTATTTAAGAAATGACGAATCATCCATTGTGCAGCATGTGGATCAAGCAAAGCATCACCATCAATCCCGATCAAGAACTCAGCCTCAGTAAGCAAACTCCCCGCTTGTAAAGCCATCGCTTTACCTTGGTTCTCTGCCAAATGTACAACACGCAGTTTGTCGTACTTCAATGCCAATTGATTGAGAATCTCGGCTGTATTGTCAGAGCTTCCATCATTGATTGCAATAACTTCAAAATTGGGATAATTCAACTTTAATGCA
>NZ_VMTV02000092.1 GCF_007644035.1 Vogesella mureinivorans | reverse complement strand
TAAGCGCCGAGCTCGATGTGTTCTCGCTGGGCGCACTCAGCTACCTCATCCTGAGTGGCCGCGCACCCGCCAGCTCGGCGCTGGAACTGCTCGGCACCCTGCGGAGCCAGCAGGGTCTGCAGCTGTCGGATGTCATGGACGGCTGCCCGCAGAAGCTCGCCGACCTGGTGCGCTACGCCACCCAGCCCGAAGTGCTGGCCCGCTACAACAGCATCGACGGCTTCCTGCAGGATCTCGATATCGCCGAAGACGAGCTGACCTCGCCCGATCCCGAGGCCACCGTCGACCCCAGTGTGGCCAAGGCCGGCGACCGGCTCG
>NZ_VMTV02000910.1 GCF_007644035.1 Vogesella mureinivorans | reverse complement strand
AATCCACCCATTGTTAAGTAATCATCACCTCCACAAAGAGCGACTCGCTGTATACCGTTGCCATGCTAGCTTTATCTGTTCGGGCAATACGATGCCCATTGTACTTGTTGACTGGTCTGATATTCGTGAGCAAAAACGACTTATGGTATTGCGAGCTTCAGTCGCACTACACGGTCGTTCTGTTACTCTTTATGAGAAAGCGTTCCCGCTTTCAGAGCAATGTTCAAAGAAAGCTCATGACCAATTTCTAGCCGACCTTGCGAGCATTCTACCGAGTAACACCACACCGCTCATTGTCAGTGATGCTGGCTTTAAAGT
>NZ_VMTV02000404.1 GCF_007644035.1 Vogesella mureinivorans | reverse complement strand
GCTGGCGTAACTGGTGAATGTCCGTCTCAAACAGAAATTGTTCTTAAGAGTGCAGACAAACAGTTAATCGGCCAAGTAGCAGCTGATATTCGTGCATATCGCCGTCCAGAGCCTTATAAAGGCAAAGGTGTACGTTACTCAGATGAAGTAGTTCGTACAAAAGAAGCGAAGAAAAAGTAAAGTAAGGTAACACTATGGATAAGAAAGTAGCTCGTATCCGTCGTGCAACCCGTGCACGTCATTTAATGAGAGAGCAAGGTGCAACCCGTCTGGTTGTGCATCGCACGCCTCGCCATATTTATGCGCAGGTTATTGCAC
>NZ_VMTV02001008.1 GCF_007644035.1 Vogesella mureinivorans | reverse complement strand
CCGCTGAATAGAATCGGGCGTTCTTTCATACCTCACCCCCGTCGCTCTCAACTAGGTCTGCCGGGTAGCGCGAGCTGGCAGGCGGCACTACCTTGTTCTGGCACTTGCCGGGATGGCTGCAATAGTGACCACCCACCACGACCGCACCACAGATGGTGCTGCGATTGATCATGCCGCCCACCGCGCAGGTTGGCCGTTCGGTTGTTTGTTGTGGAGTCATGCTGCCTCCTGGATTGCGGTAAGGATGTCGCGCATCACGGGTGGGCAAACTGCATTGCCCAGCATGTGCACGGCTAGCCGGTGTTGTTCCGGCAGGATGTAGTCGGGGCGGAAGCCCATTGCGGCGCGGCATTCCTGCGCGGTCAGCATTCGCATGCGGTCGCCGTCGATCACCGCCCAGCGGTCGCGGGTGGTGATAGTGCCGATGGGTCGTGCCAGGCTTCGGCCGGTCTCGCCTGATCCGGTGCCGTAGTACGGTGCCAAGAAGCGGGCCCCAAAGCGGGCACGGCCGGCAGCGATGCGTTTCAGCGTGGCG
>NZ_VMTV02000004.1 GCF_007644035.1 Vogesella mureinivorans | reverse complement strand
TCGCTGCGGCGGCGCCAAAGGCCCGCCACAGATGGGTCTGCCGCAGCAGCGGTTCCCGCACCTTGCCGAAGCGCTGCGGCTGCGTCAGGTGTCCGCTGCGTGCCTCCGGATCCATCAGGATCGCCCGCACCAGCGCGCGCAGGTCACCGCGCACGCCCTGGCCGTTGTTGTTGAATACCGCCGTCATCCGCGCGATGTAGGCCGGCGAGGGATTGCTGGTGACCAGGTTCTGGATCAGCCGGCGCGACAGGAAAGGCCCGACATTCGGGTGGTTGAAGATGTTGTCGAGCGCGAAGTCGAGATTGCTGTGCGGGGTGCC
>NZ_VMTV02000221.1 GCF_007644035.1 Vogesella mureinivorans | reverse complement strand
CTGGAACGCGTCGAGTCCTTCGAGGCCAGCGCGCGGGGCGAGGGCGGATTCGGCCATACCGGCATCCGCTGAAAGCGACAGGGCGTGGCGGTGCGGATGCGGCCACCCAGGGGCGAAGGAAACCGAGGTCGATGACCAAGCGCAGGAAGAAGCAGAAGGACCCGGTGCAGCTGCCGCCCGAAGTGCTGGCGCTTCGGCGTCCAGCGTATTTCGTCGTGGCCCTGATCGCGCTGCTTGGCGGCCTGCTGATCATCTGGCAGGGCGTGCTGGCGTGGCAGAGCGGCCGCGCCGGCCCGCGTCTTGAGGAACTGCGGGCCTC
>NZ_VMTV02000611.1 GCF_007644035.1 Vogesella mureinivorans | reverse complement strand
TAGCTCTGCTGTGAAGTAATCCCAATCGCCGAATGAAGTAACGCCAAACGCAAAGGAGATTGAAATGGATACCCAATACTACGACGACATTATTATCGGCGGCGGTAAAGCAGGTAAAACACTGGCACCTGCACTAGTCGCGGACGGACGCCAAACCGCTCTGGTGGAACGTAGCTTAAACATGATTGGTGGCTCGTGCCCTAATATTGCCTGCATTCCCAGTTAGCTCAACAATACATAGACACCAGCGCCGAACAACAGCAACTCAATGTCAATGAAAACACCTGCTGGCGCATTTGCTGGTTCCCAATCACGGCAA
>NZ_VMTV02000248.1 GCF_007644035.1 Vogesella mureinivorans | reverse complement strand
AACATCCACTGGGGTATTTGCACCCGAAAGACTCACAATTACTTGTCCTTCGCCAGTATTTCCACGTTGGAAGCCAATATCAGCAATCCCTTGATTTTGCTTATTGACCGTCGGAGATACATAACTTGGTAAGCTCGGTGCTTGATTGGCATTATTAATTTTTAAAATAAAAGTATTGCCTTCTACACGTGTTGTAAAAGCGCCACTATTTTTTAAATTTACTGTTAACCGAGAACGTTGATCATCTGCAGCGACATCGACTGTTGAAGCTTCCTCACTCGCTACGGGAATAGATGCTTGGCTAATATTTTGTTTAGCA
>NZ_VMTV02000159.1 GCF_007644035.1 Vogesella mureinivorans | reverse complement strand
CCTGATCACGCTCATGGGCGTCGGCCTGCGCCTGCTGGTGATGCTCACCATCCAGCAGCGCCAGCAGGCGGCCAACCGCCAGATCAACGAACGCCTGCGCACCCTCATCGCCGCCTACAAGACGCTGGGCGGCTCCTTCACCGGCGAGCTCACGGTGGACCCGACCCATCTGCGCGAGCTGCGCCAGCGCGCGCAGTCCACGCCCGCGCACGCCAGCGTAGCCGAGGCCGGCATCATTCCCGCCGCCGCGATCGACCCCAGCCGCGGCGAGCGCGCGCGCCGCATCCGCGACGCCGTCGAAGGCGCGCTGTCCGACATC
>NZ_VMTV02000284.1 GCF_007644035.1 Vogesella mureinivorans | reverse complement strand
AATTTTCATTCTGTCATAAAATGTATAAAAATTGGCAATATCTGTCAAAACAAAGCTGCAATTTCCCGACATACTGAAATCATCGAAAGCAATGCAAGTAAAACAAAATGAATGCATTAGTTAAATATCAGGTGGACCCAGTCGTTCGCACCAAGCTCGATTTCAAGCTTGAAGACGTTCCTCGCTTCTGGTTTGGCGGAGATCCATTCCGTACACGTTTATTTGATGCTTTGAGCCTAACCTTTCCAGATGGAGAGCGCTACTTTATTGAAAGTGTTCGTTTATTTCGCAATAAAATCACTGATCCAGATTTGCAACA
>NZ_VMTV02000470.1 GCF_007644035.1 Vogesella mureinivorans | reverse complement strand
TAGGTCAATTTGTTGGTAATACCAAGGACCGTCTGGCGCGTGGGTCATGTGAGCGGTATCACGAGTAATGCCATGGCTGCGCAGCAGGGCCATTTTGTGGGCCAATTCGTCACAGTTCGTCAGGGTCATGCCACCTTCGGCGGTGGTAATTATTTTGACTTGGTGAAAACTGAACACCGTAATGTCGCTGTAGCGGCCATTGCCAATGAATTCGTCTTTGTATTTGCCGCCAATGGCGTGCGAGGCGTCTTCAATGATCTTGAAACCGTATTTTTGAGCCAGCGCATAGATTGCAGCCATGTCACACGGCTGGCCGCACA
>NZ_VMTV02000479.1 GCF_007644035.1 Vogesella mureinivorans | reverse complement strand
TAGGGAGTAAAGCCCGATGGTGATTGACACATAGGGCGCATTTATTATTGACTATAGACAGAAAAAAGAGCTGTCGGGATACATTTACAGTTATGAGCAGAAAAAAGGAAATCAAACTTCTAACGGAGCTTCTGAATATAAAGGGAATAAAAGTAATTTCACAGCGTCAGCATGAAGGGATTGGGATAATTTTACAGCTTGAGCCAAGTGAAAAAGAAAGTGTGTGTCCTCGTTGTCAAACAAAAAGTCATAGAGTCCATCAAAATCATCGATATATAGTTAAAGATTTACCTTGGGGAGAAAAACCAGTATTTTTAGAG
>NZ_VMTV02000029.1 GCF_007644035.1 Vogesella mureinivorans | reverse complement strand
CACCGGTTACGGTTGTTTTCGTAGTTTCTTTGATACCTACGATTTCAACTTCTTCACCTGATTTGATGATACCACGTTCAACACGGCCTGTTACTACCGTACCACGACCAGAAATTGAGAATACGTCTTCGATTGGTAATAAGAACGGTTTATCAATTGCACGCTCCGGCTCTGGAATGTATGTATCTAAGTGGTGTGCTAACTCAAGAATTTTTTCTTCCCACTCCGGCACGCCGTTTAACGCTTGTAACGCTGAACCACGTACGATTGGTGTATCGTCACCCGGGAAATCGTATTGAGAAAGAAGTTCACGCACTTCC
>NZ_VMTV02001181.1 GCF_007644035.1 Vogesella mureinivorans | reverse complement strand
CGCGCATTCGCGCCACATCCAAATTCGGGGACACGGCGATCCTGATCATTCTGCTGATTCAACTGGGCCTGGGCCTGGCCACCATCAACGTCTCGCTGGGCCACCGGGATGGCGCGGAGATGATCAAATTCATGACCTGGGCGCAGGGGATATTCACCTTCCGCCCGGGCATCGCCGAGGTCATCGCGAACGTCGACTGGGTGTTCAAGGCCCACATCACCCTCGGCCTGACCATCATGATTTTCTTCCCGTTCACCCGGCTGGTCCACATGCTGTCAGCGCCGGTCTGGTATCTGAACCGCCGCGGCTGGCAACTGGTC
>NZ_VMTV02000937.1 GCF_007644035.1 Vogesella mureinivorans | reverse complement strand
GAAACGCAGCAGCACGCCGTAATGCCCCACCGGCTCGATCGCGCGGATACCGACGTCGCGCTTGCCGGCGACCAGCACCTTCTGGCCCGGCCCGTGCCCCTGGACCTCGGCCGAGGGTGACTCCACCCGCAGATATTCGCAGGGCAGCGCGAAGCGGCTGCCGTCTTCAAAGGCCACTTCGAGGACGCGCGAGCGCTGGTGCAGGACGATGTCGGTGGGTGCGGGCGTGGTGCTCATGGCGATGGCGATCGATGTCTGGAAGTCGGGTCAGGACGCGGGCTTGAGCGCACGCAGCAGCAGCAGGGGCAGCGCCAGCCAGA
>NZ_VMTV02000247.1 GCF_007644035.1 Vogesella mureinivorans | reverse complement strand
GAGCACTCCCGGCTGAATGCCGAGGCCGCAGGCGTGTCGGATCGCGCGCGCTTCGAGCAGCGCGATGCGATGGACGTGGATGTTTCGACCGCGAGCGTGGTCGTGCTGTACCTGGTGCACTGGTCCACCCAGCGGATGGCGGCCGAGCTGCTCGAACGCTGCGCGCCGGGCACGCGTGTCGTCTCCAACAGCTTTCCTTTCGAGGGCTGCGCCGGTGCTCGCACGCAGCCCATCATCGACGCCACGGGCAAACCGCGCGATCTCCACCTGTGGGTGCTGCCGGAGCGCGACGCCCCGGCGGTTGCCGGCAATGTCGAACAGCAGCGATTCCAAAAGGACCAGGCATGCGACTGAAGGACAAGGTGGCGCTGGTGACGGGGGCGGGACGCGGGATCGGCGCCGCGATCGCGCGTGCCTTTGCGAAAGAGGGCGCGCGCGTCGTCGTCAGCGATATCGATGACGACTCCGGCAGTGAGCTTGCACGCGCGCTGCGGGGCCAAGGCCGATTCACCCGGCTGGACGTGCGTGACGAGGCGCA
>NZ_VMTV02000189.1 GCF_007644035.1 Vogesella mureinivorans | reverse complement strand
GGGCGCCCAGCGCCTGGCCCCAACTCGGCCTCTGTAGGGTGGGCCAAGCGCAGCGCGGCCCAACGCCGCGTACACAGCGCACGGCCCAGGCCGCGTCCAGTGGATGCGTGGCGACCGCTTCGCATACGCGTGCGTTTGCGTTGGGCATCGATATGCGCCTCCCGCATTGGTCGTGATGGCAGTGAGCGCCTATCCTTCCGGGCTCGACTTCCCCGGAGCCTTCGCGATGTTCTTCGAGCTGCAGCCCGCCCCCGCCGATCCCATCCTGGGCCTGATGGCCGCATTCCGCGCCGATCCGCGGCCGCACAAGATCGATCTCGGCGTCGGCGTGTACAAGGACGAGGCCGGGCACACGCCGGTGCTGGCCTGCGTCAAGCGCGCCGAAGTGCGTCGCACCGAGCGCGAGGACAGCAAGACCTATATCGGCATGGCCGGCGATCCGGGCTTCAACGCCGCGCTGGAAAAGCTCGCGCTGGGCGATGTGCCGGCGCTGGCCTATGGTCGCGTGGCGACTGCGCACACGCCGGGCGGTACGGGC
>NZ_VMTV02000904.1 GCF_007644035.1 Vogesella mureinivorans | reverse complement strand
CGATGGATTTCCTGAAACTGATCCAGTCGCTCGACGAACTGCTGTACGAAATCATGTCGTGGCTGATCTTCTATCCGGTCACGCTGTGGCGCGCGCTCACGCGGCCGCTCAAGATGATGGACTATTCGGACGCCGAGCAGGGCGACGCCGAGGACCAGCAATATACCGACACGCTGTCGCCGCCGCTGTTCCTGCTCCTGACGCTGGTGCTCTGCCACGCGGTCGAACTGTCGGTCGTGGGGCAGAACGAGATTGTGATGCGCCAGGCCGGGCTGGGCAGGCTGGTCGACGACGATTCGACCTTCATCCTGCTGCGCGTCG
>NZ_VMTV02000965.1 GCF_007644035.1 Vogesella mureinivorans | reverse complement strand
ACGCGATACTCGCATCGCGTTGATGTCGTTCACACTACCGGACGGGCTGACCTTAAAGAACAAGCTCGGAGCCACAAACCACGACCATCTCGAACAACGGGAGCACCCTAAGCTCGCCCAGCGGTTGATCGAGCTCTACGAAGGGCACGGCCCGGAGCAGACATTCGACACGGCCCATTTGCAGGCGCTGCATAAGCATCTGTTTCAAGATGTGTATGAATGGGCCGGTCGCTTCCGCCACGAGACCTTTATTTTTGCCGACGGCACGCGGGCATCCATGTCGGCGATGCGCAAGGTCAGCGGCAAGGATTTCGCGATCGG
>NZ_VMTV02000867.1 GCF_007644035.1 Vogesella mureinivorans | reverse complement strand
CCGGGCAGGAAGGGGAACTTGGCCCAGATCTCGCGATCGAGCACGCCGGCGGCGCGCTTGGCCTGCTCGATGCGCTCGGCCGGGATTTCGACGAACAGGTCTTCGGCGCGGATGCGGCCGGTCACTTCGTCCTCCAGCCGCGACAGCAGCTGACGCAGGATACGGAAGCTCGAAGGCACCACGCCCGAGGCATCGCCCGAGTGCACGCCTTCCTCCAGCACGCTGACCTTCAGGTTGCCGCCAGCGAGGCCGCGCAGCGAGGTGGTGCACCACAGCTGCTCGTAGTTGCCGCAGCCGGAGTCGAGGCAGACCACCAGCGAG
>NZ_VMTV02000836.1 GCF_007644035.1 Vogesella mureinivorans | reverse complement strand
CGCCACGCTGAAACGCATCGCTGCCGGCCGTGCCCGCTTTGGGGCCCGCTTCTTGGCACCGTACTACGGCACCGGCTCAGGCGAGACAGGCCGCAGCCTGGCACGCCCCATCGGCACGATCACCACCCGCGACCGCTGGGCAGTGATCGACGGCGACCGCATGCGAATGCTTACCGCGCAGGAATGCCGCGCCGCCATGGGTTTTCGTCCCGACTACATCCTGCCGGAACAACACCGGCTAGCCGTGCATATGTTGGGCAATGCAGTTTGCCCACCCGTGATGCGCGACATCCTTACAGCTATCCAGGAGGCAGTATGAGCTACCAACCCTACGCAGACCACCACATCACCCCGCGCAAGGTGCCGCTGTGCGATTACTGCAACGGCCACGGCATGGTCGGCGGCCTGCTGCCGAATGGCGGCGGCTACGACGGCGAAACCTGCGACAAGTGCGGCGGTACCGGCTCGCGCTACCCGGCAGACCTAGTTGAGAGCGACGGGGGTGAGGTATGAAAGAACGCCCGATTCTATTCAGCGG
>NZ_VMTV02000537.1 GCF_007644035.1 Vogesella mureinivorans | reverse complement strand
CAGGCTGGCGTACAGGCTAGTCAGCACCTGCGGCAGGCGGTGGGCGTCGTGTACCACGCTGTAACCGCGCTTGCCGAACAGGTGCGGCAGGTAGTCGCCGGCCTCGCGGTCGACGGTGACACAAAACGGAATCAGCCCGGCGCGGCGTGCTTCCAGCACCGCCTGGCGGGTGTCTTCCACGCCGTAACGGCCTTCGTAGTGGTCTAGGTCGTTGGGTTTGCCGTCGGACACGATCAGCAACAAGCGGCGCTGGGCAGGCTGCTGCAATAGGATGGAGGTGGACTGGCGGATAGCGGCGCCCATCCGGGTGTAGTAACCGGGG
>NZ_VMTV02000751.1 GCF_007644035.1 Vogesella mureinivorans | reverse complement strand
GGCCATCAGCCCATCCAGCGCCGGCTGCAGCCAGGCGTATTCGCTGGGCAGGATCGGCACCGGCTGGGTGATGTGGGCAAGCGCGACCGCGAAGGGATCGCTGCCGTCATAGGGCGGCTTGCCGATCAGCAGTTCGAACAGCATCACGCCCAGCGCATACAGGTCGGAGCGACCGTCCACCGGCTCGCCGCGCGCCTGCTCGGGGCTCATGTAGTCGGGCGTGCCGATCGACGCGCCGGCCAGCGTCGCGGTGGAGCTGGTGTCCATGGCCTTGGCGATGCCGAAGTCGGCCAGCACCACGGTGCGGTCGGCCTTGTAGAGG
>NZ_VMTV02000659.1 GCF_007644035.1 Vogesella mureinivorans | reverse complement strand
CTGGCGGAGATCGAGAAGAACAACCCCAAGGTGAAGTTCAAGATCCTCTTCACCCGCACCGAATATACGAAGGAACAATATCGCAGCTCGATGGCCGCGATGATCGAAGGCGCGGTGCTCGCCGTCGTCGTCGTCTTCCTGTTCCTGCGCGACTGGCGCGCCACGATGATCAGCGCGATGGCGATCCCGCTGTCGGCCATTCCGACCTTCTGGTTCATGGATCTGATGGGCTTTTCGCTCAACAGCCTGTCGCTGCTGGCGCTCAGCCTTGTCGCCGGGGTACTGGTCGACGACGCGATCGTCGAGATCGAGAATATCGTCC
>NZ_VMTV02000661.1 GCF_007644035.1 Vogesella mureinivorans | reverse complement strand
ACAATGTAGAAAAACATTGGAACTGAACCAAAAATAATTAACGGTTTAACCCATTTTTGTGTTTCAACTTTTTGTAAAAGTACCAAAAGAACATATTGTGCAAAACCCTCCAAGCTTGATTCGTGCATTTAAACGACCAGAAATTCGTTGGGCTTTATTGTTAATTGTCTGCTATCGTTTTGTCGAAGCACCTGCAATGGCAATGCTTAACCCAATGCTCATTGATCAACAATGGTCACTGTCTTGCTATCGGGAGGAACTACAAGAATGATGTCCTTAGACCAGAGTGACCAGCCTATACTTGTCAGCATCTATCGCTTGG
>NZ_VMTV02000527.1 GCF_007644035.1 Vogesella mureinivorans | reverse complement strand
CACGAGCCATTTTATTGGCCAATGCGATCGCCACCAGCATTCTCGGCTTTCTGCTCAAAATCCGCGACAGCCAGGAGCCATCTGGGATCGCACGTCTCCCAAGCCAACCCAGCCGCGACATTGCCCCGATAATCAGAAGTCGACGTATATCGGACTGCCCGGCCTTCGAGATTCGACCAAGCCGTTCCTTACCTCCTGAGGAATGCTGACGTGGTACGAGACCCAGCCAGGCCGCAAAGTCTCGGCCCCGCCGGAAGCTACCCATGTGGGGAGCGAAGGCCTCAACAGCTAACGCTGTCATCGGACCGATCCCAGGCATAGT
>NZ_VMTV02000292.1 GCF_007644035.1 Vogesella mureinivorans | reverse complement strand
CATCGCCGACCAGTCCTGCGGCGGCTGCACGAGGCTGCCGTAGTTGCGGGTCTGCCCGGGCTGCCAGCCACCGAAGCGCAGCACCACAGCCGTGACGAAGGGCGCGCCGAACAGCAACACGATAATGATCAGGACCAGCCGCGAGCGTTGCTGCGGTGTCATGCGCGACTCCGGAAGAAAAGAAGAAGTGTGGTCACCAGCGCCGCCAGGGCGAGGCCAGCCCACTGCAGGGCGTAGCCGCGGTGCTTGTCGGGCGGCAGTGTATTGGGCAGAACGTCCAGATCGCGCGCATGGCCGATCGGCAGGGCGGGATCGAGACGCA
>NZ_VMTV02000495.1 GCF_007644035.1 Vogesella mureinivorans | reverse complement strand
GCGTCTGCTGGGCGAGGTGATCCGCTTCGTCAACGACATCCTGCTGTCGGCGCCGTCGATCGTGATCGGTCTGTTCGTGTATGCGCTGGTGGTGCAGCACACGCGCTTCTCGGCCCTGGCCGGTGCGCTGGCGTTGGCCTTCATCGTGCTGCCGGTGGTGGTGCGCACCACCGACGAGATGCTGCGCCTGGTGCCCTCGCAGATGCGCGAGGCCGCACTCAGCCTCGGCATTCCGCAGTGGAAGGTCACCGTGCACGTGCTCTACCGCGCCGCCGCCCCGGGCATCCTCACCGGCGTGCTGCTGGCGCTGGCCCGCATCTCC
>NZ_VMTV02000572.1 GCF_007644035.1 Vogesella mureinivorans | reverse complement strand
ATATTTCAGGTGGTGCTGTCGCAGCGTTTCTCGACGCCCTTCGACCTGCCGCCCTTCGATCTCTACCGGGCGTTGCGGCGCATCAACCCCTCACCCTTCCTCTATTTCCTCGACCTGCCGGGCTTTGCGCTCTTCCGCTCGTCGCCCGAAATATTGTTGCGCGTTCGCGATGGCGAGATCACCATTCGCCCGATCGCCGGCACGCGTCCGCGCGGCCGGACCAGCGCCGAGGATGCCGAAAATCGCGAAAGCCTGCTCGCCGATCCCAAGGAGCGCGCCGAGCATCTGATGCTGCTCGACCTTGGCCGCAACGACGTCGGCCG
>NZ_VMTV02000850.1 GCF_007644035.1 Vogesella mureinivorans | reverse complement strand
CCTTGATGGGTGACGCCCCGCAGCACCTTCAGCTGTCGCCGCGCGGCGCCTGGACCCTGCTGCTGGGCAGCGGCACCGAGCTGGTGCTGGGCCGCAGCCAGCCGCTGCCGCGGCTGGAGCGCTTCGTGGCCGCCCTGCCTGAACTCAAGCGCGCCGAAGCGCGCCCCCTGCTTCGCGCCGACCTGCGCTATGCCAACGGCTTCGCCCTGCTGTGGGCCGAGCCCCCGGCCGTCGAGGCCGGCACTCCCGCTGCACCGAGACAGAACACATGAACCGCAAAGGCGACAAATCCCTGATCGTTGGCCTCGACATCGGCACCTCCA
>NZ_VMTV02000595.1 GCF_007644035.1 Vogesella mureinivorans | reverse complement strand
CTCCTGGGTGCTGCGCTCGCGGTCGGTGTCTTCGATGCGCAGCACGAACTGCCCGCCTTCGTGGCGCGCAGCCAGCCAGCAGTAGAGCGCCGTGCGGGCGCCGCCGATGTGCAGATAGCCGGTAGGACTGGGGGCGAAGCGGGTGCGACAGGTCATGGCGGGGCCGGGCGGCGAAAGCGGGCGCGGATTGTAGCAGCGCGATCGGGAACCTCAGGCCGCGAGCGGGGTCAGCGGCGCGCGGCGCGACCCGCTTGCTGCCTACAATGCCGGGCCCGGCCCCGCGGCCGGCGCCGGCCGTCGTGGCCGAGCGCACCACCGTCATC
>NZ_VMTV02000512.1 GCF_007644035.1 Vogesella mureinivorans | reverse complement strand
CCCCATCGTCTAGAGGCCTAGGACATCGCCCTTTCACGGCGGTAACCGGGGTTCGAATCCCCGTGGGGACGCCAGGATTCGACAAAAAAGCCACCGAAAGGTGGCTTTTTTGTTTTTCCCTGCCTGGTTTGGCGCTGCCTAATCACTATCCGGCAGCTGCACGATAGCCTGCCTGCACGCCTCGAATACCGGCACCAGTGCGGCCAACTGGCCAGCCAGTACCGGCTCGGGCTGCTGCTCACGCACACTACTTTCCAGCTGTTCTGCCAGCTCGCGCACCGATTCTGCACTCACATTGCTGGCTGCCCCTTTTAAAGTATGCGCCAAGCGCTGCAACAGCACACGGTCTTGCTGCGCCAGCGCCTGCGCGGCTTCTTGCGGGAAGCTTTCCTGACTCTGTGCAAATAGCCGCAGCCATTTCAGATACACCTTGCGCTTGCCCATGGCCCGCGCCTGGCCTTCCTGCAGCTGCACACCGGTGTGTGCCAGCGCTTGCCAGGCATCGTCTTCCGATACCGCCAGCACTGCCTCGGCAGCCAGGTCTGGCAGCACAGGCAGCTCTGCTGCCTGGCCGGCAGGCGGCGTAGACACCCCCAGCCTGGCCAGCACGGCGAATAGCTTCTCAGGGTCGATCGGTTTGCTGATGTAGTCGTCCATGCCCGCCGCAATAGCCTCTTCACGGCTGCCACTCAAGGCATTGGCGGTCAATGCCACAATCGGTATGCCAGACCACAGCGGGTGGGCACGTATGCGGGCGGTAGCGGTAAAACCATCCATGACCGGCATATGGCAGTCCATCAAGATAAGGTCTGGCCGTTCGCTGGCCAGCCGGTGCAAGGCTTCTTCGCCATTACCGGCGTAGCTTACCTGGGCGCCCGCATCCATCAGGTAGGCTGCTACCACTTCCTGATTCAGCAAGACATCATCCACCACCAGCACATGACGGCCCGCCAGACACTGTTCGTGCGCTGCCGGATGCACTACCTGGCCCTGTACCGACTTGCGCCCCAGCTGCTTCAGGCCATGACGCAGGCGCTGCGGGGTAAGCGGTTTCACCCACACGGCGGCAACCGGCATGCCAGCCGGCGTGAAGGGGCTTGCCTCGGCCAGCCCCAGGTGCCTGGCACTGAGCAAGACGCACCAGACGCCGGGCTGCCAGCGCACATCCTGGAAAACATGCGCCCAGCCTGGCTGGTCAATATCCACAAGCCACACATCGCCCGCCTGCTGCTCGGCCAGCGCGCAGACCGTGGCGCCGACCCCGGCAAAAGTCTGTACCGGCAACGCCATGGCGGCAAACTGGCGCTGCAGCACAGCCGTCAAGGTTGGCCGCACCCCGTACAGGTGCACGCGGTTTACCACCAGTGGCCCGGCTTGTTTCAGCCCGCCGCCTGCCGCTAGCGGCAGGGTAAAGCTGAAGGTACTGCCCACACCGGGCTGCGAGGCCACATCGATACACTCCCCGCCCATCAGGCGCACCAGCTGGCTAGAAATCACCAGGCCCAGGCCGGTACCGCCGTAGCGGCGCTGGGTAGATACATCGGCCTGGCTAAAGGGCTGGAACAAGCCCTGCTGCTGGCTGCTGTTCATGCCGATACCCGTGTCGCTGACACTGAAATGCCAGGCCCCCGCCTGCGGGCAGACACGCAGGATGATTTCGCCTTCGCGGGTAAATTTCACCGCATTGCCCAGCAAGTTCAGCAATACCTGCCCCAGGCGTAACGAGTCGCCTACCAGCACAGGCGGCACGGTCGGGTCGATATCGAACACCAGTTCTACCGGCTTACCCTCCAGGCGCATGGACAGCATGTCGGCCAGTGAGCCCAGTACGTCCTCCAGGTCGAACGGCACCTGCTCTACCTGCAAGTGGCCGGATTCGATCTTGGAAAAGTCCAGAATGTCATTGATGATGTCCAGCAGCCCGCGTGCCGAGCCCAGCAGCTTTTGCAGAAACTGCCGGGTACGCTCGGGCAGGGTGTCGCGCAGTGCCAGATCGGCCATACCGATAATGGCGTTCATCGGGGTGCGGATTTCATGGCTCATATTGGCCAGAAAGGCGCTCTTGGTGGCTGCCGCGGCTTCTGCGGCCAACCTGGCGGCCTCCATCTGCTGCACCAGGGCTTTCTGCTCGCCGATGTCTTCCTGGATGCTGATAAAGTGCGTCAGCCGCCCTGCGCTATCGCGCAAGGGCGAGATCATCTGCATCACCCACAGCTCGCTGCCGTCCTTGCGACGGTTCAGCATCTCACCGTGCCAGCTATGGCCTTGGCGCAGCGCCTGCCACAAGTCCTGATAGGTCTGTTCGCTGGTCTGGCCAGACTGGAACAGCTGGGGCGTCTGCCCCAGGATTTCACGTTCACTGTAACCCGTCATGGCAAGCAGCCGCGGGTTCACATATTCGATCACGCCCTGGATATCGGTAATCAGCACGCCAGCCGGGCTCTGTGTCACCGCACGTGACATTTGTTCCAGCTTGGCCTCGCTGGCACGCTGGGCGCTGATATCGCGGAAATACAGCACAGCAGCCAGGTTGCCATGCCCTTCCGGCAGCAGGTGCAGCTCGTACGCCACCGGAAAGGCCGCCCGCTGGCCACTACCAAACAGCTCCCACTGGCTGGCGCAAGGCTGCCCCAAGGCCAGCGCTTGTGCCAGCGGGCCAGGGGTACCGTAGGGCTCGCCTTCCGGGTTATGGTGCTGCAGCACATCGTCCAGCGCCCGCCCGGTCAGCGTGGCCACGGCCAGCCCCAGCATGCTGGCTGCGGCCGGGTTACTGAACACCACCTGGCCATCCATGCTCAAGCCGATAATGCCGTCATCGATGGCATGCAAAATGGCCTGTGCTTTGGCCTCGGCATGGCCCACGGCCTGTTCGGCGCGCGCCAGGCGCTCTTGCTCCAGCGCTTTCAGGGTAGCGGTTTTTTCTTCCAGAATTGCCACATAGTGCGAAATATCCTGAATCACCGCCATACGCCGTACGGGCTGGCTTTCTTCTGAAAAATCGTAGCGCCCGTACTCTTGTACGTATTTCACTTCCCCGGCTAGCTGTAGCCGGTAGTTCAGGCGGTATTGCCCGGCCCGGGCCTTCTGGTATGCAGCCAATACCCGCGCTTGGTCATCCGGGTGAATGCGCGCGCGAAACAGCACCTCGCTGGCACCAAACTGATCCGGGTAACCCAACAAGTCTGCCATTTGCCGCGACCATGACAGCTCACCCGTTTGCAGATCCACAATGTAATAACCCAGCCTGGCCATCTGCTCGGCGTCTTCCAGCTGCTGCTGGCGCTGCATCAGGGCGGCAGTATGTTCGGCCACCTTGGCCTCCAGCTCGACCGTGTAGTTCCACAGCCGCTTTTGCGACTGCGCCAGCTGCTCTGCCATGCTATTGAAACTATGCCCCAGCACGCCTATTTCATCGGTGCCCGGGTGCTGGATACGGGTGTGTGTATCGCCTTCGCCCAAATGCACACTGGCACGTACCAAAGCCTGCAGCGGCTGGAGCAAGCGCTGCGAAGCCCAGTAAGCCATAACGCTAATCACCAATGCCACCAGCAGCAGTACTTGCAGCACGCGCCACTGCAGCTGGCGCAGCGGCTCCAGCGCTTCTTGCTGGTCCATCTTCACCTCTAGCGCCCACCCCAGGCCAGGCACGGGTGCCCATGCGGCCAACACGGGCTCGCCGCGATAATCCAGCCGCAAGCCGGCACCATGCTGACCCTGCAATGCGTAAAAAATAGCCTGGGGCTCGATATCACGGCGGGTAAGGCGCAAACGAAATGCGGCATCCGGGTGATGGCGTAGCGGGCCCATCACCAGCGCCTTGCCATCCGGCTCCTTCCGGGCCAGCAGCACCTCCCCGCTTTGCCCCAGGCCGGTGCTGCTTGCCAGAATCGGGGTGAGCGAAGCATCGCTGATACTCACAATGAAGAATCCGGCAACCTGGCCCTGCTCTACCATGGTGGCTAGCCAGAACGCCGTTTCACGGCCGCTGGGTGAATAAAAATCGTAGGGCACAAAATACATGCCGGGTTGGCGCAAGGCCTTGCGCACGACATCTGCCAGCATGGTACGGCCCAGCTCGCCCTGAAACAGCTCTGCGCCAAAATCCCGCCGCCCCCTGGCGCTGTACACCACCCGGCCATCTGCATCGGCCAGCAAAATATCATCCACCCCATCCAGCCCGCCCAGGTCCAGTGCCTGGCCACACGCAACGCGCGCCACACCATACGCTGCCGACAGCGGCCCGCTCTGGCGCATCACCTGGCTCAGGCTGGCCCGGCACTGCTGGATGGCAGGGTTGGCCGCCAGCACTTTTACATGGTCGGCCTGGCTCACCTGCCAGTGCTGCAGCTCGCGCACGCGGTCGTCGGTCAGCGCGCGCACCTGGTCGAACAAGCCGGCCAGCAAACTCTCCCGCGCCTGCTGGTAAGCCACCACGCCGGTAAAAACAACGGGCAGCAAGCTGCCCAGCAAAAACCACAGCAGTAAACGATGGCGTATCGACATAGTAGGCGCAGCAGTGAAAACGGGGCCAGCCTGGCGGCCAACCCCGTATGTTTAAAGATCCGGCAGCGCCGCCAGTGCCTGCTTCAAGGCCTCGACCGCCTTGGGGTCGCCGCGGTACAAGTCCAGCACCTTGTAGCTGGTCTCGCGCAGGGTAGCGATCAGTTGCTCCTCCTGCGATTCGGTCAGCCCCAGGTGCACCAGGTCGCGCTCCACTCGCCCCAGCGAGGTTTCCAGAAAGGTACTGGCCGCCATACGGTCTTCACGACGCTGCGCATCCAGGCCATGAATACCGTCGCGGATGGTTTGTAGCAGCGAACGCAGCTGGCTTTCCTGGTAAGACACGCGCTGTTGCAGCGCCAGTATTTTCAAGCGCTCGGACACCAGCTCGCCCAGTACGGCAAAATGGTCGCGCAGCCGCCCGGCGCGGTCTTCATCCTCCACTGGCAGGTCCCGCACCAGCAGGGTGACGCCTTCGTAGTTAAAAGCCACACGTTTGCCCAGCGCCACCACCCGGCCACAATCGGCAATCAGCTGCAGCACACCGCGCTCCATCTCGCTCACCTCGCCCTCCTGGCTCAGGGCCAGCCGTTCGCTGCCGCTGGCCAGTGCCACCGCGCCGCTGACACCAAAGCCTTGCACCGCATCCAGCAGGGTGCGCCCCAGCTGCATCAGGTCGACACAGGCCATGGCGCGGCGCGAGAAATCCACCACCAGGCCCAGCTCGGCCGCATTGCTCATGGCGTTCATGGCCGTAGCCGTCGCAAAGCTGGCCTGGGTGGCCAGCGCGGCCTTTTCGTGCTGGCGGCGAAAAATGGCATCGATGCGCGAGGCCACCACCGCCAGGTTCAGCGGCTTGGAGGTAAAGTCTTCGCCACCGGCATCGTAGGCGGCCACACGGTCTTCCAGTGCCGTGAGGCCAGACAGGAACACCACCGGGATATCGCTGGTATCAAAATCAGCCTTCAAACGACGGCACACTTCGTAGCCGTCCATCTGCGGCATGTTGATGTCCAGCAGGATCAGCGCCGGCTTCAGGGCCGCCACCTGCGTTAATGCCGCCAGCGGGTTGCTAAAGCCACAAATACGGTACTGACCCTCCAGACCATCGCTGATCATTTCCGTGGTCAGCACATCGTCGTCAATCACAATAATCAGCGGTTTGTCGCTCATCGGGCACCTGCCATGGCTTTTATGTTGGACAACTATTGCGCCTGCATGCTTCATTCTAGTCACAGTTCGTTAAGTAAAAACCCGCTTTAGTCGATAATTTTATCTAACCAAAAAATGCCTATATTCCCGCAATAGCACCAAACCACTCCATATATAGCATATAGATATATATATTCATTCTTTCGGGGGTAGTGGCTCTCCGGTACATTTGCAGTGCCGGAAAGTCCGGCACGGCGCCTGCCCGGGTGCCGCGATGCAAACAGCCAGAGAATTGAGCGCAAAGATGAAAATCAGTCAGGAGAGGCTGACTCACCTCAAGCAACTTGAAGCCGAGTCCATCCACATCATCCGTGAAGTCGCCGCCGAGTTTGATAACCCGGTGATGCTGTACTCCATCGGCAAGGATTCTGCCGTGATGCTGCGCCTGGCCGAAAAGGCCTTCGCACCCGGCCGCCCGCCATTCCCGCTGATGCACGTGGACACCACCTGGAAATTCAAGGAAATGATCGCCCTGCGCGACAAACAGGCCCGCGAGTACGGCTGGGACCTGATCGTGCATACCAACCAGGAAGGCGTGGACGCCGGCATCAACCCGTTTACCGCCGGTAGTGCCAAGCACACCGACGTGATGAAAACGGAAGGCCTGAAGCAGGCGCTGAACAAGTACCAATTCGACGCTGCCTTCGGCGGCGCGCGCCGCGACGAAGAAAAATCGCGCGCCAAAGAGCGCGTGTACTCCTTCCGCGACAAAAACCACCGCTGGGACCCGAAAAGCCAGCGCCCGGAGCTGTGGAACCTCTACAACGCCAAGATCAACAAAGGCGAAAGCATCCGCGTGTTCCCGCTGTCCAACTGGACCGAGCTGGACATCTGGCAGTACATCTTCCTGGAAAACATCGAGCTCGTGCCGCTGTACTTTGCCGCCGAACACCCGGTGATCGAGCGCGACGGCACGCTGATCATGATCGACGACGAGCGCATCCTGCAGTACCTGAGCGAAGAAGAAAAAGCACAAATCCAGCACAAGAAAGTGCGCTTCCGCACCCTGGGCTGTTACCCGCTGACCGGCGCCGTCGAATCGGAAGCCACCAATCTGGCCGAGGTCATCCAGGAAATGCTGCTGACCAAGACCTCCGAACGCCAGGGCCGTGTGATCGACCACGACTCGTCCGGCTCGATGGAGAAAAAGAAGATGGAAGGCTACTTCTAAGCCACCGCTTCTCCCCTACCGAATATCCTGAGGTTGGCCGCATGCGGCCAACCTTGCTGATGCAAGGCATACGCTCATGGCACACCAATCCGACCTGATCGCCAGCGACATCCTGGCTTACCTGAAGCAGCACGAAAACAAAGACATGCTGCGTTTCATCACCTGTGGCAACGTGGACGACGGCAAATCCACGCTGATCGGCCGCCTGCTGCACGACTCCAAGCTGATCTTCGAAGACCAGCTGGCCGCCATCCAGCGCGACTCGAAAAAGTACAACACCACCGACGAAGACATCGACCTGGCCCTGCTGGTAGATGGCCTGCAAGCCGAGCGCGAGCAAGGCATTACCATCGACGTGGCCTACCGCTACTTCAGCACCGACCGTCGCAAATTCATCATTGCAGACTGCCCCGGCCACGAGCAATACACCCGCAACATGGCCACCGGTGCCTCCACCTGCAACCTGGCCGTGATCCTGATCGACGCCCGCTATGGCGTGCAAACCCAGACCCGCCGCCACAGCTATATCGTGAGCCTGCTGGGCATCAAGCACGTGGTGGTGGCCATCAACAAGATGGACCTACTGGACTTTGACCAGGCCGTCTTCAACCGCATCCGCGACGAATACCTGGCCTTTGCGGCCAACCTGGGCATCGCCGACATCCGCTTCGTGCCGATCAGCGCGCTGCGCGGCGACAACGTGGTCAGCGCCAGCGAGCGCACGCCGTGGTACGACGGCCAGACCCTGATGGGCATCCTGGACAGCGTAGAAGTAGACCACGACGTAGCACAAAGCGCCTTCCGCCTGCCGGTACAGTACGTGAACCGCCCCAACCTGGACTTCCGCGGCTTCTGCGGCACAATCGCCAGCGGCGAAATCCGCCCCGGCGACCGCATTGTGGCACTGCCATCCGGCAAGCAAAGCACGGTAGAAAACGTGGTGGTGTACGAGGGCAATCTGGATGTAGCAGGCAGCGGCCAGGCGGTTACCCTGACGCTGGCCGACGAAATCGACATCTCGCGTGGCGACATGATCGTGCGCGCAGACCAGATCGCCCCCACCGTCAGCCAGGCAGTAGAAGCCCACCTGGTGTGGATGGACGAAACCCCGCTCTCCGTGGGCAAGGATTACAGCTTCAAGCTGGGCGGCAAAACCGTTACCGGCCGCGTGGAACGCATCGTGCACCGCGTAGACGTGAACACGCTGGACGCCTTCGAAGCCGAAAAACTGCAGCTGAACGAAATCGGCCTGGTACGCATCGCCTTCACCGCCCCGGTGGTGTTCGACCCGTACACCCAGTGCCGCGCTACCGGTAGCCTGATCGTGATCGACCGCCTGTCCAACGCCACCTCGGCCGCCGGCATGATCCGCGGCGAAGCGCAGATCGACAGCGCCAGCCAGGACCAAAGCGACCTGGCCCGCCTGCGCGCCTTCGAGATCGAGTTCAACGCACTGGTACGCAAGCACTTCCCGCACTGGGACGCGAAGGATATTTCCAAGCTGCGCTAAGACGCCTACGAAAGCCCGGTTTTATTGGAAAAAACCGGGCCTGACGTCAATGTGAAGCTAGCGATATCCTGCTGTATCCACACGAAAACGTACCCCCATCTAGACCCTCATGCCGTCGCATGGGTATAGATGGGGGTACTGCTTTATAGCGAGAGATCAGCGCCATGGCATGGCGGACCTTCAGTTACGGCATGCACATCAAGCGCTGGCTGGGTGATTACCCATTACCCGACCGGAAGCACGCAAGGTTGGCCGCAATAGGTGCACAGAGACACCATCCGCCAAGGCAAAGCACTGCCTGTGGCGCGCACACGGCAGCAGCATGATCAAGCCAATATCTTGCCACGGCCAAAATCAATGATTGCCGACGGCGAAGGCTGACGCTCCGCCAGACCCATGGCATGGATCAAGGTGCTGGCAACTGAATTGCTGTTTTTACCGCAGCCTAAAAACGGATATTTCAGGGCCAGGGTGTTGATGGCACATGCCTTTTCTTCTGCTCTCTGCCACAGCCGCATAGCTGCATGCTTCGGGCCCACATAGAGCACTGCTTTGCACAGGCTTTCTCGGCAGTAGCAGGCTCCGCTCCCCATCACCACCCGCAATTGATCACTAGGCCGCCAGCCTACGGCTCGCACCCGGCCATCTCACCCTATCACCAAACCATTGATTTCTGACACCACTTGCGCGTTGTCATCCAGCAGTACCAAAAAATTATGGCCAGCCAGCCCAAAAGCCAATGGCAGTTGCGCGATGACGATTTGCCATGGTGCTTCATCGGGAGTGCTCATCATGGCGGCATTCATCGGCATGACCTTGAATCACATCAAAGAACAATATTGCGGGTACGTTGCTAGGCCGCTGGCAGCGCAAGCCAGCCGTGATAGCCCACGTACAGACCCACCAGCATGATCAGGCCACCAGAGAAGTACGGTGCTTTTCGCGCAAAATCCCCAAAGCCGCCCCAGGGTTTTCGGGCATGGCGCACGCTGAGTGCGGCCAACGCACCCGAAGCCACCATAGTCAGCGCCAGGCCAATACTGAAACACAGCACCAGTACCAGTACCGCTCCGAGTGCGACTTTCTTCAACTGCAGGCACAGCAGCAAGACAGTAATCGAGGCCGGGCACGAGATCAGGCCGCCCGTCAGGCCAAACATGACAATCTGGCCGGTGGTCACCTCCCGCCCGGCAAAGCGGCGGCGAATATCGTTTGCATGGGCTAATTCATGCGGGTCTTGATAACCATCTGTCGATACGTTCAGGCCATCAGGATCATTTATAGCGTGATGGTAGTCATGTTCAACGTATTGCACTGTGTAATCGTGACTATGCTGCCCGTGCCCCAGGCTCAGACGTGCAACAAATTCGTGCGGCTCGGGAATGAGCTGCTCGGACTCCACAAGCCATCACGCTGCACAAAAGTAAAAGCCTGGCGCTGCCCATCGGGGCGCAGGGTTTCCACCCTGATATGCTCAGCCGCCCAGACATGGCCGCGTGAGCTTGCGTGGTACAAGCGAAAACGAGGTGGCACGCCATCTTCGAACACTTGCAGCCTGACCTTGCCGTGGCCGGTATCAACGGTCTGGCCTTCATCATGGTCGTGGTCGTGATGGCTATGATCATGGTCGTGCGCGCATTGCTGGTTATGCCAGGTGCGCCAGATCATCCAGGCGGCTACACCGACAATAATCACGGCAGACGCCAGCTGAAAATAGGCTTCGGTCTTGCCCGGGTCCCAGTTCTGGCCAAAGTACAGGCCGGTCATGGCCACGGCCCACACCACGGCGGTATGGGACAGGGTCGCCGACAGGCCTAGCAAGACCGCCTGCCCCAGCGTACCGCGTATGGCCACAATAAAAGCAGCCATCATGGTCTTGGAATGGCCCGGCTCCAAACCGTGCAACGCACCCAGCAGGATGGCGCTAGGGACAAACAGCCAGGCATTACCCTGCTGCAGTAGGGTAGCAAACTCCGTCATGGATGGCGGTGCCTCAGAGGTACTTGGTGATGGCTTTGAATTCGCGCAAGGTGTCATCTGCATGCTGTGCGCCTTCGCGTACAGCGTGCTCAAGACAGTGCTCGATATGGTCGTGAACCAAGGTCTTCTTGGCATTGGTCACGGCGCTTTCTACGGCTTGCAGCTGCTGGGCGATATCAAGGCAACTGCGCCCCTCTTCGAGCATGGCGATGATGCTCTTGAGGTGGCCTTCGGCACGCTTGAGGCGCTTGATAATGTCGGGGTGCGAGGTATGTGTGCTCATGGCACAGCATCCTACCGGGGGGATGTCATCAAACAAGCAGACCGGACGTTTGAGGAGGCGCTGCTATCAATAGAAAGAAATGTCGGGATGGTGGCACGGCTTGAAAACGCTACGTTAATCGGCCACGACAAGCGGGAAGCATGCACTTACGCATGGCACACGGTATGAGCAATAGTCTGCGCTGTACATCCCGTGTCTGGCAGTACCTGGGTCGTACCTTGTTTGTTGTCTAGCATTTAGCTGCTTACAGTATGTAAACAGCCAAATGCTAGCTGGTATACGAGTGGCAAGGTTGGCCAACTAACTGACAAGGCATCAGATCCTTAGCAAAGCACTTTGTGATCAGGCCTGCTGCGTCGCCTTGACGTCTACCCCAGGCCACTGTCTACCCACGCTTTTCAATACTACTCGGGCACAACCATACGCATAGGGCGCGTCCCGATCTTTGCGCCAGTCACTTCATCCACAGCGATGGCTTTTATCTCGGTGCCGGTCTCCGCATCAAAGAACTGCGTCAGTTTTCCGCCACCACGGTATTGGCGACCCCATGCGCCAATCATGAACAGCACAGGCAAGAAATCACGGCCTGCTGCGGTCAGCAAGTACTCCTCGCGTGGCGGGTGCTCCGAGTAACGCCGCTTTTCCAGCAAGCCTTCCTCTGTCAATACAGCCAGCCTGCGGGTCAGCATGGTGGGCGCAATACCCATACTCTTCCTGAATTGGTCAAAACGTGTGAGGCCGGCATGGGCGTCACGCAGGATCAAGAGGCTCCATGCATCACCGGCAACTGCCAGGCTACGTGCAATGGGGCAGGGTTCATGATTGCTATTTTCGTAGTCCATACTATTTTGATAGTGACTTGATCGTGAGTTTGCGATATTGTTAGTACCAATTTGATACTAACACTGTAGCGGCAAGCAATCTACTCGGTACGGAGATTTCATTAATGAGCACCAGCAATACAACGATGACAGCAGTACAAGCGGAAACAGCAGGTGTTGCTGCCACTGCTACAGGTCGGCAAACGGGTCGCGTGCTATGGAAAGATGCCCCTACCCGCACGATCGATGTAGGGGGAGTGAGCTTTGCCTATCGAGAGCTAGGCCCTGACTCGGGCGTACCACTCATCTTCCTTCACCACCTGATGGCGGTACTCGACGATTGGGATCCCCGTGTTATCGACGGCATTGCCGCACAGCGTCGGGTCATCACTTTTGACAATCGGGGGGTGGGTGCATCGGGTGGCCGGGTACCGCACACCATCGAGGAAATGGGCAGCGATGCGATTGCCTTCCTGTACGCCATGGGGCTGCAGCAGGTCGATTTGCTGGGTTTTTCGCTGGGCGGTGGCGTGGCACAAATGGTGGCCTTGCAGGCCCCGGACCTGGTGCGCCGAATCGTCCTGGCGGGTACGGGGCCTCGGGGTGGCGGTGGTATCGACAAGATCACCCGTATTGCCATGATGGCTTACCTTAAAGCGGCTTTCACGCTGAGCGACCCAAGAAGCTTTCTGTTCTTTCCCCGTACAGCAGAGGGCAAACGTGCGGCGAAAGCTTACCTTTCCCGCCTGAAAGAACGCACCCATGGCCGTGACAAAGGTATTTCCTTGCAGGCCAGGCTTGCTCAGCTACAAGCCATCCGGGCGGCGGGGCTCAGTGCCCCGGACAATCTGGCGACAGTGACGCAACCCGTTTTTATTGCCAATGGCGACCACGACCTGATGGTAGATAGCCGCCACTCAGCCGATATGGCGCGTCGCCTGCCCAATGCCCGCTTCACGCTCTACCCCAATGCCGGCCATGGCGGTGTTTTCCAGTATTACCAGGACTTTGTCCCGGCGGTACTGCGCTTTCTGGCTAACTAATCAAGGATGAAAAAACAGACCATGAAAGCACTCACATTCCAGCGCTACGGCAAATCCCCCGGGATCGCACTGACCGATGTACCTCGCCCCGCCATCAAGGCTGACGAGCTACTGGTAAAAGTGCATGCGGCCAGCCTGAATCCGATCGATAACATGATTCCAAGCGGTATATTCAAGCCTGTGCTGCGCTTTCAGCTACCCGCCATCATGGGAAGCGACCTGGCGGGCGTGGTCACAGAGGTTGGCCGCAACGTTACCCGCTTCAAGCCTGGCGACGCTATTTTTGCCAGTATTTTTGATCTGGGTACAGGAGCAATTGCCGAATTCGCCGTGGTGCCGGAGCATGCAGCCGCCGTCAAACCCGCCAATCTGGATTTTGTACAAGCGGCTTCTATACCCATGGTAGCGCTCACCTCGTGGCAAGCCCTGAAAGAGCACGCCAATCTGCAAGCCAGCCAGAAAGTATTTATCCCGGCTGGCTCGGGCGGGATTGGTACGTTTGCCATCCAGCTGGCCAAGCAGCTTGGTGCTACCGTCGCCACCACCACCAGCACGGGCAATGTCGAGCTGGTTCGGCGTCTGGGGGCTGATGAGGTCGTCGATTACAAAAAGCAGGATTTTGAACACGTGCTACACGGCTACGATGCCGTACTCGGTACGGTCAAGGGTGACACTATCGAGAAATCGCTGGCCATCCTCAAGCCAGGCGGCCGCATTGTCTCTCTGGTCGGCCCTCTGGATGCCGCCTTCGCGCGCAAAAAACAGCTGAATGTCTTGCTGACCTTTGTCTTTGGGCTGATGAGCCGCAAGATCATGCGCCTTGCCAGCAAGCGGGATGTCAGCTACACGTTTATGTTTGTCCGCCCGGATGGTAGCCAGCTGAGCCAGGTCGGCCAACTGCTTGCTGATGAGCAGATCCAGCCCGTCATCGATAAAGTCTTCCCGTTCGACCAAGCCAAAGAAGCCCTAGCCTACCTTGCCCAAGGGCGCTCCAAAGGGAAGGTCGTGGTAAAGATGTCACCAGACGGGGCCAGTGACTTAACTCTCCCTTAGCTTCCCTCTGTGCATTTTCATGGATGCATGGATTTGGCCAGCTTTTGCTGGCCTTTTTTATGGCAACTTGTCTTGATCAACCGAGTCACCCCTGCTTACTGGGTAGTGATACAAGGGCAGCCAGTCATGCTCTGGCGGGTTAAGGACTGCTGGCACGCGCTCATCATGTCAGTCGTGGCGCCCCCTACCCTGCGCGTACCCATAAAAAAACCCCGCGCAGCGCGCGGGGCAAGGCATGGGCAAGGCCCAGGCGGTGGATTACATCATGCCCAGCGTTCTGGGCAGCCACAGCGAGATAGCCGGTACGTAGGTAATCAGCATCAGATACGCAATCATCACCAGAATCCACGGCGCGCAGGCCTTGGTGACCTCAGTCAGCCCCATCTTGGCGATACCGGACGATACATACAGATTCAGCC
Organism: Vogesella mureinivorans; assembly: GCF_007644035.1. Classification (GTDB taxonomy): domain Bacteria; phylum Pseudomonadota; class Gammaproteobacteria; order Burkholderiales; family Chromobacteriaceae; genus Vogesella; species Vogesella mureinivorans. The sequence continues at coordinate 120,303 of NZ_VMTV02000512.1, read as the reverse complement.
CCACTGGCGGCGTGATCATGCCGATTTCCATGTTGACGACCATCAGGATACCCAGATGCGTCGGGTCAATACCCAATGCCATCGCAACAGGAAACAGGATGGGCGCGGTAATGAGCAAGATGGAGGATGGCTCCATGAAGTTACCGGCCACCAGCAGCAGGATATTGACCACCAGCAGGAACATCCACGGGGACAGCCCTTGGCCGGAAATCCACGCCGCCAGGTCTTGCGGAATGTTTTCGCTAGTCAGCAAGAAGGAAAACAGCACGGCATTGGTAATGATGTACAGCAGCATGGCCGACATGTTGGCCGAATCCAGCAGTACTTTGGGTACCTGTTTCCAGCCAATGTCCTTATAAACAAACAGGGCTACACAGAAGGCATACAGTGCCGACATGGCAGCAGCTTCGGTGGCCGTAAAGATGCCGCTATAGATGCCACCCATCACCACCACGATCAGGAAAATGCCCCAAAAGCACTCGCGCAGGTACTGCCAGCGCTGCGCCCAGCTGGCCTTGGGTTGGCGCGGAAACGCTTTTTTGCGCGCATACACCCAGGTCACCGCCATCAGCACCAAAGCCAGCAGCAAACCAGGCACCACACCAGCGACGAACAGTTTGCCAATGGAAGAGTTGGTCGATACCGCGTAAATCACCATGGCAATGGACGGCGGAATCAGAATGCCCAGGCCACCCGCCGTACCAATCACGCCGACGCCAAATGATTTGGGGTAGCCCTGCTTTACCATGGCAGGCAGCAGGATAGACCCGATGGCCACCACGGTAGCCGGGCTGGAGCCGGACACGGCCGCAAACAGCGCACACGCCAGAATACCTGCCAGCGCCAGGCCACCGTACAAGTGGCCCACCATGGACGAGGCAAAGTTGATCATGCGCCGTGCTACGCCACCGTGTGTCAGGAAGTTACCGGCCAGGATAAAAAACGGAATGGCCATGATTTCAAACTTCTCGATCCCGGTGAACAGCTTCAGCGCCACCGACTCCACAGGCACATCGGTCAGCGTGAACAGGAAGGTGAGTACCGTCAGGCCCAGCGAGATGGAAATAGGCATCCCGGTGAGCATCAGCACAATCAGGATCCCAAAGATGATCAATGCACTCATTTCCTGCCCCCTGTCTTGCCGGCTGCGCCGTGTTCGATTTCTTCTGCTACTTCGAAAGCCTCGCCAATGGCGATTTGCTCGTCCACCCCGTCTACGTGGCCATGATCATGCTGTGGCAGCTCGCCGGTTTTGCTGAATACCCAGGCCACCTGCAAAAAGCGGAAGCACATCAGCAGCGAGGCCAGCGGAATGGCGGAATACACAATCCAGGTAGGCCATTCCAGATCCGGCGTCACCGGGCCTTCGTAGTACACACCGCTGTCATGGCCTATCAGCTGGTAAAAGCTGTACGCCAAGCCGTTTTCCCAGACAAAGTACGCACCCAGGCTGGCAATGATGGCGGTAAACAAGGCACCCGACAGCAAGCCGAACAGGACAAAACGGTTTCTGACCGGTGTCGCCAGCTGGTTGATCAGCACGTCGACCCCCACGTGGATGCCGGTACGCACCCCATAGGCCGCGCCAATTTTGGCCATCCAGACAAACAGATAAATAGTCAGCTCCTGCGCCCAGGCCATATTGATGTTCAGCAGTACTGGCTGGAGCAAGGTAATACCGCTGAGATAGCGGTGGAACACGGCGGCACACGTAATAAGCGTCGCCAGCGCAATCAGGAAAGAGATCAGCCACTCTTCCAGTCGGTCTATGAATTTCACAGCGAACTCCGAAAAGAAAGAGGCGGTAACAGCTGTACCGCCCCTCGGATGAAAGCCTTACTTGGCCATGGCTTGCTTGGCAGCATTCAGGGTGGCAAGACCGATACGGGCAGCCACTTCGTTCTGCACCGGTTCCAGGGCTTTTACCCACAATGCCTTCTCTGCGGCGGTCGGCTCATAGACCTGCGTTTTGCCAGAGGCGCGCATCTTGGCAATGGCGTCAGCGGTGTCTTTCTCTGCCATGGTGTCGTTGTACACGGTGGCCTCCTGGATGGCGCCTTCCAGAATGCCGCGAACATCGGCAGGCAGTTTGTCCCAGAAACCCTTGTTCACCACCACGGCGTAGCCGCTATACGAGTGCTTGCTGTTCACCACGTACTTTTGCACCTCGTATTGCTTTTGGGTGTACAGGTTGGACAAATTACCGTCGCCCCCATCCACCACCCCGGTCTGCATGGCCTGGTAGACCTCGGACAGCGCCATGGTCTGCGGCAAGCCCCCTGCAGCCTGAATGATGGACTGGTTGATCTTGGAAGAATTAATGCGGATCTTCAGGCCTTTCATGTCGGCCGGTACTTTCAGCGGCTTGTTGGCACTGAAGACACGGAAGCCGTTATCCCAGAACGCCAAGCCTTTCATGCCACGCGTTTCCAGCTTTTGCAGCAGCGTCTTGCCCACCGGGCCGCGGGTGACCTTGTGCACCTCGTCCTCGGTATGGAACAGGTAAGGCACGTCAAACAGTTCGAATTCCTTCAGGCCCATGGGGCCGAACTTGCTGGTGATGGGCGCCAGCATCTGCACCGAGCCCATCTGCAGTGCTTCCAGCTCCTCTTTGTCTTTGTACAGCTGGCTGTTGGCATAAACCTGAATCTTCACCCGTCCCTTGGTTCGCTCTTCGGCCAGCTTCTTGAAATACTCGGCAGCACGGCCTTTTGGCGTATCGGCAGCCACCACGTGGCTGAACTTGATCACGATAGGCTCTGCGGCCAACACCGCCTGGGAACCCAGCAGCAAGGTGGCCATGAGGAGGGGGGATGTCAGTTTTTTCATGGTGGTGTCTCTCCGTATTGTGTTTGCCCTGCAGCGTAGGCGTTTGCCAGCTGCTTGCGCTGCATTGTGGTGGCGTCTTTTTGTTTTGTTAAATGCATTGTTTTTTATGATTATTGCTAAAAACTGATAAGTATCCGGTGAAAAAAAATGGCCACCGCGGCGGGTGGCCAACACAAGGGAGTACTTTTTGCTGTACTGCCGGAGCAGACGAAGCCCAGTGTGCAAAGCTTGCAGACCGTAGTAAAGTAAATTTATCTGCCAGATTATTGAGCTTAGCGCATGAAAATCGACACCATCGGCGTACAAGCCTTTATCGCCATTGCCGAAAGCGGCAGCTTCCAGACAGCGGCCGAAAGCTTGTTTCTGTCGCAGGCCGGCATTACCCGGCGCCTGCAAAACCTGGAAGACTACCTGGGGGTAAAGCTGATCGAGCGCACCACGCGCTCGGTAGCACTCACCCGGGTGGGCGAGGAGTTCCTGCCGCACGCCAAGCGCCTGCTGGGCGAGCTGGCCGGCTCGCTAACCGAGATCCGCGACACCGGCCGCCTCAAGCGCGGCAGTGTCACCATTGCCTGCGTGCCTACCGTGGGCGTGCGCTTTTTGCCGCGCATCATCCAGGCCTACTCGGCGCAGTACCCCGACAACCACATCAAGATTCTGGACCACACCTCGGCCGGCGTTTCCAGCGCGGTACTACAGCGCGAGGCCGAGTTTGGCATCACCATTGCCGGCAGCCACCATGCCGAGCTGCTGGGCGTGCCGCTGATCGAAGACGAATTTGTGCTGGTGTGCCGCGACGACCACCCCCTGGCCGCCCTGCCAACGCTGCAATGGCGCGATCTGGAGCCCTACCCGCTGATTTCCATCGGCCAGTTCAGTGGCAACCGCCCGCTGCTGGACCGTGCGCTGGAAGAAAACCAGGTCACCCTGCAGTCGCTGTACGAAGTGCAGCGCGTGTCTACCGCCCTGGGCCTGGTGGCCGAAGGCGTGGGCGCCGCGGTACTGCCTGGCCTGGCGCTGCAGCAAGATGCCTACCCGCATATCCGCGTAATGCGCCTGCAAAACCCGGTGGTGTCACGCGGCTTGGTGCTGATTACCCGCAAAACGGCCGAGCTGTCACCGGCAGCACAGGCGCTGTACGAAATGGTGAAAGCCTACCCGGCGCAAGATCTATAATTTACAAAAGCGCATTAATTGCAGAAATAAATTCATTTCTCTTATACGACAGCCGTACCGACAATGCCCCGGTAAATGATCCCTACCGAGGTAACAACCATGTTGATCCCCATTCCCTGCGTCGTCATGCGCGGTGGCACCTCCAAAGGCCCCTTCTTCCTGCACAGCGACCTGCCGCAGGACGAAGCACGCCGCAACCAGGTGTTGCTGGCCGTGATGGGCTCGCCCGACCGCCGCCAGATCGACGGCCTGGGCGGGGGGGACTCGCTGTCCAGCAAGGTGGTGATGGTGTCCGCCTCCAGCCGGCCTGGCATCGATGTGGAATACCTGTTTGCCCAGGTATCGGTAGACAACGCCTCGGTAGACACCTCGCCCAACTGCGGCAATATGCTGGCCGGGGTTGCGCCGTTTGCGCTGGAACACGGCCTGGTCGCCGCCGACAAACCGCATACATCGGTACGCATCTACAACCAGAACACCGGCAAGGTAGTGGAAGCGGTGGTACAGACACCGGGCGGCAAGGTGAATTACGAAGGCGATGTACACATCGACGGCGTGCCCGGCAGCGGCGCACCCATCCTGCTGAATTTCATGGACGCCGCCGGCGCCAAAACCGGCAAGCTGATGCCCACCGGCCAGGCCATCGACGTGATAGACGGGGTAGAAGTGTCTTGCGTGGATTTTTCCAGCCCTATCGTGTTCATCGCCGCCGCCGCGCTGGGCAAAAGCGGCTACGAGAGCAAGGCCGAGCTGGATGCGGACAGCGCGCTGCTGGCACGCATAGAAACACTGCGACGCCAGGCTGCGCTACGTATGGGCATGGGCGATGTCACAGGCCAGGTACTGCCCAAAGTGGTGCTGCTGGCACCACCTGCCGCAGGTGGGCAGATCTGCTCGCGCTACTTTGTGCCGTGGAACTGCCACGCCGCCCACGCCGTCACTGGCGCATTGTGCGTGGCCGCCGCCTGCCATATTCCCGGCACGCTGGCGCACCGCCTGGCACAGCTCGACCCGGCTACGCCACAGCAAGTCACCATCGAACACCCCGGCGGCCAGCTGCATACGCAAGTCTGCCAGGATGGCCTGGACGCCGAAGGTTGGCCGCACATCAGCAAAGCCGGCGTGGTACGCACCGCCCGCCCACTGGTGGCCGGCGTAACCTATGTCCCCGGCCACCTGTGGTAAGCCCCACGCCACAACCATCGCCGCCGGCACTGCTGGCGCGCAGGGTAGGCGGTCAATCGTCCACCACCTCGCGCCAGCTCACGCGCTGTACCGTGCGGCTGCAGCTGGCACCGGCGTTTAGCCGTACGGTCTGCCCGGCACTGGTCTTGACGTTATTGGCACAGCCTTCATTGTTTTTGCCCACCAGAAATGGCTGGTAGGGCTTGTCCTGCATGCTGTAAAAGCTGCTGCCCCGTGGGGCGTCAAACAGGTTGTAACCGAAGGCGGCATTGACTTTCACCCCGGCGGTATACGCCACTTTGCTATTGTTCGCGGCATCCACCTGGTCGGTCATCACAATCGATGTGTCACTGAACGCGCCGCCAGTCTGCGTATTCACCGCCATCAGGTAGCCCTCTGCCGCCTGGGTGGCGCAGCCATTGACCGAGATGTCGGGGATATAGGTCAGGTACTGCAACTGTTTGGCGGTCTGGGTCAGGTCGGTGATCACGCGCTCGCCACTGACCGGCAGGTCTTGGTACCAGCCCAGCCGGTAGTCGGACGCGGGGGGCGTCGCGTTAAACGGGTACTGGGTTCCGCCCAGCAGCTTGTCCGTGACAAAGGTGCGCGGGCTGCCGTTGTTGCTGCACGACGTGGCGATGATATGGCTGGGAGGAAACACCACGGCATGCCGGGTAAGCGTGCGGTACACCGTACCGCCGGTGGCCGTGTACGGCTCAATGGTCTGCGCCCGCAGCTCGTGACGGCCACACACGCTGCCACCGTAATCCCAGATGCCGTACACGCTATTGGTGGCGGACTCGCGTTTGCGTACCAGATCGTTCTTGCCGCATTCGCCGGCGCTTTTGTCGCACTGCTCGATGAATTTGCCCGTGCCGACATACACCATCAGCCCGGGCTGGCTCACACTGGGGTTATCCACTTTACGCTCGGTGTTGTACGCCACGGCAGGCGCCACCACGATGGGCTGGATGCGGCCGTCCGGCCCGGTGGCGGTAAACAGCGGCTGGCTGGCCACACTCCACTGCGAAGGCGTGGCACTGCCAAGGTCGAACTTCCACACGTTGCCACGCAGATCACCGGCATACACCATGTCGACCTTGCCATCTTTGTTCAGGTCTACCAGGCGCAGCTCGGACAGGCCATTTTCGCCCACCACCGACGTCATCAGCTTGAAGTAGTTACTGCCGCTGGCGTTGCCAGGCTGGTTGACCCAGGCACCGCTTTTGTTAACCGGCAGGATGAACAGCCCAGCCTTGCGCGTGGCAGCGCTATCTGCGGCGGGGAAACTGCTTTTGTCGTAATAGCCATTGGGGGCCAGCACGTACCAGTTACCGTCATTCAGTTTGGCGATATAGGGGCGGCCAAAGGTGAGGCCCAGGTCGCTATCGTCACTGTTGGTGAACTCCCACTTCACCAGGTTGGCCGCATTGCTTTCCGACACGCTGGCGGGCTGGGTAATGTCCAGCAGATAGAGCTCGCGCCCGCCCTCGCCCAGCGCCCCGGCTAGCAGGGTGCGCCATAGGGGGCCGACTTTGGCTTCGGCACGGGTCTGCTGGCCGTTGACAAAGTTCTGGTGGGTGGCGGCATAGCCTTGCCGTGCCACCTCCACCAGCCGGGAGCGCTCGCCGGGTTTCAGAAACACTTTGGGGATAAAGCTGAAAGCCTCCTCGCCCGTGGCAGCCTTGAAACCGTGCAACATACCGTCGTTGCCACCTACATACACCATGGGGGTACGGGTGAGGTTATGGCTGCGGAAGGTGTCGTAGTCGCTGCTCTGCTCTACCTGGTAGTAAGGCGCACCGACATACAGGGGGGCCGAACGCAGCAGGTCGCCCAGCTTGGTCTGGGTGCGGGCACGGTACTGGCCGCTGCCGGAGCCTTCGTTACTGCTGCTGCCCCGTAGGTAATCAACACGTTTCTGGGCGTTGGTATCATTGCTTTCGCTGGTTTCGCGCAAGCTGGATAGCACCCCGGCAGTCTGCAGGTTGGCCGCACGGAACGGTATGCTGCCACTATTGCTACCGGCGATGATCTTGCGGTCGGCACCGGCCACTTTCTCTGACGTGAGCTTGCCGGCAGCAGACCATTGCAAGGTAGCGGTGGTACCGGTATCGACCACGCCACTGCTGAGGTTCACCTTATAGGCCGACAGCTCGCCGGTCCAGTTGGCCGAATCGAAGGTGGTTTCGAAATACAGCGAATCGGCCATCACCTTGAGTGAGGTGGCACTGCCGGAGGTCAGCGAGCCAGCACGCCGGGCGATGCTGTCGAAGGCGGCGGCCAGCTGCGCCTCCAGCCGGAGCGGGTTCACTACCAGAAAGTAGTTATCCGGTGCGCCATCGCCATCGTTATCCCAGATCTGGTTGAAAGCAGACGGGCTATTCGCCAGCGTACTGTCTGCATAGCCGCCGTACTTGGCGGCATACCACAGTGGGTCGTTCAGTTTGGTTACTGCCGACGCACTGGTATCCACCTCGAACTCCAGGGTGCACTTCAATGGCAAATCATTGCTCGATGCCTTGCAGCTGTTATTGCCGGTATCGCGGTAGTCCAGTGCGTAGTTGACCGCCCCGCCACCAATATCTTTCACCACCAGGTACAAGCCATCGCTGCGGCCTTTGTTTACCGGCTTTACCCCGGTAATGATGTAGCCCATATGCTGGTCGATGCCGCCGGCCGCATAGGTGGAATCCACCGCCACGCTGACCTTGCCCGTGCTGGTCACCGCAATGGTGTACTCGGCGATGGCGTCCATATCGTGGTCGGCGCCCTGCTCTACGTCTTCATAGTTGATGGAAAACTTGTAGTACGGCCGCCCACCGTTGACGCTGGCGTCGTAATTGGACAATGCCGTATTGGCTACCTGGGTCACGTAGTAGTCCACAATCTGGTCGGTGGGGTAATAGCCATTCTTGGGGACTCCCGCACCGCCTACCGACTTGGCAAAGGGCTGGATGGTGACCAGCTTACCCGCCAGCGGAATACTCACTTTCAACGACGGCGAGGACAAGGACACCGCGTAGGTGTTGATCTTGGGCAGCAGGCTGCTGTCATTGGGCTTGTTGCTGCTAGCCGGGTTGATCAAGGTATTGCTGCGGGCATAGTAAGCCAGTAGCGATGTGCCAAAGCCCCCTTGGCGCGTGGGCTCGCCCGGTGCATGACCGCGGATGGTGGCAAAGGAGCTGGCTGTTTTGAGTGTTGGTGCCAGGTCGTTATCGGGTGCCGTGGAGAGCTCGCCGATGGCGATGTTCTTGCTGTCACCGGCAAACTCCCAGTTCCACAGCGTGCTGCCGGCATCCGCCGCATCAAAACTCCCCAGACTGGCTCGCTTCTCGCTGCCAAACGGCGAGCCGGGCAGCCCGGTATCGTATGAGGTGTAGGCGTCGCTGATCAGGGTGATATTGGGTTTGGCGCACCAGTAATTGCGCGGTGTGTTACTGCCATCCAGGCCATAGGGGTTTTGCCAGTTCACCTCCACGGGCAGCCCCATACCACTATCTACCGAGGTGGACGCACTGAACGCCGAGGTGCGGCCCAAGCCGGCATAGTAGCGCAGTGCCTCGTACATCATCTCGGCCAGCGGGTTACCCCAGTTACGGCAGTTGCCGATATTGCCCAGGTTGTTGGAAATCTCCCAACCGCAGCCGTAGGTCCAGTCGGAGTTTTTGAAACCCACGACCCGCAGCTTGTTCAGCGTGCTGATGATGCCGTTGCTGTCGCTCAGGAACTGGCCACTGGTGGTGCTGATTTCGTCGCTGATATCGCCGATATTCTTGCGCAGCACGCCACCGTCCAGCGGCTGGTCAAAGCTACCGGTCAGCAGGCCAAAGCGCATGCGGTTACTGTCGCCGTACTTCTGTAGCAGGCCGGATGGGCGCAGGCTGCCATCGCTGTATTTCTTGCAGTTGTCTTCGGGAAAGCTGGCGTCACACACCCTGACTCGTACATAGAAATCGGTAGGGTTAATCGACACATTGCCCTTACCGATATCGTAGTTGCCCCCGGCTACCGGCCGCTCTTTACTCACCCAGTTCCATATATTCACGGTGGAAGGCACCTTGACCAAGCGCAGCAGCGGGGCATTGGTCTCGGTACCAATCGTGACGTTGGCAAACAGCGTGCGCTCGCCACCAGCAGGCAGCCAGCTGGCAGGGGCATAAAGGCTCAAGTCGAACCCGTCCACCGCGATACTGGTGTATTGCTTGCCCCAGGCGTGGGCATCTTGCGGGATGTAAGCGCGCTGCAGCACAACACGGCCGCTGCCCAGCTTGCCGGATACAGCCTCATCCAGATAGCGGCTGCCACCGTATAGCACGCGCCGCAGGGCATCGATACGCGCGGTGGTCAGGTAATTCAGAAAGTCACCGGACCACTGCGCCGTATTACTGCCGCTATTGCACTGCTTGTTGGCCGTCGTCTGCACCGGGTCGAAACGGCCGTTGCTGTTGCTGTACACATAGCATTTCTTGCTGTCGAAATAGCCGTAATAGTCAATGCTAGCGGGCTTGTAGCGCGTATCCACCAGGCCGTCGCCGTCCAGGTCGGACGCGTCGTCGTAGGCTTCGTAGAACAGCTTGTGGTCTTTACCCAGTACCAGCAGGTTTAACGGGGTCTGTGTCGACGCGTTCGTCACCAGGGGTACCGCAGGCACATCCAGCGCCCAAACTGGCCCGGCGATCATCGCCACGGCAACAGGCCATAGCCATACTGCCGCCCCCCTGTACCCACCTTGGCCAGCCTGCCTGTATGGCAGGCTTCCAGATTCCATCGTTAGCATCCTCTACCCCAAACCCTTAGCGCACAGCGGCCGACATCGCTTGCAATCAATAAAATAAGCAATAAAAGCTAGCCGGAAAAACGGCCTTGGTTTTTAGCATTAACTGTCGAATATCAAAACCAATATTATGTATTAATCAAGCCCCATGTCATACATATTTTCAAATGGAAAGCAGCAGAACACGCGGCATCAAACCGATGCCTGTGGTTTATCGCGCCAGCGATAGGGGGTGCGGCCAACCCTGCCCGTCGGGCAGCGCGCGGCCAGGATGCGGGTGGTGGGGGTAGCGTTTAGGCGGTAACAGGCAAGAAACCGGCAGGCCGGTTTGCCAGGCGCAGCGCGTGGCTAGGCGGAGGCCAGGCCGGCAGCGTGCAAACGTGTCTGGCTGGGGGTTTCGCCAAACAGGCGGCGGTAGTCGTAGCTGAAGTGGCTGGGGCTGGCAAAGCCCCATTCTGCAGCCAGATCATTGATACAGAGGTTATCCACGGCGGGCGCTCGCAATACCTGGCGCACCCGGTTCAGCCGCAGCGCGCGCAAGAACTGCAGCGGGCTAGTGGCGGCCACCTCCTGAAAGCCGTTTTGCAGGGTACGGCGGGTAACGTGCAGCTGCTCGCACAGCATATCTACGGTAGGCAGCGTGTCGGCCGGGCTGGCAGCCAGGGCACAGGCCGCCGCGACCCAGTCCAGATGCCGGCGCTGTATCGGGCTGGGCCCCTGCTGTACCAGGCCCTGCCCCTGGCGCAAGGCCTGCACCAGCGCAGCCACGCTCACCTGGGCCAGCACAGCAGGTACCGCGTGCGCTGGCGGGCTATCCAGCACGCTGTCGAAAGCCTGGCATAGCTGCTGGTAGACATCGGGCGGCAGGGTCAGTACACCCGGCTGCTGCCAGCTGGCCGGGGCATGCGCGCCGGTATGCAGCTGGGTGTGCAGATCCAGCAGCGCCAGCGGCAGCACCATGCCGTAAATCAGGAAGTTGGCCGGTGTACGCAGGGTAAAGTCGCGCCCGCCCGGTGACACCAGCACACTGTGCGGCGCCACGCTGCGCCCGCCAAAGCGCAGGCGGTCGCCTGCTGCCGGGTGCGGTATGCCAAACCACATGGCCCCCTGCCAGGGCTGGCAATGCTGGAAGGTTTCGCACGAGGCGTATTCGCGAAACAGCTGCAGCCGCGGCAGGCACAGCTCGTCCAGCCGCCCCTGATAGCGCCCGCAGGATAGCTGGGCGTAGTCCTGCTGCCAGCCGGTGATGAAGGCCGCGTGATCGGCCGCGTCGACGGCCATGCGAGTGGTCAGCTGCATGCTGGCCATGCCGGTGAGTGCGTGCACAACGTCCTCCGTTTGCTAAAAACCACATCGAAAACCTAGCAAAAGCTGCACCAGCTACCGCTCATGACATTGGCTATCCAAAAGCGGCAAATTCGCCAGCATCGTGCACAACAGCCCGGCCGGGTGCGCAAGGCGAGTGCGTGCGGCCAACCTTCCCCGCCTTGTTACGCACTATTCCGGTGCGTAGCGCCGGCACGAAGATTGCAATATTGCCGTAAACCACGGCACATGTGCATTGGGGGGTAACGGTAATTTCCGTTTTGCGATACCGGCCGCCTGCGGGCGCTTCCTACCATGGCGTTGAAGGCCTGACAGCGGGTGCTGCAGGCAGGGAGCAAACAAGCATGGAGCAACAACAATGAGCACAAGCAACCATGGCCTGGCACGCAAGCTGGGCGGCTGGCAGCTCTGGGGCATCGCCGTCGGGCTGGTGATCTCGGGCGAATACTTTGGCTGGAGTTACGGCTGGGCGCAGGCAGGTACCCTGGGTTTTCTGGCCACCACGCTATTTGTGGCGCTGATGTACACCGCCTTCATTTTCAGTTTTACCGAACTCACCACCGCCATCCCCCACGCGGGCGGCCCGTTTGCCTACGCCCGTCGCGCCTTTGGCCCGGTGGGGGGCTTTGTGGCAGGTTTTGCAACACTGTGCGAATTCGTGTTTGCCCCACCGGCTATCGCCCTGGCTATCGGCGCTTACCTGAACGTGCAGTTCCCGGCGCTGGACGCCAAGTGGATTGCCTGTGGCGCGTATATCGTGTTCATGGCACTGAATATCGTGGGGGTGAGCATTGCTGCCACCTTCGAGCTGTGTGTCACGCTGCTGGCCATTTTCGAGCTACTGGTGTTCATGGGCGTGGTGGCGCCGGGCTTTAGCTGGGCCAACTTCACCGCCCACGGCTGGGCCGGCAACGACGCGTTCAGCCTGGCGGCCATTGGCGGCATTTTTGCGGCGATTCCGTTTGCCATCTGGTTCTTTCTGGCGATCGAAGGCGCCGCCATGGCCGCCGAAGAAGCGCGCGACCCGGTGCGGACCATTCCGCGCGCCTATATCGCCGGCATCCTGACACTGGTAGCGCTGGCGCTGGGCGTGATGGTGATGGCCGGTGGCGTGGGCGACTGGCGCACGCTGTCCAATATCAACGACCCGCTGCCGCAGGCCATGAAAGTGATTGTGGGCGGTGACAGCGGCTGGCTGCACATGCTGGTATGGCTGGGTGTGTTCGGCCTGATCGCCAGCTTCCACGGCATCATCATGGGTTACTCGCGCCAGATCTTTGCGCTGGCCCGTGCCGGCTACCTGCCACCTGCGCTGGCGGTGGTACACCCGCGCTTCAAGACCCCGCATCGTGCCATTCTGGCTGGCGGTGTGATCGGTATCGCCGCCATCTTCAGCGATAGCTTTATCCAGATTGGCGGCCTGCCACTCACCGCCAACATCGTCACGCTGTCGGTATTCGGCGCCATCGTGATGTATATCGTGTCCATGCTGTCGCTGTTCAAGCTGCGCCGCAGCGAGCCCGCCCTGGCGCGCCCCTACGCCGCGCCGCTGTTCCCGCTGCTGCCCGCCATCTCCCTGGGCTGCGCGCTGGTTTGCCTAGTAGCCATGGTGTACTACAACACCATGTTGACCGGCCTGTTCCTGGCCATTATGGCGGCCGGCTTTGCCTACTACCTGGCGACCCACCGCCAGCGTGCCGCTGCCGCGCACGACGCGCTGCTGCACGGCGAGGCCAGCGAGCCCTCCGTGAAGCCGACACTGGCCACCGAAGCATCCTGATACTCCGTCGAGGCAGGGCCGGCTGCGCCGGCCCTGAAGCACCATGTACCACATCACCATTGGCCCGCGCCGTTACCACTTTGCCGACCTCAAAACCCTGCTGGCCCGCGCCTCGCCGCTGCGCTCCGGCGACCTGCTGGCTGGCGTGGCCGCCGCCAGCGCCGAAGAGCGCGTAGCAGCACGCTACTGCCTGGCCGACGTGCCGCTGCGCGACTTTCTGCAGCACCCCATCATCCCGTACGAAGACGACGAGATCACGCGGCTGATTATCGATAGCCACGATGCCGCCACCTTTGCTGCCGTGGCGCACCTGACCGTGGGCGGCTTTCGCGACTGGCTGCTGTCCGATGCGGCCAACCCTGCCACGTTGGCCGCACTGGCCCCCGGCATCACGCCGGAAATGGCCGCCGCCGTCAGCAAGCTGATGCGCAACCAGGACCTGATTCTGGTAGCGCGCAAATGCCGCGTGGTCACCGCCTTTCGCAATACCCAGGGCCTGCCCGGCCACATGGGCGTGCGCCTGCAGCCCAACCACCCCACCGACGACGCGCGCGGCATTGCCGCCGCCATGCTGGACGGCCTGCTGTACGGCGCCGGCGACGCGGTGATCGGCATCAACCCGGCCACCGACAGCCCGGAGGCCATCCACACCATGCTGGCGATGATGGACGAGGTGCGCCTGCGTTACGCCATCCCCACGCAAAGCTGTGTGCTCACGCACGTGACCACCACGCTGGAGCTGATCAACCGCGGTGCGCCGGTGGACCTGGTGTTCCAGTCGGTAGCGGGTACCGAGCGGGCCAACAGCGGCTTCGGCATCAACCTGGCCGTGCTGCAAGAGGCGCACGACGCAGCACGCAGCCTGCAGCGCGGCACGGTGGGCAACAACGTGATGTATTTCGAAACCGGCCAGGGCAGCGCGCTCTCCGCCGGCGCGCACTGGGGGGCTGACCAGCAAACCTGCGAGGCCCGCGCCTACGCCGTGGCGCGGCACTTCAGCCCGCTGCTGGTGAATACCGTGGTGGGCTTTATCGGCCCGGAATACCTGTACGACGGCAAGCAGATCATCCGCGCCGGCCTGGAAGACCACTTCTGCGGCAAGCTGCTGGGCCTGCCCATGGGCTGCGACATCTGCTACACCAACCATGCCGAGGCCGACCAGGACGATATGGACACCCTACTCACCCTGCTGGGTACCGCCGGTATCCACTTCATCATCGGCGTGCCCGGCGCCGACGACATCATGCTGGGCTACCAGAGCACGTCCTTTCACGACGCGCTGTACCTGCGCGAGCTGCTGGGCCTGAAACGGGCGCCGGAATTTGAAGACTGGCTGGAAACCATGGCCATTACCCGCGCGGGCCGCCTGCAGGCACACGGCCAGCAGCCACCGCTATTGGGCCTGATGGAGACCGTAGCATGAGCGTGATTCCCTTCCCCGGCGCCGCGGCCAACCCCGACACCATTACCGAAGACAGCTGGCAGGCGCTGGGCCAGCACACGGTAGCGCGCATTGCGCTGGGCCGTGCCGGTGCCAGCCTGCCCACCCGCGAAACGCTGCGCTTTGCGCTGGCGCACGCCCAGGCACGCGATGCAGTACACACGCCGCTGGACAGCACCGCGCTGGCCGCCACGCTCACGCAGGCTGGCCATAGCGTGCTGCAGGTGCAGTCCGCTGCGGCCAACCGTGCGCAGTACCTGCAGCGCCCCGACCTGGGTCGCAGGCTGCACCCCGATAGCCGCGCGCAGCTGCTGGCACAGCAGGCCGGCGGCTGCGATGTGCTGTTTGTGGTGGGCGACGGGCTGTCGTCGCTGGCCACCGCCAGCCACGCCGCACCGCTGCTGGCCGCCACCCTGCCGTATCTGGCCGAGGCGGGCTTACACGTCGGCCCGGTGGTCATCGCCAGCCAGGCCCGCGTGGCGCTGGCTGACGAAGCCGGCGAGTGCCTGCAGGCGCGGCTGGTGGTCATGCTGCTGGGCGAGCGCCCCGGCCTGAGCTCGCCAGACAGCCTGGGCGTCTACCTGACCAGCGCACCCAAGGTTGGCCGCATGGACTCGGAGCGCAACTGTATTTCGAATGTGCGCCCAGCCGGCCTGCCCTACCCGCTAGCGGCGTTCAAGCTGGCGTGGCTGATACGCGCCGCGCTGCAGCAGGGTAGCGGCGTAGCGCTGAAAGACGGCAGCGCCGCCGAGCCAGGCTGGGCCGCGCTACTGGCGCGCAGTCAAAGCGCACTACTCGCCTGAATCCCCCACCACCGGCACACGGCACCGCCTTCACGCGCGGTGCCGTTTTGCTTGGCATATCAGCTGTTTACATTCTGCAACAGCAAGGGGAAAGCCCCGATAGCCCCACCACTGGCAGATGCTGGTAAACTGCCGCGCTTCCGGTTACCCCTGACAGAGCAAACCATAAAGGACGACGCATCCGGCGCCGGAACGGGCTGCGTTACCGACAACACAGGATTCACCATGAACCTCTCCCGTCTGCCGCACCTGCTGGCCGGCGCCCTGCTGCTGTTACCTGCGTTTGCGCAGGCCAGCATCAACGGCGGCGAACTGGCCATTGCCTGGGCACTGCCGTTTGCCGGCATGCTGCTGTCCATTGCCCTGCTGCCGCTATTAGCGGCCAACGTCTGGCACCACCATTTCGGCAAGATCGCTGCCATGTGGTCGCTGCTGTTCATCGTGCCATTTGCCGCCAGCCACGGCCTGGGCGCTACCGCCTACGAAATGGCGCACACACTGGTACTGGAATACGTGCCGTTCATCATTCTGCTGATATCGCTGTTTACCGTGGCTGGCGGTATCTACCTGCGCGGTAACCTGCACGGCTCGCCGCTGCTGAATACCGGCTTTCTGGGCGTAGGTACCGTGCTGGCCAGCTTTACCGGCACCACCGGTGCGGCCATGTTGCTGATTCGCCCGCTGCTGCGCGCCAACGACAACCGCCGCTACAAAACACACGTGTTTGTGTTCTTCATCTTTCTGGTAGCCAATATCGGCGGCTCGCTGACACCGCTGGGCGACCCGCCACTATTTCTGGGCTTTCTGAAGGGTGTGGGCTTTGGCTGGACCATGGTGCACATGCTGGCGCCGATGGCGCTGGCTAGCGCCATCCTGCTGGTGGTGTTCTACCTGCTGGACCGCCATTACTACCACAAGGAAGAAGACCTGCCGCCGCTGCCAGACCCGACGCCGGATTCGCGCGTGAGCATTGAAGGCAAGGTGAACTTTGCCCTGCTGGGCGGCATTGTGGTGGCCGTTTTGCTGTCCGGCATCTGGAAGCCAGGCATCAGCTGGCATATTGGTGGCCTGGATATCGAGCTGCAAAACGTGGTGCGCGACATCCTGCTGCTGGGCGTAACCCTGCTGTCGCTCAAGCTCACCCCGGGCCGCTGCCGCCAGGCCAACGCCTTTAACTGGGGCCCGATGCTGGAGGTAGCCAAGCTGTTTGCCGCCATTTTCATCACCATGATTCCGGTACTGGCCATGCTGAAAGCCGGCAAGGCCGGTGCTTTTGCCGGGCTGGTAAGCATGGTGAGCACGCCGGATGGTGCCCCGGTAAACGGTGCCTACTTCTGGCTAACCGGCGCGCTGTCCAGCTTCCTGGATAACGCCCCCACCTACCTGGTGTTCTTCAACCTGGCCGGTGGCGATGCCCAGCAGCTGATGGGCCCCGGCGCCAACACCCTGCTGGCCATTTCGATGGGGGCGGTGTTCATGGGTGCCAACAGCTATATCGGTAACGCGCCGAACTTCATGGTGAAAGCCATTGTGGAAGAACGCGGCGTAGCCATGCCCAGCTTCTTTGCCTACATCGGCTGGGCCTGCCTGTTCCTGATTCCGACCTTTGTGCTGCTGACTTTCGTGTTCTTCTAAGCGGCTGCGGCCAACCTTGGGGTTGGCCGCAGAGCCTAGCGTCAGCAAAAAGCCCGCTTTCGCGGCAATGCCAGTCAGTTAGGCGAATGTGCTTGGCCATCAAGTGGGAGGGCGTGAGTGAAGCGCCCCTTCCCGTTGGCGCGAGCCGGGCAAAAGGGGGCGCCCCAGGTTTTAAGACGCCGATTTGTTTGAGCCGCGTGACGTTAGCACGCGGCGAGTTCGGCGGCGCCTGGGGCGGGCCATTTTGCACGGGGTTTCGAGCAGCCCCGGGGCGCGGGGTCTGCGTGCGAATCTTTGATTCGCTCAGCGATAGAAAAGGGGGCGGCGACCCGCCCCCTTTCCCGTCCGCCGGGCGGAACCGGGGATGTCAAACATCATCCGCGAAGCGGATTCAATACCTCGCCTCTTTATTCTCAAAAACCGTCCAGACAAAAATGCCGTTCACTTGCTTAAGTGAACGGCATTACCACTCTGGCGGGCTTTTTTATTGGGTGCTACAGGGTGGCTTACACGCGGTAGCTGGTGGCCGTCATCACCTTGGCAGTGAGCTTCATCAGCCCTTTTACCGGCAGTGGCAGTGGCGCAGCGCCAAAATCATGCGCCATGTCGGCGTGCTTCAGCTCATCGTCGCGCATTTGCGCCACAATGGCGCGGCTTCTGGCGTCCTGCTCCGGCAGCTGCTGCAGGTGGCTATCCAGGTGGGCACCGACCTGCTTTTCGGTTTCTTCCAGAAAGCCCAGGTTCCACTTGTCGCCCAGCAGGCCGGCCGTGACGCCAATGGCCAGCGAGCCGGTGTACCACACCGGGCCCAGCAGGCTGGGGCGGCCACCCAGCTCGCGGATGCGCTGCTCGGTCCAGGCCAGGTGCTCTACCTCTTCAAAAGCGGCATGGCGCAGCGCCTCGCGCGCGGCAGGGTTGCGCGCGGTAAGCGCCTGGCCCTGGTACAGCGCCTGCGCACATACCTCGCCGCAGTGGTTCACCCGCATCAGGCCGATGGTGTGTTGTTTTTCCGCAGCCGTCAGCTCGGCCTCGGCTAGCGCGTGGTCCGGGCGGGGGCGGCTGCTGACTGCCGGCGCAAACAGGGTGCGCAGGCCGCGGTCGAATTCTGTAATCAGTTTGTCTAGCATCATGCTGGCTTATGGCAGTCATCAATAGTGGCGATTATACCTTGCCGGTGCTGCTGTTATAATCCCGTGGTTTGTTTCACTCTACCCTACCCTAACAAGGACACCGCGTATGAATATCGACCTGATCAGCCCAGGCAAGGACATGCCTAACGACATCAACGTTGTGATCGAGATCTCCGCCAACAGCGCCCCGATCAAATACGAATTCGACAAAGAAACCGGCGCCCTGTGTGTAGACCGCTTCATGGGCACTTCCATGTTCTACCCGGCCAACTACGGTTTTGTACCGCAAACCATCGCCGGTGACGGCGACCCGGTAGACGTGCTGGTGGTGACCCCGTTCCCGCTGCCACCTGGTGTGCTGATCCGCGTACGCGCCCTGGGCCTGATCAAGATGGAAGACGACGGCGGCGTAGATGCCAAGCTGATCGCCGTGCCGGTAGAAAAACTGTGCCCGATGTACAAGGACATCCAGAAGCTGGAAGACCTGCCGCAGCTGCTGCGCGACCAGATGGTGCACTTCTTCGAGCACTACAAAGACCTGGAAAAAGGCAAATGGGTCAAGATCAATGGCTGGGGCACGCTGGAAGACGCGACCCGCGAGCTGAACGAAGGTATCGAGCGCGCCAAGCAAGGCTAAGCCTGCCGCCGCACGCAAAAAAGCCGGGTTACCCCGGCTTTTTTATTGCCTGCAATACGGTTGGCCGCATCAGGCGCCGCGTTTGAACTGCGCGGCTTTTTCGGCCAGGCGGGCACCAAACAGGCGCGCGGTTTCCAGGTCGGCCGCATCCGGCGTTACCTCGGCAGGCGCGTTGTCGGTACGGGTCATCAGGCCCAGCGAGCTACCGTAGCGGTTGATATCGCTGCCAATGGTGCCACCAGGCATCAGGCCGGTGCCGACCCAGATCATGCTGTGCTGTGCCGCAAACACCGACAGCTGCTGCAGGGTGTTCAGCTTGTCGCCGCTAGGGCTGTTGGACACGGTAAAACCACCGGCGATCTTGTCTTTCCAGCCCTGGCTGTACCACACCTTGGCGCTGGCATCCATGAAGGCTTTGAACGGTGCAGATACACTGCCCATATAGGTAGGCGCACCAAACACGATGGCGTCGAATGCGGCCAGCTCTTCCATACGTGCAGTCGCTTCGTCGGCATTGAACAGTACCACCTCGGCATGGGCACGGGCACCCTCGGCCACGTGCTCTGCGACCTTGGCGGTGTGGCCATAACCACTGTGATAAACAACGGCAAGTTTGGTAGTCATCGCATTTCACCTATATAAATAGACCGAAGTCATAGCATGGCTGTGCCATCAGGCTAGCTGGCGAACAGCACGCTAATTCAAAAAATCTGGCAATAGCAAAGTGGCCGTGCCAATATCAAAAATGGCTGACAAACCAACCCTTTGCACTGCAGCAAACTGTCAATGGCAGTATATTGCTGTGCCAGTGATGGATATAGCGTAACTTTCTGACACTTTTTTTCAGATATTCTGAAGATGAAACTATCCCTTGATGCCCTGATGGTGCTGGATGCCATCGACCGGCGCGGCAGCTTTGCCGCCGCCGCAGAAGAGCTGTACCGCGTCCCTTCTGCCATCACCTACAGTGTGCAAAAGCTGGAGCAAGACCTGAACGTGCAGCTGTTTGACCGCAGCGGCCACAAAGCCAGGCTGACGTCTACCGGCGAGCTACTGCTGAAAGAAGGCCGATCGTTGCTGGATTCGGCAGCCATGATAGAAAGCCGCGTCAAGACCCACGCCACCGGTTGGGAAGGCGAGCTGCGCATTGCCATGTCCGACCTGCTGTTCTTTGACGATGTGCTGCTATTGCTGGAAGAGTTCAATCAGCTAGGGGCAGATACCGAGCTGCGTATCACGCGTGAGGTGTTTGGCGGTACCTGGGATGCGCTGGTAGACGGCCGGGCAGATCTGGCCATTGGCGCCACCGAAAACAGCCAGGGCGGTGTGTTCCAGACCCGCAGCATGGGCAAGACCAAGTTTGTGTTCTGCGTGGCACCCGACCACCCCTTGGCCACGGCAGACGAGCCCATTCCACAGCATTTGATACGCCGCTACCGCGTCGCCGTGGCGGCAGATACGTCACGCAGTTTGCCTCCACGCAGCGTTTCGATACAAGAAGGTCAAAGCCGTCTGACCGTTGCCACAGTAGAAGACAAAATCGCTGTTCAACGTGCAGGCCTTGGGGTAGGTTTCTTACCACTTTGCCGCATCCATGACGATGTAGCTGCCGGCCGGCTGGTGATCAAGGAAGTAGAAGAAAAGCGCGCGCCGGTACAGCTGCACTATGCCTGGAAAGAAAGCCAGCCCGGCCAGGCTCTGGGATGGTTCATCAAGCGGCTGCAAACATTCGAATGGAAACTTAGCTAGCCGCTACCATGCTTGCACCCAGTCATGACCGCGATATCCTGCTGCACCGCTTGCCAGCCGAGCAAGCAGCCCTGTGCGCGCCCCAAGGCCATGACATAATCATCTGGCAAGGCATCACACTGCATTGCCGCCCATTGCCGCTAGACGCCGATAAGCCAGCCGACGACATGGAGCTGTGCCTGCTATGGCAGCCTTTGCCCACATCCCCTACCGCACTGCTGGTCTCGGGTGACCCTATCAAGCACCAGCAGTGCCAAGCCTTACTGCAAAGCCTGGCCGGTACCGGGCAGCCTTGGCTGTACTGCGGGCCAGCGGGCGCGGCAGGCTTGTGCAAACGCGTCTTTGACAGCCTGTTTTACCTGGCCGGCCCGGCGCTGGCACAGCATGCCAGCCAGATGCAGGGCGCTGCGGTGCAGATAGACTGGCTGAGCCTGGTCCGCCAGCAGCAACAGTTGGCCGACAAGCTGGCCGCCCTGTGCCGGCATTACCTGACGCAGCATGGCGTATATCAACTGCCACAGGATGCCGACAGCGTGCTGGAGAGTTTTCGCCAGCCACCGCAGCAGCAAGTTCACTATGCTCTCACCCTGGCCACGCTACTGGCGCTCGCGCTGGAGCTGGGGCAGCCCGCCAGAAAGCTGTTTGATAGCCTGCGGCCAACAGCACATACCTGAAATAGAAAAAGCCCGCCGAAGCGGGCTTTTCATGTACTAGCTAGCGATCAGGCAGCTGGCGTAGCCGGGGTCTTGCGGGCGCGGCTAACTGCTGCGCTTGCTGCTTTGGCCGATGTTTCGGCAGCTTCCACGCTGGCTTCGGCGAACTCGGAGCCGACTTTTTTAGCGGTTTTGGAAGCATTTTCAAAAGCAGCGCTGCTGGAGGTCACCAGGTTTTTCAGTGCCTGTACAGCAGGCTCGGAACCGGCCGGTGCGTTTTTGGCAAAGCGGTCCAGCACGTCCAGTACTTGCTTGTTGGTTTCAGCCACTTGCTCTTCCACAAAGGAAGTCAGCTCGGTCTGGGTTACCAGGGTAGCGTCGTACACTTCGCGGGCGGTGGTCAGTGCCTTGTCCAGGCTAGGCTGGGCCAGACCGGCCTGGAATTCGGCGAACGCTTTCGGGTCCTTGATGGCAGACAGCTGCTTCAGGGTTTCAGCGTTGGCAGCCAGCAGCTTGCGGGAGATTTCCAGCTGCAGGTTGGTCAGGCGCTCGGCGCTGGACAGGAAAATGGTAGACAGGCGAACGGCTTTATCAAACTGTGCCTGACCGAAAGCGGAAAATTCTTGTGCGTTGGTAAACATGGACATGATCCTTTTCGAATGTGAGAACTCAGCAGCAAAACCGTCGTTTAGTCTCGTTGCTGCATTGCAGCAATACGGATTCTATATTGCAGTGCAGCAATGTCAAGCAAATTTACATCTGCACAACAACTAAGGCTCTCTTTTTACAACAGCTTTTGCCACATCATGGCCACCAAAAATGACAAGCACGTTAAGCATATCAAGCACAAAACGCCTTGCCGCAGCAGCAAGGCAGAAAACACCACAGGCAGTTTTGCCTTTTACCATCGAGGCGAACGAATATGTCATGCATGCGTTGAAAGGCCGTCGCCAAAGCTTTACACTCCGGTGATAAATTAAATCTATCCGGTAGCGAAGCCACACAATGAGCCCTGCGGCCAACCCTTTTGATATCAAGTCTGCCAGCCTGGACCTGCTGGCGGTGCTGCTGCGCAGTGGTGATTGCGCACAGCTGGAAGCGGCGCTGGAAGCCCGCTTTGGCAACCAGATCGATGCCTCGCAAAGCGAAGCGTTCCTGCTAGACCTGGACGCCATCGACAACCCTGCCAGCCTGGATCTGGACCAGATCCGCGCACTGTTTCTGGCCAAGGGCATTCGCATCATCGCCCTGCGCCACCGTGATATGGCCGTAGCCGAGCTGGCCCGCCTGTACGGTCTGGCTTATGTCAATGCCAGCGCCAGCCCTCGCAGCGAGCTGGCAGCGCCACCCGCCAGCCAGCCAGCCCCGGTCGCTGCGCCTGCCGCTGCACCCGTGGCCGCGAATACCCTGATCGTGGACCGCCCGGTACGCGCCGGCCAGCAGATCTACGCCAAAGGCGGCGACCTGGTAGTGCTGGCCACCGTGAACGTGGGGGCCGAGCTGATCGCCGATGGCAGCATCCACGTGTACGCCCCCATGCGTGGCCGTGCACTGGCCGGTGCGCGTGGCAACACCCAGGCCCGCATCTTTGTACAAGGAATGGAAGCCGAGCTGGTATCCATTGCCGGTGTCTATCGCACCATCGAGCAAGCACTGCCTGACAGCATTCAGGGCAAACCGACCCAGATTTATCTAGAAAACGAGCGCCTCGTCATGACGGCGCTTGGCGAATAACACGAATCACGACGACGCAAGGAAGACCATCGTGGCAAAAATCATTGTTGTTACCTCCGGCAAGGGTGGTGTGGGCAAGACCACTACCAGCGCCAGTTTTGCATCCGGCCTGGCACTGCGCGGCCACAAGACTGCGGTGATCGACTTCGACGTCGGCCTGCGTAACCTGGACCTGATCATGGGCTGCGAACGCCGCGTGGTATACGACCTGATCAATGTGCTCAACGGCGAAGCCACGCTGAACCAGACCCTGATCAAGGACAAGCACTGCGACAACCTGTACGTGATGCCGGCCTCGCAAACCCGCGACAAGGACTCGCTCACCGAAGAAGGCGTGGAAAAAGTACTGAAAGACATGGCCGACATGGGCTTTGAGTACATTGTGTGCGACTCGCCTGCCGGTATCGAAAAAGGCGCGCTGCTGGCGCTGCTGTTTGCCGACGAAGCCGTGGTGGTCACCAACCCGGAAGTCTCGTCCGTGCGCGACTCCGACCGCATCCTGGGCATTCTGTCGTCCAAATCCCGCCGTGCCATCGAAGGCCGCGAGCCGGTAAAAGAGCATCTGCTGATTACCCGCTACTCCCCTAGTCGTGTGGACAAGGGCGAAATGCTGTCGGTAGACGATGTAAAAGAAATCCTGCGCGTGAACCTGATCGGTGTGATTCCGGAATCGCAGGCCATTCTGCAGGCATCGAACTCCGGTACGCCGGCCATCCACCTGAAGGGTAGCGATGCGGCCGAAGCTTACGCCGACGTAGTTGCCCGTTTCCTGGGTGAAGACCGCCCTATGCGCTTCCTTGAAGCCGAAAAAATCGGCTTCCTCAAGCGTCTGTTTGGAGGCTAAGCCATGTCCCTGATCGATATGATTTTTGGCAAACGCCAGAAAACCGCTTCCATTGCCCGCGAGCGCCTGCAAATCATCCTGGCGCACGAGCGCAATGGCCGTAGCGCACCCGACTACCTGCCCGCGCTGCAACGCGAGCTGATGGAGGTGATCTCCAAGTATGTCTCGGTCAACCTGGACGATATCAAGGTACAAGTAGAACGCCAGGACGACTTCGAGGTACTGGAAGTCAATATCGTGCTGCCGGAACACCAGCGCTAATCATGACCCTCACCGAACTGCGTTATATCGTGGCAGTGGCGCGCGAGCGCCACTTTGGCCGCGCGGCGCAAAGCTGCTTTGTCAGCCAGCCCACGCTGTCCATTGCCATCAAGAAGCTGGAAGACGAGCTGGGCGTGACGCTGTTTGAGCGCGGCGGGCAAGAGGTATCTGTCACCGAAATCGGCGAGCGCATCATCGAACAGTCGCAGCGCGTACTGGAAGAAGCCGACACGGTAAAACGCCTGGCCGGCGAGCACCAGAACGAGCTGGCCGGCCCGCTGAAGCTGGGGGTGATTTTTACCATCAGCCCCTACCTGCTGCCGCGCCTTATCCCGGCACTGCGCATTCTGGCGCCGGACATGCCACTGATCCTGGAAGAACACTACACCGCGCGGCTGGCTGAAATGCTCAAGCGCGGCGAGGTGGACGCCATCATCGTGGCCGACCCGTTTGACGAGCCCGGTACCGAAGCCTACGCGCTGTACGACGAGCCCTTCATGGTGGCCACACCCAAGGGCCACCCGTGGGAAAAGCGCGAGCGCATCCAGGCCGACGACCTGCGCGAGGAAAGTGTGCTGCTGCTATCGCAAGGCAACTGCTTCCGCGACCAGGTACTGCAAGCCTGCAGCGAAGTGGCCAGCAAGCAATATCAGGCCAACAGCCTGGCCTCCACCGTGCAAGGCAGCTCGCTGAACACCATCCGTCACATGGTGGCCAGCGGCATGGGTGTGACGGTACTACCCGCTACGTCGGTCAGCCCTGCGGACGAGGGCTTGCTGTCGGTGATCCCGTTCCAGGCACCGGCCCCGCAACGCCGGGTACTGCTGGTCACCCGCCGCCAGTTCTTCCGCAAAAAAGCCATCGAGACACTGCAGCAAGCGGTCTTCCGCTCCGGTCTGCCAGGCGTCACCATGCTGGAAGACAACGCCATCAGCGCCTGATTGCTACTACGCAGGTCCAGATGACACAAGGCCGCCAGGCATGCCTGGCGGCCTTGTTGCATGGCTAGTTGGCCGCGGCCAACCTTACCCTGCCAAGCACTTACTGCGCGGCGCGAATCACGCCGGCCAGGCGCTTGATGCCTTCTTCGATGCGCTCTGGCGAGGCATGGCTGAAGTTCAGGCGCAGGTGGCCGATGCCCTCTTCCGGCTGGGCATAAAACGCCTCGCCCGGCATGAAGGCTACGTTGTTTTCTTCCAGCGCCACTTTCAGCAGCGGGCGGGTGTCGCGTGGCTGCTTCAGCTTCAGCCAGAAGAACAGGCCGCCTTGCGGTATCAGCCAGTCGGCCAGGTCGGCAAAGTGGGTTTCCAGCGCGGTTTGCATGGCATCGCGGCCAACCTTGTAGCTTTGCTGCAGCTCTTTCAGGTGGCCCACGTAGTCACCGCTGTTCAGCCACTGGGTGTTGAACCACTGGCCCAGGCGGTTGGTGTGCAGATCGGCGGCCTGTTTCAGCTTCAGCAGGTAAGGCATCAGCTCGGGCGAGGCCACCATGTAGCCAATGCGCAGGCCCGGGGCCAGCGTCTTGGAGAAGGAGCCACAGTAGATCCACGGCGCTTTTTTCAGGTGCGTTACCAGCGGGCGCGGGGCTTCGCCATCGTAAGACAGCGCACGGTACGGGTCGTCCTCGATCACCGGCATGTTGGCCGCATCGATCACCTCGGCCAGGCCGCGGCGGGTTTCTTCGCTATAGCACGCACCAGACGGGTTCTGGAACGACGGAATCAGGTAGGCCAGCTTGGCCTGGCTGGCGGCAATGGCCTCGGCCAGCTTGGCCGGCGGCAGCTGGCCCTGCTCTTGCTGTACGGTGGTGATGTCGGCACCAAACAGCTTGAATACCTGCAGGGCGGCCAGGTAGGTCGGGCCTTCGGTAATCACCGGGGTGTGCGGGTCGATAAACAGCTTGGCGGCCAGGTCCAGCGCCTGCTGGCTGCCGGACAGCACCAAGACCTGCGAGGCATCGATATCCAAGCCGATACGCGCCAGCTCCTGCACGATGGCAGCGCGGAATTCCGGCTCGCCTTCGCTGGTGCCGTACTGCGCCAAGTGTGGCGGTACGCCACTGAAATCCAGCTTGGGCAAACAGTCTGCCGCAGGCAGGCCACCGGCAAACGAAATCACCTCCGGGCGCTGTGCAGCGGCGAGAATCTCGCGGATCAGCGAGCCGGACAGGCGTTCGATGCGTTCTGAAAACATGTTACTCTCCTTGGCAGACACGTATTGTTTTTACGTCAAATTGTTTGACCAAATTAACGCTTTGTGACGAGCACGTCAACATGAATTCCACCCCCACAAACACATTGTTACGCGATGCGATGAAGGCGTTTTTTCATGCCTATCAGGCCTTTACCGACAAGCCGGACGAAATGCTGGCCAAACGTGGCCTGGCGCGCGTACACCACCGCATTCTGTTCTTTGTGGCCCTGCACCCCGGGCTATCGGTAAAAGACCTGCTGGCCTGTCTGGGCGTGACCAAACAGGCCATCAATATTCCGCTGCGCCAGCTGATGGAAATGGACCTGGTCGAGGCAGGTACCGCCGAGCACGACAAGCGCGTGAAAGAGCTGCGCCTGACCGAAGAAGGCCGCAAGCTGGAAGAAGCGCTGCACCGCGAGCAGGCGCGCCTGCTGCTGCAAGCCTTTGGCGAAGCCGGCCAGCAGGCCACCGAAGGCTGGCTAAAGGTGAACCAGGTCATGGCCCGCCCGCAGAGCTGAGCGGCCAACACGCTGGCTACTGCGCCAGCCACCCTGCACGCCCCCCACCACTGCATACAATAGACAGCGCCCTACTCCCCGATGCGCTGGTAGCGCACCGCCAGAATCTCGATCTCCTCCTCGCCATCCGGCCCGCGAAAATACACGCTATCGCCCTCCCGCGCTTTCAGCAGTACGCGGGCGATGGGTGAAATCCAGCTGATATGGCCGCGCGCCAGGTCGATCTCGTCTACCCCCACAATGCTGAGCGTCTGCTCGCTGCCATTGCCGCGCAGGATATCCACCGTGGCCGAGAAAAACACCTGGTCGGTGGCTTCGCGCCGTTCCGGGTCCACCACTTCGGCGATCTCCAGCCGCTTGGTCAGAAAGCGGATGCGGCGGTCGATCTCGCGCAGGCGGCGTTTGCCGTACAGGTAGTCGCCGTTTTCCGAGCGGTCGCCGTTGCTGGCCGCCCAGTTCACCACCTGGGTCATGTGCGGGCGCTCGTGCTTTACCAGCTGGTTCAGCTCCTGGCGCAGGCGCTCCCAGCCAGCGGGGGTAATGTAGTTCTTGGTAGACGCAGGCAGGCGCTGCTCTGCCGGCAGATCGTCGTCGGCGTCTTCGTCCTGCTCTCGGGTAAAGGCCTTGCTCATGGTTACCTCGTTACAAAAACAAAACGCCCCCGCAACAGCGGAGGCGTTATCAGCGTGATGTCTAGTCGCGCTTGCCGGTTTTAGCCTGGCCGGTTGCCGTCAGGCCCGCCCATTTCATGACCGCTGCTACTTCCGCCTCGTTCAGCTCATAGTACTGGCCACGCTTCAGGCGCGGGGGCAGGCCGATGTTACCAAAACGCACGCGGATCAGGCGGCTTACGGTGAGGCCGAAGTGTTCGAACATGCGGCGCACTTCGCGGTTGCGGCCTTCGCGGATCACCACGTTGTACCAGCGGTTGGCACCCTCTTCCGCGCCACCCTTTTCGCTCACGCGCTGGAACACCGCCGGGCCGTCTTCCAGCTCGACGCCCTTGGTCATTTCCTGCATCTGCTCGCGGGTCAGCTCGCCCAGCACGCGTACCGAGTACTCGCGGTCAAACTCGAAGCTAGGATGCATCATGCGGTTGGCCAGCTCGCCGCTGGTGGTAATCAGCAGCAGGCCAGAGGTGTTCACGTCCAGGCGGCCGATGGCAACCCAGCGGCTGGATTTGGCTTGCGGCAGGCGGTCGAACACGGTCACGCGGCCTTCCGGGTCGTCACGGGTAACGATTTCGCCTTCCTGCTTGTGGTACATGATCACGCGTGGCAGGCGGTCGGCCCACTTCAGCTTGATCGGGTTGCCTTTGGCCGTCACGCGGTCTTGCGGGCCAACCTTGTCACCCAGCGCGGCTTTTTTGCCGTTTACCGTGATAAAGCCGGCTTCGATCCACTCTTCCATTTCACGGCGCGAGCCCACACCGGACGCGGCCAACGCTTTTTGCAGGCGGATCGGCTCGATCTTGCTGTAATCCACGCGGGTTTCGCGCAGGCGGGCGGAGCGGTCCACGATTTCCTGCTTCGGCGCACGCAGTGCCAGCTTTTTGGCGCGCTGTACTTTCGGGGCCGGGCCTTCGCGGCGGGCCTTGCCGAATTCTGGCTGCGGGGCGTCGGAGGCCGGCATGGCGGCGTTTTTATTGCCAAAGCGGCGCTCGTGCTGCAGCGCGGCCTCGCCACGTACTGGCGCAGCGCGGCGGGTATCGTAGTTTACCGGGGCGCGGCGGCCTTCCGGGTTGATCGGCGCGGCATCGCGGCGCGCAGCCGGGGCCGGTTTGCCCTGCGGCGCGGCCGGGGCGTTGCGCGGGGTCAGAAAATTGCCGGTGGGTTTGCCACGGCCGGACGGCTTGCTGCCGCCACCGCTGCGGCCCATATCGGGCTGGCGGGGTTGGCCGCTTTCCTGGCCACGTACGCGGGCCACGGGTTGGCGGGAGGTATTGCGTTGTCCTTTAGACATGGTGTTTCCTGTTTAGCTGTGCGGAAGGCAGCTGCATGCGCAGGCTGAGTACTGCCTTCCCGGCATGGCCTTGCCCGGCGGGGCCGGTGTGGGCGATGCGCTTATTGGGGCGCCTCATCAGCGAGGGGCTCTTCGTCCGGTGGCGCCGGCTCGCTGACCACCAAGGTGGACAGCTCGGCCAATGGCGGCAAATCACGCAGGGTATGAAACCCGAGGTCGTCGAGAAACTTGTGCGTGCTGGCGTATAGCCCCGGGCGTCCGGGCACGTCTTTGTGCCCGATGACTTCGATCCAGCCCCGCTCCAGCAGGGTCTGCATCACACTGGTAGACACCGATACACCGCGTATGGCTTCGATATCGCCACGGGTAACCGGCTGTTTATAGGCGATGATGGCCAGTGTTTCCATGACCGCACGCGAATAACGCGGCGGCTTTTCCGGCGTAAGCCGGGCCAGGTACGGGGTAAATTCGGCGCGCGCGCGAAAGCGCCAGCCAGAAGCCAGCTTGACCAGCTCTACCCCGCGGCCTTTCCAGTTTTGCTGCACCTCGTCCAGGATGTCATTGATCAAGGCCGCTTTCACGTCTTCGGTGAACAGCTTTTTCAGCTGGCCCACGGTTAACGGTTCCTGCGCGGTAAGCAGGGCGGTTTCCAGCACGATCTTCAGGTAATTGAGGTCGGTAATGGTGGACATGACAGCCGCAAGACGGGCAAAACAGAACGGAAGGCGCGGATTTTACACGATTTTTTGCCCACCGGTACGGCTGTTTCAATACCGGCGCGACGGCAGATGATAGTAGCGCAGCCACGCCTCGCCCTGCCCCTGCGCCGTGGCGGTCAGTAGTACGCCGCCGGCGCGGCTGATCACCCGCTGCGACGCGCTATTGTCATCGGCACAAGTAATCAGCCAGCCACCATCCAACTGCGGCGACCCGTGCTGCTGCACGTACGCCAGCAGGCAGCCCGCCACCCCCAGGCCACGCGCCGCCGGGCGCACCTCGTAACCGATATGGCCGCATTGGTCCAGGATAAACGGCGTGCTGCCCAGGCGCAGGCGGATGGCGCCCAGAATGTCACCGCCCTCGTCCAGCGCAAACCAGGTCTGCGTAGGCACGTAGCCCGGCGGCAGGTGGCGGCCGGCGGCATGGTCCAGCACCTGCTGGTAAAACACCGCAGGCGTGGCCTGGCTATGGCGGTAGTGCTCGCAGCCATCGGCACGGCACTGCTGGAAATACGCGGGGTAAGCGTGGCTGTGCAGCACGCTGGCGGCTTCGATACGCATGGCAAGACGAGCGGAATATTTATAGAAATACTAGCCGCTCCCGCGCGGAAAGAACAGCCCTACCCTGCAGTACGCGGTGCCAGCATGATCACCAGCATACCTGCCAGACATAGCGCTACACCGCCAGCATCCCACAGGGTTGGCCGCACGCCATCCACCGCCCATAGCCACAACAGCGCCACGCTCACGTACACCCCGCCATACGCCGCGTAGATGCGGCCAGACGCGTCCGGGTGCAGTGTCAGCAGCCAGGCAAACAGCGCCAGGCTGGCGGCCGCCGGCAGCAGCAGCCAGGCCGACGCCCCCTGCTTCAGCCACAGCCACGGCAAATAGCAGCCAATGATCTCGGCCAGCGCGGTCACAACAAACAGGGCAAAGGTACGCATGGGGGCTTTCGTTTGGGTAGGCCGCGTGGGAGTGGGCAGTGGTTCAGGGATGTGCGGGTGCGGCGGGTTTTATGATGCCACGGCCGGTGTGATGGGCGCGAGATGGGGTGTAAAGCAAGGTTGGCCGCAAAGCGTTTTGCCCGTATGGCATTTGCCTTATCATCAAACGGATAACTAGACGTAGATACCGTCTTGTATGAAGGAAACCGAATGGCACCCAGCTCTCAACATCGCGTCATCCCCCTGATGCATGGCCAGGCAAGAACCGCCGCCATCGCATACCTTGAGGCGCTTGCGGCAGACTTCAGCCTACCGGTAAGCCCTTGTTCTTACGCTTCACTGCGGATCACCAGCATAAACGGACAGCCACTACCGGATGGCAGTTTTACTAACGGCAGCGGCTCTTCAGCAGATGACGGCACCGCCATGCTCGCCGATTACCTGCAGGCACGGCACGTCACCGAGCTACTGGTTCGGGAACCTTATCTGGACATTGGCGAAGCCGACTTACCCGCCCATCTGATAGACGGTGATATCTACTACCTTTATTCGGGTGTGCGACTTCTGAAGCAAACGCTGATCACAGCCGTAGCCGAAAACTGCGTCCCCTGGCTTTTCTTTGCACTGGCGCACTTACGCCAAGGCAACACCATGATGATCGTGGGTGCTTATGATGGAGAAGGCTTTCTGATTTTTGAAGAAGACGCCGATAGCAAGTAGGGTGGGCAAAGCGTGGCGTGGCCACCGGCATGGCAGCTTGGGTTGAGCGCAGCGAAGCCCAGCGTTTACCGAGCCGAACATTGTCTCATCCTGCGCGGAATTTATTGCGAATCGCGGTAAACGTTGGGCTTCATTTCATTCAGCCCAACCTACGGCCCTGAAAACCGGCACGCCATGTCGGTTTTATTCAAGAGCGGGTCGGCACGCCTAAGTAAGCTGGCGTCTCTACTCACAGGGAACCACCACCATGCGTATCGACTACTTTGCCTTCGCCACACCGGCCATGAAGATCCTGATGGCGCAAGAAAGCTACCTGCATGAACAGTTTGCACGGTCAGACACGCTGACGCTTGCGGTCTGGGAGCTGGTCAAGCTGCGGGTTTCACAGATTAACCAGTGTGCGTTTTGTCTTGACCTCCACAGCAATGAGGCACACGAGGGCGGAGAAAGTTACACGCGCATGATAGGCTTGAGCGCTTGGCGCGATATGCCGATATACAGTTCCACGGAACGTGCAGCACTGGGCTGGGCCGAGTTAGTGACGTCCGGTCAACGTATTGAGGATCAGCACTTTCACGATGCAAAAGCAACGCTAGGCGAGCAGGCCGTGGTGGATCTGACCATTGCGGTCAATGCCATTAATAGCTGGAATCGTCTGGTGAAGGCATTCAAACCCGAGGTAGCCAGCCATAACAAACCACGTTAAATCCAGTGCGTTCGACTTCAAGCTGCGCAAGCCTGACAAGCAGCTTGAAGCCGTGGTGCAGGCCGTATGGTCTGCTACTGTATGCGCCGATCACCCCGTGCCGGTTATCAGACGCCTTTACTCTGATGCCAGCAGCGGCATTCTGTTTGCACAGGCCGGCAAGATCGAAATTGATGATATCGGCCTACCGCACGGGGTGATTCTGTGCCCGGTAGCTAAATCATCAGGCGAGGTGACGCTATACCCCGGTTCTCGCCTTGCTGGCATACGCTTTCATCCGGCAACAGCATATGGTGTTCTTGGCCAGCACTATGAAGGCATGACGCGGCTTGCCCCCACCGACGATCACCGCCATGCGCTTTATCCTCTCTACCAGCGATTGTCGGATTGTGACGATACGCACCGCCACCTTGAGCTACTCAGCAACTGGGCAGAGGTGCATCTTGTTTTACGGCAGCTGGTTCCATCTGCGTTGCAGAGTGCATTACAGGCACTGGCAATCGCTGATTCACCCGCCTTGCCCGACACATCACTGCCACGCGGCCAACGCCAGATAGAGCGGCTGTTCCGGCAATGGCTGGATATGACGCCCAAACAGTATCAACGTATCTTGCGGGTAAGAAATGCCGCCAGTTTCCTGTTGTTACACCCCGACGCCAGGCTGGCAGAGGTGGCACTACAATTCGGTTTTAGCGATCAGGCACACATGTGCAGAGAGTTTCGCTCACTGGCCAACACCACGCCAGGGCGAGTCTGAGCCGCTTTGCTTCACGGCCAAAACGGACCGATCACCCCGCACTGACGAGCCCTGTCATCGCCATGATTAATCCACCCCACGATGATTAGCGGGCTACACCAGCGCCAGCCGCACGTAGATGGGCTGGTACGGCTCGTCCTGGCTGACTTTCACCATGCCCTCTTTCACCAGCTCCAGTACGGCGATGAAGTTCACTACCAGGTGGGCCACGCCTTTCTGGATGTCGAACAGCTCTTCAAACGACACGTAGTCGCGGCCGTCCAGGTAGCGCAGGATCCAGCTCATCTGTTCGCGCACCGACAGCTCGTCTTTTTCTACCTTGTGGTGGCGGTTGTGCTTGGCGCGCGACAGGATGGCCAGCCAGGCCTGGCGCAGGTCTAGCGGGCTGACGTCGGGCAAGCGCTGCTCGGCGGACTGCTCTACCAGCACGGCCAGCCAGGCAAAGTCGCGGTCGGCTTGCGGCAGCTTGTCCAGCGCCAGCGCGGCCAGCTTCATTTGCTCGTATTCCAGCAGGCGGCGCACCAGCTCGGCGCGCGGGTCGTCCGGGTCGTCGTCGCCTTCTACCGGCGGGCGCGGCAGCAGCAGGCGCGATTTGATTTCGATCAGCAGCGCGGCCATCAGCAGGTATTCGGCAGCCAGCTCCAGCCGGCCGTCGCGCATGGCGTCGATATAGCCCATGTACTGCGCGGTGACCTCGGCCATGGGGATGTTGAGCACGTCCAGGTTCTGCTTGCGGATCAGGTAGAGCAGCAGGTCCAGCGGGCCTTCGAAGCTTTCCAGGATCAGCTGCAGGGCATCGGGGGGGATGAACAGGTCTTGCGGTACTTCCAGCACCGGCTGGCCGAAAACATGGGCAATGGGCACGCTGGCGGGCAGGGCTGGCGGGGTAAGCTGGAAGGCGGTGTCGGTCATGGTGTCTCTTACCTGCCGCAGGCGCTCTGGCCGGCAGGCAATATGCATTTATTGAACAATCCGGGGCGTTGCGGGGCGCCCCTATACTGGCCAGACCATCATTGTACGCCAGGTTCACCATGACTCGCCTAGCCACGCTTCTGCTTACTGCTGCCCTGCTGGCTACCCTGCCCGGCTGCAGCCAGCCTGATGCCAATGCCGCCGCCACGCAGGCGTCTTCCCCGCGTACCCAGCTACCGGCGTACGGGCGCTTTGTGGCCGTGTACCTGGCCCCCCAAACCGGCGCGCTGCGCAGCTTGTACAAGCAGGCCAAACAGGAGCGCTGGCTGGATGAGGTGGTGCATAGCCTGAATGCGCAGTTTCGTTTGCCGCGTGATATCGACGTCGCCACGGCGGAGTGTGGTGTCAGCAATGCCTTTTTCGACCCGGAGGCACACAGCATTACGCTGTGCTACGAGCTGATTGTGGAGCTGCAGGAGCAGGCACTGGCGCAAAAGCTGCCAGCGGCCGAGCAAGAGGCGTATCTGCAAGGGGTGCTGAGCTTTGTGTTTATGCATGAGCTGGGCCACGCCCTGGTACACGAGCTGGCGCTACCGGCCACCGGGCGCGAAGAGGATGTGGCCGACCAGCTGGCCGTGGTGTCGCTGCTGGGCGAGCCGGATAGTGACAGCGAGCAGGTGTTTGCCAACAGCGTGGCACAGATCGGCCATGTGGCGACCTGGTTTCAGCTGAACGCCAGCGGCGAGTACGAAATGGAAGCGCTGGCCGACAGCCACGCGCTAAACGAACAGCGTTTCTACAATGTGATGTGCTGGCTATACGGGGCACAGCCAGACGCTTTTGACGACATGATTGTCAGCGGCCAGCTACCGGCCGAGCGTGCCGAGGGCTGTGCCGACGAGTACCGGCGGATACGGCATAGCTGGGATACCTTGCTGGCACCGCATATGCTGACGCAGACACACTAGGCGCGGTTGACGCCATGGCCCGTGCAGCTGGCGCTGGATGGCGGTGATACCGACAGGGCACAAAAAAAGGTTGGCCGCATGCACTGCGGCCAACCTTTTTTACGGGCCATACCGTTTACGGTATCAGTAGCCCAGCCCCATGGCCTGGCGTACGTCGTTCATGGTGGCGCGGGCCACCTGCTCGGCGCGGGCGTTGCCTGCGGCCAGAATCTCTTGCACCAGTTTGGGGTTGCTCAGGTATTTCTCGGCACGCTCGAACATGGGCTGCTGCTCGCGCACCACGGCGTCGATCACCGGCTGTTTGCAGTCCAGGCAGCCGATGCCGGCGCTGGTACAGCCCGCTTTCACCCACTCTTTGGTGGCGCCGTCGCTGTACACCTCGTGCAGCTGCCATACCGGGCACTTGGCCGGGTTGCCGGCGTCGGTGCGGCGCACACGTGCCGGGTCGGTGGGCATGCCGCGAATCTTTTTGGTGACCGCTTCGGGTGCTTCGCGCATGGTGATGGTGTTGCCGTAGGACTTGGACATCTTCTGCCCGTCCAGGCCCGGCATTTTGGAGGCGGCGGTCAGCTTGGCCTCGCACTCCGGCAGGATGATCTTGCCCTTGTTTTCCAGCCAGCCCAGCAGGCGCTCGCGGTCGGCGCCGCCCAGGTTCTGGCTTTGCGCCAGGATCTCGCGCGCTTTTTCCAGCGACTCGGTATTGCCGTCTTGCAGGTAGGCGGTGCGCAGCTGCTCGAACTGCTTGCCGGCTTTGCCGATTTTCTTCACCGCGGCCTTGGCCAGCTCTTCAAAGTTCGGCTCGCGGCCAAACATGTGGTTGAAGCGGCGCGCCACTTCGCGGGTGAGCTCAATATGCGGCACCTGGTCTTCGCCTACCGGCACCAGGCCGGCTTTGTACACCAGGATGTCGGCGGCCTGCAGCAGCGGGTAGCCCAGAAAGCCGTAAGTGGTGAGGTCTTTATGGCTCAGCTTGTCCATCTGGTCTTTGTAGGTAGGCACGCGTTCCAGCCAGCCCAGCGGCGTCACCATGGACAGCGCCAGGTGCAGCTCGGCGTGCTGTGGCACTTTGGACTGCACGAAGATGGTGGATTTTTCCGGGTCCACGCCGGAGGCCAGCCAGTCGATCACCATCTCGTTGATGGATTTGCCGATGATGGAAACGTCGTCAAAGTTGGTGGTCAGCGCGTGCCAGTCGGCCACCATGAAGAAGCATTCGTGGCTGTGCTGCAGCTCTACCCAGTTCTTGATTACGCCGTGATAGTGGCCCAGGTGCAGGCTGCCGGTGGGGCGCATGCCGGAAAGAATACGGTTGGCAAACATGTATGGCTTTCAGAAAAAGGTCAGGCTCTTACCAGCAGGTAGAGCAGGTTCAGTACGATTTCGATAAACGGACTCAGGATGGGCGACAGCGTGCGGGTAAACACCAGCGCCAGCAGTATCCACATGCCGTACGGCTCCAGCCGGGAATACTGGTACGCCAGGCCCGGCGGCAGCAGGCTTTCCACGATACGGCCACCGTCCAGCGGCAGCAGTGGCATCAGGTTCAGCACCATCAGTACCACGTTGATGCCGATACCGGCCTGGCTCATCAGCGCCAGCGGCTCGCTATAGGCGTTGTTCATCACCACGGCCAGCTTGAAGAGCAGCACCCACAGTACTGCCATGGCAAAGTTGGCCAGCGGGCCGGCGGCGGCAACCCAGCGCATGCCGGTACGTACATTGCGCAGGTTGCCAAAGCGTACCGGCACCGGCTTGGCCCAGCCAAACAGGAAACCGCCCACGGCCAGGCACATCAGCGGCAGCAGGATGGTACCCACCAGATCGATATGGCGCAGCGGGTTCAGCGACACACGGCCCAGGTTGTAGGCGGTGCTGTCGCCCCAGTACTTGGCCACGTAGGCGTGCGCGGCTTCGTGCAGGGTAATGGCAAACAATACCGGCAGTGCGTATACGGAAATCTTCTGGATCAGGTTGAGTTCTTCCAAGATGCGGTCCTTGCAGGGTTACAGGCCCAGGCGCGCGGGGTCGCCCTTGCCCTGGCGAATCAGCGCCACGCCGTCGGTCATGTCGATGACGGTGGTGGGCTCGGTGCCACACCAGCCTCCATCGATCACCAGTTCTACCAGATGTTCCAGCCGCTCGCGGATTTCGTAAGGGTCGGTGAGCGGCGCGTCGTCACCCGGCAGCTGCAGGGTACAGGACAAAATGGGCTCGCCCAGCTCTGCCAGCAGCGCCAGCGCCACGGTGTTTTCCGGCACACGCAGGCCGATGGTGGCGCGCTTGGGGTGCAGCGTGCGCTTGGGCACGTCGCGGCTGGCTTCCAGAATAAAGGTGAAGCTGCCCGGCGTGGCGGCCTTCAGCAGGCGAAACTGGCCGTTATCCACACGGGCATACGCCGCCAGCGACGACAAATCAGCGCACACCAGCGTCAGGTGGTGCTTGAGGTCGATCTGGCGGATGGCCAGCAGGCGCTCCATGGCTTTCTTGTCGCCCAGGTGGCAGCCCAGCGCGTAACAGGAGTCGGTGGGGTACGCCACCACGCCGCCGTCGCGGATGATCTTGGCGGCTTCGCGTATCAGCCGTGCCTGCGGGTTTTCCGGGTGAATCACAAAGAACTGGGACATGGCATTAGCTCGCTAGGTTGGCCGCAGGCTGCTGGATGCGCGCGGCCAACGGTAGCCAGACCGGCTGGCAGATGGGGGGCAGCGGCTGGGTGCTGCCTACATCGCGCCCGCCCTCGCCCGGCGCGTGAAAGTCGCTGCCGGCGCTGGCGTACAGCTCGTGGCGCTGGGCGTGCAGGGCAAACTTGATCATGTCGTCCAGGCTGTGGCTACCGCTGGCGATTTCAATGGCTTCGCCGCCAGCGGCCTTGAAATCCAGTATCAGCCGCTCGATCAGCGTGCGCCCCATATCGTAGCGCCCGGGGTGGGCGATCACCGCCATGCCGCCGGCGGCGCGTATCCACGCCACGGCGTCTTCCAGGCTGGCCCACTCGTGCGGCACATAGCCCGGTTTGCCGTTGGTCAGGTATTTGCGGAACACGGTTTTGACGTCTTTTACCTCGCCGCTTTGCACCAGATAGCGGGCAAAGTGGGTGCGGCCAACCATTTCCGGGTTGCCGGCAAAGCGCATGGCACCGTCGAAGGCGCCGTGGATGCCGGCTTTTTCCAGCGAGGCCGACATCTGGCGCGCACGCTCTACGCGGCCATCGCGGATGGATTTCAGCCCGGCTTGCAGCACCGGGTTGGCCGCATCAATGCCCAGGCCGACAATGTGCACGGTATGGCGCTGCTGCCAGCTCACCGACACCTCGACCCCGTTCAGAAAGGGCACACCGCAGGCGGCGGCAGTAGCGGCAGCCTCGGCCAGGCCGGCGGTGCAGTCGTGGTCGGTTAGCGCCAGCAGGGTGGCGCCGCGCTCGGCGGCACGGCGTATCACCTCGGCCGGGGCGAGCCCGCCGTCGGACGCCGTGGAGTGAAAGTGCAGATCAATGCTGTTCATCAGGGCCTTTGTTTGCTGCGCGGGCCTGGCGTGCGGTTTCGCGCAGCTGCCAGGCGGCCAGCTTCTGGCGGTGTTCACTTACCGCAGAATCGTAAATATCCCAGACACAGGGCTGGCAGCCGCTGTGGCAGCAGGCGTAGTCGTCCGGCGCTTCGGGGGGCTCTGGCTGCGGGTCGAAGTCGTCGTCGAACGCTTCTGGGCCGATGGCTTGCAAGGTACTCACGCTGCGGCTACTACCTTGATGGTAAAGCCCTCGCCGGACACCAGCTGGCCTACACGGATCTTGTTGGTCTTGCGCAGCTCTACCTGGCCGTCTACCAGCACATTGCCCTCGGCAATAAAGTGCTTGGCCATGCCGCCGGTGTCGCACACACCGCAGGTTTTCAGCAGGTCGCACAGCGGGATGTAGTCGCCGCTCAGTTCGTAGATTTCGTTCATGGTTCTGTTCACAGGGGTTGTGCACACTGCCTTTTGACAGGGCTGTGTGCCGGCTGTGGACAAGCGCCACAAGCCTTTGTTTGTTCTTGCCATTTTCTGGCTGACTGTTTTTTCATCAGCCCGGTTTTACTTTCCACACCGCTGCGGGACAGCCTTGTGCACCGGCTGTGGACAAACAGCCTAACTGGCTGAGCCGTAAGGCGAAAGCCATGCCTGCCTAAAAAACAGGCAGCTGCGGCAGTACCCGCCGCAGTGCCGCCCACGCAGCCGCCTGGCGCTGCGCCCCCTGCCCTGCTACCAGCTGATACGGCACACCGGCCGCCTGCAAGGCATCGCGGTACAGGCCAAACAGCCAGTCGCGGCTATCGGGGTGGCTGCGTAGCGGGTCCGGCTGCCATGGCAGGTCGGGCGCGGTAAGCAGCGTCTGCGTGTAGCGATGCGGCTGGTTGATGGCCAGCAGTGCCGGCTCGGCCTGGCCAAAGGCGACCTCGGCCCAGATACGGCAGGTCAGCACCGTGGTATCGCACAGCAGTACGCTGGCACCGGCGTCGCAAGCGGCCTGCTCGGCGGCCAGCTGCCCGCGGGCAATGGCCAGGATATCGGCGGCACTGGGCTGGTAAGGCCGGTGGGCATAGTAGGCACGGGCGTACTCTGCCACCGCTACCGCCACCACGCCGTGCTGCTGCAGCCGGCTGGCCAGCTGTGCGGCCAAGGTGCTTTTACCGCAGGATTCGGGGCCGACAATGGCAATGCGTACAGGGGGGCAAGCGTCAGACATATGCCGCCCATTATACGCGGCAACCGCCCTGCCCTGTTACCCGCCTGCAGCACAGGGCGGCACAGCGGGCCCGGCTATCCATAGTATGCGTAAAAACGCCCACATCCTGTGGGAGCAAGGGTGTGGGCGGGCTGTGGAAAAGTGCCACAAGCTGATGATTTATCGAAATAAAGCACTATTAGCCTATTTTTTAAGCAATCCCTGCGCGGCAGGCCCTGCCTTGGCTGTTCACACCCTGCCAGACACGGCCCAAGCATGCATTAAGACAAAACGCCCACACCCAGTGGGAGCAAGGGTGTGGGCGGGCTGTGGAAAAGACGGGCAAGTGCTTGATACGGCAGGCATAAAGCGCGGCTGACTATTTTTTAATCACCTGCCGCGCTTTATGCACGCCGGTACGGGAAAGTGCTGTGGGGTGGTTGTGGACAGATGCCCTAAACCCATGACGCACAATGTTTTTCCGGCACTGCACATTTTTTAATCAGCCAGCGAGACCTCACCGCGCAGATTAGCGGCCCAGGACTGGCGTAAAGCGGGTGTGCTGAGGCCCTGCGACAGCAGATAAAGCAGCTTGGCGTTGGCCGCTTCCGGCGTCATGTCGCCGCCGGCTAGCGCGCCGGCCTGCGCCAACGGCTGGCTAGCCGCGTAGGCGCCTACTTCTACCGCGCCTTTGCCGCATTGTGTCAGGTTCACCACCAGGCAGCCGCGCGCACTGGCCACACGCACGCCGTCCAGCAGCGCGGCGTCGTCTGGCGTGTTGCCGTTGCCGTAGCTGTGCAGGATGGCCGCCTGCGGGGTGTCTGCGGCCAACCAGCGGCCAAAGTCGGCCGCCATGCTGCCTGGCAGCAAGAAGCCGCTGCGGATGCTGGCCGGCTGCGGCAGCACGGCACGGAAGCTGCCACTGCCACGGCGCCACTGTGCGGTGTCCCAGCCGGCGTGAATGCCAAAGCGGGCCAGCGGCGCGGCGTTGGGGCTATCAAAGCCGGCAAAGCTGGCGGCGTCTACCTTGCGCGCACGGCAGCCGCGCAGCAGCAGGCGGTTAAAGGCGATGGCAACCTCGTGCAGCGCTGGCTGGCAAGCGGCCTCGATGGCATCGGCCAGGTTGCCCCAGCCATCGCTGCGCGGGTGGCCCAGCGGTAGCTGCGAGCCGGTCACGATCACTGGCTTGGCCAGGTTTTCCAGCGCAAAGGCCAGCACGCTGGCGGTGTAGGCCATGGTGTCGGTGCCGTGAATCACCACAAAGCCGTCGTAGCACTCGTAGGCGGCGGCCAGGTCGGCCACCAGCTTTTGCCAGTCGGCCACGGTAATGGCGGACGAGTCGATCAGCTGCGGGTACTCCACCACGTCCCAGCTTACGCCGTCGCGCGCCAGGCGCTGCAGCTGGGCTGGCAGGTAGCCCGGCACGGGGGCCAGGCCAGCGGGGGTGGGCGCCATGCCGATGGTGCCACCGGTGTAAAGAATCAACAGTTTGCTCATGCGCCATGCTCCTTATAAAAAAACGGCGTCCCCGGAAGGGTAACGCCGTTTAGGTGTGCATTACAGATTGTGTACCAGAATGCCCAGAATCAACACCGGTGCCACGTAGCGGCAGAAACCGCGCATGGCACGTAGCCACAGCGGGTTACGCCCGCCCGGCGCCAGCTCGGCCTGCACCACCGGCCACACTCGCCAGCCCACAAACACGGCCAGCAGTACCTCGCCCAGCGGCATCAGCAGATTGGATGTGATGTAGTCCAGCAGGTCGAAAATACCTTTGCCGAACACGGTGTATTCGCTCCAGATACCCAGCGACAGCGACGCCGGAATACCCAGCAAGAACACACCCGCCGATACCAGCAGCGCGGCACGGCGGCGTGGCAGCTTGAACTCGTCCATCACCGCGCTGACCACTACCTCTAGCAGCGATACCGACGAAGTCAGCGCCGCTACCAGCAGCAGGCAGAAGAACAGCACGGCAAACAGCTGGCCACCGGCCATCTGGGCAAACACCGCCGGCATGGTGATAAAGGTCAGGCCCGGGCCGGCTGCCGGGTCAAAGCCAAAGGCGAACACTGCAGGCAGCACCATCAGGCCGGCCAGGAAGCAGGTCATCACGGTAAGCGCAATCACCCACAGCGAGGAACCCAGCAGCGGGGTATCGCGGCCAACGTAAGAGCCGTAGGTAATCATCACGCCCATACCCAGCGACAGCGAGAAAAAGGCCAAACCCATGGCGTCTACCAGCATGGTGCCGGTGACTTTGCCAAAATCGGGGGTCAGGAAATACAGCAGGCCATCCATGGCGCCAGGCAGCGTCAGGCCACGCACGATCAGCACCAGCATCAGCACAAACAGCGCCGGCATCAGAAACTTGGACAGGTTCTCGATGCCCTTCTGCACGCCGCCCAGCACCACTGCCAGCGTCAGGCCGGCAAACAGGCCGTGGTAGATCAGCGGTTGTACCGGGTCGGTAATAAAGCCGTTAAAGGTATCGCCCAGCACCTTGGCATCGCTGGTCAGGATGCTGCCGCCAAGCGACTTGCCGATATAGGCGATGGTCCAGCCACCGACCA
The DNA here is from genome assembly GCF_007644035.1 of Vogesella mureinivorans. Taxonomy (GTDB): domain Bacteria; phylum Pseudomonadota; class Gammaproteobacteria; order Burkholderiales; family Chromobacteriaceae; genus Vogesella; species Vogesella mureinivorans. The sequence goes on along the minus strand of NZ_VMTV02000512.1, from coordinate 78,672 downwards.
CACTATAGAAAGAGTAAATCAGGAAGCACACCAGCACGCCGGTAAAGCCCACCCATGGCCAGGCGCGGCCGCCCAGCTGGCGAAAGCTACCCACGGCATTGCTGTTGGCCGCACGGCCCAGTGCCATTTCGCCCAGCATCAACGCCAGGCCCACGGTCATGCAGATCAGCAAATAGATAAACAGGAACGCACCACCACCATTGGTGGCCGCCACATACGGAAACTTCCAGATGGCCCCCAGGCCGATGGCGGAACCCGCCGCAGCAAGGATAAAACCGAGGCGAGAGCCCCATTGAGATCGAGACATACAGACTTCACTTCCAAACGGTAACGAAACAGGGCTGCCGGTAAGCACCCCACGCAAGCGCCATGCTGCCGGTAAGCACCATGGCGATTCACACGCTCGTTGCCGGTCTTGCCACGGCGGGTAGCGCGTGCAAGGCCCTGCAGCAGCCGGGTAGGCTGGCCCTGGGTACGGGCAACCGGGGGCCAGGTTGGCCGCGGGTGCCGCGCAGGCGGGCGGAACGTACTGGCCCTAAAAAGCCAGAACCGCCAGCGGCACAGCCTGTCTGGCGGTTTTGTATACGAAATACAGTACTTAAAATACCATAACAGGGCTTTTGCGTCAGCCGTAGCCTTGCCTAGCCTGGCCGCTATGCGTATACTCGCGCTTCACCTGAGTGCGGGTGTAGCTCAATGGTAGAGCAGAAGCTTCCCAAGCTTACGACGAGGGTTCGATTCCCTTCACCCGCTCCATCCTGCCTTATCAATCACGCCGCAGACCCAATGCCCATGAAATGGAACTCTGGCCGGCTATGGCTCAAAACCGCTGTCTATAGTCTCGTTGCCCTGGTTTCGCTGCTGGCCATCGGGCTGATCCTGTTTTTTTTGCGTTTCGATAGCCAAAGCGTACGCAACAACCTGCAGAACTCGCTGGCAGACACCCAACGCACCGTTACCATCAACGGCAAAATTTCCCCCATGCTGTTTCCCTCGCCGGGCCTGGCCATTGGTGGCCTGGAAGTCAGCGAGCCCGGCAGTAAAGCGTCTTTTGCGCGTATCGGCGAAGTAGAAGCCCGCCTGGCCTGGCTACCCCTGCTGTTTGGCGAGCTGGAAATCACCCACCTGTCGCTGCACGACACCCGCATGGACCTGGTGCGCAACAGCGATGGCAACATGAACTTTGCCGACCTGCTACGCCGCCGCAAAACCAGCAAATTCAAACTGGACCTGGACACCATGACGCTGCGCGGCACCAGCCTTTCGCTGTCCGACCGCGTGAATGGCCGCCTGAGCCGCCTGGAAGAAGGCAGCCTGGATATAGAAGGCCTGAAGTCTGACGCGCGACTGTCGTTCGGTGGCCGTATCGTTAGCGACAACCACGTGGTGAGCGTCGCCGTCAAAGCACCGTTTACCCGCCAGGATGACCAGGTCAGCATCGACCAGCTGGACGCGCTGGCCATCAGCAGCACCGACAAGCTAGGCGAAGTGCGGCTAGGGGCGGAAGGCCGCCTGAAGCTGAACTTTGGCACCCTGCTGGCCAGCGGCGAAGACATCAAGCTGACGCTGGACACCTCGCTGCCCAAAGGCCACGCCGAAGCGCGCCTGCCGCAAGTGAGCGCCAGCCTTAGCGAGCTGTCCACCCCGGCCGCCGCCATTACCGGCTCGGTCAATTACGCTCGTACGCAATACCGCTTTTCCAGCCAGCTGGCCGAAATCAAGCTGAACCGCGAAGGCGCATTTGCCGACCAGATGCTGGGCAACTTTGCCTGGTCGGTAGGCGGCCACGCCATCAACATGAACCTGCGCGCACCGCTCAGCCTGGCGGCCTACCACCAGCTGCGCCTGGAGCCGCTGGTACTGACCGCCCATCTGAAAACTCCGGTGCTGCCACGCGGCCAACTACAAGCCTCGCTGCAAGGTGCGCTGGATGGCGACCTGGCTGAAAGCCGGCTGAACCTGCGCGTCGCCGGCCAGCTGGACGGTGCCGCGCTGGCGGCTACCGCCACGCAGTACGGTTTCTTGCAGCCACGCCACGAAGCCACGCTCACGGTAGGCAAGCTGGACCTGAACCGCTATCTGCCGGACAACCAGGCCGAAAAAGCGGTAGCGCTGTTCCAGAACGGCACGCCCTTCCGCCTGGACTGGATGGATTTCCTGAACGTAGACGGCAAACTGTCGGTGGGCGAGCTGGCCATGGGCCGCTTCCGCATCAAAGGCATTACCGCTGATATCAAGGCGCGGCCGGAAAGCATTTCGCTGGACCAGCTGGGCGCGGAGATCTACGACGGCAAGCTCAAAGGCAGCGTGAAGCTGCTGCGTGACAAAGAGCCGCGCGTGGAGCTGTCACAGCAGCTGATCGGCATGCAGATCAAACCGCTGATGCTGGACCTGTTCGACTTTAACCGTGTGGAAGGTGCCAGCAACGGCTGGGTACAGCTGAACGCGCACGGCAACTCGCTGGCCGCGCTGCGCAATACGCTGAGCGGCAAAGTGGCGGTGCGGCTGGAAAAAGGCGCGCTCACCGGCATCGACCTGGTATCGGCGCTGCGCGACCTGCCGGGCGAGCTGAAAGACTGGAACAACAACACCATGGTGGCGCAGGCAGACCAGAAAACCACCTTCTCGGCCCTGTCGGCCGGGTTTGAGCTGGACAACGGCATTGCCCGCAACCAGGACCTGAACCTGGAATCGTCGCTGGTGAATGTGAAAGGCGGGGGCAAGTTCGACCTGACACAGAGCATTGTGGACTACACGCTGAATGTGCGCGCCAACCCGCAGGCCTTCAAGCAGCTGAACGGCATCAATGTGCCGCTAAAGATTACCGGCCAGATCAACAAGCCCACCTACTCGCTGGATTTCAACGCCATGGTAAAAGGCAAGAAGACCGAAAGCGAAAAACAGCAGGCGCTGAAAAAAGAGCTGACCAAACAGATCACCACCATCCTGCCGGGCAGCAAGAAGTAAGCACGTAGCCCGCCACAAAAAGCCTGGCCGCCTATCGCTGCGGCCAACCCTGGCAAGTCATGACAAGGCCTGTTTGCCACGCAAACAGGCCTTGTTTTGCAAACAACCCAACGGTTAGCTCACAGCCCGGTAGCGCTGCCCGGCTTGGCCAGACACTCAGCCAGCACGAACACAATCTTGCCCGCCAGCAAAAAAGGTTGGCCGCACACGACTGCGGCCAACCTTTTTCGTTTCAATGCGGCCACACAGGCCGCCGCTCAGCCCTGCAGCAGCAAGGTCTCCGCCAAGAGCAGCTGCTCCGGCCGTGCCAGCAGCACCAGTACATCGCCCTCGCATAGCTCGAAATCCGGCGTCAGCTCGGTATAGCGCGTATGGCCACGGCGTATCGCTTTTACTTCTACCTGGCTATCGGGCAGCTTGATGGCACCCAGTGGCAAGCCGATGGCGTGCGCACCACTGACCAGCTGCACGCTATGCAGGCGCGACATCTGGCTATCGTCGATACCGTCCACTTCGTCACTGGCTCCACGGAAGAAACCCTTGAACAGGTTGTAGCGCTCTTCACGCACGGTGCGGATACGGCGCAGCACACGGCCCAGCGGGACGCCCAGCACCACCAGCGCGTGCGAGGCCAGCATCAGGCTGCCTTCCATCACTTCGGACACCACCTCGTCGGCCCCCGCCTGGCGCAGCTGCTCAATATCGGTGTCGTCGATGGTGCGCACAATCACCGGCAGGTCGCTGCGCAGCTGGCGCACCACGTCGATAATGCGCTCGGAAGCATGGGTGTCGGCAAAGGTAATCACCACCGCCTTGGCGCGCAGCGCGCCAGCCGCCGTCAGCACCTCGCGTTTGGCGGCATCGCCAAACACCACCGGGTCGCCCGCCTCGCCGGCTTCGCGCACGCGCTCCGGGTCCAGATCCAGCGCAAAAAAGGAGATATCTTCGCTTTCCAGCAGACGGGCCAGGTACTGGCCGCTACGGCCGTAGCCGCAAATGATCACGTGCTCGTTCTTGCTCATGGTCTGCACCAGGATCTGGTGCAGGTCTACCGACATCAGCGCCCAGTCCTGCTTGATCAGGCGTTTGCTGATACGGTCGGCGTACTGGATCAGGAACGGTGCCACCAGCATGGACAGCAAAATACCGGCAATCGCCGCCTGCTCGATAGCCGGATCCAACAGCTTCAGGCTACCGGACAGCGACAGCAACACAAAACCAAACTCGCCGCCCTGCGCCAGCGCCAGGCCAGCCTTGAACGCATCGTTGGCACGGTGCCCCAAGGCCCGCGCCACACCAAATACCACCAGCAGCTTGACTGGCAGCAGCAACACCAGCATCAACAACACGGCACCAGACTGCTCGAACAGCACGCCCACATCCAGCCGCATGCCCACCGTAATAAAGAAGAAGCCCAGCAAAATATCGCGGAACGGCTTGATGTCTTCCTCTACCTGGAAACGGTATTCGGTTTCCGAAATCAGCATACCCGCCACAAACGCCCCCAGTGCCAGCGACAAGCCAGCTTGCTGGGTGATAAACGCCACGCCCAGGGTGATGAGCAGCACATTGATCATGAACAGTTCGCTGGAGCGCTGGCGCGCCACCAGATGAAACCAGGGCCGCATCAGGCGCTGGCCAAACACCAACAGCAGGCTCAGCACCAGCACCACTTTCACTGCGGCCATACCCAGGTCGGCCGCCAGGTGGCTAGAGTTGGCCGCAAAGGCCGGCAGCAGGATCAGCAGCGGCACCACGGCAATATCCTGGAACAGCAGCGTACCCATGGCCAGCTGGCCATGCGGCTGCGCCAGCTCCAGGCGCTCGGCCAGCAGCTTGCTGACAATGGCGGTAGACGACATGGTCAGGGCGGCGCCAATGGCAAAGCCAGCCAGCATGCTGCCGGTAAGCCAGCCTACGGCACCGGTAATCAGCAGCAGCGTGACCACCACCTGCGCCAGCCCCACCCCGAACACCAGGTGCTTCATGGCTTTGAGCTTGGCCAGCGAAAACTCCAGCCCGATGGAGAACATCATGAAGACAATGCCGATTTCGCCCAGAAACTCGGTCTCGGGGCCTTCCGGTATCAGGTGCATCACACCGGGGCCCGCCAGGAAGCCCACTACCAGATAGCCCAGCATGGGCGGTACACGCAGGCTACGGCAGGCGGTAACAGCCAGAACGGCCACCAGCAACACCACTACTATGGGAAACAGGGAATGCATCGTGGGGGAGTGCTCCTCGCGACAAAAAACAGGCCAAGCAAAACTTGCACCCGCCAGGTAAGGTCGAACGATTATAAGCTGATATAATTGGTGACTATGGATATTGAGCAAAAACAACAGCAGCTGGCGCTGGCGCGCGAGGTGCTACACATCGAAGCGGATGCCATCCACAGCATGGCACAGCGGCTGGACGACGCCTTTCTGGACGCAGTCAGCCTGGTGCTGGCTTGCCAGGGCCGCGTCATTGTCACCGGTATCGGTAAATCGGGCCATGTCGGCCGCAAGATTGCCGCTACCCTGGCCAGTACCGGCACGCCGTCGTTTTTCATGCACCCGGCAGAGGCCGCCCACGGCGACCTGGGCATGGTCACCACGCGTGACGTGATTCTGGCGCTGTCCAACTCGGGCGAAAGCGACGAAATCATCGCCCTGCTGCCCGCGCTCAAGCGCAAGGGCATTGCCATTATCGCCATGACCGGCCGCCCGCAGTCCACCCTGGCACAAGAAGCCAATGTGCACCTGGATGTGTCGGTAGAAAAAGAGGCCTGCACCCTGGGGCTGGCCCCTACCACCAGCACCACCGCAGCGCTGGCCATGGGCGATGCCCTGGCGGTAACCCTGCTGGATGCCCGCGATTTCAAACCGGAAGACTTTGCCCTGTCGCACCCCGGCGGCAGCCTGGGCCGCCGCCTGCTGGTACACATCAGCGACGTCATGCACAGTGGCGATGCCCTGCCGGTGGTACGCAGCGGCGCGTCACTGAAAGACGCCCTGCTGGAAATGACCCGCAAAGGCCTGGGCATGACCGCCGTGCTGGCTGCGGATGGCAGCCTGGCAGGTATCTTTACCGATGGCGACTTGCGGCGTACGCTGGACCGCTCGCTGGATCTGGCTGGCCTCACGATCGACGACGTCATGGGCCGCCAGCCGCGCACCATTGCGGCCAACCTGTTGGCAGCCGAAGCCGCCAAAGAAATGGAACTGCGCAAGATCAACGGCCTGCTGGTGGTAGACGGCAACGGCGCCCTGATTGGCGCGCTCAATATGCACGACCTGCTCAAGGCAGGCGTGGTGTAAGGACCCCCATGCAAAAAATGACCGACCTGGCCAAACGAACCCGCCTGCTGATCCTGGACGTAGACGGCGTGCTGACCGATGGCCGCATCTTCATTACCGCCAGCGGCGAAGAGTTCAAAGCCTTCAACACCCTGGACGGCCACGGCCTGAAAATGCTGCAAGCCACCGGCGTACAGCTGGCCATCATCACCGGCCGCGCCGCGCCTAGCGTGGCACACCGCGTACGCGGCCTGGGCATAGACCACTACTACGAAGGCGTGCACGACAAACGCACCGCCTTTGCCGACCTGCTGGCCAAAACCGGCATTGCCGCCGAAGACTGCGCCTATATTGGCGACGACGTGATCGACCTGCCAGTCATGAGCCGCGTAGGGTTGGCCGTAGCGGTACCGGACGCGCCCAGCTTTGTGCGCCAGCATGCCCACTTTGTGACAGGTAACCGTGGCGGGCGCGGTGCCGTACGCGAGCTGTGCGAGCTCATCATGCAAGCCCAGGGCAACTTTGATCGTGTCATGGCCAGCTACCTAGAATGAACCGCGCCGCGAAACTGTTTCCCATCGGGCTGATGCTGGCCATGGGCCTGCTATCGTTCTGGCTGAACGTACTCACCGAATGGCGCACGCCAGCGCAGCGCCAGCTGGACCCCACACAGCCCGAGTACACTATCGATAAGCTGCAGGCTACCCGTTTCGACGAACAAGGCCAGCCACTGCAGCGCCTGAACGCCAGCAAAATGTGGAAGCTGCCGCAAACCGAACAGGTGTACATGCAACAACCTGATGTAAAGCAGTACCGCAACGGCCAGCTGGACTACAGCCTGCGCGCCGACCAGGGCCGCTACGCCCGCAGTACCGGTATCGGGCTGTTTGAAGGCCATGTAGACATGCTGCGCCAGCCCATGGGCCAGCAAGCCGCCATCCATCTGCAAACGCCCTCGCTACGGGTAAACAGCCAAAGTGGCATTCTCAGCAACCAGGCCCCCGTTACCATTGACGATGGCCAGTCGCGTATCAACGCTATCGGCTTCTACTACAACCACCCGGCCGGGCAGCTGAAACTGCTATCTCAAGTAAGGATTTCCTATGCGCCATAGCCTGATGCTTGCGCTGGCACTCGGCACCCTATGCGCCCCTGCATTCGCCGAAAAAGCCGACAGCAGCAAACCTATCGAAGTAAATGCCGACAGCGCATCGCTAGACCAAAAACAGGGCATCAACGTGTTTGAGGGCAATGTCATCATCACCCAGGGTACCCTGAGCCTGCGCGCACACAAAACCGTTGCCACACAAGACGCCAACCGCCGCCAGAAGCTGCAAGCCACCGGCAGCCCGGTGTACTTCCGCCAAAAGCTGGATGGCCAGGCGGAATACGTAGACGGCCAGGCCAGCCGCGTGGACTACGACTCGGCCAACAATACCGTTGTGCTGACAGGTAAAGCGCAGGTCAAGCGTGGCAAGGACATCGTGAATGGCGAACAGATTACCTACAACACCGCCACCGAGATTTACCAGGTGAAAGGCCAGGGCGGTAGCAACACGACCGGCCGCGTCACCATCATCCTCCAGCCGCAGGAAAAACCATGAGCCAAAGCCGGCTGAGCATCCAGCACCTGAAAAAAACCTTCAAGAAACGGACCGTGGTGCGGGACGTTTCCATGGACATTGCCAGCGGCGAGGTGATCGGCCTGCTGGGCCCCAACGGTGCCGGCAAGACCACCAGCTTTTACATGGTGGTAGGGCTGGTGGCCGCCGAAGCCGGTGAAATCACGCTCAATGGCGAAGTCATCACCCACATGCCCATCCACAAACGTGCCCGGCTGGGCCTGGGTTATCTGCCGCAAGAAGCATCCATCTTCCGCAAAATGACGGTCGAGGAAAACATCCAGGCGGTGCTGGAAGTGGCCGGCCTGTCTGGTGAGGCGCTGGATAATGAGCTGCAGCTGCTGCTGGACGACCTGAACATCGGCCACCTGCGCGAAACCAACGCCATGGCCCTGTCCGGTGGCGAGCGCCGCCGTGTGGAAATTGCCCGCGTACTGGCGACCAAACCGCGCTTCATCCTGCTGGATGAACCCTTTGCCGGTGTGGACCCCATTGCCGTGATCGACATTCAGAAAATCATCTCTTTCCTGAAACAGCGCGGCATAGGCGTGCTGATTACCGACCACAATGTGCGCGAAACACTGCGCATCTGCGACCGCGCCTACATTATTTCCGAAGGCCGCGTGCTGGCCTCCGGCTTGCCAGACGAACTGGTCAATAACGAACAGGTTCGCCAGGTTTACCTGGGCGAGCATTTCCACCTGTAAGCGAAATGAAACAAACCCTCCAGCTCAAAGTCAGCCAGCAGCTTACCCTGACGCCGCAACTGCAGCAGTCCATCAAACTGCTGCAAATGTCCACGCTGGACCTGTCCAGCGAACTGGAGCGCTACCTGCTGGAAAACCCGCTACTGGAGCGCAGCGACGGTAGCGACAGCCCCCCGGCAGAAGGTGATGCACCCGTCACCCAGGAAAGCAGCAACGACACCGCCGAAGACCGCCAGCAAGACAGCATGGAGCTCACGGACTGGGGCAGCGGTGGCGGTGGCGGCCACCACGATGGCGACGACGAATTCGACCCCATCCTCAACGCCCCCTGCCGCCCCACCCTGCGCGAACACCTGACGGCACAAATGCGGGAAACCCAGCTAGGCCGCCGCGATAGCGCCCTGCTAGCCCTGCTGATAGACGAGCTGGACGACGACGGCTACCTGCAAACCCCGCTGGAAGACGTGGCCGCCGAACTACCGCTAGAGCTGGATGTCGAAGCCGAAGAGCTGGAAACCCTGCGCAAGCTCATGATGCAATTTGAGCCCATGGGCATAGGCAGCCGCGATCTGGCGGAATTCCTGGCGCTGCAGCTGGGCAACCTGCCGGCATCTACGCCATCTCTGCCCCTGGCTCGCAAGCTGGCAGGCGAACACCTGGCGCTGCTGGGCAGCCGTGACTACACCAGGCTCAAGAAAATACTGGGGGTTAGCGAAGCCGAATTACGCGCCGCGCATAGTCTTATTGCCACGCTGCGACCCAGGCCCACCAGCGGTTTTGACCAGGGTGAGACACATTATGTCGCACCGGATATCCATGTAGTGCGTCGTGGCGGGCGCTGGGTCGCCCAGCTCAATCGCGGCTCGCTGCCAAAACTTCAAGTAAATCAGCTGTATGCAAACATGCTGCAGCAACGCGACAACAGCCACAACCTTTCCGGCCAGCTGCAAGAGGCCAGATGGCTGGTAAAAAACATTCAGCAACGGTTTGACACCATCCTGAAAGTGTCGGAATCTATCGTTGAAAGGCAGCAAGCGTTCTTTGAACACGGTGAAGTGGCCATGCGCCCGCTGATATTGCGAGACATCGCAGACGAACTGGGTTTGCATGAATCCACCATTTCCAGGGTCACAACCCAGAAGTACCTGCTGTGCAGCAGGGGCTTGTTCGAGCTGAAATACTTCTTTGGTAATGCTCTGGAAACGGATAGTGGCGGCGAATGTTCTGCCACGGCCATCAAGGCGCTGATACGCCAGATCATCGATAGCGAAGATGGCAAAAAACCGCTATCGGACAGCGCCATCGCCGACAAGCTCACGGCACAAGGTATTCAGGTTGCCAGACGTACGGTAGCCAAGTATCGTGAAGCTATGCAGATTCCGCCAGTTAGCCTTCGCAAGGCCTTATAGAAGTGCCAAACACCGGTGCGGCCAGCCCGACCGCACTGTTAACAGAAGGAGTCAGGGTATGAACCTCAAAATTACCGGTCTACACCTCGAAGTTACCCCATCGATTCGCGAGTACATCGAGAGCAAACTAGAACGCATCACCCGCCACGTAGATAATGTCATTGGCGTTAACGTGACGCTGTCGGTTGATAAACTGGTACAGAAAGCGGAGGTCAATGTTCATCTGGCAGGCAAAGACATTCATGTCGAATCGGAAGAAGCCGATATGTACGCCGCCATCGACACACTGATGGATAAACTGGACCGTCAGGTATTGAAGTTCAAGGAAAAACAGGGTGAACACCGGGTTAACGCCCAACAGGTTAACGCCACCCTGTAAGGCACGATGATGCACAACACGGGAGCCACCAGGCTCCCGTTTTTGTTTTCCTGCCGCAGCAAGACCATTTTTTTACCTGTCACAACGATTTCAATGCTGCGTCGTGTGCCAAACAGGGCAAAATGCGCATGCCCCGTGTGCCACCATGAACCAAACGGTGCCACGCACCAGCGCAGCCAGCCTGATGTTTCAAGCAGTACCCGCAGCCCCCAACGCAAGATCAAACCGGGTGTTTGGCCTGCGGCACTTATCCGGCCCAGGCGGGTCTTATCCTGCCCTATTGCAAACAGCCGACTCGGCGTAGAATGGCCGACGGTTTTTTCCGGCAAATGTAAATCATGAGCTTGATTGGCAAGATTCTTCCGCAGCAAAACGTGCTGGCGGATGTAGACGTATCCAGCAAGAAGCGCCTGTTCGAACAGGTAGGCCTGATGGTTGAAAACAGCCATGGCATTGCCCGTAGTGACATCTTTGACAGCCTGTTTGCCCGCGAAAAGCTGGGCTCTACCGGGCTGGGCCAAGGTGTAGCCATACCGCATGGCCGGGTAAAAGGCCTGAAAGAGGCCACCGGCGTGCTTATCCGCCTGGCCAGCCCGATACCGTTCGACTCGCCCGATGGCAAGCCGGTCAACCTGCTGTTTGTCCTGCTGGTGCCCGAGCAGGCTACCGACCTGCACCTGCAGGTGCTGTCAGAGCTGGCCCAGCTGTTTTCCAGCCGTAGCCTGCGCGACAAAATGGCCAGTTGCGACGCGGTAACCCTGTACGAGTTACTTACCGGAAACGCCCCCCATGCCTAATATCAGTGTGCGCCGCCTGTATCAGGACAACCAGCACAAGCTGAGCCTGAGCTGGGTAGCCAGCCGTGCCGGCTCTGACAACCTGATTTCCAATGATGAGCAACGGCCAACCCAGGCGCTGGTGGGCCATCTGAACTTTATCCACCCCAACCGGGTGCAGGTATTGGGCCTGGCCGAGGTGGAATACCTGAACAAGCTGGAGCAAGCCGCCGCACGTACCGCGCTGGACCAGCTGTTCCACAAAACCATGGCCGTGGTGATCGTGGCCAATGGCCAGCCCGTACCCAAGCTGCTGCACGACTACTGCCAGACGCACAATGTGCCGCTGATGAGCACGCCGCTGGAAAGCCCCTACCTGATGGACGTGCTGCGCATTTACCTGGCGCGCGCCCTGGCCGTCTCCACGGTCATGCACGGCGTGTTTCTGGATGTGCTGGAAATCGGCGTACTGATCATGGGCGACTCGGCCATGGGTAAAAGCGAGCTGGCGCTGGAGCTGATCTCGCGTGGCCATGGCCTGGTAGCCGATGATGCGGTAGAGCTATACCGTATTGGCCCTGAGACACTGGAAGGGCGCTGCCCGCCCCTGCTGCGCGACTTTCTGGAAGTACGCGGCCTGGGCATCCTGAACATCCGCACCATCTTTGGCGAAACAGCTGTACGCCCCAAAAAAGTACTGAAGCTGATCATCCATTTGATGAAAGCCAATGATCAGGCCATGCAGGCGCTGGACCGGCTGAATATCCAGTCCGAGACACAAGACATTCTGGGTGTCACCGTGCGCAAGGTGGTACTGCCTGTGGCCGCCGGCCGCAACCTGGCGGTACTGGTAGAAGCGGCCGTGCGTAACTACATCCTGCAGCTGCGCGGCATAGATAGCACCCGCGAGTTCATCGACCGCCATACCAACCTGCTACGGGACCAGGAACATGCAGCTGATTCTGATTAGTGGCCTCTCCGGCTCTGGTAAGTCCGTGGCACTACGCGTGCTGGAAGACAGCGGCTACTACTGCGTAGACAACCTGCCACCCAGCATGCTGGCCGACGCCATTGCGCTGTACCACGAACACGGGCACAGCCAGATCGCCATCAGCGTGGATACCCGCTCGGCACCGACCCTGGCTGCCCTGCCCGATGCCATCAAGGCGCTGCGCGCACTGGATATCGATGTGCGGCTGCTCTACCTGGAAGCCAGTACCGACATCCTGGTCAAGCGCTTTTCCGAAACCCGCCGCCGCCACCCTTTATCCAATGGCAGCCTCACGGTAGAAGAGTGCATCCGCCTGGAGCACGAGATGCTGGAGCACGTGGGCGAGCTGGGCCACCGTATCGACACCAGCCATCTGTCGGCCAACGCGCTGCGTGGCTACGTCAAGCTGCTGGCTGGTGCGGACAGCAGCCGCATGACAGTTGTATTCGAGTCGTTCGGCTTCAAGCACGGCATTCCACTGGACGCCGACTTTGTCTTTGACGTGCGTTGCCTGCCCAACCCCTACTACGAAGAAGCCTTGCGCCCGCTCACCGGCCGCGACCAAGCCATCTGCGACTTTTTTGCCGGCGAGCCCGAAGTGCAGCAAATGGAAGGCGATATCCGGCAGTTTATTGCCACCTGGCTGCCGCGCTTCAAGCAGGACAACCGCAGCTACGTCACCATCGCCATCGGCTGTACCGGCGGGCAACACCGCTCGGTGTACCTGACCGAACGGCTAGCGGCCAGCTTTGCCGACGAGCAGGTGCTGATCCGTCACCGCCAGCTGGGTGGCCGCAGCAGCGACCACTAGCCATGCGCCTGGCCCTGTTCAAGGCCGGCGACCTGCTGATCGCCACCCTGTTGGCCGCAAGCTGCTTCGGCAGCTTTTATTTTCTGTGGTACCAGCGCGGCCAGGCCAGCCATGTGCTGCTCTACCAGCATGGCCAGCTGGTAAAGCGCTGGCCGCTGCGGCTGGATAGCCAGTTTGCCCTGCACGGCCCGCTAGGGGCCACGCTAGTAGAAATACGCCAAGGGCGCGCGCGCATCGCGGCCGACCCCAGCCCCCGCCAGTACTGCGTACAGCAGGGCTGGCTAAGCCGCCCCGGCAGTACCGCCCTGTGCCTGCCCAACCGCACAGCCATTACCCTGGAAGGCGATAGCGGCCATGACTCGCTGGCATTCTGACCCGCCACCACCTGCCACCACCCACGACCTGCAGCTTGCCCGGCTGGCAGCGATCGGCATAGCGCTGTCGCTGCTGGAAAGCGCCATCCCCTCGCCGCTACCCGGCATCAAGCCCGGCCTGGCCAATATCGTTACCCTGATTGCCCTGCACCAGCTAGGCTGGCGTGCCGCCGCGTGGGTAAGCCTGCTGCGTATCGTGGGGGCCGGCGTGCTGCTGGGCAGCCTGTTCACCCCCGGCTTTTGGCTCAGCCTGGCAGGCGGCACCGGCAGCTTGCTGATGCTGGGGCTGGCTAGCGGGCTGCAGGCACGCTATTTCAGCCTGCTCAGCCACAGTATGCTGGCCGGCATGGCCCATCTTGCAGGACAATTGCTACTGGCGCGGCTATGGCTCATCCCCCACGATGGGGTCTGGCAGCTGCTGCCCCCTTTAATGCTTAGCAGCCTGCTGGCCAGTATGGCCACCGGCCTGCTTACCCTGAAACTGCTGGAGCAACACCCGCCATGCCAAGTCAAACCATTACCGTAGCCCTTACCGGCGCCTCTGGCCTGCCCTATGGCCTGCGCCTGATCGAGTGCCTGCTTGCAGCCGGTGTGCGCGTGTGGGTGCTGTATTCGCAGGCGGCCCAGGTAGTCGCCCAGCAGGAAATGAACCTGACCCTGCCGTCGCGCCCGGCGGCCTTCCAGGCCTGGCTGGAGGAACAATACCAGCCGGCCGACGGCCTGCTGCGCGTGTACGGGCGCGAAGAATGGTTTGCCCCGCCGGCCTCCGGCTCCAACCCGGCCGACGCCATGGTGGTGTGCCCCTGCTCGATGGGCACCTTGGCCGCTATTGCCGCCGGCAGCAGCGACAACCTGATCGAGCGTGCCGCCGACGTCAGCATCAAGGAGCAGCGCAAGCTGGTACTGGTACCGCGCGAGGCACCGCTATCCGCCATCCATCTGGAAAACATGCTGAAACTGGCGCGCCTGGGCGTATGCATCCTGCCGCCCAGCCCCGGCTTTTATACCCACCCGCAAAGCGTGCAAGACATGGTGGACTTTGTCGTGGCACGCATCATGGACCAAGTCGGCGTAGCGCATACCCTGCTGCCACGCTGGGGAGAAGACCGCGCATGAACAGCCCCGAACACAGCCTGCTAGCCCTGCCAGCCCTACGCCAGCTGGAGCAACAAGCAGAAGCCGCCGGCCTGCAGCTGATGCAGCGCGCCGCGCAAGCCATAGCCCGGTGGTGCCAGGCGCATGTCCCGCCCGGCGCCGCCATTCTGGTGGCGGCAGGCCCCGGCAATAATGGCGGCGACGCCATCCTGGCGGCCTGCCTGCTGCAAGAAGCCGGCTACCGGGTAGACGTATTGCTGCCCGAGCCACGGGTAAATAGCGCAGTAGCGGCGGCATTGCAGCGCTGGCAGGCGCTAGGCGGCAGCGTGCGGCCAACCCTGGGCGATGCCCAGCCCGCCTGGCTGCTGGACGGCCTGTTTGGCGTGGGCCTGAGCCGCCCACTGGGCGGGGCATGGCTACACCTGATTCGCCGCCTGAATGCCCTGCCCTGCCCCAAGCTGGCTATCGATATCCCCAGCGGCCTGGACGCCTGGACCGGCCAGCCACGCGGCGGTGCCCTGCGAGCCAGCCACACGCTAAGCCTGCTGGGGCCCAAGCCCGGCCTGTATACCGGCCAAGGGCGCGACTACTGCGGCCAAACCAGCGTAGCCCTGCTGGATTGCCCGCCAGCCTACTATCCGGCCGCCAGCGGCAGTATCGCAGTGCCCTCGGCCCAGCCACTACGGCGCCGGCACAGCAGCCACAAAGGCAGCTACGGCAACGTCAGCGTCATTGGCGGCGCTCGCGGCATGAGCGGCGCCGCCATTCTGGCAGGCCGCGCCGCACTGGCACTGGGTGCCGGCAAGGTGTTTGTGCACACGCAAGACGCCCTGTTGCTGGACCCGGCCACCCCGGAGCTGATGCTGCGCCCCTGGCAAGACGGCATGAATGTCCCTGCAGCCAACATCATGCTGATCGGCCCTGGCCTGGGCCTGAGCGACCCGGCCCACCAGGCACTGGATGCCCTGCTACTGCACGACAACACCCTGGTGCTGGACGCCGATGCCCTGAACCTGCTGGCGGCAGACAGCCAGCTACAGGCACGTTTGCGCCAGCGTAGCCACCCGGTATTGTTGACGCCCCACCCCAGTGAAGCCGCCCGCCTACTGGACTGCAGCACCGAGCAAGTGCAGGCCGACCGTATCGCCGCCGCCCAGCAGCTGGCACGGCAGTTTGCCTGCACCGTCTTGCTAAAAGGCAGCGGCACGCTGCTGGCCACCAGCGGCCAACCTTTCCGCCTGCTGGCACACGGCAGCCCGGCGCTGGCCGTAGCGGGCCAGGGGGACCTGCTGGGGGGCGCCATCTGCGCGCTGCTGGCGCAGGGCATGCCGCTGCTGGATGCCGCCCATCTGGCGGCCGACCTGCATGCCTGCGCCGGCGAACAATACGAAGCGGCACAAGGCGGCCCTATCGGCCTGAATGCCACCACCACCCTGCAGCTGATGACCCATGAACTGAACCAGCGCCTGAAACAGGCAGGAGCCCCCGCATTTTGACTTCGCAACACAAAGCTTACGCATTTGGTTTATCCGCCGTACTGGCCTGGTCCACCGTGGCCAGCGCTTTCAAACTGAGCCTGGCCCACCTGAGCCCGGCGCAGCTGGTGCTGTACGCCAGCGTGTTTTCGCTGCTGTCGCTGCTGACCATCCTGGGCTGGCAGGGCCGGCTGGCCACGCTGCCCGCGGCGCTGCGCCAGCACTGGCGCCGTTCGGCCATCCTGGGGGCGGTGAACCCGTTTGCCTATTACCTGATCCTGTTCCAGGCCTACGACCTACTCCCCGCGCAGGAAGCCCAGGCCATCAACTACACCTGGGCGCTGACCATGACGCTGCTGGCCGTGCCGGTACTAGGGCAAAAGCTGAAGCTGCAAGACAGCCTGGCGGCACTGGTGTGCTATAGCGGTGTGCTGACCATTGCCACCCGCGGCGCGCCGCTGGCGCTGAATTTCAGCAACCTGGCCGGCGTCGGCTTTGCGCTGCTGTCTACCGTGCTGTGGGCCGGCTACTGGCTGTTTAATGCCAAAGATGAGCGCGAGCCGGTGATGGGGCTGACGCTGAACTTCCTGCTCTCTCTGCCGCTAACGCTGATATGGTGCGCCGCCACCGGCGAGCTGACCCCGGTAGCGTGGCAAGGTATCGCCGGCGCCGCCTATGTCGGCGCGCTGGAAATGGGCTTTACCTTTGTGCTGTGGCTATCGGCCATGAAGCTCACCAGCAGCACCGCGCGCATTGCCAACCTGATTTTCCTGTCGCCCATGCTGTCGCTGGTGCTGATCAGCACCCTGCTGGGCGAGCCCATCCTGCCCAGTACCCTCACCGGCCTGGGCTTGATTCTGGGCGGGCTGCTGCTACAAAAGCTGCCTATCCCCGGCTTGCGCCCGGCACGCGCCTGAGCCCTAGCCTGCGCCACGGCACCATAAGAAAAGCGGCCAACCTTGATCAGGTTGGCCGCTTTTTCATACTGCTAGCGCTATATCAGGCTGCCGGCTTGCTATCACGCAGGCCGGGTGGCAGCGCAAAGGTAATGTGCTCTTCTACGCCGTTCAGCTCGCTGACTTGCTCGGCACCAAACGCTTTAATCTGCTCGATCACCGCCTGTACCAGCACCTCGGGCGCACTGGCGCCGGCGGTCACGCCTACGCGCTGCTTGCCGTCAAACCACGCCGCCTGCAGCAGGCTGGCGTTATCTACCATATAGGCGTCTACACCTTTCAGTGCCGCCACTTCGCGCAGGCGGTTGGAGTTGGAGCTGTTGGGCGAGCCCACCACCACCACGATATCGCACTCGTCTGCCAGCACTTTTACCGCGTCCTGGCGGTTTTGCGTGGCGTAGCAGATGTCGTCTTTCTTCGGGCTGTGAATGGCCGGGAAGCGGGCTTTCAGCGCGGTGATGATGTCGCGTGTTTCGTCTACCGACAGCGTGGTCTGGCTCACGTAAGACAGCGCCGTCGGGTTGGCCACCTGCAGCGTCGCCACATCGTCCACCGACTCCACCAGGTACATGCCGCTATTCACCTGCCCCATGGTGCCTTCCACCTCGGGGTGGCCCTTGTGGCCGATCATGATGATTTCCATCTCCGCCTGGTGCATGCGTTTTACCTCTACATGCACCTTGGTCACCAGCGGGCAGGTAGCGTCGTATACGGTCAGGCCCAGCGCTTCGGCCTGCTGGCGTACCGATAGCGGCACCCCGTGCGCCGAGTAGATCAGCGTGCTGCCAGCCGGCACATCTTTCAGCTCTTCGATAAAGATGGCGCCTTTGGCGCGCAGGTTATCCACCACAAAACGGTTATGCACCACTTCGTGCCGCACATAGATGGGCGCGCCGTATTTTTCCAGCGCCCGCTCAACGATGGCGATGGCACGGTCCACCCCGGCACAGAAGCCGCGCGGGTTGGCCAGCATGATGGTCTTCGTCATCGGTAATCCTTTTCATGAAAGGGGCCGCCTGAGGCGGCCCGTCAACCAGGGTTGGCCGCATGCGGCCAACCTGGCTCAGGTCTTGGGCTGTTTGAAGCTATCCAGCACCATCAGCACGGCACCCACGCAGATAAAGCTATCGGCAATATTGAACGCCGGGTAGTACCAGCTTTGCTGCCAGTGCACCTGGATAAAATCAATGACGTGGCCGTGAATCAGGCGGTCGATCACATTACCCAATGCACCGCCCATGATAAAGGCGGCAGCCAGGTTCATCAGGCTGCTGAACTGGCGCTGTACGATCTGCCAGCCCAGCCAGCCCGATACCGCAAAGGCCAGGCCGCTGAAGAAGAACTTCTGCCAGCCGCCGGCATCGGCCAGAAAGCTGAATGCGGCCCCGGGGTTGTACAGCAGGGTAAAGTTCAATAGCGCCGGAATCACCTCGCGCTGCTCGCCGTACTGGTAGCTGCCGTTGAAATACACCTTGGTCAGCTGATCCAGCACGATGATGAGCGCGGCCAGCACAAACCATTTGGCCACGCTGGCGGCTTTATCCACAGCCGGGGCGGCCCCGGCTGTTTTACCTTGCTCAAGCATGCAGACGCGCCTCGCCCTTGCCATCGATATTGTCTACGCAGCGGCCGCACACGTGGCCGTGGCCGGCGTGGGTGCCCACATCAGCGCGGTAGTGCCAGCAGCGGTCGCACTTCTCGTGGCTGGATGGCGTCACGCTGATGGTGGTATCGGCGGCTTCGGTCACGCTGACTTGAGACACCATCAGCACGAACTTCAGCTCGTCGCCCAGGCTGGCCAGGTGCTGGTACAGCTCGCCATCGGCGGTAACAACGAGCTCTGCCTGCAGCGAAGAGCCCAGCTGGTCGGCGCTGCGCAGCGCTTCGATTTGCTTGTTCACCTGCGCGCGGAAGGCGCGGATGGCTTGCCATTTGGCCACCAGCGCTTCTTCGGCGCCCACGGCCGGGTTCGGGAACTCGTGCCATACGTGGAACAGCGGGGTTTCTTCGTCGCTACCCAGCAGCACTTCCCACGCCTCGTCGGCGGTGAAGCACAGGATAGGCGACAGCAGCAGCAGCAGGCTGCGCGTGATGTGGTACAGCGCGGTCTGGGCGCTGCGGCGCGGGTGGCTGTCGGCAGCAGTGGTGTACAGGCGGTCTTTCAGGATGTCCAGATAGAACGCACCCAGGTCTTCCGAGCAGTAGTTCACGATGTCTTGCACCGAGTGGTGGAAGGCATAACGCGGGTACAGCTCGCCGGTGATTTTTTCCTGCATTTCCTTGGCCATCATCAGCGCGTAGCGGTCGATCTCGCTCAGGCGCTCGTACGGCACGGCGTGTTCCATCGGGTTGAAGTCCGACAGGTTGGCCAGCAGGAAACGCAGGGTGTTACGCAGGCGGCGGTAGCTTTCGGTCACGCGCTTGAGGATCTCGTCCGAGATCGCCAGCTCGCCGGAGTAGTCGGTCGAGGCCACCCACAAGCGCAGGATATCGGCGCCCAGGCTGTCGTTGACCTTTTGCGGTGCCACCACGTTGCCCTTGGACTTGGACATCTTCAGGCCCTTGCCGTCCACCACGAAACCGTGGGTCAGCAGCTGTTGGTACGGCGCGCGGCCAATGGTGGCGCAGCCGGTAAGCAGCGAGGACTGGAACCAGCCGCGGTGCTGGTCGGAGCCTTCCAGGTACAGGTCGGCCGGCCACGCCAGCTCGGCGCGCTGCTTGAGCACGGCAAAGTGGGTGGAGCCGGAATCGAACCACACGTCCAGCGTGTCGGTGAGCTTGCGGTAGTTGGCCGCATCGTCACCCAGCAGCTCGGCTGCGTCCAGGCTGAACCAGGCTTCGATACCCTGCTTTTCGATGCGCAGGGCAACCTGCTCCAGCAGCTCGGCCGAGCGCGGGTGCAGCTCGCCGCTTTCCTTGTGGATAAAGAACGTCATCGGCACGCCCCAGTTACGCTGGCGCGATACGCACCAGTCCGGGCGGTTGCCGATCATGGCTTCCAGGCGGGCACGGCCCCAGGCCGGGAAGAACTCGGTACTGTCCACGGCCTGTTTGGCACGCTGACGCAGTACCTGGCCATCGTTACCCGCCTTGTCCATGCCGATGAACCACTGCGGGGTAGCGCGGAAAATGATCGGGGTTTTGTGGCGCCAGCAGTGCGGGTAGCTGTGGAACAGCTTGTCCTGATGCACCAGCGCGCCGCGCTCTTGCAGTACTTCGATCACTTTCGGGTTGGCTTCCCATACCGACAGGCCGGCAAACAGCTCGGTGGTGGACTTGTAGCGGCCGTTGTCGGCTACCGGGTTGTCCACCGGGATGCCGTACACCTGGCCAACCTGGAAGTCTTCCAGACCGTGCGCCGGGGCGGTGTGCACCAGGCCGGTACCGGCGTCGGTGGTCACGTGGTCGCCGCAGATCACCGGTACTTCGCGGGCGTAGAACGGGTGCGCCAGGCGCAGCAGCTCCAGCTGGTCGCCGGTGGTTTCACCCAGCACGGTGTGGCTTTCCACGCCGTAGCGCTTCATGGTGGCTTCCACCAGGTCTTTCGCCAGGATCAGCTTGCCTTTGGCGCACTCTACCAGCTGGTAAACCAGCTTGGCGCTAACCGATACCGCCTGGTTGGCAGGCAGGGTCCAGGGGGTGGTGGTCCAGATGACCGCCATGGCACCGTCCACGTTGGCCGCAGCAAAGGCCGCGGCCAGCTTGTCGGTATCCACCACGCGGAAGCCTACGTCGATGGCGGGCGAGGTCTTGTCTTCGTACTCCACCTCGGCTTCGGCTAGGGCAGAGCCGCACTCGATACACCAGTGCACCGGCTTTTCACCCTTCATCAGGTAGCCGTTTTCAAAAGTCTTGCCCAGCGTACGCACGATGTCGGCTTCGGTCTTGAAGTCCATCGTCAGGTAAGGGTTGTCCCAGTCGCCCAGCACGCCCAGACGGATAAAGTCTTTCTTCTGGCGAGCAATCTGCTCGTGCGCGTATTCGCGGCACAGCTCACGAAACTTGGCGGCCGGGATATCCTTGCCGTGCAGTTTTTCTACCATCAGCTCGATCGGCAGGCCATGGCAGTCCCAGCCGGGCACATAAGGCGCATCGAAACCGGACAGGGTCTTGGAGCGGACAATGATGTCCTTCAGGATCTTGTTGACCGCGTGGCCAATGTGAATGTCACCGTTAGCGTACGGCGGGCCATCGTGCAGGATGAACTTGGGGCGGCCTGCGGCCAGCTTGCGCAGCTTCTGGTAACGCTGCTGCTCGGTCCAGCGCTTCAGCCAGGCGGGTTCACGTTTGGCCAGATCACCGCGCATAGGGAACGGTGTATCCAGCAGGTTGACGGTTTTACGGTAGTCGATGCTCATGCCTGATCTCGTTGCAAACTGGTCAAATAGGTTTTGGCGCTAGCGGCATCGCGTTCGATTTGTGCCACCAGCTCGTTAAAATCATCGTAGCGCGCTTCATCGCGCAATTTTTTCAGGAAATGCACCGAAATTCGCTGGCCATAGAGGTCGCCATGAAAATCGAACAAGTGCACTTCCAGCTTGTAATTCTGGGTGGTGGTGACCGTCGGGTTCTTGCCCAGGCTCGCCACCCCGCCGATACGGCCATGCGGCGTATCCACTTGCACCACGAAAATGCCCTCCAGGGCAGGCCTGCGGTGCGGCAAGTGTACGTTTGCCGTAGGAAAGCCAATGGTACGTCCCAGCTTTTGCCCATGCATGACTTTGCCGCTGATCTGGTAAGGGCGGCCCAATAGCCGGCCAGCGCTATCAAGGTCGCCTGCGGCCAACCTGTCACGCACCAGTGTACTGGAGGCACGCTCACCGGCGACCAGCACCGATGGCATCGCCTCGGTGACAAAGCCGGGGTGCTGCTGCAGCAAGGCAAAATCCCCTTTGCGGTCGGCGCCAAACTGGAAATCGTCGCCAATCAACAAATAGCGTGTTTGCAACTCGTCCAGCAACACCTGCTGGATAAACTGCCCTGCAGGCATGCGGGAGAACGCATGGTTAAAGCGGTAGATAAACACATAATCAAGCTGCGCCTGCTGCGCCAGAAACTGGAGCTTGTCGCGCAGTACGGCCAAACGGGCCGGCGGCTGCTGGCGCGCAAAAAATTCGCGCGGGTGCGGCTCGAATGTCAGCAATGCAGAAGGCAAGCCGCGCGCCGCAGCTTCTTCTCGCAAACGGGCCAGCATACGCTGGTGCCCCAGGTGGACACCGTCAAAGTTGCCGATAGTCAGGGCACAAGGGGGTAACGCAAAACGGCGGGGGTTCCCCAGAAACGCACGCATGGGCGGCTCGATAACGGATCAAAACGTCTGATTTTAACCAGCCAACCCCAACATTGCCAGCCATAGCGAAAAACAAAAAAGCCCCGGGCTAGCCGGGGCTTTTGCAGCAAGATCAGCAGATTACTGCTGAACTTCCTTGGCGGTTTCTACGGTCACGTCAAAGCGACGGTCACCAGCCAGGCAAGCGATCAGGTCAGCACGCTTCTTGAATTTCTTGGCAGTGCATTCTGCAGTCAGTTTGGCTTCGGTTTCGCCTTTGCCTACTGCAGTTACCTTGTCTGCCGGTACGCCAGCAGCAACGAAGTAGTCCTTAACGGCATTGGCACGTTTTTCGGACAGGGCCTGGTTGTATTTATCGGAACCCAGGTAGTCGGTGTGGCCTTCAACGGCAACGGTTTTCAGCATCTTGTCAGCTTTCAGGCTGGAAACCAGTGCTTCCAGTTGCTGATTGCCAGCAATGATCTGTGCGCTGTTAAAGCCAAACAGGCCTTCAGCGGACAGGCTAACGGTTTTGATCACAGTCTGTGGCTTAGGTGCTACGACAACTGGGGCCGGAGCTGGTTTTGGAGCAGGAGCCGGAGCCGGCTTGGCTGCTTCACGATCGCCACACTCTACCAGACCATCACGAGCCTTGTCGTAAGTGGTTGGCAGTTTCCAGCATTCGCCATAAGCGTTTTTCACCACTGGGGAGCCGTCGGCTTGGGCGTAGCCCTGGTTAGCGGCAAAAGCAGTGCTGGTCAGCAGCAGGGTAGCCAGCAGAGCGCTCAGCTTGATCGATTTTTTCATTTTACTTCCTCTTTGTTGAAACGCGTTCCGCCATTGTTTAAACAGACCGTGACAACCTGCTTAAACGTGGCACCACAGAACGAATGTCGAAAAAACGGCATAATTCGGTTAAGACATTTTCTGTGACTATAGGTAAGCAGCTTAGCCTATGTCAACGCCAAGTACCTAAAGTTCACACAAAAACACAACACCTTTCAGGTGAATCTTATCGAAACAAATCTAGCCGAGTTGCAATCAAGCAACAATTAACGACACACGACGTCTCAACAGTGGTACCGGTTGCAAAACCGTTGCTTGATACTGCTCGCTAAAATCAGCCAGGCCAGCCAAGGCACTGGCTGCATCGCGGTCGGCACGAATCACGAAAGCATCAAACCCCACCTGCGCCATATAGGACAGCTGGTCTCGCAGCACATCGCCAATGGCACGCAACTCACCTTGGTACCCGTAGCGCTCACGCAACAAGCGCGCATGGCTGTACCCACGCCCATCGGTAAATGCCGGGAAATCAATGGCAATCAGCGGCAGATCAGCCAGATGCACCTGCAAGACAGCAGCATCTTGCTCGGGAGCCAGCCATACCGCCAGCTTGCCGGTGTGCTGGCCATCTTTGCGTTCAAGATAGACTTCCAGCGGCAAGATAACATCTTCCTCTATCGAAAAAGCATCATCCACGCTGCGAATCAGGCGCCAGCTGTCATCACTCGCCAGCGCGCCATTTTTAATGAGATTTTGCATAAACGCGCTCCTTGAACGGGTCCAGGCCAATACGGCGTACAGTTTCGATAAAGCGTTCGCCTTCCTGGCGCTGCTCCACGAACAGGGTCATGATTTTTTCGAATGCAGCAGGCACATCTGCCTGGGCAAACGATGGCCCGATGACCTTGCCAATGGCGGTGTAGTTGCCCTGGCTGCCGCCAAGGGTAATCTGGTACCACTCCTGGCCATTCTTATCCACACCCAGAATGCCGATGTTGCCAATATGATGGTGGCCACAGGCGTTCATACAGCCGGAGAAGTTGCAGTCGATGTCGCCCAGATCAAACAGGTAATCCAGGTCGTCAAACTTGCGCTGGATCGCTTCGGCCACCGGGATGGAGCGGGCGTTGGCCAGGTCGCAGAAATCGCCGCCGGGGCAGCAGATGATATCGGTCAGCAGGCCGATGTTCGGCGTGGCAAAGCCATGTTGACGTGCCAGCTGCCATACTTCGTACAAATCGCTTTCTTGGACGTCCGGCAGGATCAGGTTTTGCTCGTGCGCGGAGCGGATCTCGCCAAAGCCAAAACGGTCGGCCATATCGGCCACGGCGTCCATCTGGTCGGCGCTAATATCACCCGGCGGCACGCCGGTTTTTTTCAGCGACAACACCACCGAGCGGTAGCCGGCACGCTTGTGGGCGCGGGTGTTGCGCTCTACCCAGCGGGCAAAGGCAGGTTCAGCCAGCTTGTCAGTAAACGCGGCAGGGTTGGCCGCCAGGCTTTCATACGCCGGGTCGGTAAAGAAGCCGGCGTAGTAGGCCACGTCAGCCTCGGTCAGGGTGGACGGGCCATCTTTCAGATTCAGCCATTCGTCTTCCACCTTGGCCGCAAACGCTTCTACCGTCATGGCCTGCACCAGAATCTTGATGCGGGCCTTGTACTTGTTATCGCGGCGGCCGTAGCGGTTGTACACGCGCAGCACGGCGTCCAGATAGGTCAGCAGGTGCTGCGGCGGCAGGAACTCGCGCACTACCTTGCCCACGATGGGGGTACGCCCCAGGCCACCGCCTACCAGCACGCGGAAGCCGACTTCGCCCGCCTCGTTACGCACCACGTGCAGACCGATGTCGTGCACCTGGGTGGCCGCGCGGTCATCTGCACTGCCAGACACGGCAATCTTGAACTTGCGCGGCAGGTAGGCAAACTCGGGGTGCAGCGTGCTCCACTGGCGAATGATCTCGCAGTAGGCGCGGCCATCGATCAGCTCGTCGGCGGCCACGCCGGCAAAAGCGTCGGTGGTGGTATTGCGCACGCAGTTGCCCGAGGTCTGGATGGCGTGCATTTCCACGTCGGCCAGCTCGGCCAGGATATCCGGCACGCGCGCCAGCTCTGGCCAGTTGAACTGGATGTTCTGGCGCGTGGTGAAGTGGGCGTAGTCGCGGTCGTAGGTGCGGGCGATGTGCGCCAGCTTGCGCATTTGCAGGCTGGACAGGTGGCCGTAAGGGATGGCCACACGCAGCATGGGGGCGTGGCGCTGGATATACAGGCCGTTCATCAGGCGCAGCGGGCGGAATTCTTCTTCCGATAGCTCGCCGGCCAGGTAGCGCTGGGTCTGGCTGCGGAACTGCTCTACCCGCTCGCGCACCAGACGGAAATCGACTTCATCGTACTTGTACATGCCGTGCTCTCTTGATCAAGGTTGGCCGCATGCTGCGGCCAACGTCTCCGTATTAGTCGGGGCGTTTCAGCGGGCTGGCTTTCACGTGCAAGCCGCACTCTTTGGATTCGGGGTTTTCCCACCACCAGCGGCCGGCGCGGATATCCTCGCCCATGGCGATGGGGCGCGTACAGGGGGCACAGCCGATGGACGGTACGTGCTTGTCGTGCAGGGCGTTATACGGCACGCCGTGTTCATGGATATACGCCCAGATGTCTTTTTCTGTCCACTCGATCAGCGGGTTGTACTTCATCAGGCCGTTGTCTGCGTCGTGCTCGCGGTCACCCAGATCCTGTCGGGTGGGCGACTGCTGGCGGCGCAGGCCGGTAATCCAGGCGTCCAGGCCAGACAACGCGCGCTTGAGCGGGGCAATCTTGCGGATGTGGCAACAGGATTTGCGCTGCTCTACGCTGTTGTAGAAGGCATTGATACCGTTTTCGTTGACGTAAGCTTCCAGCGCGGCGGCATCCGGGTAGTACACACGGATGGGGTAAGCCGGATAGGCCTCGCCCACTTTCTGCATCAGGTCGTAGGTTTCCAGCGGCAGGCGGCCGGTATCCAGGCTGAAAATGGTAATCGGTAGCGCCAGCTTGGCGATCAGGTGGGTCAGCACCATGTCTTCGGCGCCAAAACTGTTGGCCAGGGCCACCTTGCCATGCGTGCGGGCGATTTCCTGCAGCAGGGCTTCGGTCTGGGCTAGCTTGTCGGCAAGGCTCATCGGGTGCCTCCAGGGCATACGGACAGAGGATGCCATGGTAGCTAAAGGCTTTAAATCGGAAAAGAATATTGTGTTAGTATTTAATTACTTTCAGTTTTAAGAGACCAAGACATGAAACTCCAGCAATTGCGCTATCTGGTGGAAGTGGCCAAACAGGGGCTGAACGTTTCCGAGGCGGCAGAAAAGCTGCATACCTCGCAGCCGGGTATTTCCAAACAGATTCGCCTGCTGGAAGACGAGCTGGGCATTCAGGTCTTTATCCGTAACGGCAAGCGTGTCGTGGCGGTATCCGAGCCGGGCAAAGAGGTCCTGCGCATTTCCGAGCGCATTCTGCGCGAGGCGCAAAACCTCAAACGCGTCGGCGACGAGTTCTCCAAAGAGGCGGAAGGCGCACTAACCATCGCCACCACCCACACCCAGGCCCGCTATGCCCTGCCTGGCGTGATTGCCGAATTTGTGCGCCGCTACCCCAAGGTGCGCTTGTCGATCAAGCAAGGCAGCCCGACCCAGATTTGCGACATGGTGGTATCGGGCGAAGCAGACCTGGCCATTGCGACCGAGGGCATTTCGCTCTACAAAGAGCTGGCCATGCTGCCCTGCTACGAATGGAACCGCAGCATTGTGGCGCCGGATGGCCACCCGCTGCTGGCCCTGGGCCGGCCGCTGACGCTGGATGACATCGCCAGCTTCCCCATCATTACCTATGACTTTGCCTTTGCCGGGCGCTCGCGCATCAACCAGGCGTTTACCGATGCCGGCAAAACCCCGAACGTGGTGCTGACCGCCATCGATACCGACGTGATCAAAACCTACGTCAAGCTGGGCCTGGGCGTGGGCATTATCGCCAGCATGGCGTTCGAGCCCGAGCGGGATAGCGGCCTGCAGGCACTGGACGCCAGCCATCTGTTCGAGCCGTCTACGACCAAGATCGGCATCCGCAAAGACGCCTACCTGCGCGGCTATGCCTACACCTTCGTCGAGCTGTTTGCGCCACACCTTCACCGCAAAGAAGTAGACAGCGCGCTCCATCACGGTGACGACGAAGAATAAGCCACCCTCGCCTGCTGCTAGCCTGCAACGGGCAAGCGCCCATGAAAAAACCCGCCAATTGGCGGGTTTTTTCATGGGCGCTTGCGGCCAACCTTACAGTGTCAGACCACCGGTCACTTCGATGGCAGCACCGTTGATGTAGCTGGCTTCGTCGGAAGCGAGCCAGGCGTACACGTTGGCGATTTCTTCCGGCTGCGCCATGCGCTTCATCGGCACCTTGTCTTCCATGGCCTGGATCACTTTTTCCGGCATGGATTTCAGGATAGGCGTTGCCACAAAGCCAGGGCAGACGGCGTTGGCACGAATGCCTTTTTTGCCCAGCTCTTTGGCCCAGGTTTTCACGAAACCGATCACGCCAAACTTGGAAGCAGCGTAGTTGGTCTGGCCGAAGTTGCCATACACACCCACCACGGACGAGGCGTTCAGGATCACACCGGCACCCTGTTCGATCATGGTATCCACCACGGCCTTGGTGCAGTTGTAAACACCCTTCAGGTTGATGTCGATGACCTTGTCGAACTGGTCTTCGGTCATTTTGATCAGCTGGGCATCCATCACGATACCGGCGTTGTTCACCAGCACGTCAATACGGCCAAACTGGGTCTTCAGCGCGCCAACCATGTCGGCGATCTGGGCTCTGTCGGTCACGTCCACTTTGTAACCTACCGCTTCGCCACCGGCTGCCTTCAGCTCTTCCACTACGGCATTAACGGCATCCAGGTTGATGTCACATACCGCAACGATCGCGCCTTCTTTGATGAATTTTTCGGCAGTAGCTTTACCAATACCGCTAGCACCACCAGTAATAATGGAGACTTTCCCTTTCAAGCGCATAATTCTTCCTTTGCATTCAGTTGCAGGCGACCCGATTGTCGACCGGATATTGCTCCACCACCGACCCTCAAGGCCGAGTCCCTGTTTTTATTGTCTGTCTTGTCTTGTTATGCCGGTTGCCACTGTCGCATTTTGCAGCGCACAACCATCTTGCGCTGCAATATAACGCAAGCGCTCGCTAGCGGTAAAGCAAACGCTCTATCGGCTGGCATCAAGGCTGGCAAGGCTGTGGCGGGATTATCGCAGTGCAAAAAAAATATGCAGAAAAACAGGCATTTGCGCGCTGTGGCCATGAAAACCACACCATAGAAGCCCGCCGGGCCAGCCCGCACCCAAACCCGTACCGCATGAAAAAAGGCAGCCGTAGCTGCCTTGATGCTTACCCCCTGCAGGGCCGGTTTATTCCAGACCTTTGCTGGCCAGGTAGTCTTCGTAGTTGCCGGTGTAGTAGTCGAAACCACCGTTGCCATCCAGCTCCAGAATGTGGTCGGCCAGCGAGCTCACAAACTGACGGTCGTGCGATACAAAGATCAGGGTGCCTTTGTATTTTTCCAGCGCCATGTTCAGGGCTTCGATCGACTCCATATCCATATGGTTGGTCGGTTCATCCATGATCATCACGTTCGGCTTTTGCAGGATCAGCTTGCCGTACAGCATGCGGCCTTTTTCACCACCGGACAGCACACGCACCGGCTTGTCCACGTCGTTGCTGCCAAACAGCAGGCGGCCCAGCGTGCCACGGATGATCTGCTCGTCGTCACCTTCCTGGCCCCACTCGCGCATCCAGTCGGTGAGCGTGCTGTCGCTGGCGAATTCGGCTTCGTGGTCCTGGGCAAAGTAACCCACCTGCGCTTTTTCGGCCCACTTGATCTGGCCGTAATCCGCAGTAATGCCTTCGGCCAATGGCGCCTCGAAAGCCCCCACCAGCAGCTTCACCAGTGTAGATTTACCGGCACCGTTCGGGCCGATGATAGCCAGGCGAGCACCGGCTTCCAGGATAAAGCTCAGGTCTTTCAGCAGCACCTTCTTGTCGTAGGCTTTGTTCAGGCTATCGACTTCTACTGCCTGGCGGTGCAGCTTGAATTTGTCGTCCATCTCAAAGCGGATGAACGGGCTCTGGCGGCTGGATGGCTTCACTTCCACCATGTCGGCCTTCAGTTTGTCCGCCTGCTTCAGGCGGCTGGTGGCCTGACGGGCTTTGGACTTGTTGGCCGAGAAACGCGCCGCAAACTCATGCAGTTCCTGGATGCGCTCTTTGGCTTTGCTGTTGGACGCCAGCTGGCGCTCGCGGGCCTGGGTGGACGCGATCATGTAGTCGTCGTAGTTACCCGGGTAGATGCGGATGGTGTTGTAGTCCAGATCGGCCATATGGGTGCAGACCGAGTTCAGGAAGTGTCGGTCGTGCGAAATGATGATCATGGTGGCGTTGCGCTCGTTCAGCACGTGCTCCAGCCAGCGAATGGTGTTGATGTCCAGGTTGTTGGTTGGTTCGTCCAGCAGCAGGATGTCCGGGTTGGAGAACAGTGCCTGCGCCAGCAGCACGCGCAGCTTCCAGCCTGGTGCCACTTCGCTCATCGGGCCAAAGTGCTGCTCTACCGGAATGCCCACGCCCATCAGCAGCTCGCCAGCGCGGGCTTCGGCGGTGTAGCCGTCGTATTCGGCAAACTTGGCTTCCAGTTCGGCCGCGTGCATGTAGTCGTCTTCGGTGGCTTCCAGGTTGGCGTAAATGGCATCACGCTCGCTCATGGCGGCCCACATTTCGGTATGGCCTTGCAGCACAACATCGATTACACGCTGATCTTCGTAAGCAAACTGGTCCTGGCGCAGCTTACCCAGACGCAGACCGTTTTCGATGGCCACTTCGCCACTGGTCTGCTCCAGGTCACCACCCAGAATTTTCATGAAGGTCGATTTACCGGAGCCGTTGGCACCGATCAGGCCATAGCGGTTACCCTCGCCAAACTTGACCGAAACTTTGTCGAAAAGCGGCTTGGCGCCGAACTGCATGGTAATGTTGCTTGTCGTAATCACGCGGATAATTCCTCTGCCAGTCTCTGAATGTGTACCGGAAAACCGTGTATTTTAGCACAAAAACCCTTGCAATCAGCGTGTTGCGGCCAACGTGGATTGCACGCGCCGCAATAGCGGAATTCCGCTACAATCAAACACCTTACTTAATCCATTTCATATAGGCAGAAGCTATGCTTACCGGCAGCCTTGTTGCTCTGGTCACCCCGATGTTCGAGGACGGCCAGGTCGATTTCGAATCGCTCAAACGTCTCGTTGACTTCCACATCGATAACGGTACCGACGGCATTGTTGCCGTAGGCACCACCGGCGAATCCGCCACTCTGGGCGTGGAAGAACACATCAAGGTCGTAGAAGCCGTGGCACGGCACGCTGCCGGCCGCGTTACCGTGGTGGCCGGCACCGGCGCCAACTCTACCGCCGAAGCCATCGAACTGGCCCAGCTGGCCAAACAGGCCGGCGCCAGCCACAGCCTGTCCGTAGTGCCGTACTACAACAAGCCCACGCAAGAAGGTATCTATCAGCACTACCGTACCATTGCCGAGGCAGTGGACATCCCGCTGATCATGTACAACGTGCCCGGCCGTACCGTGGCCGACATGAGCAACGATACCGCGCTGCGTCTGGCCCAGATCGACAATATCGTAGGCCTGAAAGACGCTACCGGTGATATCGGCCGCGCCTGCGACCTGGTGCTGCGCGCCCCTGCCGACTTTGCCCTGTACTCCGGCGACGACGCTACCGGCATGGCCTTCATGCTGTGCGGTGGTCACGGTGTCATCTCGGTGACGGCCAACGTCGCTCCGGCCCTGATGAGCCAGCTGTGCAAGGCCGCCCGCGGTGGTGATACCACAGCCGCCCGCGCCATCAACGACCAGCTGCAGGGCCTGCACAAGCAGCTGTTCTGCGAGCCAAACCCGATTCCGGCCAAATGGGCACTGCACCGCATGGGCCTGATGCCCGCCGGCCTGCGCCTGCCACTGACCCCGCTAAGCCAGGGTTCGGTCGCCATCATCGAAGCCGCCATGAAACAGGCCAACACCCTGTAAACCATGAAGCACGCAATGAACAAGACCCTGATCTCCGGCCTGCTGTGTGCAGGCTTGCTGAGCGCCTGCGCCAGCAGCAACCCCGACCTGAAATACGAGTTCAAGTCGGACAGCCCGAAACCGAAGTCTTCGCTGGAAGTGCCGCCTGATCTCAGCGCACCAGTACAGCAAGACCGCTACCCTATTCCACAGGTCAACACCGGCAGTGCAAGCCAAGCCACCGCTGCGCCTACTGCAGCTACCCCGGCAGCGCAAGCCGAACCGGCCAGCGCAGCAGTAGAACGCGCGGGTACCCAGCGCTGGGTCAGCATTCCGGGCAAAAGCCCGGCAGAAGTGTGGCCGCTGCTGAAAGCGTTCTGGCTGGATAACGGTTTTGTCATCCAGAACGAAGAAGCCGACATCGGCTACATGGAAACCGACTGGGCAGAAAACCGCGCCAAACTGGGTGCCAGCACCGTACGCGGCCTGCTGGAAACCGTGGGTCTGGGTAGCGTGTTCTCTACGCCGGAGCGCGACAAGTTCCGCATCCGCATCGAAAAAACGGCCAACGGCACAGATGTGTTCTTTAGCCACCGCGGCATGTACGAGATCTACATCAACGAAGCCAAAGAAGACACCCGTTGGCAGCCTCGCCCTACCGACCCGGAAATCGAAGCGGTGTTCCTGAGCCGCTTCCTGGTACGCCTGGGCATGGATGAAGCCACGGCAGCGAAGACCGTTCGCCAGGAGCAAACCGCCAGCACCGCCCGTGCACGCCTGGTAAAAGGCGGTATCGAGCTGGATGACAGCTACGACCGCGCATGGCGCCGTGTCGGCCTGGTACTGGAGCATAACGGCCTGGCCATTACCGACCGTGACCGCACACTGGGTGCCTACTTCGTGAAGCCAGGCAACGATGACGTGCAAAAAGCCAACGCACAAAGCAGTGGCGGCCTGTTCTCCAAACTGGCTTTCTGGAAAGACAGCAAACCGGGTGATAACGCCAGCGTGCCAAACCTGCGTGTACAGCTGACCCGCCAGGGTGACAAGCAAGTACGTGTAGAGCTGCGCACCGCCGATAATGCCGTAGTCACGGACAAAGGCCTGGAAGCCCTGCTGCAACAGATGGTGAACGAGCTGAAATAAGCAGCGTCTTTGCCACACCAGCCCGCCCAGCCAGGCGGGCTTTTTACTGCCTGCGCAAAAAAGCCGGTAGCCCTGCCAAGGGGCTGCCGGCTTTTATCTTGTGCAACGCTGCGTCAGATCGTCTGCGAATAACGCGCCTTGGTTTCGCGCTCGCGCAGGTGGCGGTCGAAAATCATGGCGATGTTGCGAATCAGGAAGCGCCCCTTGGGTGCCACCATCAGAAAATCACCATCAAAGGTCAGTAGGCCCTCGCTCTGGAAGGCACGAATCTGCGGCAGCTCTACGGCAAAATAGTCGGCAAAATTAATGGCAAAGGTCTGCTCGATCGCCTCTACCGACAGCGAGAAGCGGCACATCAGCGCCTGGATCACGCTACGGCGCAAAATATCATCCTGCGTCAGCGTCATGCCGCGTAGCACCGGCAGGTGGCCTGCATCCAGCGCGGCGTAGTAGGCGTCCAGCTCCTTCTCGTTCTGCGTGTAGCACGGCCCTACCTTGCCGATGGACGACACGCCCAGGCCGATCATGTCGCAGTCGGCATGCGTAGAGTAGCCCTGGAAATTGCGCTGCAGGCGGCCCTGCTGCAAGGCACGCGTCAGCTCGTCGTCCGGCTTGGCAAAGTGGTCCATGCCGATAAACACATAGCCTGCGTCTGCCAGCTGGCGCACAGAGTTTTGCAGGATATCCAGCTTGGTAGCCGATGTGGGCAAATCCGCCTCGTTGATACGGCGCTGTGGCATGAACACGGTAGGCAAGTGCGCGTAGTTGTACAGCGCAATGCGGTCTGGCGACATGGCAATCACGCGGCTTACCGTGTTTTCCAGCGAATGCGCCGTTTGCTTGGGCAGGCCGTAAATCAAGTCCACACTGATGGACTTGAAACCGGCTTCGCGCGCTGCATCCATCACCACACGGGTCTCTTCCTCGCTCTGGATGCGGTTCACCGCCTCCTGCACCACCGGGTCGAAATCCTGGATACCAATGCTCATGCGGTTGAAACCCAGCCGCGCCAGGTGCAGCACCGTGTCGCGGCCAACCTTGCGCGGGTCGATCTCGATAGAGAACTCGCCCTCCGGCAACAGCTCGAAATGCTGGCTGATGATGCCCATCACGCGGTCCAGCTGCTCGTCCGACAAAAAGGTAGGCGTACCGCCGCCAAAATGCAGCTGGATCACCTTCTCACGGCTGCCCAGTTTTTCCGCCACCAGGCGGATTTCTTTTTCCAGGTAATCCAGATAGGCATCGGCGCGGCTTTTGTCTTTGGTAATGATTTTGTTACAGCCGCAGTAGTAGCAAATGGTGTTGCAGAACGGCACATGCACGTACAGCGAGATCGGCCGATGGTTGGCGCCAATCGCGCGGTGGGCCAGCCATTGCTCGTAATCACTCACCCCGAAACCGTTGTGAAAGCGGTCTGCCGTGGGGTAGGACGTGTAACGCGGCCCGGAACCTTCCAGCCTTTCGATAAGTTCTCTATCGAAAATACACTGTGTCGGCGTGAAATTTATGGTGGGTGTCATATTGAATCTGGTTGGAAAACCGGTGGTGGGCTGGTAAATTTGCGCAATTACCACTTTTCTTGCTTTGACGCGTATCAAGCAAGCCCGCTTGCTTGGCGAAAACACACTATATGACTGACCACACACACCCAATGCACGCACTCAAAGTGTCGTGTTCCAACTGCAGCCTGCGAGAACTGTGCCTCCCGGTAGGCTTGAACCGCGATGAAATGGCGCAACTGGACGCCGTGATCCGTCAAAGCCGACGCCTGAAACGTGGCGAATACCTGTTCCGCTCTGGCGAGGGCTTCCGCTCGCTGTATGCGGTGCGTACCGGCTACTTCAAAACCTGCGTGTCCAGCCAGGACGGCCGCGAACAGGTTACCGGCTTTCACATGTCGGGCGAGCTGATGGGTCTGGACGGCATTTCGTCCAACCTGCACGGCTGCGACGCCATTGCGCTGGAAGACAGCGAGGTCTGCGAGCTGCCGTTCAACCGCATGGAAACACTAGGCCGCGACATTCCCAGCCTACAGCACCACTTTTTCCGCCTGATGAGCCGCGAGATCGTGCGCGACCAGTCGGTGATGTTGCTGCTAGGCAACATGAAGGCCGAAGAACGCCTGGCGGCTTTTTTGCTGAATTTGTCACAGCGCCTATCAGCTCGCGGCTTTGCGGCCAACGATTTCATCCTGCGCATGAGCCGCGAAGAAATCGGCAGCTTCCTGGGGCTAAAGCTGGAAACCGTCAGCCGTACCCTGTCGAAATTCCAGCAGCAAGGCTGGCTGGTGGTAGACCACAAGCACATTCAGCTGGTGAAGCCGGAAGCGCTGAAAGAGCTGGTGGCCGGCTGCTCGCAAGCGCAGCACTGATCGCCCGCTACGGATGCCAAACGCCCCTCACGGGGCGTTTTGTTTAATGGCCTACAGCATGCCGATGGACAGCGCCGCCGCCAGGGTGGCGCCCAGCTCGGCAGCGGCAGCAAGGTCTGCCGGCTGCGGCACACCCCGCACCAGCAGCGGCGGGTAGGCCTGCCGCCAGCCGTAGCCGCGTGCGATGCGCTCGATGGCGTGCTGCGCCCCCAGGCCATCATTGCCGGCGCTAATCAGCACCGCGTATGGCAAGCCGGCTACTTTGCCCTGCGCCGGGTAGTAGGTACGGTCGAAAAAATCTTTTAGCGCACCGGCCATATAGCCAAAGTTTTCTGGCGTGGCCAGCAGCAGGGCATCGCAGGCCAGTAGCTCGTCAATACCCGCCTGCAGGGCGGGCAGGATGCGTACCGCCACACTGCCGTCTTCCACCGCAGCGGCGGCTGCCGCCTGGGCCAGC
Organism: Vogesella mureinivorans; assembly: GCF_007644035.1. Classification (GTDB taxonomy): domain Bacteria; phylum Pseudomonadota; class Gammaproteobacteria; order Burkholderiales; family Chromobacteriaceae; genus Vogesella; species Vogesella mureinivorans. Next base: position 43,705 of record NZ_VMTV02000512.1, on the reverse strand, counting down.
TGCAAGGTATGGCCGGTCTGGCTGCTCCACAGCACCAGTAGCGTCTTCATGCGGCCAACCTGGGTAGCAAGGTGGCCAGTAAATCGGGATCTGGCCAGCTGTCAGGCACCACAAAACCACGCGCCACCTCCTGCCATACCCCTTGCGCATCCGGCAGCAGCTCGGCCAGTAGCCAGGGACCATCGGCCTGCGCCAGCTGCGCGCGCATGGCAGCCAGGCTCTGCGTGGCCGCTTCCTCAGCTTGCGCCGGGCCGAGCCATTGCAAGCGCGGCAAGGCCAGCCAGCGGCTGTGCGGGTGCTGCTGCGGCCAACTATCCTGCAGGCGGCACCACCAGCCGCGGCAGGCTGCGGTATGGATGGCAGGGTGGGTGTCGGCTGCACCGGCAGGGAAAAACAGCCAGCCAGTCAGGCGGCTGCAGGCGCTTGCCTGCTCGAAACCGGCGGGTAGCGCGGCGGCGGGGTGCTGTGCCAAGGCTAGCTGGCTGGCCAGCTTGCGGTATTTTAGCCACCAGGCGTCGCGCAGGCCGGGGCCGACCAGCGCATGCGGGGCGCTATCCAGCTGCAGGTAGAACTTGCTGGCGGCTTCCAGGTGATACGGCTCGCCGTCTATACGCAGCAAAAAATCAAACTCGCCCACCGTGTGGGTGGCATCGCGTACCGGCAGGTTGGCCGCCACCAGCGCGATATGCGGCGCGTGGCTGAACCAGTACGCCAGCAGGGCTTCGGCGTATAGCCCCAGGCGGCGCGTAGGGCGTGCTGCCAGCCACGCCAGCAGCGGGCCGGGGTCGGCGTCCAGCGCCAGCAGCTGCGGCCAACCTTGCGGCCCCAGCAGGCGCTGGCAGCTGATTTCCACACCGCTATGCCAGGGTGGCGGCGCCGTCAGCAGGTAGGCAAGGTCACGCACCGGCTGGCTGCGCAGCTGCGCGCACTGCGCCAGGCCGGGCAGCATGGCTTACTCGCCCTGCTTGTCGCGCGGCGGCAGGCTGCCGTCGGCGACGCGCTGCACCTGCTTGAAGAAACCGCGCAGGATGTCGATTTCTTCGCGCAGTACGCCAGCGCGGTTGAACAATGCACGCATGCGGCGCATCAGGCGCTCGCTGTTGCGGCGCTCGTAGTAGCCGATGGTTTCCAGCGTGTTGTCCAGGTGGCCGCACATGCTTTCTACCTCGGCCATGCTGGCGGCCTCGCCTTCGGCTTTCAGGTAGTTCACATCCACGCCGGTGTGGCTGAACAGCTCGTAGGTCATCACCTGCACCGCCATGGCCAGGTTCAGCGAGAAGTAGTCCGGGTTGCCCGGCACGGTCACCAGGCGGTTGCACATTTCCACTTCTTCTATCGACAGGCCGAAGGTTTCGTTGCCGAACACCAGCGCTACCTGCTCGCCCTCGCGCGCACGGGCTATCAGCTCGGGCGCGGTTTCGCGCGGGGTGGATAGCGGGGTGGTGAGCTCGCGGCGGCGGCTGGTCAGCGCGCAGGCCACGGTCACGTCCGACAGCGCCTCGGTCAGGCTGCTGACTACGGTGGCGTGCGCCAGAACGTCTACCGCGCCCGAGGCCAGTACGTTGGCCTCTTCGCTGGGAAACACTTTCGGCTCAACCAGATACAAGCGCGTCAGGCCCATGGTTTTCATGGCCCGCGCTGCCGAGCCGATATTGCCCGGGTGGCTGGGGCGCGCCAGTACGACGCGAATGTTCTTTAAAAAATCAGGTACTTGGGGTTTATTCATCGGGTAATTTTGAGTAGAATCGCGGGCTATTCAAAAACACCGCTGCAAAAGCGGTGTTTATCGTTCCTTAACCCAGACAGTTTACGACAAGCGCGCACCCCACGAAGGGGCTGCGCTTGTTTTGTATGATTTTAGAGGCCGTCAATGCATCCAATGCTCAATGTCGCGGTAAAAGCCGCTCGCCGTGCAGCCAACGTTATCCAGCGTGCATCGCTGAACCTGGATACCGTGCGTGTTGAAAAGAAAAAACACAACGACTTCGTGTCCGAAGTTGATCAAGCTGCCGAACAAGCCATCATTGATGTCATTCTGGATGCGTATCCGAAGCATGCGATTCTAGCAGAAGAGTCCGGCGGCCGCGGTCTGGGCACTTCCGAGTACGAGTGGATCATCGACCCGATCGATGGCACCACCAACTTCATTCACGGCCACCCGCAATACTGCATTTCCATCGCGCTGGCACACCGCGGCCAGATCCAGCAGGCGGTGGTTTACGACCCGAACCGTAACGACATGTTCACCGCCAGCCGTGGCGTGGGCTCGTTCCTGAACGACCGCCGTATCCGCGTTTCCAAACGCATCAACATGAACGAATGCCTGATTGCCACCGGTTTCCCGGTAGTAGACCAGAGCATGCTGGACACCCATCTGGCCATCCTGAAAGACGTGATCGGCAAAACCGCCGGTGCACGCCGCGAAGGCTCTGCCGCACTGGATCTGTGCAACGTAGCCTGCGGCCGCGTGGATGGTTTCTTCGAATTCAACCTGAAGCCTTGGGACATCGCGGCAGGTAGCCTGATCGTGCAGGAAGCTGGCGGTATCGTGACCAATATGCACGGCGAAGACGGCTGGTTCGAAAGCGGCGATATCGTGGCTGCGGCACCGAAAGTACTGGGCCAGCTGCTGCCGCTGATCGCCCCGCACGTAAAAACAGCTTAACGCTGCGGCCAACCCTGGCCACCCACCCCGCCCCCGCGCTGCCTGCAGCCGGGGGCGTTGTTTTTGGCGGCGCCGGCCCCACCTGCTACGCCATCACCCACCTGGAACACACCATGCCGGTAAACAGCAAGAAGCTGCAGGGCAGCAAATGGACCGCCACCACCCCGCATAACCGCGAGAAGCATTTTCTGGTGGTGCAGGTAGAACACGACGCGGAGGACCCGCAAAAAGTGCTGCGCGTGACGCTGGAGGCGGTACTGTCGCGCCGCCACTTCACCCTGCCGTGGCGCGAGCTGGGTGACAGCAGCCTGTGGCAAGCCGGCTGGCTATAAGCCCACTGCGGCGGTTTTGCTGGTTAGCCCGAGAAACAGCACGGCCAGCGGCTCGAACAGCTCTGCCTCTTGCAGCGGCAGGTGCAAACGCTGCCGCGTCAGGTCACGCGCCAGATGGCGCGATAGCCAGTTGGTTTCATGCATGACCCAGGCCAGCTCCTGCCACATCGCCTGGGTATCTTCCCCTTCCATGGCATGCTTGCTCAGCATGTCCAGACCCACACTGTTAAACGCACGCTGAATGCTGTTAAGCCGCAGCGCCAGGTGGCCAAACAGCTGCCAGCCCGGTTCGCTTAGCGTTTGGCCTTCGATCTGCTGCATCACCTCATGCACCCGGGCAAAGCGCATCAGCAGCTGGTGCAGGGACGACTGCAGGGCATCCACCGGCTGCAACAACCCTGCTTCGCGCGGCAGGCTGCCAGCCCGCGACAGTGCCGGCAAGCGCACCGCAGCAGAAAATTGCCCCGGCAGCAGCTTGAGCGCGGTTTGCAGCTGGCCCACCGGCTGGCGGGCGTGCTCGAAAATACCTGCCGCCATTTCTGCCAGTGCCAGCACTTCTGCTGCCTGCCCCACGCCATCACCGCGTAGCTGGCGCGGGTAGCCACTGCCATCTACCCGCTCGTGGTGCTGCAAAATCATCTGGGCCACATCGGCGGGCACCGCCTTGAGCTCGCTGGCCCAGACAAAGCCTACCAAGGGGTGGGCGTCAAACTGGCGCCACTCGTCTGCGCTCAGCGGGCCTGTTTGCTGCCAGACTGCCGGTTGCAGGTACAAATAGCCCACGTCGTGCAGCAAACCACTACACAGCAGCAGCTGCGCATCACGCGGGGACGGCGCCAGGCTCCACGCCAGGGCGGCTACACGCAAGCTGTGGCAGAACACATCGGGAAAGCGGCTGGCGATCAGCTGCAGGGCCTGGGCGGCCAGCGGCGGTAGCGACAGTACCGCCAGCTCGCGCTGCAGCGCCTTGGCCTGGTTGCCCAGCCAGCCGGCCAATAGCGCGTCCTCGGCCAACAGCTGCTGCATGCCATCGCGCAGCTGGGCCACCAGCTGGCTGGTATCCAGCTGGATCTGGGTTTCCAGCGGCTGGCGCAAGCGATGGATGCGGAGCTGCTCGCTGGTGCGGGCATCGATACTGGCGCCACGTGCCACCAGCTTCATACCGTTGGCCGCATAGATATCCTGGCTGGCACAAACAGCCAGCGTATTGCCGGCTGTTTGCAGATTGGCCAGAAAGTGGGTGTTCACGCTGTCCAGTGCCATGAAGTCTCCAAATGCTTTTGCATGAAACCCGCTAATGAGCCGATTGATAATTAAATAAAGCAAATATTCGGCTCAAGCTCCAAGCATTTGTCGAAAAACAACGCCCCAGCCTACTTACAGCAGGCTGGGGCGTTGCATTCAGCGCATAGCAATAAAACTTACTTACTACCGCTCATATCCTTGGACAAAAAGAAGGCATCCGAGAAGAACTCGTCCGCCGGCAAGCTGCGCTCACCGATAAAAGCTGTATGCGCGGCTTCCACCATCACCGGCGCGCCGCAGGCGTACACCTGGTAGCCGGCCAGGCTGTCGAAATCGTCCAGCACCGCCTGGTGTACAAAGCCGGTACGGCCTTGCCAGTTGTGCTCGGGCAGCGCGTCGGACACCACCGGAATAAAGGTGATATGGCTGTTCTGCGCCTGCCACTGGCCGGCCATCTCGGCCATATACAGGTCGGCCGGGGTGCGGGCGCCCCAGTAGAACACGATGGGGCGGGTAATGCCCTGATGGATGGCGTGCTCGATAATGCCCTTGATCGGGGCAAAACCGGTACCGCTGGCCACCATGATGATGGGTTTGTCGGAATCTTCGCGCAGGAAGAACGAGCCCAGCGGGCCCTTGAAGCGCATGATCTCTTTCTCTTTCATGGTGTTGAACACATAGTCGGAGAACGAGCCGCCAGGCTGGTGGCGAATATGCAGCTCGATGAAGGCGTCGTCGTGCGGCGCATTGGCAATGGAGAAGCTGCGCTTCTTGCCATCCTTCATCAGGATATCGATGTACTGGCCAGCCATGAACTGCAGGCGCTCGGACACCGGCAGCTTCAGCTTCAGCACGGCTACATCGTGGATTTTTTCGATCTTTTCCACGCGGCACGGCAAGGTCTTGATCTGGATATCACCGACACCCGCCACCTCGCGCGCTTCGATGGTGATGTCGCCCTTGGGCTTGGCACAGCAGAACAGCGCCATGCCCTGGGCACGGTCGGCTGCCGACAGCGCTTTGTCCTGCGCGCCACCGTGCTCGACTTCACCTTCTACAACCTTGCCCTTGCAAGCGCCACAGGCACCATCGCGGCAGCCGTACGGCAGGCCGACAGACTGGCGCAATGCCGCTTCCAGAATGGTTTCATGCGCTTCTACGCCAAAAGAATGGCCGCTCGGAAGCACCTTTACCTGACACGTCATCTTCTTCCCTTAAACTTCGCTAAAATGGCCGGCATGCGAACCTTGTTGATACTGGGCAGCGGCGATGTCGCCTTGCGCGCCCTTCCCCTGCTTACGCCACACTGGCGGGTCATTGCACTGCTACGCCGCCCGGAAGCCGCCGCCACCTGGCGCGCACATGGCGCGCTGCCGCTCTTGGCCAACCTGGACGACAAAAACAGCCTGTCGCGTATCGCGGGCCTGGCCGACGCCGTGCTGTACACCGCACCGCCGCCGGAACAAGGCCGTATAGACCCCAGAATGCGCAAGGTCTTGTCGCAGCTGGCAAAAACGGGGAGTCTACCACAGCAAATCGTCTATATCAGCACCAGCGGCGTGTACGGCAATGCCGATGGCAAGTGGCTGGACGAGACCGCCCCGCTGCGGCCAACCTCCCCCCGCGCCCAGCGCCGTGTCGATGCAGAACGCTGCCTGCGCGCCTTTGCCGTCGCCCACGGCACCGCGCTCACCATCCTGCGCGCACCCGGCATCTACGCCGCCGAGCGCCTGCCGCTGACCCGCCTGCAAAACGGCACCCCGCTGATCAACGCCAGCGAAGACAGCATCAGCAACCATATTCACGCCAGCGACCTGGCGCGCCTGTGCGCCGCCGCCCTGCAGCGCCGCCGCAGCGGCATTCGCGTGTACAACGCCTGCGACAGCCAGCCCCTGCCGGTAGGCGAATGGTACGACCAGCTGGCCGACACCCTGGGCCTGCCGCGCGCGCCGCGCCTGCCCCGCGCCCAGGTGCAGCAGCAGGTATCGCCCGGGCTGTGGTCCTTCATGGCCGAGTCGCGCCGCCTGAGCAATGCCCGCCTGCTGCGCGAGCTACCCGGCTGCCTGCATTACCCTACCGTCGGCCACCTGCTGCGCACACTGGAGCGCTAGCGCGATTGCCACAACAGCCGGCCCGCCAGCAAGGCAAACACGCCGCCCAGCACATACTGCGGCCAACGTCGGGCTGGGGCGGCCAGCAAACCTCGCGCCAGCCGGCTGGCCGCCACAATCACCACCCCATTCACCAATAGCCCTACCCCATTCAGCACCGTGGCCAGCAACAGGAACCACATCACCAGCGACCCATGCGTGGGCGGGACAAACTGCGGGAACAGTGCCAGCACGAACAAGGCCATTTTAGGGTTGAGCAAATTGGTCCACAGCCCTTGGCGAAAAGCCGTGCCCGCCGACAAGCCTGTACTGGCCGCCATCGCCGCCGCAGGCTGGCCACCGCGCACGCAGCCCCAGGCCAGGTACAGCAAATACCCCGCGCCAAGGTAGCGAATCAGATCGTAAGCCAGCGGCACACGCTGCAGCAGCTGCGACAAGCCCAAGGCAGCAGCCAGGGCATGGCAATACACCCCGGCCTGTATGCCGGCCAGCGTGGCAAAGCCGGCACGCACGCCCTGACTGGCGCTGCGTGAAGCGATCAGCAACATATCCGGCCCTGGTGTTAGCGCCAGCACCAACGCAGCCAGGGTAAACAGCGTGATATTTTCCATGCTCGGCATGGCGTATTCCTATTGAACAAGGCAAGACCGCAGCCTAAGTACCCGCCACCGGCAAGTCAACGCCGCGCCGCGCTATCCCGCAGGCGCAAGATTCGGTAACATCGCGATCTTTTTGCAGTTTTTGAGTTCGCACCATGGAAAATCCAGGCTTCAAGCGCGCCATTCGCAGCTTTGTACTGCGTCAGGGCCACCTCTCCGCTTCCCAGCAACGCGCCATCGACGAAGGCATGCCGCGCTGGGGTATCGAATACCGCCCCGAGCAGCTGGACCTGGCCCAGGCCTTTGGCCGCGACGCGCCCAAGATTCTGGAAATCGGCTTTGGCATGGGCGGCGCCACCGCCGAGATTGCGGCCAACATGCCGCAGCACGACTACCTGGGCGTAGAAGTCCACAGCCCGGGCGTGGGCAACCTGTTCAAGCTGATCGAAGAAAAGCAGCTCACCAACCTGCGCCTGCTGCGCCACGACGCGGTAGAAGTGCTGGACAATATGCTGGCCGACGGCAGCCTGGACGGCGTGCATATTTTCTTCCCCGACCCGTGGCACAAAAAGCGCCATAACAAGCGCCGCCTGATCCAGGCCCCGCTGGTAGAAAAGCTGGTGAAAAAGCTGAAACCGGGTGGCTACCTGCACGCTGCCACCGACTGGGAAGACTACGCCATCCAGATTCTGGAAGTCTTCAACGGCAACACAGACCTGCAGAACACCGCCGAGGCCTACGCGCCGCGCCCGGACTACCGCCCGCTGACCAAGTTCGAAGCCCGCGGCATCCGCCTGGGCCACGGCGTGTGGGACATCATCTTTACCCGCAAGTAAGACGCGGGTAAGCGTCAAAAAGACGGCCAACCTGCACCGCTATAGGGGGTAAAAGCGCACAGATAGTGTGATGGGCTTCCCCTCATCAGCCCGCATGGTTGGTTAACCGTAATAGAAATGCCCCGGCCTCGGCCGGGGCATTTTTTTATGGGCTGTCGAGCGCATTAAGAGCCCCGTTCATCACTACTCCAGTAAATGTGGCGCGGCAGTGCCATCTGGCTGCGTGCTTTCAAGCTTCTACTACTTTGCATGCTTGGAAAATAATTAACGATACACATACCATCATTCTTTATGCGCACTAGCAGACCAAATATATATACATATGCATATGTGTATATTTCACGTTAGGCCTTTTGGGGAGCTTCTCATGGCACAACAGTATGACCGTCTCTCAGAGAAACACATCGCATTCATTGGTGCGCAAAGAATGTTCTTTGTTGCAACAGCCACTGCTGAAGGCCGTGTGAATGTTTCGCCAAAGGGCATGAACTCATTCAGGGTGCTTGATAGCAATCGGGTAGCTTGGCTCAACGTTACCGGGAGTGGCAACGAAACTGCGGCGCATGTTCAGTTAGCCCCCAGAATGACAATCATGTTTTGCTCGTTTGAAGGTCCCCCACAGATTCTTCGGCTTTATGGAACGGCAAAAGCCATCCACCGAATCGACCCCGAGTGGATCGACCTCCTCGGTCGATTTGAAACGCTGCCAGGAACGCGTCAAATTTTCGACATGCACGTGGACATGGTTCAGACATCGTGTGGCATGGCTGTGCCCTTGTACTCCTACGAGGGCGATAGAGATCTGCTACGGAATTGGGCCACAAAGCAAGGAGAGGCAGGCATTTCGAAGTACTGGCACGACAAGAATCAGCTGAGCATCGACGGAATCAAAACTGGCATTGTTGAAAAAAACAGCTAGAAGGTTCGTGCCATATCACCACTTAAAGCATCCATCAACCGCCTAACTCGGCGTTCAACGCGGGGGCCAACACAGGCCATGCCTTCGGTATTTCCATGGCCTGCATTGGTATCCGCCGCGTTTCGCGCTACAGCGCTGGTGAACCAGGGGCGTTAAGCCCGCAAACCGAAGGGCGCACTAGATTGGACTGGGGTCATCGGAAGCGTTTCCGACCTTACGACAGGTTGAATTATTTCTACGCCACTAGCGCCGCCCCCCTCCCCCTTCGGCCAACATTAAGCACTGCAGGCTAGCGGTGTTTATCAACGCCAGCACCGGCAACTAGCCACCCAGCAGCGCCTCGATATCCGGCAGCAGCTCGTGCGGCTCGGCCGCCGGCTCGTAGCGTTTGACCAGCCGGCCTTTGCGGTCGATCAGGAACTTGGTGAAGTTCCATTTCACCGGGTGCGGGTGGCCGCTTTCCACGCCGGTAAGCCATTGCCACAGCAGGCTGGCGGCGGGGCCGTTGACGTCGCCTTTGGCAAACAGCGGGAAGCTCACGCCAAAGCGTGTCTGGCAAAACGCGGCGATGTCGTCTGCGCTGCCTGGCTCCTGCCCACCAAACTGGTTGCACGGGAAAGCCAGTACGGTAAAGCCGCGCGCGGCCAGGGCGGCCTGTAGTTCCTGCAGGCCCTGGTACTGGCGGGTATAGCCGCATTCACTGGCGGTATTCACCACCAGCACCACCTGGCCCAGGTAATCGGCCAGGGGCTGCGGGCGGCCATCGGCCAGGTTGGCCGTAAAGCTGGCAAGCGTGGTCATGGTGCGTGTGTCTCCGTATAATGCTGATTTCCCGAACAAATCAGTCAACAATCATGTTTGCACCCAGCCGGCAGGATGCCCGTCGTTTCTTTTTTGATACCTGGCAAAAACAGCAAGCCGGCCACCCGCTCAGCGACCTGGAAAAGCTGCTGGCTAGCGTGATCGCCGCCCACCCCGAGTACCACGCCATCCTCAGCCGCCCCGAGCAGTACGGCGAGCGCGAATGGCTGCCGGAGCAAGGCGAAACCAACCCCTTCATGCACATGAGCATGCACCTGGCGGTGGAAGAACAGCTGTCCATCGACCAGCCTTTCGGCATTCGTACCCTGTACCAGCAGCTGCTGGCCAAAACCGGCAGCGAACACGACACGCAGCACGAGGTGATCGACTGCCTGGGCGAAATGATCTGGCAGGCGCAGCGCTACGGCGGCGGGCCGGATGTGAACGTGTACCTGTCCTGTATTCGCGGCAAACTGGGCCTGGACCCGGAGAACGAACGCCGCCTGAACCTGAAAGACATGGACGACTAGGCCATCCGGCCGGTTTAACGAAAAGGGGCCACATTGCTGGCCCCTTTGTTATGGTCAAGTCGTCACGGTTTTGCAAACCCTAGCCGGCAGGCCGGGCGCGCCACTGCGCTACCAGCCCGTCCAACTGCGATAGCTCGGCCAAGTGGCGCACATTGGCGGGTAGCTGGCGCAGGCTACGGCAGCCGCCGCCCCCTACCCACAGCGTAACGCCCCCCGGCAGCTGGCTGGCCAGCAGCTCGATGGCACTGGCCGGGTTGCCTTCGTACGCGCCAGAGAACGACAGGACGATCACGTCGACCTTATGCTTCATCGCGGCAAAAGCGATGTCCTGCAGCGGCATCTGCGCGCCAAAAGCGATGGCCTCGCAGCCGTCCAGCCGTAGCAGGGCCTCTACCATCAGCAGGCCCAGTACGTGCAGCTCGCCTGGCGGCGTGGTCAGCATCACGCGTGGCGACATGGCCCCGGCCGGAATGGCCGCCAGGGTTTCGCGCATCACGCGGCTTACCGCCTCGGAATACAAGTGTTCTTCGGCAATCTGCAGCTCGCCGCGCATCCACGACTCGCCTACCAGCTGGTTGGCCTCGGGCAGAAAGTCGCAGGCAAAGCGGCGCAGGCCCAGCTCCAGCATGCGGTGGCGCAAGTAGGCGCGCGTGGCTTGCGCGTCGTGGCTTTGCAGCGCGGCCAACAAGCCCTGGCACACGTCGGACACCTGGCGCTGCGGCGTGTGCTCGGTGGCAAGCGCCTGCAGCTGGGCATCGCTCATCACCATCAGCTTGCCGGGGCGAAAACCCAGGTCCAGCAGGCGGCGGATCAGCCGCAGCCGCGCCAGATCGGCCTGCGAGTACAGGCGGTCGCCGGCGGCGTCACGCGCAGGCTGCGGGAAGCCGTAGCGGCGCTCCCACATGCGCAGCAGGTCTTTGGGGATGCCGGTTTCGCGCTCAATGGCGGCAATCGGCAGGCCGGTGGCGTCGTTTTCGGGCAGTTCGTTCATGATTTGTACAGGGCCGCAAGCGACAATACATTAACAAAGGCGGGCATTATGCCACGCGCCGTTTCAGGCAGCGCAGCAGGCCGCCCAGTAATGGCAGCTTTTCGTACAGGCCTTCGGCGGCGTCCCAGTAGTCGCGGTGGTCTACGATGCGGCCATCGCTGCCCAGCACGAACAGGGTGCCGCCGTGGATGCACTGCGGCTTGCCCAGCATGGCAAAGGTAAAGTCCCAGGTGACAAAGGCCTTGTCGCCCTGCCCGATGACTTCGCCAATGACAAAGCGCGGCTCGGCCACGCTGCGGAACATGCGCGCGTACAGCGCCTTGATCTGCGAGCGCCCCTTGATGGCGTTAAAGGGGTCGCGAAAGCTGGCGCCGTCGGCGTATACCGCGTCGATTTCGTCCAGCGTGGCGGGGGAAAGGGTTGCAAACCAGTCCAGATGGCGGGCAAGTGCGGGGTTCATAGTCCGGTTACCTTGTGTGCAAGCCAGAAATACAGGCGGTAGGGCAGGTGTGCGGCCAACTTCAGCGCACGCGTGAAACGCTTGGGGAAATGGATATCAAACTCGCCGCGCGCCAGGCCGCGCAATATTTCGTCGGCGGCTTGCTGCGGGCTGATCAACGCGGGCATGGCAAAGTCGTTTTGCGCGGTAAGCCGCGTGGTCACAAAGCCGGGGTTCACCACATACACGCCGATGCCGTGCGGGTGCAGGTCCAGGTACAGCGTTTGTGCCAGGTGGTTTACCGCCGCCTTGGTGGCACCGTATACCAGGCCATTGCTCATGCCGGCCCAGCCGGCCACGCTGGCCACCAGCACCAGCCCGCCGCCCTGCTGCGCCATCAGCTGCGGCACGTTGGCCGCCACACCGTACAGGCTGGCCAGCAGGTTCACGTTCACCAGGCGCTGCGCGGCTTCCGGCGTGAGCTCCCAGGCGCGTAACGGGGTGTAGTCGCCCGCCAGCATCACCACCAGGTCGATGCGCCCCCAGCTGGCCAGCAAGGCGTCGCGCACGCGCTGCCAGTCTTCCGGCACGGTGGCGTCCATCACGTGCACCTGCATGCGTTCTTGCCCGGCCGCCACGGCCTGCAGCGCCGCCTCGGTGCGGCCGGACAGCGCCACGTGGGCGCCCTGCTGCTGCAAGGCCTGCGCCAGCGCCGCGCCTATGCCATGGCCGGCGCCTACCAGCCACACGCGCTGGCCGTGCCAATCACGCAGCTTGGGGTTCAGGCTCACGGCTGTGCCCCTTTGCGGAAGAACAGCGTGACTTCGCCGAGCTTGATGCCCCATTTGCTCATCACCGAGCGGTTCAGTACCGTGCGCTCGTCCAGCTGGTACATCCAGTCGTCGAAGCGCACTTCGTACACGGTGCCGTCTACCGGCAGGCGCAGGGTGTAATCCCAGAACAGGGCAAAGCCTTCGGTGCGGCCACTGGCCTGGCCAACCACGTCATCCGCGGTACCGGTGTAGCGGCCGTCGGGCAGCTTTTTCAGTGTCCAGATGCGGCGCTGCTTTTCACCGTCGTCGTAGGTAAAGTGCTCGTCCAGCACGCCGGTATCGCCCTGCCAGCTGGCGTTCATCTGCACGGTAAAGCGGCGTATCACCTTGCCGCTGCGGTCCTGGAAGGTGCCTTGCGCCGTGACCGGGCCGTCAAAGTAGGTTTTCAGGTCAAACGTTGGCCGCGTACCGCGGTAGTCGTCGATACTGGCGGTACTGCAGCCACCCAGTGCCAGTGCCGCCATCGCGGCCACCAGCCAAGCCCATCGTTTCCACATCATGCTGCTCCTTGTGTTGGTGGCCGGTACAGCAACCACCCCAACGCCATCAATTTGAAGAATGCCGGCAATGCCGCGTACACCCACATCAGGCCACCGGCTGTCTGGCCGGGCGCGTAGCCGGCCCACTGCGCCAGCGGCAGCGCCACACCGGCAGCCACGGCCAGCGCCAGCTTGTTGAGCATGGACACGGCACCGAACACCGCACCGCCGGCCTGCTGTACGCGGGCCCCCAGTGCGTCTGCCACCAGCGCGCTGGCAAAGGCCAGGTCGGCGCCCAGCGCCACGCCGGTCAGCACGCACACCAGGGTAAAGCCGGCGATATCCCCAGCAGCCAACAGCGGCACCGGCATAAAACCCAGCAGGGCCAGCGCCATGCCAACGCGCCAGGCGCGCACCTTGCCTATGCGGTCGGCCAGCCACACCCAGCCAGGCAGCGATACACCCGCCGCCACAAAGTACGCCAGCAAAAACACGCCCGTCTGTGCACTGGCCTGCAGCACGTCGGCCACGTAAAAGTTCAGCAAGGTCGCCGGTATGGCCATGGCCACCGCATTCAGCAGCAGCACCACGCCGGCGGCACGCAGGGCGCTATCACGCCACCAGGGTGGCCCCGCTGCCGCGGCGGCCTCTTGCGCGGCAGGCGCGGGGGGCCGTGGCGCCCAGACTGCGGCCAACCCGGCCAACACCGCCAGGGGCAACAGCACCCAGACAAAGCGCTGCATGGCAGCCAGCTCGCCCACGCTGCTGGCCCACCACGCCGGCAGCGCTGCCGCCAGCAGCACACCGGCCAGCCCCCAGCCCTCGCGCCAGGCCGCCACACGTGCCCGCCCGGCAGGCGTAGGCCACAGCGCGGCGCCGTAACGAAGCAGGGCAATGGTGAGCCAGCCATGCGCCAGGTACACCAGCAGCAGCGCGCCAGATAGCTGCAGCCACAGCGGCCAGCCCGGCTGGGGCCACAACATCCAGGCAAAGCCCGCAACGGCAGCCATGGCGGCCAACCCTGCCGCCAGACGCAGCGCGCCACGCGCCAGGCGGTCTTGCCATTGCCCCAGCAGCGGGTCCAGCACGGTGTCCAGCAGCCGGGTCACAAACAGCAGCAAGCCCAGGCTGGATAGCGCCATGCCAAAATCCCGTGCGTACAACGCCGGCAGATGCAGGTAAACCGGCAGGGCCAGCATGGCAAGCGGCATGGCGGCCAGGCCGGCCAGCGCCAGCTGCAGCGGCGTCATCCGCGGCCGTTCAGCAGCTGCTCGCGCAGCGCAGGCGCGCGCGAGGCCGGGTCTAGCCAGATACGAAAGAAAGTCCGCGCCAGCAGCGGGTCGTCTACCGTGCGGGTATGGCGGCCGTTGTGCCAGAAGCGCAGGCTGTTGCCATCGAATGCGCCGACGATTTCATCGCCCTGCCGCACATCGGGAATGGCCGCTGTCAGCGCCTCGCGCCAGCTGGTACGGCGGTTTTCCGGCAGGCCGTAGCGCTGCATTTCTTCCAGGCTGATATCGACGATTTTGGCCGACGGGATATCGCGTGCGTAGCGCAGCGACAGCGCAAACGGCCGCGCCCAGTCAAACGACTGGCCTTGCTGGGTATACAGCGTGGCGTCGTACAGCTTGAAACCGAACCAGCGCAAATTGCCCTGCCCCAGCGGGCGCAGGTTAGCGAGCTCTGCAGGCAGGGCCATCACCACCTCCGTAACCATCAAGCCGGCGAGCAAGGCGCCGGTAGCCAGCCACCTAGACATGACGTGTCATCTCCAGCTGGCACACATCGGTACGCCCGGCATCAAAACCGGCAATGCAATAAAAGAAGTAAAACTGCCACAGGCGCACAAAAGCCTCATCAAAGCCCTGGGCGCGCACGCGCAGCTGCACGGCGTCGAAGTCTGCCAGCCAGCGGCGCAGCGTTTCGGCGTAATCGGCACCAAAGGTGTAGCGGTCGCTCAGGCGCAGGCCGGCACTGGCAATGTGCTGATCCAGCTGGCCGGGCGAAGGCAGCATGCCGCCGGGGAAGATGAACTGCTGGATAAAGTCGGTACTGCTGCGGTAGCGCGCAAAGTATTCGTCGCCAATGGTAATCACCTGAACCACGGCCTTGCCGCCCGGCTTCAGCCGCGCGTGCAGGGTGGAGAAGTAGGACGGCCACCAGCGCTCGCCCACCGCCTCCAGCATCTCGATGGACACGATATGGTCAAACTCGCCCTCGATATCGCGGTAGTCCTGCAGGCGCAGGTCGGCCTGCGCGGCCAGCCCTGCTGCGGCCAACCTGTGCTGCGCCCAGGCCAGCTGCTCGGTAGACAGCGTCACGCCGGTAACATGTACGCCACGGGTGCGGATGGCGTATTCGGCAAAACCGCCCCAGCCACAGCCGATTTCCAGAATGCGCTGCCCGGGCTGGGCATCCAGCCGCTGCAGGATGCGCTCGTACTTGGCCCACTGCGCCGACTCCAGGCTCTGGCGGTAGTTACCGTCAAACACCGCCGACGAGTAGCTCATGCTGGGGTCCAGCCACAGCTTGTAAAACTCGTTGCCCAGGTCGTAATGCGCGTGGATATTGCGGCGGCTGCCCTTGCGCGTATTGGCGCGGGTCAGGTGGCGCAGCAGGTAGCCTACCTTACCCAGCCAGCTGCCGTGGATGGCCTGCTCTACTGCAGCCTCGTTCTGTAGCGCCAGGCGCATCAGCGCTACCCAGTCGGGCGAGCTGACCTGGCCGTCGCGCCAGGCTTCGGCCAGGCCAATGTCACCGGCCAGGGCAATGCGGCGCAGCGCGCGCCAGTCGTGAATATGCAGGGCAGCATCCAGCCCGGCGTGGCGGCCGCTGTAGCGCTGCTGGCTGCCGTCCGGCCCTATCAGTAATAGTTGGCCGTACAGTAGCCGGCTCAGGCCTGCCAGCAGTGGGCGGGCGTACCATGGCGCACGTAGCGCCTGCGGGTTTAGCGAAGGATTCAGGGTAGTCATCACACACTCCGGGAATCGGTTGGCGGCGTGGCGGGCACGCCTTGTTTGCCAAAAAAGGGAACTCGTTTGCGCCACAGCTGCAGCGCCTGCCAGTGAATGCGCGCCCACACGGCAAAGGTCAGCGTGGCGCAGCCCAGCACCAGCCGCCATACCCTGGCCGCCCCCACCGGCTGCGGCCAACCCTGCTGGGTGGCGACAAAGTCGGTGCTGTTGCCATCGCGGCTATAGGCAATGCGCACGCTAAAGCGCCCATCTGCCTGGCGGGCAAAGCGAAAGCCGTAGCTGCCTTCCACCTGGAAAAACGGCGACACGTGCAGGGCTTTGGGCGCGGTAAAGCTTTCGCGCGCCAGCATCGGGCGCCAGTCCGGGTGATGCACGCAGTAGTCGTGGTGCTCGCCAAAGGTATTGCTGACTTCTACCCATACCGCCCGCAGCGCGGCGGCGCGGTCGAATACCAGATAAAAGCTCACCGGGTTAAAGGCATAGCCCAGCACGCCGGGCAGGGTGTGCAGCTCGATACGGCTGGCGTCGTGAAAGCCGGCTGCGGCCAACCTTTGCGTGAGCCACGGCCACAGGGCACTACCGTCACGCGGGCCGTGGCGGCGGCGCAGCCAGCGCACGCCGGGTGCCAGGCGGTGTGCCGGCACGTCACCATCGGGCAGGCTCACCGCTACCCAACTATGGCGGTAGGCAAACTGGTGCTGCGCCGGCTGGCGGCGGCCGTGCCATACCTGGCCGGCATACAGCTGCACGCTCATGGGGTAGCCCCGGCCAGCTGCGGCAGCGGCGCGTGCGCGGCCACCGGCTGGCTGATGTCCCACGGCACGCTGGCGCCCAGGCCCTGGGCCACCGCCATACCGGCCTTGAGGCCGTCTTCATGAAAGCCATAGCCTGCCCACGCACCGGCAAACCAGGTGCGCTGGCGGCCCTGGATCTGTGCCAGCGCCTGCTGGGCGGCAATGGCGTCGCGGTCGAATACCGGGTGGGCGTAGTCAAACTCGGCCAACACGCCCTGCGGCTGGCGATAGGGGTTGAGCGTGACGATCACGGGCTGCTGGAAGGGTAGCTGCTGCAGGGTATTGAGCAGATAGCTCACCATCACCGGGGTGTCGCTCTCCCCTGCCCGGCCAACGCGGTAATTCCACGCGGCCCAGGCTTGCTGGCGCTCGGGCAGGAAACTGGCATCGGTATGCAGCACGGCGCGGTTGGGCTGGTAGCGCAGCCGCGACAGCACGTCGGTTTCCGCCGGGCTGGCATCGGCCAGCAGGGCCAGCGCCTGGTCGCTGTGGCAGGCCAGTACCAGGTGGTCGAAGCGCTCCTCGCCGTGGCGGCTATGCACGGTGACACCGTGGGCATCGCGCTGCACACGCTGCACCGGGCTATCCAGCCGCAGGCCGGGCAGGTCTTGCAGCATGCGCTGCACGTACACGCGCGAGCCGCCTTGTACGGTTTTCCACTGCGGGCGGTCCAGCACCTGCATCAGGCCGTGGTTCAGGCAGAAATCAAAGAAGGTCGCGGCGGGAAAGGCCGCCATGTCGCGGGTGGAGCTAGACCAGATGGCCGCGCCCATGGGTAGCAAGTACCAGTCGCGCAGCGGTTGGCCATAACCGTGGCGGTTCAGCAGCTGGCCCAGGGTGTCGCCGGTAGCGCGGGCTTCGTCGCGCAGCGCCGGGGCCTGGCGGTGCAGGCGCAGGATATCGCGCAGCATGTGCCAGAACGCCGGGCGCAGCAGGTTGCGCTTCTGGGCAAACAGGGTAAACAGGTCGCTACCCGCCCATTCGAGCTTTTCCTGGTCCAGCGCCACCGAAAACGTCATGTCGGTGTGGTACGCCGGCACACCGAGCAGGGCAAACAGGCGGATCAGGTTGGGATAGGTGCGGTCGTTGTGCACCAGAAAGCCGGTATCGACTGGTGCCGTTACCCCCTCCAGGGTCACGTCTACGGTATTGCTATGGCCACCGGCGTAGCTACCCGCTTCGAACAGGGTTACCTGGTGGCCGCTGCGTGCCAGCAGCCAGGCTGCCGACAGGCCGGCAATGCCTGCCCCCGCTACTGCAATGTGCATATTGTCTTCCTTGTGCCTAATATCAAACCACGCCAACGCTGGATGATGATTATATTGTCTATGCTTTGTACTGTACAAAACGGATTAGTTCAACAAAAAACCCGCTTTCGCGGGTTTTTTGTTAATAGCGGATACCTTAGCCGGTACAGCTCAATCCAGCCGGTTCTGCCGGTGGCCTTGCTGCCATGCTGTCACGTTCGCCACCAGCTGTGCGGCCAACCTGTCCATGGCCTCGCGACTAGCCCAGCCAACATGTGGGGTAACGATCAGGTGCGGCAAGCGCGCTTTCAGCAGCGGGTTGCCTTCGCGCGGCGGCTCTACCGACAGCACATCAAAGCCGGCGCCGCCAATCTGGCCGTATTTCAGCGCCGCCACCAGGGCTTCCTCGTCCACTAGCCCGCCGCGGGCGGTATTTATCAGAATGGCACCTGGCTTCATCGCCATCAGCTCTGGCTGGGCAATCAGGTTGCGGGTGCTGTCGTTCAGCGGGCAGTGCAGGGAAATCACGTCGGAGGTGGCCAGCAAGGTATCAAACGCTACGTAGCCATCACGCACCGCATCCGCGCCCTTGCGCTCGCCAAACTGCACCTGCATGCCAAAGGCCCGGGCGCGGCTGGCCATGGCCTGGCCGATACCACCACTGCCGAAAATACCCAGCGTCGCGCCCTGCAGGTCTCGGATAGGGGCACCGAAATGGCAGAACTGCGGCGCGTTTTGCCATACCCCGGCGGCCACATCGCGCTGGTAAGCCGGCAGATTGCGCATCAGCGCCATCATCAGCATAAAGGCGTGTTCGGCCACGGTCTCGTCACCGTAGTGGCGGATGTTGGCCACCGCCACGCCCTGGCGGCGGCAGGCGTCGATATCGATATGGTTATAGCCGGTGGCGGCGATCGCCAGCATTTTCAGCTGTGGCAATGCGGCCAGGGTAGCGGCGTCGAACGGTACTTTATTGGTGATGACCACGTCGGCCTCGGCGCAGCGGGCCACGATATCGTCGCGACCACAGGCGGCGTACTCGGTATACGCGTGGGCAAAGGGAAACGCCGGCAGCGGCACCGGCAGGCTGTCTCGGTCCAGAAACACAATACGCAAGGGGGTCATGGCGGGTTCAGCATTCGTAGGAAATAAGGGCGCGGTAGGCATGCCAGCTCGACAAGCCCAATAGCGGGGCCACCAGCAACAGCCCGACAAACTGGCTGGCCAAGCCTATCGCAACAAGTGCCACGATCATAGCCGCCCACACCGCCATCGTCACCCCGTTGCGGGCGACCACCTGCAGGCTGGCCTGCATGGCGGTGACCGCATCGATCTCTTTATCCAGCAACATGGCACAGGTGCAGATGCTCAGCGCCAGCAGCAGCAGCAGTACAAACAGTAAGGACACCGCCGCCCAGCTCAGCAGCAAAGCCAGGTTATCGCCGTGCAGCAAGCCTGGCAGCAGGGCTTCCAGCCGTGGCAGGCGGCCTTGGTCAAACAGGGCAAACAACAGCAATGAGCTGCCCGCCCAGGCACAAGACAGCAGTGCCATCACACAGCCATACAGTGCCAACGCACCAGGGTTGGCGCGCCAGGCCAGCGCGCTGTGCAGCAACATCACGCGGCCACCGTTAAATGCCTGCTGCTGCCGGGCGATATCGTACAGACCCGCTGCCAGAAACGGGCCCAGCATCCAGCAAGCCGCGGCCAGCGCCAGTGCCAGCCCGGGAAAATACTGCAGCAGATACGCCAGAGCATAGGCCATCAGCACATAGCCGGCCCCGTACAGCAGGGCATCTGCTGGCGTACGCTGCAGGTCTCGCCAGCCCAGTTTCAGCCAGCGCAAAGGGGCGGCCAAGCCCTGGCGCTGCACCACGATATGCTGCTGCGTAGCCAGACAAAGTAGCGTCATCGTTCCACTCCCTTCAGCACTTCTATTAGTTGATTGCCTCTTTTTTTATAAGATACTGATTGGCATATATAAAAGCAGTCGCCCACAGGCTCTAGCATGGCTGATAGAATGGCGCCCTGATCAATGCGGTAACGAAGGACATCACAATGGCAGAACTGATCATCGAAGATCTGGTGACAGGCGAAGGTAAAGACGCAGTAGCAGGCGAAGAAGTCACCGTGCACTACACCGGCTGGCTGACTGACGGCACCAAATTCGACTCCAGCAAAGACCGTTTCCAGCCGTTCAGCTTCCCGCTGGGCGAAGGCTACGTGATCAAGGGCTGGGATCAGGGCGTACTGGGCATGAAAGTGGGCGGCAAACGCAAGCTGACCATCCCGGCCGAACTGGGCTATGGCGCACGCGGCGCCGGCGGTGTCATCCCGCCTAATGCCACGTTGGTATTCGAAGTAGAGCTACTGCAGGTAGGCTAAGCCTGCCCGCCATGAAAAACGCCCCGCGGCCTGTGCCCGGGGCGTTTTTCATGCATGCGGCCAACCTTAAGCACCGGCATTCGCCGCCTTGCGCTTTTTACGCCAGAAATACACACCCAATACCAGCCCTGCCACGGCCAGGGCAATCAGGATACCCGCCTGGCCACGATGCACCATGTGCATCAGCCATTCACGGTTACGCGCACCGAAATAACCCAGGTAAACCCACACCGGTACCGAGATGAGCGCTGCAAAACCGTCCATCATCAGGAAGCGCCAGTAAGGAATACGCCGCGTCATCCCCGCCGTCAGAAAGATGGGCGAACGCAAACCCGGCAAGAAGCGGGCCACAAACAACACCCAGTTACCGTAGCGGGCAAACTTTTCCTGGGTGGCGGCAAAACGCTCGGGGGTCATGATCTTGGCTACCGGGCGAAAGCGCAGCACGCGCTCACCGTACAGACGGCCCGCGGCGAACATGATGCCATCACCCACCAGCACCCCGGCCATCCCCACGGCAAACATCCAGTGCACATTGGTGTAGCCCAGGCCAGAAATGATGCCACCAGCCACCAGGGTAATGTCTTCAGGAATCGGCACGCCAAAACCGCAGACCAATAAGACGATGAATACGGCAAAGTAGCCATACCCGGTAAAGAAGTCGAGAAGGAGTTGCAGGATGTCCATGTCTGCCCGAGGTTCGGAGAAAGATAAGCGAGCCACTTCGACCGTTACCCGGCGCAGCGGTTCAAAACGGCAGCCATCATATCACAGCCCCTGCAGGCGGCTTATGACCAACATCGCGGCACATCCAAACCCGGCAGGAAACTGCAGCAGCCAACCGCCACGCAAAGCCCAAACAGGCTCGGACCGGCAAAATCCATTTTGTATGAAAATATTTTACGACAGTGTAGTGGCCGCACAAGTTGTGCTCGCCAAAGACAAGACGGGAAAAGCAGAAAGAAGCAACGCAGAAACAACAGGCAATAAAAAACCGGCCCGAAGGCCGGTTTTCATGCAATCACGAAAACGTGATTACTGAGCAGCGGAAGCAGCCGGAGCGGATGCGTCAGCAGCCGGAGCGGAAGCGTCAGCAGCAGGAGCGGAAGCTTCAACAGCAGGAGCGGAAGCTTCAACAGCAGGAGCGGAAGCTTCAACTGGAGCTTCTTCTTTTTTACCGCAAGCGGACAGAGCAACGGCCAGCAGGGCAGCAACGATGAGCGACTGTTTCATTTGTGTATTACCTTTGAAAGTAAGTGTTGAACAAGACGTCTGGTTCACTACTCTCTCTCAAAAAAATTCCAGACAGAGAAAGCAGTGTAGATACTGTCAGTGCGCAAATTCTAGCACGAATAAAATTGTTGGGAAGGGGGTAAACGCTAATTTATTGCGGATATTTGCATTGTCGATGCTGCATCGCAACATATCTCTAACGCCAAGCCGCCTTCTTTCGATAAAAAATCTTCGTTTACGATCACTTACCTTGCATCATTCATGCTACAGCAGGATTACGCTAGGCCGCGATATGCCACCAACCCGACAGATAACCCTCGAACAACAAAGGCATCATACTGTCGGACAATCGGGCAGATTCCAGCTGTCGCGTATTGGCTAACCGTTGCCAGGCGGCCAACTGCGCCGGTTCGCTTTCCAACAGCTGTCCGTTGCAGTACAGCATGTCATTAACATAAAGAATCTGGCTTTTCAAATCCAGAACAATGCCATGCTCCTTTGCCAGCCCGGCAAAGGTTTCCTCATCCAGCTCGTCTTCCGCCCCTTCATAAAACACGTGCGGCTTGGGTTCGGTCAGGTAGTGGCCCAGAAAGTCGGCCACCACTTTTTTATCCCAGCTGATCTGCTGCAGCATCTGGCTCACCTGCTCCACCATGGCATCGCTAATCTGTGCTGGCGCAGCCTGTTGTTGCAAATCCGGGTCGGCATAGCGGCCTTGTACGCAAATGCGGTCTTGCAGGTACACCAGAAACTCGGTGGCTATTTCCTGCGCGGATGGCGCACGGAAACCGATGGAGTACGTCATGCCAGGCTCCAGCGCCACACCGTAGTGCGCGTATTTGGGCGGCAGATACAGCATGTCGCCGTGCTCCAGGATGAACTCTTCTTCGACCTGAAAATCTTTCAGTACCTTGATTGGCGCATCTTCAATGAACGATTCGTCTTGTTGCGACGAAATCTGCCAGCGCTTGCGGCCACCTACCTGCAACAAGAAAACATCATATGAATCGAAATGCGGGCCGACCGTGCCCCCCGGCGGGGCGTAGCTGATCATCAGGTCATCCAGCCGTGCATACGGCATGAAATCGAAACGCCACAAAATATCGGCAATATGCGGCAGGTGGTGATTGACGTTCTGCACCAGGATGGTCCAGTCGGTTTCTGGCAGGCGGCGCAGGCGGCCGGCACGGAACGGGCCACGCTCCAGGTGCCATTTGCCCTGCTTGTATTCGATCAAGCGGGATTCCACGTCTTCATCGGCGGCCAGCTTGGCCAGCCAGGCGTAGTCCACGTGTTCGCCGACATCTTGCAGGGCGCCACGGATGAGCAAGGGCTTTTTATGCCAGTACTCTTTTAAAAAAGTCTCGGCGGTCATGCCGCCCAGAAGTTCGATTGGTTTCATGGCAGATTCTCGTTACGCATTCAGGCAATGGTTTACAATACGGGGATATCTGTTTTGCGCCGGATTTTGCTGCAGCCCAAGGCTTGCCGGCCTGCGATGCATCAAGATTCCCTTTCTTTTCTCTACGACGGTACCGCCTCATGCAAATCGTTAAAAACTCGGTCGTAACCATTCACTACGAAATGTACGACGCCGACAACACCATGCTCGACAAAACTGAAGAGCCAATTGCTTACCTGCATGGCGGCTACGACGGCATTTTCCCGCTGGTGGAAGAAGCACTGCACGGCAAGGCTGTGGGTGAATCCATCACTGTAACCCTGACCCCGGACGACGCCTTTGGCGAGCCGGAAGAAGAGCTGGTGCGCGTAGAGCCGCTGGACGTACTGCCGGAAGAAGTGGAAGTCGGCATGATGTTCGAAGCAGACGACCCGGAAACCGGCGACGTGATCCTGTTCCGCGTAACCGACGTAGCCGACGGCAAAGCCGTACTGGATGGCAACCACCCACTGGCTGGCCTGACCATCCGCTTCCAGGCAACCGTGGCAGAAGTTCGCCCGGCTACCCCGGACGAAATCACCCACGGCCACGCCCACGGCGAGCACGGCCACCATCACTAAGCCTTCCGCCAGGAACGCTGATGACAAAACGGGGCGCACGCCCCGTTTTTTGCGCCCACGCTACTTGGCAGGCGCCGTTTTACCCAGCAGCACCGCCATGCACAACCCCAGCGTGAGCTGGTTATACAGCACATACGCCTCGTTCGGCCTGCCCTGCCCCAGTTTCCACACCGTTACCGCCACCAGCACCAGCGCCAGGGCTTTTACCGCCTGTAGCAGCAAGGCCGTGGGCGCGGCACTTTTGCCTACCCGCCCGGCCAGATGGGCCAAGGCAAACCCGCAAGCGGCACCGGCCAGCACGTCCAGCGGCCAGTGCACCCCGATCGCCAGGCGCGACAGGCACACCAGTGCGGCCAACAATGCCAGGCCAAGCTGGGTAGGCAGCGAGCGGCGCGGCATCAGCACACCCGCCAGCACACCCACGGCAATAGCATGGCCGGAGGGAAACGAAGCGTTACCCGGCAGCACATCCAGCAAGCTTACCGTGCCGGCAGGCAATACCAGCGGCGGGCGCAGCACATCAAAACCGGCTTTCAGCCCGATACTGGCCAGCACACCAGCCAGCCCCAGCGCCACCATGCGTGGCAACAAGGCGGGCTGTCGTGCGGCCAACAGCAGCAACACGCCGATCACCAGCGTCCACTCGCCCGCCATGCTCAGCAGCCGCCACACTACGCCCGGCACCACGGCCAAGGCGTGATGCAGGGTAATGAACAATGGCTGATTCACCCCGGCAAGCCACACCAGCAGCGCCAGTGCGGACAGCAACAGCACCATCAGGCGTGTCATGGCTGGCACCCAAGCGTCACGCGGTCCAGCCCCGCCAGATCCGGCAAGGTGTGCACCTGCTGCAGACCAGCCTGCTCGAACAATAGCCGGCAAGCCAGGCCCTGGTCGTAACCGTGCTCCACCATCAGCCAGCCCCCTGCGGCCAACCTGGCCGGGGCAGCGGCGGCAATGGCACGCAGGCAATCCAGGCCATCGTTACCATCGGTCAGCGCCATGCGCGGCTCGAAGCGCACGTCGCCTTCCCCCAGGTGATGATCTGCTGCATCGATATACGGCGGGTTGCTGACAACCAGCTCGTACTGCGCATCCGCCGGTAGCGGGTCGAACCAGCTGCCGTGATGAAAAGCCACCGGTGCGCCCAGCGCGGCAGCGTTGGCCGCGGCCATGGCCAATGCATCCGGCGACAGGTCTACTGCCGCCACCTGCCAGGCGGGGGCTTCCAGCGCCAGCGTCACCGCGATGGCACCGCTGCCGGTGCCCAGGTCTACCACGCGGGCGCCAGCCTTGCGGCCAACCTTGTCCAGCGCGGCCTCTACCAGGTGCTCGGTTTCCGGGCGCGGTATCAGCACGGCCGGGCTCACGGCAAAGCGGCGGCCGTAAAACTCGCGCTCGCCCAGCAGATAGGCCACCGGCTCGCCGGCCAGGCGGCGCTGGGCCAGCTGGCAGAAGGCTTGCCACTGGGCATCCGGCAGCAGATCGGGGCCGGCGGAGACCATGGCGCTGTGGCTCAGGCCGCTGACGTGCGCCAGCAGTAGCCGGGCCTCCAGCCGTGGCAAGTCAACATGGCGTAATGCTTCGTTTAGCGTAGGCATGGTTTACAGCAAGAACAGGCTGGCGAGGCCCAGGAAAATGAAGAAACCGCCAGAGTCGGTACACGCGGTAATCAGCACGCTGCTGCCTACCGCCGGGTCTTTGCCGAAGCGCTCCATCATGGTGGGAATCAGCACCCCCATGGACGCGGCCAGCATCAGGTTCAGCGTGGTGGCGGCCAACATCACCAGGCCCAGCGCGAAGTTGCCGTACAGCATCCACGCCAGTACGCCCAGTGCGCCGCCCCATACCACACCGTTAATCACCGACACGCCCAGCTCTTTGCGCCACAGGCGGTTGGCCTGCCCCGGCTGCAGCTGGCCCATGGCCAGGGCGCGCACGATCATGGTAATGGTCTGGTTGCCGGAGTTGCCGCCAATACCGGCCACAATCGGCATCAATGCGGCCAACGCTACCAGCTTTTCGATACTGCCTTCAAAGGCGCCAATCACCCGGCTGGCCACAAAGGCGGTGCACAGGTTGATGGCCAGCCAGGCCCAGCGGTTTTTGACCGAGTCGATTACCGGGGCAAACAGGTCTTCCTCTTCTTTCAGGCCGGCCAGATTCAGCGCCTCGGTTTCCGATTCCTCGCGGATCAGATCCACCATCTCGTCCACGGTGAGGCGGCCAATCAGCACGCCGTGCTCGTCCAGCACCGGGGCGGTGACCAGGTCATAGCGCTCGAAAGCCAGCGCGGCGTCGGCGGCGTCTTCTTCCGGGCGGAAGCTCACCACCTCGGTGGCCATCACCTCTTCGACCAGCGCGTCGGTATCGGACACCAGCAGCTTGCGCACCGGCAGCACGCCCTTGAGCACGCCGTCTTCGTCGGTGACAAAAATCTTGTCGGTCTGGCTGGGTAGCTCGTCGAACCGGCGCAGGTAGCGCAGCACCACCTCGCAGCTCACGTCGGCGCGAATCTTCACCAGCTCGAAGTCCATCAGGGCACCGACCTGGTGCGCCTCGTACGACAACACCGACTGCAGCTGCTGGCGTTCTTCTTCGTCCAGGCCGCCCATCACCTCGTACACCACCTGGCGCGGCAGGTCGGCGGCCAGGTCGGCCAGCTCGTCGGCGTCCAGCTGCTCGGCAGCGGCCACCAGCTCGTGCTGCTCCATCGATTCGATCAGCGATTCGCGTACCGCGTCAGACACCTCCAGCAGGATGTCGCCTTCGTCTTCGCTATCCACCAGGTTCCACACCAGCAGGCGGTCTTCCAGCGGCAGGGCTTCCAGAATGTAGGCGATATCCGCCGGGTGCAGGGCTTCGAGCTTGTGTTCCAGCTCGGCCAGGTTTTGCTTGTGAACGAGCGATTCCACCAGGTCATGCCGTGGCATGTCCTGGCGGTGCACAAGGTCCTCTACCAGGCGATGGCGCTCGATAAGGCGCTGCACCTGGGTAAGGCTGTCTTGCAGACGATCGGTGGGTTGTTTCTTGTCGACAACCGTCATGCACGTCTCCTTCCGCCTTTGGCGGGAATGACGCTGCATCCGGCAAAAAGGCGGGGCTAGTAGTGAGCCGTAATGGCTAAATCAGATGAGTAATAACTGGGTAAGTCCATGAGTTACACCGCGCTCCTGCGCAGCTATCACGAAAGAGGCGAAATTGTAGCATGCGAAGCGGCACGCAACCAGCGCAGACGGGGCGCAAAGCCTGGCGATTAGCAAGAGATTTCTTATAAAAAACCAGCCTGATTTGCTATACATCCTAAACAAAAGGGAGGGGTTACCATGCACGATTCCACGCTCACCATACTACGCGATGCCCTGCACCAAACCGGGCTGGACAGCAACCGGGAAATCCAGGACATCGTGGGGCTGCTGGCCGCCATGCATGTCAACCTGGCCATGGCCGAGTTTTCGCCCGATGGCACCTTTCTGGACGCCAACCCCAAGTTTCTGGCCATGTTCGGCTACAGCCGGGAGCAGCTGATAGGCGAGCACCACCACCGCATCTGGAGCGACGAAGACGTAGAAGCCGGCAAATACGATGCGCTATGGCAGCGGCTATGCCAGGGCGAGCCGGTAGACGGCGAATACCGCCGCCGGCGCCAAGACGGCAGCAGCGTGTATATCCAGGCGCACTACAACCCCTTGTGCGACCAGAACGGCCAACCCTACAAGCTGGTGAAGTTTGCCACCGATATCTCCGACACCAAGCTGCGGCTGCACGAAGACTTTGGCAAGCTGCAGGCGCTGAACCGCACCCAGGCCATTATCGAATTCGCCCCGGACGGCACGGTACTCACGGCCAACGACAACTTCCTGCAGCTGATGGGCTATACGCTGGATGGCATTCGCGGCCAACACCACCGCATTTTCTGCCCGGCCAGCGAAACCGGCAGCCCCGACTACCAGGCTTTCTGGGAAAAACTGCGCAACGGCGAGCAGCACCATGGCGAGTTCATGCGCCTGACCAGCAAAGGCCAGGCAGTATGGCTGCACGCGGTGTACAGCCCGCTGTACGCCCCAGATGGCCGCCTGTGCAAAATCGTGAAATTTGCCAGCGACGTTACCGCAGTAAAACGCAAATCACTGGAAGACGATGGCAAGGTGGCGGCCATTTCGCGCTCGCAAGGTGTCATCGAGTTCGACATGGGCGGCCACGTACTCAACGCCAACGACAACTTTCTGCAGCTGATGGGCTACACGCTGGACGAGATCCACGGCGAGCACCACCGCATGTTTGTCGAGCGCGACGAAGCCGGTGGCGCCGCCTACCGCAGCTTCTGGCAAAAGCTGGGGCGCGGCGAATTTGACCGCGGCGAATACCTGCGCTTTGGCAAAGACGGCCGCCGCGTATGGATACAGGCCAGCTATAACCCGATTCTGGACCTGGAAGGCCAGCCGGTAAAAGTAGTGAAGTACTGCACCGACATTACCGCCAGCAAACTGGCCAGCATAGAAAACGCGGCACGCATGAGCGCCGTGAGCAATAGCAGCTGTCTGCTGGAGCTGGACCGCTTGGGCAATGTATTGGACGGCAACGCGCTGATGGAGCAAGCGCTGGGCTACAGCCTGGCACAGCTGCGCGGCCTGCCGCAAAGCCGGCTGATGTTCGAAGAAGACATCGACAGCCCCGCCAGCCAGGCGCAGTGGCAGCAGCTGCGCAATGGCCAGCCGGTAGCCTGCGAGCTGCGCCGCCGTGCGCTGGACGGGCGGGAGGTCTGGCTGGGCAGCATGCTCAGCCCGGTGATCGGGCTGGATGGTTTGCTTAGCAAGGTGGTGATGATCGCCCGCGATATTACCGCGGCCAAGCTGACACAGCTGGACGCCGGCGGCAAGCTGGACGCCATCGACCGTGCACAAGCCGTGATCGAGTTCGACCTCAGCGGCAAGGTACTGCACGCCAACGCCAACTTCCTGAACCTGATGGGTTACCGCCTGGAGCAGATACAGGGCGTACACCACCGCATTTTTGTCGACCCGCAGTACGCAGCTACCGCCGACTACCTCAGCTTCTGGGAGCGGCTGTCTCGCGGCGAATACTTTGCCGGCGAGTACAAACGTATCGGCTGTGGCGGCAAGGAAGTCTGGATACAAGCCACCTACAACCCCATTTTCGACCCGCGCGGCCAACCTGTAAAAGTGGTGAAATTCGCCTCTGATGTGACGCAGGCTAAATTGCGCACTGCCGAGTACGAAGCGAAGGTAGCGGCCATCGAGCTGGGGCAAGCGGTAATCGAATTTGACCTGGCCGGCAACGTGCTGCGTGCCAACCGTAACTTTCTGGCTGCCATGGGCTACACCCAGCGCGAGATCCAGGGCCAGCACCACAGTATTTTCTGTACCGCCGAGTACACGCATAGCAAAACCTATCGTGACTTCTGGCTGCGCCTGGGCGAAGGCCAGTTTGTCAGCGGGCGCTTCCACCGTGTGGGCAAGTTTGGCCGCGACGTGTGGATACAAGCCAGCTATAACCCTATCCGCGACCTGAACGGCACGGTGGTGAAGATCATCAAGTACGCACAAGATGTCACCAACGAGGTGAAGCTGGAGCAGCAGATTCTGAGCAAGTCCACGCAAATGAGCGGCAACCTGCACAGCCTGATCGGCAACATCGACATCATTGCGGCCAACGCCAGCGTGGCGTCCGACCTGGCGCGCGAGTCCAGCCGCAATGCCGAGCAGGGCTTTGGCGCCCTGCGCCAGGCCATTACCGCCATCAGCCAAAGCCAACACAGCGCGCAAAAAGTGGCCGAAGTGGTACGCGTGATCAGCGATATTGCCAGCCAGACCAACCTGCTGGCGTTCAACGCCGCCATCGAGGCAGCCCGCGCCGGGCACCATGGCGTGGGCTTCTCGGTGGTCGCGGCCGAGGTGCGCAAGCTGGCCGAACGCTGCGCCCAGGCCGCCAAGGAAATTACCCAGCTGATCGACGAATCGGTACGCCATGTGAGTAGCGGGGCCGACATCAGCCAGCAAGCGGCACAAAGCTTCGAAGGCATTCTGGGCTGCGTGGAACGCACGGCGCAGAGTGTGGAGAAAATCGTGCAAGGCACCGAGCAACAAAGCGGCGTTACCGGGGAAGTACAGCAGCTGCTGGCCGCGCTGACCAATGTGGCACGCAATAGCGAAGAAGACGCCCGATGAGCGCGCGCTTCGGCCTGTTTCGCCTGGATGGCAACCACCTGGCGCTGCCCATCGAGGCGCTGCGCGAGGCGGTGCCCACCACCGCCCTGGCCCTGCTGCCCGGCTGCCCGCCCTATGTACTGGGCAGTATGGACCTGCGCGGCCAACGTTTGCCGGTGGCAGACCTGCGCCTGCTGTCTGGCGCGGCAGGCGGTGGCCCGCTGCCCGCGTGCGTGGTGGTGGTACAGCACCAGGACAAGCTGCTGGGTGTACTGGCCGACGATGTAGAAGGCGTGCAAGAGGCCGAGCCGCAATGCATGAGTGGCGACAACGGCGGCATTCTGGACGGCAGCCTGCCCGCCGTGGCAGGTGGCCTCAGCGCCACCTTGCTGAACCCGGCGGCACTGCTGGGCTACCCGGGCATCCCATCCGCCCGCGTAGCCACCGACACCTCTCCCGGCACCAGTGATGACACGCACACCGAGCCCGACCACGTGATGCTGATGCAGTGTGGCAGCGTGCCGCTGGCCATGCAGTGCAGCCACATCCACACCATTATCCTGAACCCGCACATCACCCAGAACGCCATGAGCAGCGGCTACTGCATGGGCACGATCCAGTACGCGGGCCAGCAGGTGGCTGCCGTCAGCCTGCTGGCAGCCTGCAGTATCCCGCTCAACCCCAAGCCCGCCCTGACACAGGCATTTGTTATCCGCTACGCCCAGGGCTATGTGGCGTTCATGGTGGAACACATCATCGACGTGGTGCAACGCACCGGCCATACCCTGCTGCCGCTGCCCGCCCAGTCGCTGCTGCGGCCGGACCACTTTCTGGGGGCGATTCCGGCCAGCGAAACCCCGGCAGACTCGGTAGGCCACCATGCCTCGGCCAGTGGCCACTACCTGCTACTGGATGGCGACATGCTGACAAACCGGCCAGATCTGGCCTGCCTGGCCGGCATGAATACCCCGCACGATGCGCAGACCGGCAACGGTAGCCCTGCCCAGCCGGGCAGCACCGCACGCCAGCAGGGTGAACGCTGCCAGCTGCTTACCTACGATTTGGGGTTTGAGGTGGCCACGCCGGTGAGCCAGATTATCGACATCGTCCCCTGGCAAGCCGAGCGCGCCGTGTTTGGCCTGGAGTGCGAACACGCCGGCCTGCTGATTGCCCGCGGGCGAACCCTGCCGCTGTACTGCCTGAGCAGCACACTGGGCATTCCGCTCGCCCCGATACGTGATACGGCCAGCGTGCTGGTGGTGGAAACACGCTACGGCGTGGTCGGCTTTGCCGTGCCCGGCCTGATTACCATTGATGAAGCCTGGCAAGAACGGCTGGATAACGCCGAGGTGGCTGCACCGCCGCCGCACATCCGCCACAGCAATCTGGCGGCGAGCTGGCGCCATGTGCTGGTAGGACAAGGCAAGCAAGAGCGGCTGTTAAGCCTGCTGGACCTGGTGGCGCTGGCAGAAAGCAAACTGGCCCCGCAAGCGGAGCCAGTAGAGACACAATAAATCGGATGAAGCCTACGGCGTATCGGCCATCGGCATGCGGCGCAGGATGATACGCGTCTTGCGCGCCAGGCCTGGCGCATTGCGGTGTTCGTCGTAATAACGCGGGTTGGGCACCATGGCGGCCAACTTGGCAGCCTGCCCGGCCGATAGCCTGGCGGCGCTGCTGCGGTAGTAATGCCGCGCCGCCGCTTCGGCACCAAATACGCCATTGCCCCATTCGATCACGTTCAGGTAGATCTCGAAGATACGGCGCTTGTCCATCACCGCCTCCAGCATCACCGTGATCATGGCCTCTTCCAGCTTGCGCCAGGGGGTTTTGCGGCCCGACAAAAACAGGTTTTTGGCCAGCTGCTGGCTAATGGTGGAACCACCGGCCACGATGCGCCCCTGCTTCATGTTTTTCTCGAACGCGGCTTCGATACCATCCCAGTCAAAGCCTTCGTGGTCGACAAATTTGGCGTCTTCCGAGGCAATCAGCGCGCGCTTGAGGTTGCCGGAAATACGCTCGTACGGCACCCATTTGTGGCGCAGCTCGGCGCCGGGGTCGTCTTCTTGCAGGCGCGCCAGCTGCTCGGTCATGAAGGCACTGGCCGACGGGTTGAAGCTACGCCAGTACACGATGTGGCCGAAGATCCACAGGTTGTACAGAAAAAGGGCGGCCAGCAAGGCCGCCCCGATGCGTAAGGACCAGCGCAGCACTTAGGCCAGCACCTCGCGCAGCATATTGGTGACCTTGCGCGTTTCCGGCTGCACACCGCGCCAGATACGGAACGACTCGGCGGCCTGCTCTACCAGCATACCCAGCCCGTCGGCCAGCATGCCGGCCTGTTCGCTTTGCGCACGGCGCAGGAAAGGCGTCAGGCCACGGCTGTACACCATGTCGTAGGCCAGCGCACCCGGCGCAAAAATGCCGGCAGGCATCGGTGGCAGCTCGCCCTGCAGGCTGGTGGAGGTGCCATTGATGATGATGTCGAACTGGCGGCCGGCCAGCGCTTCATAAGCGGTCGCTTCGATCTGGCCCAGGCTGGCAAACTGTGCGGCCAACGCTTCGGCCTTGGCCACGGTACGGTTGGCAATGGTCAGCGACGCAGTCTGTTCGGCCAGCAGCGTAGGCAGCACGCCACGTACGGCACCACCGGCACCCAGCAGCAGCACGCGTTTGCCGGCAATGGCCACATCCAGGTTCTCGACGATATCGCGCACCAGGCCCACACCGTCGGTGTTGTCACCGTAAATCTTGCCGTCACGGAAGCTAAGCGTGTTCACGGCTTCGGACAAACGGGCGCATTCGCTGACTTCCTGGGCAAAGCGGAAAGCATCGCCCTTGAACGGCAGCGTCACGTTCAGGCCGCGGCCACCGGCAGCCACAAAGGCCGATACCACGTCGTCAAACTTGCCGATATCGGCAAACAGCTTTTCGTACTGCAGCGCCTGGCCGGTGGCGTTGGCGAATTCGCTATGGATGAAGGGCGACTGGCTATGCGAGATAGGGTTGCCAATTACAGCGTAACGATCAGTCATGATTCACTTCTCTATATGGGGTAAGTCAGGCAAGCCGGTGGCAGCCGCTTGGCCGAAGACACACTTTGCCTTGTCGGACAGGAAACTGCAACCGCCTATTGCCATGCCATCAGCCCTGAATCCACGGCAGGCCTGCCGCCTTCCAGCCATTTAGCGTGCCACGGTGCTGCTGCGCGTCGCGGTCGCCTTCAAAACCTTCCAGTACGTTGTACACCTGGGCATAACCTGCCTCTGCGGCCAACCTGGCGGCCTCGTCCGAGCGGGCCCCGCTGCGGCAGATAAACAGCACCGTCGCCGCCTTGTCCACCTGCTGCTGCAGCTGGCTGGCAAAGGCGGCATTGGGCACCATGCCCGGGTAGCTACGCAGCTCGATACGTACGGCATCGGGAACCACACCGACAAACTGCCACTCTGCAGCACTACGCACGTCTACCAGCACCACACCGGGCAGGCCCTGGCACAGCGCCCAGGCCTCGGCAGGCGACACGGCACCGCTATACGACAGGCCCAGCTCGCTACCACGGTTGCGGGCGGTGGACAGAATGGTTTCAACAGTCATCTTGCTCTCCTTCATATAGGGGTAAGGGAAACCGGCTGCCGCGGCTTGTTGATTGTCATCACGACATCACGGCGCGATTTGCATAATAATGGTGGCCATCATGCAGTGTGGTGCGCACACAGGCAAGATCTGCCATGCACCAATAAAGCGCACCATATTGGAGCACGCACCAAAACAGTACATAAATAGCCCAGGCAGGTACGCTAGCCTAGGCAAAGCAGCACCCGAAACCGCGCCAGATGGCTGGCACGGTTCATGCTTTTAGTCCGGCACACCTGTATTTGTGCCATCTCGTTTGATGCACTTAGCTTTTCTCTAGGAGATATCCATGGCGGTTGCAGACGTAGTCAAGCTCATTACCGAAAACGACGTAAAATTTGTCGATTTGCGCTTTACCGACACAATGGGTAAAGAGCAGCACGTAACCATTCCGGCACACGTTCTGCTGGAAGACGCTGACGAGTGGTTTGAACGCGGCCACGCGTTTGACGGCTCCTCCATCTCTGGCTGGAAAGGCATCCAGGCCTCCGACATGCTGCTGATGGCCGACCCAGCCACCGCCAAAATCGACCCGTTCTTCGACGAGCCGACCGTATTCATGAGCTGCGACGTGATCGACCCGGCCGACGGCAAGGGTTACGACCGCTGCCCACGCTCGGTCGCCAAGCGCGCCGAGGCTTACCTGAAAGCTTCCGGCGTGGGCGATACCGCCTTCTTCGGCCCGGAGCCAGAATTCTTCATCTTCGACAGCATCACCTGGGGCACCGACATGTCCGGCTGCTTCGTGAAGATCAAGGCAGAAGAAGCTGCCTGGGCTTCCGCTGAAGAGTTCGAAGGCGGCAACACCGGCCACCGTCCTGGCGTAAAAGGCGGCTACTTCCCGGTACCACCGGTAGACTCCTCGCAAGACATCCGCTCGGCCATGGTGCTGCTGCTGGAAGAGCTGGGCGTACCGGTAGAAGTACACCACCACGAAGTGGCTACTGCCGGCCAGAACGAAATCGGCACCAAGTTCAGCACCCTGACCCAGCGCGCTGACTGGACCCAGATCCTGAAGTACGTGGTACACAACGTGGCCCACAGCTACGGCAAAACCGCGACCTTCATGCCAAAACCGATCGTTGGCGACAACGGCTCCGGCATGCACGTACACCAGTCCATCTGGAAAGACGGCAAAAACCTGTTTGCCGGTGACGGCTACGCTGGCCTGTCCGATATTGCCCTGTACTACATCGGCGGTATCATCAAGCACGCCAAGGCACTGAACGCCATCACCAACCCGGGCACCAACTCCTACAAGCGTCTGGTACCACACTACGAAGCACCGGTAAAACTGGCTTACTCCGCCAAGAACCGCTCCGCTTCCATCCGTATCCCGCACGTAGCGAACCCGAAAGGCCGCCGTATCGAGGCACGCTTCCCGGACCCGCTGGCTAACCCGTACCTGTGCTTCTCTGCCCTGCTGATGGCCGGTCTGGATGGTATCCAGAACAAGATCCACCCAGGCGATGCTGCAGACAAGAACCTGTACGACCTGCCGCCAGAAGAAGACAAACTGATCCCGACCGTGTGCGCCTCGCTGGATGAAGCCCTGGCCGCACTGGACGCAGACCGCGAGTTCCTGACCCGTGGCGGTGTGTTCTCCAACGAATGGATCGACGCCTACATCGAACTGAAGATGAAGGAAGTGAACCTGACCCGCATGACTACCCACCCGGTAGAATTTGCGATGTACTACAGCCTGTAAGCGATTCGACCCGCGTACGCTGCAACCCCGCACCGGCAACGGTGCGGGGTTTTCATTTGCCCAGGGTCTGACAAATGGCAGCGCGCAGCCAGCCCCCGGCTTTTTTGCATTAGCACTGCCAAGCGGCAAGAGATTGAATTATCATGCGTTTGCAATGACTATCGCCCCGCCCCCCATGCATCACACTCTGTTCGCCCTGCTACTGTGTAGCCTGCCCCTGGCCCAGGCCAGCACCATTTATCGCTACGTCGATAAAGACGGGCACGTGACGTTTACCAATATGCCGCAGCCTGGCGCGCAGGCCATCTCGATCACCCCTGCCAACCCGGATAGCGGCACACGCGGCAGCATTACCCCGCGCAGTAATGCCCCCCGCCAGCGCGCCCCTGCGGCCAACGTTGCCGTGCCATCGGTAGACGCCGGCACCCAGCGCAACCGCGACGAAGGCCGCCGCCGCATTCTGCAAACCGAGCTGGATAACGAACGCAAAGCCTTGGGCGAGGCACGCACCGCTTTGAGCGAAGCCCGCCGCAAACCAGGCACCGCCACGGCGCAGCTGCAGCGCCTGCAAGACGCGGTAACCGACCGCGAACGTAATATCGATGCGCTGAATAAAGAGCTAGGCCATAGCGCCGCACCAAAGTAGTGCAGTACACTCACCAAAACGACGCCCCCACCCAAACGACCTAGTTTGTGCGCCATTTTGTAGCGTATCAGCCGCCTGCCATTACCAGCAGCCCAACCCTGCGCGGGCGCGGCTTTTGCTAATACACCGTTAATAGCCACGCCAGCCTGGCGCAGCTAGCCACACAGGCAAACCGGACCTAACACCATGCCCCCACACCCGTACGCCGGACTCGACCTGCTCGACACCCCGGTGATGATTGTCGAGCGCAACGGCCAGCTTCACTACGCCAACCCGGCCAGTGAAAACCTGCTAGGCATCAGCCACAAAGGGCTGAAGAAACACACCCTGTACGAACACTTCCATCACCCGCGCGCCTTGAAAAACGCGGTGCAGATGGCGCTGGATCACGCTGGCAGCTTTATCGAGCACGACCTGGAGGTCTCGCCGGAAGGCGACCACCCGCTGCATATCGGCCTCACCGTTACCCCCATCGACGGCCCGGTGCGCCTGGCGCTGGTAGAGATGCGCCCTATCGAGCAACAGCTGCGCATCGTCAACGAAGAGCGCCTGCTATTGCAGCAGCAAGCCAACCGCGAGCTCATCCGCAACCTGGCGCACGAAATCAAGAACCCGCTGGGGGGTATCCGTGGCGCTGCCCAGCTGCTGGAGCACGAAATTGCCGACCGCCCCGAGCTGCTGGAATACACCGGAGTCATCCGCGAGGAGGCGCTGCGGCTACAGTCGCTGGTAGACCGGCTGCTGGCACCGCACCGCCGCCATATTGCCAACGACGTGAACATTCACGAAGTGCTGGAGCGCGTGCGCAGCATCATCCTGGCCGAGTACCCGCACGGCCTGCAGGTACGGCGCGACTACGACATCAGCCTACCCATGTTGGCCGCAGACAAAGAGCAACTGATCCAGGTGGTATTGAATATCGGCAAGAACGCCGTGCAAGCCATGCAAGGCAGCGGCGAGCTGGTTTTCCGCACCCGCGTGGCACGCCAGGTCACGCTGGCGCGAAAGCGTCACAACCTGGCACTAAAATTGCAGATCATCGACAACGGCCCCGGCATACCGGAAGAAATCCGCAACCATGTGTTCTACCCGCTGGTCACCGGCCGGGCAGAGGGCACCGGGCTGGGGCTCACGCTGGCGCAAACCTTTGTGCACCAGCACGGCGGTACCATCGAATTCGAATCGCGGCCGGGCTACACCTGCTTTACGGTACTGATGCCGTTCGGCCCCGATCAATAACCCCACAAGGCGAGCCAACATGACGCAAACGGTCTGGATCATCGACGACGACAAAGCCATCCGCTGGGTGCTGGAAAAGTCGCTCTCGCGCAGCAATATCGCCTACCAGAGCTTTGCCAGCGCCGACGATGCGCTGAACGCCCTGTACGACACCATCCCCAGCGTCATCATCAGCGATGTGCGCATGCCGGGTACCGATGGCCTGAAATTCCTGGGCAAGGTCAAAGCCGAGCACCCTGCCCTGCCGGTCATCATCATGACGGCGCATTCCGACCTGGACTCGGCCGTGTCGGCCTTTCAGGGCGGTGCCTTCGAGTACCTGCCCAAACCGTTCGACGTAGACCAGGCCGTCGCGCTGATAGAACGCGCGCTGGCCGAAAGCCGCAGCGGTGACGCCATCGGCGAAAGCCCGGAGGCCATGCCAGCCCTGCTGGGCCAGGCCCCGGCCATGCAGGATGTGTTCCGCGCCATTGGCCGCCTGTCGCAGTCCAGCGTGACCGTGCTGATTACCGGCGAGTCCGGCACCGGCAAAGAGCGCGTGGCCGAGGCGCTACACCGCCACTCGGTACGCGCCAGCAAGCCCTTTATTGCGCTGAACACCGCCGCCATTCCGAAAGACCTGCTGGAGTCCGAGCTGTTCGGCCACGAAAAAGGCGCTTTCACCGGCGCCGTGGGCAGCCGCCGCGGCCGCTTTGAAGAGGCAGAAGGCGGCACGCTGTTTCTGGATGAAATCGGCGACATGCCCACCGAGCTGCAAACCCGCCTGCTCCGCGTGCTGTCCGATGGCCACTTTTACCGCGTGGGCGGCCACACGCCGATCAAGGCCAATGTGCGCGTGATCGCCGCCACCCACCAGCACCTGGAAGAACGCGTCAAGCAAGGCCAGTTCCGCGAGGACTTGTTCCACCGCCTGAACGTGATCCGCCTGCGCCTGCCACCGCTGCGCGAGCGCAGCGAAGACATCCCGCTGCTGGTACGCCATTTTCTGTCGCGCAGTGCGGCCAACCTGGGCGTAGAGCCCAAGCGCCTGTCCGACAGCGCCATGGCCTTTGTGCGTCAGTACGCCTTCCCCGGCAACGTGCGCCAGCTGGAAAACCTGTGCCAGTGGATTACCGTGATGGCCCCCGGCCAGACCGTGGAAAGCGCCGACCTGCCGCCCGAGTTCCGCCTGCCACCCGACACCGTCGCAACGGGCCACAGCCACGAAACAGACGCCAGCACCCAGCCCGCCAGCGCGCACGCCCATACGGCGGCAGCACTGGGCGATGGCGACTGGCTGCAGCTGCTGGCACGTGAGGTCAGCCAAAGGTTGGCCGCAGGGGAAACCGGTATTATCGACGACCTGACCGCACGCTTTGAAAGCACCTGCATCAAGAGCGGCCTGGCGCATACCGGCGGGCGCAAAGTAGAAGCGGCGCAGCTGCTGGGCTGGGGCCGCAACACGCTGACGCGCAAGATCC
Source organism: Vogesella mureinivorans (assembly GCF_007644035.1). GTDB lineage: Bacteria > Pseudomonadota > Gammaproteobacteria > Burkholderiales > Chromobacteriaceae > Vogesella > Vogesella mureinivorans. The sequence goes on along the minus strand of NZ_VMTV02000512.1, from coordinate 5,416 downwards.
AGGAGCTAGGACTGGAGCACGAGTGATGGCCATCAGCCGCCTGCACACCATCGATGCGCAGCAGTTGGCCGCACTGGCCGCGCTGTTACAAGACAGCGTGCACGGCGGCGCCTCGGTCGGCTTTCTGGCGCCGCTGCCACACGCCGAAGCACACGCCTACTGGCAAGGCGTTGCCACGGCGCTGGGCCCGCTGCTGTACTGCTGGGTAGCGGAAGAGCACGGCCAGATGATCGGCACCGTGCAGCTGGCGCTGTGCGGCAAGGCCAACGGCCGCCACCGTGGCGAAATCCAGAAGCTGATGGTACACAGCACTGCGCGTGGCCGCGGGCTGGCGCGCCAGCTGATGCAGGCCGCCGAAAACGCTGCCCACGCCGCCGGCTGCAGCACGCTGGTACTGGATACCGATAGCGGCTCGGCCGCCGCGCAGCTCTACCCCAGGCTGGGCTGGCAACAAGCTGGCGACATCCCCGCCTACGCCGCCAGCCCGGACGGCAAGCTGCATGCCACCCGTTATTTCTACAAGCTCCTGCCGGCCTAGCCGGTTCAGCGCACCCGTAAGCAAAACGGCACGACCTATTTGGGCGTGCCGTTTTGCCATGTTGGCCGCAGCCAGCCGCAAGAGACGCTCAGCCGCAAACCTCTCAGGTCAGCACGCTCAGGCCTGGCAGGGTAGCAAAGCTCTGCTCGCGCACGGTGTGCAGAAAATCACGCATATACGCCAGCAGCGCGTCGTCCTGGCGCAGCGCCGCGTACAGCTCGCTCTGCAGGCCGCTCTCCCCGATGCGGGCGCTGGCAATATAGCCACGGTCCAGATACGGCTTGACCGCCCAGAACGGCATGGCCGCCACGCCACGGCGGCTGGCCACCAGCTGGATAATGGCCACGGTCAGCTCCGACGTGCGCCGCGCCGGGTTCACCCCGGCCGGCTTCAGCACCTTGCGCACCAGGTCCAGCATCACATCCGGCACCGGGTAGTGAATCAGGGTTTCGCTCGCCAGGTCGTCGGCCTGCCACACCGGCTTGGCCGCCAGCGGGTGGTCTTTGGCCATGATCAGTACCATTTCATACGCAAAGAGCGGCTGGTACACCACGCCGTCCTGCGGCTCTGCCTCCGAGCAAATAGCCAGATCGGCGCGGCGCGTCAGTAGCAGGCCTACCGGGTCGGCATGAAAGCCGGACACGATATCCAGCTCCACCGCGGGCCAGTGCTGGCGGAAGGCGTCCATGGCCGGCATCAGCCAGTCAAAGCAGGTATGGCATTCCACCGCAATGCGCAGCTCCCCCGCCTCGCCCTCGCGCAGGCGCGCCATATCGCGCTCGGCACCGGCCACCAGCCCTGATACTTCGCGCGCCAGCGCCAGCAGGCGCTCCCCCGCCGGGGTAAAGCGCAGCGGCTGGGTTTTGCGCTCGAACAAGGCCAGGCCGTAATGGTCTTCCAGCGCTTTTAATTGGTGCGACAGCGCCGACTGCGTCAAAAACACCCGCTTGGCCGCCTGCGACACGCTGCCGCACTCGGCCAGCGCCAGCAGGGTTTTGAGGTGGCGAAGCTCTAACTGGCTTTGCGACATGAATCACCTTAATGATTGTCAGTAAAATAATGAAATTGCCTCATGATTGTAGATGCCGCATGCTGAATGCACAACATTCATCAGCAAAGGCATTCCACATGAGCCACATTCATCTGCTAGGTTTCCCGCGCATCGGCGCCAAACGTGAACTGAAATTCCTGCTGGAACAATTCTGGCGCCAGGACATCGACGAAGCCACCCTGCTGGGCGGCGCACGCGAGCTGCGCCAAAAGCACTGGCTGCTACAAAAAGGCGCCGGCCTGGACATCAGCCCGGTGGGCGACTCCTCGCTCTACGACCAGGTGCTGGATGCCCAGGTGCTAGTCGGTGCCATCCCGCGCCGCTTCGGTTTTGATGCCGCCACGCTCAGCACCAGCCAGTATTTCCAGCTGGCACGCGGCAATGCCACGCAACACGCGCTGGAAATGACCAAATGGTTTGATACCAACTACCACTACCTGGTGCCGGAATGGCACGCCGATACCACCTTTGCGGCCAACCCTGCACCGCTGCTGGCGCACATCGCCGAGGCGCAAGCGCTGGGCATCCAGGCCAAGCCGGTATTGATCGGCCCGCTCACCCTGCTGTGGCAGGGTAAATGCAAAGGCAGCACCTTCGACCGCCTGAGCCTGCTGCCCGCCCTGCTGGCCACCTACCAGCAACTGTTGGCCGCACTGAACACGGCCAAAGTAGACTGGGTTCAGATAGACGAGCCGATTCTGGCACTCGACCTGCCGGCCGACTGGCTGGCCGCGTTCACCCCCACCTACCAGGCGCTGGCTGCCAGCCCGCTCAAGCTGCTGCTGGCCACCTATTTTGGCAGCGTGGCGCAGCATGCCCCCTTGCTCACAGCCCTGCCGGTAGCCGGCCTGCACCTGGATCTGGTACGCGCCCCGCAGCAGCTGGACGCCTTCCTGCCAGCTTGGCCGCAGGACAAAATCCTGTCTGCCGGCTTGATCGACGGCCGGAATATCTGGCGCACAGACCTGGACGCCGCCCTGGCGCAAGCCGAAACCCTGCACGCCACACTGGGCAGCCAGCTATGGCTAGCACCGAGCTGCAGCCTGCTGCACAGCCCGTTCGACCTGGCACAAGAAGGCAAGCTGGATGTCGATCTGAAAAGCTGGCTGGCGTTTGCCGTACAAAAAGTCAACGAGCTAAAGCTGCTCAAACGCGGCCTGCACAGCGGCCGTAGCAGCATCGAGAACGAACTGGCCGCCAGCAACTTTGCCCGCCAGCAACGCCAGCAGCACCCGCGCATTCACCGCGCCGACGTGGCCCAAAGGTTGGCCGCATTGCCTGCCGGCAGCGACCAGCGCCACAGCCCCTACCCGCTGCGTGCCCAGGCACAGGCCAGCTGGCTGAAGCTGCCACTGCTGCCCACCACCACCATCGGCTCCTTCCCGCAAACCGGCGACATCCGCGCCGCCCGTGCCGCCTTCAAACGCGGCGAACTGGACGCTGCCGGCTACGAACAGGCGATGAAAGCTGAAATCGAGTTAGTAATCCGCAAACAGGAAGCGCTGGATATCGACGTGCTGGTGCACGGCGAAGCCGAACGCAACGATATGGTGGAATACTTCGGCGAGCAGCTGGACGGCTTTGCCTTCACCGAATACGGCTGGGTACAAAGCTACGGCAGCCGCTGCGTCAAACCGCCCATCATCTATGGCGATGTCGCCCGCCCGCACGCCATGACCGTCGCGTGGTCGGTATATGCGCAAAGTCTTACCCCACGCCCGGTAAAAGGCATGCTCACCGGCCCGGTTACCATCCTGCAGTGGAGCTTTGTACGCAATGACCTGCCGCGCAGCCAGGTGTGCCGCCAGATTGCCCTGGCCATCAACGACGAGGTGCTGGATCTGGAAAACGCCGGCATCAAAGTCATCCAGATCGACGAACCCGCCGTGCGCGAAGGCCTGCCGCTACAGCGTGCCGACTGGGATACCTACCTGGCCTGGGCCGGCGAAGCCTTCCGCCTGTCGTGCGCCCGCGTAGACGACAGCACGCAGATACACACCCACATGTGCTATTCGGAATTCGGCGATATCCTGCCCGCCATCGCCGCGCTGGATGCAGACGTGATCACCATCGAAACATCGCGTTCCGACATGGAACTGCTGCGCGACTTTGGCAGCTTCCAGTACCCCAACGAAATCGGCCCAGGTGTGTACGACATCCACAGCCCGCGCATCCCGGCCGAGCACGAGCTGGAAAAACTGCTAGCCAAAGCACTGGATGTGATTCCGGCACAGCGCCTGTGGGTCAACCCCGACTGCGGGCTGAAAACCCGCGGCTGGCCAGAAGCCGAAGCCGCACTGCAAGCCATGGTGAACGTCACCAAGCGCCTGCGCAGCAAGCTGGCCACGACCGTGTAAACGCTAACGGCGTGTAGACTGCGCCAGCAGAGGCAGTCTACACGCCGTGAAACAAAAACCTTTACAGTCCACAGCACCCCTCATTTGCAATGCAAACGGGGGGTGTCATTAATGGCAAGCACATCCCAGATCCATGCTTGTGCTTGGTACATACCCTGCCAGCCTGCTCGCTTTGACAAGCATGGGGTCTGCCAGCGCTTAGCTAGCCGGGCACCTCATGCAACACCAAGGCAAATGGTCACACACTCCAGACTTAAGCCAACGTTCGCTACCCCCCCCCCCGACACGACAACAAACGGATAGCGTACCCCGGCACTGCGGCAGTTTCTCCGCTGCATACGCCCGCTTTCCGTTACGCCCTCAAAGCATTTCCAATAAGCAGCGCCACAGCCAATATCGGCCAGGGTTCACTATAATCAGCCGAAACATGATGAAATGACATGAGCTCTTTGCTCGGCTTGGTGTGCCACTACCCGCTATCGCAAGGAGAAACAGAAGGAGGCTTGATGCGTGTTAACTTGGTTAGTCGTGCCATGGTACTGTTTGCCCTGGCGTACTCTGCCCGGGAAGCCAGTGCGGCAGACGCTACCGTACTAAGCTACTCCGGCAATCCCGACTACCCCCCTTATCACTGGTGCCGTGACCATCTGGGTCTGACTGGTGCCAGCGTGGAACAGCTTCAACTGATCTTGCCTGCCAAGGCAAAACTACTCCCACAAGTTTACCCATGGAAGCGGGTGTTACAACGCGCCAGAAATGGCCAGATAGACATTATCCTGCCCTTGCGCATCAATGCTGACCGCGCCCGCTATCTACGCTTCAGTCAAAACCCGGCTTTCGAAAACCCTATCGCCATTTTTGTCCGCAAAGGTAAAAATCTACCCTACCAAGGCTGGCATAGCCTCAAGCCCTATCGTGGCGGCATCAGCTTGGGAGACATTTTTGGCGATGGCTTTGACCAGTATCTAGCGGCCAACCTTACGGTAGACAGCGCACAAGATATGGCGAGCAACTTCAGAAAGCTCGAACTAGGCCGCATCGACTACTTCATCACAGGCAGATATGTCGGTGTCGCTTATCTCAAGAAAAGACAACTTGCCAACATCATTGTAGATCTGCCGCAACCGGTATCTGTCAGCAAGATTCACCTAGGCTTTGGCAAGCATGTACCCGATGGCGTGATCAAAGAAATAGACAAGGCCTTGAGAAAAATGGCCGATAGCGGCGCCTCAACGGCATTGCTAAAAAAGTGGGTCAATATTTATGCAGAAAGCAAAGGCGCTGACTGTTTTTAATACCAACACAAAGCCCGCGCAAACGGGCTTTTTACGATAATCGGTGTCGATGCGGCCAACGTTGGCCGCATCGACAGTCAATCACCGTAGCCCGGTATAAGCCGCAGGCGCATCCGGGGGCCGGCCGCAGGCCGGCGGGGAGATGCGACACCGCACGCACCAACAACAAAGCCCG
>NZ_VMTV02000674.1 GCF_007644035.1 Vogesella mureinivorans | reverse complement strand
AGGAATCGGCGACGGCAGCGCGCGCGCGCCGGCGGCATGCGCCTGTTCGGCGTGCTCGGCTTCCTCTTGGGCCATGCGCTGCAGGATGCGACGGCTGCGCTCGTCGCCCTCGGGCAGCTGGCGCAGATGGTCTTCGAGATGTGCTTCAACCTGGCGCTCTGTCTCGACGACGAAGCCGAGGTTGTAGCCGTCACCCGCCAGCCCCGCGGCCATGCCGATCGCATAGCTGCCTGCATACCACAGCGGGTTCAGCAGGCTGGGGCGGTCATCCAGCTCGGCCAGGCGCTGCGCGCACCAGGCAAGGTGGTCGGCTTCTTCCTGCG
>NZ_VMTV02001155.1 GCF_007644035.1 Vogesella mureinivorans | reverse complement strand
AGCTGGTGCTGGAGCTGGCGCGCAGTCACGAGGCCTTCGTGACGATCGAGGACAACGCCGTGCTGGGTGGCGCCGGCAGCGGCGTGGCCGAACTGCTGGCCGCGGAAGGCGTGCAGCTGCCGATGCTGCACCTCGGCCTGCCCGACGAGTACCTGGAGCACGCCGGCCGCGAGGAGCTGCTGGCCATGGTCGGCCTCGATGCGGCGGGCGTGCAGGCCAGCATCCGCGCGCGCTTCCCGGAAGTCGCGCCGGCTAGGGTGGTTGGCGGCTGAGCCTCGCGCTTCGCCATGCCCCAACGAAAACGCCCCGCTGATCAGCGGGGC
>NZ_VMTV02000664.1 GCF_007644035.1 Vogesella mureinivorans | reverse complement strand
AAAAGGGGGCAGACGATGATCGTTAAGTTTCACCCGCGTGGGCGTGGCGGCGGCGCCGGTCCGGTGGATTATCTGCTCGGTAAAGACCGGCAGCGTGACGGCGCCACTGTCCTGCAGGGGAAGCCGGAAGAGGTGCGGGAGCTTATCGACGTCTCGCCCTACGCCAAAAAATACACCTCCGGCGTGCTGTCTTTTGCCGAAGAGGACTTACCGCCCGGCCAGCGGGAAAAACTGATGGCCAGCTTCGAGCGGGTTCTGATGCCCGGACTCGATAAAGACCAGTACAGCGTGCTGTGGGTTGAGCACCAGGACAAGGGGCGGCT
>NZ_VMTV02000907.1 GCF_007644035.1 Vogesella mureinivorans | reverse complement strand
AAAAAGTTTCTTTACAGTGACCACGAAATATTCTTAAGAGAATTGATCTCCAATGCTACTGATGCTACCCTTAAATTAAAACATTTAACAAGTATCGGCGAAGCAAAGGTTGAATATGGCAATCCGAAGCTTGAAGTAAAAATTGACAAAGAGCAAAAAACACTTCGCATCATCGACCAGGGTATTGGTATGACAGGTGAGGAAGTTGAAAAATATATCAACCAGGTGGCGTTTTCAGGAGCGGAAGAGTTCTTAGAAAAATATAAAGATTCAGCAAAAGATTCAGGAATCATCGGACACTTTGGTCTTGGTTTTTACTCGGC
>NZ_VMTV02000102.1 GCF_007644035.1 Vogesella mureinivorans | reverse complement strand
GCATAGACTTCAAGGATGGCCGCCCCGGCGCGCCGCGCGATGTCCAGCACGCCTTCGCGCGCGGCGGCGTCCAGCACGAAGTCTGAACAAGTCATGGCGCGCTCCGGCGCTGCAGGTATTCGCGGACAATGAACATCGCCGCCAGCGAGCGCCCTTCCGAGCAGTCCTCACGCAGCATCAGCTCGTGCAGGCGCGCCAGCGGCCAGGGAATCACCTCCAGAGGCTCGGGCTCGTCGCCTTCGAGCTGCTCGGGATACAGGTCCTCGGCCAGCACCAGGGTCGTGGCGTGGGTGAAGTAGGTCGGCGCCAGGGTCAGCTCGCGC
>NZ_VMTV02000544.1 GCF_007644035.1 Vogesella mureinivorans | reverse complement strand
AACATGACCCAGAAATGAAGCGCGGAGCGTTCGGGCACCTCTAGAAACTACCTACGTTTCTAGAGGCGTCCGAATAGACGCATCCGCTCCGCGCTTGGTGCCTTTCATACCGCCATCGCCTGGAGGTCGCGCAGGTCGCCTTTGGCTGGCAGTTGCAGGCGTTTGCTGGGGGCGTTGAAGAAGTCCAGCAGCACGCGTTGGGTCTGCAACCAGGCGGCCTTGTGTTCCATGTCGAGGAAGTGGCCGGCGTCGTTGATCACGGCGAACTGGGCGTGGTCGATGTGCTGGGCGAACAGGCAGGCGTCTTCCACTGAGGTGTATTCG
>NZ_VMTV02000761.1 GCF_007644035.1 Vogesella mureinivorans | reverse complement strand
CAGCTCGATCCGCGTCAACATCTCCAAGGTCGATGCGCTGATCAACCTGGTCGGCGAACTGGTCATCACCCAGGCCATGCTTCGCCAGCAGTCGCACGGGCTGGATCCGACCCAGCACGAGAAGCTGCTGAACGGCCTCGCCCTGCTCGACCGCAACACCCGCGACCTGCAGGAAGCGGTGATGAGCGTGCGCATGCTGCCGGTCGAGTTCGTGTTCTCGCGCTTCCCGCGCATGGTCCGCGACCTGGCGGCGCGACTGAACAAGAAGGTCAACCTGCGCACCGCCGGCGAAGGCACCGAGCTCGACAAGGGCGTGATCGAACG
>NZ_VMTV02001089.1 GCF_007644035.1 Vogesella mureinivorans | reverse complement strand
CAGGGCGAAGGCCTCGGCCAGCACCAGACCCATCACCTGGCGATCGGTGAAGCCCAGGCACTTCAGCACCGCGAGTTCCGGAATGCGCTCGCGCACCGCCTGGCTCATGGCGACGCCGGTCAGGAACAGGATGGAGAAGAACACCGCGCCGGTGATCAGATTGACGATCAGACCGATGTCTCCGAGCTGGCGGATGAAGCCCAGCTGGAACTCGGATTCCTTCTGGGTCTTGGTTTCGTCCGAGGAGTTCTCGAACTTCGCGTCGATGACGCTTGCGATGCGCTCGGACGCCTCCGGGTCGGCGATGCGCACCACGAAGATGCCGGCGAGACCCTTGCCGCCTGAGCGCGCCTCGTCGAACTGCGCATAGTTCAGATACATCAGGTTCGCGCGCTGCGACCAGTCCTCGTTGACGCCATCGAAGATGCCGACCACCCGCCACTCCCAGGTGCGGCTGCCGCCGGCCTGGGTCCAGATGAAGCTGTTCAGCGGCACGATGTCGCCGACCTTCCAGCCGTACTGCTCCGCCAGATTGCGCCCGACA
>NZ_VMTV02000644.1 GCF_007644035.1 Vogesella mureinivorans | reverse complement strand
GGGTGAACTTCTCCTTGAAGGCCTCGAAGCTGCCGAAGGCGGCGTTGATGGCGTCCGCCAGCTTGCCGGTCGGCGCGCCGCCGCCGTTCGGCTTCAGGCAGTGCCAGTAGAAGGTGTGGTTCCAGACCTGGGCGGCGTTGTTGAACATGCCACCGCTGCTGGTCTTGATGATGGTTTCCAGATCCTTGCCCTCGAACTCGGTACCAGCGATCTGGTTGTTCAAGTTGGTGACATAGGTCTGGTGATGCTTGCCGTAGTGATACTCGATGGTCTCAGCCGAGATGTGCGGGGCAAGAGCGTCGCGGGCGTAGGGCAGGGCTGGCA
>NZ_VMTV02000155.1 GCF_007644035.1 Vogesella mureinivorans | reverse complement strand
AAATCCCAATCCTGCTGATGTCTGCTTTACGGCCAACACGACACGCAAACCGTTCAAACATCGATTGGCGATCGTAGCGCGATCGGCTCAAGAATTTGCCGATCAACTTGTCGATCGCCCTCAGTCCAGTCAAATCGACGGCAATCCGCCGAAGCTGGCGTTTTTGTTCACAGGTCAAGGGTCGCAGTTTGTCGGCATGGGGCGGCAACTGTACGACACGCAGCCGACTTTTCGAGCGGCGATCGATCGCTGTGCCGAAATTTTGCAGCAGCATCTCGACAAGCCGCTGCTGGAAGTCCTGTACTCCGACACAGCCGGACTGCT
>NZ_VMTV02000558.1 GCF_007644035.1 Vogesella mureinivorans | reverse complement strand
GGTGACCAGATACTGGCCACAGCTGACGGGCAAGCAGTGGCAGGGTATTCGTATGCTGGATCTCGCCACCTACACCGCTGGCGGCCTGCCGCTACAGGTACCGGATGAGGTCACGGATAACGCCTCCCTGCTGCGCTTTTATCAAAACTGGCAGCCGCAGTGGAAGCCTGGCACAACGCGTCTTTACGCCAACGCCAGCATCGGTCTTTTTGGTGCGCTGGCGGTCAAACCTTCTGGCATGCCCTATGAGCAGGCCATGACGACGCGGGTCCTTAAGCCGCTCAAGCTGGACCATACCTGGATTAACGTGCCGAAAGCGGAAGA
>NZ_VMTV02000958.1 GCF_007644035.1 Vogesella mureinivorans | reverse complement strand
CCCCCGCACGGCGGCGGTTCCGGCCACGCCCGCTCTTTTCAACCCGCCTGCGACGTGGTACCTGCCAGCGCCAATCTTCATACGGGACCCGCATGCGAGTCGCCGCCGGCCACGGGCGTCGCGGGCGCATTGCGCTTACCGCCAACCAGGGCTGGCGCTCCATGGCGAAAATCATCGAAACCGCGACCGGTGCGATGGCACTGACCTTCGACGACGTGCTCTTGCAGCCCGCACATTCCGTTGTCATGCCTGGCCAGACGGACGTGCGCACGCGCATTGCCCGCGACATCGACCTCAACAGCCCGATCCTCTCGGCGGCGATGGA
>NZ_VMTV02000583.1 GCF_007644035.1 Vogesella mureinivorans | reverse complement strand
CTTTGGGCGGGAGGGCAGCGTCTTAGGACAAAGCCTCCCGCTCGACACCTCTGCGTTTGCAACGACCTGCCTGCGCCATACCTAAGCCCGCTGAAATCGCGGTTGAAGAGTGACCAACACCAAAAGTGTCAAACTCGGATTCTTCTCGTGCAGGGAAAGCAGCCAAACCATTTTTGGAACGAATCGTGGTTAATTGTTCACGACGACCAGTCAATGCCTTGTGTGGGTAAGCTTGATGCCCCACATCCCAAACTAGACGATCTTTAGGTGTTTCAAAGCAATTGGCTTTGATTATTTTGGTCCATTTGATGGTCACGATGTTGAG
>NZ_VMTV02001048.1 GCF_007644035.1 Vogesella mureinivorans | reverse complement strand
CGGCGGCGTCAGCCTGACCTTCAACCTCGACCATGTGGTCAATGCCATCGAGACGCCCTTCGGCTTCGAGGTCATGCCGGCCGACGTCTACTACATCACCGGCCTGCCGACCGATCTGCGCGGCGATGATGTCGGACTGATCGTGGGCGTGGCGCTTGTGATGAGCATGATCGCGACCCTGTACCCGGCCTGGCGCGCCTCGCGCACCGAGCCCGCCGCCGCCCTGCGCTACGAGTGATGCGCCATGACTGAGCCGAATGCCGTCATCGCCTGCCGCGGGCTGGCCAAGACCTATGCCGAGGGCGACCTGCGCACGCCGGTCTTC
>NZ_VMTV02000335.1 GCF_007644035.1 Vogesella mureinivorans | reverse complement strand
AACAGCCGCGTGTTGAGGTGCAGTTTGCCGCTGGTAATCCGTGAAATATCCAGCATGTCCTCAATCAGTTGAGATTGTGTCCTGGCACTCCGCTCGATCACTTCTAACGCACGAGTGACGGCTGCCTCATCAAGCTTGCGGTTGCGGAGAATTTGCGCCCAGCCCAGCATAGTATTTAGTGGGTTGCGGAGTTCATGCGAGAGGTTGGATAAAAATTCATCTTTCGCTCGGTTGGCAGCTTCCGCCTCTTGACGGGCTGAGTGTTCCTGATTCAGGAGTTGCGATCGCTCGGTTTCAAACTGCTTGCGCTCGGTAATGTCTTCAA
>NZ_VMTV02000692.1 GCF_007644035.1 Vogesella mureinivorans | reverse complement strand
CACCCAGCCGGCGCACATCGCGCGCCAGCGATTTCTCGAGTGCGGCTTCAGTGATGATCACCAGCAGCCTGCGCGGGTGTTTGGGCAGGGTCATGTCGGCGGGCCTCCGAGCCATTGCGCCAGCTTCAAGTACAAGGGAATCCCCACGATCACGTTGAACGGAAAGCTGATCCCCAGCGATGCGGTGATCGACAGCGCGGCATTGGCCTCAGGCACGGCCATCCGCATGGCCGTGGGTGCGGCGATGTAGCTGGCGCTGGCGGCCAGGGTGGCGAACACCGCGATACCGCCGATCGAAAGCCCCAGTGCCTGGCCAGTCATGGCA
>NZ_VMTV02000960.1 GCF_007644035.1 Vogesella mureinivorans | reverse complement strand
CACGCGGAGCAGCTGCGCGGACTGATCGCGCAGGGCTACTTCGATGGCCTGGCGGTGCTGCGCTCGCAGGACAACTATGTCGCGCAATGGGGTGATCCGCTGGCCGACGACGTGGAGCAGGCGCGTCCGCGCGGCGAGCAGGCGGAACGCCTGACCGCCGAGTTCGATCAGGCCAGCGACAAGGTCGACGCCTTCACCCCGGTGCCGGACGGCGATGTCTATGCGCCCGAAGCTGGCTTCATCGACGGTTTTCCGGCCGCGCGCGATCCGGCCTCCGGCCGCAGCTGGCTGGCGCACTGCTACGGCACCCTGGGCGCTGGCCGCGACAACGCCCCCGACAGCGGCAGTGCCGCCCAGCTCTACGTGGTGACCGGGCACGCCCCGCGCCATCTGGACCGCAACGTCACCCTGTTCGGCCGCGTGCTGGAGGGCGTCGAGCATCTGTCGAGCCTGCCGCGCGGGCGCGCGCCGCTGGGCTTCTACACGCAAGATCAGGCCAAGCCGGCGGTCAAGGCCATGCATCTGGCCAGCGCCATGGACGAGGACGCGCGC
>NZ_VMTV02000320.1 GCF_007644035.1 Vogesella mureinivorans | reverse complement strand
ATGCGCATCATCGCTACAAACGATTTTATCTATGCATCGAGGCGGTTCATCCTCGACTGCGTTTCTTGGTCCACATCCAAAGGGAGGATCCATCATGTCCAACGAATCCAAGTGTCCCGTGCACGGCGCGACCGACCACATCGGCATGGGCAAGGGCCCGCGCAACCTAGACTGGTGGCCGAACGCCCTGAAGCTCGACGTGCTGCACCAGCATTCGGCGAAGTCCAACCCGCTGGGCGAGGACTTCGACTACCGCAAGGAGTTCGAGAAGCTCGATCTCGACGCCGTGGTCGCCGACCTCAAGGCGCTGATGACCGACTCTCAGG
>NZ_VMTV02001149.1 GCF_007644035.1 Vogesella mureinivorans | reverse complement strand
AATCTGGCCATGGGACCGTTCAGCCTCATGGGGCCGGGCGTCAATTGCTACTGCGTTGCGCCCATCGTCATCGGCGCCCAGGCGGTGGTATCGCAAGGGGCTCATCTCTGCGCGGGTTCGCACGACTACAACGACCCTCACTTCCAGCTCACGGCAAGCCCCATCGCCATAGGCGAGAAGGCATGGATCGCCGCCGAGGCCTTTGTGGGCCCCGGCGTGGTCGTTGAAACGGGCGCGGTGCTCGGTGCGCGCGGGGTTGCGGTCAAGCCGCTTGCGTCCTGGACCGTCCATGCGGGCAATCCCGCCAGACCCGTTGGACGCCGAAC
>NZ_VMTV02000295.1 GCF_007644035.1 Vogesella mureinivorans | reverse complement strand
GTGAGGTGCTTCACTTCCGACTCGTAGTTGGAAAGATCCGCCGGCGCCACCACCTGTATGGGGTCGAAGCAGCTGCCGTCCGAGACATTGACGAAGCTCAGCCCGGCCTTGGAATCGCGCCGGGTGCGGACCCAGCCGCGCACGCTGACGACTTGGCCGACATATTCATCGCCCTGCAGGGCGTCCACCACGCTGAGCACCGTCATGACTTCCTCTTGAACACCACTAGGGACAGGATTTGCAAGCTTGCAGACAGCCCGCAATCATAGCGGAAGGTCCGGCATTCGATGCGCCGGGCACTTCGGCTCCAGCAGAGAAGGAATCAAGCCATGGGAATCCACCTGACCGCCGCCGCCGTTGAGCGCGTCCGCCAGTACGTCGAACGCGAGCCCGGCAGCCTGGGGCTGCGCTTTGGCGTCAAGCGCACCGGCTGTTCCGGCTGGGGCTATACCGTGGACGTGGCGCGCGAGATCCAGGCCGACGACACCGTGGTCGAGCAGGATGGCGTGAAAGTACTGATCAACGCTCAGAGCCTGCCGCTGGTCCAAGGCA
>NZ_VMTV02000265.1 GCF_007644035.1 Vogesella mureinivorans | reverse complement strand
GCTGCCGCTGAAGGGCGAGCCGCTGATGACGCGCTTTCTGGCCGAGCAGCTGTCGACCACCCACTTCTACGACGTCAGCGCCGCCCGCCGCGACTTCGGCTACCAGCCTCGCGTCAGTGTCATCGAGGGTCTGCGTCAGCTTGGCCACTGGTGGCAGGCGCAGGCGACCGCCGACGCGTTCGAGAGCGCGTGACGTCCGGGCGGCGATGAGCAAGTCGCCCGCGCGCTTCTACTACAAGGGCAGCCGGCTCAAGCAGCTGCGCGCCTTCTGCCACGCCGCGCGCCTGGGCTCGGTGACTCGCGCGGCCGAGGCCCTGTTCTTGAGCC
>NZ_VMTV02000772.1 GCF_007644035.1 Vogesella mureinivorans | reverse complement strand
CTGCATGTCCGGGCCGCCCGCGACGATCTGCTTGCCGTTCAGCGGGTCGCCATCGGCGTCGACGGTGGTGACCACACCGCCCGCCTCGGTGACCAGCAGCACGCCGGCCGCCACGTCCCAGATGTTCAGGCCCCGCTCGTAGAAGGCGTCGTACCGGCCGCAGGCGGTCCAGGCCAGGTCCAGCGAGGCGGCGCCGAGGCGGCGGATGCCGGCCACGCGCTGGCCCACGCCGTGCAGGTCCTTGATCGCCTGCGCATGGCCGGGACGTCCCAGGAAGGGCAGGCCGGTCGAGATCAGGCCGTCGGCCAGGTCCTTGCGCCCCGAAAC
>NZ_VMTV02000282.1 GCF_007644035.1 Vogesella mureinivorans | reverse complement strand
ATCGCCATCGATCTCGACGCGCTGAAGTCGGCGCTGGTGCGCCAGCTCTACCTGCCGGTGCGCTGGACCGACTGCGTGCAGCAGATGATCGCCGCCGGCGCCAGCCGCTTCGTTGAATGCGGCCCCGGCAAGGTGCTTGCCGGCCTGATCAAGCGCATCGACCGCGGAGTCGAATCGAAATCCCTGGGCAGCGTCGCCGACTTCGAGGACGCGCTGAACGGTTGGGGCGGCGAGTAAGCCGCTCCGCCCCGCCCACATCGAACGGAGATCCGGATGAACCAGCCCCTCGCAGGTGAAATCGCCCTCGTCACCGGCGCCAGCCGCGGCATCGGTGCCGCCATCGCCGACACCCTGGCTGCCCAGGGCGCCAAGGTCATCGGCACCGCCACCTCGGAATCGGGAGCCGCCGCCATCGGCGAGCGCCTTGCACCGCACGGCGGCGCGGGCCGCGTGCTTGACGTGGCGGACGGCGCCCAGGTCGACGCGCTGATCGAGGCGATCGGCAAGGAGTTCGGCGCCATCGGCATCCTGGTGAACAATGCCGGCATCACCCGCGACT
>NZ_VMTV02001175.1 GCF_007644035.1 Vogesella mureinivorans | reverse complement strand
CAGAACCTGACAGGCTTCGTCGAAGGGCAGGCGCGGGCTGCGCGGGAACAGCTTGTCGGCGTCGCCATAGCCGAGGTTGACCAGCACATTGCTGCGCCAGCCGGTGTCCTTGAAGAAGGTGGAATCGACCAGCGCGTTGTCGAAGCCGGACATCGGGCCGGTGTCCAGGCCGAGCGCGCGCGCGGCGAGAATCAGGTAGGCGACCTGCAGCGTGCCGTTGCGGAAGGCCGTGGTCTCGGCGACCTGGGCACTGCCGGTGAACCAGCTGCGCGCATCGGTGTGCGGGAACAGGTAGGGCAGCTTGTCGTAGAACTTCGGGTCGTTGGC
>NZ_VMTV02000602.1 GCF_007644035.1 Vogesella mureinivorans | reverse complement strand
GCCCTGGTCCAGCGTCTCCGCGAAGCGCTCTTCCTCGGCGCGCAGCGCGGCTTCAACCGTCGCCTGCTTCTCGCGCAGTTCGGGGTAGGCCTCGCCCATCTGCTCGACCAGTGCGGCCACCATCTTGTGGAAGAAGCTGCCGCGCACGCCCAGCATCCAGCCGTGGCGGAGCGCGCGGCGGATGATCCGTCGCAGCACGTAGCCGCGGCCTTCGTTGCTGGGCAGCACGCCGTCGACGATCAGGAAGCTGCAGGCGCGGATGTGGTCGGCGATCACGCGCAGCGACTTGTTCTCGAGGTCCTGCGTGTTCGTGAGCTCGGCGGCGCGGCGGATCAGGGCCTGGAATAGGTCGATCTCGTAGTTGGAATGCACGTGCTGCAGCACCGCGGCCAGACGCTCCAGGCCCATGCCGGTGTCGACGCAGGGCGCCGGCAGCGGTACGAGGGTCCCGTCGGGCTGGCGGTCGAACTGCATGAAGACGTTGTTCCAGATCTCGATGAATCGGTCGCCGTCCTCATCGGGGCTGCCCGGAGGGCCGCCAGCGATGTGCGCGCCGTGGTC
>NZ_VMTV02001041.1 GCF_007644035.1 Vogesella mureinivorans | reverse complement strand
AATCCACATCCTCGCCGAACGGTTCCGCATCACGCAGGCTGTCGGCGAGTACAAGGCGCGGGCCACCCTGCCCCCGGCCGATCCTGAGCGTGAAGCGAGGCAGATCGCGCGGCTGAGGAAATTGTCCGAGGAAGCCGATCTCGACCCCGAGTTCTCAGAGAAGTTCCTGCGCTTCATCATCGAGGAGGTGATCCGCCACCACGAGAAGGCGCGCTCGGGTTAACGAGCCTGCGCAAGATTACGCGCGCGGCAAGCGCACTTCGACCATCAGGCCGCCCAGATCCTCGCTTGCCCCGAGTGTAACAGTGCCGCCGTAAATCTCTACCAC
>NZ_VMTV02000196.1 GCF_007644035.1 Vogesella mureinivorans | reverse complement strand
CAAAAAGCATTACAAACTCGGGTTGCATTAAAGTCTGGTGGTTATTTGATGATTGACCAGACGGAGGCAATGACCACGATTGATGTCAACACAGGTTCTTATGTGGGTGGTCGTACGCTTGAAGATACAGTCTTCAAAACCAATATGGAAGCCACCCAAGTCATCGCTCGACAGTTACGTTTACGCAATTTAGGCGGCATTATCATTATTGATTTCATCGATATGCAGGAAGCTGTACATCGTGAAGAAGTCATGAACCAGTTTGAGAAGATGCTTGAGCGTGATCATGCCAAGACAAAAATTACCCAAGTGTCTGAACTTGGTTTGG
>NZ_VMTV02000446.1 GCF_007644035.1 Vogesella mureinivorans | reverse complement strand
CCATGCGAACGTTGAGGTGGTCGAAGGCGACATGCATGCCCTGCCCTATCCCGAAGCCAGCTTCGATCTGGTCGTGCTGATGCATGCGCTGACCTATGCCGACAAGCCCAGCAAGGCGGTGGCCGAAGCCGGCCGCGTGCTGCGCCCGGGCGGTCGGCTGCTGCTGACCAGCCTCGCCAAGCACGAGCACCAGGCCGCGGTCGCGCCTTATGGCCACGTCAACCTCGGCTTCAGCGAGAAGGAGCTGAAGCGCTTCGCCGAGAAAGCCGGCTTGAGCGTGCAGACGGCCAGCACGGTCACCCGCGAGCGCCGCCCGCCGCATTTCGAG
>NZ_VMTV02000961.1 GCF_007644035.1 Vogesella mureinivorans | reverse complement strand
CTCAGGTTAAATTAAATTCACGATTAAAAAAGACATCCATAACCTATAAAAAAACCGAGTTGGTTATACAACTCGGTTTTTTATAAAGGATCATCAATCTATTTGACGCTAAAAGGATATTGCCTATTAAAGACCAGTTAGTAGCGCAATTGCAGCATATTCCATGACTTTTTCAGCAATGATCAATGCCAAGATAGCCAAAATAGGAGAAAGATCAATCATCCCCATATTCGGCATAATTCGACGGAACGGCGCCAATAATGGCTCAGCCAACTCTTGAATCACTTCAATATAAGGAGATCTTGATTGAGTAAACATCACCACCCAA
>NZ_VMTV02000718.1 GCF_007644035.1 Vogesella mureinivorans | reverse complement strand
CGCCTCCAGTTCGGCGATCGTCATCGTGCGCGTCCATTCGCCGATCAGCGCGTCGAGTTCCTCCTGCCGCGCACCCCGCGCGCGGTGGGTCGCATAACGGTCGTCGCTCGCAAGTTCGGGGCGGCCCATCGCCGCGGCAAGCCGCGCGAAAACGGCGTCCTGATTGGCGCCGATCAGATATTCGCCGTCCTTGCAGGGGTACACGTTCGACGGCGCGATGCCCGGTAGGGTCGACCCGGTGCGCCGCCGCTTGGTGCCGCTCGCCGAAAAATCGGCGACGGTCGATTCCATCACCTGCAACACCGCCTCGTAAAGCGCCGAGTCGACG
>NZ_VMTV02000077.1 GCF_007644035.1 Vogesella mureinivorans | reverse complement strand
CTTTCGGGAAGTCGATCAGCACCGGCCCGGGCCGGCCGCTCTTGGCGATGCGGAAGGCCTCGTGGACGACTTTCGGGATGTCTTCGATCGAGCGCAGCAGGAAGCTGTGCTTCACGATCGGCAGGGTCATGCCGTAGACGTCCAACTCCTGGAAGGCATCAGTGCCCATCAGGGTGGTCGGCACCTGGCCGGTCAGCACCACCATCGGCACCGAGTCCAGAAAGGCATCAGCGATGCCGGTGACCAGGTTGGACGCACCGGGGCCCGAGGTGGCCACGCACACGCCGACCTTGCCCGAGGCGCGCGCGAAGCCGTTTGCGGCGAGCGC
>NZ_VMTV02000099.1 GCF_007644035.1 Vogesella mureinivorans | reverse complement strand
TCGGGCGTTTAGCTCAGTTGGTAGAGCGTCTGCCTTACAAGCAGAATGTCGGCGGTTCGACTCCGTCAACGCCCACCAAGTTTTACGGTTGGAGCGGTAGTTCAGTTGGTTAGAATACCGGCCTGTCACGCCGGGGGTCGCGGGTTCGAGTCCCGTCCGCTCCGCCAACCATTCAAAAGCCTTCCTCATGGAAGGCTTTTTTCATTTCAGCCCTACCCCACCACCAAACGCAGCACATAAAAAAGCCAGCCCACGCAGGGCTGGCTATGCTTGTGTTGCGATATCAAACCGGATCAGGCTTTGCGCCAGCCATTCCACAGCGCCATCGAGATCAGCACAACAAACAAAAGGCCGGTCCACACCGGCATGGACTGGCCAAGAAAGGTCCAGCCCAGCTCGGCGCATTCACCACTGCCTTTGAACACGGTATTCAGCACCTGGGTAAGCGGCAGGGTTTCCAGCATGAAATCCAGCCCCGGCCCGCATGCCGGCACTTGGTCTTTTGGCAGATGCTGCAGGTACACATGCCATGCTGCCACCGCACCGCCCGCCAATGCAGCTAGCGCCACCAGCGAAGCAGCAAGCTTTGCGGCCAACCTTTGCGGGTTCACCAGGGCAAACAACCCGGCCAATACACCGGTAGAAATAACCCCCACGCGCTGAAAAACACACAATGGGCAGGGCTCCAGGCCCATGCCGTGCTGGGCATACAAGGCAAAGCCCATGGATGCGGCACACACGGCCGCGATAGCGGCAAAACCCTGCCGTCTGGATAAACGCATTACAACCCCCTTAAAATAGCGGCGCCAAACACCCGCACCGTAGCAGACTATGTTTTTTGTAGAAAATTCAGTATTTCGTCCTGCCTGGCCATGGCATCTTTGTAGCCCAGGTCAATCAGCTCCTTGCCATATGCCGGGTCAAACAGCAGATAGCTCGCCAACACCGAGCCGCGCTGGCGCATGGCACCCGCACCCCGCATGAGAAAACGCATGGCCGGCGGAAATTTTTTCACGTGCTTGAAGGCAATGGCTTCCAGCGACACGCTAGGCGAGATGTTCAGCACCTCCACCCGCTTGAGCGCCGTGCGGCCACTGCAACGCACCTGCTCGTCCAGCAACGAGATTGTATGATTCACCCGGCTAAGGCGCTCCATATCGGTGGCCATACTGTCAAAAAAGATGCTGTTGAGCAAATGGCCAAAGACCATGGCCAGAGAGGGGCGATCGCCCGCCAGGCGGCGCTCTGACCGTGGCCGGTGTTCGGTATTCAAGTTAATGACAAAGAGCTTCTCCGCGCCCAGGTGCAAAGCGGGTGATAGCGGCGCCATCTGGCGGATAGCGCCATCGCAATAAAAACGGCCATTAATGGTGGCAGCAGGAAAAACCATGGGGATGGCGGAGGTAGCCATCAGATGGTCCACCCCGATAGACTCGCGCACGCCCAAACGCTGGTAGCGGTGCCACTCGTCGATATCATCGCGCCCTTCAAAAAAGCTGACCGATTGCCCGGTGGTGTAGCAGGACGCCGTCAGCGATAGCGCACGCAGATCGCCGCTTTGCACCGCACGCGATACGCCATCAAAATTCACCGCCTGGCTGAGCAGCTCGCGCAGCGGGCTGTTGTCCAGCAGGCTAGCCGGGTTGTGCACCAGCTTGCCGCCGGTAAGTACCGAGCCCCCCCACGCCAGAAAAGCGCGTGCAAAGTAAGGCCAATCCGCCCGGTACACCTGGCTAACATGTAGGCCTTTCCACATCTTGGCCAGAAACGCCGTGGCGCGGCGGAAGTGCATCGACCCTGCGGCCAACCCTACCGCATTAATGGCGCCGGCCGAGGTGCCGCTAATGATGGGAAACGGGTTGCCGTGATCACGCGGCAACATGTGCGCCACCGCCATCAACACCCCCACTTGATAGGCTGCCCGTGCGCCGCCACCTGCCAGCACCAGCCCGACGATAGGCTTGTCCATCTCTCGCTCCCTGTTTTGCTTTGAGTATGGAACACCGGCAGCGATACGGCAGCGTTTGTGCGCTAGTACTGCACCTCTACCGGGTCCAGCATGCGCCACAAATACCAGGTGGCCACGCTGCGCCACGGGCGAAAGGCCTCACCCATCTGCCGCAGCTCGGCCAATGCCGGGCGCGCCGGCAAGCCGTGAATGACCACCAGCGCTTTTTGCAGGCCGATATCATCTACCGGCCAGACATCCGGGCGGCACAGGTTGAAGATCAGGTACATTTCGGCGGTCCAGCGGCCTATGCCGCGCACGGCCACCAGCTCGCGGATGATAGTCTCGTCGTCCAGCGCATCAAAACGCGCCGGATCGATGCGGCCATCCAGAAAATGCCGCGCCAGATCCTGAGCGTACTCCACCTTGCGCAGTGAAAACCCCACCGCCCGCAGCGCATCGGGCTGGGCAGCCACCACGGCCAGCGGGCTGGTAGTGTCGAGGAGTGCGGCCAACCTGGCCCAGATGGCATCGGCTGCGGCAATGGAAATCTGCTGCCCGACAATGGCGCGCAGCAGCGTCTCGAAGGGCTCGCCCCGTGTTTTCAGCACGCTAACGGGGTACTGTGCAATCAGGGCAGACAGCGCCGGGCTGCGCTGTGACAGCTCGGCGCAGGCCTGCGGCCAGTAGCCTGGCGTCACGCCTCGCCCGCTACCATCATATTGCCCAGCAGTACCGAGCCCATGTGGCGGCTGCCACGATAGTCGATATCGTCACCAATGGCATCGATGCCCTGCAGCATGTCGCGCAGGTTGCCGGCAATGGTCAGCTCCTCTACCGGGTAGGCAATCACGCCGTTTTCTACCCAGAAACCACTGGCACCGCGCGAGTAATCGCCGGTGACCATATTGATACCCTGCCCCATCAGCTCGGTCACCAGTAGGCCGGTACCCATGCGTGCCAGCAAAGCAGACAGACCCCCGGTCAAGGTAGGCTGGACGACCAGGTTATGCGCACCGCCTGCGTGGCCGGTGCTTTGCATACCCAGCTTGCGGGCCGAGTAGCTGCCCAGGAAATAGCCTTGCAATACACCACCCTGCACAAACTGGCGCGCGCTGGTAGCCACCCCTTCGTCGTCGGCGCAGCCACTGGCCAGGCCGCGCAGCACAAACGGGTCTTCGCTGATGTTCAACAATGGCGCGGCCACCTGCTGGCCCAGGCTGTCCAGCAGGAAGCTGGATTTACGGTACAGGCTGCCACCGCTTACCGCCTGCACCAGGTGGCTGAGCAAGCCGCCGGCCACCGGCGCCTCGAACAGCACCGGGTACTGGCCGGTTTTCACCCGGCGGCCATCCAGGCGGCGCACGGCGCGCTCGCCGGCGATGCGGCCAACCTCTTCTGCCGACAGCAGATCCGCCGCATGGCGGGCCGTGCTGTACCAGTAGTCGCGCTGCATGCTGTTGGCACCCGATGCCACCACCGACGCAGACAGGCTATGGCGTGAGGTCGTCAGGCTGCCGCTGTAACCATGGCTATTGGCATAGCAGTGGCGCGTAGCGTGCGTAGCCACGGTGCCACCTTCCGAGTTGCTGATGCGCGCATCCACGCCACGCGCCACGTCCTCGCACTGGCGCGCCAGCGCAATAGCCTGCTCTACCGGCAAATCCCAAGGGTGGTACAGGTCCAGATCACGGCGATTGCCGGCTTTCAGTAGCAAAGCCGGGTCTGCCAGGCCAGCGCAGTCGTCTTCGGCGGTATAGCGCGCAATATTCAGGGCGGCAGCGGCCGTATCTGCCAGCGCCTTGTCAGAAAAATCAGAAGTGCTGGCGTGGCCTTTTTTCTGGCCCAGATACACCGTCAGCGACACGCCTTTGTCGCGGTTATATTCGATGGTTTCCACTTCGCCCAGGCGTACCGACACATTCTGCCCGCAGCCCTCGGAGACATCGGTTTCAGCTGCGGTAGCGCCGCCAGCCTGGGCCAGCGCCAGCATACGGGCAGCAATGGCCTCGAGTGCGGCCTCGGTATACGAAAAAATCTGCTCTGCCATAGGGTTTTCTCTAGTGATAAGGCACGACGGGAGCACACACCAGTCGGCCGTGACGGGTTCTTTTCCGGTATCATACCAGCTTGAAACCTTAATCAAGTCTTAGCGAATGTCGAACGTTTTTAACAATGGCAGCAATAATGGCCTGCCCCCCAGCAAATCCCAGCTCAAACGCGACATGGATGCGCTACAGAACATTGGCCGCGCGCTCACCGAGCTGCCTGCCGCCAAACTGAAAAAGATGGAGCTGGACGACACCCTGCTGGCTGCCGTGCTGGACTACCAGCGCTTTAACGCCAACGGTGCCAGACGCCGCCAGCTGCAATACATCGGCAAACTGATGCGCGATATCGACCCGGAGCCGATCGAGCAAAAGTTGGCCGCACTACGTGGCGACTCCAGCACCCACACCCGCTGGCTGCACCTGGTCGAGCGCTGGCGCGAACGCCTGCTGGAAGACGACAAGAACGTGCAGATCTTCATCGACGATTTTGCCGAAGTCGACGTACAGCAGCTGCGCACCACCGTACGCAACGCACGCAAAGAGCGCGATGAAGCCAAGCCGCCGAAGGCAACCCGCCTGCTGTTCCAGATGATCAAAGAGCTGATCCCGGAACAAGGCCGCCAGAAGAATGCCCCAGAAGACGCTATCGAACAGGACGACGAGGCATGAGTCTGAAAATCGGGCTGGTATCCATCTCCGACCGCGCCAGCCAAGGCGTGTACGAAGACAAGGGCATTCCTGCGCTGGTGGACTGGCTTAGCCTGTGCATCCGCAGCCCTTTCGAAACCACCACCCGCCTGATTCCGGACGAACAAGCCACCATCGAAGCCACGCTGCGCCAGCTGGTAGACGAGCAAGGCTGCCACCTGGTGCTTACCACCGGTGGCACTGGCCCCGCCCTGCGCGACGTGACACCGGAAGCCACGCTGGCGGTAGCCGACCGTGTCATGCCCGGCTTTGGCGAGCAGATGCGCCAGATCAGCCTGAAATTCGTGCCCACCGCTATCCTGTCACGCCAGGTAGGCGTCATCCGCAAACAAAGCCTGATCCTGAACCTGCCCGGCCAGCCCAAGGCTATCCGCGAAACACTGGAAGGCCTGCGCGAAGACGGCGTCGTCACCGTGCCTGGCATTTTTGCCGCCGTGCCCTACTGCCTGGACCTGATCGGCGCCCCCTACGTAGAAACACGCGAAAAAGTAGTCAAAGCATTCCGACCCAAGTCCGCCATCAAGCCCGTAGCGTGACCCCGTACCAAGCCCCCCGCTGGCTGCCCGGCAGCCACGCCCAGACCATCTGGCCTGCCCTCATGCTGAAGCAGGCACCACCCGCCTATCGCCGCGAGCTATGGGCCACACCGGATGGCGGCCAGATCGCCGTAGACCGCATTGACGGCCAAGCCGACCAACCATTGGTGGTGCTGTTTCATGGCCTGGAAGGCAGCAGCCACAGCCACTACGCCATTGCCCTGATGCGCGCGCTGCAAGCGCGCGGCTGGCACGGCGCTGTGCCACACTTTCGCGGCTGCGGCGGCATAGAAAATACCCTGCCACGCGCTTACCACGCGGGCGATGCCGCGGAAATCGGCTGGATCTGCCGCAAGTTGGCCGCAGAAAACCCGCAGCTATTCGCCGCAGGCGTGTCATTAGGCGGCAATATGCTGCTACGGCATATGGGCGAACAAGGCAGCCAGGCCATCCCGCTGGCCGCAGCGGCCATCTCGGCACCGCTAGACCTGGCCGCTGCCAGCACACGCCTGGATCACGGCGTGGGCCGCTTGCTGTATACGCGCATGTTCATGAATACGCTCAAGCCCAAGTCACTGGCCCAGCTACAGCACCACCCAGGCCTGTTCGACCGCCGTGCCGTGCAGCGCGCCCGCACCTTTGGCGAATTCGATAATCTGGTCACAGCACCCCTGCATGGCTACCGCAACGTGCAGGACTACTGGGCCCGCGCCAGCAGCAAACTGCTGCTCAAGCAGATCATGCGGCCAACCCTGGTACTGAACGCGATCAACGACCCCTTCCTGCCGCCACACGCCCTGCCCGGCCCGGCCGATGTCAGCCCGGCGGTATGCCTGGAGCAGCCAGCCGAAGGCGGCCACGTCGGTTTTGTCAGCGGGCCCTTCCCCGGCACACTAGCGTGGCTACCCCAGCGTCTGTTAGCATTTTTCGATTCATACCAGCGCGCCCAAGCGCACAGCAGAAAGCCCTCGCACCATGTCTGACATTCTGAAAAAAATCTGTGCCACCAAGGTAGAAGAAATTGCCCAGCGCCGCCCGCAACGCTCCCTGGCCAGCTTGCGCGCCGACGCCGAAGGCCGCCACGGCGACCAGCGCGATTTTGTCGCTGCCATCCGCGCCAAACACGCGGCCAGCCAGGCCGCCGTGATTGCCGAGGCCAAAAAAGCCAGCCCCAGCAAAGGCGTGATCCGTGCCGACTTCAACCCTGACCAGATTGCGCAAAGCTACGAGCAAGCCGGCGCCGCCTGCCTGTCCGTGCTGACCGATGCGCAGTACTTCCAGGGCCATGAAGACTACCTGCAGGCCGCACGTGCCGCCTGCCAGCTACCGGTGCTGCGCAAGGACTTCATGGTGGACGAGTACCAGATCTACGAAGCGCGCGCCATTGGCGCCGACTGCATCCTGCTGATTGCCGCCTGCTTAAGCTTGCCGCAAATGCGCGACTTCGAAGCGCTGGCGCAAGAACTGGGCATGGCCGTACTGGTAGAGGTGCATGACGAGTACGAACTGGAAGCAGCCTTGCAGCTCAACACACCACTGGTAGGCGTGAACAACCGTAACCTGCGCACCTTTGAAGTGAGCCTGGACACCACACTGCGCCTGCTACCGGAAATCGGTAAGGACCGTATCGCCGTCACCGAGAGCGGCATCATCCAGCCAGCAGACGTACAAAAGATGCGTGACCATGCCGTACACACCTTCTTGGTGGGCGAAGCCTTTATGCGCCAGGATGACCCCGGCCTAGGCCTGCAACAGCTATTTGCCTGATAACAATAAAAAAGAGCAGCGCATGACACGCTGCTCTTTTTTGACTTGCCCCTGGTCTGCGGTGAGCTTTCACGTTGCCAATACCAGAAAGAAGCCAAAACACATGCCTTCTTTACACGCTACTGAGCAATAACAGCCAGCCCCCCAACAAGGACTCTCGGACAACCGGGCACCGCCACATATCGGTTACGCCCCCAGATTACGCAAGCGGTTTGCGTGCTGGCGGAAAAGTGTCACAGGGTTGGTTTCCAGAATGTTGCCCAGGCCAAAGAACATATTGACCTCATCCAGGTGATTAAAGCGGTAGTTGTCGCGAATAACCTGCCCAAGATGCGTGGCACACGTCCCCATCAGACCATCATTCGGTTCGCTACCAAACACCAGACCGGTCGTTGCCAATAGCGGGTCGCTCACATCCAGCGGGTTGGTATAGGGCTGCGCACCGGACCATGAAAAGTAATGAATACCATTGACTTGGTATGCGCCTTCACCACAGTCCGTTACTGGCACGCCCTGAGGGTGGCGGCTATTAAATGCCAATGTACCGGCCGTGGTAACCGAATTCAACGCACCAAGCTCATCCTGCGACAGGTTACTGCCGGTAGAGAATAAACGGATCAGACTGGCAAACGCACCACCCGCCGCCACCACCACCGACTCGCTCACCGAGCCTGGTGGTAGCGCACCACGCAATGCATCCATGGCTTTTGAACCCTTGTTATCCCCACCAATACTAGTGACAGAAGCCACAAGCTCAGGCCGAACCGAAGCAACGTAGCGCGAAGTTGGCGAGCCCATGCTATGGCCAATCAGATTGACTTTCTGTGCCCCGGTCATAGCCACGATGCGTTGGACTTGTTCAAGCAGCTGCTCGCCTCGACGCTCATAGCTATCAAGCGGTGACACTTGTGCAAGATAAACCTGAGCACCGCTACGCTGCAGCTCGGCAGGGATACCATAGAAATAATCCATTCCAAGCATGCTATCGAAACCCATAATGCCATGCACCAGCACGATTGGGTACTTGGTTTTGGTGTACGTTGCTTCGCTATCTGACGGAGGTTGCGTCCCCATACCTACTGCGGGTTGCCACACTGCTGTCATCAGCACGATACCGGCCAGCACACCTCTTACTGCATTGAGCTTGCTCATATGATCTCCTTGAGATTAACCCGACAACAATAAATTCACCCGGAATACCGAGCGTTCGACAAACTTACTCTCGTCATGGTCAATTAGAAATAAAGATCAACAATTTCAATGAGTTAAAAAAATATCAATGTCGTAACTCACCCACATCTATGCCGCGGAAGAATACAAGCCACCACACAAAATAACCAAATGACATTAACGGAGACAAAAAAACGCAGCCGAAGCTGCGCTGATTCAGCAGTAACTTACTGGTAAGCAAGCAAGCGTTTGCGCTCGTTCTCGCTGAACAGCTTCTGCTCTAGTACTTGCAAAGCCTGCTGCCTCTGCGGGCCAGACAACGCCTCATCCTTGGCGAGTTGCTCACGCTCCTGTTTCCATTGCTGCAGTTTGGTTTGCCATGCCACCGCCTCTGCATCTACTGCAGCCAACCGTTGTGCCGCCTCAGCACCCACCATCCCGGCACGTAAAGCCTGCAGCTGCTCTGGCGTACCACCTTGCTTGCGTAAATTACGTTCGGCATCTGCCAAGGCAATGTGCTGTATCGTTTGCTGACGAGCAGCACGTTGTTCTGGCTGTAGTGATTGCTCCAGGGCATCCAGTTGGCGGCGCTTTTCCGCCTCACTGAGATCCTGCCGCCGCTGAATCGCCATTCGCTGCAAGACCAGCTCGTCCATGACATCGCTGCTGGCAAAAAGCTGCTTTAGCTCCAGCGGGGTGAAATGCCGGGCACGAATCTGGCGTAGCAGCTGCAAACGCTGGCTCATCTGGCTTACCACGTCGGCAGACACCGGGCTAATAGTCTTGCCCGCCTGCCCCAAGTCATTCAGATAGGCCAGATAGCGGTGGAAGAAATCCTGCGCATCTTGCAAGGCCTTGCCACTGAGACGCGCTGCCAGTTGCTTCTCGATCTCCTGACGAATCTCCGGAAATGTGCGCTCACCCTGCGTAGCCAAATAATAATCAAACAGCGCTTTCAGCTGTTTGGCATCCATCTTGCCACTTACCGGTGCAGGCGGCAGACCATCTACCGACGTTTGCCGTAGCGAGGGGGCAAACACCCCCTCGGCCACAGGCTGCTCGGCACTACCCGACTGCCACCAATACGCGCCAGCCGATGCGGCCAACACCAGTAGCAGCCATACCTTGCCTTGCAGCCGCATGTTTATACCCCCAGATTACGCAGACGATTGGCGTGCTGGCGGAACAGCGTGACAGGGCTAGTCTCCAGGATGTTACCCAGACCGAAGAACATATTGGTCTCGTCCAGATGGTTGAAACGATAGTTGTCGCGAATCACCTGGCCCAAACGTGAAGAGCACGTCCCGACCAAGCCATCGTTAGGTTCTGCGCCGAATACCAGGCCAGTTACGGCCAACAATGGATCACCTACATCCAGCGGGTTGGTGTAGGGCTGAGCACCCGACCAAGAAAAGTAATGGATACCATTAACCTGGTAGGCACCCTCACCACATGCTGTAGTCGGTACCGCCTGTGGATGGCGGCTATTAAAGGCGAGCGTGCCTGGCGTAGTGAGCGAGTTCAACGTGGCCAGCTCGTCTTGCGATAGGCTACTGCCGGTAGAAAACAGCCGGATCATACTGGCCAAAGCGCCACCTGCAGCGACCACCACCGACTCGGCTACAGAGCCCGGAGGAAGTACACCACGCACAGCATCTGCTACTTTAGAGCCCTTGTTAACGCCACCAACACTGGTCACCGAAGCCACCAAGTCTGGCCTAACCGACGCCACATAGCGGGATGTTGGCGAACCCATGCTATGGCCGATCAGGTTAACTTTCTGCGCACCGGTCATGGCCACGATGCGCTGAACCTGCTCAAGCAATTGCTCGCCACGCCGCTCGTAACTGTCAGCCGGCGACACCTGGGCAATGTACACCTGAGCGCCGCTGCGCTGCAGCTCGGTGGGGATGCCATAGAAGTAATCCACCCCCAGCATACTGTCAAAGCCCAGTACACCATGCACCAGCACGATGGGGTACTTGGTTTTGGTATACGTCGCTTCGGTGTCTGCAGGCACACTACCCATACCGAAAGCTGGCTGCAGGCCGGCAGCCAGTAGTGCTGCTGTGGCCAGAATACGTTTAGCTGCGATCAATTTGCCCATAACTTCTCCTCTGTGAATGACTTGTGATCTTGACGTCACAATGATTAGCCCACCCTAAAATTAGAGTGCGTACTCAATTTACACGCTAGAAGAGGTAGAAAAAACCTGCTGACAGCTGTTCTATAAATCAAAAAAACGATTGTATGATTTTCTCCACAGACACATGCATGCCACGACACCTCAACAGCCACGCGAGAGAGCATTGATAAGCGCGGCCACTTCCACAATACAAGATGGCGAAAAAATACTATACTCGCCCTTCATTCTGTCATTGCACTCTGTGTAAAGATCGTATTGTGTCTTGCACACCCTCTATGCAATCCCTGTGTATAAAAAGACGGTTAGCATTGAGCCAAACCTCCTATCGATAACGAGATTACGCTACTATAGGCAGCTCATAGCATGACTCGGCCAACCGAACCCGACCCCGTACCCAATGATTGATATCAAAGCCATTCTCAGCGCCATTTCAGGCAGAAAAAAGACCTCAAGCGAGTCGACCGAGTCGGCAACCATGCTGGTCAAGAACTTGCCGAATGCCGAGTACTACACGGCGCTGGTCGAAATCATCAAGGCGGTGGCAAAAATCAACAAAGATGCCAGCGTCACCCTAAAAGACCGCATTAATACGCTCTTGTATGTCGACACCCGGGCGGTGGAAATGCACAGAAAACTGTGCAAGGAATTCCTGATAGGCGCATCGCGCTCCAAATCATTCCTGCCCAGCATCCTGGCTTACTGGACTGAGCTCTCCAATGGCTATCAGCTTTGTTTGCGCCAGTTCCAGAGCAGTAAAAATGCCCAGATCGACGCCCAGATCGAGCGCGTGGCCATCCGGGCACTGCACCACCAGCTCAGCCTGATAAAGTGGAGCGCATTGCGCTACATCTCTGCAGATGGCAATACCTGGCAACAGGCATACCGGCTGTACCTCTTTGCCGAGCAGTACGGGTTTCATGGCAAAGCCATCACCATGTACGAAGAGCAGCCCGAATCCACCACAGGTGAACAGCTGCTCATCCAGGCCGCCATGCTGCATCTGGCACAAACAGACAACCTGCTCACTATCGAGATCGAGGCCATCCACTTGTTGCTGGCCCGGCTGTCGGAAGGCATCAAGCTGCAAAATACCGCCTCGAAAAGTGACTTCCAGTACGTGATCAATCTGGACTTGCCCGCCCCGCCGCAGCTGCTGCGCCGTGGCACATTGGGCAAAGGGTGCCGCTACTGGTCTGGCGACTTCGTGGTAAACCGTTTGGCTGACCTGATTCTGGATTTTGACCAAGGCATTCCCGAGGGCTTCAAACAAGCGCTCCCGGCCATGGATACGCCCACCTGGCGTAACCTGCTGCAAAAGCTGTCGTCTCGCTGGTCGCAAGATGGCGGCAAATCCATGCGCCAACACGAACGACTCAGCTCCAGCGGGCATGCCAAAGTTGAAATCGGCTTTGAAAAAATCGCCCACCACCTCAAAGTGAATCGCAGTGCGCTACCGCAAGATGAGGTCAATGACGATTGGCGCGTGAACGATGCTAGCGAGGCTGGCTTTGGCCTGACCTACCTGGGTCGCTCGGTAGAAAGCCTGATGATCGGGCGCACCATGTGGGTTTCCTCGCGCGAATACCCTGGCCAACTATGCGTGATACGACGCGTGCAGCGGCTGGCTGAAGGCGGTACGCGCGTGGGGGTAGAGGTACTGGGCAGCCTGCCCCTACCCGTTAGCCTGAGTGAAGGCGGTGCCGATGGCAGCAATATCAGCAGCGGCTTGTACATTACGCAGACCAATGCAAAAAAGGGGCAACGTGTTTTTCTGATACCGAAGCGGCTAGCAGACAATGGTAAAGAGCTGACCTTTGCGGCCAACGGCAAGTCGTACCAGATTCGCATTTTGCACAGCAATGCAACATTCGAAGATTGCCAGCAGGTAGAATTTGAAACACTGGAACGCCTGTAAACACATTACAGCTCATGAAAAAAGCCGGCTTCGCAGCCGGCTTTTTTGTTGTTGCGGCCAACCATAAGGTTGGCCGCAACAGGCTTATCACAGTACTTCGATAATACCAGCAGCACCCATACCGGTACCGATACACATGGTCACCATGCCATGGCCTTGCATACCTGCATCGCGCATACCGTGGATCAGTGTGGCAGTACGGACAGCACCCGTTGCGCCCAGCGGGTGGCCCAGCGCAATAGCGCCACCATGCGGGTTCACCAGCGACATATCCAGCTCCAGATCACGTGCCACAGCCAAAGCTTGGGCAGCAAAAGCTTCGTTCAGCTCGATCCATTTCAGATCGCTCTGTACCAGGCCTGCCTGCTTCAGCGCTGCCGGAATCGCTTCTTTCGGGCCGATACCCATGATTTCCGGCGGCACGCCTTTTACCGAGAAGGTAACGTAACGCGCCAGCGGGGTCAGGTTGAACTCTTTCAGCACGCGCTCCGACACCAGAATCACGGCACCAGCACCGTCGGACATTTGCGAGGAGTTACCCGCTGTGACCGAGCCTTTGGCATCGAAC
This sequence comes from Vogesella mureinivorans, assembly GCF_007644035.1. Taxonomy (GTDB): domain Bacteria; phylum Pseudomonadota; class Gammaproteobacteria; order Burkholderiales; family Chromobacteriaceae; genus Vogesella; species Vogesella mureinivorans. The sequence continues at coordinate 125,093 of NZ_VMTV02000099.1, read as the reverse complement.
ACGGTTTTCAGCTTAGCCAGGCCTTCCAGCGTGGTTTCGCGACGCGGGCCTTCATCGGTATCCAGCACACGGGTCTTGCTGACCACTTCGCCGGTTTCCAGGTTAGGCGTGCGATAGGTTACTTCCAGCGGGGTAATCTCGTTCTTGAACTTGCCGCCATCAATGGCAGCCAGCGCACGGCGGTGCGACTCTACCGCAAATGCATCCTGGTCTTCGCGGGACACGCCCCATTGCTGGGCTACTTTTTCTGCCGTCAGGCCCATGCCGTAAGCGATGGCATAGTTTTCGTCTTTGGCAAACACTTCCGGGTTCAAGGAAACCTTGTTACCCATCATCGGCACCATGGACATGGACTCGGAGCCTGCCGCGATCACCACGTCGGCTTCGCCCAGACGGATACGGTCTGCCGCCATCTGCACGGCGTTGATACCGGACGAGCAATAGCGGTTGATGGTGATGCCGCCTACGGTATTAGGCAGGCCAGCCAGCAGCACGCCAATACGTGCCATGTTCAGACCTTGCTCGGCTTCCGGAAAGGCGCAACCTACCACGCAGTCGGAAATCAGCTTCGGGTCCAGTGTAGGCACCTGGGCCAGCGCACCGGTAATAACGTGTGCCAGCATATCGTCCGGGCGTACATGGCGCATCATGCCACGTGGCGCCTTGCCTACCGGGGTACGGGTGGCGGCGACGATGTAAGCTTCCTGTACTTGTTTAACCATTTTTAAAATCTCCTTCCGGCAAAGCTGGCTTAGCCCCTCAGCCGCCAGCTTGCCCGCATTCTGGCTGTGATTAGTTACGCAGTGGTTTGCCGGTGGTCAGCATATTGGCAATACGATCCTGGGTTTTGCTGGATTTCAGCAAGGTCATGAATGCCTTGCGCTCCAAGTCCAGAATCCACTGCTCATTCACCAGCGTACCCTGCTCCACCTCACCACCGGTCATCACATCGGCAATCAGGCCGGCAATGGTAAAGTCATGCTTGCTGATGAAATTACCTTCCAGCATGTTCACCAGCTGGCCCTTGATGGAAGCGGCACCGGCACGGCCGGCAACGGCAAACTTGCCACCCGCCATCGGCGGACGGTAGCCCGACTCGTACATGGACAGCGCTTGCTGTTTAGCAACGTGCAGCAACTCGTAGCTATTGAACACCACATTGTCGGTAGCACGGAAGAAGCCGATTTCCTGCGCTTCGTGCGCACTGGTCGCCACTTTGGCGGTAGCAATCGCCATGAAGTAGTCTTTCAGCGCAGCCAGTACATCACCTTTGGCTTCGCTGGCGGCACGTACGGCAAACTCTTTGCAACCACCGCCACCTGGCAGCAGGCCCACGCCCACTTCGACCAGACCCACGTAGGATTCCAGCGCAGCCACCACCTTGTCGCAATGCATGGCAAACTCGCAACCGCCGCCAAACACGTAACCCTGGGTAGCAGCGACAGTCGGAATCTGGCTGTAACGCAGACGCATGGAGGTTTCCTGGAAGCGACGCACCATGGTGTCGATAGCATCCCAGTCGCCCATCATGAAGGCCGGCAGCATGGACTGCAGATCCGCACCCACCGAGAACGGCTCTTCGGTTTGCCAGATCACCAGGCCTTTGAAGCGGGCTTCGGCGATATCCAGCGCTGCATGCACACCATCAATCACGTCCGGGCCAATCGCATGGGCTTTGGACTTGAACGACACCACCAGCACTTCGTCGCCAGTAGTAAAGGCACGCACACCGTCGTTTTCGAATACGGTTTCACCCAGCAGGCCATCCGCCTCACCCAGCACTTTTGCCGGGGCGAGCTGACGTGCGTACACGTCCAGTGTGGAGCGGCCAACCAGCTTGCCAGCTGCAGCATCAAACGAGCCATCGGCAAAGTGCACACCGTCGCGGTCCGCTTCCAGCGCCCAGGCTGGCAGGTTGGCCGCAGCCAGCGATTTGCCGGCTTTTACATCGGCATCTACCCACTCGGCCACTTGTTTCCAGCCGGCAGATTGCCAGGTTTCGAACGGGCCAGCAGACCAGCCAAAGCCCCAGCGAATGGCAAAGTCCACATCGCGTGCGCAGTTGGCGATATCACCCAGATGGAAAGCGATGTAGTGGAACACATCGCGGAAGCAGGCCCACAGGAACTGTGCCTGCGGGTGTTCGCTTTCGCGCAGCTTCTGGAATTTTTCGCCCGGATTGGCGATCTTCAGGATTTCTTTGACGGCATCATCGCCCTTCTGACCGGCGCCGACGTACTCGCCCGTAGCAGGATCGATGACAAACATCAGTTTGCCTTCTTTTTTGTAGATGCCGCGCTTGGTCTTGGCACCCAGGGCACCATCAGCGATCAGCTTCTGCAGCCATTGTGGCGACTGGAACAGCGTGTGCCACGGGTCTTGTGGCAGGGTGTCCTGCATGGTCTTCACCACGTGGGAGAAGGTATCCAGGCCAACCACATCAGCGGTACGGAACGTAGCGGACTTCGGGCGACCCAGGCGCGGGCCGGTCAGGTCGTCCACGATGTCAAAGCGGATACCGAACTTCTCTGCGTTGGCAATGGTTGCCAGCATGGAGAACACGCCAATGCGGTTCGCCACAAAGTTCGGGGTATCTTTGGCGCGAATCACGCCCTTGCCCAGCGTGGATACCAGGAAGCGTTCCAGGTTATCCAGAATACCGGCGTCAGAGCCCACGCACGGAATGATCTCAACCAGATGCATGTAGCGCGGCGGGTTGAAGAAGTGCACGCCGCAGAAGCGTGGCTTCAGTGCCGCCGGCAGCGAATCGGCCAGCTGGTTAATGGACAAACCAGAGGTGTTGGTAGCGAAAATGGTGTTTTCGCCCAGGTGCGGGCCAACCTTGGCATACAGGTCTGCCTTCCAGTCCATGCGCTCAGCAATCGCCTCGATCACCAGATCGCAGTCTTTCAGCAGGTGCAGGTGATCTTCGTAGTTGGCTGGCTGGATAAAGTTCACCGCATCCTTGTTGGACAGCGGGGACGGCTTGAGCTTTTTCAGGCCTTCGATAGCTTTCAGTGCAATCGCATTCTTGTTGCCTTCTTTGGCAGGAAGGTCGAACAGAACGGTTGGCACCTTGGCATTAACCAGATGAGCGGCGATTTGCGCCCCCATCACGCCGGCGCCCAGAACGGCTACCTTGCGTACGATGAATTTGGTCTGAGACATGGTTTCCTCGGTTGTCTTAACGAACAAACATGGTTAAACGCTTCCCGGATTATAGGTTCCAGGTAAGCAATCTGGGGAAAGATCTGATTTAGAGTATCTGAACCAAAATTCAGCATCTTTTCCAAAAAAACACGGCTTTACATGGCCGTGTTTAATGCGGCCAACACAGGGTTGGCCGCAATGATTAGTGCATCAGAAACGCTGGTTGTACTGTACGCCAATAATCTGGGCATAAGACTTGTAGCTACCCTTCAGTGTTGCCTTGCTGGAAGTGCAAGTAACGGAAGAAACGGTAGCACCATCGCACCAGTCTTTATTATTGGTATTGGACGATTTGATTTTGACGAAAGTGTAAGCAAAATCTACCGAGCGATCTTTATCCAGCGCATAGTTACCACCCAGAGACAACCAGTAACGATCGTTATCAGGAATGGACGGTGTACGCAGGCTCTCATTAGCAACCGGTGTTTCATCATAGGCCACACCAGCACGCAGTTTCAGACGATCGGAATACTTGTTCGCCACGCCAAGCGAGATACGGTCGGTGTCTTTCCACTTTTCCGGGGTAATGCTATCTGGCAGCGTATTGTCAAAATCAATGCGCAGTTCCTGGAACTTCGAGTGGAAAGTGCGGGTGTAATCACCCATCACATCCCAGCGATCATTCAGGCTGTGGAAGAAATTCAGAGATAGAGAATCAGGCGTTTTTACCTTCAGCGATGCATTGCTATTGGTAATAGCCGCTCTCTGGGCTGCCAGTGCAGTTGCAGTTGCAGCGAGGTTACCTGGAGCCACACCCAGGCTGGTCAAGGCATTAACTGTTGCCGCAGCATTCGACGGCTGCAAAGCCCACTTGGCATCGCCTTTCAGCGTGTGCTCGATAGCAGAACGGTAAGCCAAGCCTACGCGTGTCTGCTCATTAATATCGTAGAGCACGCCAAAATTGTAGCCGAAACCCCAGTCATCGCCATTGACGTCAACACTACCGTCCAGTGCTGCATTACCAGAGATTTGGCCGGCTGCGGCCGAATGTGCTGCGGTAGTCATACCGCCAGCTCTCTGGGCAGCAGTCACCAAACTGGTACCGGAATCTACACCTTTAACCAGCTTACCTTCGATATGCTGTGCGCTGACGCCCACGCCAACAGACAACTTTTCGGACAGCTTGAACGCCAAGCTCGGGTTGAATGTAATGGTCTTGAGTTCGGTCTCGATAATATTGTAACGACCGACCCAATCGCGATCGTATGCAGTTTTAGAACCGAAGGGGACAAAAATACCTAAGCCAGCAGTCAGTTTGTCATTTAGCTGGTGGGTAACATAAAGATGGGGAACGGCCGCCGGATCAACGATCTTGCCGCCATTACCACCTTTGATCGCCACACCGGCAGCGGTGGAAGAACCATTGTTGGAAAACTCCACATGCGGCACAACAACGTTTAGCACGCCCGAAAAGTTGGTACCTTCAAGCTTTGCCATCCCAGCCGGATTATAAAAAATAGTCGACGCATCATTCGCTTCGGCGCCATTTGCGTTGGCCGTGGACTGCGCACTTACCGACTGGGTACCAAAATGGTAGCCGGATGCCATTGCGGCAGCGGAGGCACCCATCATCATCACTGACAGGCTGAGGTGTTTCAGTTTCATGTGTCATTCCCTCTGTGCATTGTTTGTCATGCTGTTGTGACCGTACTGTATCGTCGATCTAACATTGATACTACCAGACTAGATAAGTATTTCCAGCATTTTCGAGCATTCGTTCCAAACGGTTGTTTCATCGTTATCTTGAAACACACAATGCATCAGATCAGGCGGGACTGGCCATCGGCATCGATAGCCACATAGGTGGCTATCAGGTCGGTTACAGCCACCACTTCACCCGACATACGCTCCGCTTCCACTTCCAGTTTCAGCGTGACGGATTTCTGCCCCAGGCGTAAACAGCTGGCGTAAATGGACACCACATCGCCCACATGAATGGGGTGGGCAAACTGGAAAGCATTGACTGCCACGGTGGTAACCGCCCCTTTCGCAGTACGCTCGGCAAACGTGGCACCGGCCAGATCGATCTGATGTAGCAGCCAGCCTGCCTGAACGCGGCCATGCGCATTGGTGCTACGCGGCTCGGCACGCAAGCGCAGTACTGGCTGGCGCGCAGAATCAATCGGGTTGTTTTGCATGTTGACCCCTCCTGATGTCACTCTGCCTGCAAAATGACATCAGCAGGAGGGTGAGCTTTCGCCCACCCCACTTACATGCTAGTTCATCAGAAAATCAGGCGCTGCAGCAATTGCTCGTCGTGGTGTTCCATCTTCATGTCGAAGTCGTCCACCATGATGACATCGCGCTTGAGTTTGCGTGCACGTGTTACGGCATCAAACTCTTGCTGGGTAATGATGCCACCGGCCAAAGCCTCAGCGAGGCGTTCGCGTGCGGTGATGGTCTTGAACTTGCCATCGCGGCCCAGCTTGCGCAGCTTCTGCTCTACCGGCTCGGTTTCCAGCATGGCTTTCAAGGCTGGCTCCAGCACACCGATCGGGTCGGTTTCGTCAGCCGACACAAACATGCCTTTGGTCAAGCGAGCGCGGGTTGGGCCCAGCTCCATCAGGCTGCGTGCAACCTGGGTGCCAACGCGGTCGCTGGCAGGCTTGAGGGTGAGACCCCACGGGAAGATCACTTTGCGCAGCACTGCGGCCAACACGCGGCTTGGCAGGTTTGCCAGGAAACCGTCCATGGCCTGTTGCAGGTCGTACAGGGCAGTCTCTACCGCCCACTTCAGCACCGGCAGGTCTTCTTTCTGCGCACCGTCACGCTCGAAGCGCTTCAGGCAAGCCGAGGCAATGTACAGATTGGACAGCATGTCACCCAAGCGGGCAGACAGTTTTTCTCGGAACTTCAGCGAGCCGCCCAGGCTGAACATGGCCATATCGGACAGCAAGGCAAAAGCACTGGAGAAACGGGTGAGCTGCTTGTAGTAAGTCGCCACATCGCCGCCTTTCGGGCTGCCGACAAATTTGGCACCCGTCAGACCCATCCACAGCGAACGGAATACGTTGCTGATGACAAAGTTGATATGGCCGGTGATGGCTTTATCGAACTCGGCGCCATCATTGGCCATGGCGGCTTTCATTTCACGCAGTACAAACGGATGGCAACGGATGGCACCCTGACCGTAAATGATCATGGAGCGCGTCAGGATGTTGGCACCCTCTACCGTGATGGCAATAGGAATCGCCTGGTAAGCGCGCGCCAGATAGTTACGCGGGCCCAGCACCACTGCCTTACCACCATGTACATCCATGGCGTCATTCAGCGTTTTGCGCATGCGCTCGGTGTTGTGGTACTTGAGCACAGCAGACAGCACCGACGGCTTCTCGCCAATATCCAGCGCGGTCAATGCCAGGTCTTGCGAGGCTTCCATCTGGTAGGTAAAGCCACCGATACGCGCCATGGCTTCGTCTACGCCTTCGAACTTGCCGATGGACAGGCCGAACTGGTCGCGGATGCGGGCATACGCGCCGGTGGTGTAGGAAGCCACCTTGCCGGAGGCTACCGACATGGCAGGCAGGGAGATGCAGCGGCCTACCGACAGGCACTCCACCAGCATGCGCCAGCCTTGGCCGGCAAAATCGCGGCCGCCGATGATCCACTCCAGCGGAATGAACACATCTTTACCCCAGGTCGGGCCGTTCATGAAGGCAGCACCACCCGGGAAGTGACGACGGCCAATGCACACGCCCTCGTGCTCGGTCGGTACCAGCGCGCAGGTAATGCCGATATCTTCCTTGTCACCCAGCAGGTGATCCGGGTCGTACATCTTGAACGCCAGGCCCAGTACGGTCGCCACGGGCGCCAGGGTAATCCAGCGTTTTTCCCAGCTTACGCGGATACCCAGTACGTTCTCGTGATGTTGGCCGCTGCGCGGGTCGGTGTAGCTGCCACGACATACCACACCAAAGTCAGGAATCGCACCGGCATCGGAACCAGCATACGGGCTGGTCAGCGCAAAGCATGGTACATCCACGCCTTTAGCCAAGCGCGGCAGGTAGTAGTCTTTCTGCGCTTCGGTACCGTAGTGCTGCAGCAGCTCGCCGGGGCCGAGGGAGTTCGGCACCATCACCGACACCGCCGCCGTACCGCCACGGGTAGCGATCTTGGTTACCACTTTGGCGTGCGCGTAGTTGGAGAACTCCAGACCACCGTATTTTTTCTTGACGATCATGCCCAGGAAGCCCTGGTCCTTGATGAACTGCCACACTTCCGGCGGCAGGTCTTTCAGCTCGTGCGTGATCTTCCAGTCGTCGATCATCTTGCACAGCGCTTCGGTCGGGCCATCGATAAAGGCCTGCTCTTCGGCAGTGAGCTTCGGGTCCGGGAAGGACAGCAAGCGGTTCCAGTCCGGCTTGCCGGAGAACAGGTCACGATCCCACCATACGGTACCGGCGTTGATCGCTTCCTGCTCTGTCTGGGACATGGCAGGGGTGATTTTCTTGAAGATGGTGAACACCGGGCCGGTGAACACGGCGCGGCGCAGCGGGGCAAGGTTCAATACTGCCGCAATGACGCCGAAAACGGCCCATACGGCAACAGGAACCTGGCAGCCCCAGACAAACTGCAGGCTAGCAAGCCAGCCTGCAATGGCGATAGTCCAGGCAATAACAGGCGCGCGGAAGTAAGCCAGCGCGCCCATCAGCAGGACGAGAATAACGGCAGATGTCATTATGGTTAACCCTCGTGTTGACCCTGTGAAAAGTCAATCAGATGGGCGCCGTCAACCCTGCCACGACAAAAGGTACCAGGTGTTTCACGATCATGTCCGGGTCGCGGGCGGTCACCACTTGGCTACGGACAAAAATCTTCAACACATCATTACCGGCAAAGGCATTGAACATTACGCTAAAAGCGAAATGCATGCGCCATGCGATATCTTCGGCCCCAAACTGGGGTAATGCACGCTGAAACGCACTGGTATAGCGCTGTACAAAAATACTGTACTGCTGATTCAGTGCTTCGCGTAGCAGGCGGTGATTCTCTACCAGCGTACGCGACATCAGCCGGACAAACAGCGCCCCGCCCCTCGCAGGGTCTTTAGACAGGGCCAGGCACGGGCGGATGAAGCTCACCACCAATTGCTCGGCTGTCAGTGTTTGTCCAGACTGCTCAAGGGTATCCAGCTCGGCCAGACAGGCCGCCACAAAAGGGCCGATACGGCGCATGAATACGGACTCGAACAGCGCATCCTTGGAACCAAAGTGGTAATTCACCGCAGCCAGATTAACCTCTGCCTGCTGTGTAATCATGCGAAGCGAAGTAGCCTCGAAACCGTGCTCGACGAACAGACGTTCTGCGACGTCCAGAATTCGTGTTGCCGTATCGGGTTTATTCGCTTCCATGCTGTCTTGCACCTTGATCGGGGTAAGTAATTGCGTCGCCTTGCTCATCATGACTTTAGAACAAGCGTTTGAAACTTACGTTTAAAATTGACGCATGTCAAGAATTGCATCGCCTAGCCTTTATAATTTTTGCAATCAAAAACGGCAGTCTTCAGTTTAGACTGCCGCTTGATTGAAACAACTGTTTCTTTACAGACCGCGCAGCAAATCCGCTTTCAGGTCTTCTATGTGCTCCAGCCCTACCGCCACGCGCAGCAAACCCTCGGTGATACCCGCTTCAGCGCGGGCCTGTGGGGTAATACGTGCATGGGTAGTGGATGCCGGGTGCGTCAGCGTGGTTTTCACGTCGCCCAGGTTGGCCGTGCGGGAGATCAGCCGGATGGCATCAACCACTTTCCAGGCTGCTTCGCGCCCGCCTTTTACCTGGAACGACAGTACCGCCCCGCCGCTTTTCTGCTGGCGCTGCGCCAGTTCGTACTGCGGATGGTCTGGCAAACCGGGGTAAAACACTTTTTCCACAGCAGGTTGCTGCTGCAGCCACTGCGCCAGCGCCAGCGCATTGGCAGAGTGCTTTTCCATACGCAGATGCAGCGTTTCCAGGCCGGATAGCAGCACCCAGGCATTGAACGGCGCCAGCGACGGGCCAGCGGTACGAACATGCAGGTACACCTGCTCCACCAGCTTGTCGCTCCCCACCACCGCGCCACCCATTACGCGGCCGTGGCCGTCCAGGTATTTGGTGGCCGAATGCACCACCAGGTCGGCACCCAGCTTGATAGGCTGTTGCAGGGCTGGCGAGCAGAAGCAGTTATCCACCACCAGCAAGGCCCCTGCTTCGTGTGCAATAGCCGCCACGGCGGCAATGTCTGCCAGGTCGGTGAGCGGGTTCGATGGTGTTTCCAGGAAAAACACCTTGGTACTCGGCTTGATGGCCGCGCGCCAGGCGTCCAGATTGGCCGCATCGACATAGCTGGTTTCCACGCCGAACTTGGCCAGCACACCATTGAACAGATTAATGGTGGAGCCAAACAGGCTGCGCGAGGACACAATGTGGTCACCGCTTTTCAGCAGGGTCAGCATGGTGGCCTGGATGGCCGCCATACCGGTAGAGGTGGCGACAGCACGCTCGGCACCTTCCATCGCGGCCAGGCGCTGCTGGAACGCCGCTACGGTAGGGTTGGTAAAGCGGGAGTAGGTAAAGCCGTCGATTTCGCCCAGAAACATGGCGGCAGCCTGGGCGGCGCTATCGAAGGTAAAGCTGGAAGTAAGCTGCAGGCTCTGGCTATGCTCGCGATACTCGCTGGTTTCGCGGCCAGCACGAATGGCCAGGGTTTCCGGGTGCAGGCTCAGACAAGGGTCGTCACTGGACATGTTGGGTCTCGACACGGGCGATTGAATACAAGGCCTAACGATAACAAGGGTTGGCCGCAGCGGCCAACCCTTGTCGTTATAAGCACATTACATCAGGTTTTGCTCAGCCACATTCAGGTTGAGGTCTACCATCTGACTGCCCGCATCTTCGCCGTCTTTCGCTTCTTTGCCAGCAGATTTGCCTTTGCCGCGTGCCGCCTCGATCGCATCCAGGTACGCTTCGTTGATGTCGCCGGTAATGTAGCAGCCGCTAAAGCACGAAGCTTCAAACACGTTCAGCTCGCGATTCAGGCTGTGCACAGCTTGTTCCAGCGCCTCCAGATCCTGATAGATCACGGCATCAGCGCCAATTTCGGCCGCAATTTGCGTGTCGTTGCGGCCAGTAGCCAGCAGCTCGGCGCGGGTTGGCATATCGATACCGTAAACGTTCGGGAAACGCACGGCAGGGGCGGCCGAGGCAAAGAACACCTTTTTGGCACCGGAATCACGCGCCATCTGCACGATTTCTTTGGAGGTGGTACCGCGCACGATGGAGTCATCCACCAGCAGCACATTGCGGCCGGCAAACTCCATCGGCACCGGGTTCAGCTTCTGGCGTACCGATTTTTTACGCACCGCCTGGCCCGGCATGATGAAGGTGCGGCCAATGTAACGGTTCTTGATGAAGCCTTCGCGGTACGGCAGGCCCAGTGCATTGGCCAGCTGCAGCGCGCTTTGACGGCTGGAATCGGGAATCGGGATTACCACGTCGATGGCCATGTCCGGGTACTGGCGGCGGATTTTCTCGGCCAGCATCTCGCCCATCACCAGGCGGGACTGGTACACCGATACGCCGTCGATCACCGAATCCGGGCGCGCAAAGTACACGTACTCGAACAGGCAAGGTGCCAGCTGGGTTTTCTCGGCGCACACCTTGGCCTGCATCTCGCCGTCGAAACGTACGTAGACACACTCGCCTGGCAGCACGTCGCGCAGCACTTTAAAACCGGAGCAATCCAGCGCCACGGACTCGGAGGCAAACATGTACTCGGTACGGTTGTCCACTTCGTTGCAGCCCATGATCAACGGGCGGATACCATGCGGGTCGCGGAATGCTACCAGGCCGTAGCCGGCAATCATGGCTACCACGGCATAAGCACCTTTCACGCGGCGGTGTACCGCCTCTACCGCGCCAAACACGGCGTCAGCAGTCAGCGAGGCACCTTCCACACGGGCGGCGATCTCGTGCGCAAACACGTTCAGCAGCACTTCCGAATCGGAATTGGTGTTGATGTGGCGCAGGTCATTGCGGTACATGTCCGACTTCAGCTCGTCGGTATTGGTGAGGTTGCCGTTGTGTGCCAGCACAATGCCGAACGGCGAGTTCACGTAAAACGGCTGCGCTTCGGCCAGGCAAGATGCCGAACCGGCGGTGGGGTAGCGCACGTGGCCGATACCGGCGTTGCCCTGCAAGGAGCGCATATTGCGGGTACGGAATACATCCCGCACCAAACCGCTGCCTTTGTGCATGTGAAAGGTCTTGCCGCTGGCCGTAACAATACCGGCTGCGTCCTGACCACGGTGCTGCAACAACTGCAAACCGTCATACAACAGCTGGTTTACGGGTGTCTGACCTACCACCCCAAGAATTCCACACATAGTTAATCCCCAGACTACACGAGTAAAAACAAGGGGTGACGATGCCAACGCATCGCCACCCCTCTATTGCAAAGCTATGAAAAATTCATTTTCTGTGCCAAGGCATCCGGCAGCCAAGGCTTGGCTGCCACCGCCACGGCCTGAAATGGTGACACCAGCAAGGCATCTTGCCAGGCGGGTGACTGCGGCAGGTTACTGAGCCCACCCAGAATCATCACCACCGTCACCAGCAGCATGCCGCGTATCAAACCGAATACCGCGCCAAAAAAACGGTTTACCCCGCCCAGACCCACTGCGTCCAGCATCACGGTCAGCGATGCCCGCAACACGCCTGCCAGCAACCACACCCCCACCAGCAACAGCAGGAAAGCCGCTACCAGGCGCAGGCCATCGCCAGGCAAGGGGATAAAGTCAGCCACCATGGGCGACAGGCTGCGCGCCGCCCAGAAGGCGATTAACCATGAAAACAGCGACAGCACCTCGGCCGCCAGCCCGCGAAACAGTGACAACATGATAGAGCCGGCAATCAGCGCCAGAATCAGGTAGTCCAGCCAGGTCATTCCGCCCCCACCACAATGCCGGTTACGCCGGCCTTGCTCAGGCGGCGCATGGCGGCGTCGGCCTCTTCACGCGATTTGAACGGCCCCACGCGCACGCGGGTTACTTCGCCCTTGCTGGTTTGCACCTTGCTGAAACGGGCGCTTACCCCTGCTGCGGCCAACCTGCTGCGCAAAGCATCGACCTTTTCCGGGTCGGATAAGGCAGCAAGCTGGATACTGAACTTCTTGCCACCCTCGGCCTTGGCGGGCGCGGCTTCGGCGGCGGATTCTTTGGCCGGTTTTGCCGGTTCGGCATGCGCTGCCTCACGCCCTTCCAGGATAGCCATCGGGTCGGCCGCTTTTTTCTCGGCGACGGGCTTGGGCTTGTTGTCCTTGGCGGGCTCTTTGGGCGCAGGCTTAGGTTCGGCCTTGGGCTTGGTCTGTGGTTTAGGCTCGGGCGGCGCTTCAGGCTTGGGCACAGGTTTGGGCTCGGGCTTGATAGCCGGTGCCGCCTGTGTTGGTGCAGCGGGGGCGGCTATCGGCACAGGCTCCGCCACGGGCGGTTTGGCCAGCACAACAGGCGGGCGAGCCGCCGGCAGCGAGGCCGCCTCCGGCTCTTCTGGCGGCAGCGTGGCCAGCAAATCCGTCACGGGCTGCGAGGCCGCCACCGGGGGCACCGGGGGCGCTACCACTGCCGCAGGCTGCGAGGCAGCCTGCAAGCCGGTGATGTCTACCGCCTCCGGCTTCATGGCCTGCTCTGGCAAGGCGTCCACCACATTCCACAGTACCGCTGTAGACAAGCTCACCATCACGACAGCGCCCACCAGGCGGCGGCGCGCTCGTTTGCGCAGCAACAGCAGTTCGTCATGGGTGGAAAGTGCCATCAGGTGTCCTTATGATGCGCGGTGAAGGCGATGTTCCATCACCTCGGCCACGGTGTGGAAAGAGCCGAATACCACGATTCTATCATTCTCGCCGGCCTGAGATAAGGCTGCGTCCCAAGCCAAGGGTATCGTTTGGTAACGGCTGACGCCCTTTACCCCCAGGCTTTCCAGCTCGCTGGCCATGTCTTCTGCCGTGCGGCCGCGCGGCATGTCCAGCCCGCCCACCAGCCACACGTCGAACTCGTCTTTCAGCAAGCCCACCACCGCAGCCATGTCTTTATCGGCCAGCATGGAGAACACGGCGATGCGTTTGCTGGCAAAGGCCATGCGCTTGAGGCTATCGGCCAGCGCACGTGCCGCATGCGGGTTGTGGCCCACATCAAGAATGGTAAGCGGGCGGCCCGGCAATACCTGGAAGCGCCCCGGCCAATCTACCTCCAGCAGCCCGCGCTTGATGGCGCCGATGCCTACCGGCAGCCAGGTTTTTACCGCCTCGAGTGCCGCCAGTGCCGCCGCGGCATTCACCATCTGGTATTCGCCACGCAGGGCCGGGATAGGCAGCGCGTGCTTGTGCACATCGCCCATATGGAACGACCACTGGTTGTCCATGCGCGTAATGCCGAAGTCGCGCCCTACCAGCTTGAGGTCCGCCCCCAGCTGTGCAGCATGGTCCAGCAGGCTTTGCGGCGGGTTAGGGTCGGCGCAGATGGCCACTTTGCCAGCGCGGAAAATGCCGGCCTTTTCGAAACCCACCAGCTCGCGCGTGTCGCCCAGGTAGGCTTGGTGGTCCAGGTCCACACTCACCACCACCGACACCGCCGGCTCGAAAATATTCACGGCGTCCAGGCGGCCGCCCAGCCCTACTTCCAGCACGGCCACGTCAACGCCTTCTGCCATAAAGGTATGCATGGCGGCCAGGGTGCCGAACTCGAAATAGCTTAGCGAGGTGTCGCCACGGGCGTCGTTGATGGCCGCAAAGCTATCCACAATGCGCTGGTCGCTCACCGGCTGCATATCGATGGCAATGCGCTCGTTGTAGCGGATGATGTGCGGCGAGGTATACGTGCCCACCTTGAAGCCGCCACGACTCAGCATGGTAGACAGCATGGCGCACACCGAGCCCTTGCCGTTGGTGCCGCCCACGATAATGACGGGAAAGCCCGGCTGTAGGCCCATGGCATCCCGCACGGCGGCCACGCGGGCCAGGCCCATATCGATTGCCGTTACGTGCAGGCCTTCCTGATACTGCAGCCAGTCTTGCAGGCTGCTGTCGCGATGTGGTGGGGTGTTCGTACTCATTCTCTAATTTTCTTCTGCAAGGTTGGCCGCTGCCGTGCGGCACCACTGCACGTAGACACGCAGCGCCCGGTGCGTCTGGGCCGGCACGGCGTCGCGCCACACCAGCAGGGTCAGGTCTTTTTTATCGGCCGTGCGGCCACGCAGCACCACCAGCCAGGGCAGCGCCACACTGGCGGGCAACACCGCCACCCGCAGCAGCTGCAGATGGCAGGCGCCGCGGGCGTCTACGGTAAAACTGCCCGCGCGCCCTGCCATACCGCTACTGCGCAGCAAGGACACGCTAGCCAGGCCACCGCACAGCAGCAGCACCAACTGCGATTGCGTATCCAGTACGCTGGCCGCAGCCAGCAAAGCCAGCCACATCAGCAATAGCACCCCGCAAGCCAGCCGGCTGGTCGCCAGGTTGGCCGCAAAAGGCGGGATGGCTGTCTGATGCACGGCGGGCTACCAATCAGGCGGGGTCAACCGGCGAGTTGATGATGTCGGCGTCCACGGTATCCAGCAGCGTGGAGTGAATCTCGACATCAAACCATTCCCAGAAGGTTTTCAGCGAGCGGTCTTGCGGCCACAGCGACTCGTCTTCGTACCACGATGCCAGCTCCAGGCGGAATAGCTGCTCGAAAATCTCGTCGATGTGAGCTACTGCCTCTTCCGGCTCGTCGAACTCCGGCAGCAGGATCACGGTACTGTCTGCGCGCAGTGTATCCAGCGTCAGCTCGATCATGTCGTTGTCCGGCACGGCGTTGAGCCACGTCAGAAACGGGGCTTTGGGTTTGATTACGGCTACCGATCGGTCAACAAAATACATGGCGAATCCTTTCACAGATACCCGCCGGCAGGCAGGCTTCGAGTTGGCGCGCATTGTAGCAGCCACAGGGCGGCAGGCGAAGGGCAAACACGCGCTCATGCTACAATCGCCGCCATTGCAATTGCCCCGTACACCCACAATACATTATGGCCCTGATTACCGTAGATAACGCTTGCCTTGCCTTCGGGCACCATGCCCTGCTGGACAAAGTGGACTTTTCGCTGGAAAGCGGCGAGGTCGTCGGCCTGATCGGCCGCAATGGCGCCGGCAAATCCTCTTTACTGAAAGCCATCGCCGGCTCGGTAAAGCTGGACGATGGCCGCATCATCCAGCAAAGCGATATCAAGGTAGCCTACGTACCGCAAGAGCCAGTATTTACCGACGGGCACACCGTCTTCGAAGCCGTTGCCGAAGGCCTGGGCGCGCTTAAAGCCCTGCTGACCGACTACCACCACCTGACACAGCAGCTGGCCGACCCTGCGGCCAACCATGAAGCCGTGCTGGCGCGCATGACCGATATCCAGCACGCACTGGAAGCGCACGACGGCTGGCAGTTCGACGCCCTGATCAGCACCACCCTGTCCCACCTGGGCCTGAATGCAGACACCCTGGTCAGCGAGCTGTCCGGCGGCTGGAAAAAACGCGTTGCCCTGGCGCGCGCACTGGCGTCCCGCCCCGACGTACTGCTGCTGGACGAACCCACCAACCACCTGGATATGAGCGCCATCGAGTGGCTGGAAGGCCTGATCAAGAACTTTGCCGGCAGCGTGCTGCTAATCACCCACGACCGCCGCTTCCTGGACAATATCGCCACCCGCATCATCGAGCTGGACCGCGGCCTGCTGCGCAGCTACCCCGGCAGCTTTGGTGCCTACCAGATCCGCAAAGCCGAAGAACTGGCTGTAGAAGAAGAACAAAACCGCATCTTCGATAAATTCCACGCTCAGGAAGAAGTGTGGATCCGTAAAGGCGTAGAAGCACGCCGCACCCGCAACGAAGGCCGCGTGCGCCGCCTGGAAGAAATCCGCCGCCAGCGCGCCGCCCGCCGCGAGCGCGTAGGCCAGGTCAACTTCCAGCTGGACGCCGGCGAGCGCTCCGGCAAGCTGGTGGCCGAGCTGGAACACGTCAGCAAAGGCTTTGAAGGCCGCACGCTGATCAAGAACTTTACCAGCCGCATTCTGCGCGGCGACAAAATCGGCCTGATCGGCCCCAACGGCGCCGGCAAAACTACCCTGCTGAAACTGATTCTGGGCGAGCTGGAAGCCGACAGCGGCAGCATCAAGCGCGGCAGCAAGCTGGAAGTGGCCTACTTTGACCAGTTCCGCACCCAGCTGGACGAAGAAACCAGCGTGGCCGACATCATCAGCCAGGGTAACGACTTTGTGGAAATCTGCGGCCAGAAAAAGCACGTGATGAGCTACCTGGAAGACTTCCTGTTCTCGCCACAGCGTGCGCGCAGCCCGGTGCGCTCGCTATCCGGTGGCGAGCGCAACCGCCTGCTGCTGGCGCGGCTGTTTACCCGCCCGGCCAACGTACTGGTGCTGGACGAACCCACCAACGACCTGGACATCGACACCCTGGAGCTGCTGGAAGAGCTGATCGAGCAATACAACGGCACCGTCTTTGTGGTCAGCCACGATCGCGCCTTTCTCGATAACGTTGTCACTCAAGTGATTGCATTTGAAGGCGAAGGCCGGCTGGAAGAATACCCTGGCGGCTACCAGGACTGGGTAGACACCAAAGCCCGCATGGCAGCCATGAAGCAGGAAGCCCCGGCGCGCAAAGACAACCATGCGGCCAACGTTGACGCCAAGCCGGAACGCGACCGCAGCGCCCGCACGCAGAAACTCAGCTTTAACGAAAAGCGCGAGCTGGAGCGCCTGCCGCAAGAGATCGCCGACCTGGAAAGCGAACAAGCCCAGCTGAACGAGAAACTGCTGGACCCTAACGCCTACCGCAGCGCCCCGCTGGAAGCACGCGGCTGGCAAGCGCGCATCGAAGAAATCGACCTGCTGCTACTGGAAAAACTGGAGCGCTGGGAAGCACTGGAGGCAAAACAGGCATGACGAAACGCACCACCCTCGCGCAGCTGGCCAGCCGCCAAGGGCTGGTGCTATGGGCCACGGCGCTGGCACTGGCGGGCTGCGCCAGCGCCCCGCCTGCGCCGAAAAAGCCGGCCACCAAACCCGCCAGCCGCCCCGGCATTAGCCTGGCGGGCTTGCAAGCCGAAGGCGCTGGCCGCGAAATCCTGATGTACAGCCTGAGCCTGCTGGATATCGATTACAAATTTGGCGGCAGCAACCCGGAAGCCGGGCTGGACTGCAGCGGCATGGTGGCCTACATCTACCAGAACGCCGCCAAGGTAAAACTGCCGCACAACGCTGCGCAGATCGCCAGCCTGGCCCGCCCCATCGACAATAGCCGCATGCGCGTGGGCGACCTGGTGTTCTTCAACACGCTGGGCAAACCGTTTTCGCACATGGGTATCTATATAGGTGACGGCAAATTCGTGCATGCGCCGCGCAGCAATAGCGTGATTCGCGTCGACCGCCTGGACAACAGCTACTTCGCCGCCCGCTACGAGGGTGCGCGCACCCTGTTCGACTAAGATGGACACGTCACGCTGGCACCGTTGGCAAACCCTGCGCCCGCGCCTGCACCGCGACGGCATCAGCCTGCCCGCCGCGCTCCTGCTCAAACAGCTGAAAAGCTGGCTGGACAATGACGAGCTCACCCTGGAAGACCTGCTACTGGACGAACACGGTGCGGTTTTCTGGCTACACCTGCACCACCCCGCCGCCACCATCCTGCAGCTACACTGCCAGCCCGAGCCCGCCACACCAGCCGACGACAGCCTGCGCCTGCGCTACCACCTGCAAGCCGACGACATGCAGCCCGGCCTGCGTGGCCACCTGCTGGGCAAGGCTGCCAGCCTGGCGGCCAATAGCGGCATGGCCACACGCCTGCTGCAAAGGTTGGCCGCACCCCTGCCCTGGCTGGCCATAGACCAACAACACCTCACCCTGCACTGGCGCGACATACCCGCCGTACAGCGCTGGCTGCACGCCACCGTACTGGGCCACCAGCCACTGCAAGGCTGGCGCATCGCGGCCATGCACACCCGCCACGACAGCCTGCGCCTGCAGCTGACACGCAGCCAGCCCGGCAACCAAGGGTAATCCCCTACCCGCATGTACTTTGCAAGTATCACGCCCTGTGTTTCTATAGCAGCAACCGAAAACGGTAGCAGCCTTGGAGAAGGCTGATAAAAAGCAGCTACAGCTGTAAAAACACTACACAGGAGAAAACCAGTGCATTCACTGCTTGCCTTGTCGCGTCTGATCGACGCGATCAACGCACGCGTGGGCCGGGCTGCGTCATGGCTCGTGCTTGTCGTCGTGCTCATCAGCGCCGGAAACGCTGTCGTGCGCAAAGCGTTCGATATCAGTTCCAACGCCTTCCTTGAAATCCAGTGGTATCTGTTCTCGGCTGTGTTCCTGCTGGCCGCGGCGTACACCCTGCAAAAGAACGAACACATCCGCATCGACCTGCTGGCCAGCAAGCTGTCCAAACGTGGCCAGGCCATCATCGACATCATCGGCACCCTGCTGTTCCTGTCGCCGGTCTGCGTGATCATCATCATGTACGGCTGGCCCATGTTCATGGACGCCTGGGTAAGCGGTGAAATGTCGTCCGACGCTGGCGGCCTGATTCGCTGGCCGGTGTTCCTGCTGATTCCGGTGGGGTTCTCGCTACTGCTGGCGCAGGGCCTGTCCGAAGTCATCAAGCGCGTGGCTTTCCTGCAAGGCCTGGCTGCCGACCCTTCCGAAAAAAACACTGACGTTCACAAGGAGCCGGTATGAGCCTCGACATGCTAGCCCCCATCATGTTCTGTTCGCTGATCGCCTTTTTGCTGATCGGCTATCCGGTAGCCTTTGCCCTGGGTGCCGTCGGCCTGCTGTTCAGCTGGATCGGCATCCACTTTGAACTGCTGCGCCCCGAGCTGCTGCAAGCCCTGCCCAACCAGGTATACGACATCATGCGTAACGATACGCTGCTGGCGATACCGTTCTTTACCTTCATGGGCTTGATACTGGAACGTTCCGGCATGGCAGAAGACATGCTGGATACCATCGGCCAACTGTTTGGCTCGGTGCGCGGCGGCCTGGCCTACGCGGTGATCTTTGTCGGCGCCCTGCTGGCCGCCACCACCGGCGTAGTGGCCGCATCGGTGATTTCGATGGGCCTGATCTCGCTGCCCATCATGCTGCGCTACGGCTACGACACGCGTATTGCTACCGGCGTCATCGCCGCATCCGGCACCCTGGCACAGATCATCCCGCCATCGCTGGTGCTGATTGTGCTGGCCGACCAGCTGGGTACTTCGGTAGGCGATATGTACGCTGGCGCCATGGCACCCGGCCTGCTGCTGTGCCTGTTCTACGCCATGTTCGTCTTCATGATCACAGTGTTCAAGCCACAGTGGGCCCCCGCCCTGCCACCCGAGGCGCGCACCCTGCGCGGCGCACAGCTGGCCAAGCGCGTAGTACTGGTGATGATTCCGCCACTGCTGCTGATCTTCCTGGTACTGGGTACCATCTTCCTGGGTATTGCCACGCCAACCGAAGGCGGCGCCATGGGCGCAGTGGGTGCCATCATCCTGGCGCTGATGAACAAACGCCTCGACATTAAGCTGCTGCAACAAGCCATGGACTCCACCGTGAAGCTGTCCACCTTCGTGGTGTTCATCCTGATCGGCGCCCGCGTGTTCCGCATTGCCTTCCTGGGTGTAAACGGCGACCAGTGGGTAGAGCACCTGCTGACCGGCCTGCCCGGCGGCGCCACCGGCTTCCTGATTGTTGTGAACATCATGGTGTTCTTCCTGGCGTTCTTCCTGGACTTCTTCGAGATCGCCTTCATCCTGGTGCCGTTGCTGGCGCCGGTAGCGCAAAGCCTGGACATCAACCTGATCTGGTTCGGCGTGATTCTGGCCGTGAACATGCAAACCTCGTTCTTGCACCCGCCATTCGGCTTCGCCCTGTTCTACCTGCGCAGCGTGGCACCGAAAGAAGTGAAGAGCACGCAGATCTACTGGGGCGCCGTACCGTACGTGTTGATGCAAATCATCATGGTGGGCCTGTTGATTGCCTTCCCCAAGCTGGTGACCGGCTCGCTGCATGACGAGGTAAAAACCAACGCCGAAGACGCCGCCGCCATCATGCAACAGATGGATAACGCCCCGTCCGCCGAGCTGCCAGCAGAGATTCCGGCAGCCGATGCATCGGGCAGTGAAGCCTCTGCACCGGATAGCAGCCAGTCCGACGACCTGCTCAAAGAGCTGACAGGCAAATAAACCACACAAAACGAGGCGGCAGATGTCATGCCGCCTCTATCGAAACAAGCTGCTGGACATCGCATCCAGCAACAAATAGATTTTCAGGCAAACCACAAAGCCTGAGAGCACAGCAGTAAACAACACAAGGAGATCACTGTGGAAAGACGCTCGTTTCTGAAAAAAGCCGGTGCAGCCGGCCTAGCTACCGCAGCGGTGGCCGCCCCGGCCCTCGCCAATGACGGCCCCACCGTACGCTGGCGCCTGGCATCCAGCTTCCCGAAAAGCCTGGATACCATTTATGGCGCAGCAGAGCAGCTGGGCAAGCGCGTTGCCGAGCTGACCGGCGGCAAGTTCCAGATCCGCTCCTTCCCGGGCGGCGAGATCGTACCGGGCACCCAGGTACTGGACGCCGTACAGAACGGCACCGTGGAATGCGGCCACACCGCCAGCTACTACTACGTGGGCAAGAACAAGGCGTTTGCGTTTGATACCTCGCTGCCGTTCGGCCTGACCTCGCGCCAGCAAAATGCCTGGCTGTACTATGGTGGTGGCATGGCGCTGATGCGCGAGTTCTTTGCCAAGTACAACGTGGTGAACTTCCCAGGCGGCAACACCGGCACCCAGATGGGCGGCTGGTTCCGCAAGGAAGTGAAAACCCTGGCCGACCTGAAAGGCCTGAAAATGCGTATTCCGGGCTTTGGCGGCGAGATCATGGCGGCCCTGGGCGCGGTACCACAAACGCTGGCCGGTGGCGACATCTACCCGGCGCTGGAAAAAGGCACCATCGACGCTACCGAATGGGTAGGCCCGTACGATGACGAGAAGCTGGGCTTCTACAAAGTCGCCAAGCACTACTACTACCCTGGCTTCTGGGAACCGGGCCCGAACCTGTCTTTCTATGTTTCCAAGAAAGAATGGGACAAGCTGCCACCCGCGTACAAGGCTGCGTTTGAAGTGGCCGCCGCCGAGGCCAACATCAGCATGCAGGCCGAGTACGACGCCAAAAACCCGGTAGCACTGGTTAGCCTGCTGCAAAAAGGCACCAAACTGCACCAGTACCCGGCCGACATCATGAAAGCCGCGCAGAAAGCCGCCTTCGCGCTGTACGAAAAAGAAGCCACCACCAACCCGGATTTCAAGAAAATCTATACCGAGTGGAAGAAGTTCCGCACCTTGCAGCACGGCTGGTTCAACCTGGCCGAAAACAAGATGGAAAACTTCATGTATGCCAACAAAGTGAAGTAAGCCTTACAACAAAAGCCGCGCAGTGCGCGGCTTTTGAGATGGATAACAAACCCTGTTCGCAATGCAAACAGGGTTTGTTTTGTACACAGGAAGGCTGCCGATTCAAGTACTTATTTGGCGCGGCCCGGCTTTGCCGGGACCGCTACAAGCTAGACTGGCACTTTGGCAGCAGCCTGAAAAGCCGCGCTCAGCGCGGCTTTTTTCGTTTGCCCTATACTGAATGGCATACTCGGGCAAACAAAGGAGCAACCCATGCGCAAGCTTATCCTGGTTTTATGGCCATCGTTCTTGACCGCACTGCTGGCCACCACCTGCTTTTTCTCGGTATTCGACCCCTACGAGCTGGCACTGCATGGCAAGCAGCTTTTCCGCGACGAGCTCAGCGCTTACTCGGTTTTCTTTCTGCTAGCGTGGTTTTTTGGCGGGCTCAATGGCTTGATATTGCTACAGCTGAACAAACCCGCCAGAGACATCAACGGCTTTGACACCCCGCCCGTGGACCCGGACGCCTACCAGCGCGACTAAACCACAGGCGCCGCCGCCGTTACGATCACGTAGTACTTGCTTACCGGCGCCAGCACGCGAAACTCGCCGCGAAAGCCCGCCGGAATCACCGCCGCCTCACCCGGGCCGAATGTCTCGGCGTGCCCTGCTTCGTCGGTCAGGCACACCTGGCCGCTGATCACGGCAAAAAATTCGTGCTTGTTATCGGCAAAAGCAATACGCCAGGCACCGGTTTCGCACGACCAGATACCGGCAGCACACACGCCATCTGCCGTGTCATAGGCCGGCCAGGTATGCCGCAGCGGGTTACCCGCCACCAGGCGCTGCGGGTTGGGCCGGTCTTGTTGCGGCACGATATTGTGCTGGCTGATACGAACAATCTTCATGACTTCCCCCGGAATAAACAAAAAGGTTGGCCGCACGCTGCGGCCAACCTTGCTTCACTGACAACCCACCTGCGTTACAGCAAGCCCAAACCCTTGAGCATCACCAGCAAGATCAGCAGCGGGGTCACAAATTTCAGCAACACATACAAACCTGCCACCACCTTGCTATTGGCCAGACGGCCTTCGTTACTCAGCGCGGCAGCCATATTGCCCTTGCCCCACACCCAGGACACAAACAGGCAGATGAAAATACCGCCCAGCGGCATCAGGATATACGACGAGATATAGTCAAACAGGTCGAAGAAGGTCATGCCGAACGGTTTCACATCGGCCAGCAGGCTGTTGGACAGCGCGCAGGTCGCACCAATCAGCGCCAACAACAGCAGGTTGATCAGCGTGGCTTTCTTGCGCGACACACCCAGGCGGCCCGCCATCACCGATACCGGCACCTCTAGAATGGACAGCATGGCACCGGTAGCGGCCACCGCTGCCAGCACAAAGAACAGCACCATGAACAGGTGGCCCATGGGCATGCTGGCAAACACCGCTGGAATGGTGATAAACAGCAGCGACGGGCCCGCCTCCGGCTTGAAGCCGAAGCTGAACACCGCCGGGAAGATGGCAATACCCGCCAGCATGGACACAAACAGGTCAGCACTCATCACGCGCAGCGTGGTGGTGGGAATGTTTTGGTCATCACGGAAATAGCTGCCATAAGTCATCATGGTGCCCATACCGATAGACAGCTTGAAGAACGCCAGCCCCATGGCCACCAGTACCACCTCGCCGGTGATCTTGCTCCAGTCCGGGGTAAACAGGAACGACAAGCCATCCATGGCGCCCGGCAGCATCAGGCTACGCGCACAAATCACCAGCAGCAGCAAGAACAGCACCGGCATCAGCTTTTTGGTGACCGCCTCGATACCTTTGGCTACGCCCATCAGCAAAATGCCGCCAATCATCAGCAGCACGGCCCACTGCCACAGCAGCGACTGCACCGGGTCGCTAATCAGTGCGCCAAACGCTGCCGACGTCACCGCCGGGTCGCTGGACAGGATATCGCCACGCAGCGCCTTGAAGACGTAGGCAAATACCCAGGCGGCCACTTCGGAATAAAACGACATGATCAGAAAAGCCGCGATCACCCCAAAGCCACCAATCAGCCACCACGGCTGGCCGGCGGGGGCCAGGGTACGCAAGGTGGTCACCGCATCGGCCTTGGCCTTACGGCCCAGCATGATTTCGGCAATCATCACCGGCAGACCTACTAGTAGCGTAGCCAGTACATACACCACCAGAAAGCTGGCACCACCGTTAGCGCCGGTAACGTAGGGAAACTTCCAGATATTGCCCAGCCCCACGGCTGAGCCCAGCGTTGCGGCCAACACGCCAAAACTGGAGGTAAAGGCGTCCCGGCTATTGCCCGCAGTCTGTTGTGCTGCGGGTCTTGTTTCGTTTTTCATATGCGGTCCAACGTCAAAACCAATAACAAACCCGCCCTGCTTGTGACAGGGCGGGTACTCGGCCCCTTATTCGGGAGCCGCGATTCTGAGGCTGGACGCGTCGGGCGTAAAGTAGTTTACCGCCGCTTTATGCCTGTTTCAGGCGCACAAACAGCTGATCCAGCCAGGCATCGCAGGCCGCCAGCTGCGCCTGGCTAACAAACTCATCCGGGCGGTGAGCCTGCTCGATAGACCCTGGCCCGCATACCACGCAAGGGATGCCGGCCTCGTGAAAACGGCCGGCCTCGGTGGTGTACGCCACAGCATCGTGGCTGCAGCCCTGGCATAAGGCCTCCACATGGCGGGTAATTTCGCTACCCGGCGTGTATTCGAATGGCGGGCAATTCACCAGGGCTTCAAACTGGATATCCGCCTCTGGCGCCACCTGCTGCATCTCGGCCAGCAAGACCTGGGCGTAATCTTTGACGGATGCCACAAAGCGCTCATGCTGATCACCCGGCAACCAGCGCATCTCGAACACAAACTCGCAGTCCTTGGGCACGATGTTGGCCGCATTGCCACCTTTTATCAGCCCGGTTTGCAGCGTGGCAAATGGCACATCGTATAGCGGGTGACGGCTACCGAATGACTGCTCGGTATCGGCCAGTTTGCGGATATGCGTCACCAGCCGTGCCGCGTACTCGATTGCATTCACCCCCTGCGGCGTTAGCGAAGAATGCGCTGCACGGCCACGCACGTGTACGCGGTAGTGAGCGATGCCCTTGTGCGCAATCACCGGGCGCATCATGGTAGGTTCCCCGATAATGCAACCCGCCACCGGCACTTGGCGGGCAGCAAGATCATCAATGAGCCGCCCCACCCCCAGGCAGCCGACCTCTTCATCATACGACAGCGCAATACCCAGGCTGCGCGTCATGCACCCGCCCGCCTGCAGCTGCTGCCAGCGCGGTACGGCGGCCAGCACGCAGGCAATAAAACCCTTCATGTCCGCGCTGCCCCGGCCATATACCTGGCCATCGCGAACTGTCATCTCGAAAGGCGGAAAGTGCCATTGCTGGCCATCTACCGGCACCACGTCGGTATGCCCCGACAGCACCACGGCAGGCAGCGCCGGGTCGCCCAGATGCGCAAACAGGTTAGCCTTGGTTTTTTCATCATTAAATGTGAGCGTACTGGCCACGCCATACTGCTCAAGCCAGCTCGCCACCCACTGGATCAGTGCCAGGTTAGAGTCGCGGCTGGTGGTATCAAAGGATAACAATCGGGACAGGATCGCTTCGGTATGGGGCAGACAGGTCATGGCGGGCGCCTTTCAACAGGTGGTGTGCTATGGGCAGCATACCCAATTGCCAGCAGCATGCAAACCACGGCAAGCTGGCTTTTGCGGCCAAAAAACCCGCGTCAGGCTTGGCAGACGGGCATAAGCCATGTATTATGCGCTCTCTCTATGGCGGGCCCCCCCGCATTGTACGGTAGCCAACCTGGTCAGGTCCGGAAGGAAGCAGCCACAGCTATTTAGTGCAAGTGCCGGGGTTCAGGCTCGCCACCCCTCCCCCCTCGTTTCACCCGTTCCTCTGCTTCACAAATTTTGATTGAACTAAATTTGTTGATCAAAATCTATTGACAATCCCTAGAGCATTTTTCTTTTGATCGCTTAAAAATACTGCTATCATATGCAGTACATAAAGGGACTCGGCAACGACCTTGTTCCATAGTTTCATCTTGAAAACGTCACCCGGATAGCATCCGGATCCCTGAATTGAACAGAAGCGAGGAACGCTATGAAACTGTTTGACAAAATCGCCAATCCACGTGAAATCCGCCGCAAACTGGGCCTGAACCAGCAAGAATTCTGGAGCCGCATCGGCGTTACCCAGTCTGGCGGCAGCCGCTACGAAAGCGGCCGCAACATGCCTAAACCAGTACGCGAACTGCTGCGCCTGGTACATGTTGAACAAATCGACCTGACAAAAGTACGTCGCGAAGATTTCGAAATCGTGGAATACCTGAAAGAAACCCACCCTGACCTGTACAAGAGCCTGCGCAAAGCCGTACGTGCCCGTATGGATGCCCAGACCGAAGGCAGCGCAGATACTGCCGAAGCCTGATCGTCAGCGTGCAAAAACCCCGGCCAGTTGGCCGGGGTTTTTTTATGGCGAACAAGCAAATCTATCAGTCTTCGCCCGGGTTGCGCACCAGCAACACAGGCACATCAGCTTGCTTCAGCACCCCCTCTGCCACACTGCCCATCAGCAAGTGCAGCAAGCCCCCCAGGCCGTGCGTCCCCATCACCATCAGGTCGGCACCCCAGCTATTGGCATCTTCCACAATCACGCTGGCAATACGGTCGCCCCAGCTTTCCAGAATATGCGATTCTGCCGTGAGCCCCTGCGCCAGCACCTTGGCATGGCATGCGGCCAACACCTGCTCGCCAGCCTGCTTGATGGCCCCCTGCAGCTCGGCCGCATCCAGAAACTCGGCACCACCCCAGCCAAATTGCGCCAGATCGACCACGTGCACTAGGCGCACTGCCGCCCCTACCTCTTTCGCCAGCTTGCATGCCTCTGCCAGCGCCAGCGCGGATGTGGTGCTGTCGTCTACCGGAATATAAATTCGCTGATACATATGCCCTCCTGTCTCACGTGTTATTCAAGTCTAGCGCAAGCCATCACACAGGCATTGATAAAGATTAACAGCAAGCGCAGTATTACATCATTGGAATAAGGACAAGCGCATGGCTCGCATCGTAATAGATCTACCGCAAAGCATAGTGTTCCGCACCGAACTGCAAGTCGCCATTGCCGATATCAACTACGGCGGCCACATGGGCAATGACGCTGCGTTGCGCCTGGCACACGAAGTACGCTTGCGCTGGCTCAAATCACTCGATTACACCGAGCTAAATATCGAAGGCTTCGGTATTATCGTTAGTGACGCTGCGGTAATGTACAAGGCAGAAGTGTTTCATGGCGATGTGATGCATTTCGAGCTAGGCTTGGCAGACCACAACCGGTACGGCTTTGATATCGTCTACACCGCCAGCAACACCCGGACTCAACAAGAAACACTACGCATCAAGACAGGTGTGGTGTTTTTTGACTATCAACAACGAAAAGTCGCCCCAGCGCCCATGGCATTCACTGCCCGGCTGGCGGCACACGAAAAAGGAAACGCGCCATGAAAAAATACGCGCCAAACAGCCCGGAAGCCCTGGCACGCATTCTTGCCATGTTCATGATTACCGATGGCAATATGGACCCGCGCGAGATCGAAACCCTGGAAAACCTGCACGTCTACGAGCTGCTGAATCTGGGCCGCAAAGACTTCATCAAAGTGCTGGTAGATTACTGCGACGATATTTCTGATGAGGCCGAAGAAGACGGCACCATCCACCTGCTGGCTTCCGAGCGCACCAATATCATTCTGGACGGCGTGACCGAGCGCAACAAGCGCGTGATCTGCTGCGCACTGGCGCTGGACATTTGCAAATCGGACAATACAATCAGTGATCCGGAAATGCTGCTGTTGCGCCACATGATGCACTACTGGCACATTACCCTGGACGACCTCCAGGCCGAGCTGGCAAAAAACTAAGCCAGCCACCGACAGCAGCCGCCGCCAGGCGGCTGTTTGCATTTATGCATAACAACACACAGGCTAAACCATGAAAACCCGCTTTAACGGCACCGACAACTACATTGCCACCGATGACCTGATGATGGCCGTCAACGCCGCCATCACCCTGCAGCGCCCGCTACTGGTAAAAGGCGAACCCGGCACCGGCAAGACCATGCTGGCCGAGGAAATTGCCCGCGCGCTGGGCAAACAGCTGATCGTGTGGCCGATCAAATCCACCACCAAGGCGCAGCACGGCCTGTACGAGTACGACGCCGTGTCGCGCCTGCGCGACTCGCAGCTGGGCAATGACAAAGTGCACGATATTCGCCACTACATCCGCCAGGGCAAGCTGTGGCAAGCCTTTGCCAGCGACGAGCAGGCCATCTTACTGATCGACGAAATCGACAAAGCCGATATCGAATTCCCCAACGACCTGCTGCGCGAGCTGGACCAGATGGAGTTCTTTGTGCACGAAACACAAGAATTCATCAAAGCACGCCATCGCCCCATCATCATCATTACCTCCAACAATGAAAAAGAGCTGCCGGACGCCTTCCTGCGTCGCTGCTTCTTTCACTACATCCGCTTTCCGGACCGCGACACCTTGCAGCAGATCATCCAGGTGCACTACCCCGATATCCGCCAGCAGCTGGTACGCGAGGCGCTGGAAGTATTCACCGGCATTCGCGACATGAACGGCCTGAAAAAGAAGCCCACCACCTCCGAGTTGCTGGACTGGCTGAAGCTGCTGGACAGCGAAGGCATTAGCGAACAACAGCTGCAACAGCACCGCGACAGCAACACCCCGCCGCCCATGGCCGGTGCATTGCTGAAAAACGAGCAGGACATGCACTTCTTCGAGCGCCTGATGCAGATGGCCAAAATGCGGCGCGGCTAATGGACGCACACTGGCAAGCCCTGATTGACGCCTACGACGACCAGCTCAGGTTGGCCGCACGCAGCGAGCACACGCGCATCGCCTACCGTCGCGACCTCACCAAGCTGGCCGCGCTGCTAGGCAGCAGCCAGCCCGAGCACACAGACGGCCCGGCCATCCAGCGCGCCCTGGGCCAGCTGCGCCGCCACGGCCTGTCGCCGCGCACGCTGGCGCGCATGCTGTCTACCTGGCGCAGCCTGTTTGAATGGATGATCCGCCGCGAATGGCTGGCGGCCAACCCCTGCGCCGGCGTGCGTGCACCACGCGCCGGGCAGCGCCTACCCAAGACGCTGAGTGTGGACAGCGCCATGCAGCTGCTGGACGCCCCCGCCGAGGACGAGCGCGAAATACGTGACGCCGCCATTTTCGAGCTGATGTACTCATCCGGCCTGCGGCTATCCGAAACCGTGTCCATCAACCTGGCCGACATCGACCTGCGCGAAGCCCTGCTGAAAGTACAAGGCAAAGGCAACCGCGAGCGCATCCTGCCCATCGGCAAGCAGGCGGTCGCCGCCCTGCAGCGCTGGCTACCGCTACGCCAGGCCGCCGACGGCGAGGAAGCGCTATTTGTCTCTAGCAAAGGCGTACGCATCAGCAGCCGCCAGCTGGCCCGCCGGCTGGAGCGCTGGGCCCTGCACAGTGGCAGCGAACAGCACGTGCACCCGCACATGCTGCGCCACTCCTTTGCCAGCCACATGCTGCAGTCCTCCGGCGACCTGCGCGCCGTGCAAGAGCTGCTGGGCCACGCCAACCTGGCCACCACGCAGATCTACACCAGCCTGGATTTCCAGCACCTGGCCAAGGTGTACGACACCGCCCACCCGCGCGCCAAGCTGGGCGACAAAGACAAACAGTAAAACCGAACAAGCGCTACCGCTTGGCACAGCGCCCAAAGAAAAACCCCCTGCCAGTGGCAGGGGGTTTTGTCATGGCTTGCGGCCAACTTAGCGTGATTTTACAAACGGTACGCCAATGGCTTTCGGTGCCACGGCACGGCCCATGAAGCCCGCCAGCAATACCACGGTCAGCACGTACGGCAGCGCCTGGATGAAAGCATCCGGAATACTGCCGATCAACGGCAGCTCCACGCCCTGCAGGCGAATCTGGATCGCATCGGTAAAGGCAAAAATCAGGCAGCCCAGCACGGCAGCCCATGGGCGCCATTTACCAAAGATCAGCGCCGCCAGCGCCAGATAGCCTTTACCGGCCGTCATGTCCTGGATAAAGGCGCCGGTTTGCGCCAGCACCAGGTAGGCACCCGCCACACCGCACAAGGCACCGCCAACAGCCTGAGCCATATAACGCACGCCCTTCACGCTGATACCCGCCGCATCCGCCGCATGCGGGTTTTCACCCACGGCACGCAAACGCAGGCCAAAGCGGCTCTTGTACACCACCCAGCTCACCACAAAAATCAGCAGCAGGGCCAGGTACACCAGGATGTTATGGCCAAAGAAGGTTTTCAGCGCCGGGCTGTGGGCAATGGCATCGGCAAACGGCAGGTCGATGGCGGTAAAGCGCGCCTCGTCCGACAGCGTAGGCGTGCGCCCCCCCTGCTGGAACCAGGCCAGCGCCAGCACCGGGGTAACACCCGACACCATCATGTTGATGGCCACGCCGGAAATCAGCTGGTTGCCGTTATAGGTAATCGACACCATGCCGTGCAGCATGGCCACCGCCATACCGGCGGCAATACCGGCACCCAGACCCACCCATGGGGACTGCGCAATATATGCCACGCAGGCGGCAGCAAACGCTGCGGCCAACATCTTGCCTTCCAGCGCCAGGTCCACCACACCGGAGCGCTCGGAAAACAAACCGGCCAGCGCCGCCAGTACCAGCGGGGTACTCACACGCAGCGTGGCATCCAGCACACTAAAAATCATGTCCATGCTGTGCTCCTTACTGGTTCTTCAGCATGCGCTTGAACGCAGCCGATAGCGGGGTCTGGAAGAGGTTTTCCAGCGCACCACAGAACAGGATGATCAAGCCCTGGGTAAAGATGATCATCTCGCGTGTAATGGCCGGCTTCTCGAACGACAAGTCCAGGCCGCCCTGCGTCAGCGCGCCAAACAGCAGCGCCGACAGCAGAATACCTACCGGGTGGTTACGCCCCATCAGCGCCACCGCGATACCGACAAAGCCGATACCGTTGGTAAAGCCCATATTCATGCGGTGGGTAGAGCCCAGCAGCTCGTTGATGGCCGCCAGGCCCGCCAAGGCACCCGATACGCACATCACGGCGATAATCACCTTATCCACCGGAATACCGGCATAACGGGCGGCTTTTTCGTTCAGACCCACGGTGCGGGTCACAAAGCCTTTCGGGCTATGCCACACCACCAGGTAGAACAGCACCAGGGCGATCAGCGCCAGGAAGAAGCTGGCATTCAGCGGGGTATTGGGCAGCTCGACACCCAGCGGCGCAAACCACTCGTGCAGCATGGGCACCCAGGCGTTCTGGGCAAACTCGCGGGTAGCCGGTGTTTGCGAGCCTTCCATGCGCAGCTTGTCCACCAGCAGCCAGGTCATCAGCGAGCTGGCAATAAAGTTGAACATGATGGTGGTGACCACAATGTGGCTGCCACGCTTGGCCTGTAGATAGCCCGGCACCAGCGCCCACGCCCCGCCAAACAGGATGGCGGCCAACATGGCCAGCGGAATCACCACATACGCCGGCAAGTAATCAAACTGCAAGCACACCAGGGTCACGCCCAGGCCGGCCAGATACATCTGGCCTTCGCCGCCGATATTGAACAGGCCGGCATGAAACGCCGCCGCCACGGCCAGGCCGGTAAAGATAAAGCTAGTGGTGTAAAACAGCGTGTAGCCGATGCCTTCGGGGTAACCGAATGCACCGTTAATCATCAGTTTCAGGCACTCCACCGGGTCTTCACCGATCAGTGCAATCACCAGGCCCGATACAAACAGTGCCGCAAACAGGTTCAGCAGCGGCATCAGCCACAGGCTGGCCCAGCGCGGCATATTGGCTGGCTGACTCATTTATGTCCCCCCATCAACAAACCCAGCGAAGTGGCGGTGGCTTCAGCCGCCGGCAGCTCGCCGGAAATGGCACCACCGTTCATCACGATAATGCGGTCACTCAAGGCCATGATCTCGTCCAGCTCTACCGACACCAGCAGCAGGGCCTTGCCCTCGTCACGCAGCTGCATCAGGCGCTTGTGAATGAACTCGATCGCGCCGATATCCACGCCACGCGTAGGCTGGCCGATCAGCAGCAGGTCCGGGTTGGCGTGAATTTCACGCGCCAGAATCACTTTTTGCTGGTTACCACCCGAGAACAGGCCGATACGGCGGTGCGTCAGCGCCGGACGCACGTCGAACTCGTCGATGAAACGACGGCAACGCTCGATGATGGCCTTGCGGTTAAACAGGAAGCCACGGCGCACGCTCGGGTCATCGTGGTAGCCCAGGATGGCGTTTTCGAAGGTCATGAAGTCCTTCACCATGCCCTCGCGCGAACGGTCTTCCGGAATATGGGCAATACCCAGCTTGCGATAGGCAGCCGCCTTCGGCTCGCGGGTTTTCAGCGTCGCCAGCTCCGTGCCTTTGAACTGCACCGAGCCAGACGTGGCCTCGCGCATACCGGACAGCACCTCCAGCAGTTCGGACTGGCCATTACCGGACACACCGGCAATACCCACGATCTCGCCAGCGTGCAGGTCAAAGCCGATATCCTTCAGCAGCGCTACACCACGGCTGTCTACCAGGTTCAGGCCGGAGACACTCAGCACCTTTTTGCCTGGCACGGCGGCGGCCTTGTCCAGGTGCATGTTCACCTTGCGGCCAACCATCAGGTCGGCCAGGTCTTCCTTGGTGACATCCGCAGTACGCACCTGCCCCACGATTTCGCCGGCACGCATTACCGTGACATCGTCGGTAATATCCAGCACCTCGCGCAGCTTGTGCGTAATCAGGATCACCGTCTTGCCCTGGTCGCGCAGCAGACGCAGGATGCGGAACAGGTCGTCCGCCTCTTGCGGTGTCAGCACTGCGGTGGGCTCGTCCAGAATCAGCACGTCGGCACCGCGATACAGCGTTTTCAGGATTTCCACACGCTGCTGCGTGCCCACCCCCAGCTCGCCCACAATCGCATCCGGGTCCACTTGCAGACCGTAGTCCTGGTTCAGCTTTTGCAGATGGGTACGCGCGGCAGCCAGGCTGCCATCCAGCGTTATGCCACCTTCGGCACCCAGCACAATGTTTTCCAGCACGGTAAACGGGTCTACCAGCATGAAATGCTGATGCACCATGCCAATACCCAGGCCAATGGCCGCATGCGACGAACGAATGCGCTCGGCCTTGCCGTTAATCTTGATGGTTCCGGAATCCGCCTGATAGTAGCCATAGATAATGCTCATCAGTGTGGATTTGCCAGCACCGTTCTCGCCAATAATGCCGTGAACGGTACCTTTGCGAACTCCGAAAGTAATGTTCTTATTGGCGTGCACTTCACCGAAGTGTTTGTTCACGCCAATGAGCTCGATGGCTAATTCGGCCATAGTGATCTCGCTCTCGGTTAAAATGCCGTTTCCATATGGCGCCCCGCATACAGCAGGCACAACAAAGCGCGGCAAGCAGGTATTGCTTGCCGCACGCGCCAAACGAAACTCGATAATCAGACGGTAGCCAGCCAGGCCGGCCACCTTTCCCCCTGCGGGCCGCATGGCAAACCTGCCACGCGCCACGCCTGGGGCTACCCCTCCCGTGCCAAGCTGCAGCCGGGCTGTGCAGCAGCAACAGGCTTCACTATACCGCCACTGCAGACACAATAAAGTGCGGCAAGCAGAATGAACTGCTTGCCGCACAAGTCGTCTGGATCAGACAGACGATTACAACATTATTTTACCGGGCAGCTATTGCCAGCGCGGTAGTCAACCACTTTTACCTTGCCAGAAATAATGTCTTTCTTGGCCTGGTTTACTTTGGTTTCGATATCTTTGCTGATCAGCTTGCGGTTGTTCGCATCCAGCGCCCAATCCACACCGCCTTCTTTCAGACCCATGGTCACCACGCCTGGCTTCCAGGTGCCTTTCTGGCCATCCAGCATCAGCTGGTAAACAGCATTGTCTACGCGCTTGAGCATGGAGGTCAGCACAAAGCCCGGGAACAGGTGGTTCTGGTTGGAATCCACACCGATACCCAGCTTGTTTTTGTCTTTGGCCGCTTGCAGCACGCCCATGCCGGTACCGCCAGCAGCGTGGAATACCACGTCTACGCCACGGTCAAACTGGCTACGCGCCAGCTCGCCACCGCGTGCCGGGTCGTTAAACGCTTGCGGGGTGGTGCCGGTCATATTGGATACCACTTCGACCTTGGCATCTGCTGCCTTGGCACCCTGGGTATAGCCGCAGCCGAAAGCACGAATCAGCGGTACATCCATACCACCGATGAAACCCACTTTTTTGGATTTGGACGCCAGGGTAGCCGCCATGCCTACCAGGTAGGAGCCTTCCTGTTCCTTGAAGATCACAGACTGTACGTTTGCGCCCTTGGCCACGTCATCCACGATGGCGAATTTCACTTTAGGGAATTCGGCAGCCACGGTCTGAACAGCCTGGGTAAAGGAGAAACCAACAGCAATGACCAGATCGACATTCTTGCGCGCCAGGTTACGCAGCACTTGCTCTTTTTGCGCTTCGTTGGCGATCTGCGCTTCGCGGTAAGCGATGCCAGTAGACTTCTTGAAGCGCTCGGCGCCGGTATAGGCCGCTTCGTTAAAGCTCTTGTCGAATTTGCCAGCCTGGTCGTAGACCACGGCAGGGGTGAAAGCAAAACTGGATGAAGCCGCAGCCATCAGGGTTGCAGCAGCAACAGCCAGGCTCTTTTTCTTGGTAATTTGCATGAGATGTCTCTCCCAACGTCGTGTCTGTAAAGTGGCTGGCTCATAGTAGCGATAATCTTGCCGCTACACACGGCCAACATATTAGTAAGGCAGGCTTACCGTCGCATTGGCGCCAACAAACCTGCCTCAATTATGCGAGCAGGGGCGTGATTATACGCACAGCCGCACAGTGCGACACCTGCGTTTTTGCATAAATATCACGCAAAATTCACATAAAAGGCATTTTTTATCGCTATTACGCCGCAGCCTGCCCGGAAAGACAGCTCTGCAAAAAGCCCAGTACCCACACCACCGCCTGGGCTCGCACCTGGTCACGGTCGCCCGCAAAATGACAACTGCGCGCCTCTGTGCCAGTGGCATGCGCCACGGCAAAACATACGGTCCCGACAGGCTTTTCTGCCGAGCCGCCACCAGGGCCCGCAATGCCAGTGACAGACATAGCCCAATCAGCCCCGGCCAGCTCACGTGCACCTTCGGCCATGGCAGCAGCCACCGGCAAGCTGACGGCGCCATGCGCCTGCAATATCGCCTGCGGCACGCCAAGCAGGCGCTGCTTGGCTTCGTTGCTGTAGGTCACTACCGAAAGATCGAACCACGCCGAGCTACCGGGAACGGCGGTCAGCGCTGCTGCCACACCACCACCGGTGCAGGATTCGGCTACCGTCACGCGCTGCCCTGCTGCGGCCAACTGTTGGCCCAGCTGCACCGCCAGCTCATGCAGATTCATGGCGGCGCTCCATATAGTGACGCATCAAGCCGCAGGTAGAGGCATCGTGGGCAGCCACCTGCCCCGCTTCCAGCTCGGTCAGCAAGCGGCTGGCCAGCTGTTTGCCATACTCCACGCCCCACTGGTCGAACGAGTTCACCCCCCAGATCACGCCCTGTACAAACACCTTGTGTTCGTACATGGCCAGCAGCATGCCCAGGTTATAAGGCGTTACCTTATCCAGTGCGATGGTATTGCTAGGCTGGTTACCCGGGAACAGCTTTTGCGGCAACAGCATATCCAGCTCGTCACCGCTCATATGGCTCAGCTCCTGCAACACCTCCGCCTCGGTCTTGCCACGCATCAGCGCCTCGGTCTGGGCAAAGCAGTTGGCCACCAGCACGCGGTGCTGCTCACCCACCGGATAATGAGTATTCATGGCAATAATGAAATCGCACGGCACCAGACGCGTGCCTTGGTGCAAGAGCTGGAAGAAGGCATGCTGGCTGTTCACCCCCTCCTCACCCCAGATCACCGGGCCGGTGTCGAAATCCAGCCGCTCGCCATAGCGCCCTACCCGCTTGCCGTTGGACTCCATATCCATCTGCTGGATATGCGCCGGCAAGCGGCGCAGGCCGTGGTCGTAAGGCATGATGGCGTGCGTGTGGGCACCATAAAAGGTGTTGTACCAGATACCAATCAAGCCCAGCAGCACAGGGATGTTGCGCTCGAACGGGGTATTGAAGAAGTGCTCGTCCATCCGCGCGCCGCCGGCCAGAAACTCGGCAAAGCGCTCCGGGCCGATCTGCAGCATCACCGGCAAACCAATCGCCGACCAGACAGAATAGCGCCCGCCCACCCAGTCCCAAAAGCCGAACATATTGTCCGTATCGATACCAAAGGCCTGCACCGCGGGCGC
Organism: Vogesella mureinivorans; assembly: GCF_007644035.1. Classification (GTDB taxonomy): domain Bacteria; phylum Pseudomonadota; class Gammaproteobacteria; order Burkholderiales; family Chromobacteriaceae; genus Vogesella; species Vogesella mureinivorans. The sequence goes on along the minus strand of NZ_VMTV02000099.1, from coordinate 89,014 downwards.
ATTGGTGGATACCGCTACAAAATGGCGGGCGATATCCGCCTCGCCCGCATGCTGCAAAAACCAGCGCCGCGCCGCCTGGGCGTTCAGCAGTGTTTCCGGCGTGGCAAACGATTTCGATGCCACGATAAACAGCGTGGTAGCCGCATCGCACTGCTGCAGCACCTGCGCCAGATGCTGCCCGTCCACATTGGACACATAATGAAAAGTCAGCGCCGGGTCGGCATAGGGCTTGAGCGCCTCGGCCACCATCAGCGGGCCCAAGTCGGAGCCGCCGATACCGATGTTAACTACCTGGCGTACACGTTGGCCGCTAAAGCCCAGCCACGCCCCCGCACGCACCCGCTGCGAAAAAGCTGCCATGCGCTGCAGCACCGCATGGACCGGCGGCACGATGTCTTCGCCATCCAGCAGCAAGCTGGCCTGCGCCGGCAAACGCAAGGCGCTATGCAGCACCGCGCGCTTTTCACTGATATTGATGCGCTCACCCGCGCGCATCTTGCGCATCCAGCCTGGCAGGTCTGCCGCCTGGGCCAGCTCCTGCAGCAGCTCCAGCGTGCGGTCGGTAATGCGGTTCTTGGCGTAGTCCAGCATCAGGCCATCAAGCTGCAGGGAATAGCGGTCAAAACGCTGTGCGTCCTGGGCAAACAGCTCTTTCATGTGCAGGTGGCGTGTGGCGCGCTGGTGCTGGTGCAGCCGCGCCCAGACGGGCTGCTCGTTAATGCAGGTACGGTCGGTAGACATGTGCAGGCGTTACACTTTCAGGAAATGTTCGCGGTAGTAGCGCAGCTCTTCGATGGATTCCAGAATATCGGCCAGCGCCTCGTGCTTGCCTTTCTTTACCACGCCCTTGGCCAGCTCTGGCCGCCAGCGCTTGCATAGCTCTTTCAGCGTGGACACATCCAGATTGCGGTAGTGAAAGTAATCTTCCAGCTTTGGCATCCAGCGCGCCATGAAGCGGCGATCCTGACAAATGGAGTTGCCGCACATAGGGGACTTGCCCGCCGGCACGTGCAGCTGCAGGAAATCCAGCAATACCTGCTCGGCCTGCGCCTCGCTAACCGCAGATGCCTTGACGCGGGCTACCAGGCCAGATTTGCCGTGGGTGTTCTTGTTCCAGTCGTCCATGGCATCCAGCACGCTATCGGACTGATGCACGGCAATCACGGGAGACTCGGCTACAACATTCAGCTGGCTATCGGTGATGATCATGGCCACTTCGATAATACGGTCGCCATCCGGGTTCAAGCCGGTCATTTCCATGTCCAGCCAGATGAGGTGTGTCGGTTCTTGCGGCATAATAAGGCTCTTTCAAAATTCAGCTATTTTCTGACATTTACCCCATACAGGGCAAACGCACTTGATGAACGCATTTTCATGGGCCACCCTGCTGGCCCTGCTAAGCAGCCTGGCGGTACAAGCCTGGCTAACACGCCGCCAGATCAAGCACGTGCGCCGCCACCGGCAGCAGGTACCACCCGGCTTTGCCCACAGCATTACGCTGGAAGCCCACCAGAAAGCGGCCGACTACACCTGCGCCCGCAGCAAGCTGCACATGGCCAGCCTGCTGCTAGACACGGTCACCGTACTGCTACTCACCTTTGGCGGCGGCATCAGCCTGGCCGCACAGCTTGGCGCCAGTTGGTTTGACAGTACACTACTGACGGGCATGGCCACCCTGGGTCTGTGCCTGTTTGCCAGCAGCTGCGCCGGGCTGCCGCTATCCCTGTATCGCACTTTTGTGCTGGAGCGGCGTTTTGGCTTCAACCGCACCACGCCCGCGCTGTTTGCGGTCGACCTTCTGCGCGGCGTGCTACTGGGCATCGTGATCGGTGCCCCTGTACTCGCCGCCGTGCTGTGGCTGCTAGCGCACGGCGGCCCGCACTTCTGGCTATGGACATGGCTGGCGTGGTGCAGCTTTATATTACTGCTGAGCTGGGCCTACCCCACGCTGATTGCGCCACGTTTCAACCGCTTTACGCCATTACAAGACACCACACTGCAAAGCCGCATCCAGGCACTGCTGCAGCGCTGCGGTTTTACCAGCAACGGCTTGTTTGTCATGGATGGCTCGCGCCGCTCTGCCCACGGCAATGCCTACTTTACCGGCTTGGGCAAAAACAAACGCATCGTGTTTTTTGACACCCTGCTGGCGCAGCTGGATGCTGACGAGATTGAAGCCGTACTGGCACACGAGCTGGGCCACTTCCACCACGGCCACATCCGCACCCGACTGGCGCTTACCTTTGTCAGCACCCTGGTTTTTCTAGCCGTTTTCGCCATGCTGCTGCACAACAGCGATTTCCATACCGGCCTGAATGTCAGCCAGGGTAACCCGGCCAACTCGCTGCTGTTATTCATGCTGTGCGCGCCCGCCTTTACCTTTTTGCTGGCGCCGCTGGGCAGCCTGCTATCGCGCTATCAGGAATACCAAGCAGACAGCTACGCCGTGGCCCACAGCCCGGCCGGCGCCCTGCAAAGCGCCCTGATAAAACTCTATCGTGACAATGCAAGCACGCTCACGCCAGACCCGCTACACTCCGCGTTTTACGACTCCCACCCACCGGCGAGCCTGCGTATCGCCCACCTGCAAGGAACCACAACATGAATCTGCTCGAGCTTCACTGCGAAGCGCAACACGGCGCCCACCCGCTAAGCCAGCAAACCGTTAGCGAACTGCTGGGCCACCTGCCGCAATGGCAAGTGGAAGGCATCGAACTGGTCAAAACCTTCATGTTTGACGACTACTACAAAACCATGGCGTTCGTGAATGCACTCGCCTGGATAGCCCATGCAGAAGACCACCACCCGGACATGTCGGTACACTACAACCGCGCCGTGGTGCGTTTTAGCACCCACGACGCCGGCGGCCTGACGCTGAACGACTTTATCTGCGCCGCCAAAGCAGAAGCCCTGCTGCCTGCCGCATGAAACAGCAAGGCCAGATTATCCGCAGCTACGGTCGCCGTTTCATTGTAGAAACCGCCGGCCGCACCTATGACTGCACCAGCCGCGGCAAACGCGTGGATTTTGCCTGCGGCGACCACGTCCAGCTCAGCATCATTAACGATGAACAAGCCGTCATCGAATCGGTAGACGAACGCAGCAGCCTGCTATACCGCCAGGACGACTGGCGCACCAAACTGATTGCGGCCAACGTGAGCCGCATCATCTTTGTTACCGCCGCCGTACCCAGCCCCAACGAAGAGCTGCTGAACCGCTGCCTGCTCGCCGCAGAAGCCGCCGATATCGAGCCGGTTATTCTGGTCAACAAGCGCGACCTGCCAGAAACAGCCGCGTGGCTAAGCAAGCTGCAGGCTTATGAAAAGCTGGGTTACAAACTGGCGGTGGTCAGCGCACTGGATGGTGCCGCCGAACTGCGCCCACTGCTACAAGGCCACACCAGTGTACTTGTCGGACAATCCGGCATGGGCAAGTCTACCCTTACCAACGCCCTGCTGCCCGAGGCCGCCGCACGCGTAGGGGATATTTCCGTGGCACTGGACTCCGGCAAGCACACCACCACCCACGCCGCGCTTTACCACCTCGATAGCGAAAGCCACCTGATCGACTCGCCAGGCCTGCAAGAATTTGGCCTGGGTCACATTGGCGCCACCGAGCTGCCAGCGCTATTTCCGGAAATTCGCCCGTTTATTGGCCAGTGCCGCTTTCACAACTGCTCGCACCGCATGGAGCCCTCCTGCGCCATCAAGCAGGCCTGTGATGATGGCCAGATCTCCCCAGCCAGGCTGACCTTACTGCAAAAACTGGTCACGCACGCCCAAAATGCGAAATAAATAATATCTATAAGGGAAAACACCATTTACATTTCATGGCACTGACTCTAATCTGTCACCCAGAAGAAAAATTTCAACGGTAATGTGTGTACCCACATTACATACAGACAAGGAGTCAGCACCATGACAAAACGTATCGCACTGGTTACCGGTGGCATGGGTGGTATCGGTACCGCCATTTGCAAAGCCCTGGCGCAAACCGGCCATACCGTCGTCACCACCTACAGCCGCCCAGGCAAAGAGCAAGCCTGGACCGCCGACATGAAAGGCCTGGGCTTTGAGGTACACGCCGTACAATGCGACGTGAGCGATTTCGACTCCTGCCAGGCAGCCATCGCCAAAATCACGGCCGACATCGGCCCGGTAGACGTACTGGTAAACAACGCCGGCATTACCCGCGACAGCAGCTTCCGCAAACTGGGCAAGGCCGACTGGGATGCGGTGATCAGCACCAACCTGGATTCCCTGTTCAACGTGTGCAAACCGGTAGTGGACAGCATGCTGGAACGTGGCTTTGGCCGCGTGATCAACATCTCGTCCATCAATGGCCAGAAAGGCCAGTTTGGCCAGACCAACTACTCGGCCGCCAAGGCCGGCATGCACGGCTTCAGCATGGCGCTGGCGCAAGAAGTAGCGCGCAAAGGCATTACCGTGAACACCATCAGCCCGGGCTATATCGGCACCGACATGGTGATGGCGGTACCGGAAGACGTACGCAACAAGATCATCGCCCAGATTCCGGTAGGCCGCTTGGGCCAGCCGGAAGAGATTGCCGGCTTGGTAAACTACCTGGCCAGCGATATCGCTGGTTTCATCACAGGTGCCGACTTTGCCATCAACGGCGGCCAACACATGATGTAAGCCTGCACGGGCAAGACATCAAAAAGCCGGAGGCACCGCCCCGGCTTTTTTGCGGGCCGCACACCAGAACAGACACCCTTGGCAGCGGACCCGGCAAAGCTGGGCCGCATCACCAAACCATCCGCATCGGCGGCCCTCCCATTACAAAGCCAGTGCACTTGCGCGCACCGGCCAGTCTCACCACAAAAAAGCCGGGGGCACAGCCGCCGGCTTTTTTGTTATGCTGCCGCCCCGCCCTGCTTTCAACAAGGATTCGCCAAGTGGCTGAAAACCTGATCATCGACGGCCAGACCAAGGCCGAACGCTACGCCACCCTGCTACCGCAGGCCTTCGCCCTGATTGATGGCGAAGACGACCTGATCGCCGCCATGGCCAACACCGCCGCCGCCATACATCACACTTTCGGCTGGCTGTGGACCGGCTTTTATCTGGTGAAAAACGACGAGCTGGTACTCGGCCCCTTCCAGGGCCCCATCGCCTGCACGCGCATTCGCAAAGGCAAAGGCGTGTGCGGTAGCGCCTGGCAGCAAGCCACTACGCTAGTGGTACCGGACGTGGATGCCTTCCCCGGCCACATTGCCTGCTCGTCGCTGTCGCGCTCGGAAATCGTGGTGCCACTGCTGGACCAGGCCGGTATCGTGCGTGCCGTACTGGATGTCGATTCCATCGAGCTGGCGTCATTCGACGACAGTGACCGCGCCGCGCTGGAGCAAATCTGCGCCCGCTTTAGCCGCCTATTCGGCTGACAGGCCCAGCCACCCCGCCAGCTGCGCTGCCGCCTCGTCCGCTGGCAGTGCGGCCAACTGTTCGCGATGCAGCAACAGCCATTGCTGCAACTGCGGCATGCGCTGCTCGCGCACGATCTGCAGCTCGGTGCGCAAAGCCGACGCTTCGCCAGCCAGCGCCATCAGCTGCTGCTGCCGCACCACATCGGCCTGCTGCCACTGCTGGCAAGCTTGCTGCAGCTGCGCTTCGCGCTGCGCGGCCGCCTCTTGCATAGCCGCCGCCTTACCGAGCTCGCGCGCGCTATCGGCTTGCCATTGCTGCTGCTGCTTGCGCTGCGCCTCCAGCTGCTGCTGCGCCGCTGCCAGCTGCTGCTCCAGCAGCTGCGTGCGCTGCTTCATTTGCGTACGCTCTTCTTCTACCTGCTCGTACAAGCGCACGCGCATACCCTCAAAGCGCTCGTACGCCAGCGCCTCGCGCTGCGCCGCCTCCACAGCCAGCTGCTGCACACGCGCCTCCTGGCGCGCCTCTAGCGCCGCCACGCGCTCATCGGCCTCTTTTTGTTGCAGCAATGTTTGCGCACGCGCCTCATCCAGGGACGCCGCCAGGCCGGACACGCTTTCTTCCAGCGCCTGCCGCCGCCTTTGTTCTTCGGCCAATTGCTGCCGGGCCTGCTGGCCCTGCTCGCGCTGCTGCGCTAGCTCGCCGGAAAGGCTGGTCAGCTGATCGGCCCGCGCATCCAGCTCGCGCTGCGCTGCGGCCAACTCTGCCACGACTTGCTCCAGCTTGAGGCTGACTTCTTCACGCAGTGTGGCCAGGTTTTCCTCCGCCACATCGCAAGCCTTTTGCCACAGCTGGCCAAATGCATCAGCCAGTGCTGGCGGCCAGTCCGGCCGGCGCACACTGGTGGCCATGCGCGACAGAAACTCCTGCCGCCACTGCTTTAGCGTGTTGTTGATGGTGGTGTTCGAGCCGGTACCCAGCCGGGCCCGCACTTCTACCACGGTAGGCCACTCCCCCTCAGACACCATATCAAATGCCACCTGGCGGATGCGCGCATAGATATCCATAAATACCTCCTGATTTTTACGCATTATACCCTTTTTTGTTCATTATTTTTATTACGTATTACATGTATTTTTTAATGATTTGCCAATTACTTTTCCGATAATTATACTTATCGGAAGTTTTTACCAAAGAAAGCCGCAAAATTGCTGCCCGCACCCACCCCCACCTCGCAAAACAGCCTGATCAGCGCACACAGCGACACCGAAGCAGTACTGGTCTGGCTGGCGGAATACGCCCAGCGCCCCGCCACCCTGCGCAGCTACCGCAAAGAAGCCGAGCGCTTTTTGCTCTGGCTGAATAGCCGGCAGCAAGGCCTGGCCGAGGTAAAACGGGAGGACGTACACGATTACCGGCGTTTTCTGGCCCACCCCCACCCTGCGGAGCAATGGATAGGCCCCTCCGTACCGCGTAGCCACCCGCAGTGGCGCCCCCTCACCGGCCCGCTCTCCGCCAGCAGTATCGACCACGCCTTTACCATCCTGGGCGGGCTGTACAGCTATCTGAACCATGCTGGCCACCTGAATGGCAACCCGTTCCGGCTACACAAAGCCCCCCGGCAGCGCCGCACCGTGGAAAATGGCCGCTTTTTTGACGCCGACTGCTGGGCGCACATCTGCCACACCCTGCAAGCACTCCCAGCAGACTCGCCGCGCCAGGTCGCTCACCGCGAGCGCGCCATCTGGGCGTTCAGCCTGCTGTACTACAGCGGCGCACGCCGCAGCGAGGCCAGCACAGCACGCATGGGGGATATGCATCAGAAACGCGGCAACTGGTGGTGGCGCGTGCACGGCAAAACCGGCACCGGCGACATTCCCGTCAGCCCGCCCCTGCTGGCCGCACTGCAGCGCTACCGCCTACACCTGGGCCTGAGCCCGCTACCCGCCAGCGGGGAAGACACACCGCTGCTGTGCCGGCTGGGCGATGGCCGCGGCGCGCAGCAAGGCATTAGCGACAAGGCGCTGTATCTATTGATCAAGGAAATCCTGCAACGCGCCGCCGAGCAGGCACCCGACGCCATGCGGCCAACCTTGCAGCAAGCCAGCACGCACTGGCTGCGCCACACCGCCGCCACGCACCAGCTGGATGCCGGCATCAGCCTGCTGATGGTGAGCCAGAACCTGCGCCATGGCAGCATACAAACCACGCGGCGCTACCTGCACAGCGAAGACGATGCCCGCCACGCCGCCATGCAGAGCCTGCCCGCCATCACCACAGATAGCCCGGCAAAGAAAAGCGATTAAGACGCACTGAGCAGCAGTAAAAATGGCAATAAAAAAAGCCAGTCATGGTCGACTGGCTTTTTTGATAACACACGGCTTATTCGGCTTTTTTGCGGCTACGCTTTTTTACCGGCTGCGGTAGCAGGAACTCGGCGTCAAACTCGAACAGCGTACCCGTGCGCCCGGTTTGCGACTGGCAAGCAATCAGCATGGCGCGGTTGATGGCTTCTTTTTTGCTCACCCCCCACCACTCGATCATTTTATCCAGCGCTTTTTGCGCGTCCCGCGACAGCTCTACCGTTACCGATAGCTCCTGCAAACGGTTGCGGCGCAGCTCGCGGCTACGGCGCTTGCGCTCGGCCGGCGTCATGGCGCGCTCGCCCAGCGGCTTGCGCCCGGGCTTGGCGCGGGTGCCGCCAATCAGGTCGATAGTGTAGTGATCGCAGGGGTCTCGCATGTAACGGTGACGGGTCACTGTGCAAAAAAGGGGCGCAAGGATACCACGAAGGCGGCGCATCACCCAGCACCGCACCGGCAAAAAGCGCGCTGGGCGCAAAATAAACCGCTGGCAAGTGCCGATTGACTATCCAAATGATAATACTTATCATCAGTACTACTTTTTACAACCAATAAAGAGACTTACTTTCATGCGCCAAACCCTGCTTGCACTCGCCCTTGGTTCTGCCCTGCTCGCCCCGGCCGCCTTTGCTGCCGACGTAAACCGCGCCAGTGTAGTAGAAACCTATAGCCAGATCGTTTTTGCCAGCTACGAAGATTCGCTGCAGGGCGCGCGTGAATTGAAAACCGCGGTAGATGCCTTTGTCGCTGCCCCCTCCGAAGACACCCTGGCCAAAGCACGCAAAGCCTGGCTGGCAGCACGCGAGCCGTACGGCCAGACCGAAGCCTTCCGCTTTTACGGCGGCCCGATCGACGACGCCAAAGGCCCGGAAGGCCAGATCAACGCCTGGCCACTGGATGAGGCCTATATTGATGGCGTAAAAGGCAAACCAAACGCCGGCATCGTCAATAACCGCAAAGTCGCCATTACCAAAGAAAAGCTGTCGTCGCTGAACGAGCGCGGCGGTGAAGAAAACGTCTCCACCGGCTACCACGCTATCGAATTCTTGCTGTGGGGCCAGGATTTCGACGTAGCCGGCCCGGGCAAACGCAGCTTTACCGACTTTGTCGACGGCAAAGCCCCCAATGCCGACCGCCGCCGCGAATACCTGAAAGTGGCCGCCGAACTGCTGGTAGACGACCTGGCCAGCGTTGCCAGCCAGTGGAAGCCAGGCAGCAACAACTACCGCGCCAAGTTTGCCAAAAACCCGGACGCTATCCGCCAGATCATGGTGGGCATTGGCGTACTGTCGCGTGCCGAGCTGGCTGGCGAGCGCATGGAAGTGGCACTGGATAGCCGCAACCAGGAAGACGAGCACAGCTGCTTCTCCGACAACACCCACCGCGACGTAATCACCAACGCCAAGGGCATCCAGAACGTGTGGCTGGGTGAATACAAACGCGTAGATGGCAGCGTGGTAAAAGGTGCCAGCCTGCGCGACCTGGTTGCCGCCAGCAACAGCAAGGCCGCCGAGCGCGTGACCGCCGACATGGACGCCACCATGAAAGCCGCAGAAGGCATTCAGGCGCCATTCGACCAGGAGATCGTGAAAAAAGAAGGCCGCAGCCGCGTACAAGCCACGGTTGCCGCGCTGAAAAAGCAGGCCGGCAGCCTGGTAGAAGCCGCCAAGGCACTGGGTATCAAGAAACTGAACGTTAACGGCTAAGCCGTACTCACCACCACCCACCACCCCGCCTGCAGCCGCAGGCGGGTATTTGCATTGACCGGAAAACACCATGCAAAAGAAATATCTCTCCCTTGCAGCCACGCTGGGTGGCACGGCTGCAATCCTCGGCACGCTGGGTTTTACTGCCGCACAAGAAGTTGCCCCCTATCAGGACGGTGACGAAAAACTGGGTGGCAACACTACCGTCTACGAAGTTGGCCGCAATGCTTTCTCGCTGCCTGCGGCCAACATGGCCAGCGACCGCCAGACGCAGTTTTTCATCGGTAACTCTTTCTTCAAGAAAGCCTGGGTAGAAGCGCCATCGTCCACCACGGCGCGCGACGGCCTGGGGCCACACTTCATCGCCCGCTCCTGCGGTGCCTGTCATGCACTGGACGGCCGCGGCGCCACCCCCAATTTTGAAAACGGCCTGCAAGCCGAACAACCGCTGGCCTTGCTGTTCCGCCTGTCCATCCCCGGCAAAAACGGCAGCACCCTGCCAGAGCCCAACTACGGCGGCCAGTTCAATAACGACGCCATCCCCGGGGTAAACCCGGAAGGTAAAGTGGCCGTCAGTTACACCGAACAAGCCGGGCGCTTTGCCGATGGCGAAAGCTACAGCCTGCGCCAGCCCACCTACCAGCTCACCGAACTGGGCTATGGCCCGCTGCACCCGCAAGTACAGATCTCGCCGCGCATCGCCCCCCAAATGATCGGCCTGGGCCTACTGGAAGCCATTAGCGAAAAAGACATCCTGGCCAACGCCAAAGCCCAGGCCGCAGCAGGCCAGGGCATCAGCGGCAAGCCAAACTACGTGCACGACGCCTACGCAAACAAAACCCTGCTGGGCCGCTTTGGCTGGAAAGCCAACGTAGCGACCATCGCCCACCAGTCTGCCGGTGCGTTCAATGGCGATATCGGCATTACCTCGCCCAAATTCCCCAAAGAAGAATGCATGCCATCGCAGCGCGACTGCCTGAAAGCCCCACACGGTGGCAAGCCAGAAATCAACGCCAGCAAGATGGACGCCGTCATCTTTTACAGCCGCACGCTGGCCGTACCAGCGCAGCGCGATGCCGATACCCTGGCAGTACGCCGCGGCAAGCTGCTGTTCAACCAGGCACAGTGCACCACCTGCCACACGCCAAGCTACACCACCGGCAAGCTGGCTGGCCTGCCAGAAGTATCCGGCCAGAAAATCAGCCCCTACACCGACCTGCTGCTACACGATATGGGCCCGGGCCTGGCGGATAATCGCCCGGATGGTCTGGCCGACGGCCGCGAATGGAAAACGCCGCCACTATGGGGCATTGGCCAGTTCGTGGATGTCAACGGCCACACCCAGTACCTGCACGATGGCCGCGCACGCAACCTGACCGAAGCCATCATGTGGCACGGCGGTGAAGCCGAAGCCGCCAAACAGCGCTTTGCCAGCTTCAGCAAAGCCGACCGTGACGCCGTGCTGCGCTTCCTGAACTCGTTGTAAGGCAGCCAAGCACCGCACCAGCCGGGCCCCGCGCGCGGGCCCGGCACACACAAAGGAAACCGCATGTCCCGCACCCTGCTGGCCACCCTGCTACTGGCCGCGCCGCTCGCCCACGCCGCCAGTGCCGAGCAAACCTTTATCGACAGCCTGGCCCGCCACACCCTACTACCCCGTTACACCGCCCTCAGCCAGCAAAGCCAGGCGCTAAACCGCAGCCTGACACAGCTGTGCCAGGACAATAGTGCGGCCAACCTGGCCAGCGCCCGCGAGCAATGGCGACAAAGCTACCGCAGCTGGATGGCCGTCGCCCCGCTCAACTGGGGCCCCACCGCCGAGCTGCGCAGCCAGCGCGTGATTGCCTTCAAACCCGCACGCCCCGCGCTGATCGAACAAGCCGTCAGCGAAAACCTGGGCCGTAGCAAAGACAGCTACGAAGAAGCCGGCGCCGCCGCCAAAGGCTTTGCCGCCATCGAATACCAGCTGTTTGCACAGCAGAAAAACCTGGGCGATGCCGCACGCTGCGCCTGGCTACAACAAAACGGCCAGGAAATCGCCAGCCACACCCCACCCCTGGCACAAGCCTGGCAAGACTTTGCGGCCAACCTGAGCCGTAGCGGCCAAGCCGGCGCCCAATACGCCAACGCCAGCCAGCCGCTGGAAGAAGTCATCAACCTGACCCTGGCGGGCGTCAACGAGATGCACAAAGAAATCTCGCGCCTGCCGCAGCAAAAGCCCGAGCTGGTCAACGCACAGCGCAGCGGCGAAGGCCGCGCCCTGCTGAAAGCCCAGTTCAGCCTACTGCAAGCCGTGCTCACCGGCAGCCCGGATCAGCCCGGCATCAACAGCCTGCTGCAAGCCAAAGGCCAGCCTGCCCAAGCCAAAGCCCTGCAAGACGCCACCGTAGCCGTAGCGGCCGCGCTGGACAAGCTGCCGGAAAACCTGGCCAAAAACGGCAATAGCGGCCGCGAAAAGCCTGCTGCACAAGCACTGGAAAAATTGCTGGCCCAGATAGAAGGCCCGGTAGCGCACACCCTGGACATCACCCTCAGCTTTAATGAATCCGATGGCGACTAAGCTAACCCGCCGCCAGCTGCTGCAAGCCGGCGCCCTCACCCTGGCGGCGCTGCCGCTGCGCAGCTGGGCCGGCGAACCCGACCAGCCGGCCATCATCTCGGCCTGCGACGTTGGCCGCAACCAGCACCGCGCAGGCCTGGCCGGTGCCAGCGGCCAGCTCACCCTGCCCGAGCGCGGCCACCACCTGGCGCTGGACCCGGCCCGACCCGGCGAATGCCTGGTATTCGCCCGCCGCCCCGGCTACCAGATCGCCCGCTTCAACTGGCGCAGCGGCCAACAGCTGGCATGGTACGACTACCCGGACAACCGCCACGGCTTTGGCCACGGCATCCTGGCGCACGGCAAGCTGTACACCACCGACAACGACATTGACAGCGGCAACGGCCTGCTGACCGTACGCGATGCGCAAACGCTACAGCCACTGCGCGAAATGCCCAGCGGCGGCATCGGCCCGCACGAGCTCAAGGCGCTGGACGACGGCAGCATTCTGGTCGCCAACGGCGGCATCCTCACCCTGCCGGAAAGCGGCCGCATCAAGCTCAACCGCAACAATATGAAGCCGCAGATCGACATCGTGGACCCGGCACAAGGCCGCAGCATCGCCAGCTACGTGCTGGACGACAAGCGCCTGTCGCTACGCCACCTCGCCCGCATCAACGCACGCGACTTTGCGGTAGCGCTGCAGTACGAAGGCGACGGCGCCGCCCCGCTGGCCGCCATCTGGAATGCCGAACAAGGCCTGCGCCTGCTGGACACACCCGACGCGCTGGCGCTAGCCAGCAACGGCTACGCCGCCAGCGTAGCCGCCGGCGCCAACCGCATCGCCTGCACCGCCACCAAAGGCGACGCCGTGGTGTTCTGGGACGGCAGCGGCAGCTACCTGGGCCACGTAGCGCTCAGCAAGCCGGCCGGCATCGCCCTTAGCCGCGACCAACGCCACTTCATTACCAGCAACGAGCTGGGCGACATCGTGTGGATAGACAGCCAGACCCTGCAAATCGACCCGCGCCGCAGCCAGCGCTTCCCGGTGAAGTGGGACAACCACCTGAGCCTGGCGTACAGCTAGGCCTGCCCGTTATTGCCACGAAAAACCCCAGCCGGCTGGCTGGGGTTTGTTTTGGCTGCCGGCAACACGTATATCATGTGCGTGCCTATTGCTTATGGCACAGCCCTGCGGCCAACTGTTTCCGGGCAAGCGCAGCGCAAATGGGTGAAGCGAAACGCAAGCCATCATCCTTATCACTCGGCCAAGCGATGGGTTATGGCGTAAAAGCCTGCAGTCTGAATCGCCACCATCCTGAAACAACATACCGGTGTGCAAGCTGCCGCTTCAATAGCGTGGCACGCCTTGCGCCCATGATGCCCCCATGCTTTCGGGCTGCACGGGGGCGCACTGCCACTATGGCTTACCAGCTATCGTCCACCTGCAGCCGTGGCAGGCCGTGGCGGGCGCGGGCGCGATTGCAGGCTGCTTCGTAGATGCCGACGCTAGCCAGCGCGCCGAATTCGCGACAGGGTGACGGGCGCTGGTCGTAGATGCTGCAGCTCACCGCTTTACCTACGGTGCCGCATAGCGCCACGCAGCGCGGTGGCTGGCCGTCGGCGGCGCTGTCGTCGGTGCCTACCATGCGCCAGGTATTGCCTACCTCGTGTACGGCCATGTCGGCGGGTACGCCGGGGCGGCCATCTGCGGCCAACTCGCTGCGGTGGAAAGACACACGAAACGCCGAACAACAGGCGCCGCACTCGGTACAGCTCACACGCAAATCACTCATGATGCTTACAAAACCTGCCAGACAAGGTAAAACCCACACTATAAACACATGCACGAAAGCACAACAGTGAGCCCCTTGCCCGACAGCCTGCTGGCGCAGTGCCAGCTACCCGATTACCAGCACAGCCTGGCCAACCTGGCTGCGCGCCTGCATGGCCATGCCGGCTGCCCGCCGCTGCAGCACCCTGCCCTGAACGATCTGGATGACTGCAATACGGTCATCCTGCTGCTGATAGACGGCATGGGCTGCGCCCAGCTGAACGCCCTGGCACCCGGCGGCTGGCTGCAACAGCAGCAGTGCGCCACGCTGTCGTCGGTCTTCCCCAGCACCACCACGGCGGCCATTACCACGCTGATGACCGGCCTGCCGCCCAGCCAGCACAGCCTGCTGGCGTGGCACGTCTGGGCACCGGAGGCCGGCTGCATTGCCACCCCGCTGCCGCTGCGCAGCCACTGGGCCCGCGGCGAGGTGCCCGATAGCGACACCCTGGCCGCGCGGCTGTACAGCCAGCCATCCGCGCTGCAGTGCCGTGGCCGGCAGCAGTATGTACTGCAGCCGCAGTACATTGCCGACTCGCACTACAGCCGCCACCACGGCGGGCAGGCGCAGCACCTGCCGTGGCGCAGTTACGCCGAGCTGTTTGCCAGCCTGGCCACCCTGGCGGCCACGCCGCAGCGCAAATTTGTCTACGCCTACATCCCGGACCTGGATTCGCTGATGCACGGCAAAGGCACCACCCACCCCAAAGCCCAGGCGCTGCTGGCACGCCTGCAGCAGCACTGCGCCGAGCTGGCCGCCACGCTGCCGGCCAGCTGCAAACTGGTCATTACCGCCGACCATGGCCAGATGGATATTCCGCCAGAGCGCCTGCTGTTTCTGAACGACTACCCCGCGCTGGCAGCGCTGCTGCGCCAGCCACTCAGCGGCGAGCCGCGGGCGGCGATCTGCCATGTCAAACCCGGCATGGCGCAGGCCTTTCGCACCGCGTTCGAACACACGCTGGGCCATATTGCGTGGTGCCTGCCCGCCGCCGATGTCATCGCACACGGCTGGTTTGGCCCAGCGCCGCACCACCCGCTGCTAGCCGAGCGCGCCGGTGATTTTGTCTTGCTGATGAAGGACAACTGGGGGCTGCTGCACATGGTAAACAACGATGAAAAACGCCCGCCGTTGCTGGGCAACCATGGCGGGCTGTCGGCGGCAGAGATGCAGGTGCCGCTGATTGTGTGCGGTAGCTAGCACCGCGTGCGCTGTCAGTTTTCCAGCGCGGGCCAGCGCTGCTGCCATTCGCGCAGGTCGCTACGGCTAAGGTTGGCCGCAAATACCACGCGGCGGCGCTTCTGCAGATAGCCCATGTCGATATTGGCATAGTCCAGCTGCTGCCCACCCTCGGCGGGCGACAGCACCACGCCCATGCGGTCTACCCAGGCGGTTTGCAGGCTGGCGTGTACAAAATCATCCGGCGACTCGATCACCTGCCGTATCAGCTTGAGCTTGCCCTGCAACGACGCCACCAGCTGCGATGCCGCCAGCGCCTGCTCCACCTGCGCCAGGCGTTCTGCCATTTGCGCCGGGGTCATGCTGCCGTGCAGGTTTAGCGCCTCGGCGTTCAGCACATTGGTTTTATGCTGCAGCTGCAATTGCAAGGCACGGCGCTCTACTTCCAGCAGGCGGCGCTCGCTTTCAGCCTGGTTTATGCCATACCCCAGGTTGCGGCACAGCAGGCTATACGCTTGCTGGCGTGATACGCGCAGCAGCTCGTCGTGCTGGGCGCTGGCGGCAATAAAACGGTGCCGCTCAAAGCTCAGCACACGCTGCGGTACGTCGCTACGCACGCTGCCATCCGGCAACAGCTGGCTGCCCAGCCGCGTTTCTTCGTTCAGCTGCATCACCAGCATCACCTGCAGCTGCTCGGGCGACTGCGGGCTGGCCAGGTGTGCACGGATGGCATCGCTAGCACGCAGGCTGTCGCACAGGCTTTGCGGCGAGGCAAACAGCAAACCCACACGCCGGTCGCTGCTATAGCCTGCGGGGCTCAGGTCCAGCGGCACGGGCAGTAAGCGGCCAACCTCTTGCAGCTGCGCCAGCAGGTGCCGCACACCGCGGCGCAACTGGCGCTGACCGCCGGGCAGCAGTTTTACCTTGGGCTCTACTTCGGCGATGAGCAGGTCTACTGCCTCTTGCACTTCACGGCTGGCAAAGCGGTCGCCCACCCCGCGCATCATCCAGTGAAAAAACTTCTGCATTATTAAAATTCCTGCTGAATTGCTTTCAAAACCCTACATGTACAGGGGTATACTTTGCGCATAGTCACGTGTCACATTCGTCAAACAGTGTTGCCTTACACTGGCAGTACAACTATGGCATCAGCCATACCGAGAAGAACATGAAAGCTACGCTGATTCGTCTGATTGCTCCCGCACTTATCCCGCTGCTCCTGATTCCTGCACTCTGTCTGCTGTTACCGGAAACCGGCATGGCCGGCCTGCTGGGTGGCCTGCTTACCGGGCTGGCCGTGATGGCCACGCTGGCATGGCGCATCCAGAAGCACTTTATCCAGCCTGCCCGCACGTTCCGCCGGCACCTGCAGTCACTTAAACAAGAACCTATCGACTTTAGCAAGACACTGGACCTGGCCACCAGCCCGGACTGGGAAGGCTGCAGCCGCCACTTCAACCAGCTACTAGAAGAGCTGGACGATATCTTTACCCAGGTGCTGAGCTCCAGCGCGCGGCTGATACCCATGTCGCAAGAGCTTACCGACACCTACAGCGCCATCTTGCAAAAAAACCTGCTGCAATCCAGCCATGGCCAAGTGTTGATTGGCGCCATTTCCCGCATGATAGAGCAAGCAGAACGCCTGCGCGTGGACCTGGAGCAAATTACCGCTGCGGCGCAGCATGCCGAACAGGATATGGGCGAAAGCCGCGAGGCCACGCTGATCGTGATCAATGGCGTGACCGACGTCGCCAGCATGCTGGAGGAGGCCACCCGCGATGTACGCGCCCTGGCACAGGCGTCCGGCAATATCGGCGGCATTCTCTCCTCCATCAAGGACATTGCCGACCAGACCAACCTGCTGGCGCTGAATGCTGCGATTGAAGCCGCGCGCGCCGGCGAATCCGGCCGTGGTTTTGCCGTGGTGGCCGACGAGGTACGCAAACTGGCGCACCGCACGCAGGAGGCCACCCAGCAGGTACAGCACATCATGGGCGATGTGCAGCGCGGCACCGAAAAGGTTGTGGGCGCCATGACCACCTCGCTGGAGCGTGCCGGTTTTGCCGCCACCCACGCCGATACCTCGCGCGAAAAGCTGAACAACATCACCCGCTCCATCAGCGAGATCAATGCCTCTGCCAGCGAAATCGGCAACGCGGTCAGCATGCAGGCACAAGCGGTGCACGATTCCAAATCGTCTGGCGACATCCTGATCCAGCTGAACCAGGATGCGCTGGACTGCAGCCGCATTCACGCGGTATCGCCGGACGACCTGCGCAACCTGGCGGCCAAGCTGCGCAGCTCGCTGGCACGGCTGCACATGCATGAAAAACAATGGAACGACCAGCGCCGCACCCGCGCACGCCCCAGCGAAATGCAGCTGGCCGGTGGTAGCAGCAGCGGCAGCGACACCGGTGATATCGAGCTGTTCTAAGCGCCACGTCACCCGGGCCCGCTACGGCGGGCTTTTTTCATGCAACAAGGCCTGTCTGCGTTGGCAGACAGGCCTTGTTGCATGCTGAGCTGTGTAACGCAGGCGCTTAATGAGCCTCGCCCACCTGCGGGCCGGCTGCCAGCTGCTGCGGCGGCACGGCCAGTGCGGCCACCCGGGCTGCAGCAGCGGCAAAGCCGGCACTGGCCACAACATGTTCCCATGCTGCCTGCTCGCCCTGCCCGGCCATGCCTTGCAGGCGCTGCGCCAGCTGCGGCTGCGCCGGTGCTGCCAACCTGGCCAGCAGATCGTCCACCAGGTCTGGCCGGTTGCACACCAGGGCCATGTCGCAGCCAGCAGCAAACGCACGCTCGCTACGCGCCACGATATCACCCGCGCCGGCGGCGCCTTCCATGGTCAGATCATCACTGAAAATGGTGCCGTCAAAGCCCAGCTCGCCGCGCAAAATGTCTTGTAGCCAGATGCGTGAAAAACCGGCCGAGGTATTGTCTACCTGCGGGTAGATCACATGCGCCGGCATCACCGCCTTCATGCCGCTGGCTGCCAGGGCAGCAAATGGCTGCAGGTCGGCGGCGCGAATCTCGTCCAGGCTGCGGCTATCCTGCGGCATGGCCACGTGGGTATCGCCCTCGACAAAGCCGTGGCCGGGAAAGTGCTTGCCACAGCTGCCCATGCCGCCACGCGCCAGGCCGCGCTGCAGCGCGCTGGCCAGCGCGGTCACCACTGCCGGGTCGCCGTGAAAGCTGCGGTTGCCGATCACGGCGCACTGCTGCCAGTCCAGGTCCAGCACAGGGGTAAAGCTCAGGTCGACGCCGCAGGCGCGCAGCTCGGCGGCCAGCACGTAGCCGGTTTCCTCGGCAGCGGTTTCTGCCACCGTCTGGCCCTGCGCATCCCACAGCTCGCCCAATACACGCATGGGCGGCAGGCGGGTAAAGCCGGCCAGAAAACGCTGTACGCGGCCGCCTTCGTGGTCCACGGCAATCAGTAGCTCGGGCTGGCGCAGCGCGCGGATCTCGGCAGTCAGCGCTTTGAGCTGCGCCACGCTGTCGAAATTGCGGCGGAACAGGATAACGCCGCCCACCAGCGGGTGGCACAGGCGCTGCTTTTCGGCGTCGCTCAGGCTAAAACCGGCAACGTCGGCCATTACCGGGCCGCGCCGCAGAGTAAGTGTGCTCATGTTCAAGCTCAAAGGTTGGCCGCAAGGCCGGTTTCACACACCACAAAGGCCAGCGCGTGCTCGGCCTCGTCGGTGATGGACAAATGCACGCGGGCAATGCCGCGCTCGGCCAGAAAGGCGTGCAAGGCGTCGTCGTAGGCAAACATCGGCTTGCCCAGCGTATCGTGCGTAATGGCGATGGCGGTAAGCAGCACCGGGGCGCGCACGCCGGTGCCCAGCGCCTTGGCCAGCGCCTCTTTGGCGGCAAAGCGTTTGGCCAGCAGCCGCGCCGGGTTGGCCGCGGCGGCCAGCTCATCCTGCTCCACCGGGGCCAGCAGGCGGCGGCCCGCCTTCAGCCCCCAGCGGTCCAGCAGCGCTTGAAAGCGGTCGATGCGCGCCATATCGGTGCCGATGCCGTAGATCATTACAGCCCCTGACGGCCTTCGATCATCAGCGCCTTCATTTCACGCACCGCAGCCGCAAAGCCCACCATCAGCGCGTGGCTCACCAGCGCGTGGCCGATATTGAGCTCGGCAATTTCCTGAATGGCGGCGATCGGCTTCACATTGTGATAGTTCAGGCCGTGGCCGGCGTTCACCACCATGCCCAGATGGTCGCCAAATACGGCGGCTTCGCGGATGCGTGCCAGCTCGGCCTGCTGGGCGTCGTGCTGGAAATCGGCGTGGGCGTAGGCGCCCGTATGCAGCTCGATCACGCGGGCGCCAGCGTCCCAGGCGGCCTGGATTTGTTTCACGTCCGGGTCGATGAAGATGGACACGCGGATGCCGGCCTCGGTGAGCTGGCGGGTGAACTCGCGCACTTCGTCAAAGTAGCGGATCACGTCCAAGCCGCCTTCAGTGGTGACTTCCTCGCGCTTTTCCGGCACCAGGCACACGTCTTCCGGCTTCACGCGCAGCGCGTTGGCCAGCATTTCGTCGGTCAGCGCCATTTCCAGGTTCATGCGTGTCTTGATGGTGGCGCGCATGGCGTCCACGTCGTGATCCTGGATATGGCGGCGGTCTTCGCGCAGGTGCAGGGTAATCAGGTCGGCACCGCTGGTTTCGGCCACCAGCGCGGCTTCGATCGGGCTGGGGAAACGGGTACCACGCGCCTGGCGCAGGGTGGCAACGTGGTCGATATTGACGCCTAGCAGAATCATGATGGTCTCCGGCTGGGGGCGCTGTCTTCTTGCAGCGCGTAAAGCGTGGTTAACAGTTCGCGGGTGGCCAGCGGTTCCGGCCCCAGCAGTTCATCCAGATACAGGCGCAGCAGGCCGCGTACGTCGCGGCGGCTGTGCGGCTGCGTAAAATCGGCGCTGGCCAGCGCCAGCAGGCTGTCGCCACCCACCACCAGCTGGCGCGGGCTGGCATCTGGCGCGGCCACGCGTTGCGGCAGCTCGCCAAAGCGGCACAGGTAGTAGCTGCCCGCCTGCACCGGCTGGCCGGCAGCGTCTTCGCTGCACGGTGGCGCGTAGCCCAGCACGGCCAGCAGGTTCAGCTCGAAACGGCGCAAGATATCGGCCAGGTTATCGGCGCGCGCCATGCTGCGCACGGTGCGGTCGTATAGCTGGAACAGCTCGGGGGACGGGTCGTCGCGCGGCGACAGGCGCAGCAGCAGCTCGTTGAGGTAAAAGCCGCATACCAGGCGCTGGCCGGCAAACTGCGGCACGCCGCCGCGCCAGTCTACCGTGTGCAGGGTGCGCAGCTCGCCTTTGCCAAACCAGGCCAGCTGCAAGGGCTGGAATGGCAGCAGTTGGCCGCGCAGGTCGGAGCGCGGGCGGCGTGCCCCGCGCGCCACCAGGGTGAAGCGGCCATGGTCGCGGCTGAGCACCTCTACCAGCAGGCTGGTTTCGCGATAGGGCTGGGTGTGCAGCACGTAGGCCGGCTGGCGATCAACCTTGACCTGGCGCATCGGCTTGTGGCTTGTCCCACAGGTGGTCGCGGCCAACGTAGGCTACGCGGGTGGCAAAGCAGGTGTACCAGCGGTCGAAACCGGCGGCGATGGCCACACGGTGTTCGGCGTGGGCACGCCAGGCGGCAATATCGGCCTCGCTCTGCCAGTACGATACGGTAATGCCGAAGCCATCGGCACCGCGTGCGCTCTCTGCCCCCAGAAAGCCGGGCTGGTCGGCCGCCAGCGCCACCATCTGCTCGGCGGTGACACCGTAGCCGGCCGCGTCGGCGGCGCTGCGCTGGTTGCTGAAGACTACCGCCCAGTACGGCGGTGCGGGGGTGCGTGCTAGCATGCGGCCAACCTTTGGCGAGGGGTTAGTTCAGGCCGAAATCGCGCAGGAAGCGCACGTCGTCGGCCCAGCCGGATTTCACTTTCACCCAGACTTCCAGGTACACCTTGCAGTCGAACAGCTGCTCCATGTCCAGGCGCGCTTCGGTAGAGATCTTTTTCAGTTTCTCGCCGCCACGGCCAATCACGATGGGCTTCTGCCCTTCTTTGTCTACCAGCACGGCCACGTGGATGCGGAACATGCTGCCGTCCACTTCGAACGATTCCACTTCGACGTTCATTTCGTACGGCAGCTCTTCGCCCAGGTAGCGGAACAGCTTTTCGCGCACGATTTCGCCGGCCAGGAAGCGCTGGCTCTTGTCGGTGACCATTTCTTCCGGGTACAGCGGTACCGAGTCAGGCAGGTGCGGGCGCACTTTGTCCAGCAGCTCGGCCAGGCGTTGGCCGTGCTTGGCGCTAACCACTTCCACGTCGGCAAATTCAAACTCGGCGCGCACTTCTTCGATGAACGCCGACAGCAGCAGGCGGTCTTTGGCTTTATCCAGCTTGTTGATGACCAGCATCACCGGGGTATTTTTGGGCAGCAGCGCCATCACTTCGCGGTCGGCACCGGTAAAGCGCATGGCTTCCAGTACAAACAGCACGCAGTCCACGCTACCGAGCGTGTCTTTCACGCTCTTGTTCAGCGTTTCGTTGAGCGCGCCTTTGTGAAAGGTCTGGAAACCGGGGGTGTCGACAAACACAAACTGCGCCGCCGGCTCGGTGTAGATACCGTTTACGCGGTGGCGGGTGGTTTGCGCTTTTTTGGAGGTGATGCTGATCTTCTGGCCAATCAGGTGGTTCATCAGGGTGGATTTGCCCACGTTCGGGCGCCCTACGATGGCCACAAAGCCGCAGCGGTGTGTGATATCGGTCATGGTTTATTTCTTGCCAGCGGCAAAATGTTGTTCAAGCAGCAGCAAGGCCGCCTCGGCCGCCTGCTGTTCTGCACCGCGGCGGCTGTTGCCGTCGCCGGTGGTCATGATGGACAGCTCGGCCAGGTCGCACTGCACGCGAAAGCTCTGCTCGTGCGCCTCGCCGCTTTGCTGCAGGATGGTATAGCGCGGCAAGGTGTGGCGGCGTGCTTGCAGGGCTTCTTGCAGGCGGGTTTTGGCGTCTTTGGCGTGTTTGGTGGGGTCGATGGCGGCCACGCGGCTGGCGTACAGCTGGCGCACCACTTGCTCGGCCCGCATGAAGTCGGCGTCGAAGCTGATGGCGGCAAAGGTGGCTTCCAGCGCGTCGGCCAGGATGGACGGGCGGTTGTAACCGCCGCTTTTCAGCTCGCCCTCGCCCAGGTACAGGTAGTCGCCCAGCTTCAGCTCGTGTGCCAGCTCGGCCAGGGTGTTCTGGTTGACCAGGTTGGCACGCAGGCGCGACAGCTCGCCTTCGCTCAGCTGCGGAAAGCGGTCGAACAGCATGCGCGCTACGGTGTAGTTCAGGATGCTGTCACCGATAAACTCGAAACGCTCGTTATTGGGCGTGCCGAAGCTGCGGTGCGTCAGCGCCTGGCGCAAAAGCGCAGGCTGCGTAAAAAAATAATCCAGCGCCTGGGTCAGGCGCCGGAAACGGTTGTCTTGGTTGCTCACAGTTTATTTTGCGTCTTTCAGTACAGGTGCCCCTGCCTGGTATTCAAAATCAAAGACCAGTTTCACATGGTCGCGTAACGGTACTTCGCGGCTATAGCGGGCACCCACGCCAATAATGGTGGGGCTGCTGACGATAACCAGGTCGCCGGCGCGCAGCGATACGATGTCTTGCACCGCCGCACGGTTGGCAAAATCGCGGCGCAGCTCGTCGTCTGTCTTGCCCGGGGTTTGTGCCATGGTGTCCAGCGTTTCCTTGACGGCATAGTATTCGGAATACACCGGCACGATCTTGAGAAACATCAGTACCACGGTGGCGGCCACGATGCCCATGGCCATCACCACCAGTAAAGAAAACCCCTGCTGCTTGCGCATAGTGCCTCGCTTAATGAATGCGGCTGCCGATACGGCTGAGGTCGCCAAAGTTCATCCACACCAGGAAGGCCTTGCCTACCAGCAGGCGGTCTTCCACAAACCCCCAGTAGCGGCTGTCTTCGCTATTATCGCGGTTGTCGCCCATCATGAAATACTGGCCGGCGGGTACCTTGCAGGTAAAGCCGTTTTCCACATACTCGCAGTTTTCGCGGCCGGCAAACTGGCGCACGGCTTGCGGCATGTAGGACGGCGCCTCCGGCACCACCAGGGTACGGAAGGTTTTACCCTCGATGCTTTCCTGGTACTGCTGGGTTTGCACCATCATCAGGCCTTTTTCAAGGTACTGGTGCTCGCCCTGGCTGACATGCTCAACCGGTTTGCCATTGAGGGTGAGCTGCTTGTCGCGGTAGCTCACCACGTCACCCGGCAGGCCGATAACGCGCTTGATGAAGTTCACTTTTTCGTCTTCGGGGTAGTTGAACACCACCACGTCGCCGTGCGCTACCTTGCCTACTGGCACCAGTACGTTGTTCAGTACCGGTACGCGCAGGCCGTAGCTGAATTTGTTCACCAGGATGAAGTCGCCCACGATCAGGCCGGGGCGCATGGAGCTGGAAGGAATCTGGAATGGCTCTACCAGGAAGGAGCGCAATACAAACACCACCGCGATGATGGGGAAAAACCCGCGCGGAAAATCGATGTAGTGCGGCACCATGGCGCCCGGCTCGCGGCGGCGTGCCAGCATGAACTTGTCCAGTGCCCAGATGCTACCGGTCACCAGCACAATGATCAGCATCACGGCGGAAAAGGTCATGTAGCCGGACAGCAAGCCAAAGCAGCCACCCAGCACGGCCAGGTAGCCCCACTCGGTAGACGCAGACTTGCCGTCGGCATCCTTGCCGGAAAACAGGATCAGCATCACGCCGACAATGGCCAGCACCGACCAGATCCACACCAGATTCGAACCCATTATTTGTCCCCGACTTGCAGAATGGCCAGGAAGGCTTCTTGTGGAATCTCCACATTACCCACCTGTTTCATACGCTTCTTACCGGCTTTCTGTTTTTCCAGCAGCTTTTTCTTACGCGTGATGTCACCACCGTAGCACTTGGCCAGTACGTTTTTGCGCAAGGCCTTGACGGTTTCGCGGGCGATGATGTGGCCACCGATGGCCGCCTGCACTGCGATATCGAACATCTGGCGCGGAATCAGCTCGCGCATTTTGGACACCAGCTCGCGGCCACGGTACACGCTGGAGGCACGGTGCACGATGAGGCTCAGCGCATCCACTTTTTCGCCGTTTACCAGCACGTCCAGTTTGACCAGGTCGGCGCTCTGGAACTCTTTGAACTCGTAGTCCAGCGAGGCATAGCCACGGCTGGTGGACTTGAGCTTGTCAAAGAAGTCCATC
The DNA here is from genome assembly GCF_007644035.1 of Vogesella mureinivorans. Lineage (GTDB taxonomy): Bacteria > Pseudomonadota > Gammaproteobacteria > Burkholderiales > Chromobacteriaceae > Vogesella > Vogesella mureinivorans. Next base: position 64,754 of record NZ_VMTV02000099.1, on the reverse strand, counting down.
ACCACTTCGTTCATCGGCAGATCGTATGTCAGCATGACCTGGCGGCCCATGTACTGCATATTGCGCTGTACGCCACGCTTGTTATTGCACAGCGTCATCACCGAGCCCACGTAGTCTTGCGGCACCAGAATGGTGGCGGTGATGATGGGTTCGCGCAGGTCTTCGTACTTGCCGGCATCCGGCATGCGCGACGGGTTGGATACCACCTCCACGATGCCGTCTTTCATCACCACTTCGTAGTTCACCGTTGGGGCGGTGGTGATGAGGTCCATGTCGAACTCGCGCTCCAGGCGCTCTTGCACGATTTCCAGGTGCAACAAGCCCAGGAAGCCGCAGCGGAAGCCAAAGCCCAGCGCCTGCGACACTTCTGGTTCGTATTTCAGCGACGCATCATTCAGCTGCAGTTTTTCCAGCGCATCGCGCAGGGCTTCGTAGTCATGGCTTTCCACCGGGTACAAGCCGGCAAACACCTGCGACTGCACCTCTTTAAAGCCTGGCAGTGCCTCGCTGGCCGGTTTGGCGGCCAAGGTGATGGTGTCACCCACCTTGGCGGATTTCAGCTCCTTGATGCCGGCAATGACAAAACCTACTTCGCCCGCATTCAGGGTTGGCCGCTGTACCGATTTCGGCGTAAACACACCGACCTGTTCGCACAGATGCTCGGCCTGCGTGGCCATGAACTTGATCTTGTCTTTGGGCTTGAGCTTGCCGTCGATCACGCGCACCAGCATCACTACGCCAACGTAGTTATCAAACCACGAGTCGATGATCAAGGCTTTCAGCGGTGCTTCCGGGTCGCCTTCCGGTGCCGGAATCTTGCTGACCACGGTTTCCAGGATGTCTTCGATGCCAATGCCGGACTTGGCCGAGGCGCGCACGGCGTCGATGGCTTCAATACCGATGATGTCTTCGATTTCCTGGCTCACGCGCTCCGGGTCGGCCGCAGGCAGGTCGATCTTGTTCAGCACCGGCACCACTTCTACGCCCAGCTCGATGGCGGTGTAGCAGTTGGCCACGGTTTGCGCTTCTACGCCCTGGGAGGCATCCACCACCAGCAGTGCGCCTTCGCAGGCAGACAGCGAGCGCGATACTTCGTAGGAGAAATCCACGTGACCCGGGGTGTCGATCAGGTTCAGGTTGTACACCTGGCCATCGCGCGCTTTGTATTGCAAGGCGGCGGTTTGCGCCTTGATGGTAATGCCGCGTTCTTTCTCGATATCCATCGAGTCGAGTACCTGGGCACTCATTTCACGCATTTCCAGACCGCCGCAATACTGGATAAAACGGTCTGCAAGGGTCGATTTGCCATGGTCAATATGGGCAATAATCGAAAAATTTCGGATATGTTTCATCGGAATCCAGCAAAAATTAAGGGCACCGAGATGTGCCCTTGCTAACTCAACACTGGCGCGGATTTTAGCCGATTTCGCCCGTGTGTGCAGCCAAACGTGCGGCCAACCTGGCCTCGTCCAGGTGCCAATGGCAGATTTCGGTGTCGCCATCTACCAGAACCGGCACCAGCTCGTTGTAGCGCTCTTCCAGCACCGGGTCGGCATCCACATCGACCACATCAATGTCAAAGCCGTACTGCGCGCGTAGCGGCTGCAGCTGCGCCAGCATCTGGTGGCACAGGCTGCAGTACTCGCGAAAATATAAGGTCAGCGTTTTCAACGGGTTTTCTTCTCGGGTTTCAGGGCAACAAACAGCGGTGCGCCATCACGCAGTACACGCAAGGCCAAGGCGTCGCCAGCGGGTACCGCCTGGATAGCCTGCACCAGCTGGCGCGCATTTTGCAGCTCTTCGCCGCCCACGCCAACAATCACGTCACCTTGCTGCAGACCGGCCTTCAATGCCGGGCCGGTGGCACTGCGTACCGCCAGGCCGAACTTCACACCCAGCTTTTGCAGCAATGCTGGTGCTACCGCCTGCAGTGCCAGGCCAGTAGTGGTGCCAACTTCGTCCTGGGCACCTTCCTGCTTGCCTTTGTAGGCACGCTCGGCGGTGCGCGGGTCTTCGTCCTGCATTTCAGCGGTGATCACAGTGGCTTTGACCAACGCACGGCCACGCCACACGCCCAGCTCTACCTTGCTGCCGGGCTGTACGCTGCCCAGCAGGCGTGGCAGGTCTTCGCTGCTTTCCACTGTTTTGCCCGCCACCTGCAGCACCACATCACCGGCGCGCACACCGGCCTTGGCCGCAGGCCCGTCTTTCTCTACCAGGGTAATCAGCGCGCCCTGCGCACCTTGCAGGCCAAAGGATGCGGCCAACTCCTGGGATACATCCTGAATGGAAACACCAATACGGCTACGATTCACCTTGCCGTGTTTCTTGAGCTGCTCGGCCACGTCCAGCGCCACATCTACCGGGATGGCAAACGAGATGCCCATGAACCCGCCAGAACGGCTGTAAATTTGCGAGTTGATCCCGACTACCTCGCCCTTCAGGTTGAACAGCGGGCCGCCCGAGTTACCCGGGTTCACGGCGGCGTCGGTCTGGATGAACGGCACGTAGGATTCGTCCGGCAGGTGGCGGCCCTTGGCCGACACGATGCCGGAGGTAACGGTATTGTCAAAACCGAACGGCGAGCCGATAGCCAGCACCCACTCGCCTACCTTCAGCTGGTCTACCTTGCCCAGCTTCACAAAGGGCAGGCCGGTGGCGTCGATTTTCAGCAAGGCCACGTCGGTGCGGGCGTCCGAGCCCACGACTTTGGCCTTGTACTCACGCTTGTCGTTTAGCGTGACGATCATTTCGTCGGCATCGGCAATGACGTGCGCATTGGTCAGCACGTAACCATCGGCAGACAGGATAAAGCCGGAGCCCATACCACCGGTGCGGTATTCGCGCAGCTGCGGCGGGGCAAAGCGGCGGAAGAATTCGGCAAACGGGTCGTTTTCCATGCCTTCCGGCACATTACGTACTACTTCGCGCACGGTTTGCACGGTGCGGATATTGACCACGGCGCGGCCCTGGTTTTCCACCAGCTGGGTGAAATCCGGCAAGGCCAGCTGCGGGGCGGCCATGAGTGGTGCGGAGCCACCCAGCAGGCCGGCTACCATCATGGAAGAGACAATCAGCTTCTTGATCGGCATGTTTTGACAAACTCCATGGAAACAGTCTGAACATCGACAAGGCTGGCAATATGCGGCTGATAGCGGGCATCCCCCGCCAATCGCCGTGCATACACATGCACACAGCCCAAAGTGAACAACAGGCAAGCCAGCGCCAGCAGCGCGGCAATGGCATCACCATAACGGCTACCCAGCATGGCACCGGCTATCAGCGCCAGCACCGGCAGGCCATACAATAAGCCGGCACTGCGCAACATGCCGGATTCCGGTACGGCAATATTGACCTGCTGGCCAGGCGATACGCCCAGCGGGTCCAGCACACGAAAGCGCGGCTCGCGCAGGGCAAACAGGCGCGCCATCTGCAAAGAGCGGCAGCCATGTACCGGGTGGCACTGCCCACAGGGGGAGTGCGGGCGCGGTGCAACCCAGGCAAAACCAGGCTCCACAGATAGCACGCGCGCTTCGGTTTCTATCATTTACTTGGCAGTCAGGCGGATATTTTTCAGCACAGCCTGCAAGCCAGCCTCGGGCAAATCACCTACCACGGTCAGCAGCATGTCGCCACTCTGGCGCGAGGCCACGCCAATACCGTTGGCCGCAGTGGCAGCCGTCTGGTTCACGCCATCACCGCTGGCCGCCTCGACAAACAGCGATACTTTGGCAAAGCCATCGGAGAACACGTAGTGCTGCACGGCTTTTTCATGGCCCGGCAGCGGGCGATTCACAAAGCGCACCATGCGAAAGCCACTGGGCAGGCCTTTAATATCGTGCATGGGTTGCATACCTTGCTGCACGCCACCCACCTTGCCCAGCACCAAGCTTTGCTTGTAGCGCGGCTTGAGCTGGGTTTTGTCCTTGGGTGGCTGCAGCTGCAGCTCGGTAAAGGCAAACTGCTCTACCACCTCGCCCTTGGCTGTGGCCGTAACGACTTTCAGTGGCAGCGCACTTTGCGGGTCGATGCAGAAGCGCTGGGTATAGCGCGATGCGGCATCTCGCGGCTTGAGCGTAAACCACTGGCAGTCTTTCTGCGCCACGCGATCCATACCGCCACGCACCAGCTGGTAGCCTTGCGTCAGCTCTTCAGTCTGATCCGGCAGCAAGGCAGGAAACAGCTTGATGGCACTGAGCTTGGCCGCATTGAGCGCCTTGGCATCGGGCGCATAACAGGCAAGCTCGTTGCCTACCCGCACAATCTCGCGCGGCATGCCATCCAGCGATTCGCGCCGCTCGCGCACCACGCCACCTTCCATCGCCCGCTGCAGGCGGAAGGTTTCCAGCTCGCCACCCAGCTGATGCATATACGTGGCACTTAGCGGCAGGTTAACTGCCGCCTCGGCGGCTTTGTCCAGCAAGGCCCAGTCGTCATCCGCCAGGGAGACCAAGGGCAAGGCTGCTACAACACAGGCTGCTATTACACGCATCAATGCAGACCTTTCGCCGCAGGTTCCACCAGGCTGGCGCGGGCCAGGCCATCGCTCAGGCTGATATCCTGATGTGCATCCAGGTAAGACTGGTTGGCCACATTGACCGTATTCGCCACCTGCACCTGGGCACCAGGCGTCGGTACGGCTTGCGCCATCAGTGCGGGGTCGCTGGCTTGCTGGCCTTGCCAGCCATACCAGCCCACCACCCCGGCCATGGCCACCGACGCCGCCAACGCAAAGCGCGCCACCGGGCGGCTGCGTTTTTGCGCCAGGTTACGCGGGGCCAGTACCGTAGGCTCGGCCTGCAGTGCCTGCGACACCTGTTCGCGCACGTCCACCTGCAACAAGGCATTGCCGCGCAGGGCGTCGCCGATCAGGTGGTATTCCTGCCAGGCGGCTTTCAGCTGGTCATCGTTACCCAGCATTTGCATGGCCTGAGCGGCGTCCTTGTCGCTCAGCTCGCCATCCATCAGGGAAGAAAGGGTTTCTTTCATAATCTGCTCACCATCTTTTGTTCTTGGCTGTATCCAGCAAAGGACGCAACTCGGTCGCGATTGCTTCACGCGCACGGAAAATCCGTGAACGCACCGTGCCTATCGGGCAATTCATTGCGCTGGCAATTTCCTCATAGCTCAGCCCTTCCATTTCACGCAGGCTGATGGCCGTGCGCAGCTCCTCAGGCAAACGCTCTACCGCCGCATTCACGGCAGAGAGTATCTGCTGATTCATCATCTCGGCTTCCGGGGTGTGGTGGTCCGGTATCTGGCTTGCCATGTCCAGACTCTCGCCATCCTCATCCTCGAATTCCGCACTAACCACTGGCCGGCGGCCAGCAGAGGTCAGGAAATTCTTGGCCGTATTGATGCCAATACGGTAAAGCCATGTATAAAAAGCACTCTCGCCACGAAACGAAGGCAGTGCGCGGTAAGCTTTGACAAAAGCTTCTTGCGTTACGTCTTCGATATCGGCCGAGTCACGAATAAAGCGCGACAACAGGCGCGACAATCGCCGCTGATACTTCGACACCAGCAAGTCGAAAGCACGCTTTTCACCACGCTGCGCCCTCTCCACCAGCTGCTGGTCGAGCTCACGATCACTCATCGTTATCAAATTCTCCCTGATTCGCCCTGCTTGATTTTGTTTAGTACCGGCTCACGCCGATGCAAGGCACTGCTATGACCGGCCCACGTCAAAATAAGTTCACCCGCCAGTAAACAGGCACACGCAAGCAGCAGGCCTTATAGCAGATGCGCCCTGTCTGCCGTGTTTCAAGATGTGGCAGGCAAAGGTGCCACACTATCGATGCCGCTGCACTTGCCGGATAAAAAACGCTTATCAAAAAACCAAGCACTTGCTAGAATGCCACGCAAGTACACCAGAACACAGGCAGGAGACGCCAGATGACGACACCCGGTCAACGCTTCCGCGACGCGGTAGCCCAAGAAAAACCCCTGCAAGTAGTCGGCGCGGTTAACGCCTACGCCGCACGCCTGGCCGAACATAGCGGCTTCAAGGCACTGTACCTGTCCGGCGGCGGCGTGGCCGCCTGCTCCTGCGGCATTCCTGACCTGGGCATTACCACACTGGAAGACGTGCTGATCGACGTGCGCCGCATTACCGACGCCACCGAGCTGCCGCTGCTGGTCGATATCGACACCGGCTGGGGCGGCGCTTTCAACATCGCCCGCGCCGTGCGCCACCTGGAAAAAGCCGGCGCCGCCGCTGTGCACATCGAAGACCAGGTACAGCAAAAGCGCTGCGGCCACCGCCCTAACAAAGCCATCGTCAGCCAGGAAGAAATGGTCGACCGCATCAAGGCCGCTACCGACGCCCGCAAAAACGGCATGGTGATCATGGCCCGTACCGACGCGCTGGCGGTAGAAGGCCTGGAGGCCGCCATCGAACGCGCCGTAGCCTGCGTAGAAGCCGGCGCCGACATGATCTTCCCCGAAGCCATTACCGACCTGGCCATGTACAAACAGTTTGCCGAGGCGGTGAAGGTGCCCATTCTGGCCAACATCACCGAGTTTGGCGCCACCCCGCTCTACACCACCGAAGAACTGGGCGCCAATGGCGTAGGCCTGGTGCTGTACCCGCTGTCGGCCTTCCGCGCCATGAGCCAGGCAGCGCTAAACGTCTACGGCGCCATCCGCCGCGACGGTAGCCAGAAAAACGTGGTGGACACCATGCAGACCCGCATGGACCTGTACGAGCACCTGGGCTACCACAGCTACGAACAAAAGCTGGACGCGCTGTTTGCCGAAGGCAAAAACAAGTAAATCACGTTTTGCAGGGTTGGCCGCACGCCACACATAGCACAGAGAGCCTGGCCAGCCCCACCCCCTATTCACGTTCGCGGCCGCGCCGCAATGACACAGCAGGCCCCCCGCACGCGGGTACGGCAGCACAAAGGAGAAGTGGCATGAGTGAAGTAGTGATTGGCAAACCGAAAAAATCCGTCGCCCTGTCCGGCGTAGCGGCCGGCAATACCGCCCTGTGCACCGTTGGCCGCAGCGGCAACGACCTGCACTACCGTGGCTACGACATTCTGGACCTGGCCGCCCAGGCCGAATTCGAAGAGGTCGCCTACCTGCTGGTGCACGGCAAGCTGCCCAACCGTGCCGAGCTGGCCGGCTACAAGAAAAAGCTCAAAAGCCTGCGCGGCCTGCCTGCTTCGGTCAAAGCCGTGCTGGAAGCCCTGCCCGCCAACGCCCACCCCATGGACGTAATGCGCAGTGGCGTATCGGCCCTGGGCTGCGCCCTGCCGGAAAAAGACGACCACAACATCGCCGGCGCACGCGACATTGCCGACCGTCTGATGGCCAGCCTGGGTTCCATGCTGCTGTACTGGTACCAGTTCAGCCACAACGGCAAGCGTATCGAGGTGGAAACCGACGACGACAGCATCGGCGGCCACTTCCTGCACCTGCTGCACGGTGAAAAGCCGTCCGAGCAATGGGTACGCGCCATGCATACCTCGCTGAACCTGTACGCCGAACACGAATTCAACGCCTCCACCTTTACCGCCCGTGTCATCGCCGGCACCGGCTCCGACATGCACAGCGCCATTACCGGTGCCATCGGCGCGCTGCGCGGCCCGAAACACGGCGGCGCCAATGAAGTGGCGTTCGAAGTACAAAAGCGCTACGAAAGCCCGGACGAAGCCGAGGCCGACATTCGTGCCCGCGTGGAGCGCAAAGAAGTAGTAATCGGCTTTGGCCACCCGGTATACACCATCAGCGACCCGCGCAACAAAGTCATCAAGGAAGTGGCGCACGAGCTGTCCAAAGCTGCCGGCGACACCAAGATGTACGATATTGCCGAGCGCCTGGAGTCGGTAATGTGGGACATCAAGAAAATGTTCCCCAACCTGGACTGGTTTTCGGCCGTGAGCTACCACATGATGGGCGTGCCTACCGCCATGTTCACGCCGCTATTCGTCATCGCCCGCACCAGCGGCTGGAGCGCCCACGTGATCGAGCAGCGCATCGACGGCAAGATCATCCGCCCGTCGGCCAACTACAACGGCCCGGAAGACCAGGCCTTCGTACCGCTGGCCCAGCGTTAACGACTGCCCGCCACGGAAACCACGGAAAATCTGGCCACGAAAGCCACTAAACAACACGAAACGAAGCCTGAATATCTGGCGGTCAGCACCTCTATTCTCGTCTCGGCCATCTGGATATTTGGGCATGACGCTTCTGTGTTTTTGCGTGGGGTTCGTGGCCAGAAGTAGCATGCATCACCACCAAACGGATAAGCACCCAACGTTAGTTTTTGTTTTCGTGCTTTTCGTGGTTTTCGTGGTTTTCGTGGCAAAAAAGCTTTTGAATTTTCGTGGCTGCGGTAAATGCTGCAGCCACGAAACACACCCTCCAAAACATTGCCGGTAAACACCGCCATGAATAGCCAATACCGCAAACCACTGCCCGGCAGCCCGGCCGACTACTTCGACACCCGTGCTGCCGTAGACGCCATCGCCCCCGGCGCCTACGCCACCCTGCCCTATGTTTCCCGCGTACTGGCCGAACAGCTGGTGCGCCGCTGCGAACCCGCCCTGCTGACCGACGCCCTTACCCAATTGATCGAACGCCGCCAGGACCTGGACTTCCCCTGGTACCCGGCGCGCGTGGTGTGCCACGACATCCTGGGCCAGACCGCGCTGGTAGACCTGGCCGGCCTGCGCGACGCCATCGCTGACCAAGGCGGCGACCCGTCACAGGTGAACCCGGTGGTACCCACCCAGCTCATCGTGGACCATTCGCTGGCGGTGGAATGCGGCGGCTTTGACCCGCAGGCCTTCGAGAAAAACCGCGCTATCGAAGAGCGCCGTAACGAAGACCGCTTCCACTTTATCAACTGGACGCGCACCGCCTTCAAGAACGTGGACGTGATCCCGGCCGGCAACGGCATCATGCACCAGATCAACCTGGAAAAAATGTCGCCGGTGATTCAGCTGCGCGACGGCGTGGCCTTCCCCGATACCTGTGTCGGCACCGACAGCCACACCCCGCATGTGGACGCGCTGGGCGTAATCGCCATCGGCGTCGGCGGCCTGGAAGCCGAAACCGTGATGCTGGGCCACCCGTCCATGATGCGCCTGCCCGATATCGTGGGCGTAGAGCTCACCGGCCAGCGCCAGCCTGGCATTACCGCCACCGACATCGTACTGGCGCTCACCGAGTTCCTGCGCAAAGAGCGCGTGGTGGGTGCCTGGGTAGAGTTCTTTGGCGAAGGCGCCGACAGCCTGTCCATTGGCGACCGCGCCACCATCTCCAATATGTGCCCGGAGTACGGCGCCACCGCCGCCATGTTCTACATCGACGAGCAGACCCTCACCTACCTGAAGCTCACCGGCCGCGAGCCGGAGCAAGTAGCGCTGGTAGAAAACTACGCCCGCCACACCGGGCTATGGGCGGACGACCTGAAAACCGCGCAATACCCGCGCGTGCTGCGCTTTGACCTGTCCAGCGTAGTGCGCAATATGGCCGGCCCGTCCAACCCGCACAAACGCCTGCCTACCTCGGCACTGGCCGAGCGCGGCATCGCCGACGCTGCCAAGCTGGCCACCGCGCGCGACGAAGAAGCCCGCGGCCAACTGCCGGACGGCGCGGTGATCATTGCCGCCATCACCAGCTGTACCAACACCAGCAACCCGCGCAACGTGGTCGCCGCCGCCCTGCTGGCCAAGAAAGCCAACGCGCTGGGCATTACGCGCAAACCGTGGGTGAAAACCTCGTTTGCGCCAGGCTCCAAGGTAGCCAAGCTGTACCTGGAAGACGCCGGCCTGCTGCCGGAGCTGGAACAGCTGGGCTTCGGCATTGTGGCTTACGCCTGCACCACCTGTAACGGCATGTCCGGCGCGCTGGACCCGGCCATCCAGCAAGAGATTATCGACCGCGACCTGTACGCCACCGCCGTGCTGTCCGGCAACCGCAATTTCGACGGCCGCATCCACCCCTACGCCAAGCAAGCCTTCCTGGCCTCGCCGCCGCTGGTGGTGGCCTACGCGCTAGCCGGCACCGTGCGCTTTGATATCGAGCAGGACGTGCTGGCCGTAGTAGATGGCCGCGAGATCCGCCTGCAAGACCTGTGGCCATCGGACGAGGAAATCGACGCCATCGTGGCCGCCAGCGTGAAGCCCGAGCAGTTCAAACAGGTGTACATACCGATGTTCGACCTGGGCGAAGCACAGCAAGCCGACAGCCCGCTGTACCAGTGGCGCCCGATGTCCACCTATATCCGCCGCCCGCCGTACTGGGATACCGAAGGCATGGGCGCACTGGCGGCCAACCCGCGCACGCTCAAGGGCATGCGCCCGCTGGCCGTGCTGCCGGACAACATCACCACCGACCACCTGTCGCCGTCCAACGCCATTCTGGCCAGCTCTGCCGCCGGCGAATACCTGACCAAAATGGGCCTGCCGGAAGAAGACTTCAACAGCTACGCCACCCACCGCGGCGACCACCTCACCGCCATGCGCGCCACCTTTGCCAACCCGCAACTGGTGAACGAAATGGCCGTGGTAGACGGCGCAGTGAAAAAAGGCTCGCTGGCCCGCGTCGAGCCAGACGGCCAGGTAATGCGCATGTGGGAAGCCATCGAAACCTATATGGCACGCAAACAGCCGCTGATCATCGTGGCCGGTGCCGACTACGGCCAGGGTAGCTCGCGCGACTGGGCGGCCAAGGGCGTACGCCTGGCAGGGGTAGAAGTGATCGTGGCCGAAGGCTTCGAGCGCATCCACCGCACCAACCTGATCGGCATGGGCGTGTTGCCGGTAGAGTTCAAACCCGGCACCACGCGGCTGACACTGGGCCTGGACGGCACGGAAACCTACGACATCCAGGGCGAGCTGGCACCACGCTGCGACCTGACGCTGGTGGTACACCGCCGTGACGGTAGCTGCGTAGAGGTACCCGTCACCTGCCGCCTCGACACCGCCGCCGAAGTGCGCGTCTACCAGGCAGGCGGCGTGCTGCAGCGCTTTGCCCAGGACTTCCTGGCGGGCGCGGCCTAGCGCACCCTCACCCCCGGCCCCTCTCCCGCCCGCGGGCGAGGGGTGACCGGGCGAAAGGTTGGCCGCAGTAGCAGCAGGCAGCACCGCTACCTGCTACCTGCTACCAACAAGGTACCGATGTCGCTAAGCCCCTCATCCCATTGGAACGGGGAATCGGAACGAACAAGGCATCTTTGGTCAAGCAGGCCAATGGCAAAGCGTGGCCTGAACCATACCCCAGCCCCGCGGGCGAGGGGTGACAGGATGCAAGGTTGGCCGCAGCCGCACAAAATGCCCCGGCAGGTGGCGCACAAGATTAGAAACGGGAATCCAGCTGCTACAACAAAGGAAACAACCGTACCACCTGCCTGCGGCCAACATCGCACCAGCACCAAAAAACCCCGCGCCACACCGGGGAGTGGGCTGAGTGCGCGGCGGGAGGGCGGCAGCAGAAACGGGAAACAAGCAGCCACAACAAAGGAAACAAGCGCACCACTTGCCTGCGGCCAACTCCGAACCCACGCCACAAAAGCCCCTCGCCCCGCTGGGGAGAGGGGTTGGGGTGAGGGGCAAGCAGCACAAGGTAACAAACGAAGGGAGCAGCGCATGCCGGCCAGCCAACACGCAAGGCAACTTCGCCAGCGCATGACCGATGCCGAGCTACTGCTGTGGCGCCACCTGCGTAGCCGGCGGCTGGATGGCCACAAGTTTCGCCGCCAGCACCCTATCGGCCCCTACATTGTGGACTTCGTCCACCTGCAGGCCCGGCTAATTATCGAAGCAGACGGCAGCCAGCACCTGGGCAACGCGCACGACCGCCAGCGCGACGCCTGGCTGCAAGCACAGGGCTACCGTGTGCTGCGCTTCTGGAATAACGACATACTGCAGCACCCCGATACCGTACTGGCCGCCATCTGGCAGGCGCTGCCAGACCAGACCAGAAAGGACGCATCCTCATGAGCCACCCGGCACAAATCCGCATCCCCGCCACCTATATCCGTGGCGGCACCAGTAAAGGCGTGTTTTTCCGCCTGCAAGACCTGCCAGCAGCCTGCCAGCAGCCTGGCGCGGCGCGTGATGCGCTGTTCATGCGCGTAATAGGTAGTCCTGACCCGTACAGCGCCCACATCGACGGCATGGGTGGCGCCACCTCCAGCACCAGCAAGTGCGTGATCCTGAGCAAAAGCAGCGTGCCCGGCCACGACGTGGACTACTTGTACGGCCAGGTCTCCATCGACAAACCGTTTGTGGACTGGAGCGGCAACTGCGGCAACCTGTCCACCGCCGCCGGTGCCTTTGCCATCCACGCCGGCCTGGTGGCACCAGAGCGCGTGCCGCAGGACGGCATGTGCACGGTGCGCATCTGGCAAGCCAATATCCGTAAAACCATTATTGCCCACGTGCCGGTCAGCCACGGCCAGGTGCAGGAAACCGGCGATTTCGAGCTGGATGGCGTTACCTTCCCTGCCGCCGAAATCGTGCTGGAGTTCCTCGAGCCGTCCGACGATGGCGACGACGGCGGCGCGATGTTCCCCACTGGCAACCTTATCGACCAGCTGGACGTACCCGGCATCGGCACCCTGCCCGCCACCATGATCAGCGCTGGCATCCCCACCGTGTTCGTCAACGCGGCCGATATCGGCTACAGCGGCACCGAGCTGCGCGAGCACATTAATAGCGACGCCGCAGCACTGCAGCGCTTCGAGGCTATCCGCGTGGCCGGCGCGCTGCGCATGGGGCTGATCAAGACGCCAGAAGAAGCCGCTACCCGCCAGCACACGCCCAAGATTGCCTTTGTGGCACCGCCGCGCGACTACACCGCGTCCAGCGGCAAAACCATTGCCGCCGGCGATGTGGACCTGCTGGTGCGGGCGCTGTCCATGGGCAAGCTGCACCACGCCATGATGGGTACCTGCGCGGTAGCTATCGGCACGGCCGCGGCCATCCCCGGTACGCTGGTGAACCAGGCGGCCGGTGGCGGCGCGCGCGAGGCGGTGCGCTTTGGCCACCCGTCCGGCACGCTGCGCGTGGGCGCGGAAGCGGTGCAGGAAAACGGCCAATGGAAAGTGACCAAGGCCATCATGAGCCGCAGTGCACGCATCCTGATGGAAGGCTGGGTACGCGTACCGGGCGATACGTTCTAAAACTGCTTGCCTGCAATGTGATGCGGCCAACCTTGTGTGACAAGGTTGGCCGCATCATTTATCTGTAATCACTATCTGCCAACAGACCTTACTGCCCGGCCACCTCGGCCAGCAGCGCCTGCGCGGCCAGCTTGCCCAGGTTGTTCGCCGCCAGCGGGCTGTCGCCGGTAATCAGCTTGCGGTCCTGGTAGCACTGGCCGCTGATGCCCTCGTTCAGCACCTCCACACCCAGATCCCCCAAGCGCGCCGCCAATGGCCAGCGCAGCTGGCCAGGCATATAGCCGATATCCACGTTGGCGCCCTGGTCCAGCGCGTCGGGGAATACGCAGATCTTGTAGCCTTTATAGATATAGTTGTCGGCGCTTTCGCCCAGCGCTGGTGCCAGCAGGCAGGCGGGGCCATGGCACAGCGTAATGACGTACTTGTCTTTGGCCATCGCCCACTGCAGCAGTGCTTTTACTTCCAGGCTGTCCGGAATGCCCACCAGCGCACCGTGCCCGCCCGGCACAAACACTGCGATATAAGGCGAATCGTCGTGCAGGTTTTCTGCCATCACATCAGACAGTTTGCGCGGCTGTTTGAACTGGGCGCGGTACTTCTGGTACGTGGCTTGCACCGTCTCGTCTTCTGCCGGCATGGCCCACATCTCGAATTTCACCGGGTTGCCGGACAAGGTGGCCACCTCGATATCGAAACCGGCGCTATCCAGGTGGTACATCGGCAGCAGGGTTTCTACCGGGTGGTTGCCGGTAGAAAACATGGTGCCGTTTTGCATCAGCACGTAGCGCTCGTCGGTAGCCACCATCAGCACTTTCCACTTTTTGCCAGTGTAGGGCTGCGGGTAAACCGTGCCGTCAAAGTCGGTCTTGGGGGCGGTATACAGGCTGAGCGAGTACGGTGACGGAAAGAAGGCGTTTTCCTCGGCACGGTCGGGTGCGGGTGCTTTGCTCAGTTCATTGACTACGGTTGTCATGTCAGGCCCTTTGTGTTGGATTGATCTGCGCCATGCCGCTCGCAGCTGCAATCGTGGCAAGCCAGATGCCCCGTCCGGCTGCTTGGCGGCATAGAGAAGCTACACCGCACACTGCTTGCAATAATAGTTAAAAATTGCAATGTAGCGTTTCACTGGTGCAACAGCGGCAGCACCTGACACCAGGCTAGCGGATACGGTAAGTTAAGGTCCTGTTTCCGATACTTCGCTACCCACACCATGCTGGATCTGAATGCGCTTTATTACTTTGTGCAGGTTGTCGACCATGGCGGCTACCACGCCGCCAGCCGTGCCACCGGGGTGCCCACCTCTCGGCTTAGCCGCAGTATTCGCCAGCTGGAAACCCACCTGTCCGCCCGCCTGCTCAACCGCAGCCCGCGCCACTTTGCACTGACCGAGGCCGGGCAGGCGTTTTACACGCACTGCCAGCAAGTCGTGCTCGCCAGCGATGCGGCACAGGCTGCCATTGCCCAGCAGCACATCGAGCCGCAAGGCACGATACGGCTCAGCTGCCCCACCGCCCTGCTCAATTTTGTGGTGGGCGGCATGATCTCGCGCTACATGGCGCGCTACCCGCTGGTAAAGGTGCAGATAGACAGCACCAACCGCGAGGTAGATGTGGTGCGCGAGGGGCTGGACATCGCACTGGTGGCCAAAACCCCGCCAATAGAAGACAGCAACCTGGTGATGAAGCGGCTATCGCGCAGCCCGCAGGAGCTGGTAGCCAGCCCGGCGTTGCTGGCGCGCTACGGCCACCCGGGCCACATGGACAACGTGGCAGGCTTGCCCAGCCTGCACTGGGGGCCACAGGCACGCAGCTATCAGTGGCAGCTACAAGGGCCTGCAGGGCAAAGCGCCACGGTCTGCCATCAGCCGCGGCTGGTCACCGACGATGTCATTACCATCCGCCGCTGCGCACTGGAACACGGCGGCATCGCCCAGCTGCCTTTGCTGGTGTGCTTCAAAGACCTGCAGCAAGGCTTGCTAGTGCCCGTGCTGGACGGCTGGCAGCCACCGGAGGCAGTGGTGTTTGCGCTCTTCCCCTCGCGCCAGGGCATGCCACTTTCGGTACGCAGCCTGCTGGACTTCCTCACTGACAGCTTTGGCGACATGGATTTTTCCAATCTGCAAGCAGGCTACGCGGCAAGGGGCGACGAAGACGCCTGTTTCATGCGCTAAGGTTGGCCGCAAGGCGGTTCAGGCCTGCCCCAGCAGCAGCGCCTGCTCCGGTGCAGCAAACCACTGCTGCAGAAAGGCCACCAGCGCCCGTACCCGCGCCGGCTGCGGCAGGCGTTGCGGGTAGACCAGATACAGGCTCTGGCCACGGCCGTGCCACTGCGGCAGCAGGCGCTGCAGCCGCCCGGCGGCCACGTCTGGCGCCACCAGATAGCTGGGCAGGCGGGCAATACCGGCGCCCTGCAGTGCGAAGTTGCGCAGCAGGTTGTAATCGTTGGCCAGTAGCGGCGCACTTACTGCCACGCTGGCCAGCTCGCCATCGCGGTGAAACGCCCAATCGCTGCTGTGGCTGATATGGCTGTTGCACAGGCAGATGTGGGCCGCCAGGTCGGCCGGCACGTGCGGCAGCGCCCTACCCGCCAGGTAGGCTGGCGCCGCCACCAGCCAGTCGGCCACCTCGGCCAGCGGGCGCGCAATCAGCCGCTCTGGCGGCGTGATATTGCTGCGTATGGCCAGATCAAAGCCTTCGGCTTCCAGGTCGTGCGGTCGCGCCGACAGGTCCAGCTCCACCTCCAGCGCCGGGTACTGCTGGCGCAAAGCCAGCATGGCCTGTGCCATGAACACGCCGCCAAAGCTGGTGGGCACGGTAAGCCGCAGGCGGCCGGCCACCTCCTCGCGCAGCTCGGCCAGCGCCTGCCGCGCCGACTGCACCCGCAGCAGCCAGTCGCGGCAATGGCCCAGGTATAGCTCGCCCGCATCAGTAAGCAGCAAGCGCCGCGTAGTGCGGTATAGCAGCTGCGCGTCCAGCGCCTGCTCCAGCTGACGCACCTGGCGGCTCAGCAGCGCCTTACTCACCCCCATGCGCTGCGCCGCGGCGGTAAAGCTGCCCTCTTCCACCACCGCGGTAAACGCCATAGCCCATTGCAGCTGCTGCGCCTCGCTGACCAGGTCGATTGTTTTCTTAAGGTTGACAGTCATTCTACTTTTACCCTGCTTATCGCCATGCAAAAGCAAGATAACATGCTGATACGTAAACAAACACAAGGAAATGACCATGCGTATCCTGCTGATTGGTGCCCACGGCACCCTGGGCCAGGCGGTAGCTGCCGAGCTGAGCCAACGCCATGAAATCATCACCGCCGGCCGCAACAGCGGCACCCTGCGCGTGAACCTGGCCGACATGGCCAGCGTAGAGGCGATGTACGATGCCGCCGGCCCGCTGGACGCGGTGGTCAGCGCCGCCGGTAATGTGCACTTTGCCCCGTTGGCCGATTTCAGCGCCGCGCACTACCGCATCGGCCTGGACGACAAGCTGATGGGCCAGGTGAACCTGGTGCTGGCCGGCCAAGGCCGGCTGAATGACGGTGGCAGCTTTACCCTTACCAGCGGCGTGCTGGCCGACGAGCCCATCGTGGCCGGCAGCAGTGCCAGCATGGTGAATGCCGCGCTGGAAGGCTTTGCCCGCGCTGCCGCCATCGAGCTGCCACGCGGCCTGCGCATCAATGTGGTAAGCCCCGGCGTGCTGCTGGAAGCCATGGCGGTATACGGGCCGTTTTTCCGCGGTTTCGAGCCGGTACCCGCCGCCCGCGCCGCGCTGGCTTTCAGCAAAAGCGTGGAAGGCGCGCACAGCGGCCAGGTGTACCGCGTTAAATAAGCACCAAAGCACAGCCCGCCAGGCCGGATAGCGGGCAAGGCGGGCTGTATCCACAGACAGGGCTGGCTTATACCGCGTACTGCAGCAGCGTGCCGTAGTGCTCTACGCGGCGGTCGCGGAATACCCCCCAGGCGCGGCGCTTGGCCGCCAGCGCATCCAGATCAAAGGTGGCGGTAAGGATGGTGCCGTCTTCGTTACCTGCCTCGGCGCGCAGCTCGCCGTCTTCTGCAGCAATGAACGAGCCGCCATAGAAGGTGATATGCGTACCGGCCTCGCCGTGTTCTACCCCCACGCGGTTACTGGCCAGTAGCGGCATCACGTTGGCCGCAGCGTGGCCGCGCTGGGTGTTTTGCCAGTGGCGTAGCGACTGTATGCCCGGGTCGTGCGGCTCACTACCGATGGCGGTGGGAAACAGCAACAGCTCGGCGCCCATCAGTGCCATGCTGCGCGCGGTTTCGGGGAACCACTGGTCCCAGCAGATACCCACGCCCAGCCGCCCGTAGCGAGTGTCCCACACCTTGAAACCCATATCGCCGGGCGCAAAGTAGAACTTCTCGCTGTAACCCGGGCCGTCCGGTATGTGCATCTTGCGGTAGTGGCCCAGCACGCTGCCGTCGGCGTCGATCATGGCCAGGCTGTTGAACTGGGTGTTACCCGCCTGCTCGAAAAAGCTTACCGGCAGCACCACCTGCAGCTCGCGCGCCAGCGCGGCAAAGCGCCCCAGCCACGGGTGGCCGTCGAACGGTGCCGCCAGCGCGTTGTGGTGATGGCGCTGGTCGATGCAGAAATACGGCGTTTCGAACAGCTCTTGCAGCAGGATCACCTGCGCCCCTTGCGCCGCCGCAGCGCGCACCAGGGCTTCGGCACGGTCCAGGTTGGCCGCACGGTCCCAGCTGCAGGCCATCTGGGTGGTGGCCACCGTCACGTTACGCATCTTGCTCTCCTTGCAGTGCCCAGTGCTGAGCCTGGGCGTCTCGGGCGCGGGCGACGGCAGCTGCCTCGCCACTGCTCAGTGGCCGGTCCGGCACCCAGTGCGGATCGTCAAAATCCACCTGTTGGCCGCTGAGGCCCTCAATCACACCTAGGGTGGCGATCGGCAGGTACGGCAGGCTGTAGCCGCCTTCCTGCAGCATCACGATGCGGCCCTGGCACAGCTCACCCGCCGCAGCGGTGAGGCTGGCCGCCAGCGCGCGGTAGCCAGGGCGGGTCAGGCGCATGCGGCCCAGCGGGTCGTAGGCGTTGGCGTCCTGCCCGGCCGATACCAGAATCAGCTCGGGGGCAAAACGGCGCAGCACCGGCAACAGCACTTGCTCGAACGCCAGCGCGTAGGCGGCGTAGCCACTGCCGGCTGGCAGCGGAATGTTCAGCGTGTAGCCGGTGCCCGCTCCCTGGCCTTGGTCCCGCTCGCTACCGCCTTCCAGCGGGTAGTTGCCTTCCTCATGCAGCGAGCAGAACAGTACCTGCGCGTCGGCCTCGAACACGTGCTGGGTACCGTTGCCGTGGTGTACGTCCCAGTCGATGATGGCGATGCGCTGCAGGCCGTACTGTGCCTGAGCGTGGCGCGCGGCGACGGCCACGTTGTTGTAGTAGCAGTAGCCCATGGCGTAGTCGGGCCCGGCGTGGTGGCCGGAGGGGCGGATCAGCGCGTAGACGCGGCCAACCTGGCCCTGCAGTACCGCGTCTACCGCGGCACAAGCCGCACCGGCAGCAGCGCGGGCGATGCGCTCGGTGGCCGGGCCGCCGCGTGCATCGGGGCCAAGCTCGACACCATCGCCATCTGCAGCGGCACAGTTGGCCGCCAGCTGCGCCAGGTAGGCCGGGGTGTGCACCCGCAGCAGTGCCGCGTCGTCGGCTGGCTGGTAGGCCAGCGGCTGCAGGCGCGCCGTCATGCCGGTGGCGTCCAGCAGCGCCTTGGTATAGGCCAGGCGCTCGGAGCAGTCGAACTCGGCGCCGGCGTCGGCTGCGCCATGTACACCGTGGTAGGTCTGGCGGCCGGCGTTATGTTGCAGAAACAGCTCGTCGTACAGAAAACCGGTGGGGGTGGTCATGGTGTGCTCCTAGCGGCCGGTCTTGAATTTTTGCCACAGCCGGGTCTGGATGCGCTGCACGGCGGGCTCTAGCGGGCGCTGTACCCAGAAGGTTTTCATGCGGGCGGCGTCGGGGTAGATCATGGGGTCGCCTGTCAGGTCTTTGCTCATCAGCTTGGCGGCCTGGGCATTGGGGCTGGGGTACATCACCGCGTTGCTGATATTGGCGATCACGTCCGGGCGTAGCAGGTAGTTGATGAACAGGTGGGCGTTATCAACGTTCTTGGCGTCTTTGGGGATCACCATACTGTCAAACCACATGGGCGCGCCCTGCTGCGGAATGGTGTAGGCGATGTTCTGGCCGTTTTTGTTCTGCTTGGCGCGCAGCTTGGCCACCAATACCGCGCCGGAGTAACCGGTGCTGACGCACACCTCGCCATTAGCCAGGTCGTTCATCACCGGGGTGGCGATCAGGCGCTTCACGTAGGGGCGGGCTTTGGCCAGCACGGCGTAGGCGGCGTCGTAGTCCTTGGCGCTGGTGCTGTTGGGGTCCAGCCCCAGGTAGCGCATGGCCATGGGCAGCATCACGCTGCCGGCGTCGTTATAGGCCACATTGCAGCCTTGCAGCTTGGCCAGCACCTCGGGCTTGAACAGCAGGTCGTAGCTATTGGCCGGCAGCTGGCCGCCCAGCGCTTTCTTCACTTTGTCCACGTTGTAGCCAATGGCCGTGGTGCCCCACATATACGGCACGCTGTACTGCATGCCGGGGTCCACGCTGCTGACTTTGGGCACAAAGGCCGGGTCCAGGTTTTTCAGGTTGGGCAGCTTGCGCTTGTCCAGCTTCTGGTACACCCCGCTCTGGATCTGGCGCGTCAGGAAATCGTTGGACGGAAACACCAGGTCGTAGCCACTGCCGCCGGCCAGCAGTTTGGTCTGGAGCACTTCGTTGCTGTCGTACACATCCAGCCGCACTTTGATGCCGGTTTCTTTTTCGAATCCGGCAACAGTGTCGGGGGCAAAGTATTCGCCCCAGTTGTAGATGTTCAAGGTACCGGCTGCCTGGGCCAACGGTGGCACACAAGCAGCCGCAATACAGATGGCAAGGGCTTTCACGGTGATTTTCATGGCACTCTCCCTGGTGTGGTAAGCACAAATGCGTGCGTCGGTGAAAACATCATGAGCGCAAGTGCGCGGCAGGATAAAGTACGTGGCAGGCAGTTCTTTTTTTCCCGAATGGAAAAACTGATGGATACATTTCAGGCGATACAAGCCTTTATCGCGGTGGCAGAAACCGGCAGCCTGTCACGCGCCGCACTAAAACTGGGCAAAAGCCCGTCGGCCATGACCAAAGCGCTCAACGCGCTGGAGGCGTCGCTGGGCACCCGGCTGCTGACGCGCAGCACGCGCCAGGTGGCGCTGACCGAAGCTGGCCGCATTTATCTGGAAACCGCCAGCGAAGCCATGCAGCAGCTGGGGCGGGTGGGCCAGCGCCTGCGCGAGCTGGATGGCGAGCCACGCGGCGTGCTGCGCATTACCGCGCCGCTATCGTTTGGCCGCGCCGTGCTATCGGGCTTTTGCCCTGCATTCATGCAGCGCTACCCCGAGGTGGAGCTGGATATCAGCCTGGCAGACCGCTACGTAGACCTGGTGGCCGAAAACTACGACCTGGCACTACGCCTGGGCCACCACGACCTGCCAGGCCAGATTGCCAAGGTCATCGGCGACAACCGCGTGATGGTGTGCGCCTCGCCGGCCTACCTGGCCAGCGCGCCACCCCTGCACAGCCCGGCCGACCTGGCAGCACACCGCTGCCTGGTGTACCGCCACCCGCTGCTGAACCCGGCATGGTTTTTTGCCCGCGATGGCCACAGCCTGCGGGTGGAACCACAGGGGCGTATCCGTTCGGATAACTTCGATCTGCTGCTGGACGCGGCCTGCGCCGGCCAGGGTATCTTGCCCTGCCCGCGCTGGAGCGCTTTGCACCACATCAGGGCCGGAAAACTGCTGCAGGTTTTTGCCGATTACCACTGCACGGGCGAGAGCTTCGGGCGCGACCACGTGTACGCGGTGTACCCGGCGGCACGGCGCAACGCGCTGAAGGTGAGGCTGTTTGTGGAAGAGATACAACAATGGATGGCGTGTCATTTTAGCGACAGCGCCAGCCCGGCCGCATAAAGCGCCTGGCGGCGGCAGCCGGCACCCAGGCAGGCTGACAGGCGCTGACACGCCTAGGGCAGCAAGGCCTGAAAACTGAAACGGTAACGCTGGATAGCGGGATTCTTCACCTTGCTGTAGCTGGCAAAATCCACCCGGCTGAAATCGGCATCGCTGTACGCCTTCAGGTAGCGCTGCGCCATGGCGGCGTCAAAGCGGACAAACAGCGGCCGCTGCAGCTCCAGCCCCTCGTTGGCAAAATCCTTGCCGTGCTCGTAGTCGTACAGCATCACCAGCGCCCACGCACCGGTCACAAAATGGCCGCCGGCCAGTGTGGCCAGGCTGCCATCGCTCAGGTTTTGCAGTGCCTCTGGCGAGGTATTGATGCCGCTGAAAAACGCGTCCCGGCCTGGCTGGCCACCGCGGGCGCGCCACTGGGCCATCGCCCCCATGGCCATCTGGTCGCTACCGGCCCACACCATGCGGGCTTGCGGGTGGCGGCGGTACAGCCAGCTGGCCTGGCGCGCTGCACGCTGGCGGTCCCATGCGGCCATCACTTCCTGCACCACCACCACATCGCCCGCGTCGCGCACCGCCTGGTACAAACCCTGCAAACGGAAAACCGACGTAGGCGTACTGCGGTCGCCGCCAATTACCAGCATGGGCATTTTGCCGCCTATGCGTGGCACCTGTGCCTGGCGTGCCTGGGCAATCAAGGCCTGGCCGGTAAGGTAGCCCGCATCTTGCGCACGCGGCTCCAGCGAGCCCAGCCATAGGGGGTACTTTTGCCGTGGCTTGCCCAGCTCGGCACCCGCCGCCCCCGTGCCACGGCCACTAAAGGCCAGAAAAGTCTTGATGCCGGCGGCACTCAGCGTGCGAACCATCTCCGCCGCCGTGCCAAATTCATTACTCAGCACTACATAATCCGGCCGCTGCCCTGCAGGCAGGCTAGCCAGCGTACGGGTGTGCTCTAGCGCCAGCTTGTAGTTGCGCGCGGCGTACTCTACGCGCAGCGAAATACCCAGGTCCTCTGCCGCAGCCTGCATGCAGCGGCTAGCGGTGAACCAATAGGTTTCATTAGCATGCCCAGGGTTGATAAACACCACAGACATGGCCCATGCGGGGTGAGCAACGCACAGGCAGCACCAGAGCAATACAGCGCGCAGCATAGGGGCCATTCCTACGAATCGATAAATAACATTGTAGGTACTAACATAAAAAGCTCATGGTTAATATCGAATAGCAGCGATCGCTGCGGTAGCAAGCCACCCGCCATGCACAAAGCATGCATATCTGTGTCTATAAAACACACACATGCCCGATGGCATGAGAAAATTCCACACAAGCCCATACTGCTCTGCCTACCAACGCCAAGCCCGCCATGCCCAACACACCCGAACAACACGCGCCCAAGCTGTGGCACTTTTTTTCCAGCCTGCTGGGGCAAGGCAGCAAGGAAATTCTGGGCCAGCAAGAGCGCCGGGATAACGTACTGACCATCGCCCCCATCGGCTTTGTGGTAGCGATTCTCTTTGCGCTGTTCAATACCCTGCTAGCCCCCTACCCGCTACTGGGCGCCATAGAAGCAGCCAGCGCCGTGCTGCTGTTGCTGCCTGCCATCCGCCTGGCGCGGCGCGGCCAACATTTGCGCTGGGCAGAAAACCTGCTGATGCTGTGCGGCATCGTGGTATTTGGCGCACTGGTGGTGGTAGGCGGCGTGGGCGGCACCGGCCTGTTCTGGGCGTACAGCTTTCCTTTCATGGCATTTTTCATCAAAGGCCAGCGCAAGGGCTGGCTATGGAGCAGCCTGTTTTTGCTGGAGGTCGGCGTGCTGCTGCTGGCGCTGCGTGGCACCGCGCTGGCCTACCCCTACGACCCGGTGCAGATACCGCACTATCTGTCGTCGCTGCTGTTTGTATCGGTGATTGCCGCCTGCTTCAACCTGCTGCGCAGCCGTTTTCAGGAAAAACTGCACGAAGGCGTACTGGCCAATACCGCCACCGCCCAGCACTACCTGGACCAGCTGCAGTTTCTGGCGCTGCATGACCCGGTTACCAAGCTGCCCAACCGCACCCGCATCCTGCCGGTACTGCAAGAAGAAATCGGCCAGGCCCAGGCCCGCCAGGGTGGCTTGCTGGTGATTGCCATGCGGCTGTCCCGCCTGCCCGAGATCAGCAACATCATCGGCAACGATGCCACCAACGAGCTGATGCAGGCCATCAGCGCCACCTTGCAACAGCTACTCGGTGAAGGCGGCAAGCTGGGGCGCATCGCCCGCGAGGAAATGCTGCTGGTTTTCCCCATGCGCAAACCGCAATTCAACCTGGACAACACCACGCGCATGGTAGGCAGCTACAACCTGGATTTTGAAATACGCGGCTTCCCGGTACACATCGACTACACCGCCGGCATTGCCACCTACCCGCACCACGGCAGCAGCGCCGAAGTGCTGCTGCACAAAGCCGAGCAGTCCATGCTGCAAGCCCTGCAACATGGCGTACCGGCCACCATGTACGACGCCAGCCAGGACGAAGCCTTTGTACGCTACCACTACCGCTTTGGCCGCCTGCGCGACGCCATGGCGCAAAACCAGCTGACCCAGCACTTTCAGCCGCTGATCAATATCCGTACCGGCAAACTGGTGGCAGCCGAAGCGCTGGCACGCTGGTTCGACCCGGAAGAAGGCTTTATCTCGCCGCTGGAATTCATCCCCATTGCCGAAAGCTCCGGCCTGATCAAGCCGCTGACCCGCTGGACCATCCGCGAAGCGCTGCGCCAGTGCGCCTTATGGCAGGCAGACTTCCCCGGCGTGGCGGTATCGGTAAACCTGTCGGTACGCAGCCTGTTCGACCCCGAGCTGCTGCCCATGCTGCGCCAGCTGCTGCAGGAAACCGGCATCAACCCGGCACTGGTACGGCTGGAGGTCACCGAAAGCCTGATGCTGACGGCGCCGGAAAAAGGCCTGGCCATCCTGCGCGACATCGTGGCGCTGGGCATACGGCTGGCCATAGACGACTACGGCACCGGTTTCTCCTCGCTGGGCTACCTGAAGCTGCTGCCGGTGCAAGAGCTGAAAATCGACCAGCGCTTTATCCGCCACCTGGTAGAAGACCGCGGCGACATGGCCATTGTGGAATCCACCATCGACCTGGCGCACCACCTGGGCCTGAGCGTGGTGGCAGAAGGCATAGAAGACCAGGAAACCATGCAGCAGCTGTGGCTGCTGGGCTGCGATATCGGCCAGGGCTACTACTACAGCAAACCCATGCCGATAGACGACTACCTGAGCTGGTGTGACCACTACCAGCGCCGCCAGGCGGCCAACCCGCAGCTGCTGGACAGCGAGCCGGACAACACCCCGCTGCTGTAAGCCTGCTGCTGCGCTGTTGTCGGAGGGCTAGTACGGATAAAGCGCGTTTGGATCTGCGTAAATAGCGGGGCCGCTAGCCTCGCTGGTTTTTTGGCCAAGGCAGGTGTGGGGTGGCGGGAAAGAGGCATTGCTGCTGGCCTTGCTTGGCCAACACGTAGCTTGAGTTGAGCGCAGCGACGCCCAACATTTACCATGTATCTCGCTGCAAGCCCTGTCACTTGCCTGGAGAACGCGGTAAGCGTTGGGTTTCATTTCATTCAGCACACAGGGTGGGCAAAGCGCAGCGTGCCCACCCTACTTGCTGTCGTACCAATTCAATCGATGTTCTGGCCAATCCGCCAAAGAACACCGGATGGGTCGTAAAGACAGAAATCACGCATCTGCCAAGGCTGATCTTCCAGCTCGGTAAGCTTGACCCCGTACTTTTCAAGGACACCACTTTCGTGGACCTGCTGCCACCAGGCACCCACATCTTCTACCAGGATGTGCATCATGAAGTTTTCAGCGAACGATTCAGCACAGAAATCCTGCAGTAAAAAGCTCACGCCCCCAAAGTGGAAATAAGCCACACCGCCCCCCTCGGAAGCCATCGTAAAACCAAGGTCCTGGTAGAACTGTTTGGAAAGGGCAAAGTCCTTCGACGGGACGAATGCCTTGATTTCCGAGATCTTGAGATTTGACATGGTGTGTTAGCCCTATGACGCCAGACGTTTGACAAGAGAAGCTGGGCCGGCTTGCCAGCGCGTAAGTTGGGCTGAGCGCAGCGAAGCCCAATGTTTACTAAGTATCTCACTAGAAACCATACGGATTCTCTTGAAGCGCGATACTTGACGAATAAGACAGCATCCACTTGCTACCGATGAAAGTTAGCATCTTTGAAATTATTCTCTGTATCAAAAGTAACGCCTTGCCGAATGAGACCAAAAAGCTCTTCACCCAATCGAGTTTTCTCTCGAGATGGCACTACATGGCACTTCTCATCAGGAACGGCCTTAACCAAAATCTCAACAGGGACATTTAAAAAAATTGGACTCTCACTTAAGCAAGCAACATCCACATGCAAATCAACATCAGAAGTTAGTGCGTGCTTCAACAAACACGCCTGAAAATATGGACATAGCAATTTCGAAAATAACACATCCAATTTCTCGTAGAAAAAAGAATTCTCTTTACTTATGACAACTTGCGGCATCAGATCAACCCTTGGAATAACATATCTAAAGGAATTGAATACCTGCATAGCTATAACTACAGCTTGCATTACATCGACTTGATTGGCAAAAAATGGATTGCCACTAAACGATGTTTTGTGAAATACGAGTGATTTATCGTTCGTCCGATCGTGAAACAATTCGTTTCTATACATTTTAAAATCTGCCAACATCTGCAGAGGACCGGAATAAAATGGAATTTTATCAACACCCAGCATGTCAAATAAGATTTTTATACGCGCATCCAATTCTTTCTTTTTTATTTCATCAAACGACACATCTTTAACTAAGCAGGATATCCTTAAAATAGAATTAATATAAGACTCAATTGCCATAAACCACAACCCAACAGTCGCCTGCACAGCATTACCCTGATTTATCTGGTCGATTGACATTTCAAGCTGTTCCAGCTGTTGCGCACTGTAATAGAATGCAAGCTGAGAGAACTGCATATATGTCAAGCAAGTCATGGCATTAGGACCTAACGAAGGTATCCAAGCCACAGTATTACCAATATCGTTCTCCCTAAGCTGCTCAAGTAGCATAAAAATCCCAATCGTAAAACGATAAAATTTGTCGAATCATATTTTATTTTTATCATGATGTGATAAAAAATGTTACTGCTTTAACATGCCATTAACGCTGCGAATGTTTGAAAGTGCGCACACAGCCAGGACTGCCGCCCCAGACTAGCTTAATGCGCTACCCCAACACGTAGGATGGGCACGGCCTATTGGCCTTAACTCACCCCACTTGCATATCCCAGCAAGTCACCCGCATCCACAACCGCCGCCCCCTAAACCAGCCCCCGCAGCGACCTGCTTTGCCATACCGTCTGCAGCCGCGTCTCGGTAAAGTCGTCCGGCGTGACCGTTAGCCGGCGTGGCCACAGGCCCAGAAAGCCGTGCCGGCGCGGGTGCATGTCCAGCCACTGCGCCACGCCGCGGTAGCAATAGAACACCAGCTCGGCGCAGCTAAAGCTCTGGAAGGCTTTCACGTCGTTGCAGGCAAAGTCGTACTCGGCGCCCAGTTTGCCCAGTGCGGCGGCGCAGGCCAGCCGGGTGGCTTCGTGGCGCTGCAGGGTGTGGTCGGCCAGTAGCTGGCTGGCCAGGCGCTGCTCGGCGCTGCCTGGCTGCAGCGCAAAAACCGGTGCGACATCGGTGTGCGGTACGCCCTGAAAGGTATCGGGCAGGCGCAGCACCTGCAGGTAGTCGCAGCGGCAAAAGCTGAGGATGTCTTCCATCTGTACGCCTTCCGCCATGGCGTGAATCACCATGGCGTTATCGGGCCAGCTGCCATCGCTGTGCGGCTGCAGCACGCTATCAAAAAAGCGTTCCCGCATGGCCTCGCGGTGTGCCGGCAGTGCGGCGGCGGGGATGCGGCGGTCCTGGTCCCAGGCGTAGCCGCTGATATCGGCGGCGGCGTGCTGGCGGTCTGGCTGCGCGATGCGGCCAACGTACAGCGCGGCATGGGTAAAGCGCCCTTTGCGGCGCTGGCCGGTGCCTAGCGGCCAGCTGCTACGGATAAACCAGCTGTCCAGGTAGCCATCGTAGGCGCGCAGCAGGATATCGCCCGGCTGCAGCACGCCCAGCAGCTCGCGCACGTCGGCACCTTTGACACGGTAGGTAGACGGGTCGAACACGATGACTGGCGGGGCGCGAAAGTATTTCAGGCGCCCCAGCAGGGTCATGGCGGCTTTTTGCAGTGGGCGGAACATATCAAATACCATAAGCATTCAATATGTCCACTATGACAATTGAACACCATGGCGGCAAGCGCCTGCCACCGTTGCCTGGCTGTATGGCCAGCAAGCTGTGTTGCTTACGACACGCCCTGCCCCAGCGCCAGCAGCGCGCCCACATTACCCGCCACGCGCGCCAGGTTGGCCGCAGCGTTGCCCAGCGCGGCATCCAGCGTGGTGATGCGGTCCACGCAGGCAAACACGGCGCGGATGTGGTGCTGCTGCAGCGCCTCTACACCGTCGCCCAGCGCGCCACCAATGGCAATAGTGGGTACGCCATGGCGTGCTGCCAGCGTGGCCACGCCCACCGGCGTTTTGCCAAAGGCGCTCTGCCCGTCCAGCCGGCCTTCGCCGGTAATGACCAGGTCGGCGCCCTGCAGCGCAGCGGCCAGCCCTGCCGCCTCCAGCACCAGCTCGATGCCCGCCTGCATGCGCCCGCCCAGCACCGCCAGCGCGGCCGCGCCCATGCCGCCGGCGGCACCGCTGCCGGGCAAGTTAGCCGCATCGCAGCCGGTGGTGGCGTGCAGCACGGTGGCGTAGCGCGCCAGCGCGGCGTCCAGCTGCGCCACCATGGCAGGCGTGGCGCCTTTTTGCGGGCCGAATACCGCGCTGGCGCCGTGCTCGCCCAGCAAGGGGTTGCGCACGTCGCAGGCAATATCGATGCGGCACTGCGCCAGCCGTGGGTCCTGCGCGGACAGGTCTAGCGTGGCCAGCTTGGCCAGCGCCGCGCCGCCCGGCGGCAGCGCTTGCCCCGCGGCGTCTAGCAGCCGCGCGCCCAATGCGGCCAACATGCCGGCGCCGCCGTCGTTGGTGGCCGAGCCGCCTATGGCCAGGATCAGCCGCCGCGCGCCGTGGTCCAGCGCGGCGCGGATGAGCTGGCCGGTACCGTAGCTGCAAGCGCGTAGCGGGTCGCGCTGCTCGCGCGGCACCAGCGCAATGCCGCTGGCGGCGGCCATCTCTACCACGGCGGTTTCGCCGTCGCCCAGCATGCCCCAGGCGGCCTGTACCGGCGCACCCAGCGGGCCGCTCGCTTGCAGATAGTGATAGCGGCCACCCGTGGCGGCCAGCAGGGCATCCAGCGTGCCTTCGCCGCCGTCGGCCACCGGCACTGTGTGCAGCTGGGTATGCGGCAGGTGCGGCGCCAGCGCGGCGGCGATGATGTCGGCCACCTGCTGCGCGCTAAGGGTCTCTTTGAACGAATCGGGGGCGATGACGATCTTGCGCATGGTGTCTCCCGCTGGCGGCACGCAGCCGCCGCATGATAAGGGTTGGCCGCTACTGTGCGGCCAAGCTGATATGGATGGCAAAGCCTGCTGGCCACGCAAACGGGCTTTGCCTTGCAAACAGAAACTTTGCTGATGCAAAGGCTTACGTGGCGCAACCCGGCCTGGCCGGGTACCGCACACCTTGATGCGTACGGTGTCAGCCGCCTGCGGCCCGCCGCTACAGTGCGGCCAACCTTTGCTGCAGGCTGGCAGCCTCTTGCTGCAGCAGGTCGATAAAGGTATCGGTCAGCGGCGCTGGCGGGCGGTACAGCGGCTGCACCAGGCTCACACGGTACGGCACCGACACCGCAAAGCGGCGCAGCTGCAGGCCGCTACCGGCCATGGCCAGCGCGGTAAGCGGGTTGACAATGGCCACGCCCAACCCTTCGCGCACCAGCGCGCACACCGACACCGCGCTGTGCGTTTCCCACAGTAGCTGGCGGCCCACGCCGGCCTGCTCGAATACCGCATCCAGCAGCCGGCGGTAGCGGTCGTCCGGCGACAGGCTGACAAAGGGCTGGCCGGCAAAATGCTGCGGGCTGAGCACGCTGTGCGCCAATAAGGGGTGACCCTCGGGCAGCACGCACAGCTCGTCGGCCTCCAGCACTGCCTGCAGGCGGGTGCCGGGCGGCGCTTCGCTGTGCTCGGTCAGGCCGATATCAAAGCGCTGCGCGCTGAGCCATTCTTCCAGCAGCGGCGATTCCTGCGGCGTAATGGCTACCCGCGCCTGCCCGGCTACGGCGTGCAGGCGGCGGCACACCGCCGGCAACAGCGCATGGGCAAAGGCTGGCAGGCACACCAGCGCCAGCTGTGCCTGGTCCAGCCGCGCCAGGTTGGCCGCGGTTTCGCTTACCCTGGCCAGGCCGACATAGGCGCGCTGCACCTCGTCGTACAGTGCCAGCGCCCGCGCCGTGGCCTGCAGGCGGCCTTTGT
This sequence comes from Vogesella mureinivorans, assembly GCF_007644035.1. Taxonomy (GTDB): domain Bacteria; phylum Pseudomonadota; class Gammaproteobacteria; order Burkholderiales; family Chromobacteriaceae; genus Vogesella; species Vogesella mureinivorans. The sequence continues at coordinate 35,094 of NZ_VMTV02000099.1, read as the reverse complement.
CGCGCTGGAACAGCGCATAGCCCAGCAGCTGCTCCAACCGCGCCAGCTCGCGGCTGACGGTGGGCTGCGAGGTGCGCAGCAGCGTGGCGGCACCGGTAACGCTGCCGCTGAGCATGATGGCGCGGAATACCTCGATGTGACGGTGACTGATTTCCAAGCCCCACCTCATATCAAAAATGAATCGATTAGCAAAATAATAGCATTTTACCGCATACACGGCAGCGGGCATGATGCAGGGCAACACGCCGCACCACGGCACACATAACAGGACAAAGCGATGCAAACACCCGACACTTCCCGCCTGGCCGGCCTGGCCGCCCGCTACGGCACCCCGCTGTGGACGTACGACGCCGCCACCATCCGCCAGCGCATTGCCGAGCTGGCCGCGTTTGACACCATCCGCTTTGCGCAAAAAGCCTGCAGCAACACCCACATCCTGCGCCTGATGCGCGAACAGGGCGTGAAGGTAGACGCGGTATCGCGTGGCGAGATCCTGCGTGCGCTGGCCGCCGGCTACGACGCCCAGGGCGAGCCGTCCGGCATCGTGTTTACTGCCGACCTGCTGGACCGCGACACGCTGGCGCTGGTGGTGGAACACAATATTCCGGTGAACGCCGGCTCCATCGACATGCTGCAGCAGCTGGGCGCCGCCCACCCCGGCCACCGCGTATGGCTGCGCATCAACCCCGGCTTTGGCCACGGCCACAGCAACAAGACCAATACCGGCGGCGAGCACAGCAAGCACGGCATCTGGCATAGCGACCTGCCGGCAGCGCTAGCGGTGATTCGCCAGCACCGCCTGCAGCTGGTGGGCCTGCACATGCACATTGGCTCTGGCGTGGATTACGGCCACCTGCAAGAAGTCTGCGGCGCCATGGTGAACCTGGTGCGCCAGGTAAAAGACGCCGGCCACGACCTGCACGCCATTTCCGCCGGCGGCGGCTTGTCCATCCCCTACCGTGATGGCGACGCCACCGTGGATACCGCGCACTACTTTGGCCTATGGGACGCCGCCCGCCACGAAGCCGCCGCGCTGCTGGGCCACCCGCTGGCACTGGAAATCGAGCCAGGCCGCTACCTGGTGGCCGAGTCCGGCAACCTGCTGGCCGAAGTGCGCGCCACCAAGGACGCTGGCCGCAACCACTTTGTGCTGGTAGACGCGGGCTTTAACGAGCTGATGCGCCCGTCCATGTACGGCAGCTATCACCACATCACCGTGGTGCCGCAAGACGGCGTAGCGCGTAGCGAAAAACCCAGCGTGGTAGCCGGGCCGCTGTGCGAATCGGGCGACGTGTTCACCCAGGGCGACGGCGGCGTGGTACTGCCGCGCAGCCTGCCTGCGGCCAACGTGGGCGACTTGCTGGTGTTCCACGACACCGGGGCCTACGGCGCGTCGATGTCCAGCAACTACAACAGCCGCCCGCTGATTGCCGAAGTGCTGGTAGATGGCGATAGCGACCGCCTGATCCGCCGCCGCCAGACGGTAGAAGAACTGCTGGCACTGGAAGCGCTGTAAAACACAGCACCCGCAAGATTAACGCCCTGCCGGCAGCCGCTAGCAGGGCGTTGTTGCGCCAATAGCCGCCAAAACAGCGTGTTCCGCCCCGTTTGATGTATGGCCAGGGCGATAGCTGCTACAGTGTTTCGTCATACCCGCACACGGCCACACCCATGCTGCCCACCCTGCCGCGCCACCTGCTGACCCCGCTGATTATTGCTACCGCGCTGTTCATGGAAAACCTGGACGCCACGGTGATTTCCACCTCGCTACCGGCCATTGCGCAAGACTTGGGGGTGAACCCGATTGCGCTGAAGCTGGCGCTAACGTCTTATCTGGTGAGCCTGGCGGTGTTTATCCCCATCAGCGGCTGGATGGCCGAGCGCTTTGGCACGCGGCGTGTATTTCGCGCGGCGATCGTGGTGTTTGCCACCGGCTCGCTGCTGTGTGCCTTGAGCAGCAGCCTGGTGGGCTTTGTGGCGGCGCGCTTTATTCAGGGTATGGGCGGGGCGATGATGGTGCCGGTGGGCAAACTGGTGATCCTGCGCAGCACGGCCAAAGCAGACCTGGTGCGCGCCATGGGCTATGTCACCATGCCGGCGCTGGTGGGCCCGGTGCTGGGGCCGCTACTGGGTGGTTTTATCAGCACTTATTTTCACTGGCGCTGGATTTTCCTGATTAACCTGCCCATTGCCGCGCTGGGGCTGATACTGGCGGGCCGCTATATTGCCAACCTGCGCGACGAACACGTGCCGCCGCTAGACTGGGCAGGCTTTGCCCTCACGGGCCTGGGGCTGTCTTTGGCCATGCTGGGGCTGGCTACCGAGGGCAAGCATATGCTGTCGGTAGCGTGGTCTACCGCACTGGTGCTGACCGGCGCGCTGCTGCTGGCCATCTACCCCGCCTACGCGCGCCGCCACAGCCACCCGGTGCTGAAACTGAGCCTGCTGCGCATCCCCACCTTTAACGCCAGCGTGCTGGGGGGCTTTCTGTTTCGTGCCGGCATGGGTTCTACGCCGTTTTTGCTGCCGCTGATGTTGCAGCTGGGCTTCGGGCTCACCCCGTTCCAGTCCGGCATGCTGACCTGCAGCACCGCCATTGGCGCCATTTTCATGAAGACCATGGTGAGCCGGGTGCTGGCACGCTTTGGTTTTCGCCGCGTGCTACTGATCAACAGCGTGCTATGCGGTGCATCGTTTGCCGCTTACGGCCTGTTTGACGCCCACAGCCCGCACTGGCTGATGCTGCTCACCTTTCTGCTGGGTGGCTGCTTGCGCTCGCTGCAGTTCACCAGCCTTAACACGCTGGCCTTTGCCGATATCCGCCAACAGGACATGAGCCACGCGTCCACGCTATCCAGCGTGGGCATGCAGCTAGCCTCTGGCCTGGGCGTGACACTGGCGGCGTTTGCCCTGCAAGGCATCGCCAGCTGGCAGGGGCATAGCGTGCTGCAAAGCAGTGATTTCTCGTGGGCTTTTCTGGTCATGGGCGTGCTGGCCATGCTGTCCACGCTGCAATTCCGCCGCCTGTCACCGCAGGCCGGCGCCGCGCTGGCGCAAACAGCTGGCTAGGGCTTGGCCGCCCCAGCGTACCTAGGTGCTCTGGGCAACTGCAGTGGCGCGCCGCCGTGCGCTGCGCTGCGCCGTAGCAGCCTGTGCGGGTGCCGGGCGCATCAGCGCCGGGTTTTCGGCCAGTAGCCGCTCCATCAGCCGCCCGCGGGCATCGATATGGTGCTGGCCATGCCAGTCGGCCAGCAGCTGCTGGGCCAGCTGAAAGTGGCTGGCATCCAGCTGCGCCAACGCGGCCAACTCGAATGGCAGCTTTAATTCCAGCGCCAGGGCCAGCTGCTTCAATACCGCCAACTGCCTGCACTGGCCAGACTCGTCCATCATTTTCTTGATACGCTTGGCTGCGTTCATGCTTGTTCCCTAGCTGGCGCGTCATGCGGGGCTTGTATGACACGTCATCAAATCATCAAGTTCTATAAGAACACAGCCACAATGAAAAGTTAAATACCTTTTTATAAAATAAACAGCCAACTATTGGCATAAACAAGGCACAAGCCACCTGAAAGATTGTCACCATGAAAGCACTACGCTGTTTGATCCTGCTCCCCCTGCTCCCCCTGCCAGCGCTGGCGGCTACCACATCACCCTCTTTCCCCTGCCACCAGGCCGCCAGCAGTGCGGCAAAACAGGTATGCAGCACCCCCGCGCTGGCAGCGCTGGATCGCCAGCTGGCCCAGGTTTATCGCCAGGCACGGGGCAAGGCGGGCAAAACGCTGCAAGCCACGCTGAAAGCCGAACAGCGCGGCTGGGTGAAAGGGCGTGACGATTGCTGGAAAGCCAGCGATCTGGCCGCCTGCGTGCACGATAGCTACACGCTGCGCATTGCCGAGCTGCAAGCGCGCTACCAGCTGCTACCGATACAGGCCAGCGCACGCTACCAGTGCGGCGCCCAAGCGGCCAACGATATGCAGGTACGCTTTTACGCCACGCAGCCAGCCACGCTCATTGCCGAGCGCGGCGACCGCAGCGAGCTGATGTACCAGCAAGCCGCCGCCAGCGGCACGCGCTACGCCGGCCGCAATAGCTGGCTATGGGAACACCAGGGCGAAGCCACCGTGGTGTGGGAATGGCAAGGCGCCGAAGAGGTATGCCGTGTACAGCCCTGAGCCCGCAGGCCGCCTGCTGCGGCCAACCCTGCAGCATCTAGCCGGCAAAGCTGCGCCGCCAGTCGCCTGGCGACACGCCAAAGCGGCGGCGAAAGTGCTGCCGTAGCGACAGCGCGCTGCCAAAGCCGGCCTGCTGCGCGATGGCCTCTACCGTAAGCGGCGTGGTTTCCAGCAGCTGCTGCGCCCGCGCCAGGCGCTCGGCCAGCAGCCATTGCTGCACCGTACTGCCGGTGAGCTGGCGAAAATGGCGGGTAAAGGTACGGCGGCTCATCAGCGCCCGCTCAGCCAGGCTGTCCAGTGTATGCGGCTGCTGCAGGCTGGCGCGCACCGCGTCCAGCAGGCCAGCCAGCCGGCTATCGCGGGCATTATCCGGCAGCGGCTGGGCAATATACTGCGCCTGCCCGCCCTGGCGGTGCGGTGGGGTCACCAGATAACGCGCCACCTGCCCTGCTGCCACAGCACCGCACTGCTGGCGCAGCAAGTGCAGGCAGCAATCCAGCGCCGCCGCCGTACCTGCCGAGGTCAGCACCCTGCCATCGTCCAGATACAGGCTATCCGGCGCCACCTGCACCGCGGGGAAGCGCGCGGCAAAGTCATCGGCAAAGGCCCAGTGCGTGGTGGCCGCCAGGCCATCCAGCAGCCCGGCCTGCGCCAGCACGTAGGCGCCCAGGCACAAGCCCATCACCACCGCACCGCGGGCGTGGGCGTCGCGCAGCGCCTGCAGCAGCGCGGGTGCGGCCAACTCGTCCACGTTGCGCCAGCTGGGCACGATCACCACATCGGCCTGTGCCAGCCCATCCAGCCCCGCCAGGCCCAGCAGCTGGAAACCTACGCTACTGGCCAGCGGCCCGGCTTCCCAGCTGCACACCTGCAGCCGGTAGCCCAGCGCCGCACCGTGGGCCTCGCCAAACACCGCACACGGCACCGCCAGATGAAACGGGCTGATACCGTCAAACGCCACCACTGCCACCTGCCTGCTCATGCCGCGCCTCCGCCATACCATATGGCCCGATATTAACGCATATTGTCATACGGGCCACTCACGCTACAGCAGGCAAAGCGGCACACTAGCGCCATCCCCACCCCGCTACGGAACCCGCCATGAGCACCCCACAACGCGCCCTGATCGTTATCGATGTACAAAACGAATATTTCGACGGCCAGCTGCCCATCAGCTACCCGCCACGCGAACACACCCTGCCACGCATCCTGCAGGCCATGGATGCGGCCAACCTGACCGGCATACCGGTGGTGCTGGTACGCCACATTGCCCCAGCCGGCAGCCCCATCTTTGCCGACGGCAGCCACGGTGCCGCGCTACACCCCGAAGTCGCCGCCCGCCCGCACCAGCTGCTGCTGGATAAACAGCACGCCAGCTGCTTTACCGGCACCGGGCTGGATGCCTGGCTGCGCGAACGCGGCATCGACACGCTCACCATCTGCGGCTACATGACCCACAACTGCGACGCCAGCACCATCATCCACGCCAGCCACGACGGCTACCAGGTAGAGCTGCTGCACGACGCTAGCGGCGCCCTGCCCTACCGCAACGCCGCCGGCAGCGCCAGCGCCGAGGAAATCCACCGCGTGTACTGCACCGTGATGCACACCGGCTTCGCCGCCGTAGCCGCTACCGGGGACTGGCTGGCGGCGGTAGCCAGCGGCAGCGCGCTGGTGGCAGATAATGTCTACACCTCGCACCTGCGCGCTACGGGCAAGCTGGATTAAGGGAAAATGGTGAAACGTTGCCGTGCTTGCATAAAAAGTGCATTCGTCATTAGAATTGCGCCGCCATGTCATCTGGCATGACATGGACAAACAACAACAAGCACTCCATAGGCCTAAACATGAAATTTGCTATTCCTTGCATGCTGATCGCCGTTGCAACCCTGAGTGGCTGCGCTTCCATCCTGAACGACAAGACCCAACAAGTTAACGTTAGCACCAGCAGCGGCAGCGCCATCAAGGGCACCGTAAACGGCGTACCGTTCACTGCACCGGGCGTTGTAACCGTGACTCGCGAAAACAAAAACAAGATTTTTGTCACCGACACCGAAGGCTGCGCCCGCGAAACCGTGGCTGAAAAGTCGCCGGATCCTAAATTCTTCATCAACATCCTCAGCGGTGGCGCTTTCGGCTCTACCACCGACTACTCCACCGAAAAAATGTGGAAGTACAACGAAAACATCGTAATCAGCTGCAAGAAGTAACCCTCGCCAGGCATGCCTTGGCATGACGGCCAGTTATCGTGCGCAAATATCGCCGGTAACTGGCCGTGTCGCTTTTTGCATCAGCGCCCCGGCCTGTAACGGCTATGGCAGCACAGCAAAATACTGTGCAAGCAGCCGGCATGCCGCGTATAGAAATGGTGTTTCTTTAAATCATATGATTGCCTTACTTAAAATCATTTGATTAATATGATTTGTCATGTCAGCGGCCCCGACATGACATGCAAGCCATAAGGGCTATCACTCTACAAAGGAAAATCATGAAATACGCTATTCCATGCATGCTACTGGCCATCACCACCCTAAGTGGCTGTGCTTCGATCCTGAATGAAAAAACCCAGCAGGTGAACGTTAGCAGCAGTAGCGGCAGCACCATCAAGGGCTCCGTTAACGGTACGCCGTTTACCGCACCGGGCGTGGTTTCCATTACCCGCGAAAACAAGAACAAGATCTTTGTTACCGATACCGAGGGCTGCGCCCGCGAAACCGTGGCCGAAAAATCGGTTGATCCGAAGTTTTTCGTCAACATCCTGAGTGGCGGGCCATTCGGCTCCACCACTGACTACTCCACCGAAAAAATGTGGAAATACAACGAGAACGTTGTGGTTAGCTGCAAAAAATAATGAATTTTCTACAAGCAATCGCTAAAAGCGGCGTTTTCGCCGCTTTTTTCATCCACACCGCCCTGGCCAGCCCCACACCTGACACACAGGCATGGATGCAGGCCGCACTGGCGCAACAGCTGCCGGCCAACCCCGTTTGGCAAGCACTGCTGCATAGCCAACACCAGCACGCCAATATCACCGACCCCACTTTTCTGCTGAGCCACGACCGCTTTTCCACTGCAGCCGAAATGGCCCTGACGCTGGAAGCGCTGTACAGCCAGCCCGGCGTGGTATGCCGCTTTCCCGCACGCTACTGGTGGCTGAAGCAAAAACTGGCGCTGCCTGACCTGCCACTGGATAGCTGCCCGGACGTGCAAGACTTCCGCAGCAAAGCGCCCATGGATACGCTGAGCCTGATATTTGTCAGCGAGACACTCACCCAGCCTTCCAGCATGATGGGGCACGCATTTCTCAAGCTGTCAGGGCAGAATGCACAGGGCCAAGCCCTGACACACGCCGTGTCTTTCTATACCGATGCCGACACGTTCAACCTGCCCAAATTACTTTTCGATAGCCTGGTTACCGGCAAGCAGGGCTATTTTGCGCTGACCCCCTACCAGGAACAGCAAAGCCGCTATACCGATGAAGAAGAACGCAATGTGTGGGAATACGACCTCAAACTGGATAGCTGGCAGCGCGAGCTGGTGCGCCTGCACCTGCTAGAGCTCAAGCAAAGCGATCTGCGGTATTTCTTTCAGGACTACAACTGTGCCACCGTCGTACGCTTCATCATGGCCCTGTCAGGCCGGCTGCCGGAGCAAGGCAAAGGCTGGGTAACGCCCAAAGACCTGGTACGTGTGGCAAACGAGGCGGCGCTGATAGACGAGCAGCGCACCATTACGCCCAGCCGCTGGATGACGCGCAACCTGGGCAAACAACTGTCCGCAGGGCAACTAGCGGCCAACCAGGCGGCGCTGCACAGCAATAGCATCAACCCTGCCCTGTTTACCCCTGCCGACGAACAGCACTATATGCAGCTGGAGCATGCAGCTGCCCTGAACCAGTACAGCTATCTGCAAGGCCAGCTAACGCGCAGCCAATGGCTGCAAAACGACCGCCAGCTGGCAAACATCCGTCAGCAGCAATTTGCCGGCCAGCAGCTCTCCGCCGATGCACGCCTGGACCCGGCCTACGCCCCAGACGACAGCCAGATATCAATCAACTGGCAACAGCGCAATGGCCAGCACGGCATGCTGCTAAGCTACCTGCCCGTGTCACACTGGCTGGCAGACGACAATCGCAGCTACCAGCGGGAAAATGGCCTGCAGCTACTCAGCCCTAGCCTGCTGATACCGCAGCACGGCCAGCGCGCCAGGCTGGATAGTTTTGTGCTGTACGGCATGGAAAGCCTGCTACCTTACGACCCCACCACCGGCGGCCTGTCGGGCAAATTCCGCCTGGCCTACCAGCCACAGTACGGCAAGCAGCTGCAGCTGGCGCGTGCCACATCGGCTATTGCCATGGGCGGGCTTACCCGCCGCCTGCACGACGATATCGACCTGTACCTGCTGGCCGGTGGCGGGCCCGGCATGCGTAGCGGCCAGGTTTACCTGCAAGCACAGGCGGAGGCCGGGCTGATTCTGCGTGGTGTGTTCAACAGCAAAACGCAGCTACAGCACAGCTGGCACCGCAACGAGCTGAACAGCCATGAAGGCTATCGCCAGCTAGCCATCCGGCAGTCGCTGTATCTGAACCGCCAGCACACCGTATGGCTGGGCGCGCAGTGGCGCCGCCAGGGCGACACCACACAGCACGACACCACCCTGGGTTACAAGTACCTGTTCTAGCCCCTGCGGCCAACCCTGCCGCCCTCACAACGGCAGGCGGCTGCCAGCCTTGATTTCGCGCAGCGCCAGGCTGGAATGAATGGACACCACGCCTGGCGTCTGGCGCAGTACGGTTTCCACAAACACGCTGTAGTCGTCCAGCGTGCGCGCCACCACCTGCAGCAGATAATCCGCGTCCCCGGTGATCTTGTGGCAGCTCAGCACCTGCGGGTGCTGGCACATGGCGGCCTCAAAGGCATTGGGCAGCTCGCCACCGTGTACGCCAAAGCGCACCTGCACAAAGGCCAGCACGTCCAGCCCCAGGCGGCGACGGTCCAGGTTGGCCTGATAGTCCCGCACATAGCCTTCCTGCTGCAGCCGTTTCAGCCGGCGCCAGCACGGCGTGACGCTGAGTGACAGCGCCTCGGCCAGCGCGGTGGCCGACAACGCGCCGTCCGCCTGCACCAGGCGCAATAGCGACAAATCGGTTTCATCCAATGCCTTGTCGGCAAATTTTTCGCTCATATGCACGCCAGATAGAAAAGAGTTTGCCCATTATGCAAAACGGCGCAGGCAGATAGCAAAGCATTTTCAGCCACCGCGCCGGATACTGGGCTTTTGCCCTGCGGAGCCCGCCATGCTGACCTTTTACAGTGACACCCACCGCCTGCACCACGGCAGCGAGCTGAAAGACGGCCACCTGATGCCCTGTTTCGAGGAGCCAGGCCGCGCCGACACCATCTTGCAGCGCGTATTGCAAAGCCAGCTGGGCACCGTGCTGCCCGGCCAGGCGTTTGATGCCAGCTGCTACGCCCGCGTACACAGCGCGCGCTATGTACGCTTTTTGCAGCAAGCCTGGGACGAGTGGCAAGCACTGGGCCACCAGCACCACGCCCTGCCGCTGGTGTGGCCGGTACGCGACCTGCGCCACGATATCGAGCCGCAGCATATCGATGGCAAGCTGGGCTTTTATGCCATGGATGCCGGCGTGGCCATTACCCCCGGTACCTGGGCGGCGGTCAGCGCCAGCGCCAACCTGGCACTGAGCGGCATGCAGGCCGTGCTGGGCGGCGAGCAGGCGGCGTTTGCGCTGTGCCGCCCGCCTGGCCACCACGCGGCGGCCGAATACATGGGCGGCTATTGCTACCTGAACAATGCCGCCATCGCCGCGCAGTACGCACGCGACCACGGCGCGGCGCGGGTGGCGGTGCTGGATATCGACTTCCACCACGGCAACGGCACGCAGAGCATCTTTTACCAGCGCAGCGATGTGCAGTTCATCTCGCTGCACGGCGACCCGCTGGTGAGCTACCCCTACTTCAGCGGCCACGCAGACGAAACCGGCAGCGGCGATGGCGCGGGCTACAACCTGAACCTGCCGCTAGCACACGGCACGGCGTGGGATGGCTACCAGGTGGCGCTAGCGCACGCCTGCCAGCGCTTGCAAGCCTATCGCCCGGACGTGCTGGTGGTGTCGCTGGGGGTGGATACCTTCAAGGACGACCCGATCAGCCATTTCCTGCTGGATAGCGAGCACTACAGCCGCATCGGCGCCATGCTGGGCGCACTGGGCCTGCCGACGCTGTTTGTGATGGAAGGCGGCTATATGGTGGATGCCATCGGTAGCAATACCGTAAATGTGCTGGCCGGTTTTAGCGGCCAGTAAGAGTGCTGGGCATACCCCATAAAAAAACACCCCGCCAGCCCAATGCCAGCCAGTTAGGTGAGTATGCTTCGCTATCAGGTGAAAGCACGTGAATGAAGCACCCCATCCCGTTGGCGCGAGCCGGTCAAAATGGTGCGCCCCAGGTTTTAAGACGCCGATTTGTTTGAGCCCCGAGCCGTTAGCGAGGGGCGAGTTCGGCGGCGCCTGGGGTGTGCCATTTTGCACGGGGTTTCGAGCAGCCCCGGGTTGCGGGGGAATGAAAAGGGGGCGGCAACCCGCCCCCTTTCCCGTTTGCCGGGCGGAACCGGCATTTAAGCATCGTCCGCATAGCGGACACACTAGCACTGGTCAACGAAACAAACCCCTAACCAAAAAAATGCCAGCCAGGCTGACGGGGTGTTGTACTAGTTGGCCGCAGGCTTAGTGGCAGCCTTCCGGCGTGCAGAACGCGCCATCGGCGGCCTGCTCTGCGGTGGCACCGCCCAGCAGCGTTTGCAAGTGGCCGGCAAACGCGCTGGGCTTGCCCAGCCACGGCGAGATGTCCAGCCGCTGCAGCTGGCCGTTGACCTCCAGCAGTAGCGAGGGGAAACCACGCAAGCCGTTGGCGGCCATATCACGGTGGCTGCGGCCAACGTGGGCATCAAACTCGCCCGCTTGGCGCTGGTATTCGGCGGCAAAGGCCGCGTCGTCCAGCTCCAGCTCTGCAGCCAGTGCCTGCAGCACGGCGGCATCGGCAATGCGGCGGCCTTCGGCGTAATGCGCCTGCTGGATGCGGTGCAGCATGGCCAGGCCCTGGCCAGCCAGTGCCTCGGCCGCCAGAATCGCCAGCGTGGGCGGCGTGCTGTCGAACACCGCGCTGCCATCCAGCAGCAGGCCGTTAAAGTAAGCATCGCCAAACGGCTGGCCGGTCAGCGCGTGGATGCGCTGGTCGTGCGGCATGACATAGTTGCGCAGCTGGGGCGACACCGGCTGGCGATTGGCACCGCTCATCATGCCACCTGCATGCAGCACCACACGCAGGCCGGGGATGGCGGCCGCGGCGGCGGTGAGCGGCGCGGCGCCGTAGCACCAGCCGCACAGCGGGTCGTAGTAGTAATGCAGGGTGGCGCTTACCATTTCATTTCGCCTTTGTTCACTTTGGCGCCGATATCCAGCGCAATGCCTAGGCCGGCTTCGGGGTAGGCACGTTTCATGGCGTCGATCAGCTCGGCACCGGTTTTGGCCTTGGCCGCTTCGCTGTCAAAGCGCAGCAGGTACTGGCGGGTGTAGTCGATGGCGCTGGTATCCAGCGCGGTGCCCGGCTGCATGTGGCCAGGTACCACTACGGCCGGTTTCAGGGCTTTCATTTCGTCCAGCTGGGCAACCCAGGCCTGGCGCTCGGCCGGCTGTTGGGTGTCGGCAGTCCACACGTGCAGCTTGCCGAACACGGCCACGTTACCGGCGATGGCGCGGATGGACGGAATCCACACATAAGGGCGGTGCGCCAGCACGCCATGGGTGCCACGGATGGCAATTTCTTCGCCGTCTACGGTCAGCTTGTCAGCCGCCAGTGCGGTAGGCAGTACCGGTTTTACCGGGGCGTTGGCACCCATTTTCGGGCCCCAGAACGCTACCTTGCCCGCCAGCTTGGCGCTGATTTTCTCGCGCACGGCGGCGGTGGTTACCACTTCGGCCTGCGGGAAGATCTGCTTCAGCACTTCGGCGCCAAAGTAGTAGTCGGGGTCGGCGTTGCTGATGAAGATGGTTTTCAGGGTTTTGCCGCTGTCCAGCACGTTGGCCGCAATGCGGTAGGCGTCGGCGCGGGTAAAGCCGGTGTCGATGACCACCGCCTCGCTCTTGCCGCTGACTACCACGGCGTTGGCGTGGAAGCTGTTGCCGTCGGCGTTGTACACCTTCAGGTTCAGCGGCTCGGCAGCGTGGGCGGCGCCGAAGGCCAGGGCAAAAGAGGCAGCAAGCAGGGTTTGGCGAATCATGGTCAGTCCTTTCAATGAGGCGGCAAACACTGCCGCGGTGTGCATCGGGTATGGACGTCACTATAATTTCTAAATCCGCGCAGATAAACGCGATAAACTGCGCATATTTGTTGCACTAATCGAGCAAATCATGGACAGACTCACCGCCATGCAGGTGTTTGCCGACGTAGCCGCCAGCGGCAGCTTTACCACCAGTGCCGAGCGGCTGGGCATGTCGCGCGCCATGGTCACGCGCTATGTGGCCGAAATGGAGCAATGGCTGGGCGCCCGCCTATTACAACGCACCACCCGCAGCGTGACGCTGACCGATGCGGGCGAGCAGGCGCTGCGCCGCTGCCTGCAAATGCTAGCACTGGCCGAAGAAACGGCAGACGAGGTGGCCCCGCCGGACGGCACGCTGCGCGGCCAACTACGGCTGACCAGCAGCATGTCGTTTGGCCACGCCCACCTGGCTGCCGCCATCAGCGACTTTCTGGCGCTGCACCCGCAGCTGAAGATAGACCTGAACGTAGGCGACGCGGCGCTGAACCTGGTAGAAGCACGCATCGACCTGGCCATCCGCATCAGCAGCGAGCCGGACCCGGCGCTGATCGCCCGCCCGCTGGCCAGCTGCCAGTCGCTGCTGGTGGCCAGCCCGGCCTACCTGGCAGCAGAGGGTTGGCCGCAAAGCCCCGCCGAGCTGGCGCAGCACCGCTGCCTGGGCTACGCCAATTTTGGCCGCAGCACCTGGCGCTTTGGCCGGGATGGCGAATGGCAAACCGTAAGCGTACCGACGCGCTTTACCGCTAATGAAGCCACCGTGCTGCTGCACGCGGCACTGGCCGGCGGCGGCATCGCGCTGCAGCCCACCTATCTGGCGGCGCCGCTATTGGCCAGCGGCCAACTACAGCAGTTATTGCCAGGCTGGGACGTACCGCAGATGACCATCTACGCGCTGTACGCGTCGCGCCGCCACCTGTCGCCGGCGGTACGGGCGCTGCTGGATTTTCTGCTGGCGCGCTTTGCCGGCGCACCGTGGGATTAGCCGCCGTAACGGCGCTGCAGTGCCGCCAGGCGGCCGTCGGCCTTGATACGGTCCAGCGCCTGCTGCAGGCTACGCAGCACAGCGGGATCGGTATTTTTATTGAAGGCAAACCAGTACTGGTAGCGCTGATCCAGCGTCCACAGCGGGCGGATGCGCGCCGGGTCTAGCTGCTGTTGCTGGCGTTGCCACTGCATGGCCCAGTCCAGCATCACTACCGTATCAGCGCGCCCCAGCAACAGCTTTTTCAGGTTCACCTCGTCACTTTGGCCATATTCCAGCTGCGCCGCAGGCACACCCAGCTGCTGCAAGCTGCTGGCAGCACTGGATGCGGCCAACACGCCATGGCGGTAACGCAGCAGGTCGGCGGGTTTGCGTACCACCACCTCCGGACGCGTGGCCAAGGTGTACACCATGATACGGCGCGGGGCGATGGGGCCTACCCAGCGGAACAGCTGCTCGCGCTCGGGGTTGCGCACAATGCTGTACAGCGCGCTGCCTGGCTGCTGCTTGACCGTACGGTAGGCGCGCACCCACGGCATTAGCTCCAGCTGTACCGTGTGGCCTGCGTCTGCCGCCATCATCCGCAACAGCTCGCTGGCAAAGCCGCCGACGCGGCCGTTTTCGTCAAAGTTAAGCGGGGGCAATACCTCGGCATACGCCTTGAAGGTGGCCGCCACGGTAACAGCAGGAAACAACAGCGCCGCCAGTGCAGCGGCCAACAAGGCTTTTTTCATTATTCCGGGCCAAAATTTCTATCATCCTGAGCCTAGGACAGGGCCGCGCCCTGCACAAGGCCCAGACAGGCATGCCGGCTAGCAGGCCTGGCAAAAAAACACCCCCGGCTTGCCGTGGCAAACAGGGGGTATTGGCCGTAGCCAGCCAGCTTAGTGGCAGCCACCGCCCTTGCAGCTGCCGCAGCGCCCGCAGCCATCCTGCTTGGGCGCAACACCCGGCAGCGGCTTGCGGCGGCGCGGCAGATACTGGCGCAGCAGGTACAGCACGGCTGCGGCGACGATCAGGCCAACCACGGCCCCCTGCATGCTTTCACTCATGGTGTGCTCCTTATGCCCAGAGGGCAGCAATGTGGCGCACCAGCAGCGCGCCAAGGTACGCCAGACCAAACAGGTAGGTAGTAAATATGGCCGTAGCCTGGCGCGAGTTGGTTTCGCGGCGCACCACGGCAATGGTCGCCAGGCACTGCGGCGCATATACAAACCATGCCAGGTAGGCCAGCGCCACCGGCAGCCCCCAGTCGTGCGCCAGTGCACCACCCAGCGCGTCCTCGCCGCCTACCGCGTACACGGTAGCCAGTGCGCTCACGGCTACCTCGCGCGCGGCCATGGCGGGGATCAGCGCAATGCACATTTGCCAGTTAAAGCCCAGCGGGTCGAACAGCGGCTGCATCAGCTTGCCCAGCATGCCGGCAAAGCTGTACTCGATCGCCGGCAGCGTGGCACCCACCGGCGCATGCGGGAAGGTGGCCAGAAACCACAGCACGATAGACAGCGCCAGGATGATGGTGCCCACGCGGCGCAGGAAAATCCACGCGCGCTCTTTCAGCCCCAGCGCAAAGTGGTACGCATTGGGCCAGCGGTAGTTGGGCAACTCCAGCAGCAGTGGAAAGCCCTGGCTCGCCACCTGGCGGCCACGCATGACCCAGGCCACCAGCGCGGCGCTGACAATACCGGCCACATATAAGGCAAACAGCGTCAGCCCCTGCAGGTTAAACACGCCCCACACGGTGTGCTGCGGCACAAAAGCACCGATCACCAGCGCGTACACCGGCAGGCGCGCCGAGCAGGTCATCAGCGGCGCGGTAAGGATGGTCAGCAGGCGCTCTTTCGGGTCGGCAATGCTACGCGTAGACATAATGCCGGGCACGGCGCAGGCAAAGCTGGACAGCATGGGGATGAACGAGCGGCCGGACAGCCCCACGCCACGCATCAGGCGGTCCAGCAAAAACGCGGCACGCGGCAGGTAGCCGGAATCTTCCAGCGCCAGGATAAAGGCGAACAGGATGATGATCTGCGGCAAGAACACCAGCACGCCGCCTACGCCGGCAATCAGGCCATCCACCACAAAGTCGTGCAGGATGCCGGCCGGCAGCAAGCTGCCCACGGTTTCACCCAGCCACGCCATGCTGCCGTCGATGGCGTCCATCACCGGCGCGGCCCAGGCAAACACCGCCTGGAACATCAGCAGCAAAATGGTGGCCAGCAGCACCAGGCCCAGCACCGGGTGCATCACCAGCGCGTCTAGCCGGTCTTGCCACGCCGGGGCGTGCGACGGCGCCGACACACTGCTGGCCAGCAGCGTATCGATACGGGCGTACAGGTGCTCCACCGCCTCGGCGCGCTCGGGCAGGGCCAGGCGGCCGCTGCGGCTGCCGGCGCTGCGGGCACACTGTGCCAGTGCGGCGTGCAGGTCGGCCACGCCGTTTTTGCGCACGGCCACGGTTTCTACCACCGGCATGCCCAGCTGTTGCGACAGCATGGCGG
This sequence comes from Vogesella mureinivorans, assembly GCF_007644035.1. Lineage (GTDB taxonomy): Bacteria > Pseudomonadota > Gammaproteobacteria > Burkholderiales > Chromobacteriaceae > Vogesella > Vogesella mureinivorans. The sequence continues at coordinate 19,102 of NZ_VMTV02000099.1, read as the reverse complement.
TATCGATGGTAATGCCGCGGCTGCGGGCCGTATCGGCCAGGTTCAGCGCCAGAATCATGGGCAGGCCCAGCGCCTGCAGCTCCAGCACCAGGCGCAGGCCCAGCTTGATATTGGTGGCGTCCACTACCGCTACCAGCACATCGGGCGCGGCCTCGCCGGCCATTTCGCCCAGGATCACGCGGCGCGCTACTTGCTCGTCGGGCGAGGCCACGTACAGGCTATAGGTACCGGGCAGGTCGATCAGCTCGGCCGGGCGGCCCAGGCCAGCCAGGCTGCCCAGGCGTTTTTCGACGGTCACACCGGCATAGTTGGCCACCTTGGCCCGCGCACCGGTCAGGCTGTTAAACAGCGCGGTCTTGCCGCAATTGGGGTTACCCACCAGGGCAAAACGCAATAGAGATGAAGACATGGCGGAATCAGGCGGGGTGAACAGTGGTCAGGATCTTGGCGGCTTCGCTGCGGCGCAGGCCAAACTTGGTGCCGTTAATGCGCACGGCTACCGGGTCGGCACCAAACAGGCCAAAACCGATCACCTGCAGCACCGCACCGGGCAAGAAGCCCAGCTCCTTCAGGCGCTGGGTAACTTGCGCGTCCAGCTCGCCAAAATGGCTGTGGCTGGCGATATCGACAATGGTGGCACGTGCGCCCTTGGGCAGCTGGTGCAGCGGGGTGGCAGTATGTGGCAAAGCGCGCTCCTTGCTGGTAAGAAAACCGCATCAGCAAATGCGATTAATTCTTTTTATCGTAGCAATAAGCGCCACCTATGTACACCCGCCAAACCTGATACAGATCAAGCAAAACGTATCCATCTGTAGTGATATGCCATAGGCAAATGCAATCACCCCCGTGATGACCTGCCCCTCAATACATGGCATCCAGCACCAGCATTACCCGTGGCGGCTGGCCACCCACGGCGGGCGAACGGTGGATGGCACCGCCATCGCCATTACCCTGCCACTGGCTACCTTTCAGCAGCACCACGTCGCCCGCCACGCTACGGCCAACCTTTGCCGTGCGCATCAGGCCGGAGGTTTCGTCGGGCAAGCCGCCACTGCCACGCCCCAGAAAGCGGCGGTCGGCCGCTGCTGCGGCCAGCCATTCGGTACCCGGCCCGCGCCAGGTGCACACCAGGCGGATGCCGGTGCGGTCCACATGAAAACGCGGGCACATGCTGCCATCCAGCACCTCTACCCGCCAGCCCACCTGCGCACAGCCCAGCAAGGTGGCGTACATATCGGCCAGCAGGGCAATGTCGTCTTGCAGCGCCTGCCGCCCCGCGCCCGCCGGCCAGGCGGCCAGCACGGGCGCTTCGCCAGCCGATAGCACGCCGCGATAGCCCAGCCGCAAGCTGCCACTGGCGGCCAGGCTGTCCAGGTAGCCGGCCACCCCGGCGGGCAAGGGGCGCTGCCAGCACAGCAGCTGCACCTGGGGCTGAAAGATCTGCGGCCAATCCGCCAGATGCGGTGTGATAACGATATCGCGCATCAGCCCCCCACCCTGCCGGCGAACTGCAGCGCCCGCCCCTGCACGCCAGGCTGCAAGCGGCCCTGATACCAGCCCAGCTGGCCGGATACCACGGTAGCGCGCACGTGGTGGCGTAGCGGGTGGTGCTCGAACGGCGACCAGCCACAGCGCGACATCACCGGCAGCACCGGGCCGGCGCCAGGCGCCACAAGCGCCAGGTCGGCCCAGCAGCCTTCATCCAGATAGCCGCGATCGCGTATACCAAACAGCTCGGCCACGTTATGGCTGGTTTTCTGCACCAGCTGCGGCAGCGTCAGCACGCCGTTGTCCACCAGGCCCATCAGCGCCGGCAGCGCGTGCTGCACCAGCGGCAGGCCACTGGGCGCCTGCCAGTACGGGCGGGCTTTTTCTTCGGTGGTATGCGGCGCGTGGTCGGTACCGATCACATCGATACGCCCATCGGCCACGGCCTGCAGCAAGGCGGCGCGGTCGGCGGCGGTTTTCACTGCGGGGTTGCACTTCAGGCGGTTGCCCAGCATGGCGTAATCGGCCTCGTCAAACAGCAGGTGGTGCACGCAGGCCTCGGCGGTAATGCGCTTACCCGCCAGCGGGCCGGCATCGAACAGCCCCAGCTCGCGGGCGGTGGTGAGGTGCAGCACATGCAAGCGGGTGTCAAACTGCCGCGCCAGGCTTACCGCCAGGCTGCTGCTCTGCCAGCAGGCTTCGGCGCTGCGTGCCTGCGGGTGCAGCGCTGCCGTTGCCTCGTCGCCGTATTGTGCCTGCAGCCGCGCGGTGTCGGCCGCTACCGTGGGGGTATGCTCGCAGTGCGCCAGCAATATGGTGGGCACGCTGGCAAACAGGCGCTCCAGCAGTGCTGGGTCGTCCAGCAGCATATTGCCGGTGCTGGCGCCCATGAACACTTTCACCCCCGCCACGCGGCCAGGCGGCAGCGCGGCCACCAGGTCCAGGTTGTCGCTGGCGGCACCAAAATGAAAGCCATAGTTGGCCGCACTGTGCTGTGCGGCCAACCATTCCTTGTGCGCCAGCGCGTCCAGCGTGGTGGTGGTGGGCGTGGTGTTCGGCATGTCCATAAAGCTGGTAATGCCGCCGGCCAGCGCCGCGCGCGACTCGGTGGCGATGCAGCCTTTATGCGTAAGCCCCGGCTCGCGAAAATGCACTTGGTCGTCGATCATGCCGGGCAGCAGCCAGCCGCCTGCTGCGTCGATAGTGTGCCGGGCGTCGGCATCGATAGCGGGGGCAATGCGCTCGATACGCCCTGCGTACACCAGCAGGTCGCCTTCGGCCACGTCGCCACGGTTTACCAGCCGCGCGTTGCGAATCAGGATGTCCGCTTTCATGCTGGCAGCGCCTCGCTGTCTTCTTCTACCTCGCCCCACTGTGGAAACGGGTCTGGCAGGCTGGCCCAGGCGGCCGGGCCGGCGGCCAGCTCGGCGTCGGTCAGCAAACAGGCGTCAAATGCCGCGGTCAGCGCAGCCTGGTCCATGCCCATGCCGATGATCACCAGCTCTTGCTGGCGGTCGCCCCAGGGCTCGGCCCAGCGGCTGGTGATGATGGCGCGGCTTTCGTCGTCTTGCGGCCAGTCGGCGCGGTCTACCGCGTCCCACCACAGCCCGCCCAGCCCATGGCGTGACATGGCACCCGCCTGCGACCAGCTGCCCACCAGCATGGGGCGGGTAGCCAGCCAGAAATAGCCCTTGGAGCGCACCACGCCAGGCCATTCTTGCTGTACCCATTGGTAAAAACGCTGCGGGTGGAAGGGCTGGCGCGCACGGTAAACAAAGCTGGTAATGCCGTACTCTTCGGTTTCCGGCACGTGCTCGCCGCGCAGTTCTTGCAGCCAGCCGGGGGCGTCCGCCGCCGCGTCAAAATCAAACAGGCCGGTATCCAGCACGCTAGCCAGCGGCACACGGCCAAAGTGGCTTTTCACGATGCGCGCACGCGGGTTGAGCGTGGCCAGAATGGCTTCCAGCCGCAGGATGCCGCCGGCCGACATCAGGTCGGTCTTGTTCAGCACAATCACGTCGCAAAACTCCACCTGCTCGATCAGCAGGTCTACCACGGTGCGCTCGTCTTCTTCGCCGGCCGCTTCGCCACGCTGGTGCAGGAAGTCTTGCGAGCCGTAATCGCGCAGAAAATTAAAGCCGTCCACCACGGTGACCATGGTGTCCAGCCGCGCGATATCGGACAGGCTGTGGCCGTCGTCGTCGCGGAAGGTAAAGGTTTCTGCCACCGGCAGCGGCTCGGCAATGCCGGTAGATTCGATCAGCAGATAATCAAAACGGCCGGCTGCGGCCAACTGCCGTATCTCCACCAGCAGGTCTTCGCGCAAGGTGCAGCAGATGCAGCCATTGCTCATTTCCACCAGCTTTTCTTCGGCGCGGCTCAGCGCGGCGCCGCCTTCGCGCACCAGCTGCGCGTCGATGTTGACCTCGGACATATCGTTCACGATCACCGCTACGCGGCGGCCCTCGCGGTTATTCAGGATATGGTTCAGCAAGGTGGTTTTACCGGCACCCAGAAAACCGGACAACACGGTAACGGGCAGGCGGGGGTCTTGTTTGGCTGGCATGGCTCACTCCGGCGTTATAACGTAACATTAGCTTATGTTATGTTGTAACACACCTGTCAAGCCCCCCGCGTCATCGCAGCGCAACCAGTTTGTCATCAAGCTGCCATGCCAAGCCCGCACTATTCGATGAAACATCATCAGGAGGCCGCATGAGCACGCACAAGCTAGTTAGCCAGGCAGTGAGCAACTCCACCACCACCGGCCTGAAAGCCATTGGCGACCGCCTGTTTGCCAGCTGGTTCAGCCGCCTGGTATACGCCCAGATCTGGGAAGACCCGGAAGTAGACATCGCCGCGCTGCAGCTGCGCCCCGGCATGCGCCTGCTCACCATCTCGTCCGGTGGCTGCAACGCCCTGGCCTACCTCAGCCGCCAGCCGGCCGAGGTGCACGCGGTAGACCTCAACGACACCCACCTGGCCATGCTGGCGCTCAAGAAAACCGCGTTTGCCGAGCTGCCAGACTACGCCACCCTGCTGGATTTTCTGGGCGATGCCAGCCAGCGCCAGAACGCACAGCGCTACCGCCGCTACATTGCTGCCGCCCTGCCGGTAAGTGCCCGCCAATACTGGGAACACAACAATATCTGGGGTACGCCGCGCTACGCACTGTTTACCCGTCACGCCTACCGCCACGGCCTGCTGGGGCGCTTTATCGGCCTGGGCCATGTGCTGGCCCGGCTGATGGGTGGCAACCTGGGCAAACTGGCCAAAGCCACTAGCATCGAAGAACAAAAAGCCCTGTTCGACCGCCACCTGGCACCTGTATTCCGCCACCCGCTACTGCGCTTTCTGTGCCACCGCGAAAGCCTGCTGTACAGCATGGGCATTCCACCGGCCCAGTTTGCCGAGCTGCGTGCCGACGCGGGCGGCAACCTGCCCGCCCTGTTTGAAAGCCGTATGCGCCGCCTGGCCTGCGACTTCCCGCTGAGCGAAAACCCCTACGCGCAGCAAGCCTTTGCCCGCCGCTACGACACCGACAACCAGCGCAGCCTGCCGCTCTACCTGCAGCAAGCGCATTACCACACCATCCGCCAGCAGCTGGGCAAGCTGCAGCTGCACCACCACTCGCTTACCGACTTTCTGGACGAGCGCGCACCGCAAAGCCTGGACGCCTACGTGTTCCTGGATGCACAAGACTGGATGGACGACACCCAGCTTAATGCGCTGTGGCGCCAGGTTACCCGCACCGCCGCCCCCGGCGCCCGCGTAGTGTTCCGCACCGGCGGCAGCGCCTCGCCACTGGAACGCCGCCTGGCACCGCAGCTGCTGGCCTGCTGGGAAACCGACCCCAACTACAACCGCCAGCTGCACCAGCGCGACCGCGCCGCCATCTACGGCGGCGTACACGTGTACATCAAGCGCACATGAGCCGCCTGGAAAACCCGCTACTGCTAGACGGCCACGCCCACTGGCTAAGCCAGGCACGCCAGCTGGGCGGCCAGCACTGGGTGGCCAACGCCCCCTGCCAGGTCTGCTGTAGCGATGCCGGCACGCCTGCCATCCCGGTCACCCGGCTCACCCGCCAGGCCAGCGGCGATAGCTACGTTGCCAGCCCGCGTGCCGCCTGGCTGCACTACCCGCAGGCCGAGGCCGCTCGCCACGGGCGCACTACCCGCCTGCTGGCCGCCGCCGCCAGCGGGCCGCTGGCCGGGCTGGTTAGCGCCGCCCGGCTGGACAGCGCCTGGCACGTCAATAACTGGCTGCTGTCCACCAACCTGCACCCGCAATGGGGCGAAGACGAGCTGACCCTGCTCACCGATACCCTGCTGGCGCGCCAGCCAGACGCCCCGCTGCTGCTGCGCAATGTGTGCGATGCGGCCAACCCCGGCCTGCCCGCCCTGCTGCAAGCCCAGGGCTGGCTGCTCATCCCCGCGCGCCAGGTGTACCTGTGCCAGCCCGCCGACCCTGCCGTGTGGCGCAGCGCCAATGTCAAACGCGACCAAAAGCTGCTGCAAGCCAGCCAGCTCACCGTACTGGGCCCGGATCAGCTCGGCGAAGCCGACATCCCCGCCCTGCAGCGCTGCTTTCGCCAGCTGTTTATCGATAAGCACTCCGCGCTGAACCCGGACTTCACCCCGGCGTTTTTCCGCCTGTGCCTGCAGCAGCGCTTTCTGGCGCTGCACGCGCTGGCACTGGATGGCCAGATAGTCGGCTGCATCGGCCTGTATGAGCGCTACGGCTGGCTCACCACCCCGCTACTGGGTTACGACACCAGCCTACCGGCCGAGCTGGGCCTGTACCGCCAGCTGATGGCCCTGCTGCTGGCCAAGGCGCACGAGCGCCAGCTAGCGCTGCACTACAGCAGCGGCGCCGGCGAATTCAAACGCCACCGTGGCGGCGTGCCACACCTGGAATACACCGCCGTGTTTGCCCACCACCTGCACGGCCGCCATCGCCTGGCGCTGTCTACCTTGGCCAGCCTGCTGCAACGCACCGCCACCCCGCTACTGCAACGCTACGGCTAGGCGCCCAGACCAGCCCAAGGTTGGCCGCAGTGCGGCCTAAGCGCCTACGCGGCAGCTTTGTGCAAATCGGGAAAATGCTTAGCGTAAATAATGCTTGGCATAGCAATACATGCTTTCGGTATGCTGTTGTCCATTATTGCCCGGCGGGCACTTTGCACCGCCGCCGACCCATAAGGACACGCCATGACTGCCCGCCTTACCGCTCTCGCCGCCCTGCTGGCCCTCTCGCTGCCTGCACTGGCCAAACCGCTGACCGTCTGCACCGAAGCCAGCCCGGAAGGCTTCGACGTGGTGCGCTACAACTCGCTGACCACCACCAACGCCAGCGCCGACGTCCTGTTCAACCGCCTGGTGGATTACGACGCCCGCCAGGGCAAAGTGGTACCCAGCCTGGCCAGCGCCTGGCAGGTAGCGCCGGATGGCCTGTCGGTCACCTTCACCCTGCGTGACAAGGTCGCCTTCCACAAAACCGCCTGGTTTACCCCCAGCCGCGCGCTGAACGCCGACGACGTGGTGTTCAGCTTCCAGCGCATGACCGACCCCGCGCACCCGTGGTTCAAAAGCGCCCCCAATGGCTACCCGCACGCCAAATCGTTCCAGCTGGACAAGCTGATCAAAGCCGTGGTGAAAGTAGACGCCCGTACCGTGCGCTTTGAGCTGAACCAGCCCGACGCCACCCTGGTGCCGCTGCTCACCATGGGCTTTGCCAGCATTTACTCCGCCGAATACGCCGCCCAGCTGGCCAAAACCGGCAACTTTGAGCAGCTGAACGCGCAGCCGGTCGGCACCGGCCCCTTCGTGTTCCAGAGCTCGGCCAAAGACAGCGCCGTGCGCTATGCGGCCAACCCTGCCTACTTCGGCGGCAAGCCGGCAGTCGAGCGCCTGGTGTACGCCATTGCGCCCGATAGCGCAGTACGCCTGCAAAAAGTCAAAACCGGCGAATGCCAGATTGCACTTGGCCCCAAGCCGCAAGACATCAGCGATGCCGCCAGCGACGCCCGCATCAAGGTGCTGACCGTGCCGATGTTCTCCACCGCCTTCATCGCGCTGAACAGCCAGCACAAACCGTTTGACGACAAGCGCGTACGCCAGGCCGTGAACCTGGCCTTCGACAAGGCCAACTACCTGAAAGTGGTATTTGCCGGCAGCGCCACCGCCGCCGTCAACCCGTTCCCGCCGTCCACCTTTGGCTACAACAAAGCCATCAAGGACTACAGCCTGGACATCCCCCGCGCCAAGAAACTGCTGGCCGACGCCGGCCTGCCCAATGGCTTTGACACCACCATCTGGATTCGCCCCACCGGCAGCACGCTAAACCCCAACCCGAGAGCCGGCGCCGAAGTATTGCAGGCCGACCTAGCCAAGATCGGCGTGAAGGCCGAGATCAAGGTCATCGAATGGGGCGAGCTGATCAAGCGCGCCAAAGCGGGCGAGCATGACGTGCTGTTCATGGGCTGGGCCGGCGACAACGGCGACGCCGACAACTTCCTTACCCCGCAATTCAGCTGCGCAGCGGTACAGAGCGGCACCAACTTTGCCCGCTTCTGCGACCCCACGCTGGACAAGCTGATCACCGACGCCCGCCGCGACGCCAGCCCGAAACTGCGTGCGGCCAACTACGCCCGCGCCCAGCAGATCATCAAGGAGCAGGCACTGTGGGTACCGCTGGCCCACCCCACTGCCGCAGCGCTAACAAGCACCAACGTCAGCGGCTATAACGTCAGCCCCTTCGGCCGTGTGGATTTTGGCAAAACCGTCGTCAAGTAAAGCGATCAAGCTATCAGCTACGCAAAGCGGCCAACCTGGCAAAAGGTTGGCCGCTTTTTTATCCCCCCGCCTCGCCGTCGCTAGCCGGGCACCGCCTTGCGCCGGCCAAACTGCCACTCGGTCAGCAGCATCGCCAGCACAATCAGCAGCGCGCCGCACCAGTTGAACAGCGTCAGGCGGTCGCCTGCCAGCAGGTAGCCAAACAGGCCACCGAATACCGGCTCCATCACGATGATCAGCGCAATCTTGTTGGGCGACGACCCCACCTGCGCCCGTGTCTGCACAAAGAAACCCAGAGCGGTACCCAGCAGTGCAATCGGCAGCACGCTGTGCAGCAGCGTGGGCAGGTTCGGCCACAGCAGCGAGCGATCCAGCCCGGCCTGCACGGCAGACAAGCCGGCCACCACCAGCAGCTGCACCAGCGTGATGTTCAGCGTATCGGCCAGCTTGCTGGCGCGCGACAGCACGATCACATGTACGGCAAAGAAAAACGCGCTGCCCAGCACCAGCACGTCGCCCAGGCGCAGCTGCATGTCCGATAGCGTGAGCATGCCCAGGCCGATGGCTGCCAGTAGCGCGCCGGCCAGCTGCTGGCGGCCAAGGGTAATACCCAGCCAGCGCCACGCCAGCAAAGGCGTGATGATGACCGCCAGCCCGGTAATAAAGCTGGCATTGGACGCCGTGGTGTAGCGCAAGCCCTTGGTTTGCAACAGAAACGCAGCAAACAACGCCAGCCCAGCCAGGCCGCCGCCCACCACATCGTGCCGCGACAGCGGTGTGCGCCGTAGCAGCCAGATAGGCAGCAGGCACAGCGCGGCAAGGGCAAAGCGCCAGGTGTTGAACGCGGCGTCGCTAAGGCTTTGCAGCGCAAAGTGGATGGCCGAGAACGACCAGCCCCAAAAAGCGGTAATGGCGACAAAGGCCCATTCCCACGCCACACGGTTAACGGTTTTTGCCATGGCATTCCCCCGGCGGTAAGCAACCATGGCCACAACAGCCAGGTAACACGGGCCACGGTTTTGCGCCCTATGCGCCATTGTTACGCCGTAAAAATGCCAACAGCAATGCTTCTATATGACAAGTTCACCAGGATGCCCATGCCGCGCGCTGCGCTGGCTGCGCATGACCAGCAGCCGCACATAGCAGATTCGCGCTTATTCGCCCATCACCACCCCTTCACGGCGCGGGTCGGCGCCGCCGAAGAAGCCGCCAGGCGTGCGGCCGATGGCTTGCAGGCCGCTGGTCATCTCGGTTTCACGCACCTCGTGCTGATGCGCTTTCAGCCAATCGACCGTCGCCGCGGGAAAGCGTTTTTCTTCCAGCATGGTGGGGGCGCCGGTGGCGCCGAAGTTGGGCAGGTTAATGGCCTGCTGCGCGTTCATGCCCCAGTTGAGCATGCCGTACAGCGTTTTGGCGGTGTAGTGGATGATCAGCGCACCGCCCGGGCTACCACCGCTGATCAGCACCTGGCCACTGGCTTTGTCGAACACCAGCGTGGGGCTCATCGAGCTGCGCGGGCGCTTGCCCGGCTCTACGCGGTTGGCAGTGGGCAGGCCACTGCTGTCGTTGGGCACAAAGTTGAAATCGGTCAGCTCGTTATTAAGCAGAAAACCACCCGCGCCCTGGCCCGTCGGGTTCACCATCTGGCGGGCGCCAAACTGCGCCTCGATGGTGGTGGTCATGCTGAGCGCGTGGCCATAGCGGTCGATGATGCTGATGTGGCTGGTGCCGTATTCTGGCTGCGCCGCCGCCACGCCCAGCGCGGTACTGAGCGCGCCGGGCTGGCCAGGCTGGGCCGTTTTCATGCTGTTATCGCCGATCAGCTTGGCACGGCTGGCCAGGTAAGCCGGCGCCAGCATGGTGTGCCAGCTGCCACCCGGTGGTGATACAAAGTCCGGGTCGCCTACGTATTTGGCGCGGTCGGCAAAAGCCAGGCGCGAGGCTTCGGTGTACAGGTGCAGCCATTGCGGCGACGGCAGCGGCTTGCCGTCCGCCCCCTGCTCTAGCGGCAGGCTGGCCGCCGGGGTGTTGGCCAGCATGCCCAGAATCTGCCCCACCGCGATCATGCCGCTGCTGGGCGGCGGAAAGCCGCACAAGCGGTAATCGCGGCTGGCGGCGCGGTAGTCACTGCACAGCGCGTCACGCTTTTTGGGCTGATAAGCGGCCAGGTCGGCTAGCGTCAGCTTGCCGGGGTTGGCCGCATGGCCCTGCACCTTGGCGACGATGGCTTGCGCAATGCTGCCTTGCTGCAAAGCGCGGTTGCCCTGGCGGGCAATGGCTTTCAGCACCTCGGCGTAGGGCTGGTTTTTCAGGATGTGCCCCACCGGCCACGGCTGGCCGTCGGGCTGGTAGAAGTAAGCTGCGGCTACCGGATCCTGCTTCAGGAATGGGTCGGCCTTCAGCAGCGTGTACAGCCGCGGGCTAACGGCAAAACCCTGCTCCGCCAGGCTAATGGCCGGGGCAAACAGCGCAGCCCATGGCAGCTTGCCTTGCTCGCGGTGCGCCATTTCCAGCATGGCCACTGCGCCGGGCACACCAACAGAGCGGCCACCCACCACGGCATCGTTAAAGGCCATCGGCTTGCCATTGCTCCCGATGAACAATTTGTCGTCCACCGCTGCGGGTGCCGTTTCGCGGCCATCGTAGGCGCTTACCGCCTGGCCATCAAAATACAGCAGGAAGGCGCCGCCGCCGATACCGCTACTCTGCGGCTCTACCAGGCCCAGCACCATTTGCACCGCGACCGCAGCGTCCATGGCACTGCCACCGGCGGCCAGCACCTGACGCCCGGCGTCGGTGGCCAAGGGGTTGGCCGCCGCCACCGCGTACTGGCGGGTAGCCCAGCCGGCTTTTTCCTGGTAGCCACTGGCGGCTTCCGGCTGTTGCGGCAGCGGGCTGTAGTTGAATGCGTTCGGCGCGCTGGCGCAGGCTGCCAGCAGCAGGGACAAGGTAATGGTGCGCAGGGGTAGCATGGGTCATCCTCGGTGGGGTGGTGCCTGACGGGGCGCAGGCATTTTGTCAGTATCATGTCATGTTAATGTCAGCAATCCGTATGCCATAGCCCATATCAGCGTTTTGCCACTAGCTAGCGCCAAACCGTGGCCTGCTGGCATTTTCTGGCGCCAAGATGTGGCATCGCCAAGCTCACCCCGCACTGCTACACTGCGCGCCTTCCCTTTTGCGGCCAACCTTCATGCTGACCATCCTGTACCGCGACGCGCACCTGATTGCCATCGACAAACCCAGCGGCCTGCTGGTGCACCGCAGCGAGATCGACCGCCGCGAGACGCAGTTTGCCGTGCAGATGCTGCGCGACCAGATTGGCCAGCAGGTGTTTCCGGTGCACCGGCTGGACCGCGGCACCAGCGGCGTGCTGCTGTTTGCGCTGGACAGCGCCACCGCGCGCCTGCTGAACGACGCCTTTGCCAGCCGTGCGCCAGCCAAGACCTATCTGGCAATAGTGCGCGGCCACCCGGCCGATAGCGGCGATATCGACCACGCCATTACCCGCCAGCCGGACGAGCGCGAATACGTGCACGGCAACGCCCAGCTGAACGCCCAGCCGGCGTTTACCCGCTACCGCACGCTGGCGCGCTGCACGCTGCCCTTTGCCGTGGACCGCTACCCGCAAAGCCGCTACGCGCTGGTGCAGCTGCACCCGGAAACCGGCCGCCGCCACCAGCTGCGCCGCCACCTGAAGCACATCGCCCACCCGATTATTGGCGACGCCACCCATGGCAAAGGCGTGCATAACCGCTTCTTCCAGACGCAGTACCAGGTTGGCCGCATGCTGCTGCACGCCGCCGAGCTACAGATCACCCACCCGCACAGCGGCCAGCCGCTGACGCTGACGGCACCACTCAGCGGCGACTTTGCCCGCCTGCTGGGCACGCTTGGCTGGGCAGATGCCTTGCCAGCCAGCTGGCTGGGCGAGGCCTGAGCCGCCGCCGACCGCAAGCGGCCAACAAGCAAAAAGCCCCTGCCTGCTATTGCAGACAGAGGCTTTCATCGTCAGAGGGCTCAGAAGCGGTAATGGATACCCAGCATGCCGGTAACGGTGACGTTGCGCTCCACCAGCGGGCTGCCGGTGCGCGCGGCAGCGTCCCACTTTAGCGACGCCGGCAGGTGGCTCACCGACACACGGGTCATGACCGCCAGATTGCGGTTGAAGACGTGGCGCCAGCTAGCACCCAGCTGGTAGCGGGTAGCCGAGTCGGCCTGGTAGGCCGGCAAACCGCTGCGGGCGGCTTCGCTGGCGCTCACGCCGGTGTAGTACTGCTGATAGGCCTTCGGCAGGTAGCTGGCCCCGGCCGATACCACGAAAGCGTCCTGTTGCGTGCTGAACGGCAACACGTTCTCTACCGCCACCGTGGTCAGCGTGGCCTGATGGCGGCTACCGGCATCGTGCATGGCTTGCAGCGACAGCGTGGTGCGCGGGTCCAGCGCCCAGCTCAGCTCGCCGCCCACCAATACGCCCTGCTTGCGCTTGTCCAGCTGGCGCAGCGCAGCGATGTCGTTATCCTTGGGGTCGAACTCGTCAAACTCCCACTGTGCTTTGGCAGTGGCCGTCAGATTGCTGCCCAGTGGCTGCTTCCAGCCCAGCTCCGGGCCCTGTATGTAAAACTGCTCACCCCGGTAGCCCAGCAGCGGTATGGCCACGACCCTGCTATCGTCACCACGGTAAATGGTGCTGCCGACACCGGCGCCGATGCCAGCCTGCCAGTCACCGGCCTGCACCGCCATGGCGGCCAACAACAGGCCCACGCCCGCCATCCCCTGTTTCATGTCTGCTCCTTGCTGGTTGATAGCTACAAAAACCGCTATCAATCCTATATGAATCGGTTTGCAAAAAAAGCATTATGCGGCCAAAGACCCGCCAGCGCGACTAACGGTTCCCGGCTTTCGCCAGCAATAAAAACAAAACAGCCCGGCAGGTTTCCCGTGCCGGGCTGCTGCATGGCAAAGCGCCTTTTCGAAAACAGGGCTTCCGCGCATGACAGCTCCTTGTCTGAGACATGCACCAGCACATGTGCCACCAGATGGGCAAGCCGAGACCCATTTTTTAAAAACCATCGGTTGCGGGAAGAAGCCAGCATCACATCTGGCTAAATTGTATCGCGTGGCGGCGCGGTAGCTGCGGTAGCTGCAGCTGGCTAGCGGCCTTGAGTATCCCTTGCTGGCGGCACCGCAAATCGGGCTTGATGCGGCCAAGCTGCGGCAGGCGCACAACGGTAGCTCTAGGCAAAGCGCTGCGGGGCCAGCCCTGCCCGTACCGGCCACAAGGCTTGCAGGTGCCGGCTACTCTACCGCCGTCACGCTGTGGCTCATGTAGCCTCAGCGGGTAGCGGCAGCGTTATCTCGGCAATCATGCCATGCGGGTTATTGGCGTACAGTGACAGCCGGGCAGCATCACCATAGAGCGTAGCCAGCCGCTGCCGCACGTTGGCCAGGGCTACGCCATCGCCACTTTGCGCGCGCAGGCCTAAGCCGGTATCGGCTACGCGCAGCAGCAGGGTTTTGCCGCTGGCACTGGCGCTGACATTCAGGGTGCCACCGGCTACCGATGGCTCCAGGCCGTGCTGCAGGGCATTTTCTACCAGCGGCTGTAGCAGTAATGGCGGCAAGGGGGTGCCCAACAACTGGGGCGGGATGGCCAGCTGGTAATGCAGGCGCTGCCCCATGCGCAGGCAGGCAATATCCAGCAGCGGGGTCACCAGCGCCAGCTCGTCGGCGAGTGTTACCGTGCTGCGGCGGGCACGGCCAAGGCTGGCGCGCAGGTAGTCGTTTAGCAGGTCCAGCGTGCGCTGTGCCAGCGCGGCATCCTGCCCTATCAGGCTGCGTACAGTAGCCAGGGTATTAAACAGGAAATGCGGCTCGATCTGCGCTTGCAGTAGCGCCAGCCTGGCGGCAGCTTCTGCCTGCTGCAAATCGGCCTGGCGGCCGGCTGCCTCGGCCAGCAGCGCCAGATTGTGCTGGTACTGGTAACGGAAATAAAACAGCCCGGCTGCCGACATGGTCACCAGTGCCATCATGCCGAATTGGCGTAGCTGTAGCGCCAGCCCACCCGTACCGCTCATGCGCTGCAGCATCTCCCCGGGCCAGAGGCCTGCGACCAGGCTCATACCTAGCAATAGCGCAGGCGGCATGCAGAGCAATAGTTGCCAGAAGGCAAGGCGCTCTACCTTGAGCGCAGAGCACAGCAGCCAGGCACTGCCCCACATCAGCAGCGCAATGCAGCTGGATACCAGCAGGGTGAACATGACACGCTCGTTCTCCCCTGACAGGCTTAGCAACGTGGCGATGACGGCACTCAGCAGCAGCAAAAACGGTAACTCGCGGCGGATATTCAACGCGATATGGGTTCGGCTCATGCACCCTCCCGGCCAGATTCAGCAATACCGGCTCGCGGCCAACTGCCAGCAAGCGGGGGTCGTAAAGTGGCCCAATGGCCGGCCACGGCCGCACTCATGGCTGAGAGCCAGCGCACTACGGTCGCCCTGCTGGCGCAAAGACAAGCAGATAAAATGGCCATGGTTTGCCAGATCATGCCGCAGCCGCGCCATGGCGGCCAGCTGCGGGTGTAAAAAACGCTGCCAATCCGCATAAATGACCAGCTATTGTCGCGTAGCCGGCCAGTAGACATGGGCGATTTTGATGGCTGACATCATTTAGGCCTCACGGTTAATGCAAAAAGGCTAAACCGTGCGGCATGGTTACCTGCAGGCTTATGGCCCAGATTGCCATACCTCGATAAACGGCTGCATGCCGGGATGAATGGCCAGCGACCGATGGCGCTTTTATCTTCCAAGGAAGTGACTTCCGGGGAAGTTTTGTCTACACTACGCAGCATGGACCAGATAGACCGCATTATTGCCGAGTGGCAACACAGCCAACCCAGCCTCGACACCACCCCGCTGGCGGTGCTGGGGCGCATTGCGCGCCTGATGGGCTACTTCGAACAAGTTCGCGATGGCGTACTGGCACAGCATCAGCTGAAGTATGGCGAATTCGATGTACTGCTTACCCTGCGCCGCCAGGGCGAGCCTTACACCCTGAGCCCGTCGCAGTTATCACAATCGCTGCTACTGACCAGCGGCGGCATCAGCAAACGCATCGACAAGCTGGAAAACGCCGGCCTGGTAGAGCGCCTGCCAGACGACGCCGACCGGCGCGGCGTGATGATCCGCCTGTCCGCCAGCGGCCTGGCGAAAGTCAACCAGGCACTGATACCCCACACAGACGCCCAGCTCGACCTGCTATCCCACCTGCCCGCCAGCGACCAACAAGCCCTGGCCACGCTGCTGCAACGCTGGCTGGTAGCACTGGAAAACACCTGACCTCTTCTTTTGATTGATACCGTCAGGCTGCGCGCGGCCTGCCGCCGTGTGCCGCCGATGGGGAACACCATGCCATCACACACACGTACCCTGTTAACACTCCTGATCATCCTGTGCGGGCTCAACCTGCGCCCCATTCTGGCCGGCACCGGCCCGCTACTGGAGCCCATACGCGCCGCCACCGGCCTGAGCTTTGGCGGCGCTGCCCTGCTTACCACCCTGCCCGTCGCCATGATCGGCCTGTGCGCCTTCGCCCTGCCGCTGTTCAAACGCTGGCTGGGCAGCAAAGGCGGCATCCTGGCCGGGGTGCTGCTCATCGCCGCCGCCTGCCTGCTCCGCCTCAGCGAAACCACCAGTGCGCTCATGTTGTCTGCCGGCATTGCCGGCCTGGGCATTGCGATTGTGCAGGCACTGGTACCGGCACTGATCAAACAACACGGTGGCAGCCGGGTATCGCTGATGATGGGCCTGTACGTTACCTCCATCATGGGTGGCGCCACCCTGGCCGCAGGCAGTACCCCGTGGCTAGCAGGCCATCTGGGCTGGAGCCCGGCGCTGGCCGTATGGGCCATCCCCGCCATCCTGGCCGCCCTGCTATGGCACAGCCAAGCCCCAGCCGAAGTCAGCCACGCCAGCGGCAGCGCATCGCATATCGGCCGCATGTTCGGCAAAGCCCGCGCCTGGTCGCTGGCGCTGTACTTTGGCATTGGCACCGGCGTGTACGTGTGCACCCTGGCCTGGCTGGCACCCTTCTTTGTTTTTATGGGCTACAGCGCGCAGCAGTCCGGCCTGATGCTCAGCTATATGACAGCTTTTGAAGTCGCCACCGGCCTGCTGCTACCCATCATTGCCGCCCGCCACCACGACCTGCGCCCCTGGCTGCTGCTTACCCTGGCGGCCAACCTTATCGGACTGGCCGGGTTGGCATGGCTACCCGGCCAGCACAGCCTGCTCTTTGTGGCATTGCTGGGCGCGGGCATTGGCGGCCTGTTCCCGCTCACCATGATCCTGACACTGCAACACGCAGACGATGCACAAACCGCCGGCGACCTGACTGCCTTTGTACAAGGCATAGGCTACCTGCTGGCTGCCATCGCCCCGTTTGCGGCCGGCTGGCTGCGCGACCTTACCGCCAGCTATACACTTTCCTGGCAAATGCTGGCTGGCACGGTACTGATCCTGCTGATCATGACCCTGCGCTTTCACCCTGCACGTTACCAAAGCGCACTCGGCCACTAATCACCCAGATTGCCCAGTACTTGCTGCACCAGCTGCAACGCTTGCTGCAAGGCTGGCAGCCCAGGAGAACCCAGCGCCAGACGCACAGCCTGCGGCACATGCACGGTGCTGGCAAAAGGCGCGGCTGGCGACACGGCCACCCCCTGCTGACGCAGCGCAGCCACCAGCGGGTCTGCGCGCACTGCCGGCGGCAAGGGCAGCCATAGAAAATAAGAAGCGGGGTGGCTGACATAAGCAATACCCGTCAGCACCTCAGCCGCCATGGCCTGACGCCGTGCAGCATCCTGCCGCTTCTCGGCCTGCAGCCGTGCCACGGTGCCGTCAGCGATCCAGCCGCAAGCCAGCGCACTCATCACCGCCGGGGTATTCCACACCGTGGCACGAATCACGCGCTCCATTGCCGCCCGCCAATCTGGCGGGGCCACCACATAGCCTACTCGCAGCCCGGTGGCCACACTCTTGGAAAAACCGGACACATAAACAGTCAGCTCGGGCGCTATGGCAGCCAACGGTGGTGGCGCACCATCCGCCAAAAAGGCATACGCCGCATCCTCGATCAACAGTAGCCCGTACTGGCGTGCAAGCGCCACCAGTTGCTGGCGCTGCGTGGCAGGCATCACCCAGCCCAGCGGGTTATGCAAAGTCGGCATGGTGTATACCGCGCGCACCTTGCGCTGGCGACATAGCTGCGCCAGCGCATCCAGATCAGTCCACCCTGCAGCCTGCGGCACAGGCAGCAGGGTCAGATGAAGAGTATCGGCCAACACCTTGAAGCCGGGATAAGTCAGCGCATCCACAGCCACGGCATCACCCGGCTGCAGCATAGCCATCATCGCCACCGCCAAACCATGCTGCGCGCCATTCACGATCAAGACCTGCTCGGCCACTACCTGTAAACCATGATCTGCCAGATAGCCAGCCACCATCGCCCGCTCGCGCAGCCGCCCGCCATGCGGCTGGTAGCACAGCAGGCTATCCAACTCACCCACCAAGGCCAGCTGGCGTAGTGCATCACGCAGCATGTGCCCCTGCCCTGACAGATTAGGATTATTGAAATTAAGGTCGATCAGATCCTGGCCCAGCAGGGGCTGGTCTATACCCAAGCCAACAGGCAGCGCAGCATTGCGCACATACGTCCCCCGCCCAGATTCGCCAGAGACCAGCCCCATCGCGGCCAGCTCGGCGTAAACACGCGTGGCGGTCGCCAGCGCCAACCCTTCCTGTGCTGCCAACGCCCGGTGAGTAGGCAGGCGGGTGCCAGACGGGCAGCGCCCGCTACGAATATCCGCAGCCAGCTTCTCAACCAACTGCTTATAACGCGGCAAGCCCATGGCAATGTATCCAGTACAATTTTTTGAATGTACTGATTTTTCACCTTACGCTGCCCATTCGCAAGCCAATTACCCAAGTGGAACAGCCATATGCATATCGCCATACTGACTTTCGACGGTTTCAACGAGTTGGACTCGCTTATCGCCTACGGCGTACTGAACCGCATCAAGCAGCCCGACTGGCAAGTTTCCATCGCCAGCCCCAGCCTACAAGTCAGCTCCATGAATGGGCTGACACTAACGTCGCACATACCATTACACGCAGCAAGCCAAGCTGACGCAGTCATAATTGGCAGCGGCGTACAGACACGCCAGGTAGTAGCGAATGCCGAGCTGATGGCCCAGCTACAGCTAGACCCAAGCAGGCAGCTACTGGCCGCACAATGCTCGGGCACACTGATCCTCGCCAAGCTCGGCCTGCTGCAAGCCATCCCCGCCTGTACAGACCTCACCAGCAAGCCCTGGGTGCAAGAGGCAGGCATTCACATCCTGAATCAACCATTTTTTGCCAAAGGCAACATCGCCACCGCAGGCGGGTGTCTCGCATCTGCCTACCTGGCAGCCTGGGTCATCAGCAAGCTGGCAGGGGCTGCTGCTGCAGAAAGCGCCTTGCATTACCTGGCGCCTGTTGGTGAAAAAGACAGCTACGTAGCACACGCCATGCAGTGCATCACCCCTTATCTGGCCGAAGAGTAGCCTCAGCCAGGCCACAGGCGTATCAAGCGGGTGCTGCCTAGAGAAAATAGCGCGTGGCACGTAGCTAGGGTTGGCGGCGGAGGTAGCGCCGCTCAAGATGGGGTGGGCGTCGGGGTCATTACAATGAAGCAGCCACGTCGCGGCCAACGTTGGCCGCAGACAGCGCCAGCAATACAACTGGTCTGGCACGGGAAGAAACGAGGTTGGCCGCAGA
>NZ_VMTV02000569.1 GCF_007644035.1 Vogesella mureinivorans | reverse complement strand
CCCGTTCGCTGACGCATCCTAAAACCAATCCTTCTGGCAAGTTGGTAGGCAAATCTTTCAGGGAATGCACGGCAAAGTCTGTCTCGTGGTTGAGCATTCCCACTTCGAGTTCTTTGGTAAATAGTCCCTTATCACCAATCTTGGCTAAGGCAACATCTAGAATTTTGTCACCTTGAGTCGCCATCGTGTGGATTTCAAAGGTGCAATCTGGAAAGTGTTTCTGGAGTTGTGCTTGCACCCAATAAGTCTGGACGAGTGCGAGTTGGCTTTTACGAGAACCGATGCGGATGGTACGGGTAGGACTGGAAACTGTAGGGGACATATAGCGC
>NZ_VMTV02000749.1 GCF_007644035.1 Vogesella mureinivorans | reverse complement strand
AGGTCTGCAGCAGTCCCTGGGTGCTCGGTGTCAGCGGCGTGCTGACCGTGGTCGAGTTCAGCGCGGACAAGATTCCCGGCGTGGATTCGGTCTGGGACCTGCTGAGCACCGTTCTGCGCGTGCCGGTGGGGGCCTGGCTCGCCGGCGCGACCTTGGCCGCGCCCGATGAGTCCCTGAGCCTGGCCGGTCTGCTCGCCGGGGGCGGCGCAGCCCTGCTCAGCCATGGACTCAAGAGCGGCGGTCGCGCCCTGATCAACACCTCGCCCGAACCCCTGAGCAACTGGACCGCCTCACTGGCCGAAGACTCGCTCGCCGTCGGCGCCTTGCTGTGGCTGGTCCACTACCCTTGGCTGACCCTATTGGCCCTGGTCGTGCTGAGCCTGCTCGGTTTCCTGTTGCTGCTCTGGATGCTGCGGGGTCTGGGGCGCGGGCTGGGCGCTCTGCTGGGGCGCTGAACAGCCTGCGGGCCTGGGAATGCTGCGGCCGCGCACCCGGCCTGGCTTGGCAGGGCTGCAGGGCGGAACGCTGCCTGCCCGCATGCCGGTAGCATGGAACCTGCATCC
>NZ_VMTV02000215.1 GCF_007644035.1 Vogesella mureinivorans | reverse complement strand
ATCCTCAAGTTGCTTGACCAAGTCGCTTATGCCTGTGCAAGCCGTTATTCTGGTAGTTATGTTGTTACGCTTTCTGTAGATAAAGTTAATTTTAAAGAACCGATCCATGTTGGTGAGATGGTCACCTTTCTAGCAAGTGTCAACCATGTTGGTCGTACTTCAATGGAAATTGGTATCCGAGTGGAAGCTCAAAATATTCAGAAAAGAACGGTTCGTCATACCAACAGTTGTTATTTCACCATGGTTGCGGTTGATGAAAATGGTAAACCAAAACAAATTCCTGCATTGAATTTGGATAATGATTGGAAACGTTGTCGTTTTGAGGCTGC
>NZ_VMTV02001023.1 GCF_007644035.1 Vogesella mureinivorans | reverse complement strand
TCTGGATTCGACGGGATTAGCGAAGTCCAAGGTGCACGTCGAGGTGCGGTAGGCCTCGTAAACAAACCGCAAAAAAATAGTCGCAAACGACGAACAATACGCTTTAGCAGCTTAATAACCTGCTCATAGCCTTATCGCCTCAGCTTCCGCTCGTAAGACGAGGGCAACGATAAGTCACCCAAAACGAGATCGTGTGGACGCCGCCGTTTGAGGATCGAAACACTAAATTGAATCAAACTAGCTTATTTCTTGCGTGTCTGTCCGCTGGAGGTAAGTGAAATTAAAGACCAGACTAAACGTGTAGTGCTGAAGATGGAGTAATTTCGGAC
>NZ_VMTV02000297.1 GCF_007644035.1 Vogesella mureinivorans | reverse complement strand
CGGCGAACATCACGTCCTGCAGGCCCCAGGCGATCTGCTGGGCGGCCGCACCGATGCAGTGGGCCGAGGTCGCGCAGGCCGAGCTGATCGAGTAGTTGATGCCGCGCACCTTGAAGCGCGTGGCCAGACAGGCCGACACGGTCGACGCCATCGTGCGGGTGACCTGGTAGGGCCCGATCCGGCGCACGCCCTTGCTGCGCAGGGTGTCGGCGGCTTCGATCTGGTGGGCCGGCGAGCCGCCGCCCGAGCCCATGATCAGGCCGGTGCGCGGGTGGCTGATCTGGCCGGGCGCGAGCCCGGCCATGGCGATGGCGTCGTCGAGAGCGACGCTGGCGTAGGCCGCGGCATCGCCCATGAAGCGGCGGTCGCGGCGATCGATGCGCGCATCGAGGTCGATTTCCGGCACGCCGGCGACCAGGCTGCGCAGGCCCGCTTCCGCGAATTCCTCGCAGCGGCGGATGCCCGAGCGGCCCGCGCGCAGGTTCGCGCTGACCGTTGCCAGATCATTGCCCAGGCAGCTGACGATGCCGGCCCCGGTGATGACTACGCGGCGCGGAAACAGCA
>NZ_VMTV02001141.1 GCF_007644035.1 Vogesella mureinivorans | reverse complement strand
AGCCCATCCCCGCTGACGAGAAGCGCAAGATCGGCCTGTTCTGCAACGTACGCCCCTCGGGCGTCATCCAGGCCATGGACTCCGCCGACATCTATGCTGTGCCGCTGGACTATCATCAGGAAGGTCTGGACGCCGAGGTCCTCGCCCACTTCGGCATCACCGACGCACCCCAGCCCGAACTGTCGGGCTGGGAAGAGATCGTCCGTCGCCGCACCAATCCGGACGGCGAGGTCACCGTGGCTGTGGTCGGCAAGTACACGGTGCTCAAGGACGCCTACAAATCCCTGATCGAGGCGTTGCACCACGGCGGGGTCGCCAACAACGTCAAGG
>NZ_VMTV02000954.1 GCF_007644035.1 Vogesella mureinivorans | reverse complement strand
CGCGAGTACACCGAAGCTTATACCAACGCCAGCCTGATCGTGCGTGAGGATTACCACTTCGAAGATGGCCTGTTCAGCGGTTATGACGCCGAAAAACGCAAATATGACAAAACCAGCTGGAACTACGAGCTGGACGAAAACGGCTTTGCGAAGCGCGACACCACCCTGCAACACCCGCGCTGCGTGTGGAACCTGCTGAAAGAGCACGTGTCCCGCTATACGCCGGAGGTTGTCGAAAACATCTGTGGGACGCCGAAGGCGGACTTCCTGAAGGTGTGCGAGCTGATAGCGGAAACCAGCGCGAAAGATAAAACCGCGTCGTTCCTGTATG
>NZ_VMTV02000125.1 GCF_007644035.1 Vogesella mureinivorans | reverse complement strand
AGCCGTGGCCGGCGCGATCAGCACCAGGTCGGCCCAGCGGGCCAGCTCGATATGGCCCATCGCCGCTTCGGCGGCGGCATCCCAGAGCGAGTCGCGCACCGGCCGGCCCGACAGGGCCTGCAGGGTGAGCGGACCGATGAACTGGGCGGCGCTGGCGGTCATCACCACCTGCACCTCGGCGCCGCCGGCGCGCAGCAGACGCACCAGCTCGGCCGATTTGTAGGCGGCGATGCCGCCGGATACGCCCAGCAGGATGCGCCGCGCGGAAGGAGCTGCGGTCACCGGAAAAGTCCTACCCCGAAAACGGCCGATAGATTACCCGAAAGGGCTC
>NZ_VMTV02000303.1 GCF_007644035.1 Vogesella mureinivorans | reverse complement strand
CTATGCGCGGACGTGCTCGAAAACACGGTGTCAGCGATGCGCAGCGCGCCGGTTGATCTGATCGCCTGGCTCGGGCCCGCCGCAGGTCCGCAGGCCTACGAGGTCGGCGACGAAGTCCGCGCGGCCTTCGTCGACCGCGATGCCGCGGCAGCCTCCGCCTTCGTCGCTTCCCGACCGGGCCATTGGCTCTGCGATCTGTATGTGCTGGCGCGGCAGCGGCTGGCGGCGGCTGGCGTGCATGCCGTGTACGGCGGCGGACGCTGCACCATCAGCGAGACCACACGCTTCTTCTCGCACCGCCGCGACGGCCGCAGCGGACGCATGGCCAGTC
>NZ_VMTV02000715.1 GCF_007644035.1 Vogesella mureinivorans | reverse complement strand
CTTCCACGGCATCGCCCATCGCCTGCTGCGCCTGCACTGGCACGAGGCCGGCCTGCCCGAGACCTTCCAGGTGCTGGATTCGGACGACCAGATCCGGCTGCTCAAGCGCGTTATCAACGACATGGGTCTCGATGAGAAGCGCTGGCCCGCGCGCCAGGCGGCCTGGTTCATCAATGCCGCGAAGGACGAAGGCAAGCGTCCGAAGCATGTGATCGGCGGCAATCCGGCCACCGACACCTTCATCCGCATCTACGAGGCCTACGAGACCACCGCCCGCCGCGCCGGCCTGGTCGACTTTGCCGAGCTGCTGCTGCGCGCCCACGAGCTGTGGC
>NZ_VMTV02000137.1 GCF_007644035.1 Vogesella mureinivorans | reverse complement strand
GCCTCCGGTGGCGGCAATGTAAACTTTGGAACCGCCATAGTTGAATTCATACGCCAGCCAGTCTATGCCGACGTCGTTGTTGCCATCGCCATAGCCAAGGTTAAAGGTCTGGGTGCCCTCAAATGTTCGCCCATTCTCGGCTACGTTGAAGGCATTGAGGTTTCCAGCAGCAAGACGGGTGTGCAAGATATCTGAACCCGTAAAGCTGGTTTGGAAGTCTAAGCGCACCCTGTCGCCGAAGACGGTGTTATCGTCAACACCTTCACCGAAGCTGTCCGTAACTGCGAAGATCGCTTCCCCAACCAGTTTGGTTGTGGTGGAGAACTGATTTT
>NZ_VMTV02000514.1 GCF_007644035.1 Vogesella mureinivorans | reverse complement strand
ATCACTTGAGATTTTTCTGGGTCTAACACATGCTGCATATATGCTTTGACATTTTCTTCAGTCAAGTTGGCACGAATCCAAGGCAAATATTCAGGTTGACGTGCAATCACCCCAATATTGCTATGGGCAACGTTCGCGTGCGCAGATTGATTCAAACAACTCTAATGATTCAGGTTTGATTGCCAACACATAACGTTCTTGTGCTTCGTTTGACCAGATTTCCATTGGCTTTTCTTTTAATATATTTAATTTGCCCATAACCTTCAGCATACCATTCATCTAGCGTGCTATCGCCAATTTGCGAGACAAAATGACATGCATTGTTGAATTTT
>NZ_VMTV02000522.1 GCF_007644035.1 Vogesella mureinivorans | reverse complement strand
CCAAATACGTTCCCCACAATGGAGGTCAACATATTGGTGACAGAACCTTCTTCAAACAGATCCAGTGGATAAGCAACGTAGCAAATAAACTGGTTATCTTCACCGGGGACTGGGGTGATGTCGTAGCAACGACCTTTATAGCGATCCAAGTCCGTCAGCAAGTCGGTCCACACGGTTGTCCAAGTGCCGGTGGAAGACTCTGCAGCCACAGCAGCACCCGCTTCTTCAGGGGGAACTCCAGGCTGAGGGGTAACGCGGAAAGCCGCGAGGATATCAGTGTCTTTCGGTGTGTAATCGGGGGTGTAATAAGTCAGTCTGTAGTCTTTTACACC
>NZ_VMTV02000075.1 GCF_007644035.1 Vogesella mureinivorans | reverse complement strand
CCAACAACCATTGAGTTCAGCAGGGCACGCGCGGTACCAGCCTGAGCCCATCCATCCACGAAACCATCACGTGGACCGAAGGTCAGAGCGTTATCTGCATGTTTAACTTCAACAGCATTGTTGAGGGTACGAGTCAGCTCGCCGTTTTTACCTTTGATCGTAATAACCTGACCGTCGATTTTTACATCAACGCCGGCAGGAATAACGACCGGTGCTTTAGCAACACGAGACATTCTTTCCTCCGATTAGGCTACGTAGCAGATAATTTCGCCACCAAGACCAGCCTGGCGCGCTGCACGATCAGTCATAACACCTTTAGAGGTAGAAACAAC
>NZ_VMTV02000700.1 GCF_007644035.1 Vogesella mureinivorans | reverse complement strand
AACGGCGATGTCCATCGAGTGGCGCTCCTCGTCGACGATGATCGACTGCACCTCGGCCGGCGCCATCGCATTGATGACGAACTGGGCGGGATTCTCGCTCCACAGCACGATGTCGATGCGCTCGCCGTTCAGCTCGTTGCTGACGGCCTGCACGCGCGAACCGCGCATGCCGATGCAGGCGCCGATCGGATCGGTGCGGGTGTCATGGGCGATCACCGCGATCTTGGCGCGATCGCCAGGGTCACGGGCGGCGCCCTTGATCTCGACGAGACCCTGGCCCACTTCCGGCACTTCGAGCTTGAACAGGGCCATCATGAATTCGGGCGCAGCGC
>NZ_VMTV02000019.1 GCF_007644035.1 Vogesella mureinivorans | reverse complement strand
CCGATCAGCGCCCCATGCCGCGCCGGCAGTTCCGGCATCATGGGCCCCCACGCGCGCATGCGCCGCAGAACACGAATCGAAGCCCACGTCATGGCCCAGGACCGCGATCTCACCGATCCCTCGCTCTACATCAACCGCGAGCTGTCCCAGCTCGAGTTCAATTTCCGCGTGCTGGCCCAGGCCATGGACGAGCGCGTGCCGCTGCTGGAGCGGTTGCGCTATCTGTGCATCAGCTGCACCAATCTCGACGAGTTCTTCGAGATCCGGGTCGCGGCGATCCGCCACCAGCAGGACTTCGGCGGCGGCGGCATGGCCGACGGCATCGCGCCGAC
>NZ_VMTV02001161.1 GCF_007644035.1 Vogesella mureinivorans | reverse complement strand
GCCGCTGGCTCAGCGCTTTCAGCAGGAGCTGTATCGCCTGGTGTTTGCCGGGCTGCCGTACGAGGACTACGTGCGCGCCTACGTCAAAAGCACCCTGGCCGGCGAGCTGGACGAGTTGCTGGTCTATCGCAAGCGTTTGCGTCGGCGCCTCGACGACTACCAGCGCAACGTGCCGCCGCATGTGCGCGCCGCGCGCCTGGCCGACGAGCACAACCAGCGTCTTGGCCGGCCGCTGCAATATCAGCGTGGCGGCTGGATCAGCTATCTGATCACCACAGGCGGGCCGCAACCGCTGGAGCGTCTGCTGTCGCCGGTGGACTACGAGCATTACA
>NZ_VMTV02001029.1 GCF_007644035.1 Vogesella mureinivorans | reverse complement strand
CTGGCGGGCGGCTTTCTCGACGAGGTGCGCGGCCTGCTCGCCCGGCCCGGCCTGCATCCTGAATTGCCCTCGATGCGTGCGGTCGGCTACCGGCAGGCCTGGCGCCACCTGCGCGGGGAAACCAGCGCCAGCGAATTCCTCGCCGAAGGCATCGCAGCGACGCGCCAGCTGGCCAAGCGCCAGCTCACCTGGCTGCGCGGGGAACTTGATGCCTTCCACATCGATCCCCACACCCAAGCCGAGCGCGCGGAGTCCCTGCTGCGATTGGCGAGCGGGCTGCACCGCCGCTAAACGGCGGGGGCTGGGCGCGCGGCGCAGGCTGTACACTCCGA
>NZ_VMTV02000932.1 GCF_007644035.1 Vogesella mureinivorans | reverse complement strand
GTGATACAAATTCACCCACTTTATCTTTAATGATTGTGGTTAAAGTTTTTAAACGCCCACGCATAATTTTATGATAATCACGCCCACGAGCATAACGTGCGATGATGGCCAAATTAGGCTCATCAGGAACATAGCGTGGTTTAGGTGTTTCGACCAAATAATTCATTCGCACACAGATGATACTTTTTGTGCCTGGAACCAATAAGGTAGGATCAGCTCGTTTTTCTAAATTTTCCTCTAAAAACTTCATGTCACCATGATAACCACGCTTTAAATATTCTTTAAATCTTGGTAATTCAGCTTGAGCATCAGGACGTGCAATGACACAATCA
>NZ_VMTV02000040.1 GCF_007644035.1 Vogesella mureinivorans | reverse complement strand
CTGGGATTTCGATAATTTTTCGCTTCAACAAAGCCAATAACTGCAACTGCCCATTATAGTTTGGTGTCGGCACAATCACGCTATCACCAACTTGTGTAAGGCTCTGAATCATGATCGACAGTGCAGGCATACAGCCATTACTGATATAAATATCTTCTTTTGCAATATAAAAACCATCTTCAGCCCAGTGTGCCGACAAAGCCTCCCTCAATTGCAGATGTCCTTGACGATCGTTATATAAAAAATCTTCTGGTTTACTGTGCTTTAAAGCACGTTGGATTGAACGACGTAAGGCTTCGATAGGAACCAGATTAGGTGACAATTGAATCGAACCGAGATGAATCAATTTATTATTGATCGCAGCCTCATGAATTTGAATTTGCAATTCCAGATTAGAAACTTCCCGTGGTCTAGACTGAAAATCTGGATGGTCAGGTACAGCTATCTGCGGGGAATTTGGCAAAGCCTGTACAAAATAACCTGACTTTTCTTTGACAAAAATCAAGCCTTGAGCTTCAAGCAATTCATAACAACTCTTTGCCGTATTCAAACTCACTTTTTGTAGTTCA
>NZ_VMTV02000486.1 GCF_007644035.1 Vogesella mureinivorans | reverse complement strand
ATCGCCGGCGGATAGTAGACCGGCCATCCTCCGAACACGAACCAGGGCTCGCCGAGTTGCGCCTGGAACCCGAGGCTCCAGGCCACGAACTGCGTCGCCGCCCATGTGGTGACGAGGATGATCAGGAAGACGACGGTGATCTGACCCCAGAGGATTCGCGTGCCTGACATCGGCCGTTCCTTTCTTGTTGATGGTTAAAGCCCGAGCCCCCGCTTGCGGCCGAAGCTCCAGTCCACGCCGCCGTCTCCGCGCGCGACACCGGCAATGTGGCGACCGAGCTGCCGTTCGAGCGAGGGAGACCAGGGCACGAGCTGGAAGCCGCGCCCGTTGTCG
>NZ_VMTV02001037.1 GCF_007644035.1 Vogesella mureinivorans | reverse complement strand
TCCAACAACACCCAGGCCATGCACACAAACAAGTTCATCAACATCCACCTGGTGATGATCGACTTGCACGAAAGCGAGCTCGCGATCGGCCGTTCGCGCTTCGATGCGCCCGAGATCGACGGTCTGGTGCAGATCCAGGACGGCGAGGCCATGGGCGTCAAGCCCGGCGACATCGTCAACGTGCGCATCCTCGGCAGCGACGAGCACGACCTGTTCGGGCTGATCGGCCCGGGCGAGGAAGAGCTCGACGACTGAAGCCATGGCCAAGCGTCGCTTCGAGGCGCCCGCGCGCGAGGCCGTCGATCGGGCGGTCTTCGAGCATCCAGCCTTCGC
>NZ_VMTV02000103.1 GCF_007644035.1 Vogesella mureinivorans | reverse complement strand
TGCTGGGTATCCAGCGCCTGTAGCGGCGCCGCCTTTCCATCCCCCACCCCGAACTCCGCGACGCAAGGAGCGCCCATGCCCCGTAATGCCATCCACTCCGACAAGGCGCCCGCCGCCATCGGCCCCTACTCGCAGGCCGTGCGCTGCGGCAACCTGGTCTTCCTCTCCGGCCAGATCCCGCTGTCTGCCAACACCGGCGAGCTGGTGCTGGGCGACATCGCCTTCCAGACCCGCCGCGTGTTCGAGAACCTGAAGGCGGTCTGCGAGGCCGCTGGCGGCTCGCTGGCCGATGTTGCCCGCATCGGCATCTACCTCACCGATCTCGGCCACTTC
>NZ_VMTV02000238.1 GCF_007644035.1 Vogesella mureinivorans | reverse complement strand
GGGCGACCATGACAGCGCAATCGACCTGCTGCGCGCGGAAGAACCTTCGGTGGTCACACTCGACCTCGGCCTGCCGCCCGATCCAGACGGAACGCGCGAGGGCTTCCGCATCCTGCAGGCGATCCTGGAGCTGAAGCCCGATACCAAGGTGATCGTCGTGTCGGGGCATGGCGAGCGCGCCAGCGCCCTTGCCGCGATCGCGAACGGGGCGTGGGACTTTTATCAGAAGCCGATCGACATCGACGAACTGGGGCTGATCGTCCGCCGCGCCTTTCACGTCCGCGCGCTCGAGGTCGAAAATGCGCGGCTCGCGGAGGCGGGGACAGGCGACAA
>NZ_VMTV02001063.1 GCF_007644035.1 Vogesella mureinivorans | reverse complement strand
GGCGCCACGCTCCAGAGCCCCCAGACGCACACGGTTCAGGCTCTCGTCGTACCCACTGAACTCCATGGTGCTGCCCAGGCGATAACCGTCCGACCAGGCGGTCACGCAGACCGAGCGCTCCTTCAACACCATGGGCCGCTTCGGCGCGAGACCAGGGCGGGTGTAGGTGATCGAGTAGCCCTTGCCCGGCTGGATCGGCAGCTTGAGTCCAAGTTGGTTGGCGAACGCGGGGCTCCAGGCGCCCAGCGCGAACACGAGCTCGCGCGGGTGCAGCACGCCACGGCTGGTGTGGACGGCCTCCACCCTGCCCTGCGCGGTGACGATGCGCTCCAC
>NZ_VMTV02000347.1 GCF_007644035.1 Vogesella mureinivorans | reverse complement strand
GAAAACGCTGCCACGCTGCTTTGCCCGCGTCAACAAAAACGGCGTGCCGCTGACGGCGCTCTCCGTTTCCATGCTGGGTGGCGTGCTGGCGCTGTTCTCCAGCGTGGTCGCGCCGGATACGGTGTTTGTGGCCCTGTCAGCCATTTCCGGTTTTGCGGTGGTGGCGGTGTGGATCAGCATCTGCGCGTCACACTTCGTGTTTCGTCGCCGTCACGTGCAGTCCGGGCAGCCACTTTCGGCGTTGCAGTATCGCGCGCCATGGTATCCGCTGGTGCCCGTGCTTGGCTTTATCCTCTGTCTGGTGGCCTGCGTCGGCCTGTGGTTTGACCCCAG
>NZ_VMTV02000360.1 GCF_007644035.1 Vogesella mureinivorans | reverse complement strand
ATAGGTCACGGATCGAAGGCCCTCGTTCATCGACGCCAGGCCCTGCTTCAGATCCTCGTCGAAGAAGAACTTGGCATCCGCAAAACGCGGGCGGATCACGCGTTCGTAGCCCTTGCGGACCTCGCGCGGATCCTTCGACTCGATGTTGGCGATGCCGATGAAGTGCTCGGTGAGCCGGCCTTCGGCGTCCAGCACCGGGAAGAACTTCTGGTTGGCCTCCATGGTGGCGATCAGCGCTTCCTGCGGCACGCGCAGGAACTCGCGCTCGAAGCTGCAGGTGATCGGCTGCGGCCACTCGTTCAGGCACTGCACCTCTTCGAGGATGCCGGCGTC
>NZ_VMTV02000005.1 GCF_007644035.1 Vogesella mureinivorans | reverse complement strand
AGCGCGTCTTCGTCACCGAGAACGAAACCAACTTCCTCGCTTTCCCGGAAGTCGAGCGCGGCCTTGTGGTGTTCGGCGCCGGCTACGGCTGGAATGCGCTGGCGCCAGCCGCGTGGCTGCAGCGCTGCGCCCTGCACTACTGGGGCGACATCGACACCCACGGCTTCGCCATTCTCGATCAGCTGCGTGCCCTCTATCCGCAGGTGGCCTCGCTGCTGATGGACCGCGAAACGCTCCTGGCGCATCGCGAGCAGTGGGGCGAGGAACCCACGCCGGTCCGCCACGACCTGCCTCGTCTGTCAGACGCAGAGCGCGCCGTGTACGACGGCATCCGGTTCGACCGCCACCAGCCCAGGCTCAGGCTGGAGCAGGAGCGGCTCGGGTTCGGCTGGGTCAGCGAGCGCCTGCGACGCGTCGGAGCGACTGACTGACTTCTCTGCGACAGGGGGTTGTGCGGCGCATCCTTGATCCAAGGCTGGGAGAGGATCGACCGATGTTCAATCCAGCGCCGCCAACAACATCTTCCTGAGCAGCCCCTGCAGCCGCCCCGCCCTCACCGCGTCGTAGCGATAG
>NZ_VMTV02000327.1 GCF_007644035.1 Vogesella mureinivorans | reverse complement strand
CGACGCGCGGGCGATGGCCGCCGACTTCGACGAGCGCGCGGACCTCAACCAGCTGGTCGATGCGCTGCCCGAGCCGCAGGACCTGCTGGAGAGCGAGGACGAGGCGCCGATCATCCGCCTGATCAATGCCTTGCTGACGGAAGCGGTGAAGGAAAACGCCTCCGACATTCATCTGGAACCCTTCGAGCACAGTCTGCTGGTGCGCTTCCGCGTCGACGGCGTGCTGCGCGAAGTGCTGCGCCCGCAGAAGGCCGTGGCCCAGCCGGTGGTCAGCCGCATCAAGGTGATGGCCAAGCTCGACATCGCCGAGAAGCGCTTGCCGCAGGACGGCCG
>NZ_VMTV02000392.1 GCF_007644035.1 Vogesella mureinivorans | reverse complement strand
TTCCGATCTGCGTCAGCTCGTGCGCGACCGTGGGCTGCATCTGCTCCATGCCCCCGCGCGACATCACGAAATGGCCGTAGCCGGCGTGGACGAACATCCCGCTCGACATCGCGAACTCGCCCTCGTCGGGATAGTAGTGGCTGATGTAGCGGTAGTAGTCGTCCTCGTCCTCGAACACCATCACCACGTGCCTGCCGTGGCCGGCATCGCTGGCGATCTCGCCGAGGTTGCGCAGGATCCAGCGATGCACGTCCTGGCAGAACTGCAGGAAGATCTGCGCGGGCCGGTCCGGCAGGCTGGACAGCAGCAGGAAGTCCGCGCTCGCACGCACAC
>NZ_VMTV02000346.1 GCF_007644035.1 Vogesella mureinivorans | reverse complement strand
CGGGGTGTAGCTTAGCCTGGTAGAGCGCTACGTTCGGGACGTAGAGGCCGGAGGTTCGAATCCTCTCACCCCGACCAGCATTTATCCTGACAGATCCGTCCTTATTCGGGGTGTAGCTTAGCCTGGTAGAGCGCTACGTTCGGGACGTAGAGGCCGGAGGTTCGAATCCTCTCACCCCGACCACATTGCAAAAGCCTGCTTTCGAGCAGGCTTTTTTCATGGTGCTTGCGCCGGGATGGCAAACTCTTGCAGCTGGTGCGCCATCACAATCTGGCGGTAGCGCCCGCTTTGATGCAGTTTCCATAGCCCCTGGTTGAAGGCATTCAGCCAGTATGGCTGCATGCTGCTGGTGATAAAGCCTACCGATAGTGTGTCCCGTGCCAGCGTTACCTCCCCCCACGCCAGCTTTGGTCTGCTAGGCAGCTTGCCGGAGCGTATCAGGGCATCGCCTACGGCTTTTTCGGTTATGGCCAGCTGTATACGCTGCTGCTGCAGTTTGCGCAGGTTGGTTTCGTCATCCCGTGTGCTGTCCAGCACCATTTTTAGCCCAAGGATATTGCCTGGGTAGTGGTAGCCCGCTACGGTGCCGGCAAGCTTGCCCTGTAGCCAGTCGCTTGTCAGCGGAAGCGGCGCTTTGCCCTGTACGACATAGGCACCAATCAGGCTGTGGAATACCGGGTTGCCTGCTTTTAGCCGCATGCTTTTCAGGTCGGTTTGCCATATGCCGATGACGCCGTCAAAACGGCCATGCTGGCTGAGCGATATCACGCGTTGCCATGGCATGACGACCAGGTTGACCGGTATGTCTTCCTGGGCAAACGCTTCGCGCACAATGGTAACCAGGGCGCCGCCGCCGGGTTTCTGGCTGTCGCAAAACGGCGGGTATTCCAGGGTGGCCAGCGTGATGGCGGGGTTGACCGTCATGGCCAGTGCCAGGGCGGGAGACAAGCAGGCTGGCAAGCCAATTGCCAGGCAGATGCGCGAAATGTTCATGGCTTGCCTCCTTGGCTATGTGCGGTTGCTTGGCTTTGTGGCTGGGGTGGGCTATGGCAGCTAGTGTATGGCTAGCCTTATTGGATTGTGCGTGCTGGCGATAATCTAGATAAAACAACAATTTTCTAAAGGCTATATTTCAATAAATTAGCCTGTTGGTATTTTGGTACTGCGTACTGATTGAATAAGAAACGCAGTGAAATAATATGCGTCAGCTAGCGTTGGCCGCGCAAAAGAAAACCCCTCTCGCGCTGGGCGAAGAGGGGTTTTGCCGTATGTGGCTGGGTGTGGCGCTTAGCCGCGGATGCGGCGCAGCACTGCCTGCTGGCCAATCAGCGCCAGTACCGCGTCTACGGATGGGGTCTGGGTGGTGCCGCAGACCAGTACACGCAGCGGCATGCCCAGCTGGCCCATCTTGATGCCTTCGTCGGCGCAGAACGGTTTGAACAGGCCGTGGATGCTTTCGGCGGTCCAGCTGTCCAGGCTAGCCAGGCGGTCGGCGAAGCGCTGCATGCGCGCCAGGCTGTCGGCGGACAGGTGTTTTTCCACGTCTTCGGCCTGTGGCGTACGCTTGCTGTAGAAGTAATCCACTTCGCGCGCCAGCGCGTTCAGGTCTTGCACGCGCTCTTTCACCAGGGCAATCACGTCGGCCAGGGCCGGGCCACTGCTGGTGTCTACGTTGGCCGCAGCCAGGCGGTCGGCAATCAGGCCGGCCAGGCGCTGGTTGTCGGCAGCCTTGATGTGCTGTGCGTTCAGCCACAGGAATTTTTCGTTGTTGAAGCGGCTGGCAGACGGGCTGACGGCTTCCAGGCTAAACCATTCTACGAACTGTTCCATGTTGAAGAACTCTTCGTCGCCATGGCCCCAGCCCAGGCGCGCCAGGTAGTTCAGCAGCGCTTCCGGCAGGATGCCTTTGGCGGCGTAGTCCACCACGCTTACCGCGTCGCGGCGCTTGGACATCTTCTGGCCGTCCTCGTTGAGGATCATCGGCAGGTGGCCGTAAACCGGCAGCGGGGCGCCCAGTGCCAGCAGGATGTTGATCTGGCGCGGGGTGTTGTTCACATGGTCGTCGCCGCGGATCACGTGGGTAATGTTCATGTCCCAGTCGTCTACCACCACGCAGAAGTTATAGGTGGGGCTGCCATCCGGGCGGGCGATGATCAGGTCGTCCAGCTCTTCGTTATTGATTTCGATACGGCCTTTTACCGCGTCTTCCCACGCTACCGAGCCGTCCAGCGGGGTTTTGAAGCGCACCACGGGCTGCACGTCGGCTGGTGGCTGCGGCAGGGTTTTGCCTGCCTCCGGGCGCCAGCGGCGGTCGTAGCGCGGCTTTTCGCCACGGGCTTCTTGCTCGGCGCGCAGGGTGTCCAGCTCTTCCTTGCTGCAGTAGCAGTGGTAAGCGTGGCCGCTGGCCAGCAGCTGCTGGATCACTTCTTTGTAACGGTCGAAGCGGTGGGTCTGGTAGAACGGGCCTTCGTCGTAGTCCAGGCCGACCCAGTGCATGCCATCCATAATGGCTTTTACCGATTCTGGCGTGGAGCGCTCCAGGTCGGTATCTTCGATGCGCAGCACAAAGGTGCCGCCTTGCTTGCGGGCAAATGCCCAGGAGAACAGTGCCGTGCGCACGCCGCCGATGTGCAGGAAACCGGTGGGGCTAGGGGCAAAACGGGTGCGGATCATGGTCTACGCCTGCGAAATCGTCAAACCGCCATTGTACGTTGCCAGCGAAAGGGCGGGCAAACCGCCTGTGCGATAAAACCGCACCGTGTCGTGTGCCGGCCAGGCTCACGCGCTAAAGGGGTGTGTCGGGGTGTCGATAAAACAAAGACCCGTATTGTACGCCAGCAGAAATAGCTGGTTTAAAATGGGGCTTGGCTTTTAACAGCTATAAGCAAACATGGGAAATATGTTTGTATCGATAGAGCGCGCTGCGGTACGCTTGCTTTTGTTACAAGGTTTTTCTGTAAAAGTGCACACAGGGCCCAAGGCCTGATGGGCTATTTTGAAGGTAGTGTCGTGCAGGGTCGGGTAAGGCAGCCATGAGGCAGGAACGGGGTTTTACGCTGGTAGAGTTAATCATTACGGTAGCGATCATCGCTATCGTGATGGCCTATGCCGTGCCGGCGTATTCGCGCTTTGTGGCGCAGAACAAAGTACAGTCGTTTGCCTATGCACTGGCGGCCGACCTCAATAACGCCCGCTCGGAGGCGATACGGCGCGGTTTTGATGTCAGCGTGTGCGCCGCCTCTTCCAGTGCGGCCAACAGCTGTGGCGCTGCCGCAGACTGGAATAAAAACTGGATCACCATCGTGCAGGGTGGCGGGGCTAGCGGCACCGTGCTGAAAGTGCATCAGGCCGAGGTGGGTGCCAATGCCTCCAGCGGCCTGGCTGGCCTGCGTTTTGCGCCCAGTGGCCAGGTGAAAAGTACCGCAACCAATGCCCGCGTGCCGAACAACCAGCTCATCACCTTCAGCAATAGCGATAACACGGTGTCTGCCAGTGTCACGGTGGCGCCCTACGGTACGATCAGGGTGGTCAACTAATGAATAGTCCTGTTCGGATGCACGGTTTTGCCTTTGTCGAGCTGCTGGTGTCGGTGGTGATCATCGGCTTTGGCCTGCTGGCTATTTCGGCATTGCAGACCAATGCCCTGCAAGCTACGCGCACGGCTTATCTGCGTGCTGCCGCCAGCGAGTTTGCCGTGGCTTTTTCGGAGCGGATGCGTACCAATACCGCAGACAGTATCTATCGTTACGACGAAGACAATAGCGTGTATATCCTGGCGCCTGTGGTGGCTTGCTACTTGCAGCAGGCGTCGAATACCGCGCTGACCGACGGGGCGGCAGAGTGCCTAAAGGTGGCCAATGCCAGCCAGACCGCCATTGTGAATGCTGACGTGGCTTCGATGACGCAGTGGGTAACCGATGCGTCCGGCACGTTGCCGCAGGGCACCTGGGCGCTGAATTTGCTGCGCAATGGCGCTGTGGCCAGTGGCATTACGGCGGCCAACTGCAATTTCTCGCTAGCTGCGGGGGCTGCCAGCCAGCCCTGCTCCTTGCAGGTATCGCTAACATGGCAAGAGCTGCGTGCATCGGCGACGGTTGCCAGTATCAGTTACACATTCCGGTGAGTATCATGAAACACAAACAAGCCGGTTTGACCATTATCGAGCTGATGCTGTCGCTGGCACTGTCGCTCTTTCTGATTCTGGTGGCAGCGCAGTTTTTTGTGGCCAATAAAATGACCTACCGCACCCAGCAGGCACAGGCCGATATCCAGGAGCGCGGCCGTTTTGCTACGTCCTGGCTGGCGCAGCAGCTGCGCCAGGCGGGCTATATTGGCGCGGTGCAGGTGGCTACCGCGGACTTTAATAGCGTGTTTGGTCTGCAAAACGCCAGTGGTACGGATCTGGCGATGGCGGCGGGGCAAGTATTGCTGGGCACGTCTGGTGTGGTGCAAGTGCGTTACAGCGGTGCTGATGATGGCAGCCTGGTGGATTGCCAGGGCCGAGGTATTGCTGCTAACGCTTCTTCTACTGCCAGGATTCATGCCAGCGGTACCAGCCTGTGGTGCCAGGGTGGAGAAGTGGTACCCGGCGTGGTGCAGTTTCGCCTAGCGTACGGCCAGGATAGCGTGAACCCGCTGGACCGCATTGCCGACCAGTATGTACAAAATGCACCGGCTTCCGCGGTATACGCCGTCAGATTCTGTCTGCTGGTACAGTCGCTAGAGAACAATGTCAGCCCGGTAAGCCAGACGATTGCAGCAGACTGCGACGGGAATGCGTATACCCCGGCTAACCGGGCGATTGCGAAGGTGTTCCGGTCTTCGGTTTATCTGAGGAATATCCCATGAGCAGGGTAGCGATGCAGCAGGGCTTTTCCCTGCTGGTGGTAATGATCTTCCTGCTGGTGCTGGGCCTGCTGGGCTTTGCCGTGACCAAAAGCGCCATTGTGCAAGAAAAGATCTCGGGCAATCTGCGCGAAAAGAACGTCTCGTTTCTGGCGGCAGAAGCCGCGCTGCGTGAAGGCGAAATTTATCTGACCACGGTGGATGATCTGGCTAGCATCACCGCGTCCAACTCGCTGCCGGCACGGGGTGTGGTGTCATCGCTGGCCGGGGCATCTGCCAGCTATACCATAGGTTGCGTCAACAACTGTACCGCATCGGCGGGCAAGGTTTACTACCGCATCGTAGCCAGCGGCACGGGTGTGCGTAACGACTCGGTCACCGCGCTGGAAGCGGTGGTATCGGTAGAAGAGTAGCCGGCTAGCGGGCCGGTTTCAGTATGCAAAGGCAGGCCGGCTTGGCTATGCCTGATGGAGACAAAATGAACAAAAACCAGGGTTTTACCTTGATCGAGCTGGTTATCGTGGTGGCTATTGTCGGCATCTTGTCGGCCATTGCCATGCCGATGTACCGCGATTATGTGGTGCGCGCCAACCGTACCGAGGCCAAAACCGCCCTGGCTGCAGTGGCCCTGGCGCAGGAGCGTTACTATTCGGTCAATAACCAGTACAGCACCACCATTGCCTCGCTGGGTACGGTAATGAGCTTGAGTAGCAGCGGTGTCACCGAAAACGGCTTTTACAGCATCACCATTACCGCAGCCAACCCTGCCGCCAGCTATACCCTGAGCGCCACCCCGCAAAGCAAAGCCGGGCAGAATACCGACAAGTGCAATACCCTGACGCTGAGCAGCACGGGCAGTAAAGGTGTCAGCACCACGTACAGCGGGTATAGTGCGGCCAACTGCTGGTAAAACGGCAGCCGGGTGTATTGTTGCTGGCATCTGCGCCCTAGCTGCATTAAGATAGCCCCCTTTTTGCCGGATGGCGTCGCTGTCCTAGTGTCTTGTTTTTGAAAGGACTGCGCGCAAACGTGTTTTGCCCAGTGACTTGAACCATGAAGAATGCAATGAAATCCAATAATGAAACGGCACTGGGTGCCGCACTGAAGACGGCAGTACAAAGTCTGAGCAAGAAAAGCCAGACCGAGATGATTGCCGCCCACGTTTACGCCAAGTACGAAGTATTCAAGCGTTTCCTGCCGCTGGCACTGGGCATCCACGAGGCGCTGATTGCCGCGCTGCCGCAGTTTGATGCGCAGCTGGTTGCCCGCGTGCTGGCTAACCACTGCCGCCGTCAGCGCTATATCAAGTCGCTGGCGCGTGGTGGCAAGCGCTTTGACCTGGCCATGAAGCCGGTAGGCGTGGTGAGCCCGGAAGAAAAAGCTGCCGCCGAGCGCATGGCCCAGCCCCGCCCGGCCAAAGCCGACGCTGCCGCCCCTGCGCCAGTAGACGCAGCAGCACCCGAGGCAGCGGCCCAGGTAGATACCCCGGCCGCAGAATCTGCTGCGGAATAAACCCCGCACCTGTTTACCCAACCCCTCCGGCCTGTGCTTGAGGGGTTTTGTTTTTGTCTTTGCTGCCACCAGGGCAGCCAGGAAAGGATGCGCATGCTCACCCGGCAACACGGTGTCACCATCGAGCTGTGGCGTGGAGATATCACCCGGCTGCAGGTAGACGCCATTGTCAATGCGGCCAACCCTGGCCTGCGCGGCGCCGGTGGTGGCGTGGATGGTGCCATCCACCGCGCGGCCGGCCCGGGCATGCTGCAAGCCTGCCTAGCGCTGGGCTTTTGCCCGGCTGGGCAGGTGCGCGTCACGCCCGGCTTTCAGTTGCCGGCGCGCTTTGTCTTGCACACGGTGGGCCCGGTATGGCGCGGCGGTGACGATGGCGAGGCCGAAGTACTGGCGGCGTGCTATCGCCACAGTCTGGACGAGGCCGCTGCGCGCGGTGTCGGCTCGCTGGGCTTCCCCTCCATGAGCGCTGGCAGCTACCCGGCGTTGGCCGCCATGCACGTGGCCTGGCAGGCCATCAACCAATGGTTGGCCGCAGCACCACCGCACAGCCTGCAGCGCATCGTGCTGGTGGCTGGTGATGACAGCGTATGGCAGGCCGGTTGCCGCGTGATGCCCGGTATCAGCTAGCGCCGGTTATAGGCAGCGGTTCGAACCATAGCAAAAAATGATATTAGGCAGGCCAGGGCGGGCTGTATAGAATTGCCCAGCATAACGGCTGGGCCGTGAGCTTAATTGGGAGAATAAGACAATGCGTATCGCCGCTTCTGTAACAGACCTGATCGGTAACACCCCCCTGGTGCGCCTTAACCGCGTTACCGAGGGCGCTGGCGCCACTGTGGTGGCCAAGCTGGAGTTCTTCAACCCGGGCCACAGCGTAAAAGACCGTATTGCCGTGGCGATGATCGAGGCGGCAGAGCGGGACGGCAAGATCGGCCCCGACACGGTCATTGTCGAGCCTACCTCGGGCAATACCGGCATCGGCCTGGCCATGGTGTGCGCTGCGCGCGGCTACAAGCTGATCATCACCATGCCGGAAACCATGAGCCGCGAACGCCGCCAGCTGCTGCGTGCCTATGGCGCCGAGCTGGTGCTTACCCCCGGCCCGGATGGCATGGGCGGTGCCATTGCCAAGGCGCGCGAGATCGTGGCGGCCAACCCGGACACCCACTTCCTGCCGCAGCAGTTTGAAAACCCGGCCAACCCGGCCATCCACCGCAGCACCACCGCCGAGGAAATCTGGCGCGATACCGATGGCCAGATCGATATCCTGGTGGCCGGTGTGGGCACCGGCGGCACCATTACCGGTGTGGGCGAGGTGCTGAAAGAGCGCAAACCCGGCGTACAGATTGTGGCCGTAGAGCCGGATGCCTCGCCGGTGCTGTCTGGCGGTGCCAAAGGCCCGCACCCGATTCAGGGGATTGGTGCCGGCTTTGTGCCCCCCATCCTGAACACCGGCATTTACGACGAAATCATTCGCGTGGCCAACGACGACGCCTTCGAAACCGCGCGCAATGTGGCCACGCAGGAAGGCGTACTGGTGGGCATTTCGTCCGGTGCTGCCGTCTGGGCTGCCTTGCAGCTGGCCAAGCGCCCGGAAAACGCCGGCAAACTGATCGTGGTGGTGATTCCGTCGTTTGGCGAGCGTTACCTGTCCACCCCGCTGTTCCAGCATCTGGCTGACTGATTACCGGCTTGGTGTTCACCCGCAACCCCGCCCGCGTGGCGGGGTTTTGCATTTATCGATAGGGCAGGGCCGCGCAGGTATTACAATCACCGTCATGAAAAAACTGATTATTTTCCTGTCACTGCTGTGGCTGGCCGGCTGCGCCGCTTTGCCCGGCCTGGGCGCGTCGCAGGCGGCGGATAGCCTGATGCGCGAAGCGCAGCAGCTGGCACCGCGCGTGGCAAAAGGCGAGCTGACACGCGTGCAGGTGGCCGACCGGCTGGATGCGCTGCGTCAGCAGCAAGTTGGCCGCAACGCGGTAGACGACGACCTGTTTCGTACCTATCGCCGCATCGCCCAGCAGCGCGATGCCGGCCAGATCGACAGCGCCCGTGCGCAAAAGCTGATGGAAGACCGCCTGCAGCTATGGCAGCGGCGCTGGCCTGCCTTGCCGGACAAGCCCGCCCAGCCTGCCTTCGCCCATTTCTTGTTCAAGCTTTACGGCCTGCCGCCATTGGGGGCAACACCATGAAAAAAAACACGCC
Source organism: Vogesella mureinivorans (assembly GCF_007644035.1). Lineage (GTDB taxonomy): Bacteria > Pseudomonadota > Gammaproteobacteria > Burkholderiales > Chromobacteriaceae > Vogesella > Vogesella mureinivorans. Next base: position 137,382 of record NZ_VMTV02000346.1, on the reverse strand, counting down.
AGTGAGCGGCTGCCACTGCGGCCAACCTTTACCTTACGAGCAGTGCTGCGGCCGCTACCACGCTGGGGCACTGCCGGCCGAGGCGGTGCAGCTGATGCGTTCGCGCTACAGCGCCTTTGTGCTGCGGCTGGAACCCTATCTGCTGCAAACCTGGGCACAAGGCACCCGGCCAGACAGCCTGGACCTGTCCAGTGACGACGGCGTGAAATGGCTGAGCCTGCAAGTGTTGGCCGCAGCGGCTGGCCAGGCGGGTGATGAGGCGGGGACGGTGGAATTTGTGGCGCGCTACAAGGTAGGCGGGCGCGCCTACCGCCTGCACGAAACCAGCCGCTTTTGCCGTGAAGACGGTGCCTGGCGCTATGTGGATGGCGACCTGCACGAAGGCGGCTAGTGCAGGCGCTAAATGCTTGATGGCGATCATTATTTATCGCTATGGCACTGGGAAAGGGCAGCGCGTGTGCCATGCTGAAACGGGTATCCCCCAGCAAAGCAGAGGTGACACATGAACGATACGCTGCACGACTTTATCGCCCAGCTGGAGCGCCACCAGGCCGAAGGCCGCGACCTGGGCCAGCTACTGTCGGTAGACCCGGTACGCCAGTTGGTTCTGCCGCTGAACCACCAGAGCTGCAGCCAGCTGCGCGCCATGGCCCAGGTGTTCCAGTGCGACGAAGCACTGCTGGCGTCCGCGATTCTGGCCGGCGCCCTGCGTCATATGCAGCAGCATCTGGACGCAGACCTGGCCGCGCTGGCCAGGCAGGCGCGCGAGGCACTGGACAGCCCGTGCCAGGCGGCCAGCGAAGCCATCTAGGCTCATCTAGTCTTGATCCTGCTTGCCCTGCAGTAGCTTGGTCAGTTGCTGCAGGGTTTGCCGCAGCATGGCCGACTCGGCCTCGCGCCCCTCGGCGCCGTAGCGGCAGCGCATGGCCTGGGGTACGGCGGCGGCCTGGCTTTCCAGCGCCTTGCCGGCCGCGCTTAGCCACACCTCTACCCGCCGCTCGTCGGCGCTGGCACGCTGGCGCACCAGCAGGCCAGCTGTCTCCAGCCGTTTCAGCAGTGGTGTCAGCGTGCCCGAATCCAGCAGCAAGCGCTCGCCCAGCCGTTTCACTGTGACACCGTCTTCTTCCCACAGCACCAGCATCACCAGATATTGCGGGTAGGTCAGCCCCAGCTCGCCCAGCAGCGGCTGGTAGGCCTGGGTCATGCTACGGCTGGCGGTATACAGCGCAAAGCACAGCTGGCTGTCCAGTAGCAGCGCCGGGTTCACAGCAGTGCCTCTATCTGCGCGCGCAGGGCTTCGGGCTTGGTGCGCGGGCCAAAGCGGCCAACGACCTGGCCTTGGCGATTGACCAGAAACTTGGTGAAGTTCCATTTAATGCCATGGGTGCCCAGGATGCCGGCTTTCTGCTGTTTCAGGTGCTGCCACAGCGGGTGGGCGTTGGCACCGTTTACGTCGATCTTGGCGGCCATGGTAAAGCTCACGCCGTAGTTTTTCTGGCAGAAGCTGCCGATGGCTTCGGCGCCGCCTGGCTCCTGCTTACCAAACTGGTTGCAAGGGAAGCCAATCACCGCCAGGCCTTTGTCACCCAGCTCGCGGTGCAGGGCTTCCAGCCCTTCGTATTGATAGGTAAAGCCGCAGGCGCTGGCGGTATTCACCAGCAGCATGACCTGGCCCTGATAGTTGGCCAGATTGATTTCGCCGCCCAGCAGGGCGGGTACGCGGTATTGATAGATAGACATGGCGATATTTGATTGTGAAAAATCAGATTGTAAACAATTGAAATGGGCAAAAAAAGAGCGAAGCGGCAAGGGGGAACCACAACGCTCATAAGAAACGGCTTGCTGTGCCCAGGGTGGCTGTATCAGCACACCCTGAATTCATCCTAGACCAGTAGCGGCAAAATGCGAGCTTTGATCCAAAACAAAAAACGCGGCCTGGGCCGCGTTGTGTGGGGGGGCTTGCCGCTCAGGGGCGGGGCAGGGTCACGCCTACCTGGCCCATGTATTTGCCGGCACGGTCTTTGTAGGACACATCGCAGATTTCGTCCGACTCGAAGAACAGCACCTGTGCCACGCCTTCGTTGGCGTAGATCTTGGCGGGCAGCGGGGTGGTATTGGAAAACTCCAGCGTGACGTAGCCTTCCCATTCCGGCTCGAACGGTGTCACGTTCACGATAATGCCGCAGCGGGCGTAGGTGGATTTGCCCAGGCACACCGTCAGCACCGAGCGCGGGATGCGGAAGTATTCCACCGTACGAGCCAGCGCAAAGCTGTTGGGCGGAATAATGCAGTAGCCCTTGCCGGATACTTCTACAAACGAATCCGGGTCGAAGTTTTTCGGGTCCACAATGGTGCTGTTGATATTGGTAAACACCTTGAACTCGTCCGCGCAGCGGATATCGTAGCCGTAGCTGGAGGTGCCGAACGAGATCACCTTTTCGCCGTTTACGTTCTTGATCTGGTCGTGAACAAACGGCTCGATCATGCCGTGCTGTTCTGCCATGCGGCGAATCCATTTGTCGGATTTGATGGTCATCGTCTTGTTCTCTTTCGGGCTGGCTTTCAGTTGGCGGGATTTTACTGGTACACAGGCACAGGCGCTACTTTGCCATGCATGGGCCTGGCCGTGGCTGGATTTGGCATGGCGATGCCACGGCAATCATTTTAAGTGCACTGTTTTGGTATTTATTGGTATTTAATGCTTTTTATTTGGACATCAATGGTGGTAAAGTTAATATTATTGCGAACAATTCGCAAAAATGTACCATGACAGCTCGCCCGGCCTGTACTAGAATCCGCCTGTCAACGTTATTACCAGCATTACAGGGGCACATACCATGCAAGGCCATCCAAAAATCATTGCGCTGCTTAACGACCTGCTGGCAGAAGAACTGTCTGCTGCCGACCAGTATTTTGTACACGCCGAAATGTATAAAGACTGGGGCCTGAACAAGCTGTTTGCCCGTATCGACCACGAGCGCGAAGACGAGCTGGAACACGCCCGCACGCTGATTGCCCGCATCCTGTTCCTGGGTGGCAAGCCCAACGTGGCCAAGCGCGTGCCGATTGTTATCGGTGACGATGTGCCGTCCATGCTGCAAAGCGACCTGGACGTAGAATACCGTGTTGCCGCCGCGCTGAAAGACGTGATCGCTGTCTGTGAGCAAGAGCGCGACTACATCACCCGCGAGCAGCTGATGGTGCTGCTGGAAGAAACCGAAAACGACCACGCCCACTGGCTGGAACAGCAGATCAAGCTGATCGGTCTGGTCGGCCTGGCCAACTACCAGCAGTCGCAAATCGCCGGCGACGCCAGCGCCAGCTAAACCTGGCTGGCCGCCGCGTGCGGCCAACCTTGCCATCTACCCTGCCTGCCATTGCACGCAGGGTTTTTTATTGCCTTCGATTTGAAATAATTGAAACACACGCCACACGGCTTTCTGTTAAACCTGATGGTAAAAAACAGGGAGACAATAATGGACGACAAGCATGCCGTGCTGATCGTGGATGACGAGGCCGATATCCGCGACTGGCTGGCCGCGCTGCTGCAGGACTGTGGCTACGCGGTAGTGGGGGCTGCCAATGGCCGCGAGATGCAGGCCGCGCTGCAGCAGCAGGCTTTTGCGCTAGTGGTGCTGGACCTGCGGCTAAAAGGCGAAGACGGCCTGCAGCTGGCGCGCACCCTGCGTGCGCAGTCGGCCGTGCCCATCATCATGATGAGCGGCAAGGGCGACGAAACCGACCGTGTGCTAGGGCTGGAGCTGGCCGCCGACGACTACCTCACCAAGCCGTTTTCCGGCCGCGAGTTCCTGGCCCGCGTGCGCGCCGCGCTGCGCCGTGCCACCGAGCTGTCGCTGCCCATGCTGCGCAAGCCGGGCGAGGCGCACGAATGCTACTGTTTTCACGGCTGGGTGCTGGACGCCACTGCGCGCGAGCTGCGCCATAGCCGTGGCGGCGAGCCGTGCCCGCTTACCCAGGGCGAATACGCACTGTTGGCCGCATTGGTGCGCCACCCAGGCCGGGTGTGGAGCCGCGAACAGCTGCTGGAACAAACCCGTGGCCTGGATACCGAGGTGTACGACCGCACCATCGACGTGCTGATACTGCGCCTGCGCCGCAAGATCGAACCCAACCCGCGCCTGCCCGAGCTTATCTGCACCGAACGCGGCGCCGGCTATGTGTTTCGCGCCAGCGTCAGCAAAACCCAGGCCGCATGATTCCCGCCCTGCTGCAACAGCTGCGCACGCAGCCGATACGCGCCCGGCTGCAGGCAGCGTTTGTGCTGCTGTTTGTGCTGATGCTGGTGGTGATCGTGGTCAGCATCAGCGCCATGCGCAACACGCTGGACACCCTCACCGGCTTTCGCGAGCAGGTCATGCCGGAGCTGGCCCGCGTGCTGGAGCTGGCGGAAAAAGTATCGCAGATCGCCGCCATTGCCCCGTCGCTGGCCGATAGCTACGCGCCGGAAACCCTGTCGCGCGACATCAACCGCCTGCAGGCGCTCACCCGCGAAATCCGCCTGCTTTCGCACAACCTGCCACCCGAGGCCGACCGCCAGCTGGCGGTAAGCAGCATGCTGGAAGGCGCCGAGCGCGACCTGTCGCAGCTCTTGCTGCTGTCGGCCCAGCGCCGGCGCAGCCAGCAAATCCTTAACGCCTATATGGCACGGCTGGACGAGCTGGGCAGCAGGTTGGCCGCACAGCACACCCAGCAAGCGCGACGTGCCCCCACGCTGATCCCGCTGTGGCAAACCCTGTTGGCCGTGCCGCTATCGCGCGACCGCGCCCGCCTGGGCGAGCTGGAAGCCAGCGCCGAAGCGCTGATGCTGGCCATGGCGCGCCGCGGCGAAACCGCGCAGCTGCCGCCCTGGCTGGTGGTAGAGCTGGAGGTCATGGCGCAGGCACCGCAAAACCTGTTCGAGCAGCAACGCCAGCTTACCGAAAGCGGCGAGCGCCTTGCCGTGTTGCTGCAGCTGTACCGCAGCAATGCCGAGCACCTGAGCCGCCGCACCGCCAACTATGTGCAGGCCATACGCCAGCAGGCCGACGACCGCAGTGGCCAGATGGCTACCGAGATCCGCTCCGGCAGCAGCAGTGCCTTGCTGCTGGCCGCCATCGGCGTGGCGGTGGCCATGTTGGCCGCAGCCTATGTGCGGCGCGTGGCGCAGCGTATGCAGGCGATTTCCAGCGTGATGAGCCGCCTGGCCGGCGGCGATACCGAGCAGCTCACCCCCGCCACCGAGCAAGCCGACGAAATTGGCGACCTGGCGCGGGCCTTTCAGGTGTTTCGCGACAACCTGCTGGAAAAACAGCGCCTGTCGCACGGCATTGAAGCGCAGCGCCGCCTGCTGCAAACCGTGTTTCGCAGCATGCACGACGGCCTGTCGGTATACGACGAGGACGGCAAACTGATGGTGTGGAACCCGCAGTTCCCGGCGCAGCTGGGCATGGCGGCAGATTGCCTGCACAGCGGCATGCCCTACACGGCGCTGCGCGCGGCCATGCCGGCGGGTACCCGCTGGGAGGCGGTAGCCGGCGACACCGTGGCGCAGCCGGACGACAGCCACCGCATTGCCAGCCACGCCGAGCTGCACCTGCCCGGCGGGCGCGTGCTGGAGTTCATGAGCCACGCCATGCCGGAAGGCGGCTGGGTAGCGGTATGCCGCGATGTGTCGGCGCGCCGCGCCGCCGAAGCGCAGCTGCAACAAATGCAAAAAATGGAAGTGCTGGGCCAGCTCACCGGCGGCGTGGCGCACGACTTCAACAATATCCTGATTGCCATCCTGGGCAACCTGGAGCTGCTGGAGCTGCGCCCCGACCTGCCAGCCGACGCACGGCAGCGGCTGGAGCGCGCCCACGCGGCGGCCAACAAGGCGGCGGCGCTTACCCGGCGCCTGCTGGCCTTTGCCCGCCGCCAGCCCCTGTGCACCGAGCCGGTAGACGTGGGCGACATGCTGTACGAAATGCTGGATCTGGTGGAATACAGCGTGAGCGACGGTATCCGCGTGAGCGTAGATGCGCCGGAAGGCCAGGTGGTGCAGGTAGACCGCGGCCAGCTGGAAAACGCCATCCTCAACCTGGCGCTAAACGCGGCGCAGGCCATGGGCGAGCGCGGCAGCTTGCAGCTGCGGGTTGGCCGCATAGCGCGCGATGGGCGCGACTGGGTGGCCATCAAGGTGCAGGACGACGGGCCGGGCATCCCGCCCGAGGTATTGCCGCACGTACTGGAGCCGTTTTTTACCACCAAGGCGCAGGGCAAGGGCAGCGGCCTGGGCTTGTCCATCGTGTATGGTTTTGTGAAGCAAAGTGGCGGCGAGCTGGCCATCCACAGCCGCCAGGGGCAGGGCACCACGGTGTGCATCGAGCTGCCGGCCAGCACCAGCCAGTGCAGCCCGCTAGCCTGCGCCACGGTTTTGCCCGCCGTGCTGCCGGCCCGCCACGTGCTGCTGGTAGAAGACGACGCCGACGTACGCGACACCGCACAGCAACAGTTGGCCGCACTGGGCGCGCGTGTCAGCACCTTTGCCAGCGAGGCGGCGCTGCTGGGCTGGCTGGCCGCCGGTGGCCAGGCCGATGTGGTGCTGTCCGACATCATGCTGGGCGAAGGCGGCGACGGTGTGCGGCTGTACCGCACGCTGCAGGCCGCCTACCCGGCGCTGCGCGTGGTGCTGACCTCCGGCCTGCCGCCCGAGCACCACGCCCGCCGCAGCGACTGGCCCGCCGGTGTGGCCTTTCTGGCCAAGCCCTACCGCCGCGACGACCTGGCGCGGCTGCTGGCCAAGGCATAAGGGCAGGCGCATGGCCGGGTATATTGCAATTGTTAATGGCAACGGCATGGCGGTGAAATGCCGCATTAACGTTTCCGCGTTTAGATGGCAGGGCGACGGCACGCTACCGGCCAGCAGGCTGGCAGGGGTGCGGCCAACAACACAACGAGGAGACGCATGATGAAACACAGCCTGATGAGCGCTGCCGTACTGATGACCCTGGCGGCCACCGCCCACGCCGCCCCGCTGAAGATTTCCTGCGGCGCGGTAGGCCAGGAGCTGGAGCTGTGCAAGCAGTCGGTAGCCGAGTGGAGCAAGAAAACCGGCAACGACGTGCAGGTAGTATCCACCCCGAACGACTCCAACGAGCGCCTGGCGCTGTACCAGCAGATTCTGGGCAGCGGCTCCGACAAAATCGACGTGTTCCAGATCGACGTGGTGTGGCCCGGCATTCTGGCCAACCACCTGCTGGACCTGAAACCGTACACCAACGGTGCCGAAAAGCAGCATTTTGCCGGCATCATCAGCAATAACACCATCGGCAGCCGCCTGTTGGCCATGCCGTGGTTTACCGACGCGGGCGTGCTGTACTACCGCAAAGACCTGCTGGCAAAACACAAGCAGCCGGTACCCAAAACCTGGGAAGAGCTCACTGCCAGCGCCAAAAAAATCCAGGACGCCGAGCGCGCCGCCGGCAACGACAAGATGTGGGGCTATGTCTGGCAGGGCCGCGCCTACGAAGGCCTGACCTGCGACGCGCTGGAGTGGGTGGTGAGCTACAAGGGCGGCACCATCATTGACGCGGCCAGCGGCAAGCCCACTATCAATAACCCGCAGGCGGTGAAGGCACTGACCACCGCCGCCGGCTGGGTAGGCACCATCACCCCGAAAGCGGTACTGAACTACGGCGAAGAAGAAGCACGTGGCGTGTTCCAGGCCGGTAACGCTGTGTTCATGCGCAACTGGCCCTACGCCTGGGCGCTGGCACAAAAGCCGGACAGCGTGGTGAAAGACAAGGTGGGCGTGGTGGCGCTGCCTAAAGGCGGTGCCGATGGCCGCAATGCCGCCACCCTGGGCGGCTGGCAGCTGGCAGTGTCGAAATACTCCAAAAACCAGAAGCTGGCAGCCGAGCTGGTGGCCTACCTGACCAGCAGCAGCGTGCAGAAAATGCGCGCCATCAACGGCGCCTACAACCCCACCATCGCCGCGCTTTACCGCGACCCGGACGTGCTGAAGGCCAACCCGTTCTTTGGCGAGCTGTACAACACCTTCACCAGCGCCGTGGGCCGCCCGTCTTCGGTATCTGCCGCGCGCTACAACCAGGTGAGCAACCAGTTCTGGAATGCCACCCACGACGTGCTGTCCGGCAAGAGCGATGCCAAAACCTCGCTGGCCCAGCTGGATGCACAGCTCAAGCGCCTGGCACCACAAGGCTTTAGCGGCGCCAAGTAAGCCCCCGGCGGCTACCCGGCGGTAGCCGCTGCCTGTCCTGTACGGGGTGGCGGGTGCCTGCGGCCAACCTTGGCTGCAGCCCATGCCCGCCCCGCGGAGAACCCTATGTCTAGCTCTACCCTCACTGCGCCCATGCCGGCAGCGGGTGCCTTGTCGTCGCTGCAGCGCAGCCGGCAGCGCATGGCCTGGCTGCTGGTGCTGCCCTCGGTTCTGGTGCTGTTTGCCATTGCCGGGCTGCCGCTGGCGCGCACTTTCTTCATGAGCTTCACCGATGCCCAGCTGTCCGACCTGTCGGCGCGGCAGTTTGTCGGCCTGGCCAACTACCTGGGTGATACCGGCGTGCTGAACGACCCGCAATGGTGGGGCGCCGTGCGCAATACCCTGTGGTTCGCGCTGCTGTCGGTATCGCTGGAAACGCTGTTCGGCCTGGGCATCGCGCTGATGCTGAACCACCCGTCGCCGCTGAAGGCGCTGCTGCGCGCCGCCGTGCTGGTGCCGTGGGCCATTCCCACCGTGGTATCGGCCAAAATGTGGACCTGGATGCTGCACGACCAGTTTGGCGTGATCAACGCCATGCTGCTGTCGGCCGGCCTGATCGATGCCCCGCTGGCGTGGACGGCCGACCCCGACCTGGCCTTTGCCACCATCGTCATGGTGGACGTATGGAAAACCACGCCCTTCATGGCGCTGCTGATTCTGGCGGCGCTGCAGATGGTGCCGGGCGACTGCTACGAAGCGGCGCGCGTGGACGGCGTGCCGGCGTGGTCGGTGTTCCTCAATATCACCCTGCCGCTGATTACCCCGGCCGTGCTGGTGGCCATGATTTTCCGCACGCTGGACGCGCTGCGCGTGTTCGACCTGATCTACGTGATGACATCCAACAGCCGCAGCACCAAGAGCATGTCGGTGTACGTGCGCGAACAGCTGATCGACTTTCAGCTGGCCGGCTACGGCTCGGCCGCCGCCACGCTGCTGTTCCTGCTGATTGCGCTGATTACCCTGTGCTACATGGCGCTGGCGCGCCGCCGTATGGAGGGCCACTGACATGCTGCCTAAACGATTACACGCCGCCGACCTGGCGTATTACCTGCTGCTGCCGCTGGTGCTGGCGTTTTCGCTGTACCCGTTTGCCTACGCCATTGCCAGCTCGTTCAAGCAGGGCAGTGCGCTGTTTTCCAGCGATTTCTGGCCCAAGGTGTGGAGTGCGGCCAACTACGTGGCCGTGTTTGCCGAGCAGCCCTTTGGCCAGAACCTACTGAACTCGGTACTGGTGGCGGGCGGCGTGGTGCTGCTGTCGCTGACCGTGTCGCTGCTGGCGGCCTACGCGCTGGGCCGGGTGCAGTTTCGCGGCCGTGGCGTGCTGATGATGACCATCCTGGGCGTGTCCATGTTTCCGCAGGTGGCCATCCTGTCCGGCCTGTTCGAGCTGATTTCGTGGCTGGGCCTGTACGACAGCCTGTGGGCGCTGGTGTTGTCCGACCTGATCTTCACCCTGCCGTTTACCGTGTGGGTGCTGGTGACCTTCATGCGCGAGCTGCCGCGTGAGCTGGAAGAAGCGGCGCTGATGGACGGCGCCGGCGTGCTGACGGTGATCTTCCGCATCTTCCTGCCGCTGCTGTGGCCGGCGGTGGCGGCTACCTCGCTACTGGCTTTCATCGCGGCGTGGAACGAGTTCCTGTTTGCGCTCACCTTCACCTTGTCCGGCGAGCAGCGCACGGTGCCGGTGGCCATTGCGCTGATTAGCGGGGCCAGCAGCTACGAGCTGCCGTGGGGCAACATCATGGCCGCCTCGGTGATCGTGACCGTGCCGCTGATTGTGCTGGTGCTGATTTTCCAGCGCCAGATCGTATCGGGCCTGACAGCCGGCGCGGTAAAAGGCTGATGTTATTTTCGCCATAAAACACCTGTGCATGACCAGGAAAACCATACTGCCGGATCGCCGGCATGAAATAGGCCATCGCCAGCTATTCAGCGCATGATGCAAAGCGTCATGGCGCATCCGGTGTTATTTCGTGCTTGTCGTGATTTTCGTGGCTAAGGAATAAAAGAATGCAAAATAATCAACACTGGTGGCAAAACACCGTTATTTACCAGATTTACCCGCGCAGCTATCAGGATAGTAATGGCGACGGTATTGGCGATTTGCCGGGTATTACCCACCGCCTGCCGCATATTGCGCAATTGGGCGCCGAGGCAATCTGGATTTCGCCGTTTTTTACCTCGCCCATGGCCGATTTTGGTTACGACGTATCCGATTACTGCGACGTGGACCCGATGTTCGGCACGCTGGACGATTTTCGCACGCTAGTTGGCCGCGCGCATGAGCTGGGCCTGAAAGTACTGATCGACCTGGTGCTCAGCCATACCTCCGACCAGCACCCGTGGTTTGCCGAAAGCCGCGCCAGCCGCGACAACGCCCGCGCCGACTGGTACGTGTGGGCCGACCCGCGCGCCGACGGCACGCCGCCCAGCAACTGGCTCAGCATCTTTGGCGGCAGCGCCTGGCAGTGGGACGCCCGCCGCGGCCAGTATTACCTGCATAACTTTCTCACCAGCCAGCCGGACCTCAACTTTCACCAGCCGGCGGTACAAGACGCGGTACTGGATGTGGCGCGCTTCTGGCTGCAGCTGGGGGTGGATGGCTTCCGGCTGGATACCGTCAACTTCTACACCCACGACGCACAGCTGCGCGACAACCCGCCGCAGCCGGCCGGCAGCTACGCCGGCGGCGTGCCGCGCAGCAACCCGTACGCCTTCCAGCGCCACCTGTACGACAAGACGCAGCCGGAAAACCTGCACTTCATCCGCCGCCTGCGCCGCCTGTGCGACGAGTTTGGCGCCATCACCGTGGGCGAGATCGGCGACGACCTGCAGTACCAGACGCTGCGCGACTACACCGCCGGCAGCGAGCTGCTGCACATGGCCTATGTGTTTACGCTGCTAACCGATGAATGCCACCCGCGCTACCTGCACCGCGTGCTGCAGGAATACGTGGCCGAGGCCGGCGACGCCACCGTGTGCTGGGCGCTGTCCAACCACGACAACATCCGCGTGGTGAGCCGCTGGGCGGCGCTGGGCGGCAGCGAGGCGGCGCGCGCCCGCGTGTTTGCCATGCTGCTGCTGGCCTTGCCTGGCCCGGTGTGCGTGTACCAGGGCGAGGAGCTGGGCTGGCCGGAAGCCGAGATCCGCTACGAACAGCTGCAAGACCCGTACGCCAAGGTGCTGTGGCCCGAGTTCAAAGGCCGCGACGGCTGCCGCACGCCGATGGCGTGGGATAGCAGCGCCGACGGTGGCTTTGGCAGCCAGCAGCCGTGGCTGCCGCTGTGGCCAGCGCACCGTAGCGCCGCCGTAGCGCAGCAGGCGGCGCAGGCCGATAGCCCGCTGGCGTTCTGGCAGCAGCTGCTGGCCTGGCGCCGGGCGCAGCCCGCCTTGCACGGTGGCGATTTTGTGCTGGGCGAGGCCGACGACAGCCTGCTGCGCTTTAGCCGCAGCGGTCACGGCCAAGTGCTGCAGTGTGTCTTCAACCTGGGCGGCGATGCGGCCAACCTGCCATTACCGGCCGATGCCCGCGTGCTGCTGCACAGCGATGGCAGCCAGGCTGCCGGGCAGGTGATCGAACTGGCGCCGATGTCGGCTGCCTTCATCCAGCTGGCCGTGGAGGGCTGAGCATGAGCGAAATCCGTTTGCAGGGCATTCAAAAACGCTTTGGTGGCAACCCCATCCTGGCCGACATCAACCTCACCATTGCACCGGGCGAGTTCTGCGTGTTCATCGGGCCGTCCGGCTGCGGTAAATCCACCTTGCTGCGCCTGATTGCCGGCCTGGACGACGCCAGCGGCGGCGAGCTGCATATAGATGGCCGCTGCGTGAACGACGTGCCACCGGCACAGCGCGACGTGGCCATGGTGTTCCAGAGCTATGCGCTGTACCCGCACATGACGGTGTACGACAACATGGCTTTTGGCCTGCGCCACCTGAAGCTGGGCAAGGACGAGATCGAGCGCCGCGTGCGCAGCGCGGCCGAATCGCTGCACCTTACCGCGCTGCTGGACCGCAAGCCGGGCGCGCTGTCCGGCGGCCAACGCCAGCGCGTGGCCATTGGCCGCGCCATTGTGCGCCAGCCCAAGGTGTTTCTGTTTGACGAGCCGCTGTCCAACCTGGACGCCTCGCTGCGGGTGAAGACACGGGTGGAGATTGCCCGCCTGCACCGCCAGCTGGGCAGCGCCAGCATGGTGTACGTGACGCACGACCAGGTAGAAGCCATGACGCTGGCCGACAAGATCGTGCTGCTCAAGCCGCTGGCCGGGCAGGAAGGCGTGCCCAGCATCGCGCAGGTGGGCCACCCGCTGGACTTGTACCACCACCCGAAAAACCGTTTTGTGGCCAGCTTTATCGGCTCGCCAGGCATGAACTTTTTCCCGGCCGAGGTCAGCCAGGCCAGCAGCAGCGGCTTGCAGTGCCTGGCCGGCACGGCCACGCTGCAGGCGGCGGTGAACGCCAGCAGCCAGCAGGCTGGCGCGGTGGTGACGGTGGGCATTCGCCCCGAGCACGTGCAGGTAGGCGAGGGCAGCCTGCTGGGCCGCATTACCCACCTGGAGCACCTGGGCGAGCATAGCTATGCCTACCTGGAAACCGGCCTGTCGCCGGCGCCGCTGGTGGTAAAGCTGGCCGGTAGCAGCGCTGCCATCGGCGACAGCCTGCGCTTTGCGCTGCCCGCCGCCAGCCTGCATGTGTTTGACGCGGCAGACGAAGCCTTGCCCAGGTTGGCCGCTAGCCTGGCCGCGGCCTGAGCCGCCGGGTACGGCTTTGAATAAAGGCACCGCGGGGTGCCTTTATTTATCTGTGCTGTATTTCAATTATGAATGGCGTGTTTTATTTGTGAATAATGTTTTGTTGCGGGTAACCAATTTGTTTTAAAAAATGAGCGGGTTTGTTTTGTAATGTGTTGGCTACATGTTTGTGGGCGTTTTAAATAAGCCCTACCGGCAAGCGCTGGAAAATAAACACAAACGGAGACAAGCATGAATAAAAAACACATTGCCCTGCTGGTTGCCACTAGCCTGATGGCTGGCCACGCATTTGCCCTGGATGGCGATATCAGATTCACCGGCAAGGTAGAAGTCGGTATGGCATCCAAAAAAGAAAACGGTATCAGTAACCGTGCCGTAGAAGACGGCGGTTCCGAATTGAATGTGGTGGGCAGTGCCGATATCGGCAATGGCCTGAAAGCGCTGCTGCAGGTAAATACCGATATCAAGCTGGATAATAATAAAGGCACCGACCATTTTGCCAATGGCGATACCTTTGTCGGCTTGCAAGGCGAGTTTGGTACGGTAAAACTGGGCCGTGGCATTAATGCCTACGGTGATGGCTACTTCAAGGCTAATCTGTACGCCTACGACGTGGGCCCGGACCGTGGCGACATCATCAGCGGCGGTGGTAGCAGCCGTGGCGCTTTCAAATACGAGGCACCAAACCTGAATGGCCTGGCGCTGTCGTTCAGCTACTCGCCGGGTGAAGACAAAACCACCACCCAGCCGCGCGCGACCGACGCCTGGGCGGCCAGCGGCACTTACGAACAAGGCATGTTTGGTACCCGTTTGTCGTTTGGCCAGCAAAAAGTGGCTGCCGGCGGCACACTGAAAGACACGCTGCTGGCGCTGAAAGTGGTGCCGGTAGCCGGCCTGACGCTGGCCACGGAACTGAACAATTCCAAGAACGTGAAAGGCCCTACGCAGAAGAGCGTGGGGGTGTACGCCGAGTACAAGCCACAGCGCGTGGGCGTGCGTGCCGGCTATGTCAGCACGACTGACTTTGGCTATGTGAGCGGCGGCAAACACAAAGTGACCCTGCTGGGGGCCGACTACGATCTGTCCGGCAAGGACAGCCGCTTCCAGACCAGCTTGTTTGCCGAGTACAAATCGGACAAGAAGAACAACGGCAAGCGTGACAATTATCTGTTTGGCGGGGTGCACATCGGCTTCTGATGCGGCGGTGCAGGGCGGCGCAAGCTGCCTGTTCAAGATGAGGTCTTAGCCTGCCGCCCTGCGGCAGGTTTTTTTCATGCAGGAGACGCAATGACACAGCCCTTACCGGCCTTGCTCTGTTTTGGCGAGGTATTAACCGACATGATCATCCAGCCCGATGGCCGCTGGCTGTCGCGCCCGGGCGGCGCACCGTGGAATGTGGCGCGCATCCTGGCGGGCTGGGGGCTGCCGGCAGCGTTTGCCGGGGCCATCAGCCGCGATTGTTTTGGCGAGGCGCTGCTGGCAGCCAGTGCCGAGGCGGGGCTGGACCTGCGCTATATCCAGCCCGTGGACGCCTCGCCCTTGCTGGCCATGGTGTACAGCACGCAGCCGCCGCAGTATTTCTTTGTGGGCGATCACAGCGCCGACCTGCATTTTGATGCGGCCAACTTGCCGCCAGGTTGGCCGCAGGCAGCGCGCTGGGCGCTGTTTGGTGGTATCAGCCTGGCCCGCCCGCCGCTGGCGGGGCATTTGCTGGCGCAGGCGCGGCAGCTGAAGGCCGCCGGGGTACGCCTTGCCTACGACCCGAATTTTCGCGTGGCGATGGACGCCCGTTACGACGCTATGCTGCGCCAGATGGTGGCGCTGGCCGACGTGGTAAAGGTGTCGGACGAAGACCTGGCCGGGCTGTTTCGCCACCACGACCAGGCCGCCGCGCTGGCCACGCTGCAGCAGTGGAACCCGCAGGCACTCATCCTGTACACCTGCGGTGCAGCCGGGGCGCAGCTGTGGGCGGGCACCCAGCGTTTGCAGCTGGCACCGCCGCCGGTAGCGGTGGTGGATACGGTTGGCGCGGGCGACGCCAGTATGGCCGGCTTGCTGGCTAGCCTGTGGCAGGCGCCACAGGCCGCGCTGGCGCAGCATCTGGCGGCGGCGGTAGCCAGTGGTAGCGCGGCCTGTGGGGTGGCCGGGGCGGCCGTGCCGTTACGCAGCGCGGTGGATGCGCTATGCCAGCGTTTGTTGCCGCAGGTGGCTGTCATGGCTTGAGGTGGTGTGCAATATGCGGTGCTAGGTGCCCGATGGGCGCGCACTGTCTGCGCCGAAAAGCACAAGGCCGCCCGTGGGCGGCCTTGTGCCTGGCTGTCAGCGTAAGCTTAGTCCAGCTGCGAGGTGCAGCACGGGCAGCGCGTGGCTTTTACCGGAATACTGGACAAGCAGTAGCGGCATTCCTTGGTAGCGGGCTCGGCGGCGATTTCTTCCACTTTTTCTTCGCGCTTCAGGCGGTTGATCACTTTTACCAGCATGAAAATGGCGAAGGCTACGATGGTGAAGCTGACCAGCGCGTTGATGAACAGGCCGATGTTCATGGTGACCGCGCCGGCGTCCTTGGCAGCGGCGACCGATGCGTACGGTGCGGCGGCTTTGGCGCCTTCTTTCAGCACGATGAACAGGTTGGCAAAATCCACATTGCCGATCAGCAGGCCGATGGGCGGCATGATCACATCGTCCACCAGCGATTTGACGATGGCGCCGAAGGCACCGCCGATGACCACACCCACCGCCAGGTCGATCACGTTGCCGCGCATGGTAAATTCGCGGAATTCTTTCAGTACGGACATGTGTGCCCCCCTTGTGATTTTGTAATGAAGATTAACAAGCCAGATAAGTATCGAACGAAAATCAGAAAAATTGAAGCTTGTTGCGTGATTTGATTACCTGCCACGCAAATGAAGCCTTAACTGTTTAGGTTTAACTTATTAAACTCGATATATCACAGTATGAAAGCACACAACCCCAGCCAAGCCGGGGTTGTGTGCTTTTGCAGAAACCGCTGTGTGATCAGGCCGACAGTGCGTCACGTACGCCGAACACGTACAGCGCCAGGCAGGTAATCAGGCCTGCCATGGCCAGGTAGTACAGCGTAGGCAGGATGGTGCGGCGCAGGGTGGCACCTTCACGACCCAGCAAACCGACTGTGGCCGAGGCGGCAACCACGTTGTGAATGGCGATCATATTGCCCGCCGCCGCACCCACGGCCTGCACGGCAACGATCATGGAGCTGGTAATGGCCAGGTTCTCGGCTACGCCAAACTGGAACTGCGCCAGCATCATGTTGCTGACAGTATTGGAGCCGGCAATGAAGGCCCCCATGGCACCCACGGTAGGGGCAAAGAAAGCGTAAGAGGCGCCAAAGGTGTCGGCGACATACTGCGCCATGGCAATCGGCATCGACTTCAGGCCGGACAGGTTCACGCCGGAGTTGATCATGATGCGGACCATCGGCACGGTGAACATCAGCACGAAGCCGGCGCCAAACAGTACCTTGCCCGATTCACCAATGGCCGCGCGCATTTCCGACCACTTCATGCGGTGCAGGAAGAAGGTGGCAATCACCACGATCGCCAGAATGCCGCCCGGCAGGTACAGCGGGTCGATGACGGCAGTAATGCCTTTTTCACCCAGCAGGTCGCCACTCTTGTAGGCCACTGCCTTGAGCGCATTTTTAACGGTATCGTTGGTGCGGCTGAGGATCAGCAGGGCGGCTACCAGCAGGTAGGGTACCCAGGCGCGGCTAACCGACAGCGGGGTCTTGTTGCCGATGCTTTCCAGCTTGATTTCCACCGAGCCCAGCCACTCTTCCGGCCATTCCTTGGCCGGTGCAAAATCCCAAGTCTGCTTGGGCATCAGGAAGCCGGCTTTGGCCGCGCTCACCACAATCACCAGGCCTACCAGGCTACCGATAATGGACGGGAACTCCGGGCCCAGCAGCATGCCGGTAAGGGCGTAAGGCACGGTAAAGGCCAGGCCTGCCAGAATGGCAAACGGCGCTACCGCCAGGCCTTCTTTCCACGAGCGGTTGCGGCCGAAAAAGCGGGTAAGCATCATTACCATGAACAGCGGCATCAGCGTGCCGATGATGGCGTGGGTGATCGCAACCTGGCTGGTGATTTGCGCCAGGTAAGCCTGCCAGCTGCTGCCATTGGCTTGCAGCTGTGCGCCGATGCTGGCGGTGTCCAGGCCGGTGTTCAAGCCAACCAGAATGGGCGTGCCCACCGCGCCGAACGATACCGGTGTGGATTGCACCATCATGCCCAGCAGCACAGCAGCCAGCGCCGGGAAGCCCATGGCCACCAGCAGCGGGGCGGCAATGGCGGCTGGCGTGCCAAAGCCGGAGGCGCCTTCGATAAAGCAGCCAAACAGCCAGGCAATGATCAGCGCCTGGATGCGACGGTCCGGGGTGATGTTGGCAAAGCCTTCACGGATAGCCAGGATGCCGCCAGAGTGCTTTAGCGTGTTCAGCAGCAGGATGGCGCCAAAGATGATCCACAGCACCGACAGGGTAATCAGCCCGCCTTGCAGGGTGGAGGCCACGACGCGGTTGAGGCTCATTTCCCAGCCCAGCACGGCAATCAGGGCGGTGGCGATAAAGACGACAGGCATGGCCCGCTTGGCCGGCCAGTTCAGCCCTACCAGCAGGATGGCCGAGAGCAAGATAGGCATAAATGCCAGTAAAGCCTGCATTCCCAAACTCATGTTCAGATACTCCGGGGTTGTGTTGTTGTGCCATCAGTACGTGATGGTCCTTATGTGCCCGGATTCTAAAAACAGCTTTCTGGCTTGTCAGTTGGGGCTGCCCCTTGCGGGAAAACCCTTGCGGGGTAACCCTTGTAGCGATTTTTCGGGTGTGTGTGGCGGGGTTTGCAGCGCCGAAGCAGGGTGGGTGACGGCCGTGCTGGCCAGCCTTGGGGGCGGGGTGAAGGTTGGCCGCTGCGTGCGGCCAACCATGGCTTACAGTGTGAGTGCGTGGGCGCTCAGGCCGTGTTCGTCCAGGCGCAGGTAGCCGCCACGGCCGGCGTACCAGTCGGCAATCACCCAGCGCTGGCGGGTTTCGCCGTCTAGCTGCTGTGTATGGCAGGCCGGGCGGTGGGTGTGGCCGTGGATTAGCGTGGCGCCGGGGTAGGCGGCCAGTAGCGCATCAATGGCGGCCGGGGTGACATCGCCCATCTCGTTCAGGCCTTCGTCCTGTTTCTTGGCCTGGCTCATGCCACGTATCTGCTGCGCGATGGCGTGGCGTTCGGCCAGCGGTTTTTGCAGGAAGGCTGCCTGCCAGGCTGGCTGGCGTACCATGGCACGAAACTGCTGGTAGGCCGCGTCGTCGGTGCACTGGCCGTCGCCGTGTACCAGCACATAGGGTTGGCCGCAGGCTTGCAGCAGGTGGGGTTCGTCCAGCAGGGTGGCGCCGCTGGCAGCGGCAAAGCCGGGGCCTAGCAGGAAATCTCGGTTGCCGCGCATCACGTACAGCGGCGTGCTGGCGCTGAATGCCTGCATGGCGGCCAGCATGTTGTGTACAAAGGGGTCGGTGTCGTCGTCGCCTACCCAGTACTCGAACAGGTCGCCCAGAATGTACAGGGCGTCGATCTGCCCGCGCCAGCTGGCGAGCGTGCGGGTAAACAGCTGCCCCAGCCAGGGCTCGCCCGGGTGCAGGTGCAGGTCGGATATGAAGTGTATGGCCATGTGTCAATAATGAAAAAGGCCGCACGAGGCGGCCTGTGCAGGGCGGCTTAGCCCTGGATGATTTCTGCTTTTTCGATGATGACTGCGTCGGACGGTACGTCCTGATGGCCACCTTTGCGGCCGGTGGCCACGGTCTTGATGCGGTCTACCACGTCCTGGCCCTGTACGACCTGGCCAAATACGCAGTAACCCCAGCCTTGCATGGTTTCGCTACGGAAATCCAGGAAGTCGTTATCGGATACGTTGATGAAGAACTGGGCGCTGGCCGAGTGCGGGTCCGGCGTGCGGGCCATGGCAATGGTGTAGGTCTTGTTGGACAGACCGTTGTTGGCTTCGTTTTCGATGGTGTCGCGGGTGTCTTTTTGCTGCATGTCGGCAGTAAAGCCACCGCCCTGGATCATGAAGCCATTGATGACACGGTGAAAAATGGTGCCGTCGTAGTGGCCGTCGATTACGTATTGTTCGAAGTTGGCCGCGGTTTTGGGGGCTTTGTCGGCAAACAGTTCCAGTACGATGTCACCGTGGTTGGTGGTCAGCTTGATCATGTTGTTTATCCTTGCTATCAGGGTTTATAGGTGGCTTTGGTGATAACGACCGGCTCGATAGGCACATCCTGCATGCCGCCTATCATCGCGGTGCGGGCTTTGGAAATGCGGTTTACCACATCCATGCCCGCCGTTACCTTGCCAAATACGGCATAACCCCAGCCTTGCGGGGTTTTGCTGCGGTAATCCAGGAACTCGTTGTTCACCAGGTTGATGAAAAACTGCGAAGTGGCAGAATTCGGGTCATTGGTACGCGCCATGGCAATGCTGCCGATCACGTTTTTCAGGCCGTTGTCAGCCTCGTTGGCGATAGGGCTGCGCGTGGGCTTCTGGGCCAGTTCGCCGTCCTTGATGGCAAAGCCGCCACCCTGGATCATGAAGCCGTCGATAATGCGGTGGAAGACGGTACCGTTATAGTGGCCGGCTTTGACGTAGGCGACAAAGTTGTCTACCGATTTGGGCGCACGCGCGGCGTCCAGCTCGATGGTAATCAGGCCTTTGTTGGTAGCCAGTTCCACGGTAGGGGCAGCCAGTGCCGACAGCGGCAGTAGCATCAGCAGGGAGCACAGCAGTTTTTTCATGGTGAACTAAAGTCCTAAAATGCGGGCGGTTGGCAGTTTATCACGCCGGCCAGCATGCGGTAGATTGCGCAAGGTCAGGGCAGCTTTCTAAATTAAAAGTGTAAGCTGGCTCAAGATTTTTATTTGATGTCCGATAAGCCGATGTGGCTATAAAATGATATGCATACTCGGCGGAGCGAAATAATGAAGAATATCACCCGAATGATTCCCGGCTTGCTGGCCATGACCGTGCTGTCGGCCTGCGCCTCCACGCCTGCGGCCAACACTGCGGGTGAGGGCTGGTCTGTGGTGGCGGTAGCCCCGGCCGTGGCCGGTAGCCAAGAGCAGCCCGGTATTTCGCGCCAGCCGGTGATGTCGCCTGGTGGTGTGATGATGGGCGGTGCCTACGTCGGCCCGCTGGCCGACCCGCCAGCCGAGCACAAGCAGGAATCGTTCAATGCCCTGCGTGTTCGTGTTGTGGGCTACGGTGCGCCGCCTACCAGCAAAGAGCTGTCGCCGGTACAGCGCCGCCTGCTGGCCATGCGCGCCTCGCAGCTGGATGCTTACCGTGCCGTGGCCGAACAGGTGCAGGGCTTCAAGCTGTCCGGTAGCAGCTCGGTGGGTAACCTGGTAACCGTCAACGATACCTTCCGCGTATACGTGGATGCCTATCTGCGCGGCGTGCGCTTGCTGTCTACCGAGTTCAAGGCAGACGGCAGCAGCGAAACCATTGCCGAAGTGGTACTGGATGAAGGCTTCTTCAAGGCGTATCGTACAGCCTTGGTCGGTGCGGGCAATGTTGCCGCTGCGGCGCGGGTATTGCCTGCGGCGGATGGCAGCAAGATGGGCTGCACTGACAGTGGTTGTGTATACGGCGGGGACTTCTACGTTTCGCACTAGGACATGATGCGACTATCCATACTGCTACGCTCCGCCTGCTGGGCGGCGTTTGTTTTCGCGCTGCCTGGCGCGCGGGCCGAGGTGTATCAGGCCGAGGGCGTGGCGTCGCTAGAGGCCGGCCGTGTGGCCGCGCGCGAGGCGGCCATTGGCGACGCTTTGCGCCAGATTGCCATTACCCACCGTGGCGGCATGCTGGCGTCCAGCCAGGTGGTGGACGGGCTGCAAACGGCAGAAAGCATGATGCTGGGGCCGTTGAGCTTGCCCGGTAAAACACGCGTGCTGTCCGAAACCCTGCGCGATGGCCTGCTGGTGGTGCGGGTAGAGCACGATACCGATGCGGCCGACGGCGAACAAAAAGCCGATAGCTGCCAGCGCGCTGCCATGCCGCCCGGGCGCTTTCTGGCCCGCCGTATCGTTACCAGCTATTTCCAGCTGGAGCGGCCGGCCGATGCCGGCGACCTGGGCAGTATTGCCACCTGGTTTCCGGGGGAGCTGGTGCGCCTGTTCAACCTGCGCCGCGAAACCCAGGCGCTGTACGCTGGCACCATGTCGGTTTTTCCTGGCGGGCGCATGCTGGAAGCGAGCGCCGCGGCTGATACCGTGCGCGAGATAGGCCGCCGCGAGGGCGCACAGTTTGTGCTGGCCGGGCGCATTATCGATACCGCTGTCACCCGCCGCGAGCCACGTGTGGATGTGTTTGGCAGTGGTACACCAAGCGGGCAGGGCACGTATTACACCGGGCCGCTGGCCGGCCTGCTGGGGTTGTCAGTGCGCAACGTGCCGGTGGAGCGCCGTTTTGAAGTTGAATACTGGCTGTACGACACCCTGAGCGGCGGTATCTTGCTGCGCGATAACCTGCGCCGCGTGGCCCGTGGCGATGTGCACCCGCAATCCAGCCGTGTTTTTAACGTGGACGCCATGGTGGAGTCGGAGTACGGGCAGGCCATGGGTCAGGTGCTGGAAGAGGTCGCGGCCAAGGTATCCAGTGCCGTGCAGTGCCTGCCCTTTGCTACCCGTGTTGCCAGGGTAGAGGGGGACCAGGTTTACCTGTCTGCCGGGGCGCTGGATGGCCTGGCCGTGCGCGACCGCCTGGTGGTGTACAAGCCGCGCCCGGCTACCGAGATCCGCCGTACCGACGGCGAGGTGCTGGGGGTGCCCGAGCTGCAGCTGGGCGATGTGGAAATCGAACAGGTGCAGCCACGTTTTGCCGTGGCCCGTTTGCGTAACGGAAAACTGAAAGTGGACGCAGGCGACTGGGTAAGGTTCCCTGTTTTACCTAAATAATACTGAAATGCGAAATGGTGTTGATAACGGTTCTCTTCACTGTTTATACTCGGCCCCCATGTTGATACACCTTGCCCTGGCCGGGCAATGCACAAGGAGTGGGTCATGAAGAAACAAGTAATGTTGGCTGCGGTACTGGCAGCGTTCAGTGGCGTGGCGATGGCAGAAGAAGTGACGCTGTACACCGCGCGTGCCGAGCAGTTGATCAAGCCGATTCTGGAAGCTTACGAAAAAGAAACCGGCGTGAAGGTCAATGTAGTCAGCGGTGGCGAAGGCCCGCTGATGGAGCGCCTGAAAGCCGAAGGCACCAATACCCCTGCCGATATCTTCATGACTGTAGACGCAGGCAACCTGTGGCAAGCCAGCAATATGGGCCTGTTCCAGCCGGTAAAATCCACCGCACTGGCGGCCAACATTCCGGCCAACCTGCGTGACCCGGCAGGTAACTGGTTTGGCCTGTCTGTACGTGCCCGCACCATTTTCTTCAACAAGAAAACCGTGAAGCCGGAGCAGCTGTCCAGCTACGAAGACCTGGCCGACGCCAAATGGAAAGGCCGCCTGTGCCTGCGTACTTCCAAGAAGGTCTATAACCAGTCGCTGGTGGGCACCATGATCGCCGACAAGGGCGTGGCCGCTACCGAGAAAGTGGTAAAAGGCTGGGTGGATAACCTGGCGGCGCCCGTGTTCCCGGACGATACCAAAATGCTGGAAGCCATCGACGCTGGCCAATGCGATGTGGGCATTGCCAATACCTACTACTACGGCCGTTTGCTGAAAAAGAGCCCGAACCTGCAAGTAGGCATCTTCTGGGCTAACCAGAAACAGAACGGCGTCCACGTAAACGTATCCGGCGCTGGTGTCACCAAGCACGCCAAAAACCCGAAAGGCGCAGTGAAGCTGCTGGAATGGCTGTCGTCGGAAAAAGCGCAGAAGCTGTACGCCGACATCGATATGGAATATGCGGCCAACCCGAAAGTGAAAGCCAATGCGGCTGTAGCGTCGTGGGGTAGCTTCAAGTCTGACCTGATCAACGTATCCGAAGCGGGTGCCAAGCAGGCAGAAGCAGTAAAACTGATGGACCGCATGGGCTACAAGTAAGCCGGCAAGCCACCGCTGGTGGTTGATAAGCGGGGGCGCTGCGGCGCCCCTGTTTTGTTGCTGCCGCTTTTTTCCTCTGCGCTGTCTTTCCTAAATTGCATGGCTGCAACGATAATGCCCCTTTTTCTTGCCCCTTTATTGCCATGAGCCGCCTGCACACGCTTGTGATTCCCTGGCTGCTGGCCTGCCTGATTGCCCTGTGCACCATTGTGCCGCTGGGCGTGGTGATGCTGTCGGCACTCACCCCCGACCCTGCCATCTGGTCACACCTGATCGAGTTCACCCTGCCCGAGCTGTTCAAGAACACCGCCATCATGCTGCTGGGCGTGGGGGCCGGGGTGCTGCTGCTGGGTGTCAGCCTGGCCTGGCTGGTGGCGGTATACGACTTTCCTGGCCGCCGTATCTTCAACTGGGCGCTGATGCTGCCGCTGGCCATGCCGGCTTATGTGCTGGCCTTTGCCCAGGTAGGCCTGCTGGAATTTACCGGGCCGGTGCAAACCTGGCTGCGGCCGCATTTCGAGGATATGCGCTGGTTTCCGCAAATCCGTAGCGCCTGGGGGCTGGTGCTGGTGATGACGCTGGCGTTTTACCCCTATGTTTACCTGCTCAGCCGCAATGCTTTTGCCACCATGGGCCGGCGTGCACTCGAAGTAGGGCAGAGCCTGGGGTTGTCGCGCAGCCAGGGTTTCTGGCGCATCGCCCTGCCTATGGCGCGGCCGTGGATTGCCGGCGGGCTGATTCTGGTGATCATGGAAAGCCTGGCCGACTTTGGCACCGTAGCGGTGTTTAACTACGACACCTTTACCAGCGCTATCTACAAGGCCTGGTTTGCGCTGTTTTCGCTGGATACCGCCAAGCAGATTGCGTCGCTGCTGGTCATTCTGGTGTTCATCGTACTGGTGCTAGAGCAGCGCAGCCGTGGCCGCCGTGCCTATGCCCAGGCCGGCCGTGCCGCACCGCAGCCGCGTTTGCTGCTGGCCGGCTGGCGTGGCTGGGCGGCGACGTTGGCCGCAGGCAGCGTGGTGCTGGTGGCGTTCGTCATTCCCATGCTGCAGCTGGCGTACTGGGCGTCGCTGGATTTTGCCAACCAGTTCAGCAGCGATTTTCTGGGCTACGCTTGGCGTTCGGTCAGCCTGTCGCTGATTGCCGCCATGCTGGTGACCGCTATTGCCCTGGTGCTGGCCTACCTGGTGCGCCGCCAGGGTAGCCAGGCCATGCGCAACCTGGCGCGGGTGGCCACCATGGGCTATGCCATCCCCGGTACGGTGCTGGCGGTGGGCGTGTTTGTGCCGGTGGCGTGGCTGGATAACCAGATCATTGCCCTGATGGGCTGGGGCGGCGACGTAACGGCGGTGTTCAAAGGCACCTTGCTGGCCATGTTGCTGGCCTTTGTGGCGCGTTTTCTGGCCGTGGCGTACTCGTCGGTAGACACGGCGATGAACCGCATTACCCGCAGCCACGATGAAGCCGCGCGTAACCTGGGCTGCTCGGGCTGGGCGCTGCTGCGCCGCGTGTATCTGCCGCTGCTGTCCGGCGGCCTGTTTACCGGCGTGCTGATGGTGTTTGTCGATGTGATGAAAGAAATGCCCATCACCCTGATGACCCGGCCCTTCGGCTGGGACACGCTGTCGGTACGCGTTTACAACATGACAGCCGAAGGCATGTGGGACCAGGCAGCGCTGCCGGCCATTGCCATCGTGCTGGTGGGGCTGATTCCCACCATATTGCTGTCGCGCCAACGGGATGTTGCCTGATGAGTGCCTTGCTTGAACTACAGTCGGTGTCGCAACGCTACGGCGACAAAACCGTTGTCAATGACATGTCGTTTGCCCTGCAGCAGGGCGAGATAGCCTGCCTGCTGGGCAGCTCCGGCTGCGGCAAGACCACGGTGCTGCGCTGCATTGCCGGCTTTGAGCCGCTGGCCGGCGGCGAGATCCACCTGGCGGGCCGCCGCCTGGCCAGCGTGGCCGACAGCGTGCCGGCGCACCTGCGCCAGATCGGCATGGTGTTTCAGGATTACGCCTTGTTCCCGCACCTGAATGTGCAGGAAAACGTGGGCTTTGGCCTGGGCAAGCTCTCGCGCAGCGAGCGCGAGGCCCGCGTGATGGCGGTGCTGGAGGTGGTGGGCTTGCAGGCGTATGCCCAAGCGTTTCCGCACGAGCTGTCCGGCGGCCAGCAGCAGCGCGTGGCGCTGGCGCGTGCCCTAGCGCCCAAGCCGCAGCTGCTGCTGCTGGACGAGCCGTTTTCCAACCTGGATGTCGACCTGCGCGAAAGGCTGTCGCGCGAGGTGCGCGACATTCTGAAATCGCAAGGCACCACGGCCATTCTGGTCACGCACGACCAGCACGAAGCCTTTGCCATGGCCGACAAGGTAGGCGTGATGCACCAGGGTCAGCTGCAGCAGTGGGCGCCGCCATACGAGCTGTACCACGAGCCGGCCAGCCGTTATGTGGCCGACTTTATCGGCCAGGGCGCGTTTGTGCCGGGGCGGGTCACCGGCCCGCGCTGCGTCACGCTGGAGCTGGGCGAATACTGCAGCGCCGTGCCGCGCCAGTTTGCCGAGGGCGACCAGGTAGACGTGCTGCTGCGCCCCGATGACGTGGTGCACGACGATGCCAGCCTGGTTACCGCCAAGGTGCTGGGCAAGGTGTTCCGTGGCTCCGAGTTCCTGTACACGCTGCAGCTGGATTCCGGCCAGCAGGTACTGGCGCAGGTGCCCAGCCACCACAACCACGCCATTGGCGAGGCCATCGGCATCCGGCTGGAGCTGGACCACCTGATCGCGTTCCGCCGCGCCTGAGTGCGGTGGTAAAACAAAAAAGGTTGGCCGCGCGGCCAACCTTTTTGTCGTACTGCGCCGGCTTAGCCCGACAGCCAGCTATTGGGGTGGGCTTCCAGCCAGGTCTTGATGGACTTGGCATCGTTCACGCGGGCGGCCGAGCCATTGGCTGCCAGCAGCACCACGATCAGGCGCTGGCTGCCCATGGTGGTTTCCATCACCAGGCAGCGGCCGGCTTCTTCGATGTAGCCGGTTTTGGACAGGCCGATATCCCACTCGCCCTCACGTACCAGCGGGTTGCTGTTTTTGTAGTGCAGCACACGGGTGGCGCTGGGGTGGGCAATGTATTCGTGCGTGGTGGAAAACTGGCGGATCAGCGGGTACTGGTAGGCCGCCTTCACCATGCGTACCAGGTCCATGGCGGTGGCGCTGTTGCGCATGTCCAGGCCGGTGGCATCGTGGAACACGGCATTGCGCATGCCGATGCTGCGGGCTTTCTGGTTCATCTTGGCAATAAACGCAGCTTTGCCGCCGGGGTAGGTGCGCGCCAGCGAGGCCGAGGCACGGTTTTCCGACGACATCAGCGCCAGCAGCAGCATCTCGCGGCGGGTCAGGGTCGAGCCCACACTCAGGCGCGAGCTGGTGTTTTTCAGGCGGTCTACTTCGTCTTCGGTAATGGTGATGGGTTCATCCAGCGATAGGCCGGCATCCAGCATCACCATGGCGGTCATCAGCTTGGTGATCGACGCGATGGGCTGGGTTTGCAGCGGGTTTTTTTCGTAAACCAGCTTGCCGGTTTGCGAGTCCACCACGGCCACGGACTGGGAATTCAGCCGCGGGCTACTGGTCAATGCCTGGGTTTGCAGGTTTACAGGCTGGGCGGCATGCGCCACCATGCTGCTGGCGGCCAGGCAGCCTAGCAGCGCAAAGGTTCTGAGCATCATTCATGGCTCCGATGCAGTGTTCATGCGGCAGGTAAGGCGCTGGCAGGGCTGTATCACACCCGGTGATGCGCAAAAGCGCCGTGTCTTGGCACGGCCTGTCAGGCTTACCCTGTTGTTGGTTTATCGAGCCCTTTTATTTTAAATTGATTCCCCTGCTTTGTCCGGCATTACTTTTAGTCAAAACACATGAAATGTGGGCTAGTTACCGGCATAAGGCGTGACAAATGAGTGAAATTCCATGGTCGTAAGCTATCCAGGCAGCGCTTTCAAGCTCCATCAGCCTTTTGCTCCGGCGGGCGATCAGCCTGCGGCGATTGCCAGCCTGGTCGAGGGCCTGTCCGACGGGCTGAGCTACCAGACGCTACTGGGCGTGACCGGCTCTGGCAAAACCTACACCATGGCCAATGTCATTGCGCAAACTGGCCGCCCGGCCATCATCATGGCGCACAACAAAACCCTGGCAGCACAGCTGTACAGCGAGATGCGCGAGTTTTTCCCCGAAAACGCGGTGGAGTATTTTGTGTCGTACTACGACTACTACCAGCCCGAGGCCTACGTGCCCAGCCGCGACTTGTTTATCGAAAAAGACTCCAGCATCAACGAGCACATCGAGCAGATGCGCTTGTCGGCCACCAAAAGCATTCTGGAGCGGCCGGACTGCGTGATCGTGGCCACCGTGTCGGCCATTTACGGTATCGGCGACCCGTCCGACTACCACCAGATGATCCTGCACCTGAAAGAGGGCGAAACCACGCCGCAGAAGGATATCGTCAGCCGCCTGGTGGCTATGCAGTACGACCGTAACGACACCGACTTTTCCCGCGGTACTTTCCGCGTGCGCGGCGACGTGATCGACGTGTTCCCGGCCGAAAGCAACGACACCGCCGTGCGTATCAGCCTGTTTGACGACGAGGTGGAAACGCTCACGCTGTTCGACCCGCTCACCGGCACCACCAAGCAGCGTGTTGGCCGCTTTACCGTGTTCCCGTCCAGCCACTACGTGACGCCGCGCGACACCGTGCTGCGCGCCTGCGAGCAGATCAAGCTGGAGCTGGCCGACCGCGTGGCCTGGTACCTGAAAGAAGGCAAGCTGGTGGAGGCGCAGCGCATCGAGCAGCGCACGCGCTTTGACCTGGAAATGCTGTACGAAATGGGCTTTTGCAAGGGCATCGAAAACTACTCGCGCCACTTTTCCGGCCGCGAGCCGGGCGGCGCACCGCCCACGCTGATCGACTACCTGCCCAAGAACGCGCTGATGTTTATCGATGAAAGCCACGTGACCGTGCCGCAGGTGGGCGCCATGTACAAAGGCGATGCGGCGCGTAAGCAAAACCTGGTGGACTACGGCTTCCGCCTGCCGTCGGCCGTGGACAACCGCCCGCTGAAGTTCCACGAATTTGAACAGCTGATGCCGCAAACCATTTTTGTATCTGCCACGCCAGCCGACTACGAAAAAGAGCACGCCGGCCAGGTGGTAGAGCAGGTGGTGCGGCCAACCGGCCTGGTGGACCCGATTATCGAGATCCGCCCGGTGGGCACGCAGGTGGACGACCTGCTGTCGGAAATCCACCTGCGCATCGAGCGCGGCGAGCGCGTGCTGGTGACCACGCTGACCAAGCGCATGGCCGAGCAGCTGGCCGATTACTACACCGAGCACGGCATCAAGGTGCGCTACCTGCACAGCGATATCGATACGGTAGAGCGGGTGGAGATCATCCGCGACCTGCGCCTGGGCATGTTCGACGTGCTGATCGGCATCAACCTGCTGCGCGAAGGCCTGGATATCCCCGAGGTAAGCCTGGTGGCGATTCTGGATGCCGACAAGGAAGGCTTCCTGCGTAGCGAGCGCAGCCTGATCCAGACCATAGGCCGCGCCGCGCGTAACCTGCACGGTAAAGCGCTGCTGTACGCCGACCGCATCACCAATAGCATGCAGCGCGCCATGGATGAAACCGAGCGCCGTCGTAATAAGCAGGTAGCGTTTAACACCGAGCACGGCATCGTGCCGCAGGGGGTGAGCAAGAAGATCAAGGACATCATCGACGGCGTGTACCAGAACGAGCCGGTGGACAAAAAAGCCCTGGCCGAAAACGCCCGTATTGCCATGCTGGATGAAAAGGCGCTGGCCAAAGAAATCAAGCGTCTGGAAAAAGACATGATGGAAGCGGCGCGCAATCTGGAGTTCGAAAAAGCCGCCAAGCTGCGCGACGAACTGAAAGCCTTCAAGGAAAAAGCCTGGATGAGCGGCCTGTAAGCCGCCAGCCCACGCCAAGTTGGCCGCATAGGGAACGCAATGAGCAAAAAACGCATACTCATGGTCTGCATGGGCAACATCTGCCGCTCGCCTACCGCCGAGGGGGTGATGCGCAGCATGTTGTTAAAGCATGGCCTGCAAGACCAGCTTGAAGTAGACTCCGCCGGCACGCATGCCTACCACATAGGCGAGGCGCCCGATCTACGCAGTACGCAAGCCGCGCTGGTGCGCGGCTACGATTTGCGCCAGCAGCGTGCCCGCCAGGTCAGCGCGGCCGACTTTAGCCGCTTTGATTACATGTTGGCCGCAGACCGCGCCAATCTGGCCAGCTTGCAGGCCATGCGTCAAAAGGGTGTGACACCGCAGCTATTGTTGTCGATATTGGGTAAAGAGGCCGACGTGCCCGACCCGTACTACGGTGGCCCGCAGGGCTTTGAGCAGGTGCTGGATCTGATAGAGCAGGCGTGTGAAGCGTGGTGTCTGGCGTTCTTGCGCCAGGCCGGGCGTGAATAGTGTTTGTTTGCCGCAAAATGACTAAGGGAAAGTATGGCCCTCGATAAAAAAACAGCTGCGTCCAAGCCCATAGAAGTGGCACCTAGCCATAGTGCCGACATGATTCTGCCGCGCCAGCCGGGCAAGCTCTCGCTGGGGCGGCAAACGGTGATCGTGATTGGCTCCTCTACCGGTGGTACCGAGGCGTTGCGCGTGCTGCTGACTGCCTTGCCCGCCAGCATGCCGCCCATTGTCATTACCCAGCACATGCCGGAAATGTTTACCAAGTCGTTTGCCGTACGGCTGGATGCCTTGTGCAAGCTGACGGTAAAAGAAGCCGAAGATGGCGAGCGCCTGCAGCCAGGCCACGTCTACATTGCCCCCGG
Source organism: Vogesella mureinivorans (assembly GCF_007644035.1). Taxonomy (GTDB): domain Bacteria; phylum Pseudomonadota; class Gammaproteobacteria; order Burkholderiales; family Chromobacteriaceae; genus Vogesella; species Vogesella mureinivorans. Next base: position 107,441 of record NZ_VMTV02000346.1, on the reverse strand, counting down.
CCACTCGCACCTGCTGGTCAAGCCCGCCAGCACCATAGGCTACGCCACCAGCCTGCACCACGGGGTGCCGGTAAACCGCCACAAGCCATCGGTAGATGTGCTGTTCCGCTCTGCGGCCAACGTGATCGGTAAAAACTGCATCGGCGTGATTCTTACCGGCATGGGGCGCGATGGCGCGACAGGTATGGTCGAGCTCAAAGAGTCCGGCGCGCACAATATCGCCCAGGATGAAGCCTCTTGTGTGGTGTTTGGTATGCCCAAAGAGGCGATTGCCTGCGGTGGCGTACACGAAGTATTGCCCCTGGCGGGGATTGCCCCCCGCCTGATCGCGCTGTGTGCAGGCCGTGCGCACGCGGACTAAAGTTTTACGGATGTAGAAACACATGAAACGATTGCCGGTACTGGTAGTAGAAGATGACGCAGACCTGCGCGAGGCGCTGGTGGATACGCTGGAGCTATCCGGCTTTAGCGTAGTAGAAGCCAGCGATGGCGAGGCGGCGCTGGCGGTATTGCGCCGCGAGCCGGTGGGCCTGGTGGTGTCCGATGCCCAGATGCAGCCCATGGATGGCTATACCCTGTTTGCCCACGTGAAAGACCGCTACCCTGGCCTGCCTTTCGTGCTGATGACAGCCTATGGCGTGATCGAGCGCGCCATCGAGCTACTGCGTGCCGGCGCCAGCCATTACCTGCTGAAGCCTTTCGAGCCGCAGCGCCTTATCGACGAGGTTGAGCGCTTCTTGCTGGATGCGCCGGAAGTGGCGGCCGAATCCATGGTGGCCGAATCGCCCGCCATGAAACAGATCGTGTCGGTAGCCAGCCGCGTGGCACCCAGCGACGCCAGTGTGCTGATTACCGGCCCCAGTGGCGCGGGCAAGGAGGTGCTTGCGCGCTTCATGCACCAGCACTCGCGCCGCAAGGATGGCCCGTTTGTGGCGGTAAACTGCGCGGCCATACCGGACAACCTGCTGGAGTCCACGCTGTTCGGCCATGAGAAGGGTGCCTTTACTGGTGCAGCCACAGCCCTGCCGGGCAAGTTCGAGCAGGCGCAGGGCGGTACCATCTTGCTGGATGAAGTTACCGAAATGCCGTTGCCGCTGCAGGCCAAGCTGTTGCGCGTGCTGCAGGAGCGCGAGGTAGAGCGCGTGGGCGGGCTGAAAACCATCAAGCTGAATATCCGTGTGCTGGCCACCAGCAACCGTGATATCCAGGCCGAGGTGGCCGCCGGGCGATTCCGCGAAGACCTGTATTTCCGTCTGAACGTGTTTCCGCTGAATTTGCCCGGCTTGGCCGCGCGCCCGGAGGATATCCTGCCTTTGGCACGAAAATTGCTGCGTAAACACGGTGATGCAATGGATAAGCCGCGATTGGCGCTAGGCAGCGATGCCGAGCGAGAATTGACGGCCTATAGTTGGGAAGGTAACATCCGCGAGCTGGACAATGTAATGCAAAGGGCGGCAATTCTTGCCGCAGGCACGGAAGTTTCTGCCGCTGACCTGATGCTGAACATTGGCTCGTTTGCCAAAACTGTTACCCCGCCAGAAGCAATACAAGAGGCGCCGCAGGAAACCGATATGCGTTCGGTGGAAAAACGGCATATTCTGGATGCGCTGGCAGCAACGGGTGGTGCGAAGAAGCAGGCAGCCGAAAGGCTGGGTATCAGCGAACGCACCTTACGGTACAAGCTGCAGCGCTACCGCGAAGAAGATGGAGAATCTGTCTAGGCAGATTCGTTCACGGGTAGAGGTCAACATGTCTACGCAAGGCATCAATCAGTTGCTGGGAGAGCTTCGAGCCATGTCTGCGCTTGCCGCAGGCAAGCAGGCACCCGCCGCCGAAGAAACACCGGAAGTTGATTTCTCCAACGTGCTGAAATCGACGCTGGAGCAGGTCAACCAGGTGCAGCAAACATCGCAAGAGCTGCAAAAGCGCTTCGAGCTGGGTGAAGAGGGGGTCGACATCCAGGACGTGATGGTGACAATGCAGAAAGCCAGTCTGAGCTTCCAGACCATGGTGCAGGCCAGGAACAAACTGGTTTCGGCTTATCAGGAAATCATGAATACGCAAGTGTAGCGCTGCGCTGCCCCGGTTTGGCTTGCAGCGGAAGATCAATAACGAAACAACCACTGTATGGCTGATCTGGTAGACAACGCTGCGCCTGCCTGGAAAGTGCGCCTTAATGAAGTGCTAGAGCGCTTCAAGGCCCTTCCCAACAACAAAAAAATTCTCTTCTTCACCGCTGTCGCAGCGGTGTTGTCTATTGCTATTGCTCTTTTCGCTTTCAACCGCGAACCCGCTTACAAAGTCCTGTTTACTGGCTTGGCCGACCGTGATGGCGGCCAGATCACTGCGTCGCTGCAGCAAATGAATGTGCCCTACCAGATCAGTGATGGCGGGGTGATTTCGGTGCCCAGCGACAAGGTCTACGATGTGCGGCTGAAGCTGGCCAGCCAGGGCCTGCCCAAGGCTGGCGGTGTGGGCTTCGAGCTGATGGACAAGCAGAAATTCGGCATCAGCCAGTTTGCCGAACAGGTGAACTACCAGCGTTCCATCGAGGGCGAGCTGGCCCGTACGATTGAATCGGTCGGCGTGGTGGAAACCGCGCGTGTTCACCTGGCCATGCCCAAGCAAAGCGTCTTTGTGCGCGAGCAGCAGCTGCCTACTGCCTCGGTCATGCTGAGCATGCGTGGCGGGCGCATTCTGGATGCAGGCCAGATAGCCGGTATTTTGCACCTGGTGTCCAGCTCGGTGCCTAACCTGCCGGTGCGCAATGTATCTATCGTGGACCAAGACGGCAACCTGCTGTCCAGCCTGCCAGACCTGAACAACGCCTCTGGCCTGGACCGCCGCCAGCTGGACTACGTGCGCCAGATCGAAGCCGACTACGCCAAGCGGGTAGAGGCTATTCTGGAGCCCATCTTTGGCAAGGGTAACGCCCGCGCCCAGGTTACCGCTGCGGTAGATTTTGCCGAGGTGGAGCAAACCTCGGAAACCTACCGCCCCAACTCTACGCCCAACCCGTCGGCTACGCGCAGCCAGCAGATTGTCGAATCGCTGGGCAAAGATGCCAGCTTGCCCTCGGGTGTGCCGGGTGCACTGACCAACCAGCCGCCGTCTGCTGCGTCTGCACCGCTGACGCTACCACCGGGTGCCGCCCCGGGTACCGCCACGCTATCCGGCCTGCCCATGGGCACCGCGTCGGGTACCACCCACCGCGAAATTACCACCAACTACGAAGTTGACAAGACTATCCAGCACACCAAGATGCCCAAAGGCAATATCAAGCGCCTGACAGCTGCGGTAGTGGTCAATTACAAGATGGTGCCGGACGCCAATGGCGAAGCAAAACCGACACCGCTGACTGACAAAGAGTCAGCCCAAATCCAGAGCTTGGTACAAGAGGCCATCGGCTACAATAAAGATCGTGGTGATTCGGTAAACGTGGTGAATGCCAGCTTTGCTGATGCCGTACCGGTCAGCACAGCAAAAGATCGTGCACTGGATTTCCTCAGCGCCAATGCGGGTGAGCTGATCAAATACGGCCTGCTGGCCCTTGCCGTGCTGTACCTGTTGTTTGGTGTGGTGCGCCCCATCATGCGGGATGTGGCCAAACCCCCTGCTGCCGATACGCCAGAGACAGAAGAGGCTGCGGCCGCGGCTGGCGGGCGCTTGCTGGCGGTGGCCGGTGAAGATGGCGAAGAGGGTGGCGAATCCGGTGGTGAAGGTGGCGCAGCGGGTGGCGGTGATAGTGGCGATCCGAAAGAGCAAGCCCGTCGTCAGTACGAAGCCCATCTGCAGGCTGCGCGTGACCTGGTGAAAGCTGACCCGCGCATGGCGGCGCAGATCATTAAAGAATGGATAACGTCAGATGAGTGATGCCGGTATTCGTCGCAGCTCGGTGCTGCTGTTCAGCCTGGGTCAGGCCGAGGCCATTGAGGTATTCAAGTACCTGGGGCCCAAGGAAGTGCAAAAGCTCAGCTTGGCCATGGCCAGCCTGAGTAACCTGAGCCATGAAGAAGTCGAAAAAGTCGTGGGGCAGTTCCGCGAAGAATGTGCCGCCCGCGCCAACTTTGGCGCCACCGACGAATACCTGCGCAACGTACTGGTAGAGGCGTTGGGCCCGGATAAAGCGGCCAACCTGCTGGACAAGATTCTGCAGGGCAACGATCACAGCGGTATCGAAAGCCTGAAGTGGATGGACCCATCGTCCGCGGCAGACCTGATTCGCAACGAGCACCCGCAGATTATTGCCACCATCATGGTGCACCTGGACCCCGACCTGTCCAGCGCCATTCTGGCCTACTTCCCCGAGCGTATGCGTAACGAAGTACTGATCCGTACCGCCACGCTGGAAGGTGTGCAGCCGCAGGCTCTGCGCGAGCTGAACGACGTGCTGACCCAGCTGCTGTCCGGCTCCGACCGCGTGAAGAAGAGCGCGGCGGGTGGCGTGGGCATGACTGCCGAGATCCTGAACTTCCTGGGCTCCAATGTGGAAGCCTCTGCGCTGTCGTATATCCGCGAGTACGACCCGGAGCTGGCGCAGCGCATTCAGGACAAGATGTTCGTGTTCGACAACATTCTGGAAATCGACGACCGCTCTATCCAGACCATCCTGCGCGAAGTGCAGTCCGACTCGCTGGTGGTGGCACTGAAAGGTACCAGCCAGGAGCTCAAGGACAAGATCTTCCGCAATATGTCGTCGCGTGCAGCCGAGATGCTGCGTGATGATCTGGAATCCAAAGGCCCGGTCAAGCTGTCCGAAGTGGAAGCCGAGCAGAAAGAGATTCTCAAAATTGTGCGCAAGCTGGCAGACGAAGGCCAGATCGTGATCGCAAGCAAAGGTGGAGACGAAGGCCTTGTCGAGTAACAACATCATCCCGGCGGAAGCGCTGGGCCAGTGGCAGTCCTGGCGCTTTGGCGAGATAGGGGCGCAGCCCGCCCCGCAGCCCGAAGCCAGCATTGCCGCGACTGAAGCCCCCGCAGAGGGGGTTTCTGCTTTGCAGCAGGACACGGTAGAGGCGACGCCGCCCGAGCAGCCCGAGTCGGCAGTCGCGCCAGAAGACGCGTTGCCACCACCGGCTTACCCCACCGCAGCCGAACTGGAGGCCATTCATCAGGAAGCCTGGCAGGCTGGCTTTGAAGCAGGCAAAGAAGAAGGGCTGCAGCTGGGGCAGGCCGAGGGGGCACAGCAAGCGCTGGCCGATGCAGCCCAGCAGTTCGAAACATACTGGGCACCACTGGCCGAGCTGCAGCAAGCCATGGAAACCCAGCTACAGCAGCTGGGCACGGCCTTGTCTGCCGAGGTATTGCAGCTGGCGGTCGGTTTTGCCGAGCAGATCGTCGCCAGCAAGATCGCGCTGGACAGGGCCGCCGTACTGCCTGTGTTGCAGGCCGCGCTGGATGAGCTGGGGCAGGGCCTGCTACAGGCACGCGTGCGCGCCCACCCGGAAGACATAGCGGTGATACAGGCTTTTGCGCAGGAGCGTTTTGCCGGGGTGAGCTGGCAGTGGGTGGCCGATGATGCCGTGGTGCGCGGTGGCTGCGTGGTAGATACCGGCAGCGTCAAGCTGGACCTGACACTACCGCCAAGGTTGGCCGCATTGCGCCAGGCGCTGGGGTTGCCCGCGCATGATTGACCTGCTGCAAAGCCAGCGCAGCTACCTGGCCGCCTGCCAGCAAACCGTCGCCAATACCCCGGCCTGGTTGCCAGAGGGCCAGCTTACCCGTGTGACCGGCTTGGTGATGGAGGCGGTTGGCCTGCGTTTGCCGGTGGGCAGTGCTTGCGAAGTACACCTTGCCCAAGGCCACAAGGTAGAAGCCGAGGTGGTCGGTTTTGCCGGCGACAAGCTGTTTTTGATGCCGGTGGCCAATATCCAGGGGCTGCTGCCAGGCACGCCGGTGCGGCCAGCACGCAGTATTCAGCCGCCGGCCTACGGGCAGCAGCAGGTGAATGCCGAGGTAAATGGCCCGCTGGGGCGCCAGGTGCCGGTGGGGTTGAGCCTGCTGGGCCGCGTGCTGGACTCGCTAGGCCGCCCGCTGGATGGCAAAGGCCAGATATTCCCCGAAGCTTACTTTCCTTTGTACAGCCAGCCTTTGAATCCCTTGCAGCGTACGCCGGTGCGGCACGTGCTGGATGTGGGCGTCAAGGCCATTAATGGCCTGCTCACGGTTGGCCGCGGCCAACGTTTGGGCCTGTTTGCCGGCTCGGGCGTGGGTAAATCCGTGCTGCTGGGCATGATGGCGCGCTACACCCGTGCCGACGTGGTGGTGGTGGGGCTGATTGGCGAGCGGGGCCGCGAGGTGAAAGACTTCATCGAGCACATTCTGGGCGAAGAAGGCCTGGCACGCTCGGTGGTAGTGGCCGCCCCGGCCGACATGCCGCCGCTGATGCGCCTGCACGGCGCCGCCTACGCCACGGCGCTGGCCGAGTACTACCGTGCCCAGGGGCTGGATGTGCTGCTGCTGATGGATTCGGTTACCCGCTACGCCATGGCGCAGCGCGAAATTGCCCTGGCCATTGGCGAGCCACCGGTTAGCAAAGGCTACCCGCCATCGGTATTTGCCAAGTTGCCACAGCTGATCGAGCGCGCCGGTAATGGCGAGGCCGGTGGTGGCTCCATTACTGCCTTCTACACGGTGCTGTCCGAGGGCGACGACCAGCAAGACCCTATCGCCGACTCGGCGCGGGCCATTCTGGATGGCCACTTTGTGCTATCGCGCGAGCTGGCCGAGTCTGGCCACTATCCGGCCATCGATATCGAGCAATCCATCTCGCGGGTGATGGTAGACGTGGTGCCGCGCGAGCACATGGACAGCGCCCGCCGCTTCAAGCAGCTGTTTTCGCGCTACCAGCGCAGCCGCGACCTGATTAGCGTCGGCGCCTATGTACCCGGCTCCGACCCGATGCTGGACGAAGCCATCCGCCTGCATACCCGGCTGACCGGGTTTCTGACCCAGGCGCAGCATGAAAACGTGGACGCTGGCATGACCACGCTGCTGCTGAACGATGTGCTGGCAGGCTAGGCCTAGGCCATGAGCAAATTTGCCCTGCTAGTCCGCCTGGCCACCGACCGCATGGACGCGGCGGCAGAGCGCATGCGCAAGGCACAGCTGGCGCATACCCAGGCTGAAAACACGCTGGCGCAAATCACAGGCTATATCGGCGACTATCAGCAGCGCATGTTGTCGCTGGGCCAGTCGGGTACCAGTGTGGCGCAATGGGCCGACTATCGCCTGTTTTTGCAAAAGCTGGATGATGCACGCGAGCAGCAAACGCGGGAGGTAGACCGCAGCCTGCAGCGCTTCCTGATGGAAAAACAGGCGTGGCTGCAGCAGCGCAAGCAGCTGAAATCCTATGAAGTACTGCAAGAGCGCGAGAAAGCCCGCCTGGCGCTGCGCCAACGCCGGCAAGAGCAAAAAGCACTAGACGAATTTGCCGCCCGGCCCAAGCCCGAATAGCCACGCCCGCCAGGCTTGCACGGCGTGGTACTGATCGTATTTCTATTGGCATGTTTCCTGCTTTAACCCCCTCATTCCGTACATGGGGTGCCGGCCATGAGCTTCTCCTTGAAACCCGTATCACACAGCGCCACTGCGGCCGTTGCCAGCCAGAGCGCAGCCATGCCCGCCGCAGGCAGCACGGCTGCTACCGCAGGCGATGGCTTGTTTGCCAGCCTGTTTGCCGGCCAGCTTGGCGAGGGGGGGCAAGGCCAGCAGGCAGACCTGACCAGCTTGCTGGGTTTGCCGGTGGCGACACCGGCTTCGCTGCTGCCCGCCACGCCGGGGGCATCTGCCAAACGCGACACACCTGTCACGCAGGGCGAACTATCGTTGGCCGCACAGCCTGCTGCTAGCGATGCTGCCATGATGATGCAGATGTCCGGTTTGCTGCAGCCGCCTGCATCACTGCCCCCGCCCGTGCAAGAAAAGCAGGCCTTGCCAGCGCTGGGTGATAGCGCACAACAGCAACAGCAAGACCAGCCCGGCCAGCCAGACCAGGCATTGCTCGCCGCCCAGGCCGGCATGGCGGCATTGCCGCTGGCTGCGCCACAAGCTGCGCCAAGCCCGGCAGCTAGCCAGCCCGCATCGGCAGCTGTTGTAGTGCAGCAGGCCGCACTAGGCGCTTTGCCGTTGGCCGCACCCACCCAGCAGCCTTCTGATGCGGTAGTGACGAGGCGTGAAGCGGTGGGCGCGCCACCTGCTGCAGCGTCGGATGTGAGCAAGCTACTGGCAGACAAGAGTAGTACGGCCAGTGTGTTGCCACCCGCGCAAACCGTCCCTGTGCTGGCTCAGCAAGCAGGCCAGCAAAGCGGCTTTACTGCCCGTGACGACAGCCCGATGCAGGCCGTGACCGTGCCGGCGCATGGCAAGGCCGATATCCTGCCTGCAGATGTACGCCTGATGTTCCGCAAGGAAATGCAGCAGGCTGGTTTGGCCGAGCAGGCAGCCAGCGCTGCGGCAGATGAGGCGGCAGAGATGGTGGCCGGCCAGCGGCAAATCTTGCCGCCAGTGTTGACAACTGCCGCGCCTGCCACCGCCGCGCAGGCATGGCGTATTGACCCCCCCATGGCACGTACAGCCGAATGGCAGTCGGCTTTTGGCGAGAAAGTAGGCAGCATGGTGGCCTTGAAGCTGGATAGTGCTTCTATCCGGGTGTCGCCGGAAAACCTGGGCCCGCTGGATATCTCGATTCGCTTCGATAGCCAGGATCAGGCCGCCATTTCTGTGGTAGCGGCCAACCCGGAGGCCAAAGCCATTGTAGAGAGCAGCCTGCCCCAGCTGGCGCGCATGCTGGAGAACAGTGGCATCCAGCTGGGCAGTACCCAGGTATCTACCCAGCATCAGCAGCAAGCACAGCAGCAGGCGCAAGAGCACGCGCAGCAGCAGGCGGGTAGGCAAGGGCGGCAGCCAGGCCATGCAGCAGGCCAGGAAGAGGCATTGCCCGAGCCAGAACCGGCACTGTCTGCCGTATCTACACGCCAAAACGGGCTGAGTATTCACGCCTGATGCTTTAATCGGTGGAAACGCTGTTCAATTGACCCGGAAATGGGGAAAATACGCTTTAACAATTTCCTCATGACGAGTTAAACCCAAATGGCTGAAAAAGAGAAAAAAGAAGACCCGAAAGCAGCAGCTGCAGGGGCACCGGCACCGGCCGGTGGCAATAAAAAGCTGATGATTATCGTGATTGTTCTTTTGGTTCTGGTCCTGGCGGCCGTTGGCGGTTTGGGTGCTTACCTGTTCCTGGGCCAGAAGCACGCAGCCGAGGCCGCTGCCGGTGGTGCACATGGCGCCGCCGCAGAGCAGGAAAAAGAGCCGAAGAAAAAAGAGAAAAAAGAAGGCCCACCGATTTTCGAGAAAGTCGAACCCTTCGTGGTGAACCTGTCCGGTGGCCCAACCGCACCGATGCTGCAGCTCGAGATGCAGGCGGAGCTGCTGGATGAGGCGGCCAAAACCAACTTCAAAGCCTACATGCCCAAGATCCGTAGCGCCGTGATCTTGCTGCTGTCTTCCAAAACCGAAGAAGACGTTGCGTCCGCTGAAGGCAAGGTGAAGCTGCGCGCCCAGATCAAGCGCATCATGAATGAATCCATGGACGCGGCCGAAGAAGAGCCGGTCGATAGCGTTCTGTTTACCTCCTTCATCATCCAGCAGCAGTAATCCCGTATGGCTGATGAAATCCTGTCCCAGGAAGAGGTCGACGCGCTACTACGTGGCGTCACCGGGGAAGAGGACGACGAAAGCGGTGGTGCGGACAGTGGCGCGGTACGGTCGTACGATATCGGCCGGCAAGAGCGCATTGTCCGCGGCCGCATGCCGACGCTCGAGATTATCAACGAGCGTTTTGCGCGTAACCTGCGTATCGGTTTTTTCAACTTTATCCGCCGCAATGCCGAGATATCGGTGGGGCCGGTACGGGTACAGAAATACAGCGAATTCATTCGTAACCTGGTGGTTCCTACCAACCTGAACCTGGTGCATATCAAGCCGCTGCGTGGTACCGGCTTGCTGATTTTCGACCCGGATCTGGTGTTTCTGGTGGTGGATAACCTGTTTGGTAGCGATGGCCGCTTCCACGTACGGGTAGAGGGGCGGGATTTCACCCCTACCGAGCAGCGCATCATCCAGAAAATGCTGGAAGTGGTGTTTACCGAGTACCAGAAAGCCTGGGAGCCGGTGTACCCCATCGAGTTCTCTTATCTGCGCTCCGAGATGAACACCCAGTTCGCCAACATCGCCACCCCTACCGAGGTGGTGGTGGCGGTAACGTTCCATATCGAGCTGGGTGCCGGCGGCGGCGATTTTCACGTTTGCCTGCCATACTCGATGGTAGAGCCGCTGCGCGACATTCTGGCCAGTACCATGCAGGCCGACCGTACCGAGGTGGATAACCGCTGGGTCAACCTGATGCAACGCCAGGTGCAGGCGGCCGAGGTAGAGCTGGTGGCCACGCTGGCTACCGCCAAGATCAGCCTGGGCCAGATCCTGAACCTGAAAGAGGGTGATGTGGTCATGGTGGACATCCCCGAGAAAATTGTTGCAGACGTATCGGGTATCCCCGTGCTGGAGTGCAGCTATGGCACGGTTACCGGTAACTACGCACTGAAAGTAGATGCAATTCTGGCCGGCGCGCACGACCTGGCCGACCTGCCCAATGGAGAGAACGAAGATGGCTGACGAGCAAGCCTTTGACCCGGATTCTGTTGCGGGTGCTGTAGACGATAGTAGCGATGCGGGCGTGATGGACGACTGGGCGGCCGCCATGGCCGAGCAGGAGGTGGCCGAAAGTGCCGCCGCTGCCGAGGTCAAGACTGCCAGCTCGCTGTTCCAGGATTTCTCCGGTGCCAGCAGTGCCCAATCGGTACCGCAAAACCTGGACATGATTCTGGATATCCCGGTACAGCTCACGGTAGAGCTGGGCCGCACCAAGATCGCTATCCGCAACCTGCTGCAGCTGGCACAGGGTTCGGTGGTAGAGCTCGATGGCCTGGCCGGCGAGCCCATGGACGTGCTGGTGAACGGCTGCCTGATTGCCCAGGGCGAGGTGGTCGTGGTAAACGACCGCTTCGGTATCCGCCTGACCGATATCATTACCCCTGCTGAACGTATCCGCCGCCTGCAAAAATGAAACTGAAATCTACGCTGTGCGTCCTGCTAGCCAGCCCGGCCTGGGCGGCCCCTCCGGTAGAGGGGCCTTCGCCTTTCTGGAGCATGGTGCAAATGGTGTTTGGCCTGCTGCTGGTATTGGGGCTGATTTTTGCCGCGGCCTGGCTGTTTCGCCGCTTCACCATGGGTAGCATGCTGGGCCGTTTTCAGCCTGCCCGCGTGGTGAGCGGGGTGATGGTGGGCCCGCACGAGCGCGTGGTGATTGTCGAGCTGGGGGGAGAGTGGCTGGTGCTGGGGGTCACGTCCCGCAGTGTCAACCTGCTCAAAACCATGGATAAACCACCGCAGGCCGATGCGGCCAACGTTACTGCTGCCACGCCGCCATTTGCGCAGTGGTTGGCCGCAGCCATTGAAAAAAGCCGTAAGCGCCAAGGGGGCGAGGGCGAATGAAACGAAAGTTCTGGCTGGTAATGCTGCTGTCACTGGTATTGCCGGTAAGCGTATGGGCCGCAGGCCTGCCCATGATGAACAGCACCCCGGCACCGGGGGGCGGGCAAAACTATTCGCTCAGCCTGCAGATGTTATTGCTTATGACGGGCCTCAGTTTTATCCCTGCCATGACACTGATGATGACCGCGTTTACCCGCATCGTGATTGTGCTGTCGCTGCTGCGCCAGGCGCTGGGTACCATGCAGTCGCCGCCCAACCAGGTGCTGATTGGCCTGGCACTGTTTCTGACCATCTTCGTGATGACCCCTACGCTGGAGCAGGTTTATAACAAAGCCTGGGTGCCGTTGTCTGAAGACCGTATCACCTTTCAGCAGGCCGCCGACGAAGCAGCCATACCGATGAAGGCTTTCATGCTGTCGCAGACACGCGAGAAAGACTTGCAGTTTTTCATCGAGATTTCGCAGTCACCCGCCCCGGCCAGCAAGGCCGACGTGTCACTGAAAACCCTGGTGCCGGCCTTTGTGGTGAGCGAGCTGAAAACCGCATTCCAGATCGGCTTCATGGTGTTTATCCCGTTTCTGATCATTGACCTGGTGGTGGCCAGTATCCTGATGGCCATGGGCATGATGATGGTGTCGCCGGTGATCATTTCCCTGCCATTCAAAATGATGCTGTTCGTGCTGGTAGATGGCTGGGCATTGATCATGGGCTCGCTGGTGCAGAGCTTTGCCGCCAAGTAGGAGCTGACATGACCCCTGAAACCGTCATTAACCTGGTGCAGAACGCGCTGTTTGTACTGATTCTGGTATCGGCGCCACCGCTGGCCGTGTCGCTGCTGGTGGGCTTGCTGGTCAGCATCTTGCAGGCGGCCACCCAGATCAACGAAATGACGCTCACCTTCATCCCCAAGCTGCTGGCCATGTTTCTGGTGCTGGTGCTGGCCGGCCCCTGGATGATGACCACCCTGCTGGACTACATGACGCGCCTGTTCCAGAGCATTCCCAGCGTTATCGGCTAACACATGATCAGTTTCGGCGATGCCCAGATCAATGCGCTACTGGCGTATTTCCTGTGGCCGTTTGCCCGCATTGTGGGCCTGATGCTGGCCGACCCGCTGCTGTCGTCCAAAAGCATACCGCGCCGCTACAAGGCGGGTTTCGCCATGTTTCTTACCATTGTGCTGGCGCCGGTACTGCCGCCCATGCCCGAGGTGTCGGTGGTGTCGGCCCAGGGCACGCTGATCGTCATGCAGCAGCTGCTGATCGGCATCATCATCGGCACGGTGATGCGCATCGTGCTCACCGGGGTAGAAATGGCCGGTTTTCTGATGGGCAGCCAGATGGGCCTGGGCTTTGCCATGTTTTTCGACCCGCAGCACTCCGCCCAGGTACCGGCTGTTTCCCGCGTACTGAGCGTATTTGCCACCCTGATCTTCCTGACCTTTGACGGCCACCAGGTGTTGATTGCCACCCTGGCCGAAAGCTTCCGCCTGATGCCGGTGGGGGCGCCGTTTCCGGCGGCTTCGCTGTATAGCCTGGCCGTATGGGGGGGCAAGCTGTTTGAATGGGGGCTGTGGCTGTCTTTGCCGGTCGTTGGCACGCTATTGGTAGTCAACCTGGCTATCGGGGTGATGACCCGCGCGGCGCCGCAGTTCAACGTGTTCTCCTTTGGCTTTCCCGTCACGCTGTTCATTGGCTTTGTAGCGCTCTACCTGTCGCTGCCGCTGATGGAGCCCGCCTTGTCGCAGCTTTACCGCGAGTCTTTCGACTTTATTGCAGCGTTGCTGAAGGCGCGCTAGCTTTTTGCTAGAATCCCGCACTGAAAATTTTTGCGGCTTGCCGGTGGCAGGCTGCCAACACACTGAAACCGAGGCTTTTATGGCTGGCCACAGTAAATGGGCGAATATCAAGCACAAGAAGGAACGCGCTGACGCCAAGCGCGGCAAAATCTTTACCCGTCTGATCAAGGAAATCACCGTTGCTGCCAAAATGGGTGGCGCCGACATCGATTCCAACCCGCGCCTGCGTCTGGCGGTGGATAAGGCCTGGGATGCCAACATGCCCAAGGACAACGTCCAGCGCGCCATCGACCGCGGTGCCGGCACGCTGGAAGGCGTGGATTACCTGGAATGCCGTTACGAAGGTTACGGCATTGGCGGCGCGGCCGTGATGGTGGACTGCCTGACCGACAACAAAACCCGCACCGTAGCCGACGTGCGCCATGCTTTCTCCAAATACGGTGGTAATATGGGCACCGACGGCTGCGTGGCGTTCCAGTTTACCCACTGCGGCTACCTGGTGTTTGCGCCGGGTACCGACGAAGATGCGTTGATGGAAAAAGCGCTGGAAGCCGGTGCCGACGACGTGGTCAGCAACGACGACGGCTCGCTGGAGGTGATTACCCCGCCGTACGAGTTCACCCGCATCAAGGGCGAGCTGGAAGCGGCTGGCTTCAAGTCGGAAATGGGCGAAGTCACCATGCGCCCGCAAAATGAAAGCGTGCTGGCCGGCGACGACGCCGTGCGCATGCAAAAGCTGCTGGACGCGCTGGAAGACCTGGACGACGTGCAAGAGGTATACACCTCGGCCGTGCTGGACGACTGAGCTTGGCCACCCAGTTACCCAAAGCCTGCCTAGCAGGCTTTTTCTTTTGCTTGCTCATGCCTGCGCAGGCCGAGGCGCTGCGCATGTATTGCAGCGAACATACGGTGCCCAAACACTATGCAGAATATGGCCGGCTGCGTGGCTACGGCGTGGAGCTGGGGCTGGCTATCTTGAAACAGGCGGGTATCGAGGCCGAGGCGCGCTGCCTGCCGTGGGCGCGTGCCATCCAGGAGGTAGCCGCAGGGAGGGGCATCATGGCGCCGGTGTTTTCCCGTACGCCAGAGCGCGAAGCGCAGATGCTGTTTTCCAGTGTGGTGATGGACGACCCGGTGGTGCTGGTGCAGGCGGCAGCCCGCCCCTTTGCCTTTCATCACCCTACCGATCTGGCAGGGCGGCGGGTAGGCACCACCCGCGCATCGCGTTTTAGCGAGGCCTTTAATGCCGCCATGCCTGCTATGCGCATCAACGAAGATGGTGGCCCGGCACAGCGGCTGCTGATGCTGTTGGCGGGCAGGCTGGACGCCGCCGTGATTGCTGGTGGCGCTCATGCCGTGCGCTACAACGCCCGTCAGGCGCGCATTCCCATCGAGCAGCTGCGTATTGTCAGCCTGCCGATCATGCAAGACCCGAACTATTTTGCCATTGCGCGACAGCACCCGCAGGCGCAGGCGCTGATGACACGCATTAACCAGACGCTGCGGCGTATGAAGCAGGACCGCAGCCTGAACTATTTGCTGGCCGAGGCCCAGGCGCGATATTAGGCGTATGGCGTGCCATGGCGAAGGTTGGCCGCAGGCTGCTGCTGCCTATGCGGCCAACCTTCATCAGAACACCGATTCGCCGCTGCGGGTGGTAAAACGGTCCAGCGCCTCTAAGCCGGCCAGCGAGTTGCCACGTGCATCCAGCCCCGGGCTCCATACGGCAATGCTCATCTTGCCCGGCAGGATGGCCAGAATGCCGCCACCCACGCCACTCTTGCACGGCAGACCCACGCGGTAGGCAAACTCGCCTGCTGCATCGTAGGTGCCGCAGGTCAGCATGATGGCGTTCACCTGTTTGGCCTGGCTGCGGCTCAGGCGCTGTTGGCCGCTGACCGGCGAGGCGCCGTGGTTAGCCAGAAACAGGCCGGCACGGGCCAGCTCGCGTACCGACATACGCAGGCTGCAGGCGCGGAAGTAGTGCGCCAGTATCTGGTCTACCGGGTTGCGGATATTGCCGCAGCTTTTCATGAAGTGCGCCAGCGCGGCATTGCGGTGGCCGTGCTCGGCTTCGGACGAGGCAATCACATAGTCAAAGTCCAGCGCCGGCTCGCCGCTTTCCTCGCGCAGAAAGGTGCGCAGCGCGGCGCTGCTATCGCCTTGCTGGCTGAGGGCGATGTCGGTGACCACCAGCGCCCCGGCGTTAATGAAGGGGTTGCGCGGAATGCCGTGCTCGTATTCCAGCTGTACCAGCGAGTTGAACGGGTTACCGGATGGCTCTTTGCCTACCCGTTGCCAGATCGGCTCGCCGTGCTGTGCCAGCGTGTGCGCCAGCATGAAGGCTTTGGAAATGCTCTGGATGGAAAAGCGCTTGTCCGCCAGGCCGGTGTGAACGAGCTGCCCGTCCAGTGTGGCCACGGCCATGGCGAACTGTTCGGCACTTTCACCGGCCAGGGCCGGAATGTAGTCTGCCGGCTTGCCGCCGGGCAGGTAGGGGGTTACATCGCGCGCGATGTCGTCTATCAGTTGCTGAATATCCATTTTTATCACAGGTGTTGTGGTAGAGAAGGTGGCGCGGGTGGTCTTTGCCACCCTGCTGCCGGGCCCTGCCGCCAGGGTTGGCCGCAGGCTGCCGCGGGCGCTGCCCGCGTGCATTCAGGCTGGGGTGGTACCCCATTCCGCCAGAAAGGTGGCACGGAACTGCATCACCCACGCCAGACGCTGTTCGCCCAGTGCGCGGCCGGCTTCGGTTTGCATGCTGGCGGGCAGGGTAGCCAGCTTCACGGTAATGTGGTCCAGTGCGTAGCGGCGGTCATCCAGCGCGCGCTGCCTGGCCTGCGGGTCGTCCGGGTGTGCCAGCTGGCTGTCCATTTTGCCGGCGGTGTAAAACAGCCTGGCCAGGCCCACCGCGCCCAGCGCATCCAGCCGGTCGGCGTCCTGCACGATTTGCGCTTCCAGTGTTTGCGGCGTGATGGCGGCAGAAAAGCTGTGCGCCTCGATAGCGTGGCCTACTGCGGCCAACTTGTCGGCCGGGAAGCCGGCGGCTGCCAGCTCGCTGCACGCTAGCGCGGCGGCCTGGCGCGAGGCTAGGTGGCGTTCCGGGTGGTTCTTGGGCAGGTTCACCAGATCGTGCAGGTAGCAGGCAGCCATCACGACCAGCGCATCGGCTTGCGGGTAGCTGGCCAGCAGCTGGCTGGCGCTTTGCCAGACGCGCTGCAGGTGGGCCAGGTCGTGGGCGCCGTCGTTGCCTGCGTGGCGGGTTGCCAGCTTGCGGCAGCATGCCTGCCAGTGGGGTAGCTCGTGCGTCATGGGGGGCTTTCCGATAAAGGCCGCTCATTAAAAAAGCCCAAGGGCCCGCTGTCAATGCTCGGCCGGCCAAAAAACAAAAGCGCCCCACAGGGCGCTTTTATCGGCATGAGGCGGGTTATTTCTTGCCTTTGATGCTTTCTTCCAGCTCCTGGAAAGTAGGGCGCTCGGTGGAGTACAGCACCTTGCGGCCAAACTCTACAGCGGTTTGCGGGGCGTAGCCCTGCATGCTGGCCAGCAGCACGGTCTTGATGCACTGGAACTCTTTGGAGCTCTCGTCCAGTTTCTGCTCTAGCAAGGTGCCCAGCGGCGCCACAATACCGTAGGCCAGCAAAATACCCAGGAAGGTCCCCACCAGTGCCGAGCCGATCATGCCGCCCAGTACGGCCGGGGGCTGGCCCACCGAGCCCATGGTGTTCACCACACCCAGCACCGCCGCCACGATACCGAACGCCGGCAGCGCATCGCCCAGGCGCGTGATGGCGGCTGCCGGAACATGGCCTTCGTGGTGATGGGTTTCAATTTCGATATCCATCAGGTTTTCGATTTCCATGGCGTTCAGGTTGCCGGACACCATGATGCGCAGGTAATCGGTGATGAAGTCCATCACGTGATGGTCGTGGGCGATAGCTTCGTATTTGGAGAATACCGCGCTGCTGTGCGGGTCTTCGATGTCCTTTTCTACCGACATCAGGCCTTCTTTACGAATCTTGACCAGAATCTCGAACAGCATGCCCAGCAGGTCCATATAGCGGGCTTTGGTGTAATGCGAGCCTTTGAATAGCGTGGGCAGCGCAGCTTTAACCGCTTTGAGCGTTTTGCCCTGGTTGGCCACCACGAAGGCACCGATGGCACCACCCAGAATGGCCATCATTTCTGTAGGCAGCGCCTTGATGATGACCTGCATATTGCCGCCGTGGATGATGTAAGCACCAAAGATACAACCCAAGGCGATGAGATAACCGATACCAACGTTCATGAGCCTGCGTTCCCCTAAGTGTGCAAGGCGTGGATGTGAATGAATTTAAGGACAGATGCAGCCGGATTGCCAGCCGCAGTGCAACATGTCAGTAGTCTACTTTTCCGCGCATGGCCTTGATGCTACCGCGATTGCATTTGCCTGCCAACCGGCGCTGCTGGCTGCCCCAGGTGGGTTTGGTGGCCTTGCGTGCCTTAATCGTGATGTTGGCCGCATCGATCATGGCCTGCAGGCGCTGCAGTGCATCATGGCGGTTTTGCTCCTGCGTGCGGTACTGCTGCGCCTTGATAATGACTACACCGTCTTTGTTGATGCGCTGGTCGCTACCGGCCAATAGCTTCTCTTTCAGGCTGTCCGGCAGGCGCGAGGCGCGGATATCAAAGCGCAGGTGGATAGCGGACGACACCTTGTTCACGTTTTGCCCGCCCGCGCCCTGGGCGCGTATGGCGGTAAAGGTCACGTCATCCGGGTGGAGCTGGGCCAAGTCATTCTTCCTGCTGCAAAAGTCTGGCGGCAGTGTAGTGCCTGTTGTGCCTGGCGGCTAGCGCTACGTGCGTTGCTGCCGCCGCTCGGCAAAGGCCTGTTGCGGGTTGCTGCTGCGTTCGCGCTTTTTCAGGTACATGGCATTGTCGGCTTGCTCGATCAGTGCTTCCAGCTTGCTTTGGGCGTTGATCGCGCAGTAGCCGATGCTGGCGCTTACCGAGACCACGGCGCCGGATGGCAGGGCGATGGGGCGGCTTAGCGCGTAGTCCAGCTCGTCTATGGTATGGCGGATAGCCTGGCTGCTGTCCCGGCACAGTGCCACGATGAATTCATCACCGCCAAAGCGGCAGCAGACATCCTGCTGTTGCAGCGTGGTCAGCAGGCGCTCTGCCGTGATCTGCAGCACCACATCACCCGCTTTGTGGCCGTATTGGTCATTGATGGGTTTAAAGCGGTCCAGGTCGATTTCCAGCAAGGCTTTTTCGCCTTGCCCGGCGGCGTGTTCCAGTAGCTGGCTGATGTGGCGTATGCCTGCGCGCCGGTTGTACAGGCCGGTAAGCAGGTCGCGGTCGGCCATGTGCTGCATTTCGCGGTGGCTGCTGGCGAGCTGGCGCATGGCTTGCTCGGCGCGTTGTCGGGCTTTTTTCAGCAAGTGCAGGTTGTCGTAGTGGCGCCGGGCCTGCTTGCACATGATGCGCCCCACCGCCAGGCTTAGCAGCATGCTGATGGTGGCGTTTTCGATGACGGTGGTGATGGCAAAGCTGGGCAGGTCGAATAGCAGCAATGACGCGATGGCAATGAGCCAGTTGCAGAGTACGGCGACACAGAGCAAGGGAAAGCGCGAGGTTGTGGCTATCAGTACCAGGTCTACCATGGCAAAGCCTGCTGTCATGGTCAGGTAGCTTATGCCGATAGTGTGCAGCTCGTACCCAAACCACACCACGACAGCCGGGTAGGTCAGGCCTGCACTCACGTGAAAAATATTGCCCCACAGCCTAGCGCCACGGCGGTGCATAAGTATGAGTGCACCAAAAGACCAGCAGATGGCTAGTACCCGTGGCACCAGAATGCTCTGCCAGTGGGCGTAGTTCTGCACGTATTCCAGGCAGAACATCAACGTGAAGATGCTGCCCACCAGTAACGCAGCCGTACGCCTGGCTACCAGTGCTTGCTGATCCTGCCGGGTATGAAAACGCGCCATGCGATAGGGCTTGTCCTGCATGGTCATGCTAGCGCGAGAAAATCTTTCCGGGGTTCAGCAGCTGCGCCGGGTCCAGCGCCTGCTTGATGGCGCGCATCATGGCAATGCCGTGCGTACCGGCCTCGGCGGCCAGATAAGGCTGCTTGCCGATACCGATGCCGTGTTCGCCGGTGCAGGTGCCTTCCATGTCTTGTGCCCGCTGTATCAGGCGGTGGTTCACGCTTTTGGCCTGTGCCATGGCGGCCTCGTCGCCGGGCTGCACCAGCAGCATCAGGTGAAAGTTGCCGTCCCCCACGTGGCCGAACAACGGCGCTTGCATGCCTTGTGCGTGCAGGTCGGCATAGGTGGCCTCTATGCACTCGCTTAGCCGCGAAATCGGTACGCACACATCGGTCGCCACGCAGCGGCTGCCAGGCTGTAGCTGCAGGCCGGCAAAGTAGGCGTTATGGCGGGCTTGCCACAGGCGGTTGCGCTCTTCGTCGCGCGTGGCCCAGGCAAAGCCGCCGCCACCGTTGGCCGCGGCCAGCTCGCCTACCATGGCGGCCTGCTCGGCCACGCTGGCGGTTGTGCCGTGAAACTCCAGAAACAGGGTGGGGCGCTCGGGGTAGTCGGTACGGCTGTGGCGGTTCACCGCTTGCATGGTCAGTGCGTCCAGCATTTCGGCGCGGGCCAGGGGTATGCCGCACTGGATGCTCTGGATAACGGTGTCTACCGCACCGGCTACGCTGTCGAAATTTACCACCGCAGCCGACATCGCTTCCGGCATGCCATACAGACGCACGGTGACTTCGGTAATGATGGCCAGCGTGCCTTCCGACCCTACCAGCAGCCGGGTCAGGTCGTAGCCGGCAGAGGATTTTCGTGCACGGGTGCCGGTGTGTACTACCTCGCCGCTGGCCAGGACGGCGGTGAGCGCCAGCACGTTTTCGCGCATGGTGCCGTAGCGTACTGCGTTGGTGCCGCTGGCGCGGGTGGCGGTCATGCCGCCCAGTGTGGCATCGGCGCCGGGGTCGATGGGAAAGAACAGCCCGCTGTGGCGCAGCTCACGGTTGAGCTGCATGCGGGTTACGCCGGCTTCTACCGTGGCGGTCAGGTCCGCTTCGTGTACCGCCACGATGCGCTGCATCTGCGACAGGTCAATGCTGATGCCACCATGTATCGCCAGGGTATGGCCCTCTACCGAGCTGCCTGCACCGTAGGGGATCATCGGTACACCGTACTGGCTGCACAGGCAGGCAATCGCGCTGACTTCCGCCGTGCTGTGCGGCCACACTACCGCGTCGGGCAGCGCATCCGTGTGGCAGGATTCATCGTGGCCATGATGGGCACGCACCGCATCACTGGTGGAGATGCGCTCGCCCAGCAAGGCGCCGAGTGCTGCCAGCAAAGGGCCACAGGAAGAGGGGGCTGTCATGGGTTTCTCGCAAAGGGCCGAATGTCAAATTATCACCCATTATGAATAATTTAACAGTATTTATATATAGCGCTCACTTGATAGCCTGTGCTTCTGTTGTGAAACCGGCAAGCCGGCCAGACACGGCCAGCTTGCATGGTGCACGGCTATTGCAGCTGCCAGCGCCCTTCGCCTTGTAGCTGCAGCTGGTGGCTATGGTGTGCCAGCAGCGTGCTGCGGTGGCCTACGCTTACCAGCACCGTGCCCGGCAGCTGGCTGCGTACCAGGCGGTACAGCGCGTCTTCCAGCCCTTCGTCCATGGCCGAGGTGGCTTCGTCCAGGAAAGCCACTTGCGGTGCGGCCAACAGCAGGCGGCCAAACGCCAGCCGTTGCTGCTCGCCCAGCGACAGGATGCGGCTCCAGTCGGCTACCTCATCCAGGCGGCTGGCCAGCTGCCCCAGCTGCACGGCCTGCAGCACGCTGCTGATGCGGGCGCTGTCGGCAATGGCCGCTTGCGGGTAGCTTAGCGCGTCGCGCAGGCTGCCCAGTGGCAGGTAAGGGCGCTGCGACAAGAACAGCGCGGCTTGCTGCGGGTAGGCAATCTGCCCGTCGCAGTGTGGCCACAGCCCGGCAATAGCGCGCAGCAGCGTGGTTTTGCCGCTACCGGACGGGCCGCGTATCAGCAGCGCGTCGCCGCTGTGCAGCGACAGCTGCAGTTTGTCGATCAGCAGCTGCTGGTCTGGCCGGCGTACGGTGAAGTCTTGCAGCGTCAGGCCGCTATCGGCGTGGCTGCTGGTGGCTTGTGGTAGCTGCACGGCCTGCTGGCAGGCGTCCTGGAAGCCGGTCAGGCGGTCCAGCACGGCTTTGTACTCGGCAAAATTGTCGTACGAGGTGCGAAAGAACGACAGGTTGGTTTGCAGCTGGCCAAATGCCTGGGCAGTTTGCACCATGTCACCCAGCGAGATTTCCTTGGCAAAAAAGCGCTTGGCCTGCAGCAGGAAAGGGAAAATCACACCGGTCTGGCTCACGGTAAGGTTGAAGCCACTCAGTTTCAGGTTACGGAAGACCAGCGCCCAGCTATTGGCGATAACCTCGCCAAAGCGGTGGCGCAGGCCCGCGCCCTCTACCTGCTCGCCGCGGTAAAAGGCAATGTTCTCGCTGTACTCGCGCACCCGCATCAGGTTGTAGCGGTAGTCGGCATTGAGTTTTTCGTTCAGGAAATTCAGGCGGATCAGCGGGCGGCCAATACGGAAGGCAAACACCGTGGCAATGATCACGTAGATGTAGGCAATGAACACCGTGCTGCGCGGAATCTCCACCCCGAAGATGGCCAGTGCGCCCGACAAACCCCACAGGATAAGGGTGAACTCGAAGGTAGACACCAGCGCGTCGATCACGCCCATGGACAGCGACAGGCTGCTGCCGACAAAGCTGTTGATGTCCTGCTGGATACGCTGGTCCGGGTTATCCGCCGGGGTGGCCAGATGGTGGCTGCGGTAGTAAGCCTGGCCCTGCAGCCATTGCCCCAGCAAATGTTCGTTCAGCCACTGCCGCCAGCGGATCACAAACGCCTGCTGCAGATAGTATTCAAACAGCACGCGGCCAACGTGTGCCGTGGCCAGCGCGGCAAACAGCAGCATGGACGCCCAGAAGGCTTTCTCGTCCAGCTTTTGCAGCGCGGTGTACATGCCGTTGTACCAGTTGGAAAACAGTACGCTCAGCCGCACGCCGGCCAGCGTGACCAGCACAATCAGCAGCAGGCTCAGCAGGGGCCGCCAGCCGTGTTTGCTTGGCTGAAAGTAGTCGCCCGATAGCTGCCAGAACTGCCGCCCCCACTGCGTGTGGCGTGTCAGCAGCCACAGCGCGCCGCCGCTGAGCAGCAGGGTAATCACCATGGCTTGGCCCAGCCATACCAGGCTGGCCAGCACTTCGCTTCCCCAATTCACAATGCATTACTCCTGTCTTGGTTTTGTTGTTTTGGCCAAGCCTGCCAGCTACCGGCCACGCTACACGCTAGGGGCTTGACGGCTTTGCTACAATAGCGGTTCGTTAGATAACCGATACAGGCTAAGACGCCATGCTCAAGCTCTATAACACACTGACCCGCCAGAAAGAAGAATTCAAACCGCTCGTACCCGGCCAGGTAAAGATGTACGTGTGTGGCATGACTGTCTATGACCTGTGCCATATCGGCCACGCCCGCATGCTCACCGCCTTTGACGTAATCTACCGCTGGTTTGCGGCCAGCAACTACGACGTGACCTATGTGCGCAATATTACCGATATTGACGACAAGATCATCAAGCGTTCTGCCGAGCGCGGCATTAGCGCCGAGGCGCTGGTAGAAGAAACCATCGCCGACATGCACGCCGATACCGAAGCGCTGGGCCTGCTGCGGCCAACCTTCGAGCCGCGCGCCACCCAGCATATCGGTGGCATGCAGGACATCATCAGCAAGCTGATTCACCGTGGCAAGGCCTACCCGGCGCCCAATGGCGACGTGTACTACGCCGTGCGCGAGTTTGAAGGCTACGGCAAGCTGTCCGGCAAAACGCTGGAAAGCCTGCGCGCCGGCGAGCGCATCGACGTAGACCCGAACAAACGCGACCCGTTCGACTTTGTGCTGTGGAAAGCCGCCAAGCCGGGCGAGCCGCAGTGGCAAAGCCCGTGGGGCGCCGGCCGCCCTGGCTGGCACATCGAGTGCTCGGCCATGAGCTGCCACCACCTGGGTGAGCATTTCGATATCCACGGCGGCGGCGAAGACCTGCAGTTCCCGCACCACGAAAACGAAATTGCCCAAAGCGAAGGCGCGCACGGCCACCAGTACGTGAACTACTGGATGCACAACGGCTTTATCAATGTGGATGGCACCAAGATGTCCAAGAGCCTGGGCAACTTCTTTACCATCCGCGACGTACTGGGCCATTTTGATGGCGAAGTGATCCGCTTCTTTATCGTGCGCAGCCACTACCGCAGCCCGGTGAACTTTACCGACGGCATCCTCAACGACGCCAAGCAAGGCCTTACCCGCCTGTACACCGCGCTGCGCGGGCTGGCGCTGCCAGCCAGCACCGGCATCGACTGGGCCAACCCGTACGCCGCGCGCTTCAAGGCAGCGATGGACGACGACTTTGGTACCTCCGAAGCGGTGTCGGTGCTGTTCGAGCTGGCGGGCGAAGTGAACAAGAGCAAAGACCTGGCGCTGGCACGCCTGCTGAAAGACCTGGGCGGTGTGCTGGGCCTGCTGCAGCGCGACCCGGAAGCCTTCCTGCAAGGCGATAGCGCCGAGGGCGGCCTGACTGCCGAGCAGGTAGAAGCGCTGATCCAGGCGCGCAAGGATGCCCGTGCCGCCAAAAACTGGGCCGAATCCGACCGTATCCGCGACGAACTCACCGCCGCCGGTATCGTGCTGGAAGACAGCGCCGGTGCCACCACCTGGCGCCGAGCCTGATTGAGAAAACACCGCGCATATAGCAGGAAAGGTTGGCCGCGGCCAGCTTTTCCTTGCCAATGCCGGTTTTAGTCTGGATAATCACGCGTTCTGAAGAAGTACAGGCAAAACCCCTGTACCCGAGTTAATAAGGAAAAGCCATGCAAGCCGATATCCAGCCGAACTACAAAGAAGTAGCCGTTACCTGCTCCTGCGGTAACCAGTTCACCACCAAGTCCACCATGGCTAAAGACGCCTTCCATATCGAAGTGTGCTCCCAGTGCCACCCGTTCTACACCGGTAAACAGAAGATCGTTGATACCGCTGGTCGCGTTGATCGCTTCAACCAGAAGTTCGGCAGCTTCTTCAAGCGCTAATTCACGCTTGCAAGATGGACATAAAGGCAGCTACGGCTGCCTTTTTTCATGTCTGCCCACTTTCTTCTATATGACTCGCGCCGGCTTTGGCTGAAATGTCAGCTACAGGGCGTAGTCATATGGTCTACACTATGCCGGTTTACGTTTTCGAGCCTGTTAGATGATGCCCGTCAATATCGTGTACCTGTCGCACGGCAGCCGCAAATACCACGACCAGACCCGTTTTTCGGTACTGACCCTGCTGCATTTGCTGTTGCAACAGCAGCGCGATGATATCCGTATCGTGGTGTATACCGACGATGCCCGCGAAGTGCCGCAGCACCCGCTGATTCGCGCTATCGTGCTGCAGCGCGCCGAGTTGGCCGCATTCCGTGGCACGTTCGACTACGTGCACCGCATCAAGCTGAATGTACTGCGCCGCGCCAGTAACGAGCTGGATGGCCCGCTGCTGTATGTAGACTGCGATACCCGCTGGCTGGACCTGCCGGACGACATCTTCAGCCGCCTGCGCGGCGATGGTGGCCAGGCACCGCTGTGCTGCATGCACGTGCCCGAGGGCGCGTTTTCGCCAGCATTCTTCCCCGATTACCACCGCTACGTACAGCAAAAACAGGCGCAGCTGCAGCAGCTGGGTATTGTCGATACCTCGAGCCTGCTGATGTGGAACGCCGGGGCCATTGGTGTACCGGCCGGCAGCACTGCCTTTTTTGATGACGTGATCCGTGTCAGCGACTACTTGTTTACCCGTGTCGTGCCGCGTAACTGGGTAGAGCAGTTTGCCCTGTCGCTGGTGGCCTGCAGCCGCTACGAGATGGTGGCGCTGGATACCGCGCTACACCACTACTGGAACTACAGCTACGAAGCGCCGCTGTACCTGGCCAGCTTTTTTGCCGCGCAGCCGCCAGGGCTGTCTGTGCCGCAGCTGGCGGCTGCGTGCGCCCAGCATCACTGGCGCGAAGACGAGCTGAAACGCCTGCAGGCCGCGCCCGAGCACAAACGCCAGCGCCGCCGTAACAAGCTGCGTAATTCGCTGCAAAAGCGCCGTATCGACCTGAAAATCGCCATCGCCCGCCTGGGCCTGCGCCTGCGCGGCCAGCTAGGCTAGCCCGGCAAGCCGGTTTGCCCGCCCACGCCACGCGGCTTGCCGCGTGGCGTTTGTTTTGCCTGCTAGGTGCCGGCGGCGATTATCACTACAATGTCGGCTTACTTTCTCTTGGTCATTTCCGCGCATGCTGACTTATTCCGCGCAGAGCCAGGTTGCCGCCCGGCCTACCGAAAAACCCTGGGTACTGTTGCTGCTGTGCTTTGTCTGGCTGTGGCCCGGCATTCTGGGGCATACCCCCTGGAAGCCGGACGAGCCCTATGTCACCGCCGTGGTGCAGGGCTTTGTGGCCGGTGGCCACTGGCTGCTGCCCGCCATAGACGGCCAGCCTTATCTGGAAAACTCGCCGCTGTACTACTGGGTAGCCGCCGGCCTGGCGCGCTTGCTGTCGCCCTGGCTACTGCCGCTGCACGACGCCGCACGGCTAGCCACACCGCTGTTCATGGCCGTGGCGCTGGCTTTTGCCGGCGGGGTAGGGCGCGAGCTGATCGGCCGCCGCCATGGCCGCAGTGTGGTGATGATCCTGATCGGCTGCCTGGGCCTGATTGTTACCGGGCACGAAATGAACCCCGTAGTGGCAGGGTTTGCCGGTTTCGCCGCGGCCTTGTACGCCATGGTGTTGAGCTGGCGTGCCCCTGCGCTGGCGGGCGCGCTGCTGGGGGCCGCCAGTGTGGTGGTGTTTTTGTCTACCAACCTGCTGCAGCTGATGCTGGTGTGGAGCGTGGCGCTGCTGCTGCCGGCGTTTGCCAGCTGGCGCAACAAGCGCTACGCCATCACCCTGGTCATGGCGCTGCTGTTTGCCCTGCCGCTACTGATGGTCTGGCCGTGGGCACTGCATAAAAACTACCCGCTGGTGTTCCAGCAATGGTGGCAGGCCTACGCGCTGGGGCCGCTGCACGGTTTTGGCGGTATCGGCCTGTTTCACGAAATAGGCTATTACCCCAAGCTGGTGCTGTGGTACGCCTGGCCGGCCTGGCCACTGGCCGCCTGGGCACTATGGAAAAACCGCCGTTACGAGCTGCCCATGCTGCAGCTGCCGCTGCTGAGCTTTGCGGTGCTGCTGTTGCTGCTGACCTTCTCCAGCAACACCCATACCGAAGACGCCATGCCGCTATTGCTGCCGCTGGCGGTGCTGGCCGCGGTAGAGCTGGACAGCCTGCGCCGTGGTGCCGCGGCTTTCCTGAACTGGTTTGGCCTGATGGCCTTTGGCTTCTTTGCCCTGCTGGTGTGGCTGGGCTGGGCGGCGATGAACTTTGGCTGGCCGGCCAGGTTGGCCGCACGGGCCGAGTACTTTAGCCCCTATTACACGCCACAGATATCGCTGCTGGCGGTGCTGCTGGCGCTACTGGCATCGGCAGTGTGGGTGTGGGCTGTTACGCGCCGCCACCTGCGTGGCCGCCAGGCCATTACCAACTGGGCTGCCGGCTTATCGCTGCTATGGGGCTTGCTGCTCACCCTGTGGCTGCCGTTTCTGGATGCCGCCAAGAGCTACCAGCCGGTAGTGGCGGGCATGATGAAAGCCATGCCGGCAGGGGATAAATGCGTCGCCATAGACCAGCGCCAGATGATGGCGCGTGTGAGCTGGCAGTATTACGCCCAGCTGCGCCTGAAGCCGCTAGCGGCAGGGCAGGCCGTGCCGTGCACGCTACAGCTGGTAGTGGGCGACAAGGATCACCCGCCGCAGATAGCGGGCTGGCAGCTGCGCTGGCAAGGTAGCCGCCCGCGTGACAAGCACGAGGTGTACTACCTGCTGCAGCGTGTACCGGCAGGGCACTAAACGCTGCACTGCCAAGCAACAAGGCCACCGCATGCGGTGGCCTTGTCTTTATGTCTGCGGTTTAGCTGCTATAGCCATCCGGGTTCTGGTTTTGCCAGCGCCAGCTGTCTGCACACATGTCTGCCAGGGTTTTTTCTGCGCGCCAGCCCAGTAGCTGTTCGGCTTGTGCCGGGTCGGCATAGCAGGCGGCGACATCACCAGGGCGGCGCGGTGTGATGGTGTAAGCAATGGTGCGGCCGCTTGCCTGTTCAAACGCTTTCACCATGTCCAGCACCGAATAACCCTGCCCAGTGCCCAGGTTTACGGTGAGCAAGCCGGCCTGTTGTTGCAGCTTGTCCAGGGCGCACAGGTGGCCGCGGGCCAGATCCACCACATGGATATAGTCGCGCACGCCGGTGCCATCGTGCGTGGCGTAGTCGTTGCCGAATACGCTGAGCTGCGCGCGTTTACCCACCGCCACCTGCGTAATGAAGGGCATCAGGTTATTGGGAATACCGTTGGGGTTTTCGCCGATCTGGCCGCTGTCGTGCGCACCCACCGGGTTAAAGTAACGCAGGATGGCAATGCGCCAGTCTGGCTCGGCGTGTGCCAGGTCGCGCAGCATGTCTTCTATCATCAGCTTGCTGCGGCCATAAGGGTTGGTGGCCGATAGCGGGAAATGCTCGCGAATGGGCACGCTGGCCGGGTCGCCGTATACCGTGGCCGACGAGCTGAAAACCAGCGTCTTGCAGCCGTGCTTTTTCATGGCTTTCAGCAGGGACAGCGTGCCCGCTACGTTATTGTCGTAGTAGCGCAGTGGCTCGGCGACCGATTCGCCCACCGCCTTCAGGCCGGCAAAGTGAATCACGGCAGTGATGGGGTAGCGGAAGACCGCATCCAGCATGGTTTCGTCGCGGATATCGCCTTCTACCAGCTGCAGCTGGCGCCCGGCCAGCTTCTGTACGCGCTGCAGTGCTTCGGGCTGGCTATTGCTGAGGTTATCCAGCACCACCAGTTCGTGGCCTGCTGCCAGGAGCTGCAGGCAAGTATGCGAGCCGATATAGCCGGCGCCGCCAGTGACCAGAATCATGATGAACTCCGATTGATCGATTGGGCACGATGGTAACACTTCATGCTTCAATCATGAACAAGGCCACCGCATGCGGTGGCCTTGTTGTGCACGGTGCGGCCAACCTGGGGTTGGCCGCAGAGCCAGCGCCTAGCTCTGCAGCTCGGGCAGCCCCGCAAACAGCTGCAGCGCATCCGGGTTTGCCAGGGCGCTCAGGTTGTTTACCGGCTCGTCGTGAATCACGTTTTTCACCGCCAGCTCCACAATCTTGCCGCTGATGGTTTTGGGGATATCGGCCACCGCAATGATCTTGGCCGGTACGTGGCGCGGGCTGGCGCCGTTTTTGATCTTGTCCTTGATGGCCGCTACCAGCTCGCCATCCAGTGCCTGGCCGTCGCGCAGCTTCACAAACAGCACCACGCGCTCGTCGTCTTGCCAGCGCTGGCCCACCACGATGCTTTCCAGCACCTGCGCAAAAGTTTCTACCTGGCGGTAGATCTCTGCCGTGCCGATACGCACGCCGCCGGGGTTCAGTACCGCGTCCGAGCGGCCGTAGATCACCATGCCGTGGTGTTTGGTCAGCTCGGCGTAGTCGCCGTGGCACCACACATCCGCGAAGCGGTCGAAATAAGCCTTGCGGTATTTTTCGCCGCTGTCATCGCCCCAGAAGCCGATAGGCATGGAAGGGAAGGGCTTGGTGCATACCAGCTCGCCTTTTTCGCCCTGCACCGGCTTGCCGTGGTCGTTGCGTATCTCTACCGCCATGCCCAGGCCGCGGCATTGCAGCTCGCCGCGGTATACCGGCAGCGCAGCGCAGCCCAGTGCAAAGCACGACACAATATCGGTGCCGCCAGAGATGGACGCCAGGTTCATGTCGGCCTTGATGGCGTCGTACGCCCAGTCGAAGCTTTCGGCCACCAGTGGCGAGCCGGTAGAGAATACGGCGCGCAGGCAGGACAGGTCGTAGTGCAGGCGCGGTTGCAGGTCGATCTTTTTCAGGCCATCGATGTACTTGGCCGAGGTGCCAAAGTGGGTGCAGCGGTAAGCCTGCGCGTATTCCCACAAGATATGCCCGCCTTTGGCAAACGGCGAGCCGTCGTACAGCATCAGCGTGGCGCCGCTGCCCAGGCCGGATACCAGCCAGTTCCACATCATCCAGCCGCAGGTGGTGAAGTAGAACAGGCGGTCGCCCGCGTGAATATCGGCATGCAGCTGGTGTTCTTTCAGGTGCTGCAGCAAGGTGCCACCGTGGCCATGCACAATGCACTTGGGTTTGCCGGTGGTGCCGCTGGAATACAGGATGAACAGCGGGTGGTTAAACGGCACGCGGGTAAATACCAGCTCGCGCGCCACAAAACCCTGCAGGAAAGCATCCAGCGTGCTGGCCTGCGGAATGTTGGCCGCAAAGGCGTCGGTGTCGCCCAGGTAGGGCACCACCACGATTTTTTCTACCGATGGCAGGCCGGCGGCAATAACACGCAGCTTGTCCAGAACCTGCACCGGCTTGCCGTTGTACCAGTAGCCATCCGGGCAGAACAGGATGCGCGGCGCGGTCTGGCCAAAGCGGTCTATCGCGCCATCGGTACCGAAATCCGGCGAGCAGCTGGTCCACACCGCGCCCAGGCTGGTGGCAGCCAGCATGGCGGCCAGGGTTTCCGGCATATTGGGCATATAGCCGGCAATGCGGTCGCCACGCTGGATGCCGTGCTCTTTCATGGCCTGCTGCAGGCGCGATACCAGGTCGTTCAGCTCCCACCAGCTTAGCTCGCGCTTGACCTGGTCTTCGCCCCAGAAGGTGACTGCCAGTGCATCGTCTTTGCGGCGCAGCATGTTTTCGGCGTAGTTCAGCCCGGCTTCCGGGAAAAACCGCGCATCGCGCATGCTGCCGTGTTGCTGCAGGGCAATGCTGCCTTTGTCACCCAGCACGCCGCTGTAGTCCCACACCTGGTTCCAGAACCGGTCTGGCCGGTCTACGCTGGCCTGCCACAGGCTGGCGTAGTCGGCATAGAGTGTGCTGTCCACGGTGGACATCAGCTTGCTAAAAGCAGCCAGATGGGTGGCGGCGGCGCGGCCCGGGGCGGGCTGCCAGATAGGGGTATCCGGTGCGTGCATGGGTGGGGTCTCCTCTTTGTCGTGTTATTCCGGCGGTATGGCTAGTGTACGACGACTTACGTTAACGTAACAGGCTCAGTCGTCCTGGTAGCTGCCATCGTGCATCCAGCGGGCGTGTTGTGGTGCTTTGCGCGTAGCCGCCCACTCGTTGAGCATGTCCCATTTCACCTCGTCCAGCATCTGCATCATCTTGGGCGTGCCGGTATTGCAGGCCAGCTCCAGGCGGTGGCCGTTGGGGTCGAAGAAATAAATGCTGTGGAAAATGGTGTGGTTGGTAGGGCCTAGCACCTTGATGCCTGCCGCCTCCAGCCGTGCCTTGGTGGCCAGCAGGGTGTCCATGCTGTCTACCTGCAGCGCCAGGTGCTGCACCCAGGCCGGGGTATTGGTATCGCGGCCCATTTCCGGGCTGTTTGGCAGCTCGAAAAACGCCAGGATATTGCCCTGGCCAGCGTCCAGAAACACATGCATGTACGGGTCTGGCTGCTTGGTAGACGGCACTTCGTTTTCGGCAATAGCCAGCACGAACTTCATGTCCAGGTGCTTTACGTACCATTCCACGGTTTCTTTGGCGTCTTTGCAACGGTAGGCCACGTGGTGGATTTTCTGAATCAGCATGGGTGTCTCCTTGTGCGGGGCAGCGGTGGCTGCATGGGCTGAACCATACTGCATTGTTAGATATTGCTCAATATGTTTGATATTAACGAACTGGTATCGCAAGGCAGCAATGCTACACTGTGGCCACATTCACCTTCTCTTATCGTTATGGACGCAGAAAAAGACCCCCGCCGTGGCATTCAATCCATCGAAGTAGGCGGCAGCCTGCTGCAAGCCCTGGTGCGGGCGGCCACCCCCATGATGCTGAAAGACCTGGCGCGCAGCGCCGGTATGCCGCCAGCCAAGGCCCACCCCTACCTGGTGAGCTTTGGCAAGCTGGGGCTGGTAGAGCAAGACAGCGTTACCGGCCAGTACCGCCTGGGCAGCTTTGCCCTGCAAATGGGCCTGACCGCCCTGCACGGGCTGGATGCGGTAAAAATAGCCAGCGATGCCGCCACCCGCCTGGCGCTGGATATCAACCAGAACGTAGCGTTGGCCGTATGGGGCAACCACGGCCCCACCGTGGTACGCATCGTGGAATGCAACCGCATCGTGCATATCAATATGCGCACCGGCAGCGTGATGTCGGTGCTGGATTCCGCCACAGGCCGCGTGTTTGCCGCCTGGCTGCCCACCGAGCTCACACGCGGCGTGATAGAGGGCGAGCTGGCACGCCAGCCCCCCGCCCAGCAGCCAGACCTGCCCGCCATGCTGGCCCAGGTGCGCCAGCACGGCATGGCCCGCGCCGTGGGCTACCCGCTGCCCGGTATCAATGCGCTATCCGCCCCGGTGTTTGACAGCAGCGGCCAGCTGGCGCTGGCCATTACCACGCTGGGCCCTGCTGCCGATTTTGACCCCGCATGGGGCGGGGCGCTGGCGCAGCAGCTGGCCGCCTGCGCTGCCGCGATATCGCGTAGCCTGGGTTTTCATGCCGCAGCAGGGGTGTAGCGGCATTGCTGTGGTGCAGCATCAACACCTAATCGAAACAAATCTGCCCTTAATTAGGTGTTAATTTTAAACATTCATTTTAATAACATATGCTGTCATAGCCACCTTGCGTGGCTATTTTTTTTAAAATCAAACACTTAAGCAGGATCGCACTGCTGCAGTGCGCCCTGTCCTATAAGATAGAGTATAAAAAAAACCGTTTGGCATTCATGAAACTTGTACGATTGCTGTAAAATATCGATGAAACAATGGCAGCACAAACTGCAATGCCATTTATCGAAATACTGCGCCGCGTCATCCCACTGCGGCCTTATGTTTACAGCAGGAAGTACATCATGAAAACCGGCCGCCTAAAACAAGGCTCTGCCATAGTTAGCAACATCATTCTGTTACTGGATGCCCTTACCGTATGGCAGGCTGCCGAGCTGGCGGCCTGGCTGCGTTTTGGCAGCAGTACCAGCCTGCCACTGGGCTACGACAGCCTGATCGTGGCCACCAGCCTGCTGGCCATGCTGTGTTCGTCGCTGGTGTACCAGTCTTTCCGTGGCGGATCGTGGCAGGCCATGTATGGCCGCGTAGTACTGGCGTGGGTTATTACCGTAGGCCTGCTGCTGTCCTGGCTGTTTTTCAGCAAAAGCTCCGAGGCGTATTCGCGCATCTTTGTAGGCACCTGGATAGCCACCATGCTGCCGCTGCTGCTGCTGCAGCGCACCCTGGCCATGCAGGCCCTGCGGTGGCTGCACCGCCGCGGGGTAAACACCCGCGAAGTGCTGCTGATAGGCAAAGGCCCCATGAGCAACGACCTGGCCAAGCGCGCCCGCGAAGCATCGTGGAGCGGCTTTAAAGTAACGCGCCAGGTCAGCGCCAGCGACCTGGCCCGCATTACCCAGCTAGCCAGCGACGCCACCTACGACGAAGTGTGGATCAACCTGCCCGCGCACGAAGCCTCCATCATCCCCGACGTGCTGGAAGCGCTAAAACACAGCGCCGCCGACATCCGCGTGGTACCAGACCTGCTGACCTACCGCATGATCAACCACGGCGTCACCTTCATCATGGGCGTACCCATGCTGGATATCAGCGGCAGCGCCCTGGGCGGCGTAAACCGCCTAATCAAGCAGATAGAAGACTACATCCTGGCCAGCATCATCCTGCTGATGATCAGCCCGCTCATGCTGGGCATTGCCGCCGCCGTAAAGCTAACCTCGCCCGGCCCGGTGATCTTTCGCCAGAAGCGCCACGGCTGGGGCGGCGAAGAAATCGTGGTGTACAAGTTTCGCAGCATGGCCGTGCACCAAGAGCACGACAAAGTCACCCAAGCCACCAAAAACGACGCCCGCATCACCCCGCTGGGCGCCTTTTTGCGCCGCACCAGCCTGGACGAGCTGCCGCAGTTCATCAACGTACTGCAAGGCCGCATGAGCATAGTGGGCCCGCGCCCGCACGCCATACAGCACAACCACTACTACAAAGAGCTGATCCCCAACTACATGCTGCGCCACAAGATGAAGCCCGGCATAACCGGCTGGGCCCAGGTAAATGGCCTGCGCGGCGAAACCGACACCATCGACAAAATGAAATGGCGCGTGGAATACGACCTGCACTACCTGGAGCACTGGTCGGTATGGCTGGATCTGCGCATTGTGTTTCTGACGGTATTCAAGGGCTTTGTTAACAAGAACGCCTATTAACGCTGGACAAGAAAATGACAGTAAAAGTTTTGACAGTATTTGGC
Source organism: Vogesella mureinivorans (assembly GCF_007644035.1). GTDB lineage: Bacteria > Pseudomonadota > Gammaproteobacteria > Burkholderiales > Chromobacteriaceae > Vogesella > Vogesella mureinivorans. The sequence goes on along the minus strand of NZ_VMTV02000346.1, from coordinate 73,602 downwards.
ACCCGCCCTGAGGCGATCAAAATGGCCCCGCTAGTACATGCCCTGGCCGCAGCAGATGGTATTGATAGCAAGGTATGCGTGACAGCCCAGCACCGCGAAATGCTGGACCAAGTACTGGCTTTATTTGAAATACAGCCCGATTACGACCTGAATATCATGAAGCCAGGCCAAAGCCTGTCTCAGATAACCAGCACCATATTGCAAGGCATGGAGCCGGTACTGGCAGACTTCAAACCGGATATTGTGCTGGTACACGGCGATACCAGCACCACGCTGGCCGCCAGCCTGGCCGCATTTTACGCCCGTATTAAAGTAGGCCATGTAGAGGCTGGTTTGCGCACTGGCAACCTGTATTCACCATGGCCAGAAGAAGCCAACCGTAAACTGACCGGTGCATTAGCCGAATGGCACTTTGCCCCTACCGATACCAGTAGCCAAAACCTGGCAAAAGAAAATATACCTGCCAGCCAGGTAGCCATTACCGGCAATACCGTCATTGACGCGCTATTGTGGGTAAAAGCCAAGCTGGATAGCAGCCCGGAATTTGCAGAACAGTTTAGCCAGCAGTTTGCATTCTTGGACAATAGCAAGCGCATGATTCTGGTAACAGGGCACCGGCGCGAAAGCTTTGGCAGTGGTTTTGAAAATATCTGCAGTGCATTGGCACAGTTGGCCGCAGCATACCCCGATGTACAGATTGTTTACCCTGTGCACCTGAACCCGAATGTGCGTGAGCCGGTAAACCGCATACTGTCTGGCGTGGACAATGTGCACCTTATCGAACCACAAGATTACCTGCCATTTGTCTACCTGATGGATAAAGCCCATATCATCCTTACCGACTCTGGCGGTATTCAGGAAGAGGCACCATCGCTGGGTAAGCCAGTACTGGTAATGCGCGATACCACCGAGCGGCCAGAAGCAGTAGCTGCCGGCACAGTAAAACTGGTCGGCACCGACCAGACAAACATCATGAATACCGTAAAACAGCTACTGGACAATCAGCAAGCTTATTTGTCTATGTCCAAAGCACACAACCCTTATGGCGATGGCAAGGCATGCCAGCGCATTGTAGAAATCATTAAAACTTCGCATGGGAAATAATATGTCTTTCAGCAAAATTTCTGTTATTGGCCTGGGCTATATTGGTTTGCCTACTGCGGCGGTCATTGCATCGCGTGGTATCGAGGTAATTGGTGTTGACGTTAACCAGCACGCAGTAGATACCATTAACCAAGGCAATATCCATATTGTAGAGCCAGACCTGGATATAGTAGTACGCAGCACGGTAATGACCGGCAAGCTACGTGCCACCACCAAGCCAGAAGCCGCAGAGGCATTTGTTGTGGCCGTGCCCACACCATTCAAAGGCGAAAACCACGAGCCAGATTTGAGCTACATCGAATCTGCGGCCAACGCTATTGCACCGGTACTGGAAAAAGGCAACCTGGTGATTCTGGAAAGCACCTCGCCAGTAGGTGCCACCGAGCAGATGGCCGCATGGTTGGCCGCAGCCCGCCCGGACCTGACTTTTCCGCAGCAGAAAGGCGAAGCCGCTGATATCCGCATAGCACATTGCCCGGAACGCGTACTGCCAGGCTATGTATTGCAAGAGCTGGTAAGTAACGACCGTGTTATTGGTGGTATGTCGGCAGCCTGTAGTGCGCGTGCCGTAGAGCTGTACAAAACCTTTGTACGTGGCGAATGCATCATTACCAATGCCCGTACAGCCGAAATGGCCAAGCTTACCGAGAATAGCTTCCGCGACGTAAACATTGCCTTTGCCAACGAGCTATCGCTGATCTGCGACAAGCTGAAAATCAATGTGTGGGAGCTGATCAAGCTGGCTAACCGCCACCCCCGTGTGAATATCCTGAACCCTGGCCCAGGTGTAGGCGGCCATTGCATTGCGGTAGACCCGTGGTTTATCGTAAACAGCTGCCCGGATGAGGCAAAGCTGATTCGCCAGGCGCGTGAGGTAAATGACTACAAGCCGCACTATGTGATTGAACAGGTAAAAGCCGCTGCCGACCAGTTCAAACGCCCTGTTATTGCGTGCTTAGGTCTAGCATTCAAGGCGGATATTGATGATTTGCGTGAGAGTCCATCAATGTACGTCGTGCAGCAGCTTATCGAAGCAGAGATTGGTAAGCTACTTATCGTTGAGCCTAACATAAGTGACTTGCCTGCATCTCTGACTTCTGAATTTAGTGAATTCGTATCAATTGAAGATGCGATCGAAAGAGCTAATGTCATTTTACTTCTTGTTGATCATAAACAGTTTAAGGGTATTTCTAAAGGGGCAGTTAATTCAAAATTTGTCGTCGATACAAGAGGCGTGTTTTAAATAGGAGTATGATTTGAGTTTTGTTAGGGGTGGTCTCTCCATTTCAATAGCAAATCTCGTAAATGCAATGGTGTCGGTTGCTCTGATACCATTGCTTATTCGGGGATTGGGTGATGAAGCTTATGGCTATATGGTTTTCGTCCAAACAATTGCTGTTGTTCTCTTCTACCTTGTGTCCAAATTTGAGTGGGTTGATTTTATAGATTTGGCATCTGGTAAAAATTTAGCAACTAGGAAGATTTATAGTCGCTTAGCTTTATTTGGTGAACTGCGCTCGTTAGCAGTTACATTTGTGCTCGCGCTTCCACTAGGTTTTATATATTTTTACTTTTCTGGCGAGAAAAAATTCTCTGCATTATCGGTTGCATTTCTTGTATTGACAGCTGGGTTGCAGTCAATTGGAACATTAAGTGCATTCTTTAGAGTTCTCAATGCAGAGTACGCTAATTTTTTTGGCTTAATTGCTACGGCAATTATTCGGTGTCTTTCAATATACATTGGTGTTTTTTTAGAAAATAGTATCGATCTTACCATTTTTCTTTTATTTTTATCTGAATTGCCAAAGTTGGTTTCATTTCTCATTGTGTCAGATTTTTCTTGGCGGAATCTATATTCATCAAAAAATAGAAAGAATGGTCATGATTCTGTCGTTAATTCAGGTAGGTGGTACAAAAAGCAAGTGCTTGCTGATTTGCCTGTTAGCCAGTTTGATAAAATTATCATCGGTGCATTCTTCGGGGCTGGGGATTTGGCGGTATTTAATTTATTTAAAAGGTGCTTTTCTATTGCTAATACAGTATGCCAGCCATTCAATATGGGTGCACTACCGAAAGTAAATGAGCTGAAAGTCACCAAAAGAGAAGCAGAGATTTTTTCTCTTCTCAGAAAGTTTTTTGTCTGTGCAGCTACAATATCATCTATAGGTGCTGGTTTTCTCGTACTGAGTTTTTCATATTGGGCTGGATATGTTTATCCTGGCTTTGCTAAATATAAATTTGAGTTCTCCATCTTTATTTTTAGTATTTCTTTTTATTTCAGTACAATTTTAATATCTCCTATATCATTTGCATATATAGGTTCGAGAAAATCCTTTTTTATATCTCTGGCAACTAGCTGTTCTTATTTTTTAATTCTAGCTTTTGCCGCTGTGAGCCAAAATCTCTCGTTCGCTATTTTTGCATTTTTACTTTATCTTGTGTTGGGTGTTGTTACAAGATTTAGTTTTACAATTAAGGAACTTGATAGTGCAAGCAAATGAATTTCGTTCAGATGATGATTTTGATTTATATGGCTTGGTTTTTAAGTTCTACGTCATAGTTTGTTTTTTTTCCGCTTTTGTAAAACAGTGGATAAACTCGCCTCTCTTGAATTTTTTAGACGATGCTGTTCTGCTAGCCTTATTTTTTTTGGCGATAATAGAAGTAAAGCCAGCAATAAAGCGCTGGGGTGGCCTGCAATTCGGCATAGTATCCTTTATTGGGCTCAGCATATTTATAGCAGCCGTTTCATCTAGTGGTATAGCAGCAGCTTTAATGCAGCTTAGGCAGTATAAAAATATATTTTTGCTGTTCTTATTGCTTGATAAAAAGCACTATCAGTTTGCGCTAGATGTGTTAGAAGTTATGCTGTATGTGTCGATTCCGGTTTCAATTTTGCAGTTTACACAGATGAAGCATTGGGATGAAGTTACTGGTCTTTTCGGTTATGGCGCGACAGGTACTGTCAGTATTTTGATGGTTTTTTTTGTTGTGCGTTCATTTGCACAACGACTACTTACTGGCCAGAGAATGGTTGGCTGGTATATGATATTGCCAGTCCTATCTCTCTTAAATGAAACCAAAATAACCTTTGTGCTCTTACCAATTTTGATAATTTCAGTCGTTATTGTTTCGGGCAGGGTGAAATTTGATAAAGTGGTCTTGCTGTTTTTAGCTGCGGTTCCCTTTTTGTATTATGCAAACTTGCAGTATGAAATCGAGTTTGGAAGAACGCTGACTGAATCATTTACGTATGAAAATCTCTATGATTACTTATGGGGTGATGATTATTATATATATGCGAATTATTTTGCTGGCCAAGAGGAATTTAATGATCCCGGCCGTCTTGCCAGAATAAAGGCAGCAATTGATGCAATTTTTGCTAATGGTACATTTTCTAGTATATTCGGTTATGGCATGGGCGCGTCCTACGCTGGGGGCGAAAGTGGAATTTATGGCTTGATAGCTGCTGATTTTGTAGGTACAGCGCTCAATACGGGATCTCGTGTGCAAGCTGCTCACGTATTGATAGATTTTGGGTTTATTGGTTTGATTTTCATCATTTGTCTAATTTTTTATATTCTGTACATTTCGGGAAGGAGAATTGCTAGCGATAGATACTATCTTCAGTTAGATGTTTTCATCATGAGTATGATATTATTTTTCTGCCTGGTTTATCAAAATATTCTTTTTTCCAAAGAATTTACCGTTCTTTATTTCGTTGCTATGACAATATTTCTGGGTGATTTGAGAAATGAAAAAGCTGATAATAGTTAATGTCAATCAGTTTGGCTTTCACACGGATTCTTATTATCTGGCAAAAATATCATCGGGTAAGTGGAATGTTACATATATATGTTGGGACTATGGGTTTCCACGTGTAGACTCGGGTAAGGTAAATGTACTTTATTTGAGTAGGGATGGTGGAGTATTCAAGCGTCTATTCAGTTTTCTTTGTAATGTGCATATTCAAATCAAGGAGCAGAGACCGGATCTTGTATTTGTTAAATACTTCATGTTCTGCTCATTAATTTCGAAAAATTTTGGTAGCAAAACCATTGTGGATTATAGAACTGTTTCAGTTGATGCTAATCCATTGAGGCGGTTTATTCAGGATGCAGTTGCAAAAATTGAAGCTAAGTTTTTTAAGAAACGATCTGCAATCAGTAATGCGGTAAAGGTTAATTATGCTCTTGGGAGTGGTTGCTTAATATTGCCGCTTGGTGCGAACAAAGTGGCGCCGCATCTTGGAAGCAATTTTTTTGATATATTATATGTGGGGACGCTTAGTGGTAGGAAGATCGAAGATACAATAGTAGGATTCTCCAGTTTTTTGGCTAATAAGAGTGCTGAGGTTAAAAAGAAGATACGCTATCTGATAGTAGGTGATGGCTGGGCAGGGGAAGTTGATTATTTAAAGTCTTTGGTAGAGAAATATAACCTTTCTGATAATGTGCATGTATTGGGAAGAAAGTCTCATGAAGAAGTGCAGGATTATTTGCGAACGGCAGCTTTGGGTGTCTCTTATGTGCCAATGACAAGATTTTTTGACTTGCAGCCTCCTACGAAGACGTACGAATATCTATTGGCTGGTCTGCCAGTTATTGCAACTAAAACTACAGCAAATTTAGATGTTATGGATGACGCATATGGTGTGACTATAACAGACAATCCAGAAGAGTTTTCCTTGGCTCTTGGTAAGATATTTGAAAACCATGTGCACTACATAAACAATGTAAGAACTGCTGATTTTGATTGTTATACTTGGGAAAATATAGTTAATCGTTTCATGAGGGAGGTTGAGTATGAATAATATTATTATATTCCAGCAATTTGATCCCGAAGGGCAAAAAGTTGGTGGTATAGGGAAATATACCCTCAGTCTCTGTAAGCTAACACCGCACGGCTTTGGCTCGGTTGTAGTTGGTTTGTCAAAAGAAAAAGAACTAGGCAAACTGCATGATATAAATATTGATGGTAAAGGTGTAAAATTTTTACCTGTTGGGCGAGTGCTTAATGAGAATGTTCGTCAATTTGTGCCGCTTTCAATTAGATATGTTATAGGTTTGATAAAGTATTCGAGAGAAATAAAAAAAATTCCCGGTTTTCACTTTTACAATAGAATTGAATATTGCCTTCCTTTTGTTTTCTTTAAAATAGTTAAGATGGTTGTTTTTCATTTTGATATTGAAAAGCATTTGGATAAAAGTATAAGTGATTCTAAATATGGTTTTTTCCGTGGGGCTTACATCTTCCTGTCCAAGTTGATTATAAGGCATGTTAATATTTCGTTCTCGGTTAATATGTCTACCGTTAGATTTTTCTCTGACAGTCATTCGAATTTGCCAGAGTTAAGATTTCTTCCCACTTGGGCAGATCCGGCTTTGTTTAATTTGTGTGGTTCTGAAGAACGGATGCTGATTAAGAGTACTATTTCCTCGGAGTACAAACTGCCATGCTCAAAGAAGTGGATATTAATGCCTGCACGGCTTGAGAGACAAAAAAATGTTCCTCTCGCAATTGATGTGATGCAATGCATAAAAGACGATAATGCAATTCTAATTATTGCTGGTGATGGGTCTGACAGAGTTGCATTGCTGGATTATGTTAAAGAATTAAATGTTTCAGAGAAAGTGTTTTTTTTAGGAGCAATTAGTCAAAAAAAAGTTGCTGAGTTCATGAGTGCTTCTGATCTGTACATTTCAACTAGTTTCTTTGAAGGTATGTCTATAGCGCTTATTGAAGCTTTAAGTTGCGGCTTGCCTGTAGTTACAACACCGACTGGTGAGTCTAAGATGATTATCGTGGATGGTGTTAATGGCTTTGTTTCTAGTAGTTGGGATAAGGAAGAAATAGCTATCCTTGTAGAAAAAGTTATTGATAGTGATTTTGATAGAAAAAAATGTAGAGAAACTATTGAAAAATTTGATGGTAATAAAATTGTAGACGGTATATTCAAGAACTATAAGGATGCTATGCTGTGAAAGAAGTAAATTTCATCGGTGCTAAAGCTCACTTAATGAGCTCCATAGAAACTGTGGAAGTTATTCGAAGTAGATTAGACCGTGGTATTTTTACGCAGCATTCTGTTGTAAATGTTGCAAAGATTGTGAACATGCAAAACGATGTTGCGTTAGCAGATTCTGTTAACTCATGTCACATTGTAAATATTGACGGTATGGGTGTAGTTTGGGGTGCTAGGCTTTGCGGGCATGATGTGCCTGAGCGTGTAGCAGGTGTAGACCTATTCCATGAGCTTCTAAAGAGTGCTGCTAAATCGCACTTCCCAGTTTTTTTGCTAGGTGCCACTGATGAGGTAGTAAGCAAAACTGCTGCTACTCTGGCAGGTTTGTACCCTGGCCTTAAAATAGCAGGCTTCCATCACGGCTATTTCTGGGATGATGAAGAAGCCATTGTGAAAAAGATTGCTGATTCGGGTGCCAGGCTTTTATTTGTAGCCATTACATCGCCGAAGAAAGAAAACTTTATTAATAAGTGGAAAGACCAGCTCGGCGTTGATTTTGTGATGGGTGTGGGTGGTACGTTTGATGTTGTCGCTGGCAAAGTAAAGCGTGCGCCAGTCTGGATGCAGAATGCAGGCCTGGAGTGGTTCTACCGTGTCTTGCAAGAGCCTGGCCGCATGTGGAAGCGCTACGCCGTCACCAATAGCAAGTACCTGCTGTTGCTGGCAAAAGAGTTTTGGAAAGTAAGGGTAGTAAAGCAGCGTGTCTAACAGTAGATGATCTTGGCCAGAGTGGCGGTTTTCAGCTTGTTAATGGTACTGGTGGCGCTGCTGTTCTGGTGCCAGCATTTGCTGCTGCTGCCCATGGTGCCTGCACCGTACGACAAGCTGGTGCATGCCAGCGTCTACGGCCTGGCGCTGGCGGTGGCGGGCTGGGCGCTGCGGCCAACCTTTTGGCACTGCCTGGCGCTGGCGCTGCTGGGTATGGCGGTGGGGGCAGGGCAGGAGTGGCACCAGTCGCTGCTGCCGGGCCGTGTGGCGTCGGTAGAAGACTGGCTGGCAGACCTGGCCGGCCTGCTGTGCGGGCTGCTGCTGTGCTGGGCTGGCTCGTATTGCCAGCGCAGGCGGGCCGCCCGCTTGCAGTAGCAGGGGCTGCCTGCTGGCCATTAGCGCGCTATAGCTAAATAAAAACCGCCCCGGTTTGCCATGTGCAGGCCGGGGCGGTTTGTTTTGTGCTGCTGTTGGCCGCTAGGGTTGCCGCAGCTGGCGGGCGGTGGGGCCAGGTATCTGCTTTAGCAGGTGTTGCAGCTGCTTTTGTGCCGGCTCGCTTTGCTGTGCGTATACCTGGCGCGCAAACGCCATGCTGGCGGGTGGCAGCTTGTTTTCAAACGGCAGGGTGGCCAGCAGCAGGCTGCGGCCTACGCTGTAGTCGCTAGGTGCCTGGCGCAGGGCGGTGGCCAGGGCCTGCTGGTATACCGCGCCCTGGTCGCCGGTAAGGATGCGCAGCAGGGCGATATTGGCCCAGGCGCGGCCGTTTACCGGGCGCAGCGCCAGCGACTGGCGGTAGTAGCTTTCGGCCCGCTCGGCCATATAGGCTTGCACGCTGGCTACGCGGCCTGCACGCAGGGTGCGCAGGGTGTAGAGGGTGGCCAGGTTGTCCAGTATCTGGTGGTGCGGGGGCTGCCTGTCCAGGCTGGCTTGGGTGAGCTGGCGCTCTATGTCTACGGCTTCTTCCAGCAGTAGCGGGGTTTGCTGGTCTGCGGTGGCGCGTTCCAGCGTGGCGCGGGGTTTGGCCAGCGCCAGGTCTTGCCAGGCGGTGCGCAGGGCGCCGGGTAGCACCAGGGCGGCGCAGCCTGCCATGGCCAGGGCCAGTGCGTAGGGTGCGGCGGCTTTCATGGTGTGTCTTCCAGGGTGGGTATGCTGGTGGGGGTGCTGTGGTAGAGCAGGCCGGGGTGCTCGGTGGTGAGCATGTCGGCGTAGCCGCTATCAAAGCGGCGGCTTAGCCACTGGTGGGCCTGGGCCATATTGGGCTGCCGGGCTTTCAGGTTGTGGGTGTCGGTGGCTACCAGGTACACCAGGTCTTCTTCCAGCAGCTGCTCGGCGGTGGCCTGGGCGCGGCTGCCAAAGCTGCCCAGCAGGGCACCGGTGGTCACTTGCAGCCAGCAGCCGGCGCGGTGCAGGCGGCTGGCCTGGCTTGGGTCGCTCATCACGGCTTTGTTGCGCTCGGGGTGGGCGATCAGCGGGCGTACCTTGTGGCGCATTAGCCAGGGTATGAGCTGCCACAGGCCGGCGGGTATCTGGTGGTCCGGCATTTCCAGCAGCAGGATGTCGTAGCCGTTTACATGCCCCAGCATGGGGATGCGCCCGGCTTGTATCAGCTGCGGTAGCTCGTCGCACACGCGCACCTCTGCCCCCAGCTTTATCTCCAGTGCCAGGTTGGCCGCAGCCATGGCCTGGCGCAGCTGGTCTAGCGCGGGCTGCAGGTTGGCGTAGCCATTGTCCCAGCGGCCGGGGTAGATGTGCGGGGTGCAGATGGCCTGGCGTATGCCGTTGCTGGCGCTGGCTTTTACCAGCGCCAGGGCGGCGGCCAGGTCTGCCGGGCCGTCATCTACGCCCGGCAGCAGGTGGCAGTGTACGTCTATCACGCGGGGGCCTTACTTTTTGGCGGGGGCGCCATAGTTGCCGTAGTACTGGCCGTAGGTGCCGTAGTCGCCATAGCGTTCGGCCTGTTTCAGGTCTACGCCGTTCAGCACAATGCCCAGCAGGTGGCCACCGGCGCGTTGCAGGCGGCGGGTGCCTTTTACTACCAGCGGGGCGGCGGTTTCACCGGCGCGTACTACATAGATCAGGCCGGTGGCTTTGGGTGCCAGGGCTACTGCGTCGCTGACCATTTCGCACGGTGCGCTGTCGATAATGATCATTTCGTACTGCTGTTTCAGCGTGGCCAGCAGCTCGTCAAAACGGCGCGACAGCAGCAGGTCCAGCGGGTTGGGCGGCAGGGTGCCGGCGCTGATCAGGTCTACCTGGCTGTTTGGCAGCTGTTGCAGTACGTCGGCCAGCTGTTTGGTACCGGCTATCAGGTCGGACAGGCCGGCGGCGTGCGGGTCTAGCCCCAGCGATGCGGCTACCGACGGGCGGCGCATGTCGGCGTCTATCAGCAGGGTGCGTTTGTTTTGCGATAGCGACAGCGCCAGGTTGCAAGACGTGGTGGTCTTGCCTTCGCCCGCCACGCTGGACGTTACCAGCAGTACACGGCGTTCCTGGTCGATATCAGACAGCAGCACGCCGGTTTTGGCGGTGCGCACGGCCTCGGCAAACGGGGTGTGCGGGTCTTGCTGGCTCAGCAGGGCAGCTTGCTGGCGCTGTTTTTTGTCCAGCATGGGGAAGGTAGACAGCAGTGGCTGTTTTACCTTGCTTTCCACGTCGGCCGGCAGCTTCAGCGTGTTGTCCAGGCGGGCGCGCAGCAGGGCGGTGGCAGCACCCAGCAGCAGGGCCAGTACAAAGGCCATCAGGGTGACCTGGGCTTTTTTCGGCGCTACCGGTTTTTCGGGTACTTCGGCGCTGTCTACGATGCGGCCAACGCTGCTTTGCAGGTCTTGCGAGGCGGCGGTTTCTTTGGCGCGGGTCACAAACATGTCGTACAGCTGGCGGTTGGACGCTACTTCGCGTTCCAGTACGGCTAGCTCAAAGTTTTTGCGGTTGTCGGTTTGCGCGCCGCCACGTGCCTGGCCCAGGGTGCCTTCCAGGCTGCGCTCGGTGGCGCGGGCTACTTCGTACTCGTTGGTTACGCTGGCCACAATGCTGTTGATCTGGCGCTTGGCGCTATCCCGTGCCGATTGCAGCTCGGCTTCTGCCTGCACCATGCGCGGGTGTTCCGGGCCATAGCGCTGCGACATGTCGGCGTGTTTGCGCTCGGCGTCGGCCAGCTGTTTCTTGGCTTCGGCTACCAGCGGGTTGCGGATCACGGCAGGCAGCGAGCCCAGGTCTTGCACTTTGCCGCCGCGTATCTGGTTGTAGGCGTTTTCGGCTTCGGCACGGCGCATGCGGGCTTCTACCAGGCGCTGGGTTACTTCTTCAATCAGCTTGCCGGTACCAAACTGGTTGCTGGCGTCTACGGTAATTACACCGGCGCGCTCGCGGTAGCCTTGCAGTTTGCGCTCGGAGGTTTCCAGGGCTTCGCGCAGGCTCTTGGTGCGGTTTTGCAGCCAGTCGCTGGCTTGCTGGGTCATCTTGAAGCGCGCTTCGCGGTCGTTCTCTATGTAGGCTTCGCCTACGGCGTTGGCAAAGTCGGCGGCGATTTTGGCATCGGTAGAATCAAACGACACGTTTACCAGCTGGCTCAGGCGTACCAGCTCGATATTCAGGTCTTTACCCAGGGCGATTTGCTGGTATACGGCGGCGGCCAGCAGGTCTTCGTTCCACTGTGGCTGCGGCTTGCGCTCCATGCCCAGCATGTCCAGCACCGGTTGGTGTACTGGCGGTTTTTCCAGGCGCGGGTTGTAGTCGGGGTGCTCCCACAGCTTCAGTTTCTTGATGGCGCGCAGGGCTACCTCGCGCGATTTCATGATTTCGGCCTGGGTCTGGAAGTATTCACGGTTGCTGCCTACGCCGCCGTATACCTCGTCGATAGACAGTACTTTGGCTTTGTTGGCTTCTATCAGTACTTCGGCGGTGGCGCGGTAGGTTGGCCGCATGGCCTGGGTGGTGACCAGGGCTACGGCAGCTACGGCTACGCCCAGGGCCAGAATGCCCCATTTTTTGGCGTTGACTATGCGCCAGTATTCCAGCAGGGGCGAGGTGTGCTGCTGGTCGTTGTCCTGCAGCAGCAGCGCAGGCTTGGCGGCCTGGGCTTGGGGTTTGGTTTCTTCACCAAAAAGCGACATTCGGTATCTCCGCGCGGTTTAGCGCACTATCAGCATTTCGATCAGAAAAAGCTTTGTTCCACAATGACCGTATCGCCCGGGTAGATGGGCGTGTTCATATCGGCTTTGATGGCGTCCTGGTTTTTGTCGTTGGCACGAATCACATAAACCTTGTCTACCGAGGCACGTATCTTCAGCCCGCCAGCAATAGAGGCGGCTTTGCGCACGGTAAGGGCTGGCTGGTAGGGGTAGCTGCCCGGTTTTTCTACCAGGCCGTTTACGTAAAACGGGCGGTATTCGTCCATTTGCACGGATACCTGCGGGTTTTTCAGGTAGCGGCCGCGCAGGCCGTCGGTAATGATTTTTTCCAGCTCGCCTACGGTCAGGCCCAGCAGGCGTATTTCACCCAGCACTGGGTAAGACAGCGTACCGGCGTCGGTCAGGCGGATTTTTTCCAGTGTCAGTTCCGGCTCGCCCAGCACGCGGATGGTAAGCATGTCGCCCGCACCCAGCTGGTAGGTGGAAAACAGGCTGGCGGCATTGGCAGGCACTTGCAGGGTAGTCTGGGCACTGGCTGCCAAAGGCTGCATGCCTGCTACAGCGAGCAGGCATGCAGACAGCCAGCATTTCAGCGTAGAGCTACGTTGAAAGGCATTCAGGGCCATGAATTACAGTCCAATCAGGGTATTGAGCATGATCACGTTGCGCTTGAAGCTTTTGTCTTGCACGGTGGAGTTGTTGTCTGCCGTGGTCCACTCCAGCGATACCTTCATCCAGCGGCGGGCGTCGTAGGCTACGCCGGCTTTGTAGCTCTTGTTCTTGTCGTGGCGGGTGGCACCTACGTATTTGGAATCGGTGTAGGTGTAGCCCAGTACGGTAGAGAACAGGTCGGTCAGCTTGTGGTTCCACTGCAGGCCGTAGCTGCTGCGCTTGATGTAGTCGCCGGTACCGCTGGAATCATCGGTAGCGCGGCGGGTGTTCAGGTCTACTACCGAGTATTCCACTGGCGACCAGCGTACGGCACCCTCCCAGGTCAGGCCGCTAAAGTCGCGGCGGCTGGCTTGGGCAAAGTCTTTTTTCAGGTTACCGGCCTTCACGGTGCCCTGGGTGGCAGCAGTGGCTTCCCAGGTGACGCCCAGCAGCACGCGCTGTTCGGTGCTGTCCTGGTCCGGGCTGGCCAGCTTGTAGTCGTAGTCGGTGTAGCGGCCTTCTACAAACACTTTGCTGTTGGGGGCTACGCGGTAGTAAAAGCGGCCGGCGGTATCCAGCGCGGCGAAATCGCCGTCTGCTGTGGTGGCGCGGTTATTGGTGTAGCGCTTGTTGTTGTAGTTGATTTCCGCTTCCAGGCGGCCTTGGGCTTCTGGTGCGCCGTAGCCTACCAGGTAGCCGGTGTAGCTATTGCGGAACTCGTCCGGCTTGGCAGCGCTGGCGCGGTCGGTGGTTTCGCGTGGGTCGGCACTGAGCAGTACACCTGCGCGGAACAGGGTGTTCAGGCGGTCGTCGTACTGCACGGCGGCCTGGCCCTGGAATTCATGCAGATCGGTGTTGTCGTTGCTGCTGTTGGCGTACTGGGTATACGAGCCGCTGTAGCCCAGGGTGTAGCGGTCGCCACCGTTGGTGCGTTCCAGCAGGGCTGCCGGGCTCAGGTTCCATACCGCAGACGACACTTTTTTGCTGTTTACGGCAGTAACGTTGTCGTCGTGGCCTACGCTTACGCCTACACGCGGGTACAGGAAAAAGTTACCCACGCGCATGGCGCCGTCCGGGTCGGCTTGCTCGTTAGGCTTGTAGGTGTCAAAGGATTTATAGATATCGTGCTGCTGCGGAATGGCAGCATTAGGGGCAGATTGCGCCACGGCATAGCCACTCAGCAGCGACAGTGCCAGAGCCATAGGGGTGAGTTTGTACATGGTGGGGCTCCACATTATTCGATAAAAATTCAGATATTAAAGCTGCCGGGCTGGCCGCTCGATGAAACCGGCACTCCAGCCCAAGCCTAAAATGCAGGTGAACAGCATGGCATTGGTGGGAACCTGCAGGTTGAAATCCACCAGGCTGTGCAATAGTGCAGCGCAACATGCCATGATCGTAGAGAAAGCAAGGCCTTTCGCTAGCGCCGATTTTCTATGCCTTAGTACCCCAATTGTACGTGCTATGACACACAGGACAAGAGCGGCGAACAGGGAAATACCGATAAATCCATGATCTGTAAGCAACTCTACATAATCATTGTGTGCATGATCGTAGTATTGGTTTACAGTAGCAGGTTTATATGTCGGGAAAATTGTATAGAATGTGCCTGCACCGGTGCCGGTGATTGGGTAGTCTTTGATAATGTTTACTGCATAATCGGCAGGTAGCATACGTGTTTCTACCGATTCATCCCGTGGCCATTCCGGGCTGTTTTCCTGCCCGCGTATCATGGCACTAAGCGTGGCGCTGTCTTTGCTGAGGGCGGTATTGCCTATGCGCTCGGCTACCTTGTCTAGCCCCACCCAGCTGCCCAGTACCACGATATCGATAATCACCACGCTGGCTACCAGCCATAGCAGGTTTTTATTGCGCGGTTTTACCAGTGCCAGGTACACGGCCATGCTGGCCAGCAGGGCGGTAAAAAAGGCGGCATTGCCCATGCGCGATTTGGTCAGCACCAGCGCTATCACAATGACGATCAGCCCCAGGCGCAGCAGCATTTTGCGGCTTTCCACAAAGGCCAGCAGCTTGTTGAACTGCTGTTTCCAGCCGCCGTTTTGCTGCGTGGCGGGCTCGGCCATGATCAGCCCCAGCCCCAGGCACAGCGCCATCACCAGGTAAAAGGCGTAGTGGTTGTGGTAGGTAAAGGTGCCAATGGTGCGCACATGGTGCAGGGCAAAGTAAAACAGCGTGTAGTCGGCATTAACCGAGTACAGGTAGATACCGGCTACGGCCTGAAAAATGCCCGCCAGCACCAGTACTAGCAGCAGCTGCTTTATCAGCCGGGCAGATTGCAGGGCAAAGTACTGGATAAATATAAAGGCGGAGGTGTAGCACAGGGTAAGCGTGGCATACAGCTGGGTGTTGAAACGGTCTAGCGACAGGCTGCCCTGGCCCTGCCATAGGGTAGCCAGGCCTGGCGACACGGTAGCCAGCCAGCTTGCCGGCAGGGTAAGGGTTTGTAGGGTTTGCAGCAGGGCAATGCCTGCCAGGCAGGCCAGGGGAAACTTGCTCTGGCCGATAGCCTGGCCTAGCTGGTGGCGGCTGCTGTCACTGGCTAGCAGTAGGCCCCAGATAGCCAGCAGGCCGGGGGCGATAATCAGCAGCACCCATGAGCGGTTGCCGCCTAGCGGCAGCGGCATCAGTACCAGGGTCAGGCAAAACAGCCACCAGGCCAGCTTTGGCAGGTGTGGTGTCCGCAGCATGCGGTTTCTCCATCAACAATAGGCAATAAAAAACCGAACTTGCGTTCGGTTTTTTGTGTAGCAGCGCCGGTTCAGGCTTAGCTGCGGCTTACACCGCTGCCGCCACCACCACCCAGAGTCGGGCTGGAAGGGAAGGACAGAGCAGGGCTATTGCCAAACGAGCCGATACCGGTAGGCTGTGCGGCTGCCTGGGTAGGTGCCGGGCCGGCAGCAGTAGGTGCTACCACGGTGTTCAGGTCTACGTTTTGTGCCAAAGCTACTTGCACCAGGGTGTTGGCGTCTGCGCCAGCTGCCTGCAGGCTGCCTACGGCTGCTTGCGGGGTTACACCAGCAGCCACCAGGGCGCTGGCTACGGCTTGGGCGTCAACACCAGCCTTGGTCATGATGCTGGCAATTTGTGCAGGCTTGGCACCGGCAGTGACTGCGGCTGCAGCTACTACCGAAGCGTCCAGCTTGGCAGCCAGAGCTTGGGTGATCAGTGCATCTACCGGCTCACCTTTGGCAACGGCTTCTGCGATCTGTGCCTGTACTTGAGCCGGAGTCATGTCGGCAGAGAAAGTGGCTGCAAACGACACGGATGCCACCAGGGCTGCAGCAAGAATAAATTTCTTGGTCATGGTTGATTCTCCTGCTCATCTAGAGCATGAACTTATCGATATGCTTGCATGATACGGTGGCAAAACAAACTTGGCAAGGCAAGATGGCAATAAATCTTGCCGCGGTGCACCGGCTAAAAGCTTGTTTACATTAATATTTTTTATATTAAATTGTTGCTGCAAAATGATGGGGTTTTTTATTAAGTACTTGCGTATTAATGCTTTGTCATTATTGCGCATTCACCCCTGCCAGGCGTGCGCCAGGCGCGAGCCCGGGGCCTTGCCCAGTGCGGCAGCAATAAAGTGCGAGGCCTCTACAAGCGTGCCCATGTCCACCCCGGTGTGGTAGCCCAGGCCGTGTAGCAAATACACCACGTCTTCGGTAGCCACATTGCCGGAAGCCCCCTTGGCGTACGGGCAGCCGCCCAGGCCGGACACCGAGCTGTCAAAGGTATGCACGCCGGCTTGCAGCGCGGTGTGGATATTGGCAATGGCCATGCCGTAGGTGTCGTGGAAATGGCCGGCCAGCTTTTCTACCGGTACCAGCTCGGTCACGGCGTCCAGCATGGCGGTCACTTTGTCCGGCGTGCCCACGCCAATGGTGTCGCCCAGCGAAATCTCGTAACAGCCCATGTCGTACAGCGCGCTGGCCACCTCGGCCACCTTGCGCGGCGCGATGGCGCCTTCGTAGGGGCAGCCCACCACGCACGATACATAGCCGCGTACGCGTACCTTGGCCGCAGCGGCACGCTTCATTACCGATTCGAAGCGCTGCAGGCTTTCGGCAATGCTGGCGTTGATGTTCTTCTGGCTAAACACTTCGCTGGCCGCGCCGAACACGGCAATCTCGCGCACGCCTGCTGCCAGCGCGGCGTCCATGCCCTTGTCGTTGGGCACCAGAACGGGGTAGTTCACCGTGCCATCCAGCTGCAGCGCTTGCAGCACCTCGTCGCTGTCCGCCATCTGCGGCACCCATTTGGGCGACACAAATGCCCCGGCTTCAATGTTCAGCAGGCCGCTGGCGGCCAACCTTTGAATCAGCTCGACCTTTACCGCCAGTGGCACGGTCTGTTTTTCGTTTTGCAGCCCGTCACGCGGGCCGACTTCCACAATCTTGACGTGAGTCATTTTTTGATCCTTTTTGGCCACGGAAGCACACAGAAAGACACTGAAGAAAACCATCGCGGCAGCATGTGGCTGCCATCCCTTAGGCAAGGGCACTGTGTATTTGTTCTTGCCCCTGCCTTTGGTGTGTGTCCGTGGCAAAGAAAAAACCTGTTTATCGCCACGGAAGCACACAGAAAGACACTGAAGAAAACCATCGCGGCAGCACGTTGTTGCCACCCGTTATTCAAGGGCGCTTTGTCTTTGTCCGTGCTTTTCGTGTGTTTTCGTGGCCAATAGGCAGTTAATCCGCCTCGAAATCCACCAGCTCGTCGCCATCGCCTACCTGCTCGCCAGCGGCAAAGTAGAACGCCTTCACCACGCCGTCGGCCGGGGCGGTGATGGTGTGTTCCATCTTCATGGCTTCCAGAATCAGCAGCGGCTCACCTTTGGCGATGCGGGCGCCAGCGCTAGCCACCAGCGCCACCACGCGGCCGGGCATGGGGGCCTTGAGGTGGGTTTCGCCGTGTACGCCAGCGTCGCTAAAGGCGTAGGGGTCAACGTAGTCCACTGCCACGCGTTCACCGTCGGCAAACAGCACGCGTTGGCTGCCGTGGCGTACCACGGTGGCGGCCAACTGTTTACCATCCAGCGTCACGCGCAGTGTGCGGCCGTGCAGGGTGGCCTGTGCCTGCAGCGTGCTGCCGGCGGCCTCGATGCGGTAGCCGCCGGGGTGCTGCTGCAGCGTGACGGTGTGACGGGTATCACCCAGCTCGAAGCCGATACTGCGGCTGTGGGTACCATTCAGGCGCCAGCCCTGTAGCGTGCCAAAGGCATCGTTACCCGTGCTGCTGCTGGCCAGTGCTTCGGCCAGGGCCAGCAGCGCCAGCTGCGTGGCGGTGGGCGCTGCTGGGGCGGGCAGCAGGCTGTCGTGGTGGCGGGCTATCAGGCCGGTATCCACATTGCCGCTGGCAAAGTCCACGTTGGCCGCAATGCGGCGCAGAAAGCGGATATTGGTGGTCACGCCTACCACCTGGTAGGCCGCCAGCGCGGCGTCCAGCTGCTGCAGCGCGGCTTCGCGGCTTTCGCCCCACACGATGAGTTTGGCGATCATCGGGTCGTAGAAGGGGCTGATGCTGTCGCCCTGCAGCACGCCGGTATCCACGCGCACGCAGTCGCTTTCCGGTGGCGGCGCCAGGTGCACCAGGGTGCCGGTGGCCGGCAGAAAGCCTTTGTCCGGGTCTTCGGCGTAAATACGCGCCTCGATGCTGTGGCCGTGTATCTGCAGCTGGTTTTGCGCCAGCGGCAAAGGTTGGCCGCAGGCCACTTTCAGCTGCCAGGCTACCAGGTCCTGGCCGGTGATCATTTCGGTCACCGGGTGCTCTACCTGCAGGCGGGTGTTCATTTCCATGAAATAGAACAGCCCACTGTCTACGTCCATGATGAATTCCACGGTGCCGGCGCCCTCGTAGCCCACGGCGCGGGCGGCTGCCACGGCGGCCTCGCCCATGGCGCGGCGGGTATCGGCGGGCAGGTGCGGCGCCGGGGCTTCTTCCAGCACTTTCTGGTGGCGGCGCTGCACCGAGCAGTCGCGCTCGAACAGGTACACGCAGCCGCCCAGGCTATCGGCAAATACCTGGATTTCCACGTGGCGGGGGCGGGTCAGGTATTTTTCTACCAGCACCTTGTCGTCGCCAAAGCTGGCGCGCGCCTCGCGCTGGCAGCTGGCCAGGGCTGCTTCGAAATCGGCGCTCTTTTCCACAATGCGCATGCCCTTGCCGCCACCGCCGGCACTGGCTTTGATCAGCACCGGGTAGCCCATGGCGTCGGCCTGCGCCTGCAGAAAGGCGGGGGCTTGCTCGTCGCCGTGGTAGCCGGGTACCAGCGGTACGCCGGCTTTTTCCATCAGTGCCTTGGCGGCAGACTTGCTACCCATGGCGGCAATGGCGCTGGCCGGTGGGCCGATAAAGGCAATGCCCGCGGCGTGGCAGGCGGCGGCAAAGTCTTCGTTCTCGGACAAAAAGCCATAGCCGGGGTGCACGGCCTGGGCGCCGCTCTGGCGGGCAATGTCCAGAATCAGCCCGGCCTTCAGGTAGGATTCCGCCGCTGGTGCCGGGCCCAGGCGCCAGGCTTCGTCGGCCAGCTTCACAAAGCGGGCGTTGGCGTCGGCGTCGGAATACACCGCCACGGTGCGGATACCCATGGCACGGGCAGTCTTGATGACACGGCAGGCAATCTCGCCGCGGTTGGCAATAAGGATCTTGCTGAACATGGGGCGGGTTTCCTGTGGGGCAGCGGGTGCAGGGTTGGCCGCAGCGCGGCTGGCGCAAGGGGTAGGGTAGGCGTGCATGGTGTGTCCTGTTTGGCCACGAAAGCACACGAAAGGCACGAAAGAAAGCAGGGGATTTGGTACACACCCGGTACGACGCTGCGTGTCTGTCCGGGTGGCGGCAGCCAGTTACCGTGCGGCTACATGGCCTGCAGTGCTTTGTTCGGTCTTGTCCGTGTCTTGCGTGTGTTTCCGTGGCAAAAAATCATATCCAGCTAGGCGGGCGTTTTTCGAAAAAGGCCGCCAGGCCTTCGCGCGCTTCGTCGGTAATGCGTATCGCGGCGATGCGGTGCGCGGTGTCCGACAGCAGCTCGTCGTCTAGCGGCGAGCTGTCGTGCAGGCAGCCCAGCAGGTCTTTGGCGGCGGCTAGTGCGTGCGGTGCGCCTTTGCCCAGCTCGGCGGCGATCTCGGCGATGCGGCTATCCAGTGCGTCTTCGGCCACCACTTCGTGCACCAGGCCGATGCGCAGCGCGGTGGCGGCGTCAATGCGCTCGGCGCTGAGGAAGTAACGCCGTGCCTGGCGCCAGCCGATGGCGTCGGCCACGTAGGGGCCGATGGTGGCGGGAATCAGGCCCAGGCGTACTTCGGTCAGGGCAAAGCGGGCGGCGTCGGTGGCCACGGCGATGTCGCACACGGCGGCCAGGCCGGTGCCGCCGGCCAGTGCCGCGCCGTGGATACGGGCGATGACCGGTTTGCGGCTGCGGTAGATGCCCTTGAGCATGGCGGCCAGCTTGTTGGCGTCTTCCAGGTTTTGCGCCTCGGTATAGCCGGCGGCGCGGCGCATCCAGTCCAGGTCGGCACCGGCGGAGAAGCTCTTGCCGTGGCCGGCCAGCACGATCACGCGCACGCTGTCGTCACGGTTCAGCTCGCGAAAAGCGGCGCTCAGGTCGGCGATGAGGTGTTCGTTCATCGCATTGTGCAGCTCGGGGCGGTTCATCCAGACGGTGGCCACCTGGCCGCTGCGGGTGATTTCCAAAGTGCTGTAGTTCATTTGAAAACCCTTTCATTTTTTGCCACGTAAGCCTGCGGAAGGCACGGAAAAGCCTGGTTTTTTGCCACGAAACCCACGAAAGCGCACGAAAAAATCAAAGCAAACCGTCGTCAGGTTTTGTTTGATGATCCCCTTGGGGCGGCTTGTCTTTTGCCTTTGCTTCGTGTTGTTTCGTGGCAGAAAGGTTTGTGCATTTCCGAGTCTGCCGCGGCGAATAAATTACATGCGGAACACGCCGAAACGCGTGCTTTCTACCGGTGCCGACAGGCTGGCTTCCAGCGCCAGGCTCAGCACCTCGCGCGTTTGTGCCGGGTCGATCACACCGTCGTCCCACAGGCGTGCGCTGGCGTAGTAGGGGTGGCCCTGCGCTTCATACTGCTCGCGCACCGGTGCTTTCAGCGCTTCTTCCTGCTCGGCGGTAAAGGCGTCGCCCAGCTGCTCTTTCTTCACCTGGGCCAGCACGCCGGCGGCCTGTTCGCCACCCATCACCGAGATGCGGCTGTTGGGCCACATCCACAAAAAGCGCGGGCTGTAGGCGCGGCCGCACATGCCGTAGTTGCCGGCGCCGAAGCTGCCGCCTATCAGCACAGTGAACTTGGGCACGCTGGCGCAGGCCACGGCGGTAACCAGCTTGGCGCCGTCTTTGGCAATGCCACCGTTTTCGTACTTCTTGCCCACCATGAAGCCGGTGATGTTCTGCAGGAAGACGAGCGGAATGCCGCGCTGGCAGCACAGCTCGACAAAGTGCGCGCCCTTGAGCGCCGACTCGGAAAACAGAATGCCGTTATTGGCGATGATGCCGACGCGGTAGCCATTGAGTCTGGCAAAGCCGGTAACCAGCGTGGTGCCGTAGTTCTGCTTGAATTCGTCGAAATCGGAATCGTCCACCAGGCGGGCGATGATCTCGCGCACGTCGAACGGCTTTTTGCTGTCGGCCGGAATCACGCCGTAGATTTCTTCGGCGCCGTAGCGCGGCGGGCGCGGCTCGATGCGGTCCAGCCGGCCTTGCTTATGCCAGTTCAGGTCGGACACGATGCGGCGGGCGATGGCCAGCGCGTGGGCGTCGCTTTGTGCCAGGTGATCGGCCACGCCGCTGATGCGGGTGTGTACATCGCCACCGCCCAGCTCCTCGGCCGAGACCACTTCGCCGGTGGCGGCTTTCACCAGCGGCGGGCCGCCCAGAAAGATGGTGCCTTGCTCTTTGACGATAACGGTTTCGTCGCTCATGGCCGGTACGTAGGCGCCACCGGCGGTGCAGCTACCCATCACCACGGCGATTTGCGGTATGCCGGCGGCGGACAGGTTGGCCTGGTTGTAGAAGATGCGGCCAAAGTGTTCGCGGTCGGGGAAGACTTCGTCCTGCAGCGGCAGGAAGGCGCCGCCGGAATCCACCAGGTAGACGCAGGGCAGGCGGTTTTCGCGGGCGATTTCCTGCGCGCGCAGGTGTTTTTTTACCGTCATCGGGTAGTAGGTACCGCCTTTAACGGTGGCGTCGTTGGCCACAATCAGGCAGTCGATGCCGCTGATGCGGCCAACCCCAGTGATGACGCCGGCGCCCGGTGCGTCGTCGTTATACATGCCGAAGGCAGCCAGCTGGGATAGCTCGAGGAACGGCGAGCCCGGGTCCAGCAGCAGGTCGATGCGTTCGCGCGGCAGCAGCTTGCCTTTGGCCACGTGCTTGTCGCGGGCCTTGCTGCCACCGCCCAGCGCGGCCTGGGCAACTTTGGCTTTCAGGTCGGCCACGATGCTGCGCATTTTGTCGGCGTTGGCCTGGAAGTCGGCGGCGCGGGGGGAAAGCTTGGATTCGATGATGGGCATGGTTGGACAACCCCTTTTGCCACGAAAACCACGAAAAGACACGAAAGCAAACCGAGAGATGAGGTGGGTTCAGGGGTGTCTTTTTCGTGCTCTTTTGCGGGTTTCGTGGCTAATATGTTTTTCAGGTTTTAGCGGGTTTCGGCCATCAGCTCGCGGCCGATCAGCCAGCGGCGGATCTCGCTGGTGCCCGCGCCGATTTCGTACAGCTTGGCGTCGCGCAGCAGGCGGCCGGTGGGGTATTCGTTGATGTAGCCGTTACCGCCCAGGCACTGGATGGCGTCCAGCGCCATCTGGGTGGCCCCTTCTGCGGCGTACAGGATGGCGCCGGCGGCGTCTTTACGGGTCTGGCGGCCCGATTCGCCACGATCCAGCGCCTGGCCTACGGCGTACACATAGGCGCGGCTGGCGGACAGCTTCACGTACATATCGGCCAGCTTGCCCTGCATCAGCTGGAAGTCGCCAATGGCCTGGCCAAACTGCTTGCGGTCGTTCAGGTAGGGCACCACCACGTCCATGCAGCCTTGCATGATGCCCAGCGGGCCTGCGGCCAACACGGCGCGCTCGAAGTCCAGCCCGCTCATCAGTACTTTTACGCCGTTGCCTTCGCCGCCCAGTACGTTGGCGTCCGGCACGAAGCAGTCGTCAAAGAAAATAGGGTAGGTGTTGGAGCCGCGCATGCCCAGCTTGTCCAGCTTGCTGCCGTGGCTGAAACCGGCAAAGCCTTTTTCCACGATAAAGGCGGTCATGCCTTTTGCGCCGGCGCTGATATCGGTTTTGGCGTACACCACCAGGGTATCGGCGTCGCCGCCGTTGGTGATCCACATTTTGCTGCCGTTGAGTTTGTAGCCGCCGTCTACCTTGTCGGCGCGCAGCTTCATGCTGACTACGTCGGAGCCGGCGTTGGGTTCGGACATGGCCAGTGCGCCGATATGGTCACCGCTGATGAGCTTGGGCAGGTACTTCTGGCGCTGCGCGTCGTTGCCGTTTTTGAAAATCTGGTTCACGCACAGGTTGGAATGCGCACCGTAGGACAGCGCCACCGAGGCGCTGGCGCGGCTGATTTCTTCCATGGCGATCATGTGCGCCAGATAGCCCATATTGGCGCCGCCGTACTCTTCGGACACCGTGATGCCCAAAAGGCCCAGGTCGCCAAACTTCTTCCACAGGTCGGCCGGAAACAGGTTGTCGCGGTCGATATCGGCGGCGCGCGGTGCGATTTCGCTGGCGGCGAATTCGCGTACCGCTTCGCGCAGCATGTCGTAGGTTTCGCCAAAGTCAAAGCGCAGGCTGCTGTACATGTTATCTCCTCTGTGCCCGGGCGGGCGGCTGTGTCCGTTTGCCCCTTGTGCATGCTGCCGGGGGCTCTTGTATTGATAGGCGGTTTTCTGCCTTGGCATGGTTTTATGTTGACTTACGCTTACGTTAACGTCAATACAAAATGACAAAACCACTCTGCCCAGTGGTGTGGATGTGTCAGCTTGTGGCGTCCTTGCCGGTGACGGTGTCGATCACCTGGCGGCAGTGGCCCTCCAGCGTCACGATTTCGGCCAGTACGGCGTCGATATCGTGGCGCTGTTCTTCCAGCTGCTTCTTGCGCTCGGACAGCAGCTGCAGCAGCTTTAGCGACTGGCTGGCTTCGTCGCGGGCCAGCTCGTACAGGTCCAGAATCTCTCGGATCTCCGACAGCGCCAGGCCAATGCGCTTGCCACGCAGGATCAGCTTGAGCCGGGCGCGGTCGCGGTGGGTAAACAGCCGCTGGCGGCCTTCGCGCTGCGGCTCTATCAGGCCCTGTTCTTCATAAAAACGGATGGTGCGCAGCGTGATGTCAAAATCGCGTGCCAAGTCTGAAATGGTAAAGAGGCGTTCTTCGCTCATGATGGTTCCTGTTGTTCTGCCGCGATTGTAGCGTTTTTTACCTAGCCTGCCTGATTAAGCTTGAGTTTACGTTAACGTAATAGTAAGTTTTGCGCACAAAGACAACGGCATCACCTGTGGAGACCTCATCATGACCCTTGCCCCCAGCTATGTGCACGGCACCAGTGCTACCCCGCTTATCGGCCAGACTATCGGCCAGTATTTCGACGAAGCTTGCCAGCGCTACGCCGCGCGCGACGCGCTGATCGTGCGCCAGCAGAATGTGCGCTGGACGTATGCCGAGTTTGGCGAGCAGGTCACGCGCCTGGCCTGCGGCCTGCGCCGGCTGGGTTTGCAGCCGGGCGAGCGGGTGGGGATCTGGTCGCAGAACAATGTGGAATGGGTGCTGATGCAGTTTGCCACCGCCAAGGCGGGGCTGGTGCTGGTCAACATCAACCCGGCCTACCGCCGCAGCGAGCTGGAGTACGCGCTGAACAAGGTAGGCTGCCGCGCGCTGGTGTTGTCGCCCAGCTTCAAGAGCAGCGACTACCTAGCCATGGTGGCCGACCTGGCGCCCGAGCTGGCTGGCAGCGCCCCTGGCCAGCTGCACGCGGCGCGGCTGCCCGAGCTGCGCTGGGTGGTGCGCATGGGTGAGGAGGCCACGCCGGGCATGCTGAACTTTGCCAGCCTGCTGGCCCCGCCAAGCGATGAGGAGCGGGCAGGGTTGGCCGCCACGGCGGCCACGCTGCAGTTCGATGACCCGATCAATATCCAGTTTACCTCCGGCACCACCGGCAGCCCCAAGGGCGCCACGCTCACGCACCACAACATCCTGAATAACGGTTTTTTCGTGGGTGAGGCCATGCGGCTGGGGCCTGACGACAGGCTGTGCATTCCGGTGCCGCTGTACCACTGCTTTGGCATGGTGCTGGGGGTGCTGGCCTGCGTGACCCACGGCGCGGCCATGGTGTTCCCCAGCGAGGCCTTCGAGCCGCTGGCGGTGCTGGAAGCGGTGCAGGCCGAGCGCTGTACCGCGCTGCACGGCGTGCCCACCATGTTTATCGCGGTGCTGGATCACCCGCGCTTTGCCGAGTTTGATCTGGCCACGCTGCGCACCGGCATCATGGCCGGCAGCCCGTGCCCTATCGAGGTGATGCGGCGTGTGGTGGCGCACATGCACATGGCCGAAGTCACCATCGCCTACGGCATGACAGAAACCAGCCCGGTGAGCTTTCAGAGCCACACCGACACGCCGCTGGAAAAAAAGGTCGCCACCGTTGGCCGCATCCACCCGCATGTAGAAGTAAAAATCGTGGATGCCAACGGCCGCATCGTGCCGCGTGGCGACACCGGCGAGCTGCTGACCCGTGGCTACTCGGTGATGCTGGGCTACTGGGGCGACCCGGCCAAAACCCGCGAAGCCATCGACGACGCCGGCTGGATGCACACCGGCGACCTGGCGGTGATGGACGAAGACGGCTACTGCAATATCGTGGGCCGCGTGAAAGACATGGTGATTCGCGGCGGCGAGAATATTTACCCGCGCGAGATCGAAGAATTCCTGTACCGCCACCCCAAGGTGCAAGACGTACAGGTGATCGGCGTACCCGACGCCCGGTACGGTGAGGAACTGTGCGCCTGGATACGCCTGCGCGATGGCGAAAGCTGCAGCCCCGACGAGATCCGCGCCTTCTGCGACGGCCAGATTGCCTACTACAAGATTCCGCGCTACATCGAGTTTGTCGACAGCTTCCCCATGACCATCACCGGCAAGATCCAGAAGTTTGTCATGCGCCAGCAGATGAAAGAAAAGCTGGGGCTGGACGAAGCAAAAACCGCCTGATGCATTGCGGCCAACCCCGCCGGCTGGCGGGGTTTTTTGTGCTGTCACAATTCTGTGGCAGCGTGGATACGCTACAATGCGCGCCATACTTTTGGAGATTGCATCATGACCGTATTCAACGAAGCCGACCTGACCCGTCTGGAAGCCCTGCTCACCCCGCTGTCGCAAGCTGGCACCACCATGCGCCCCGACGAAGTGCAGGGTTTCTTCACTGCGCTGGCCTGTGGCCCGGACCGCCTGGGTGTGGACGAGTGGCTGGATGACGTCCTGGGTGATGCGCCGGCATTTGAAAGCGCCGAAACCGAAGCCGAAATCCGTGCCCTGCTGCAGAAGTTCTACGACAGCGTAGCGGCAGCGTTGGCCGACGGCGAGCTGCCCGAACTGGTGCTGTACAGCGCCGACGACAGCGACGAGCCGGACTTCCGCCCGTGGTGCAACGCCTATATGTATGCCCTGGACGTGGTGCCCACCGACTGGTTCGAGGCGGCAGATGACGAAGGCTTCGAAGAGCTGCTGATGCCAGTAATGGCGCTGGGTGGCATGTTCGACGCCGAAGACGGCGAAGCCCCGCTGATGCAATTCAGCGCCAGCGAGCTGGAAAGCTTCAAGGGCGAGCTGGACGACGCCGTAGTAGCCGTGCACAACTACTGGCGTGCCAAAGAGGCCGCGCCGATGACTGTGCGCAACGATGGCAAGGTTGGCCGCAACGACCCGTGCACCTGTGGTAGCGGCAAGAAATACAAAGCTTGCTGCGGCCGCAACTAAGCCCTGCAGCTGTACCGGAAAGCCCCGCATTCTGCGGGGCTTTTTGTTTGCGTGGGCTAGACTGCAGTATCACCTGATGTGGAGTCTGGCCATGAAACTGGGGCTGGAAGAAGTGCTGACCCTGCTAGCTGCCATAGAGCAGGACTACCCGTGGCTGACAGAAGAGCTGCCGTTTGACGAGAATGCGCTGCGCAGGCTGGTGGTGGCCGACTTGCTGGAGCGCGATGCGCTGCTGCACCAGCAGGGGGTGAGTGCCGAGGATCGCCAGCTGGTGTACCTGGTCTCTACCGCGCGCCTGGTGCTGGACAATCTGCTGCTGTATTTGCGGCTGATGCGCCATGAAACGCTGCCGGACGAGCAGATGGGCGAGGTGCGCCAGCTGATGCAGCGCCTGGCGCGTGGCGAGGGGCGGGAGTAGGCCTGCCAGAAACAACAAACCCCGCCTGTTGCCAGTGCGGGGTTGTGTAGTCAGCGGCTTAATTAATGGGCCAGGCTGATGTAGGCGTCGCCTTGATAGCTGGCGCTGGCAATGCCCAGCGCGGAGCGGAATGTTACCAGAAAACGGCGGCCGATCTGGCGAATGGCAACTACTTCAAAAGCAACAGTACTGTTATCAAGCTGTTGGGTGACGCAGTCACCCGGTTTCAATTCATTAATTTTCATTGGATTCCTATACGACACAGCCGGAACCCGGTTGTGTCTTTTTCAATAGCGGCGTTTGGCAGGCGGCAGGCCTTCCATCTTCGCCGTTGGATGGCGGAAGTTAATGCGGCCTTTAGTCAGGTCATAAGGCGACATTTCTACAGTAACGCGATCACCCACCAGCACACGGATACGGTGCATTTTCATTTTGCCGGAGCCATAGGCAAGGATTTCCACATTGTTATCGAGCCGAACGCGATAGCGCGATTCCGGCAGCATCTCGATGACAACACCTTGCAATTCGATCATGTCTTCTTTAGACACAGTGTCTCCTTCCGGATGAGGGGTGAGCCCGGTCCAATCACGCAAAGCACAAAGTCTTGCGCCGCCGGGCGGCGGTTTGCATCGTTTAAACCTAAGCGGGAAATTGCTGTGCGGAGTGGTAACAGCAGTTAAAGCAAGGCAGGTTTGGTAATGTGCGCCAAACCAGAAAATGAGGCAAAAAGCAGTGTAAGGGTAAATGCATGATTTGTCTAGAAAAACTTTTATTGCCATTCATAGTGGCCAGCATGCCCCGCACCCTGCCAGGCAGTGCCTCTGGCGCTAGACGGGGAGTGCGGGGCGAGCCAGCTCAAAGCGCTGGCGGGTGGTGCAGTAGCTATCAGCGCCCATTTTCCCTATTACATCAAGCTGTTCGGCGCAGAGTTGGCCGTTTTGCATGAGTTGGTCGTCTATGGCGAAGCCCAGTACATCCAGTAGTACTACCGTGCCACTTTGCGCCGCCGGGCTGATTTGCAGCTGCTGACGCAGGCGGCAGGCAATGTGTATCGGTGCGCCGGCTACGCCAGGCACATCCAGCCATGGCAGCACAGCGGTGCCTAGCCCTGCAGCGGTCAGCTCGCTGACCTCTGGCGGATAGGGCGCACAGCTTTGGTTCATGGCCTCGGCCTGGGCGTGGGTGACGATATTGACCACGCACTCGCCGTTGGCCTGCAGGTTGCGCAGGGTGTCTTTTGTGTGGCCATCGCGCGGGTTGACCTGGGTAAACAGCAGGACCGGCGGGCTGATGCTGGCCACGGTAAAGAAAGAAAACGGCGCCAGGTTGACCACCCCGGCCGGGCTGCGTGTGCTGACCCAGGCAATAGGGCGCGGGCTGACAGCGTGGGTGAGCAGCTGGTAGGCAAGGCGGGTATCCAGGGTGGTGCTATCTAGCAGCATGGCAGCGTGTCCGTGGCGGGGTAGGCCATGATTCTATCAGCCCAGGCAACCACTGCCGGGCTTGCTTTGCCTGCTGCAACCGTGAATAACGATAAAAATATCCTTATCGAGCCCGGCATGAGTGACCCCCTGACGATCGTACAAGCCAACATTACTGTTTGCTGGGTGGCCGCTAGCGGCTGGGCGGTGGCGGGCATGGTGCTGAAAATGGCCCCCGTGGTGGCGCGCCGCTTTTTCCTGTGTGATTTCCTGATGGGTTTGAGCCTGCTGCTGACGCTGCAGCGTGGTGGCGCGTTGCCGGTGTGGCTGGCGTACCCGTTTGCCGATGTGCTGGGGCTGCTGGCATTTTGCAGCTTGCGCCTGGGCATACGCTTTTTTGTACGGCGTGATGGTAGTGGTGTCGCCGAAAGCCTGGGGGTGGTTTTGCTGGGCGGGGCTTTGTTGCTTGGCCAGCCGTATGGCCAGCCGGCTGGTTTCCATGCGGTGGTGTATTCATTGACGGCAGCCTGGCTCTTGTTACGTGCCACGCAGGATGCGTTGTTGCATGAGCAGCAGTACTTTACCCGCGGGGCGCGGGCTTTGGTGGCCAGCCCCCTGGCGGCGGTGGGGGGCTTGTTTTTGCTGCGTGCCCTTATGGTACTGGGCGGCAATGTGGCCACGGCGTCGGTCGCGTCGAACGAGCCTTTCAATGTGGTTTTCCTGCTGGTGGGCCTGGTGCTGAACCTGGCAGTGAATATTGCCATGGCGGGGGTGGTGACCATGCGTCTGGTGGGCAAGCTGGAACACCTTTCCATGACCGACCCGATGACCGGCGCGCTGAACCGCCGTGCTTTCAGTGCCAGCCTCAAGCAGCAGCACAGCATGGCGCAGCGCGGCATGCCCTATGCGCTGTGCGTGCTGGATGTGGATCATTTCAAGCAGATTAATGACCAGCTGGGCCACGCGGCAGGCGATGCCGCCATTGTGCACCTGGTGACGGTGCTGCGCCGCGAGCTGCGCGAGCAGGACCTGTTGTGCCGGGCAGGGGGCGAGGAGTTTTGCATCCTGCTGCCGGATACGACCGAGCATGGTGCCAGTGTGGTGGCAAACCGCCTGCGCCTGGCGCTGGAGCAAACGCCTTTTGCGTGGGAGAACACACGTTGGCCGCTAACAGCCAGCTTTGGCGTGGCGGTATTGTCATCCGCTAACGATGAGCCGGAGACCCTGCTGCAGCGTGCCGACCGTGCGGTATACCACGCCAAAGCGCGTGGGCGTAACCAGGTGGTATTGCTGTGATGGCCCGCTTGGCGGGCCCCATGAAAAAACCCCCGGCTAGCGGGGGCATGGCTGGTACTACGCTACCGGATTAGAAGGCAAACTGTTCGTCTTCCAGCGACATCAGCGGTTTGGCGCCGCCCTTGATGGTGGCTTTCAGGCTTTCTACCTCGGGCAGCAGCTTGGCAAAGTAGAAGCGGGCCGTGGCGATCTTGGCTTTGTAGAAGTCGTCGCTGGCGGTGTCCAGCTTGGCATAGGCTACCTCGGCCATGCGGGCCCACAGCCAGGCGTAGGTCAGGTGGCCTACCAGGCGCAGGTAGTCGGTGGCTGCGGCACCGGCTTCGTCACGGTCTTTCATGGTGGCCATGCCAATGCCCATGGTGATGTCACCCACGTCTTTCAGCAGCTTGGCCAGGGGTGCCACGAACTCGGCCAGTTGGGCGTTGCCTTCGTTGGCCTGGCAGAACTTGTGGATCTGCTTGGTGAACTTGCGCAGCTTCTGGCCCTGGTCCATCAGCACTTTGCGGCCCAGCAGGTCGATAGCCTGGATACCGTTGGTACCTTCGTAGATCTGTGAGATGCGGCAGTCACGCACCAGCTGTTCCATGCCCCATTCGCGGATAAAACCGTGGCCACCGAATACCTGCATGCCCATGTTGGCCGCCGTGTAGCCGTTGTCGGTCATGAACGCTTTGGCTACCGGCGTCAGCAGGGCCACCAGGTCGGCGGCTTCGGCGCGGGCGTCGGCATCCGGGTGTTTTTCTTCGATATCCAGCTGCAGTGCCAGCAGGGCGGCCAGCGCACGGCCTGCTTCGGTGTAGGCTTTTTGCGTCAGCAGCATGCGGCGTACATCCGGGTGCACGATGATGGGGTCTGCGGCTTTTTCCGGAAACTTGGCACCGGCCATGGCGCGCATCTGCAGGCGGTCGCGGGCGTAGGCCAGCGCGCCCTGGAACGAGGCTTCGCCAATACCCAGGCCCTGCATGCCGCAGCCCAGACGGGCGGCATTCATCATGGTAAACATGCAGGCTAGGCCTTTGTTCGGCTCGCCGATCAGGTAGCCTTTGGCGTCATCCAGGTTGATGACGGCGGTGGCGTTGGATTTAATGCCCATCTTGTGTTCCAGGCTGCCGCAGTACACGCTGTTTCGGCTGCCGTCGGCGTGGAATTTGGGCACGATGAACAGCGAAATGCCTTTTACATCTTTTGGTGCATCCGGCAGGCGGGCCAGTACCAGGTGGATGATGTTGTCGGACATATCGTGTTCGCCGGCCGAGATGAAAATCTTGGTGCCGGTAATGTTGTAGCTGCCGTCGGCGTTGGGCTCGGCTTTGGTTTTCAGCAGGCCCAGGTCGGTACCGCAGTGTGGCTCGGTCAGGCACATGGTGCCGGTCCAGCTGCCGTCTACCAGCTGTGGCAGATAGGTGGCTTTCTGCTCGTCGGTGCCGTGGGCATGGATGGCAGAGTAGGCACCGTGCGACAGGCCAGGGTACATGGACCAGGCTACGTTGGCCGAACACTGCATTTCGATGATGGGGAACGACAGGGTCTTGGGCATGCCCTGGCCACCGTAAGCCGGGTCACAGTCCAGGGCGGTAAAGCCCAGCTCGCAGAACTGCTTGTAGGCTTCCTTGAAGCCTACCGGGGTGGTAACCGATTTGGTGGCCGGGTCGAAGCTGCAGCCTTCTTCGTCGGCTTGGCGGTTCAGCGGCGCCAGTTCGTTTTCGCAGAACTGGGCGGCGGCTTCCAGATAAGAACTGAAAATGTCCTGGGTGGCTTCTTCGTAGCCAGGCAGGCCGGGCAACACTTCCTGAACTTTGATCAGCTCGTTCAGGACAAAGTCGAAATCGCGCAGGGGAGCTTTGTAGCTAGGCATGTCGTATCTCCAGTGTTGTCGCAGCCCGCAGGCGGTGCTGCTTCCTCGTGTTGGCCGCTTGTGGCCTGTTGGTCTGTTACTGCCGTGTTTCGTTCCGGCGAGTGATGATGATTATAGAACTGGTTCAAACGCTTGTTTTAATTTTTTCAGACTTTTTTATTACGCCAGGAAAAAACATGAAAACAGATAAGCCATGTCAAAGTTAAAGCGCTGGGTACGCGGCAAAATGCAGCACATACACGGCTGGGTGCAGCAGCCCGGTATGGCGTGGTTACAGCCCTATCTGGACAGGGACGAGCTGTGGTACGTACAGCGGCGCAAGGTCGCCGGGGCGATTGCCGTGGGGATGTTTGCCGGCCTGATGCCGGGGCCGACGCAGATGCTGGCTGCCGGCATGCTAGCGTTGTATTTTCGCACCAATTTGCCCTTGGCCTTGTTGTGTACTCTTTATACCAACCCGCTGACCTACTTGCCGCTTTACTTTGTGGCTTACCGCTTGGGCAGGCTTTTACTCGGGCAGACCGACGCCGCTACAATGCCCGTCATACCGGATGGCTCGTGGCACGACATCACCGTCTGGGCGCCGCAGCTGCAGGCATGGCTGGCAGAATACGGCCAACCCTTGCTGCTGGGCGTCCCCGCCCTGGGCTTGTTGCTGGCGGGCTGCGGCTATGTACTGGTTATGGTGCTGTGGCGTGCTGCCGTGGCGTGGCAATGGCGTAACAGAAAGAAAAACAGTGGATCTCACCGAAAAGCAGCTGGATAGCGAGCAAGTATTTGAAGGGCGTTTCCTCAAGGTGCGACGCGATACGGTCAGCCTGCCGGACGGCAAGCAGGCTACCCGCGAGTTTATCCGCCACCCCGGGGCGGTAGCGGTGCTGGCACTGACCGACGCTGGCGAGCTGGTGCTGGAGCGGCAGTACCGCTACCCGGCCGGGCAGAGTTTTATCGAAATCCCTGCCGGCAAAATTGACCCGCAGGAAGCGCCTGCCGATACCGCCAAACGCGAGCTATGGGAAGAAACCGGTTTTATCGCCGCGCAGTGGCGTTATCTTGGCAAGGCCTACCCGTGTATCGGTTATGCTGACGAGGTGATTCATTACTATCTGGCTACCGGGCTCACGCAAACGCCCCGCCAGCTGGACGAAGGCGAGTTTCTGGAGGTGCTGCTGCTGCCAGCCACAGAAGCGCAAGCCATGTCGCTGGATGGCCGCATTACCGATAGCAAAACCCTGGTCGGCCTGCACTGGTTGGCCGCGTGGCAACAAGGAACCCTGCCAGGTGAAGCCATTTGACACCCACTATCACGACCGCCGCGTAGGCCGGCGCCTGCGCATGGGCTGCCGTGCCAAGATGAAATCGCTGCATACCGGTGAAACACACTATGGCGAGTGTGTGGACCTGTCGGTAGACGGCATGGCCATACGCTGCATGTATGTACCGCAGCATGGCGAGCGGCTGGAAGTGATCGTGATTGTACCAGGGGTGGGCAATATGCCGATGAAGCCGCTGGAAGCGGTGGTAGAGGTGCGGCGCTGCAATGAAGTGGAGCGGGGCAAGCTGTACGAAATCGGTACCCGCATCCTGGATCGCAAGGCATGACAAAAAAATTTGGCAATAAAAAGCACAAGGCCGGCAGCATGCCGGCCTTGTGCTTTTATGCGTTCCGGCTTGCCGGCATGTGCGCTGCGGTTGTTTAAGTAATTGAATCGTAATGAAATGGTGTTTTTTTGATGGCTGTTATGAAAAGCCCGTTACGCTATGATGGCTTTTTTATATCGATTTTTGCATAACGATAGCTTTAGATTTTGTACTTGCCTTTTTTTTGCTGTGCTATACCCAAACCAAGAACAGGTTTTCCGCGTCAGCAGACTAATAGGCAAGGGGGAGCACGGTGCGCCGCACCATGGCTCGTGCTTGCCTTCAACAGGAGGGTCACGCCATGAGCCCGGACATCTTCAGCCACTACGCATCCCGTTACGATCGCACCCGCGAAGAAGAATTCACCATCCAGGAGTACCTGGATATCTGCAAGCGCGAGCCACTGGCCTACGCCAGCGCGGCCGAGCGCATGCTGATGGCTATCGGTGAACCGGAGGTCATCGACACCCGCCACGATACCCGGCTGTCGCGCATCTTCAGTAACAAGATGATTCGCGTCTACCCGGCGTTCCGCGAGTTTTACGGCATGGAAGAGGTCATCGAGCAAGTGGTGGCCTACTTCCGCCACGCCGCCCAGGGCCTGGAAGAGAAGAAACAGATTCTCTATCTGCTGGGCCCGGTGGGCGGTGGCAAATCGTCCATTGCCGAAAAGCTCAAAGAGCTGACCGAGCGTGTGCCGTTTTACGCCATCAAGGGCAGCCCGGTAAACGATTCGCCGCTGGGCCTGTTCAACTTTGAAGAAGACGGCCCCATCCTGGAAGACCAGTACGGTATTCCGCGCCGCTACCTGCGCACCATTCCCAGCCCGTGGGCAGTAAAACGCCTGCACGAGTTCAACGGCGACATCAGCCAGTTCCGTGTGGTGAAACGCTACCCGTCGGTGCTGAAGCAAGTGGGCGTGGCCAAGACCGAGCCGGGCGACGAAAACAACCAGGACATCTCCAGCCTGGTGGGCAAGGTGGATATCCGCAAGCTGGAAAGCTACGCCCAGGACGACCCGGACGCCTACAGCTACAGCGGTGGCCTGTGCCTGGCCAACCAGGGCCTGCTGGAGTTCGTGGAAATGTTCAAGGCGCCCATCAAGGTGCTGCACCCGCTGCTGACCGCCACCCAGGAAGGCAACTTCAAGGGAACCGAAGGCTTTGGTGCCATTCCGTTTGACGGCATCGTGCTGGCGCACAGCAACGAAAGCGAGTGGAAGCACTTCCGCAACAACAAAAACAACGAAGCCTTCCTCGACCGTATCTACATCGTGAAGGTGCCGTACTGCCTGCGCGTGTCGGACGAGATCAAGATTTACGACAAGCTGGTGCGCAACTCCTCGCTGGGCGGCGCCCCGTGCGCGCCGGGCACCCTGAAAATGATGGCGCAGTTTGCCGTGCTGTCGCGGCTGAAAGACCCGGAAAACTCCAGCCTGTACAGCAAGATGCTGGTGTACGACGGTGACAACCTGAAAGACACCGACCCGAAGGCCAAATCGCACCAGGAATACCGCGACTTTGCCGGCGTAGACGAGGGCATGAACGGCCTGTCCACCCGCTTTGCCTACAAGATCCTGTCCAAGGTGTTCAACTTCGACCACTCCGAGGTCGCGGCCAACCCTGTACACCTGATGTACGTGCTGGAACAGCAGGTAGAGCGCGAGCAGTTTCCGGCAGAGCAGGAGCAGAAATACCTGACCTTCCTGAAAGAGTACCTGGCGCCCAAGTACGTGGAATTCATCGGCAAGGAAATCCAGACTGCCTACCTGGAAAGCTATAGCGAATACGGCCAGAACATCTTTGACCGCTACGTGACCTTTGCCGACTTCTGGATACAGGATCAGGAGTACCGCGACCCGGACACCGGCGAAAACTTCGACCGTACCTCGCTGAACGCCGAACTGGAGAAAATCGAGAAGCCGGCAGGCATCTCCAACCCGAAAGACTTCCGCAACGAGATCGTGAACTTTGTGCTGCGTGCCCGCGCCAACAACGCCGGCAACAACCCGGCCTGGACCAGCTACGAGAAGCTGCGCACCGTGATCGAGAAGAAAATGTTCTCGAACACCGAAGAGCTGCTGCCGGTGATCAGCTTCAACGCCAAAGCCAGCGCCGACGAGGCTAAAAAGCACGAAGACTTTGTCAACCGCATGGTGACCAAAGGTTACACGCCCAAGCAGGTACGCCTGCTGTGCGAATGGTACCTGCGGGTGCGCAAGTCGTCCTGAGCAGTACGCGGCAAAAGGTTGGCCGCAGCGTTGCGGCCAACCCCGTCACCGTGACCACACGGCTAGGAGGCAAGCATGTCGCACATTATCGACAGAAGACTGAACGGCAAGAACAAATCCGCCGTCAACCGCGAGCGCTTTTTGCGCCGTTTCAAAGCCCAGATCAAGGAAGCCGTCGGCAAGGCCATCAAGGGGCGCAGCATTACCGACATTGAAAGCGGCGAGAACGTATCGATTCCGGTAAAGGATATTTCCGAGCCGTCGTTCCACCATGGCCGTGGCGGCGTGGGCGAGCACGTGCACCCCGGTAACGAAGAGTTTGTGCAGGGCGACCGTATCAAGCGCCCGCAGGGCGGTGGTGGCGGCGGTGGCGGCGGCAAAGCCAGTAACGAAGGCGAGGGCGAGGACGACTTTGCCTTCCAGCTGTCGCGCGAAGAGTTCATGAACGTGTTCTTCGAAGACCTGGCGCTGCCCAACCTGGTGAAAACCCAGCTGATGGGCATCGAGGAAATGAAACCGGTGCGCGCCGGCTACACCAACGACGGCACGCCGGCCAATATCAGCATCGTGCGTAGCCTGCGCGGCGCGCTGGCGCGGCGCGTGGCCATGGCCGCGCCGACACTGGCTCGCCTGCGCGAAGCCGAGGAAGACTTGGATACGCTGCTGGAGTCGGACGACGACAACGGTATGGAGGTGCGCGAGCGCCGCCGCCATATCCATGCGCTGCGCGAGAAGATCAACCATATCCCCTTCATCGACCCGTTCGACCTGCGCTACAACAACCGCGTCAAGCAGCCCAAACCCACCAGCAAGGCGGTGATGTTCTGCCTGATGGACGTATCCGGCTCCATGGACGAGGGCAAGAAGGATATGGCCAAGCGCTTTTTCATCCTCTTGTACCTGTTCTTGCAGCGCAATTACGAAAAGATCGAGGTGGTATTCATCCGCCACCATACCAGCGCGGTAGAGGTGAACGAGCAGGACTTTTTCCACTCGCGCGAGTCGGGCGGCACCGTGGTGTCGTCGGCGCTGAACCTGATGGCCGACATCGTGAAAAAACGCTATGCCAACAGCGAGTGGAACATCTACGCCGCGCAGGCGTCTGACGGGGATAACTGGGATAGCGATTCGGCCAACTGCGGCAAGATCCTGCAAGAAAACATCCTGCCGTGGTGCCAGTACTACGCCTATATCGAAATCACCGAGGGCGAGCCGCAAAACCTGTGGTACGAGTACCTGCGCGTGGCGGGGCAGCACAAGCACTTTGCCATGCAGAAGATCCGCTCGCCGGCTGATATCTATCCGGTTTTCCGCGAACTGTTCAAGCGGCAGCCGGCCACCCGCTAGGGTTGGCCGCAGGCACAGCAGCAGGAGGGCAGCACCATGACAGCGATCTCCACCGGGTCCGAATGGACCTTCGACCTGATTGACGAATACGACAAAGCCCTGCGTGATATCGCCGTAAACGAGTTCCAGCTGGACTGCTACCCCAACCAGCTGGAGGTGATTACCGCCGAGCAGATGATGGACGCCTACTCGTCGGTGGGCATGCCGGTGAACTACCACCACTGGAGTTTCGGCAAGCACTTCGTCAGCACCGAAAAAAGCTACAAGCGTGGCCAGATGGGCCTGGCGTACGAAATCGTGATCAACGCCAACCCGTGCATCGCCTACCTGATGGAAGAAAACTCCATGACGATGCAGGCGCTGGTGATTGCCCACGCTGCCTACGGCCACAACAGCTTCTTCAAGGGCAATTACCTGTTTCGCACCTGGACCGACGCCAGCGCCATCATCGACTACCTGGTGTTTGCCCGCCAGTACATCAGCCGCTGCGAAGAGCGCTACGGCATTGACGCCGTAGAAGAGCTGCTGGATAGCTGCCACGCGCTGATGAACTACGGTGTAGACCGCTACAAACGGCCGCAAAAACTGTCGCTGGCCGAAGAGCAAGCCCGCCTGCACGAGCGCGAAGCCTATTTGCAAACGCAGGTAAACGACCTGTGGCGCACCATTCCGCGCCGCGAGCGCGACGACAGCGCCAAGGCCGCGCCACGTTTTCCGGCCGAGCCGCAGGAAAACCTGCTGTACTTCATCGAAAAATCGGCCCCGCTGCTGGAGCCGTGGCAGCGCGAGATCATCCGCATCGTGCGCAAGGTGGCGCAGTATTTCTACCCGCAGCGCCAGACCCAGGTGATGAACGAGGGCTGGGCTACCTTTTGGCACTACACGCTGCTGAACCGCCTGTACGAAAAAGGCGTGGTCACCGACGGCTTCATGATGGAGTTCCTGCAAAGCCACACCAATGTGGTGTACCAGCCGCCGGTAACGGCCCGCTGGTACAACGGCATCAACCCGTATGCGCTGGGCTTTGCCATGTACCAGGACATCAAGCGCATTTGCGAGGCGCCTACCGCCGAAGACCGCGAATGGTTCCCCGATATTGCCGGCACGCCGTGGCGCCCGGTGCTGGAGTTTGCGATGAAGAACTTCAAGGACGAGAGCTTCATTTCGCAATACCTGTCGCCCAAGCTGATTCGCGACTTCCGCCTGTTTGCCATCCGCGACGACGACCGCGACGACAAGCTGGAGGTGGCCGCCATCCATGACGAGCGCGGCTACCGCCGCATCCGCCAGATGCTGTCCGAGCAGTACAATCTGGGCTCGCGCGAGCCGAATATCCAGGTGTGGAACGTGAACCTGCGCGGCGACCGCAGCCTCACGCTGCGCCACAGCATGCACAACCGCAAGCCGCTGGAAGCCGGCAGCGCGCAAGAGGTGCTGAAGCACGTGAGCCGGCTATGGGGCTTTGACGTCAAGCTGGAAAGTGTGGACGCCGACGGCAGCATTACCCAGACGTTCAGCTGCAAGCCGGATGTAACCGCGATGGTCTGAGTACACCGGCCACAGGGTTGGCCGCAGCATGGCCGCTGGCAAAGGCGCACCAATAATGGTGCGCCTTTTTTATTGCCAGACCTTTAAGATCGGCCCGTGGCGCCAGCTTGGCCTGCTTCTTGCCAGTAAAGCGGCATGGATACGCATACCGACGCCCCACCCGCACTACCACAGGCCGTGGTGACTGTCCGGCGAGACTACAACCGCTGGGTGGCCAGCGAAACGCTGGAAGACTACGCGCTGCGCTTTACCCCGCAGCGTTTTCGCCGCTGGTCGGCGTGGCGGGTGGCCAATACCGCCGTGGGCGGTGCCGCGTCGTTTCTGGTGCTGGAGGCCGTGGGCGCCACCATGATGGTGGAGGCCGGTTTCCTGAACGCCTTCTGGGCCATCCTGGCCACCGGCTTCATTATTTTTCTGGCTGGCCTGCCTATCAGCCTGTACGCCGCCCGCTATGGCGTGGATATGGACCTGCTTACCCGTGGCGCCGGCTTTGGTTATATCGGCTCTACCATTACCTCGCTGATCTACGCCTCGTTTACCTTCATTTTCTTTGCGCTGGAAGCGGCCATCATGGCCTATGCACTGGAACTGGGCTTTGGCATACCGCCGCAATGGGGTTACCTGATTTGCGCCCTGGTGGTGCTGCCGCTGGTCATGCACGGGGTCACCGCCATCAGCCGGCTACAGGTGTGGACGCAGCCGCTGTGGCTGTGTTTGCTGGTGCTGCCTTATGTTTTTGTGCTGTGGCACGAGCCGCAGGCGCTGGCCGGGCTGTGGCGCTACGCTGGTGCAAACAATGCACCGCAGGCATTTGACCTGCATCTGTTTGGTGCAGCGCTCACGGTGGGCATTGCGCTGATTACCCAGATGGGCGAGCAGGCAGACTACCTACGCTTCATGCCGCCGCGCACGGCGGCCAACCGCCGGCAGTGGCTGCTGGCGGTGATGGTGGGTGGCCCCGGCTGGGTGCTGCCCGGGGTGCTGAAAATGCTGGGTGGGGCGTTGCTGGCGTGGCTGGCACTGCGTAATGGCGTGGCGGCCGAGCGCGCGGTAGACCCCAACCAGATGTACCTGATCGGCTTTGCGCATGTGTTTGACAACACCCCGCTCGCTATCGCGGCCACCACGCTGTTTGTGCTGGTGTCGCAGCTGAAGATCAATGTCACCAATGCCTACGCCGGCTCGCTGGCGTGGTCCAATTTCTTTTCGCGCCTCACCCACAGCCACCCCGGCCGCGTGGTGTGGGTGGTGTTCAACCTGGCTATTGCCCTGCTGCTGATGGAGCTGGAGGTGTTCCACGCGCAGGGCCAGGTGCTGGGGCTGTATGCCAATATTGCCATCTCGTGGATCATGGCTGTGGTGGCCGACCTGGTGGTCAACAAGCCGCTGGGGCTCAGCCCCAAGGGTATCGAATTCAAGCGCAGCTACCTGTACGACATCAATCCGGTAGGCGTGGGTGCCATGGCGCTGGCGTCTTTGCTGTCCATTGCCACCCACGTGGGGGTATTTGGCGAGCACTGGCAGCCACTGGCGCCTTTTGTGGCCATGGCGGTGGCGTTTTGTAGCGCCCCGCTGATTGCCTGGCTGACGGGCGGGCGCTATTACAGCGCACGGCCCGCCATGGCTGCCGGTGCCAGCCAGTACCGCTGCGTGGTGTGCGAGCGCGATTACGAGGCGGAAGACATGGCGCCGTGCCCCGCCTATCAGGGCATGATCTGCTCGCTGTGCTGCACGCTGGACGTACGCTGTGGCGATGCCTGCAAGCCGCAGGCCAGGTTGGCCGCACAGTGGGCCGCGCTGTTACGTTACCTGCTGCCGCGGGCTTTGCAGCCGTATCTGGCGCACGGGCTGGGCCATTATCTGCTGCTGATGACCAGCATCGGCAGCGTGCTGCTGCTGGTGCTGGGCTTGCTGTATTACATCGAATGGCAAGGGGCGCTGCAGGGCGGCTACGAAGCCTGGCTGCCCCACTTGTTCTGGCGGCTGTTTGCCGTGCTGCTGCTGGTCAGCGGCGTGGTAGCGTGGTGGATGGTGCTGACTGCCCAGAGCCGAGAGGTGGCCCAGCTGGAATCGAACCGCCAGACCGCCCGCCTGCTTGCCGAAATCGAATCGCACCGGCTCACCGACGAGCAGCTCAAGCGTGCGCGCGAGGCGGCCGAGCAAGCCAACCAGGCCAAGAGCCGCTACGTGTCGGCCATCAGCCACGAGCTGCGTACCCCGCTCAACAGCATTCTCGGCTACGCGCAGATTCTGGATGGCGACGCCGAGATCCCGCCGTCGCGCCGCCAGGCCATCGAAGTAATACGCCGTAGCGGCGACCACCTGCTGTCGGTGATCGAGGGCAGCATGGATATTGCCCGTATCGAAAGCGGCAAGCTGCAGCTGGCCACCCGCGCCATGGATTTCGATGCCTTCCTGCGCCAGCTGGTGGCCATGTTCGAGCTGCAGGCGCGTAATAAGGGGCTGGATTTTCACTATGCCCCCGCCGCCCACTTGCCGCAGGTGGTGCGCGCCGACGAAAAGCGCCTGCGCCAGATCCTGATCAACCTGCTGGGCAATGCGGTCAAGTTTACCCGCCGCGGCAGCGTGCGTTTTGCCCTGCAGTACCGTGGCGAGATGGCCACCTTCGAGGTGATCGATACCGGGCCGGGCATTGCCGAAGGCGAGCTGCTGCGCATCTTCGAGCCCTTCGAGCGCGGCAGTAGCAGCGGCGCGGGCGGCACCGGCCTGGGGCTCACCATCAGCAAGATGCTGACCGACCTGATGGGCGGCGAGCTGACCGTGCGCAGCACGCCAGGGCAGGGCAGCCACTTCACCGTGCGCCTGTTTTTGCCGCACGTGCACGCCGCGCTGGCCGAGCGCGAGCTGCCGCGCCGCAACCGGGTGGGCTATGTGGGTGTGCGCCAGCGCATCCTGCTGGTAGACAACGAAGCCATCGACCGTGAAATGCTGGCCGGTGTGCTGGAGCGCCTGGGCTTCGAGGTGGCCCAGGCGGCCAACGGTTACGACTGCCTGGCCATGGTGGTGCGCTTTCAGCCGCATCTGGTGTTCATGGACTTGGCCATGCCGGGGATAGACGGCTGGGAAACACTGCGCCGCCTGCGCCAGTCGGGCTGTACCGCGCAGCTGGCCGTGATTTCTGCCAATGCCTTTGATAAAGGCCAGGACAACGACGCCGGCATTGCCAGCGAAGATTTCATTCTCAAACCGATACGCGTGGAAGAGCTGCTGGACTGGATAGGCCACAAGCTGGCGCTGGAGTGGGTGATTGGTCAGCCTGCCATGGCAGCGGCCAACCCTGCGCCGGTGCTGCAGGCGCTGGTGCTGCCGCCAGCTGCCGAGCTGGCCGGCCTGCTGGAGGCGGTAGAGCTGGGCTATGTACGCGGGCTGCGCAGCGAGCTGGCCAGGTTGGCCGCACTGGATGCAGCCTACGCCGAGTTTGCCCGTATTGCCGGCGAGCACGTGCGCCAGTTCCAGTTTGAAGCCTTGCGCGAGCTGCTGCACCACGGTTTGCAGCCGGAGACTAAAGCATGATTACCCCACACCAGCAGCACGTGGTGCTGATCGTAGATGACCAGCCGGACAACCTGGCCCTGCTGCACGACGCGCTGGACGAGGCGGGCTACACCGTACTGGTGGCCACCGACGGCGACGCCGCCTTGCAGCGCGCCCGGCTGTCGCTGCCCGATGTCATCCTGCTGGACGCGGTGATGCCGGGGCTGGATGGCTTCGAGGTGGCGCGCCGCCTGAAAGCCGCCTTTGCCACCCGCGCCATCCCCATCGTGTTCATGACCGGCCTGACCGAAAGCGAACACGTGGTGGCGGCCTTTGCCGCTGGCGGGGCCGACTATGTCACCAAACCCTTGCGCCCGCCCGAGGTGCTGGCGCGCATTGCCGCGCATATCCAGAACGCCCGCCAGATGACGCAGGCCAGCAGCGCGCTGGACGCTTTCGGCCAGGCCACAGTAGCCATTGCCGCCCGCAGTGGCCGCCTGGTGTGGCAAACCGCGCTGGCACGGCGGCTGATCGAGCATTATTTTGGCGCAAGCGACCAGGCCCCGCCGGCCTTGCTGGCCTGGACCCAGGCTGCCCAGGCCGCCAGGCTGGCCGGTACCGAGCAGCCGGCGCTATTGCTGGCGCAAGCCGGGCGGCGGCTACTGGCCAGCTTTCATGACCAGACCGGCGATGAGGAATGGCTGGTGGTGCTGCGCGAGGAAAACGACGAAGCCAGTATCCAGACGCTGATGGGCGCGTTCCGGCTAACCCAGCGCGAAGCAGAGGTGCTGCACTGGCTGAGCCTGGGCAAGACCAACCGCGATATCGCCGATATCCTGGGCATGAGCCCGCGCACGGTAAACAAACACCTGGAACACGTATTCGACAAGCTGGCGGTGGAAACCCGCACCGCGGCGGCTAGCCTGGCGCTGGGCAAGCTGCGTGGCAGTACCGGGTAGCGTACCTGGGGCGCTGTGCGTGCAGCGCCGGCAGTTTGGCCTGGTACCGCATGCGCCGTATGCGTTGACCGGCCCTAGTCCAGCGCTAGCCGGCTGGCCAGAAAATCGCGCAGCGCCATGGCCTGCGGCGTGAGCGTATCGTTGGCCGCCAGTGCCACCAGCGTCAGCGCCGGGCATTCCCAGTCGGCCAGTACCGCCACCAGGCGGCCGCTGCGCACCGCCTCTTGTGTTAGTAGCTTGGGTAGCATGGCAATGCCCGCGCCATGCTCGGCCAGCGTGCGCATCAGGCCCAGATCATTCAGGCCTAGCCGCCCGCTGATCATGGGCTGCTGTGGCTTGCCCGCCTGGCGCAGCGCCCACTGCACCTGGCCACGGCTGTGCAGGCAGTCGTGCACGGCCAGCTCTGCCGGGGTAAGCGGGGCCATATGCCGTGCCAGATAGGCCGGCGCGGCAAACAGGCCCTGTGTCAGCGTGGCCAGCGGCCATACCGGGCGGCCCGCCGGGCGGCTGCTGCCCTGGCGGATGATCAGGTCTGGCTGGGTATCGGCGTGTTCGTCCACCACGCCGCTCAGGTCCAGATCCAGTGTGATATCGGGGTGCAGGCGGGTGAACTCGGCCAGTAGCGGCCCTACCCACAGCACGGCGATATCGGCCGACATACACACCTGCAGTGTGCCCGCCGCCATGGCCTGCTGGCTTTGCAGCAGCGATTCGGCCTGTCTTGCTTCATCTACCAGCACGGCACAGCGCTCGAAAAACGGCCGCGCACGCTCGCTGAGCGCCACCCGGCGTGTGGTGCGCTCCAGCAAGCGCACACCCAGGCGTTTCTCCATCGCCGCAATACGGCGTGACAGCGTGGCACCGGGCATGTCCAGTAGCTGGGCGGCGCGGTGAAAGCTGCCGGTGCGCACCACCTCCACAAACAAGGCCATGTCGTCCAGCGAAGGGGTGTGGTGAAACTGTCTCTTTTCTTTCATATATGGATAATTTATCTGACTTTGTTCTTTAAATGCAAGAATCGCTTTCGCGCACACTGGCCATTCGTTGCTGATCACTGCGGGAGGTGATGTGAAAGCGATTCGATTCTTTACGTACGGTGGCCCCGACGTCATGCAGCTGGACGAGGTACCCATCCCGGACTGCGGCCCTGGCGACCTGCTGGTGCGCGTGGTGGCGGCCGGTATCAACCCGCTGGACTGGAAGCTGCGCTCTGGCGCCATGGCCGGTACGCGGGACCTGTCCTTGCCTTTTACGCCGGGGCTGGATGCTGCAGGTATCGTGATAGCGCTGGGTGGCGAGGTGCAGGGTTTTGCGCTGGAAGACCGCGTGTGCTTTTACGCCGATCTGGGCCAGCATGGCACCTATGCCGAATACGTGGTGGTACCCGCACAGCAGGCAGCGCTGATTCCGCCGGAGGTATCGTTTGTCGATGCCGCGGCACTGCCCACCCCTGGGCAGGCTGCCTGGACGGCACTGGTGGATATGGCCCAGATCAAACCGGGCAGCCGTGTGCTGATACACGGCGCTGCGGGCGCGCTGGGCGGGGTGGCTGTGCAGCTAGCCAAGCAACATGGCGCGTATGTGGTGGCCATGGCCAGCACTAACAGTGTGGCGCGTGTACAGGCGCTGGGGGCAGACGAGGTGCT
Source organism: Vogesella mureinivorans (assembly GCF_007644035.1). GTDB lineage: Bacteria > Pseudomonadota > Gammaproteobacteria > Burkholderiales > Chromobacteriaceae > Vogesella > Vogesella mureinivorans. Next base: position 29,120 of record NZ_VMTV02000346.1, on the reverse strand, counting down.
GGACTACCAGGTAGATTCATTTGGCCAGCAAGTACGCGGTATGGATGTGGTGCTGGACACCATCGGCGGCCCGGTGCAAGAAGCCTCGTGGCGCACCTTGCAAACAGGTGGCTTGCTGTTGGCTACCACCATGCCGCCACAGCACGGGCGTGCCGAGCGGGCAGGTGCGCAAGCCGGTTTTGTCATGACCCGGCCGCGTGGCAGCGTACTGGCCAGCCTGCTACAGCGCCAGCTGCGGGTAGAGGTAGCGCGTACCCTGCCCATGGCCGAGGCTGCCGAAGCGCACCGCCTGGGCGAGCGCGGGCAGGCAGGCGGCAAGATGGTATTGCTGATGCCGCCGCGCGTGCTGTAGTCCGTCACGGTTTTATTGGCAGGGATATAGGTACCGGCTTACCGATTTCTACACGACAAGCCAGGCTACCTGGGGTCGCCAAAGCAAAAGCCCTCGCAGTAAGCGGGGCTTTTGTTTTGGGGCGTTGGCAGTGGATATGGTTACAAGTTGCGTATTTTTCGGCCAAGCCATAAACCCAGGATTTGGCCTGTCATGAAAAGCAGCACGGCCACAGGCAATACGATCAATGCCAGCCCGAACCACCTTACCCAATCACCTTGCTGGCTTATGCCAGCTGCAATCAATAACACAAGCAGCATCATCATGCTGCCGATAAAGGCAGGTAGCAGCCGTGTAGCAGCATGACGTAGCAGGCCATGCAGCAGCCCTAGCAGCCATGTGCCAGGAAAAATCAGCTGCTGCAGTAGCGTTTCATCCGGCATGGCGGCTTAGTAACGCAGCTGGCGCCACAGCGCATAGGCCAGTATGGCTGGCACAGCAAAAACCAGCAGGAAAATAGGCAGTTCTTCCATCACGCTATAGCCAGCACCCTGCACGCCCGCCCACATATTGCTGGCTGCAATCAGTAACCAAAGCGGGACAAAGTACAAGGCAGCCTGGGCCTGGCTGGTGATGCCGGTAAAACGGGCGAGTAGTTGGCCGCATAGCAGTAAAACCACCCCGCCAGCCATAACCAAAATGGTGTGCATGATGTCTCCTTTAAAAATGAATGCATGCGCATTGCGGCTTGATCATGGGGCGTTGGCAAGTTTCTTTAAAAACAGATGTTTATAGATTTTATAAAGAGCTTGTTTGATGTAGCGCCCACCTGACACCTGGCTGCCCGTCTGCTCATGTTGCATTGCAGCGTGTACGCAATTTGACGTATTCCCGCCACGGCACCGGCACCGTAATCTGGCCCCGCACTGCAACAAAACCAACTGTTCACCAGGGAGCTTTGCCATGACTACTCGCCGTCTCGTTTTGAAGTCTTCTGTTATTGCCGCCTCGCTGCTGGCCGCCGGTTTCAGCGTGCAGGCCCGTGCTGCCGATACCATCAAGGTAGGCGTGCTGCATTCGCTGTCCGGCACCATGGCCATTTCTGAAACCTCGCTCAAGGACATGGCGCTGTTTGCCATCGACGAGATCAACGCCAAGGGCGGTGTACTGGGCAAGAAACTGGAGCCGGTGGTGGTCGACCCGGCATCGAACTGGCCGCTGTTTGCCGAAAAAGCCCGGCAGCTGCTGACCCGCGACAAGGTTGCCGTCACCTTTGGCTGCTGGACATCCGTATCGCGCAAATCGGTACTGCCGGTGTACGAAGAGCTGAACGGCCTGCTGTTCTACCCGGTGCAGTACGAGGGCGAAGAGCTGTCGCCTAATGTGTTCTACACCGGTGCCGCGCCAAACCAGCAGGCCATCCCGGCAGTGGAATACCTGATGAGCAAAGAAGGCGGCGCGGCCAAGCGCTACTTCCTGCTGGGTACCGACTACGTTTACCCGCGCACCACCAACAAGATCCTGCGTTCCTTCCTGAAATCCAAAGGCGTGAAGGATAGCGACATCCAGGAGGTGTACACCCCGTTCGGTCATAGCGATTACCAGACCATTGTCGGCAACATCAAGAAGTTTGCCGCCGGTGGCAAGACCGCCGTCATCTCCACCATCAATGGCGACTCCAACGTACCGTTTTACAAAGAGCTGGGTAACCAGGGCCTGAAAGCCACCGACGTGCCGGTGGTAGCGTTCTCGGTAGGGGAAGAAGAACTCAAGGGCATCGACACCAAGCCGCTGCTGGGCCACCTGGCCGCCTGGAACTACTTCATGAGCGTGAAGAACCCGGTCAATACCAAGTGGATCGCCGCCTACAAAGCCTGGGCTGCCAAGAAAGGCATGGCCGGCGCTGACAAGCTAGTCACCAACGACCCGATGGAAGCTACCTACGTCGGTATCAATATGTGGGCCGAAGCGGTGAAAAAAGCCGGTACCACCGATGTGGCTGCGGTAAGCAAAGCCATGGCCGGTATCAGCTTCAAGGCACCTTCCGGCTACACCCTGCAGATGGATGTCAAAAACCATCACCTGCACAAGCCGGTGATGATTGGCGAAGTACAGCCTAATGGGCAGTTCTCGGTGGTGTGGAAAACCAAAGGCCCGATCCGTGCCCAGCCATGGAGCCCGTACATCCCGGGTAACGATAAAAAGCCAGACACCCCGGTAAAAACCAAGTCCTGATCGCCGTAGCCGCTGGCTGGCCACTGCCACTCGCCGGTGCTTAGCCACGCTGCGGTATTTCCCGGGCTGCCCTGTGCAGCCCGTTTTTTTGCAAGGACCTCACCATGAACAAGCTCAAGCACCTGATGGCCGTACTGGCATGCAGCCTGCTGTGGGCACCGGCTTTTGCTGCCAGCCCGGCGGCCGAGCTGGCCGCTGCCGACCCGGCCGCCCGCGCCGAGCTCATCGCCAGCTGGGCCGCCAACCCCACCGCGGCGCACACTGCAGCGGTCGCGGCGCTAGAAGAAGGCCGCCTGCTGGCCGACCCGGACGCCACCCGCTTTTTTGTGCAGCAAGGCGAGCTATGGCTGGATGCCGATAGCGGCCAGCCGGTAGACAGCGTGCCCGACGGCACCGACAGCGTACCGCTGAACAACAGCGTGCGCAGTGCGCTGCAAACATTCCACGCCGCGGCTGGCCTGCACGCCGTAGAGAGCAGCAGCCGCCTGGCGGCCGTCAAAGCCATACAGGATGCGGCCAACCCTGCCTTGCTGCCCCTGCTGCAAAAGCAGCTGCAAATCGAACGCGAAGACAGCGTGCGCGACGCGCTGCGCCTGGCCGCCGCTACCTTGCAGCTGGGCAGCCCGTCTACCACCGACAAGCTGGCCGCTATCGCCATCATGGGCGACGCCAGCGACCCGGCGCTGCTGACACTGCTGGAACCGCTAGCGGCCAACCCGCAAGAAAACACCGATGTGCGCCGCGCCGCGGACGAAGCCATTGCCAGCATCAAGGCCACACAGTTCAGCTACAGCTTGCTGGGCCACCTGTTCAGCGGCGCCAGCCTGGGCTCCATCCTGCTGTTGGCCGCACTGGGGCTGGCCATAACCTATGGCCTGCTGGGTGTCATTAATATGGCGCACGGCGAAATGCTGATGTTGGGGGCCTACACCACCTGGCTGATACAGAACCTGTTCCGTCAGTATGCCCCGGCCTCGTTCGACTACTACCTGCTGGCTGCGCTGCCCGCCGCATTTGTGGTCACCGCCATCATCGGCATGGCGCTGGAGCGGCTGGTGATTCGCCACCTGTACGGCCGCCCGCTGGAAACGCTACTCGCCACCTGGGGTATCAGCCTGATGCTGATGCAGGCGGTGCGCGTGGCGTTTGGCGCGCAGAACGTAGAAGTGGCCAACCCCAGCTGGCTGTCTGGCGGCATTGCGTTGTCTACCACGCTGACGCTGCCGTACAACCGGCTGGCCATCATCGCCTTTGTCGCCGCCGTGCTGGTGCTGACCTGGCTGCTGCTGAACCGCACCCGCCTGGGCCTGTTCGTGCGCGCCGTTACGCAGAACCGCCGCATGGCCGATAGCGTGGGCGTGCCCACCGGCCGCGTAGACATGCTGGCCTTTGGCCTGGGCTCCGGCATAGCCGGCCTGGGTGGCGTGGCGCTGAGCCAGATCGGCAACGTGGGGCCGGACCTGGGTCAGAGCTACATCATCGACAGTTTCATGGTGGTGGTGCTGGGCGGGGTAGGGCAGCTGGCCGGTACCGTGGCTGGTGCGCTGGGCCTGGGCATGCTGGCCAAGGTCATCGAGCCGTCGCTGGGTGCCGTGCTGGCCAAGATCCTGATCCTGGTGTTCATCATCCTGTTTATCCAGAAGCGTCCTCAGGGTTTGTTTGCCCTGAAAGGCCGCGTGCTCGACTGAGGCCTGCCATGTCACAACCTTACTCTCTCAAGTTGGCCGCAGCGGCCGGGCCGCGTGCCACCACGCTGGGTGTGGGCCTGCTGCTGGCCCTGCTGATGCTGCTACCGCTGGGGCATGCGCTGTTTCCCGAAGGCCACGCGCTGCACGTGTCGGCCTACACCCTTACCCTTACCGGCAAAATCCTGTGCTACGCCATCGTGGCGCTGGCCATGGACCTGGTGTGGGGCTACACCGGCCTGCTCAGCCTGGGCCATGGCCTGTTTTTTGCGCTGGGTGGCTACGGCATGGGCATGTACCTGATGCGCCAGATCGGCCGCGATGGCAACTACCAGAGCGACCTGCCCGATTTCATGGTGTTTCTGGACTGGAAAGAACTACCGTGGTTCTGGCAGGGCAGCGAGCACTTTGTCTGGGCGCTGCTGGTGATCGTGCTGGTGCCGGGCCTGCTGGCGCTGGTGTTCGGCTGGCTGGCGTTCCGCTCGCGCATCAAGGGCGTGTACTTTTCCATCATGACCCAGGCGCTCACCTTTGCCGCCATGTTGCTGTTCTTCCGCAACGAAACCGGCTTTGGCGGCAACAACGGCTTTACCGACTTCAAGCGCATCCTGGGTTTCGGCATTGCCGAGCCGGCCACCCGCGCCGTGCTGTTTGCCGCCACCGTGCTGCTGCTGGCGCTGGCGCTGTGGGGCGCACGCTGGCTGGTGCTAAGCAAGTTCGGCCGCATCCTCACCGCTATCCGCGACGCCGAAAGCCGGCTGATGTTCTGCGGCTACAACCCGCTGTACTACAAGCTGGCCATCTGGGTGCTGTCGGCCGTGCTGTGCGCGCTGGCTGGTGCGCTGTACGTGCCGCAGGTGGGCATTATCAACCCCAGCGAAATGTCGCCGGGCAACTCTATCGAAATAGCCATCTGGGTAGCGCTGGGCGGCCGTGGCACGCTGATCGGCCCGGTGCTGGGCGCGGCCATTGTCAACGGGGCCAAGAGCTGGTTCACCGTGGCGTTTCCCGAATACTGGCTGTTTTTCCTGGGCTTTTTGTTTATCGCTGCCACCCTGCTGCTGCCTAACGGCGTGCTGGGTCTGCTACGCAAGAAAGGGGCGCAATAATGTTGGCCGCATCCACACCCACCAGCCAGCGTGAAAACTGGGACGGCGAGGCCCATGGCCTGGCCCACCCGGTAGACGGCCAGCTGGACACCCGCCACGGTGCCATCCTGTACCTGGACGACGTGACTGTTAGCTTTGACGGTTTTCGGGCGCTGAACAAACTCACGCTGGACATTGGCGTAGGCGAGCTGCGCTGCATCATCGGCCCCAACGGCGCCGGCAAGACCACCATGATGGACGTCATCACCGGCAAGACCCGCCCCGATAGCGGCAGCGTGTTCTTTGGCCAGACCATCGATCTGACGCGCCACACCGAGCCGGAAATCGCCCAGCTGGGCATAGGCCGCAAGTTCCAGAAGCCCACCGTGTTCGAAGCCATGAGCGTGCACGACAACCTGGCGCTGGCGCTGGCCGGCAATAAATCGGTCTGGGCCAGCCTGCGCTCGCGCCTGAGTGGCGCGCAGCGCGACCGCATCGGCGAGCTGCTGGCCACCATCCGCCTTACCGACCATTACCAGCGCCCGGCAGGCCTGCTGTCGCACGGCCAGAAGCAATGGCTGGAAATCGGCATGCTGCTGGCGCAAGAGCCGCAACTCTTGCTGCTGGACGAGCCGGTAGCCGGCATGACCGACGCCGAAACCGAAAAAACCGCCGAGCTGCTGCTCACGCTGAAAGGCCAGCACTCGCTGATGGTGGTGGAGCACGACATGGACTTTGTCGGCAGCATCGCCCAAAAGGTGACGGTACTGGCCGAAGGCAGCGTGCTGGCCGAGGGCAGCCTGGCGCAGGTGCAGGCCAATGAACGCGTTATCGAAGTGTATCTGGGGCGCTGAATCATGCTGAAAGTAGACAAACTCAACCAGTTCTACGGCGGCAGCCACATCCTGCGCGACGTAGCCTTTACCGCGCCGGTAGGCGAGGTCACCTGCATTCTGGGCCGCAACGGCGTGGGTAAAAGCACGCTGCTGCGCTGCCTGATGGGCCAGATCGCCGCCAAAAGCGGCGCCGTGCAGTGGCAGGGCGAAGACATCCAGCGCCTGGCCCCGCACCAGCGCGTGGCGCGCGGCATGGCCTATGTACCGCAAGGGCGCGAGATCTTTGCCCGGCTGACGGTAGAAGAAAACCTGAAAATGGGCCTGGCGCGCTTTAGCGGCCGTCAGGGGCGCGACATCCCCGCCAGCGTGTACGAAATGTTCCCGGTGCTGAGCGAGATGCGCCACCGCCGTGGCGGCGACCTGTCGGGCGGCCAGCAGCAGCAGCTGGCCATTGGCCGCGCGCTGGTCAGCCAGCCCAGCCTGCTGATTCTGGACGAGCCCACCGAGGGCATCCAGCCGTCCATCATCAAGGACATCGGCACCGTGATCAAAAGGTTGGCCGCACGCGGCGACATGGCCATCTTGCTGGTAGAGCAGTACTACGACTTTGCCGAGGCCCTAGCCGACCGCTACGTGGTGATGTCGCGCGGCGAGGTCATCAAGGCCGGGCAGGGCAAGGACATGCCGCAGGACGGCGTGCGCGATCTGCTGGCCATCTAGCCCCGCCGTGTGCCAAACCGGCCCCGTGTCATGCACTGGCACGGGGCTTGCAATACCGCATCTGACTTCACTTTTTGCCCATCCCCCCATGAAACCCGACGCTGTTGCCACCCTGCTGCCCCCGTCCCTGCTACAAGGCTGGCCGGCTACCCTGCAGCTGGCTTACGCCCGCGACGGTGCCCGCACCATTCCGGTGCTGCGCCGCCACACTGGCCCGCTACGGGTGCAGAAGCACTTTATCGGTGCCGACGGCAGCTGCGAGCACATCATCGTGCACCCGCCCGGTGGCGTGGCCGGCGGCGACAGCCTCACGCTGGACATCGACCTGCAGGCCGGCAGCGAGGTGCTGCTCACCAGCCCCGGCGCCGCCAAGTGGTACGACGGCTTTGGCCGCCCGGCGCAGCAGCAGCTCAGCATCCGCCAGGCGGCCGGCAGCGTGCTGGCGTGGCTGCCGCAAGAAACCATCCTGTTCGATGGCGCCGAGGTGCGCTTTGCCAGCCGTGTTGATCTGGCCGGCGACGCCCGCCTGCTGTGGGGCGATGTGGTCTGCCTGGGCCGCCCTGCGGCCAACCTCTTATACCGCCGTGGTAGCTGGCGCCAGCAAGGCGACATCTACCGCGATGGCCGGCTGATTTACAGCGAACGCACCGTGCTGCCCGCCGACAGCCACCTGCTGCACTCGCCGGTAGGGCTGGCGGGCCACAGCGTGGTGGCCACACTGCTGTGGGCCGGGCCGGCGCTGCCGCCCGCGCTGCACGAGGCGGTGCTGGCGCTACCGCTAGCCGGCTGCGCCGCCGCCAGCCAGCTGGAAGACGTATGGCTGGCACGCTTTGTCGGCGACGGTGCCGAGGCGGCGCTGGCCTGGCTGCGCGCCGCCCGTGCCCTGATCCACCCCTTTACCCACGGCCGCCCGGCGCACGCGCCGCGCATCTGGGCTACCTGATACCGAGGCAACACACCATGGAACTGACCCCCCGCGAAAAAGACAAGCTGCTGATCTTTACCGCCGCCCTGCTGGCCGAGCGCCGCCGTGCCCGTGGCCTGAAGCTGAACTACCCCGAGGCGGTGGCGTTTATCAGCGCCGCCATCATGGAAGGCGCACGCGACGGCCAGAGCGTGGCCGCGCTGATGCACTACGGCACCACGCTGCTGACCCGCCACGACGTGATGGACGGCATACCGGAGATGATTCCGGATATCCAGGTAGAAGCCACCTTTCCCGACGGCACCAAGCTGGTGACCGTGCATCAACCCATTGTTTAGGAGCCGCCATGATCCCAGGGGAACTACTCGCTGCCAGCGGCGAGATCGAGCTGAACGTTGGCCGCGCCACGCTCACGCTGACCGTGGCTAATAGTGGCGACCGCCCGGTACAGGTGGGCTCGCACTACCACTTTGCCGAGGTCAACAACGCCCTGCTGTTCGACCGCGACGCGGCGCGCGGCTTCCGGCTGAACATTGCCGCCGGTACCGCCGTGCGTTTCGAGCCCGGCCAGACACGCACCGTCGAGCTGGTGGCGCTGGCGGGTTTGCGCCGTGTGTACGGCTTTCAGGGCAAGGTAATGGGGGCATTATGAAAATCAGCAGACAGGCATACGCCGAGATGTTCGGCCCCACCACCGGCGACCGCGTGCGGCTGGCCGATACCGGCCTGCTGGCCGAGGTGGAACACGATTACACCGTGTACGGTGAAGAGGTGAAATTCGGCGGCGGCAAGGTCATCCGCGACGGCATGGGCCAGGGCCAGGGCCTGGCGGCCGAGGTGGCGGACACGGTGCTGACCAACGCGCTGATCCTGGACCACTGGGGCATCGTGAAAGCCGATATCGCGCTGAAAAACGGCCGCATCGCCGCCATCGGCAAGGCCGGCAACCCCGATATCCAGCCGGGCGTGGACATCGTGATTGGCGCGTCCACCGAGATCATCGCCGCCGAGGGCATGATCGTCACCGCTGGCGGCATCGATACCCACATCCACTTTATCTGCCCGCAGCAGATCGACGAAGCGCTGATGTCCGGCGTGACCACCATGATCGGCGGCGGCACCGGCCCCGCTACCGGCACCAACGCCACCACCTGCACGCCGGGGCCGTGGCATATGGCGCAGATGCTGAAAGCCGCCGAGGCGTTTCCCATGAACCTGGGCTTTACCGGCAAGGGCAACGCCAGCCTGCCGGAGCCGCTGCGCGAGCAGGTACGCGCCGGCGCCATCGGCCTGAAGCTGCACGAAGACTGGGGCACCACGCCAGCGGCCATCGACAACTGCCTGAGCGTGGCGGACGAGATGGACGTGCAGGTAGCCATCCATACCGACACGCTGAACGAAGGCGGCTTTATCGAGGCCACCTTGGCCGCGTTCAAGGGCCGCACCATCCACACCTACCACACCGAAGGCGCGGGGGGCGGCCACGCACCCGACATCATCAAGGCCTGCGGCCAACTTAACGTACTGCCCAGCTCCACCAACCCCACGCGGCCGTTTACCGTCAACACCATCGACGAACACCTGGACATGCTGATGGTGTGTCATCACCTGGACCCGGCCATCGCCGAGGACGTGGCCTTTGCCGAAAGCCGCATCCGCCGCGAAACCATCGCCGCCGAAGACATCCTGCACGACCTGGGTGCCTTCGCCATGATGTCGTCCGACAGCCAGGCCATGGGCCGTGTGGGCGAAACCATCCTGCGCTGCTGGCAAACCGCCGACAAAATGAAGCAGCAGCGCGGCCCGCTGCCGGGCGACGGCCCCGGCAACGACAACGCCCGCATCAAGCGCTACCTGGCCAAGTACACCATCAACCCGGCCATCACCCACGGCATTGCCCACGAGGTAGGCAGCGTAGAGGTAGGCAAGCTGGCCGACCTGGTGATCTGGCGCCCGGCGTTCTTTGGCGTGAAGCCCAGCCTGATCCTGAAGGGCGGCATCATCGCCGCCGCCGCCATGGGCGATGCCAACGCCAGCATCCCCACGCCGCAGCCGGTGCATTACCGGCCGATGTTCGGTGCCTACGGCGGCGCCATTGCCGCCGGCAGCGTTACCTTTGTATCGCAGGCGGCGCTGGCCGCCGGCGTGGGCGAGGCGCTGGGGCTCAAGAAGCGGCTGGTGGCGGTCCAAGGCTGCCGCAACGTGCAGAAAACCGACCTGATCCACAACGACTACCTGCCGGTGATCGAAGTGGACCCGCAAAACTACCAGGTGCGTGCCGACGGCCAGCTGCTGTGGTGCGAGCCAGCCAGCGAGCTACCGATGGCGCAGCGCTACTTTCTTTTCTAAGGAACACCATGCTGGTATTGCGACAACACGCCAGCGGCGGCCAGCCTGCCGACGAGCTGGTGCTGGATTTCGACCGCCGCTGCAAAACACGGCTGCTTACCCGCAGCGCCGCCGGAGAAGAAGTGGGTGTGATGCTGCCGCCGGGCAGCCCGCCGCTGCGCCATGGCGACCTGCTGCTGGCCGACGATGGCCGCTGCGTGCGCGTGGTGGCCGCCGCCGAGCCGCTGCTGCACGTGGCCTGCCACGACGCGGTGACGCTGGCGCGCGCGGCCTACCACCTGGGCAACCGCCACGTCAAAGTAGAAGTCGGCAGCGGCTGGCTGCGCCTGCTGCAAGACGACGTACTGGCCGACATGCTGCAGCAGATGGGCCTGCAGGTGGAAAGGTTGGCCGCAGGCTTCTCGCCGGAGCACGGCGCCTACGGTGGCGGCCATCACCATTCGCACGGCCAGGAAGCGGCGTTTCACTACGCGCCGAAAATCCACCAGTTCGAGGGGCAGCCATGAGCGGCACCGCTACCCGCCTGCAGCTGCTGCGCCTGGCCAGCCCTGGCTTGCCCATTGGCGGCTACAGCTACTCGCAGGGCATGGAAACTGCGCTCGACCTGGGCCTGGTACACGACGAAACCACGGCGCGGCACTGGCTGGCCGACCTGCTGGCCGGCCCGCTGTCACAGTTTGACGGCGCCATGTTGGCCGCCTGCTGCCGCGCGGCAGCCGATGGCGATGTGGCCGCGCTGCAGCGCCTCAACGCGCAGCTGCTGGCCAGCCGCGACAGCCGCGAGCAGGTACTGGAAAGCACGCAGATGGGCTACTCGCTGCGCCAGCTGCTGCTGGGCCTGCCCGAGGGCGGCGATGCCCAGCTGTGGCCGGCCGGCGAGGCGCTGAGCCTGCCGGTAGCGTGGGCGCTGGCCGCCCGCTGCCTGCAGCTACCCGGCCAGCAGGCGCTGGAAGCCTGGCTGTGGGGCTGGCTGGAAAACCAGATCATGGTGCTGATGAAAGCCATGCCCATGGGGCAGAGCGCCGGCCAGCGCCTGATCTCCAGCCTGCTGCCCGAGCTGGCCACCGCCGCCGCCCGCGCCTGGCAGCTACCACCAGACGACATCAGCAATTTTGCCCCCCTGTACGCCTGGGTGGCACAGAAACACGAAACCCAATACAGCCGGTTGTTCCGGTCTTGACCCGATAAAAGGACACAGCATGAAACAGGCAGCATTACGCATCGGCATCGGCGGCCCGGTGGGCTCCGGCAAGACCCACCTTACCTGGGCGCTGTGCACCGCGCTGCGCGACAAATACAACGTGGCCGCGGTCACCAACGACATCTACACCCAGGAAGACGCGCAGTTTCTGGTGCGTAACGAAGCGCTGGCGCCAGACCGCATCATCGGCGTAGAAACCGGCGGCTGCCCGCACACCGCCATCCGCGAAGACGCCTCCATCAACCTGGAAGCCGTGGCCCGGCTGAACGCCCGCCACCCTGGCCTGGACGTGATCTTCATCGAAAGCGGCGGCGACAACCTGGCCGCTACCTTCAGCCCCGAGCTGTCCGACCTCACGCTCTACGTAATCGACGTGTCCGCCGGTGACAAGATCCCGCGCAAAGGCGGCCCCGGCATCTGCAAAAGCGACCTGTTGGTGATCAACAAGATCGACCTGGCCCCGCTGGTAGGCGCCTCGCTAGAGGTGATGGACCGCGACGCCAGCAAGATGCGCGGCGAGCGGCCGTTCATCTTCTCCAACCTCAAGAGCGGCCACGGCCTGGCCGACATCATCCGTTTCATCGAAGAAAAAGGCATGCTCACCCTGAATGCCGAAGGAGCCCACCATGCGTAAACCCCTGCTATTCGTGCTGCTAGCCGCTTCGGCCAACGTGGCACAGGCCCACACCGGCCACGGCGCCGACGGTTTTGCCCACGGCTTTGGCCACCCGTTCTCCGGCCTGGACCACCTGCTAGCCATGTTCGCCGTCGGCCTGTGGTCTGCCCAGCTGGGCGGCCACGCGCGCTGGCAAGGCCCGGCGCTGTTCGTGCTGATGCTGGCCGCCGGTGGCGCGCTGGGCGCAGCCGGTATCGCCCTGCCATGGCTGGAAAGCGGCATTGCGCTATCGGTATTGTTAAGCGGCCTGCTAGTGGCCGCGCTGGCGCGCCCGCCACGCCTGTTGGCCATGGCCGCCATCGCTGGCTTTGCGCTATACCACGGCGTAGCCCACGGCCTGGAAATGCCTGCTGACGCCAGCGGCGCCGCCTACGCCGCCGGCTTCATGCTGGCCAGCGCCCTGCTGCATATCGCCGGCGTGGCAGTCGGTCAGGGCACGCTGCGCAGCGCCATGCTGCTGCGCGCGCTGGGCGCCGGCATCGCCGCCTCAGGCGCGCTGCTGCTGGTGGGCACGCTGTAACGGGCCTGCGGCCAACGTTAGCTTGGTAGGGTAGGCAAAGGCCGCAGGCCGTGCCCACCAGCGTGCCGTCGTGACAGCGTTGGCCGCCTGATCGGCTGCACGGCAGCGGTATAGCGGTAACAACAAGGGCAAGCCTGGGGGCTTGCCCTTTTGTCATGGCATGGCGGTATGATGTGGGAGTAGAGAGGGCAATGCCCCACAAGCCTTGCCCGCCAAGGTTTTAACCGTGTGTAGCCCGGATAAGCTAGCGGCGCATCCGGGGCGGAATGGAACGGCCCGATCAACTTGAAGCCCGAGATAAACCCGGATGCAGCCATGCCTTATCCGGGCTATGACGCAATTCCCAGTACTCAATAAATATAAGTTGAAAGCCATAAGCATGGAAGTTAAAAAGAAAAACGCAATTGACTGCTTGATAAATTACCTGCATGAATTTATCGATCAGCGTAATTGGCATAGTGCACATGTGAGTTTCAAAATTAAAAATTCAAGCTGCTGGACGGCTCAGCACTATCTTATATTCGATAATGAAAAAATCAGCGAAGGTGGTTTTTCTAACAGTGATGATTCAATGTTTTCAGGCATGGATGCAGCCACCTTCCTTTGCCAACAGCATGAGTTACATTCCAATGTTGCGGTGAATTATGTGCACTTCACCCTTCATCCGGATGGCTATCATGAATTGCGCTTTGACGACGCCAAACCCGTAGCGCCCGATGCCCCGCCGCAAGATGCCTCCGGCGGCCTGAGCATCGCCCAGCAACTGGCTACCTTCGAAGAAGCCGCTGCGACAATCCTGAGCCCGCTAGAAACCTGGCTCAAACAATATCTGCCCGAAGTGGCAGACAGCCTGCAGCCCGGTGCCACTGCGCGCCAGTTGCAAAACTACGCCAACAAGCTGGGCGTGGTGCTGCCGCAGGATTTTGTCCATCTTTACCATTGGCACAACGGGCAGAAAGGCAAAGCCGCCGGCCTGTTTTACGGCATGCATTTGATGAGCCTGAAGGCGTCGCTCGCCGCTTGCGAGCAAGAGCGCCGCTACTGGCAAACCTATTGCGATGCCGAATCGCGCGAGAAATATCCTGATCACGCCAGCTCCACCCCGTCTGGCCATATCCGCGTGCAGTACTGCAACCCCTACTGGCTGCCATTTGCCCATGATCATGCCGGTAACTATCTGGGCATCGACCTGAGCCCCGATAGCCAAGGTACGGCTGGACAAGTCATCAACTTTGGCCGGTATGAAGACCACAAGAAAGTGCTGGCCAATAGCCTGGGTGATTTCCTGCACTGGTTGGCCGCGCAATGGCAGGCCGGCAATACCAGCGTGCGCCGCGAGGCGGATGGTGGCCGCAGCTTCAACACCCGCTGGCCGGACAAACGGCACTTTCTGGACTCTGTGAAGCTGATGTTCCTGCATGACGGTTCGACCCTGGCACCCCAGCAAGGCGAGTCCGCGCCACAAAACGAAGCAGGGTATCTGGAAAGCGGCCAGGTATTGCGCAACCGTATGGCACACATGGCGGCTGACGAACTGGGGCTGACGGCGCAAAGCAGGTGGCAATTGAATATCCAGACCGGTACGGTTACCTTCACGACAGCACAGGGCAAGCTCCTGCATTGCCAGGCGCAGATTCTGGGGCGCTACCACCCCGCACAAGGCCAGCTGCACTGGGCATGGGATCAGTCCGAATGGCCGCTTGACATGCTTTGTGCTGCCCGCGCTTTGCAGGATGAAGGCACGCGCCACACCTGGCCCCGCTTCACGACACCTCGTGTCGCCTGCAGCGAGGCAGAAGCATGGAATCTGGTTGCCGCTGCGTGTCACGGGGATGACGTCGAAGGCCTGTTCCGGGCAACAGATGGCGATAGCGTGCTGTATCTGGGTTATCTAACACAATATTAGGCGCGGCAAACATTGGCCACAAACCGAACGCCCGAGCATGGCCTTGGGCTGCCCCCAGCGCAGCAGCTGGACATGGCCGCGTAGCGCTACTTCTGACTCCCCTTAAAAACGGGGGGATTACCACCCTACGCACCGTTTTGCCGACACCATATGCTAGCTGCGACCTTTTGGTGACTGCTACGTCTATACAGGTGCATCCATCTTGATGCGACTAGACAGGAGCGACACATGAAACGCTTTCACGCCCATATTGCAGTAGAAAACCTTGAGGTCAGCATCGACTTCTATAGCAAACTGTTCGGCCAGCCGCCCACAAAACAGCAAGATGACTACGCTAAGTGGATGATTGAAGACCCACGCATCAATTTTGCGATATCAGCTAGAGGCCATGATATCGGGGTGAACCATTTCGGCTTTCAGGTTGATTCAGCGGAAGAACTTGCCGAATTGAAAGGGTTGGCTGAATCTGCTTCGTCGGGCAATGTTCTGGGTCAGGGCTTGGCTGCTTGCTGTTACGCTAAGAGTGAAAAGCATTGGACGATTGATCCGCAAGGTTTGGCGTGGGAACACTTTTATACTATGTCTGATGCGCCGGATTTTGGAAGCGATACAGCGAATCAAACAGGAGCGTGCTGTATTGCAGTACACAAATCGGATCAAGATGGGCTATTGGCTAAGGATGCTTGCTGCATCCCGAAAGGGCCACCAACAACGCAAGGAGCCTGTTGTGGCTAAGGGTGAGATGCCACGGGTCACGCCAAGAACGCAAGAAGCTCTTGGCGTGGCATTCGTTGCGCTGAAAAGCAGCCTGCTCAATTATTTGCGCAGGCGCGTCAGTGATCCAAACCTGGCAGAGGATCTACTGCAAGATGTGTTCGTCAAGGCATCGGTTGCGATTAATGCAAATCTGTTCCCGAATAACCTTGCAGGATGGCTCTATGCCGCAGCGCGTACCACAGTCGTGGACTATTATCGTTCCGTACGGCCTCTGGCAATTGAACTTGATGAGAACATGCTAGACCCGCAACAGGTTTGTGATGAGCTGCTGCATCAGGAGTTGTCTCTGTGTCTCAGACCGCTTGTGCAGGAGCTCCCTGAAATCTATCGCGATACATTGATCGCCGTCGAGTTTGACGGTAAAACCATGCAGGCTGTGGCAGTTGAGCAGGACCTTTCGTTGTCTGCGATCAAAAGCAGAGCAAGTCGAGCGAGGGGGATGCTCAAAGAAAAATTACTGAGTTGTTGTGAGGTGGAAATGTCTGTTGGTCTTGTCACTGACTATCACCCCCACACAACAACCCGGCCTTGCAATGGATGCGGCTAGCGTGCAGCTCTGTGCATCCGGGTATGGGGGGCTGTATGGCAACCCCGGATGCGGCTATGCCTTATCCGGACTACGGGCTGGCGGCAAATTGCACTGTCTTCTGTATGGTTATGCTACCTAGGGTAAAGGTTAGCATTACAGGGCCCGCTGGCAATGTGTTGGCTGCAACATAAATATATGTTGAATCACCAGGGCTTTTGCCGTTCTGCAGATAAATATTGGATGAATCGTCAAGCGTGATCGTGGCCCCTCTCGCGCCTCCATTATCTACCACGCACCGGTACCTGCTTTCGCATTTGCCCATGATTATACCGCTTCCGTAACCACCATTCACCCCGTTTAGCGTGACTGTATGGTACTCCCACAATGCGCTAGGCTGGGTGATGGTGGAAGGAAATGGCACCGCATCTGAAGGCCCGTTTATAAAGATATCTCGAACGGTAAAGACAGTGACTGGTATTTGGGTTCCATTACTTGCAGGGTTGGTTGCCCCACCACTACCACCACCGCCGCATCCTGCCAGGATATTTCCGATAACAAGCAGGAATGAAACTAAAAGAAATCTATTACTGTGTTGAAACATGGGTAGTGTCCTTATTCTAGATTCATCCTGCTTTATCGATGAGTCCGTGTTTGATGGCTTGACACGCAAGTCGGTAGTGGGGATTCTGGATAGGTAGATTGATAGTCGCCAAAAAATTTAATCTTCTATACTCTCTGCCATGTCAAATGCTATGGTGGCTCTTCAATTCTGGGAAGGGTATATGGTTGATTCAGTGTCAATACCAGTCGAAATAGCTTCTTGCCCAATAAGTCGGCAGTTCAAATCTGACTCATTTAGGTCTCAATGAGTAGCCAGCCTGGTGGCTACCTTCACGCGGTGTAGCCTGCTCGTCGGAGAGTGCAATAAAAAAGCCAGCCCTCGGGCTGGCTTTTGCGTGGTGCAGGCGGTGCTTAGCGCAGGCCCAGCACGTCTTGCATGTCGAACAGGCCGTGCGGCTTGGCGGCCAGCCAGCCGGCGGCGCGTACGGCGCCGTTGGCGAAGGTGGCGCGGCTGCTGGCTTTGTGGGTGATTTCCACGCGTTCGCCCAGGGCGGCAAACAGCACGGTGTGGTCGCCCACTACGTCGCCGGCGCGCACGGTGGCAAAGCCGATGGTGCCGGGGTCGCGTTCGCCGGTGACGCCTTCGCGGCCGTACACGGCGCAGTCTTTCAGGTCGCGGCCCAGCGCGTTGGCCACCACTTCGCCCATGCGCAGTGCGGTGCCGGACGGGGCGTCTACCTTGAAGCGGTGGTGCGCTTCGGTGATTTCAATATCGTAGCCTTCGTTCAGCACGCGGGCTGCCATGTCCAGCAGCTTGAAGGTGAGGTTCACGCCCACGCTGAAGTTGGCCGCAAACACGATGCCGATGTGCTCGCCGGCGGCCTGGATGGCGGCTTTGCCGGCGTCGTCGAAACCGGTGGTGCCAATGATCATTTGTACTTTGTGCTGCACGCAGGCGGCCAGGTACTGCAGGGTGGCTTCCGGGCGGGTGAAGTCGATCACCACATGGGCGCCGTCTAGCGCGGCGGTAAAGTCGCTGCTGATTTTGACACCGGTGTCGCGGCCCATGAACAGGCCGGCGTCCTGGCCGATGAATGGCGATTCGGCGCGGTCGATGGCGGCGTGCAGGCGGGTGCCCGGGGCGGCAAGGACGGATTCGATCAGCGTGCGGCCCATGCGGCCTGCGGCGCCAACGATGACGATGTTCAAGGTGCTCATGCTTTATCTTTGTCCGGCATTAGGGTTGGTGTTATCCAGTGTCGGGCGCAGGGCAGGGAAGGCCTGGCCTTCGATACGGCTGACCATGTCCTTATCGAAATAGACGGTCAGGCGTTTTTCTTCGGTAGGTTTGCCCTGGCGTTCTATGCGGTAGGCGTAGTCCCAGCGGTTGTCGTGAAAAATATCGGCCAGCAGCGGGGTGCCCAGCAGAAATTTTACCTGGGGGCGGGTCATGCCGGTTTTGACGCGGGAAACGGCATCTTCCGTTACATAATTGCCTTGTTGCACGTCCATCCGGTGTGCGGTCAGCCAGGTCGTGGGGTTAAACGAGCTGCAGGCGGACAGGAACAGGACTGCAATAAGGGGGAAAGACTTGAGCATCATAGCCATGGCGCCAGGGTCACAGTTGGGGAATCGGTGAAAAGGTTTTATCATACTGTAAGACCGCCAACCACGATATACATACACCACATGAACAAAGCCAGCCATTTGAAGGGGATCGGCCTGAAAGCCACCGGTCCACGCCTGCGTATTCTCGACCTGTTCGAGACCAGCGAAGATCGCCATATGTCGGCTGAGGACGTCTACAAGAAGCTGATCTCCGAGGATGCCGATATCGGCCTGGCCACCATCTACCGCGTGCTGACCCAGTTCGAGCAGGCGGGCATTCTGATTCGCCACCATTTCGAGTCGGGCAAAGCGGTGTACGAGCTGAACCAGGGCGGCCACCACGACCATATGGTGTGCTACCGCTGCGGCAAGGTGACCGAGTTTTTCGACCCGGAAATCGAAGCCCTGCAAAACCGCATTGCCGAGCAGAACGGTTTCAAGATCAAGGACCATTCGCTCTACCTGTATGGCGAGTGCAGCGATTGCGTGAACTGCGAGCCTAAATACTTCAAGCGATGATCCCGGTACTGGGCCCCGCCCATGCCTTTCCGCCGGTAAGCCGTGCGCTGGCCGAGCCGGATGGCCTGCTGGCGGCGGGCGGCGATTTGTCTGCCGGCCGTTTGCTGGCGGCCTACCGCAGTGCTGTTTTCCCGTGGTTTTCCCCCGGCGACCCTATCTTGTGGTGGTCGCCATCGCAGCGCATGGTGCTGGAGCCGGCGCGGGTGCGTGTTACCCGCTCGCTGGCCAAGGTGCTGCGCAACCGCGCTTACCACATCACCATCAACCAGGCTTTTGACACCGTTATGCGTGCCTGCGCTGCGCCACGCGGTGGCCAGGCCGGTACCTGGATTACCGACGAAATGGTGGCGGCGTACAGCGAGCTGCACCGCCAGGGCTACGCGCATTCTTACGAGTGCTGGCAGGATGGCCAGCTGGCCGGCGGGCTGTACGGGGTGGCCGTTGGCCGCATGTTTTATGGCGAGTCCATGTTTCACCGCGCTACTGATGCTTCCAAAATGACCTTTGTCAGCATGGCGCGGCACCTGCACCGGCATGGTTTTGCCATGGTGGATTGCCAGATGTTTACCCCGCATCTGGAAAGCCTGGGGGCGCAGCTGATAACGCGTGGCGAATTTATTGCTAGACTGGAAAAAGCCATCCATCTACCGCAGCCGCCAGGCATGTGGGAGGACGAATTCCGCCATGAGCCACCGCGATGACGCGATTGCCGTCGTGCATTTCTATGCTACGGCACCTTACCCCTGCAGCTACCTGGAAGGCCATCAGGCCCGTTCCCAGGTAGCCATCCCGGCCGATGCCATCGATGGCAGCGTGTATTCGCGCCTGGTGGGGCTGGGTTTTCGCCGCAGTGGCCATTTTACTTACCGCCCGTATTGCGACGATTGCCGCGCCTGTGTGCCGGTGCGCCTGGCTGCGGCCGAGTTTTGCCCCAGCCGCAGCCAGCGCCGCGCGGCCAAGGCGCACGGTGCTTTGTCTACCCGCATCTTGCCGCTGGCGTTTTCCGACGAGCATTACCAGCTGTACTACCGCTACCAGCACGCCCGCCACGATGGTGGCGGCATGTCGGATGACGACCCGGTGCAGTACGCCGAGTTCATTCTGAAAAGCCGGGTGGATAGCTGGCTGGTGGAGTTTCGCGAGGACGGCGTGCTGCGCATGGTGAGCCTGATCGACCGGCTGGACGACGGCCTGTCGGCGGTGTACACCTTTTTCGACCCGGATGTACCCGGTGCGTCTTACGGCGTGTACAACGTGTTGTGGCAGGTGGAGCTGGCTTGCCACTTGGGCTTGCCCTATGTGTACCTGGGCTACTGGATCAAGGCCTCGCCCAAGATGGTGTACAAGCAGCACTACCGCCCGCTGCAGATGCTGGATAACGGCCGCTGGGTGCCGTTTCGCGACGATATGGCGCCCTGACGTACTCAGGGTTGGCCGCACAAACAGCAAGGCCCGGCATAGCCGGGCCTTGTGCTTTGCTGCTGCGCTGCTTATTTGCGCTGCAGCGCGTCGGCGCATTCGCTGATCAGTCCCGGGCCGCGGTAGATCAGGCCGGAGTACAGCTGTACCAGCGTGGCGCCGGCGTCGATTTTTTCGCGCGCGTCGTCACCGCACAGGATGCCACCCACGCCGATGATGGGCAGGGCGCCGTCCAGCGCGCGCGCCAGATTGCGGATCAGCGTGGTGGAGCGCTCGCGCACTGGCGCGCCGGACAGGCCGCCGGCTTCGCCCGCCAGCGCATGGCCGGCGATTTCGCTGCGCGACAGCGTGGTGTTGGTGGCGATCACCGCGTCCAGACGGTGCTGGGTGAGCAGGCGGGCGATGTCGTCGGTCTGCTCGGCGTCCAGATCCGGCGCAATTTTCACGGCCAGCGGTACGTAGCGGCCGTACTGGTCGGCCAGGCGCGACTGGCGGTTTTTCAGCGCGCCCAGCAGGTCGGACAGCTCGTCGGCTTGCTGCAGCTGGCGCAGGTTTTTGGTGTTGGGCGAGGAAATATTCACCGTCACGTAGCTGGCGCACTCGTACACGCGGTCCAGGCAGGTGAGGTAGTCGTCCTTGGCGTTTTCGATGGGCGTGGCGGCGTTCTTGCCGATATTGATGCCCAGAATGCCCTTGAAGCGGCTGTGGCGCACGTTGTCCAGCAGCACGTCCACGCCTTTGTTGTTAAAGCCCATGCGGTTGATGATGCCCTGGTGTTCGGGCACGCGGAACAGGCGCGGCTTGGGGTTGCCGTCTTGCGGGCGCGGGGTGATGGTGCCGATTTCTATAAAACCGAAACCCAGCGCCGCCAGCGCGTCGATGTGGTCGCCGTTCTTGTCCAGGCCAGCGGCCAGGCCTACCGGGTTGGGGAAGGTCAGCCCCATGGCTTTTACCGGGTTGCGGCCAACCTTGCGGGTAACGAGGCCGGTGAGCTGCAACTGGTGGGCGGTATCCAGCATTTTCAGCGTGGTTTCGTGGGCAGACTCGGCATCGGTGCGGAACAGCAAGGGGCGTAGCAGGGGGTAAAGCATAGGGTCTCCGTGGGCGAAAAAACGCCCGGCATTATAACCGGGCGGGGGTGTTTTGGGGCTGTGCCGTGCGCGGGGCTGTGGCGCAGCCGGCGCAGCACTAGACGATCTGGCAGGCTTCGTCAAAGCCTAGGCGTGGCGAGCGCGGGTACACCTTGGTGGCGTCGCCATAGCCCAGGTTGATCAGGAAGTTGGCTTTTACATTGCCCTGCGGGAAGAAGGCGGCTTCCACGGCGGCGGCGTCAAAGCCGGACATCGGGCCGCAATCCAGCCCCAGTGCGCGGGCGGCCATGATCAGGTAGGCGCCTTGCAGGCTGCTGTTGCGGAAAGCGGTGGCCTGGATGGCGGCGTCGTTGCCGGCAAACCAGCTGCGGGCGTCGGCGTGCGGGAACAGCTTGGGCAGCTGGTCGTAAAACTGCATGTCCATGCCCACGATTACGCATACCGGGGCGGTCATGGTTTTGTCCACATTGCCTTCCATCAGGCAGGGTTTCAGCTTGGCTTTGGCGGCGTCCGATTGCACGAATACAAAGCGCGCGGGGCTGCAGTTGGCGCTGGTGGGTGCCATTTTCAGCAGGTCGTACAGCTGGTGCAGGGTGCTGTCGCTGATGGCACGGTCTTGCCAGGCGTTGTGGCTGCGTGCGTTGCCGAATAGCTGTTCCAGGGCAGATTGGCTGATATGCGTGGTCATGGCGTGTGGTCTCCGTGCTATAGGTCTTGTCAGGTGCTTACTGCGGCATTTTCACCGCAATGCCGCCAGGCAGGCTGCCCTGGCTGCTGGCGGTATTGGAAATAATGGTAATGGCGACGCGGCGGTTTTGTGCGCGGCCTTCCGGGCTGTCGTTGTCGGCGCTGGGTTTGGTTTCACCACGGCCTACTGCCACCAGCCGCTCTGGCGCAATGCCGTTTTCCATGAACAGGCGCACGATGCTGCCGGCGCGGGCGGCAGACAGCTCCCAGTTGGATGGAAAGAACGCGTTGCGGATGGGCGTGTTGTCGGTAAAGCCTTCTACCTGCACCTGGTTGTCTACCGTGGCTAGCTGGCGTGCTACGTCGGCCAGCAGGGCGGGCGAGGTGCCATTGGGGGCGGCCTGGCCGGCAGGGAACAGCGCGGTGTCCTTGATCTCGATATGCACGCCTTCTTCGTCTTGCCGCATGGACAGCTGGCCGCCTTGTATCAGCGGCGCCAGGCTCTTGGCCAGGCCGCTGGACAGTGTTTCCAGCTTGCGCCGCTCTTTCATGCGCGCCTCGCTCTTGATGGCGGTGGCAATCGGCTTGGTATCGGGGATCTCGATCATGGTGTTGGCCCCGCCGCTGGGCGGCGTTACCTGGATGGCCAGGTTGCCGCTGCGGAAGGCATCGGTCATGGCGCTGGACAGCACGCGGTACTTGCCCTCGTTGACTTGCGAAATGGCGTACATCACCACAAAAAAGGCGAACAGCAGGGTAATGAAGTCGGCGTAGGAAACCAGCCAGCGTTCATGGTTTTCGTGTTCTTCTTCCTCGCGTCGGCGTCGGGCCATGGTGCGCTTCCTGCAAAAAGGTTGGCCGCAAGGTGCGGCCAACGTGGGTTGCTCTGTGGGGTGGCAGCTTAGTGCAGCCGGGTGTCACCCAGCATGGCGCGCACGCCACCGCTAAACGATACGCCGATGCGGCGTGCCACGCGGCTGGCCAGGTCGTCGTCCGGGGTGAAATCCACCAGCTCTTCGGCCTTGATCACATCGCGCGCTACCGAGCCCACCGAGCCCAGGCCGTCGGCCAGGCCCAGCTGTATGCCACTGCTACCCAGCCATACGCGGCCGGTAAACAGCTCCGGGTTGTCTTTCAGGCGCTGGCCACGGCCTTGCTTGACCACGGCAATGAACTGGGCGTGGATTTCGTCCAGCATGGCCTGGCGGATCGCTTCCTGTTGCGGGTTGGCCGGCGAGAACGGGTCGCCCATGCCTTTGTTGCTGCCAGCGGTGGCCAGGCGGCGCTCGATACCCAGCTTGTCCATGGCCTTGTCAAAACCGAAGCCGTCCGAAATCACGCCGATGGAGCCAACGATGCTGGCCTTATCAACATAGATGCGGTCGGCAGCCGCGGCAATGTAGTAGCAGCCGGACGCGCACACTTCTTCTACCACCATGTACACCGGAATCTTGGGGTGCAGCTTTTTCAGGCGCAGGATTTCATCGTTGGCCATGCCGGACAGGGCAGGGCTGCCGCCTGGGCTGTTGGCGCGGATAATGATGCCGCGGGTGTTTTGGTCTTCATAGGCGGCCAGCATGCCATCCAGCATCTTGGCGGTGACATTGCTTTCGCTGTCGATGGTGCCATCCAGTGTTACCACGGCGGTGTGGGGCAGGCCCATGGCTTTGCTGTTGTTGCGGCTTTCCATGTCGCTGTACATCAGCCAGACAAAGCCTGCCAGCACAGCCAGCCAGGCCAGGCGGAAAAAGATTTTCCAGCGCCGGGCGCGGCGTTGTTCGGTCAGGGAGGCGGTAGCCAGTTTTTCGATCAGCTGGCGTTCCCAGGTGCGGTCTTGTTCCACGCTATTCCTTTGTTCTAGGGGGCTGAGTCAGGCAGATAGTATACATGCCCGTCGCATTCTGCCGTGTGCAGCTTCTGCAGGCTGCGCCCGTGGCAGGGGCCGGCTACACACAGGCCGCTGTCTGGCCGGTAGAGTGCGCCGTGCAGGCTGCAGATCAGGTACAGGCCGCTGCTGTCGTAAAAGCGGCCGTCCTGCCAGTCCAGCTCGGTGGGTACGTGGCGGCAGCGGTTCAGGTAGGCGTGCACCACGCCCTGGTGGCGTACGGCAAAGGCGGCGGCCTGCTCGCCCTGCCATGGCACGGTAAAGCGTACGCCTTTGCCGCCATCTGCCAGCTCGCTGCTGGCGGCGATCAGTTGCCGTGCATCAGCCATTGTTGCAGCTCGGTGTAACGGTGGAAGATGGCCTGCGGGCCGCAATCCTGCAGCACGTCCAGCGGGTGGGCGCCGTAGCTCACGCCTGCACTGTGTGTGCCGGCGTGGCGCGCCATCAGCAGGTCGTGGCTGGTGTCGCCTACCATCAGCGTGCGGGCGGGCTGCATGCCGGTTTGTTCGCAGATCTGCAGCAGCATGTCCGGGTGCGGCTTGCTGTGGCATTCGTCCACTGTGCGGGTGGTGACAAAGCGCGTTTGCAGGCCGGTACTGGCCAGGGCGTGGTTCAGCCCGCTGCGGCTCTTGCCGGTGGCCACGGCCAGCAGGTAGCCGGCGTCCTCCAGTGCGGCCAACCCTTCCTGTACGCCATCGAACAGCTCCACGGTTTCTTCCTGATGCACATACTGGTGGCGGTAAGCGTCGGCCATGGCCTGGTGGGTAGCTGCTGGCAGCTGGGGGTAGATGTGGCGCATGGCGTCGATCAGCCCCAGGCCGATCACGTGGCTGGCGGCCTCGCGGCTGGGTTCGGGCAGGCCCAGCTGCACGCAGGCGCGCTGGATGCTGCGCACGATATGCGCGGTGGAGTCCATCAGGGTGCCGTCCCAGTCAAAGACGATCAGGTCGTAGGCGTGTCGCATGGTGGTCAAATTTTATCGAGGGTGTCCAGGAAACGGCTGAGCTCTTTTGGCAGCGGCGCGTGCAGCTGCAGTGGCTCGCCGGTTAGCGGGTGGGGCAGGCTCAGGTTGGCCGCATGCAGGAACATGCGCTTTAATCCACGGCGCTGCAGCTCGCGGTTGGCGGCAAAGTCACCGTACTTTTCGTCACCGGCGATGGCGCAGCCATTGGCCTGCATGTGCACGCGAATCTGGTGCGTGCGGCCGGTACGCAGCAGGGCTTCTACCAGCGTCAGGTCGGCGTAGCGTTGCTGCACGGTGAAGATGGTGTGTGCGTAAATGCCCTGGTCTTCGTCTACGCGTACCATGCGCTCGCCGCTAGGGGTATGAAAGCGGTGCAGCGGCAGCTTGACGTGGCGTACATTGCCCGGCCACTGGCCCAGGCCCAGTGCAAAGTAGCGTTTTTGCGGTACGTCGTTGCGAATCATCTCGTGCAGCTTCACCAGCGCCGAGCGCTTTTTGGCGATCATCAGCAGGCCGGAGGTTTCGCGGTCCAGGCGGTGCACCAGCTCTAGATAGCGTGCGTCCGGGCGGGCGCGGCGCAGCTGTTCGATCACGCCAAACGACACACCGCTACCGCCGTGCACGGCCACGCCGGCCGGCTTGTTGATCACCAGCAGCGCCTCGTCTTCGTACACGATGGGGAACTCGTGCTGCGGAATGTGGCTGGTGGCAGAGGCAGGTTTTTCGGCAATGCGGATAGGCGGAATGCGCAGCTCGTCGCCCATGTTCAGGCGGTGCTGGGCGTCGGCGCGGCCTTTGTTTACGCGCACCTCGCCCGAGCGGATGATGCGGTAGATATGGCTTTTCGGTACGCCTTTGAGCAGGCGCACCAGGTAGTTATCCAGGCGCTGATCGGCGCCATTTTCGTCTACCTTGTGAAGTGTCACGGAATCTTTGCGAATATCAGTCATATTGCTTATACTTCGTGGGCTTTGTCGCGCAGAAATTGCAGCGGCAGAAAGCACACCGGTTTAGGGTCGCAGAGTTATCGATTGCGGCGCTGCTGCGCAACATCAACCGGCCGGCAGGCTAAGCGCCTGACCTGATGCCGGTTTCCCGGTCGCAGCCAAGGTTATCTCGCTCACCCAAAAGTAGCGATGTTAATGCATTTACATGCATGACGCACTCACGCCAGTTTCCATTCCGGAACGATCAAGCCCGTTCCGGGGTTCGCAGCAAAATTTGACCCGGCGTGGCCCGCACGCCTCTTTTTTCCCGGCCAGGTGCTGGACGGGACAGAACCATCGCAAGTGCGCAGTTTGCACTACCGGGGCCACGTGAAATAAAAACAGGAAGTCGGCTTAGCCATCGCAGTCATTTCGCTCTTTACTGAACACTTCTTTCGGCATGCGCCCATCTCAATCACTGGGCCGTCAAATACTTGCTGTACCCCTTCCGTGAGTGCACGCGTAGGGATTGTTATTACATGAAACGCATGCTTTTCAATGCGACGCAGGCAGAAGAACTGCGCGTCGCCATTGTTGATGGTCAAAAGCTGATTGACCTCGACATCGAAACCGTTGGTAAAGAACAGCGCAAAGGGAACATCTACAAGGGCACGATCACCCGCATCGAGCCTTCCCTGGAAGCTTGTTTTGTCGATTACGGCACCGAACGCCACGGTTTCCTTCCTTTCAAAGAAGTTTCCCGTAGCTATTTCCAGAACTACGACGGCGGCCGCCCGCGCATCCAGGATGTGCTGCGCGAAGGCATGGAAGTGGTCGTACAGGTAGAAAAAGACGAGCGTGGCAACAAGGGCGCCGCCCTCACCACCTACGTTAGCCTGGCTGGCCGCTACGTGGTGCTGATGCCGAACAACCCGCGTGGTGGTGGCGTGTCGCGCCGCATCGAGGGCGAAGAGCGCCAGGAGCTGAAAGACCTGCTGTCGCAGCTGGAAGTGCCAAACGGCATGAGCCTGATCGCCCGTACCGCCGGTATCGGCCGCAGCCTGGAAGAGCTGCAATGGGATCTGAACTACCTGCTGCAACTGTGGCGTGCCGTCGACGGCGCTGCCGGTGCGCAGTCTGCGCCGTTCCTGATTCTGCAGGAAGGCAGCCTGGTGATTCGCGCCATTCGCGACTACTACCAGCCTGACATCGGCGAGATCCTGATCGACACCGAAGAAATCTACGAACAAGCCCGCCAGTTCATGAGCCACGTGATGCCCAACAACGTTGGCCGCGTGAAGCTCTACAAAGACCCGGTGCCGCTGTTCTCCCGCTTCCAGATCGAACACCAGATCGAAACCGCCTTCTCGCGTGCGGTTACCCTGCCGTCCGGCGGTGCCATCGTCATTGACCACACCGAAGCACTGGTGTCGGTAGACGTGAACTCGGCACGTGCCACCAAGGGTTCCGATATCGAAGACACGGCCTTCCGCACCAACCTGGAAGCCGCCGAAGAAATCGCCCGCCAGCTGCGCCTGCGCGACCTGGGTGGCCTGATCGTGATCGATTTCATCGACATGGAAAGCCAGAAAAACCAGCGCGACGTGGAAAACCGCCTGCGCGAGGTGCTGAAGCACGACCGTGCCCGCGTACAAATGGGCAAGCTGTCGCGTTTCGGCCTGCTAGAGCTATCGCGTCAGCGCCTGCAGCCTAGCCTGGGCGAAACCAGCCACGTGCCATGCCCGCGTTGCCACGGTATCGGCTTTATCCGCGGTATCGAATCCTCCGCCCTGCACATCCTGCGCATCATCCAGGAAGAAGCCATGAAGGAAAACACCGGTGCGGTACACGCACAGGTGCCGGTGGATGTCGCTACCTTCCTGTTGAACGAAAAGCGTGCCGAGATCTACTCCATCGAAGCCCGTCTCGATGTGGCTGTGGTGCTGATCCCGAACCTGCACCTGGAAACCCCGCACTACAAGATCGTGCGCGTACGTCACGACGATCTGGCCGAAGTCAGCGAGGCACCAAGCTATCGCCGTGTCGAGCTGCCGGAAGAAGACGCAGCTCACCCGTTTGGCCAGGAAAAGCCGAAAGTAGAGCGCCAGGAAGCGGCAGTAAAAGGCATTACCCCGGCCCAGCCTGCCCCGATGGCAGCTGACCCGGTGCCGGCTGCTGCACCGGTAGCACCGGTTGCTGCGCCTGTGGCTGCCCGTCGTGAGGAGCCAGGCCTGATCGCCAAGATCGTTGGCTGGTTCAAGGGCCTGCTGGGCGAAGAGCCGGCCGCCGCCGCGCCAGCCCCGGTTGCCGAGGTGAAAAAGCCGCAACGCGAAACGCGTAACCCGCGCCAGCGTAACGAGCGCCGCCCGGGCGCGCGCCGTGACCGTGAAGACGGCCGTGGCAACCGCGATGAAAATCGTGCCAACCGCGAGCCGCGCGAAGAGCGCCAGCCACGCCAGGCAGACGAGCAGCGTCGCCGCCCGCAAGCTGCTGATATGCCGCAGCGTGAAGAGCGCGAGCCGCGCAGCGAGCAGCAGCCACGCCAGGAACGCGCACCGCGCCGCGAACGCGAACCGCGTGAGCCACGCGAGCCGCGTGACAACGTGCAGCGTGCCGAGCTGGGTGATGCCGCGCCGAAAGAGCGCGAAACCGCTCCGCGTAACGAGCGCCGCCGCGAGCGCAACCGCGACGCCGGCCGTGAAGCGAAAGAGCTGGTGCAGGCGCCTCAGCTGGCAGAAGAGCAGCAGGCTGCTGTGGTTGTGCCGGTGCAGGAAGATGCTGTCGAAGCCGTGGCGGATGCTGCGGTGGTTGCTGCTGCAGATGCCGCTAGCGCCGAGCCGCGCGAGCGCCGTCGTCGTCGCTCCCGCCGCGATCGCCGCGATGATGCTGTTGTGGCAGAGCAGGGCGAAGTTGTAGCAGATGCCGTGGCAGACACTGCGACAGACACTGCAGCCGACGTGGCCGAGCAAGCAGCCGCCCCTGCGCTGCTGCCGGTAGCAGAAGCGGCACCTGTGGCCGTTGAGACTGCAGCTGTTGTGGCGGAGGCGGTCGAGGCTGCCGAGCCTGTGGCGCTGGTGGCAGAGCCTGTGGCTGTAGATGTTGTGGTCGAGGCGGCTGAACAGCCGGTACAGCCACAAGCGGAAGCGGCAGCGGCCGAGCCGGTTAGCGTGGTGGAAACCGCTATTGAAGCCGTCGTCGAAGCCCCTGCGCAGCTTGAAGAAGCGCTGGCCGTTGCCGTGGCTGACGAGCAGCCTGTAGTACAAGCTGTGGTCGAAGCTGTCGCGGTGCCTGAGCCTGCTGTGGTTGCCGAGCCGGTAGCGGTAGCAGCCGCCGAGCCAGTGGCCGATCTGGGTGGTTTGGTACTGGTGACCACGCGCCCTGCATCCGAGCTGCCGGTAGTGGAAGCTGCCCCGGTGGAAGTGAAAGGCAAGCGCCGCCGCGAGGTGGTGCGTGAAGTGGCTGATGTGGCCCCGCTGGCGCTGGTGCAGGTACAAACTGCACGTGACGACAGCTAAGTCATTGTTCCTTCGTCAGGCCTGAAAAGTTTATCGATTCAGGCTTGACGAAAAGGCAGGCGCTGCCTACAATGCGCACCTCTCTAAGGCAATTCCCTGATAGCTCAGTCGGTAGAGCGACGGACTGTTAATCCGCAGGTCGCAGGTTCGAGCCCTGCTCGGGGAGC
>NZ_VMTV02000892.1 GCF_007644035.1 Vogesella mureinivorans | reverse complement strand
ACTGTCAGCATTAATCCCCAAGCTGCGGCATTGACAAACATCAGATTACCTTGCCCTAAGTGATCTTTCCAGTTGCCTTGACAAAAGCGCTGGGCAGCATTGGCAGCAGAACGCCAATACACGGGTTATCAGTTATTTGCAGAACGTTGGCAAGCCAAATATAAATATACCTTGGGTGACTCTTGTCCAACCATGCGTAAGGACTTAGATCAAACCATCTATCTCATTGGTTTACTGAGTGGCTTGCAGGCTATGACCAATGATATTAACTCTGGCGGTGCAGTGAATGTGCCTAAAGATATTGCTGCAATTGTTGAACGTGGTATGACTTGTT
>NZ_VMTV02000704.1 GCF_007644035.1 Vogesella mureinivorans | reverse complement strand
GCCAGCAAGGCGGAGAACCTGGTATCTACCCTGCGCGAGGCCTTGCCACCTTTCCCTTGCAAGCTGCCGCGCACCGCGCTGTCGCCACATAGCCTGATGACCGACTGGTTGGCCGCAGGCGAGGCGGGCGAGGGCTTCGATCTGGATAGCCAAGCAGTACTGGAGGACTGCAGCGAGAACGGTGCCGTCGTGAAAGTGATACGCACCGATCTGACCTCTGAGGAAATCCGCCAGCACATCCAGGCGGGCAAGCAGGTGACCGAGCTGGGCTTGATCTGGCGCGAGCGCATCCGCTTTGTGCTGACCAGCCAGCTGCAGTTGAAGCGCCTGCAGTTCCTTGATGTGCTGCAAGAAGAAGCCGCCCAAGCCGGTGATGATCTGGCCAGCCTGTTCGATGCCACCTTCCTGCTACAGGCGGAGGAGCTGGGGGAGCTGGTTAACGATCTGGTGCAGGCGCTGGGCGGCCTCGACAAGGGGCAGCCTGATCTGTTCGACCCGCCAGCCGAGACAGATGCGGCCAACGATGCCACGCCGTGGGGTGTTGGTGAAACGCCAGACCCGCTTTATGAGCAGGC
>NZ_VMTV02000380.1 GCF_007644035.1 Vogesella mureinivorans | reverse complement strand
GTGAGGGGAACCAGCTGAAGCGTGTTCGTCTTGCCGGTATCGATGCGCCTGAAAAGAACCAACCCTTTGGCCAGCGTTCCAGACAGGAACTCTCATCGATGGTGACACAGCGCATCGTTACCGTCACTGGCGAGGATGAGGATCGTTACGGCCGGCTGCTTGGCACGGTGTGGCTTGGCGCGAAGGATGTGAATGCCGAACAGATCCGTAAGGGACTGGCCTGGGCATATCGGTATCACGGAAAACCTGTCCGGAGCGACTACGCAACACTGGAAGACGAAGCCCGTCGTCAGGCTACAGGTCTCTGGTCAGTCCCTGGACAGACAGAAGATCGG
>NZ_VMTV02000182.1 GCF_007644035.1 Vogesella mureinivorans | reverse complement strand
GGGCGAAAGCGCGCCCAGGCTCATGCCGGCCGAGGCGAAGGCCTTGAACATCGCCGAGGCCGGTTCGACCTCGTCCAGCGGGATCGGCGTGGCGTGCTCGAAGTCGGGTTCCAGCAGGTCGCGCAGCATGGACGGCTCGCGCTCGTTGACCAGCTTCGCGTACTTCAGCCAGTCCTCGTGCTCGCCGGTAAGCGTCGCGACCTGCAGGGCGCCGACCACGTCCGGGTTGAAGGCGTGGTACTCGCCGCCGTGCATGTACTTGAACAGGCCGCCCGCCTCCACGCCGAAGCCGGTGTTCCAGGCGCGCTCGGCCAGCTGCTGCTGGTCGGCTTCGA
>NZ_VMTV02000695.1 GCF_007644035.1 Vogesella mureinivorans | reverse complement strand
GCCAGACGGCAGAGAAAGCCCTGCTGCAGGGCAAGCCACTGTCCGCGCTCGACTGGAAGTTTTTCTTCTTCTCATGGTGGAAGAATCCGCAGTACGCAATTGACCCGGTAGAGCCGCTACCTCAGCGCTTAGTTGAATACTTTGCTGAGATGGAGGCAAAGCACGGCGTTGTCGTCAACGAGCGCCAAAAGGCCTGGTATTACGCCAAAGAAAAGACGCTCGGCGACGACATGAAGCGCGAATACCCGACCATACCGGCGGAGGCGTTCCAACAGTCGGTCGAGGGTGCTTACTACGCCAAACAATTCCGCTGGCTCTACACCAACAAGCGGATC
>NZ_VMTV02000546.1 GCF_007644035.1 Vogesella mureinivorans | reverse complement strand
CACCGCGCCGATGCCGGTGGTGACGCCGCAGCCGATGTAGCAGACCTTGTCGAAGGGCGCGTCCTCGCGGATCTTGGCCAGCGCGATTTCGGGCGCAACGGTGAAGTTCGAGAAGGTCGAGGTGCCCATGTAGTGGCGGATCGGCCGGCCGTCGAGCGAGAAGCGGCTGCTGCCATCGGGCATCAGGCCCTGCCCCTGCGTACTGCGGATCGCCTGGCAGAGGTTGGTCTTGGGGTTCAGGCAGTACTCGCACTCGCGGCACTCGGGCGTGTACAGCGGGATCACGTGGTCGCCGGGCTTGAGCGACTTCACGCCCGCGCCGACCTCGACCACCA
>NZ_VMTV02000873.1 GCF_007644035.1 Vogesella mureinivorans | reverse complement strand
GCGCTTGGTACCGAAACGTGTTTTAAATCTTTGATTAGAAATATTGCCTCAAAATTCAGTGGATTGAAGAACGAGCACTGTTCAAATATAGCACCATTAAAAGATAAGTGAATGTTATGGAATTTGATATTATTCTCAGTTTAGTGTTTTTTGCCTTTTGTGCAGGCGCGATTGATGCTGCTGTCGGAGGTGGGGGACTGATTCAAATTCCTGCTTTGATGGGGGCGTTGCCTCATTATCCGACGGCTACGGTTTTTGGTACTAACAAGCTTGCATCCATTTGTGGAACTGCATCCGCAGCATTTTCTTATTTAAAACAAGTCAAAATTGAATGG
>NZ_VMTV02000462.1 GCF_007644035.1 Vogesella mureinivorans | reverse complement strand
GGCATCAATGCCTTCATGCTCGGCGCGCAATCGATCGATCCCGATTTCTCTGTCAAGGTGGTCTGGGTCAACTCCTGGTACGATCCGGGCGCGGAAGCCGACGCCGCCAAGGTTCTCATGGATCAGGGCGTCGACATCCTGACCCAGCACACCGACTCCACCGGCCCAATCCTCGAGGCTGCGGCCCGCGGCATCAAGGCCTTCGGACAGGCCCTCGACCAGATCGAAGCTGGGCCCGAAACCCAGCTTACCGCGATCATCGACAGCTGGGGCGCCTACTACATCAAGCGCGTCCAGGACGTGCTCGACGGCACCTGGGAAAGCCAGGAAACCTGG
>NZ_VMTV02000408.1 GCF_007644035.1 Vogesella mureinivorans | reverse complement strand
CGGGGGATTGGGGATTGGGGATTCGGGATTCGCAAGAGCGGAACTGCGCGAGCGGCTGCTCTGCGCTGCTTCGAATCCCGAATCCCGTCTCCCGGATCCCGGTCGGTCGCGGCCTTAGGCCGCGGCCGACATGGCCTTTGCCTTCTCGAACACTTCGTCGATGCCGCCGACCATGTAGAACGCCTGCTCGGGCAGGTGGTCGCACTCGCCGTCGACGATCATCTTGAAGCCGCGGATGGTTTCCTTCAGCGAGACGTACTTGCCGGGCGAGCCGGTGAAGACTTCGGCGACGAAGAAGGGCTGCGAGAAGAAGCGCTCGACCTTGCGGGCGCGCGACACGACCTGCTTGTCCTCTTCGGACAGCTCGTCCATGCCGAGGATCGCGATGATGTCCTTCAGCTCCTTGTAGCGCTGCAGGGTCGACTGCACCTTGCGGGCGGTGTCGTAGTGCTCGTTGCCGATCACGTTCGGGTCCAGCTGGCGGCTGGTCGAGTCGAGCGGATCGACCGCCGGGTAGATACCCAGCGACGCAATGTTGCGGCTCAGCACGACGGTGGCGTCGAGGTGGGCGAAGGT
>NZ_VMTV02001107.1 GCF_007644035.1 Vogesella mureinivorans | reverse complement strand
ACCTCGGGCGGCGCGGCCTTCACCAAGGACGCGGTCTACCTGCACGGCATGCTCAGCGTGCACACCTTCTTCCGCTGGACCATCCGCCATCGCCGGCCGCGGCTGTCGCACCTGCTGTTCGCCGGCAAGATGGCCCTGCATGACGTGTTCACCCTGGAGCCGCTGTTCGAGGACGGGGTGATCGCCGAGCCGCTCTACCTGCCGCCCTGGGCGCAGCGTGCGAACGGCCTCGCCGGCGTGCTGGCCTTCTCGCTGTTCGCCAATCGCATCCGCATCGACCGCGTGGAAGCCGAGGACCTCACGCTCGGCCTGTAGCGGCGACGCACACGCATCAAT
>NZ_VMTV02000656.1 GCF_007644035.1 Vogesella mureinivorans | reverse complement strand
GACAGAAAGCGTGGCTCAACAGTTTGGCTTATCTCCCCAGTGCCAGGTGATGGCAGGCACCACCGACAGCATTGCGGCTTTTTTAGCTAGCGGCGCGATCGCCCCAGGAGATGGGGTCACCTCCCTGGGGTCAACCCTGGCCATCAAACTGCTCAGCAACCAGCGAGTCGATGTGGGAGACTACGGCATCTACAGCCACCGGCTAGGAAACCATTGGCTGGTAGGCGGTGCCTCCAACAGCGGCGGTGCCGTGCTCGAAAAATTCTTTGACCGAGAGGCGTTAGTCGCCCTGAGCCAGCACATCGATCCCGCCGTGCCCACGGAGCTAGACTATTA
>NZ_VMTV02000921.1 GCF_007644035.1 Vogesella mureinivorans | reverse complement strand
GATCACGCGCAGCCTCGCCGAACACATCGGTGTGGCCAACTTGCTGCTGGTGTCGGCCGCGCTTATCGGGCTCTGCCTCTATTGCATCGTGCGCCTCGCACCGTATGCGCGCCGACGCGAGATCGAGGACGGCACGCGCTCGGGCGAAGAGGCCATGGGCGGCTCGATCCTCGCCGGCCTGCGCCTGGTCTGGGAGCG
This sequence comes from Vogesella mureinivorans, assembly GCF_007644035.1. GTDB lineage: Bacteria > Pseudomonadota > Gammaproteobacteria > Burkholderiales > Chromobacteriaceae > Vogesella > Vogesella mureinivorans. The sequence goes on along the minus strand of NZ_VMTV02000921.1, from coordinate 138 downwards.
GCCGGTGCTGCGGGCGATGGCGGCCCTGCTGTTCTTCGGCGTCGGCGTCGGCACCCTGCTGTACAACGAGCAGGCGGCGATCGCTCGGACCTATTTCGCCACGCCGGAAGCGCGCACCAGCTACTTCGCGAGCCTGGA
>NZ_VMTV02000810.1 GCF_007644035.1 Vogesella mureinivorans | reverse complement strand
CCAACCCGACCCCGCTGCTGCACCACGCCGGGCCGAAGGTGATGCTGGCGAACGGACTGTCCAGCTCGGGCGGCGACGCCTTGCCCTACTACTTCCGCAAGATGGGTCTCGGCCCGGTCATCGGCACGCGCACCTGGGGTGGGCTGATCGGCATCAGCGGCAATCCGCGTCTGGCCGACGGCGGCGCCATCCTTGCCGCGACCTTCCGCTTCATGGACACCGAGGGCCGCTGGGCGGTGGAAGACGAGGGCGTGGCGCCGGACATCGAGGTCATCGATCGTCCCGAGCGGATCGCCGCCGGCCGCGATCCGAGCCTGGAGCGCGGCGTGGCCGAGC
>NZ_VMTV02000443.1 GCF_007644035.1 Vogesella mureinivorans | reverse complement strand
GGCCTTTATGGTGCCCAGAATGGGCGGGCATGCAGAAACCCGCCTCTTTCCGCTTGCGGGGCGATCGGCACCTGCAACCGACAATACTGCCAGCAGCAGCGACCGGGACGTGCCGCACCTGGCACCCGCGGCCGATGGAGTCCTTGCCGCTCGGCGCCGGCTTGGGCATCGTGATCGCGTTTCCCCACGGATCCATAGCAATGACCGCGCCCAGCTTTCCGAATCTCCTGAGCCCGCTCGATCTGGGCCATCTGACCCTGCGCAACCGGGTGCTGATGGGGTCGATGCATACGGGCCTGGAGGATCGGGCCAGCGACTTCCCGCGCTTGGCCGCCT
>NZ_VMTV02000757.1 GCF_007644035.1 Vogesella mureinivorans | reverse complement strand
ACCGGTCTCGCCGTGGCCTTCAAGGGCTATGTGCTGCAGAGCGAGTCGCTGATCATCGCCGGCACCGTGGTCGGCGCGGCCGGTATGCTGCTGACCCAGCTGATGGCCAAGGCCATGAACCGTCCGATCAGCAATGTGCTGTTCTCGAACTTCGGCGGCAGCTCGGGCGAGGCGCAGGAAATCACGGGCAGCCAGAAGCCCATCGAGGCGTCCGATGTCGCCGCGATGATGGCCTACGCCGAGCGCGTGGTGATCGTGCCGGGCTACGGCCTCGCGGTCGCCCAGGCCCAGCACAAGGTGTGGGAGCTGACCCAGCAGCTGATGAAGCGCGACGTCAAGGTCAAGTTCGCGATCCATCCGGTGGCGGGCCGCATGCCGGGCCACATGAACGTGCTGCTTGCCGAGGCCGGCGTGCCGTATGACCTGATCGCCGACATGGACGACATCAACCCGGAGTTCGCGATCACCGACGTCTCGCTGGTGATCGGCGCCAACGATGTGGTCAACCCGGTGGCCAAAACCGATCCGGCCAGCCCGATCTACGGCATGCCCATCTTCGACGTTGTGAACTCGAAGAACAC
>NZ_VMTV02001076.1 GCF_007644035.1 Vogesella mureinivorans | reverse complement strand
ACTCCCAAAGCGATTACTGCCACAGTGCAAAATTGCATAAACTTCGGCAGGTGATTCTCACTCAACTTCGGCACCCGATTCTCAGTTATCTTCGGCAGGTAATTCTCATCGAACTTCGGCACCACGCTTTACACTGCGGTCACTGTTGACCTGAAGGTGTAAACGACGTGAGCAAAGGAACGCAACAAGGAGAGTTACTGTCGATGGACAAGTTTCGCGAGATCATCCGTCTGCATGAGATGGGGTATAGCCAATGTTCGATTGCACAAAGTTGTGCGGTTGCCCGGTCAACAGTACAAGATTACATTCGTCGAGCAACGGCAAAAGGATTAAGCT
>NZ_VMTV02001017.1 GCF_007644035.1 Vogesella mureinivorans | reverse complement strand
TGAAGGCCTCCAGCGTGTGCGCGTCCATGCCCAGTTCGGACAGGCTGAGACCGGCCTGATCCTTGTCCAGGATGCGCAGCACCACTCGCTCGCCGGCCCGCGACGGCAGGGTGGAGACCCGCACGTCCAGCGTCTTACCGCCCAGGGCCAGTGGGATGCGCCCGTCCTGGGGCACGCGCTTCTCGGCGATGTCCAGCCGCGCCATGACCTTGATGCGCGACACCAGAAGCGGGGTGATGCGGCTGTTCAGACGCAGGGCCTCGTGCAGCACTCCGTCCACGCGCATGCGGATCAGCAGGGCCTGCTCATAGGGCTCGATGTGGATGTCCGAGGCGC
>NZ_VMTV02000785.1 GCF_007644035.1 Vogesella mureinivorans | reverse complement strand
CGGTTTTAACAAGATCACTGCATCTGAAATATTCGGTGGCATTACATCTGTTGCCACTTCTGCAGTACCTGTACGGGCAAATATGGCTTTAATTTCTGGAAACTCTTTCAGCAACAATTTTTCCGTATTTTCTTGCATTCTTAAAGATTGTTCCAAGCTGGTACTTGGGGAACGCATTTGCTGTACTGCAAAATCTCCTTCACTCAATGTTGGTGCAAACTCACTTCCAATCTGTGTTGCAAGTAGACCTGTCAAAAATAAAATACACAGCGCAAGCGTGATGACCAATACTTTAAAATGATAGGCTAAGTTGAGCACTGCTTCATATTTACGCTTT
>NZ_VMTV02000897.1 GCF_007644035.1 Vogesella mureinivorans | reverse complement strand
GTGCCCTGCATGGGCCATCGGCGCAGGCCTGGCGCGTTGTCGCTGGGTTCAGCCATCCGCTACACTACGCCGCTTTGCAAGGCCAGCCAGACAGGCCTTGTCACCGATTTCCCCTTGCGCAAGTGCGGAGAGCCGTATGGCTAACCAAGGCGTCAACCCAGGCCGCCGCCGCTTCCTGACCGCCACCACCGCCGTGGTGGGTGGCGCTGGAGCGATCGCGGCCGCCGTGCCCTTCATCGCTTCCTGGCAGCCCAGCGCCCGCGCCGAGCTGGCGGGAGCTCCGGTCACCGAGAACATCGCCAAACTCGAACCCGGCCAGCGCCTGACGCTGACCTGGCGCGGCCAGCCGGTGTTCGTGATCCGGCGCACGCCCGAGCAGATCCAGGTGCTACCCTCGCTGGACGCGCGCCTGCGTGATCCGAACTCCGACGTGGTCGACCAGCAGCCCGACTACGCCAAGAACCCGCACCGCTCGGTCAAGCCCGAGTACCTCGTGCTGGTCGGCCTGTGCACGCATCTGGGCTGCGTGCCGCTGTTCCGGCCGGAAGTCCAGGCCGAGCCCTTCGATGCGGACTGGAAGGGCGGC
>NZ_VMTV02000521.1 GCF_007644035.1 Vogesella mureinivorans | reverse complement strand
ACTTCCGCGGCGTGTCCGGTCGCTCGTTCGATGGTCGCGGCAACTACAACATGGGCGTGAAGGAGCAGATCATCTTCCCCGAGATCGATTTCGACCAGGTCGACGCGATCCGCGGCATGGATATCGCCATCACCACCACGGCCAAGACCGACGCGGAAGCCAAGGCGCTGCTCGAAGCCTTCCGTTTCCCGTTCCGCAACTGATCCCGAAGGACCCAAGACATGGCCAAGACCTCCATGGTCAACCGCGAGATCAAGCGGGCCAAGATCGCCAAGAAGTTCGCGTCAAAGCGCGCCGAGCTCAAGGCGATCATCGCGAGCCCCAAGGCTTCGTATGA
>NZ_VMTV02001115.1 GCF_007644035.1 Vogesella mureinivorans | reverse complement strand
AAGCCCTTGTTCTCCTCGCCGACGAGGTAGCCGGTCGCGCCGTCGTAGTTGAGCAGGCAGGTCGCATTGCCGTGGATGCCCATCTTCTTCTCGATCGAACCGCAGGTCACGCCGTTGCGCGCAGCCGGCTCGCCGTTCTCGTCGAGTATGAATTTGGGCACGATGAACAGCGAAATGCCCTTCACATTGTCAGGCGCGCCGGGCGTCTTGGCGAGCACCAGATGGATGATGTTGCTGGTGAGATCGTGCTCGCCGGCCGAAATGAAGATCTTGGTGCCGGTGATCGCATAAGAGCCATCGCCGTTCGGCACCGCCTTGGTGCGGATCATGCCGAGAT
>NZ_VMTV02001162.1 GCF_007644035.1 Vogesella mureinivorans | reverse complement strand
ATTGCCCGATCCGGCTAGACGAGCAGGTCGCCTACTACCAAGCCTGGTGGGATCGACCTGAGGATTCTGACATGAACGACCTCCTTGATACCAAACCCTCTTTAGACTGCACTGCCCAGCCGGGAGCCGACGCCCTATGACCGACATCCTCATGCCGGCGCTGTCCCCCACGATGGAAGAGGGCACGCTGTCGAAGTGGCACATCAAGGCGGGGGACACTGTCTCCGCCGGTGACGTGATCGCCGAGATTGAGACCGACAAGGCGACCATGGAGGTCGAGGCGGTGGACGAAGGCGAGGTGCTGGAGATTCTGGTGGCCGAAGGCTCCGAGGGCGTG
>NZ_VMTV02000784.1 GCF_007644035.1 Vogesella mureinivorans | reverse complement strand
CACGCAGGGCTCAGTCGAGTTCAACGGCGTCGATCTGCTCGCGCTGGAACCGGAGGAGCGGGCCGCTGCGGGCGTGTTTCTCGCCTTCCAGTACCCGGTGGAGATTCCGGGGGTGAACAACACCTACTTCCTGCGCGCCGCGCTGAATGCACAGCGCAAGGCGCGCGGCGAGGAGGAACTCGATGCGATGCAGTTCCTCAAGCTCGTGCGGCAGAAGCTGCAGGTCCTGCATCTGCGCGAGGAACTGCTGCACCGCGCCGTAAACTCCGGCTTCTCGGGCGGCGAGAAGAAGCGCAACGAGATCTTCCAGATGGCGGTGCTGGAGCCCAAGCTCGCG
>NZ_VMTV02000950.1 GCF_007644035.1 Vogesella mureinivorans | reverse complement strand
CCGGTGCCCGAGTCGCTGCTGCCGTACCTGCAGCACAGCAAGGCCGCCAACGACGACGCCCAGGAGGCAGCATGAGCAACGTGATCAAGTTCACCGTCCCTGGCGCACCGGTAGGCAAAGGCCGCCCGAAGGTATCCACCCGAGGCGGCAAGTTCGCCAAGATGTACACCCCGGAGAAAACCGCCAACTACGAAACGCTGGTGGCCATGGCCGCGCAACAAGCCATGGTTGGCCGGGCGCTGCTGGCCGGCCCTGTTGAAGTGCAAATGGCCATCCTGCTGCCTATCCCTGCCAGCTGGTCGAAGAAGAAACAGGCCGCCGCCATTGCCGGCCAGGTGTACCCCACCAAGAAGCCCGACGCCGACAACGTGGTGAAAGCCATCTTCGACGGCATCAACGGCGTGGTGTGGAACGACGACGTGCAGGCCTGCGACATCGTGGTACGCAAGCGCTACGCCGAAACGCCGGGCGTGCAGGTGTTGGTGAAGCCTATCGACGGCCTACTCTTCGCTGCCTGACATGCCGGTACTCGCCATGGCCCCAGACAACCAGCTCGACTTGTTCAGCACGCTGCAGCCGGCCGCAGAGGA
>NZ_VMTV02000753.1 GCF_007644035.1 Vogesella mureinivorans | reverse complement strand
CATGAGGCCGGGCCGGTGGCGATGGACACCGAGTTCATGCGCGAGAAGACCTTCTACCCGGAGCTGGCGCTGGTCCAGCTTGGACGGCCTGGAGACGTCCTGCTGCTGGATGCGCCGCGGCTTGGACGTCTGCCGGCGATGGTCGCGCTGCTGCAGGCGCCCTGCCTCAAGGTCATGCACAGTGCCAGCGAAGACCTGCAGGCCCTCCATCACGCCTACGGCGTGCTGCCGGCGCCGCTGTTCGACACCCAGGTCGCTGCCGGACTGGTTGGCCTCGATCCTTCCATGAGCTATCAGAAGCTCGTGGCCGAGCTGTGCGGCGTGCCGCTTGAGAAGGGCGAGACTCGCTCCGACTGGCTGCGTCGCCCGCTGAGCGAGGCCCAGCTGAACTATGCGGCCGACGATGTGCGCTATCTGCTGGAACCGCATGCGGAGCTCACCCGCCGGCTCGATGCCCTGGGCCGGCGCGAATGGCTGGACGAGGACTGCCAGCGCGCCATCGACCAGGCCGTGGGCAGCGATGATCCGCATCCCCACCTTGCCCTGCGTCCGGCACAGGGACTTCCGCGCGTCCAGCAGGCGCGGCTGCGC
>NZ_VMTV02000329.1 GCF_007644035.1 Vogesella mureinivorans | reverse complement strand
TTATTCCGTTTAAATTGTTTTTGAGTTGCATGCGATAGTGACTCGAAATTAAAAGAGCATACTACTTGAATCCTTTAATCCATCACAATGATTATAGATTGAATGCAAAAAGACCGCTCGAAAGCGGTCTCTTGAATGCTTAATTTAAATTAAGCTGATTTTTTTACAGCCTCTAAAAGCTCGTTTTGACGATTTTTAAGTGCTGCAGGTAAACGGTCACCTAACTTGTTAAACAATTCAGTATGACTTTCAATCTCTTTGATCCATTGATCTTTATCTTGAGATGTTACAAGATCAAATTGCGCTTTAGTAAAGTCAGAACCTGTCCAGTTCAATTG
>NZ_VMTV02000017.1 GCF_007644035.1 Vogesella mureinivorans | reverse complement strand
ATAGCCTTGTGGGCATCCAATGCGTTTCGGGAGCCCTCCATGCACTGCGGTCTTCGCCTTGGCGCCATTGCCGCATTCAGTCTTGCGTTGATGCTGCCCGCGGCCGCGCAGGCCGGTAGCGTCGACTGCGAGATGCGCTTCAATCTGTCCGGCTGGTCGGCCTTCTACAAGCGCTCCAGCGGCGAGGGCACCATCAGCTGCAACAACGGCCAGTCCATGCGCGTGCGGCTGGAGGCGCGCGGCGGCGGCATCTCGTTCGGCAAATCGCGGATCGAGAACGGTGTCGGTGAGTTCTCCGGCGTCGACGACATCCGCGAGCTGATCGGTGGCTATGCCAG
>NZ_VMTV02000468.1 GCF_007644035.1 Vogesella mureinivorans | reverse complement strand
AAGAGTAGAGTTACCGCCGCACGGTGATGAAGATTAAAACTTCTGATAAAACAATGACTTGGTTGGATTGATTAAGTTGGGTTTTAGAAAGGAAGTTTAAAAAATAATTTGAAATCACAGTTGACTTTCTAGAGATAGAGAGTAATATAGCCGACCTAGCTTGATGCTGACGAAGCATGAAGAAGATCATTAAGAGAATATGAAGAACAACTTGTGTGGATTTTTACTGATTGATTGATCGAAATATTATCATTGATTGATTGGTTTAAATTACTCGAAGTTTATTTGAGAGAATTTGTCAGTACATTGATGAGCCAGAATTGTGACCTTAAGTCACT
>NZ_VMTV02000911.1 GCF_007644035.1 Vogesella mureinivorans | reverse complement strand
ACCGTCTGCCCGCGCTGGCCGGCGTCAATGAGGACGTCCGCTCGGCCATCGACGCCTTGCAGCAGAGCACGGGCTCGGTCAACACGGTGCTGGTCCGGCTTTCTCCGGGCGCGGACGCCCAAGCCGTGACACGCGCCATTCGCGAGGGGCTGGCACTTGGCGTGCACGACCGCGCGGCGATGCAGGACATCCTGATCGCGAAACTGATCGCGACCTCGGCGCGGCAGATCGCGATGTTCCTCGTGATCCTCGCGATCGTCAGTGCGGCCATCGTGGCCTTCATCATCTACACCCTGACTCTCGGCAAGCTGCGCGAGATCGCGGTGCTCAAGCTGATC
>NZ_VMTV02000121.1 GCF_007644035.1 Vogesella mureinivorans | reverse complement strand
AACAAGGAAATGCAAACGCTCACGAATTTCTTTAAAAATCTTATCGGCAATTTCACCTTTGGCACCTTCAAGATTTAAATCTTGATAGTAGCTTTCAGCATCACCAATCGACATTTTAGTTATTTGAGCAATGGTTTTATCTTTTACCCGAACATGACGGGAAATTTCATTTAAGCGTGAGCCACCACAAGCATCACAAGCGGCATTCGATAAATATTGTGCCAAATCATCGCGAACATAATTCGATTCAGTTTCACGATAGCGGCGTTCTTGCGCAATAAAAGTAAGATTTGGTGCGTCCTTCAATTTTTAAAGAATGGATACCCATCTTGGTTAAG
>NZ_VMTV02000992.1 GCF_007644035.1 Vogesella mureinivorans | reverse complement strand
GCATCCGCCTGCTGGCCGACCAGATGGGGCTGGTGGTGCACTGCCACGTGCACGAGACCGCGCAGGAGGTCGAGGACTCGCTCAAGCAGTACGGCCAGCGCCCGCTGGCGCGGCTGCAGCGCCTGGGCCTGGTGAATTCGCAGCTGCTGGCCATCCACATGACCCAGCTGACCCCGGCCGAGATCGAGCTGTGTGCGGCCAACGGCGTGTCGATCGGCCACTGCCCCGAGTCCAACTTGAAGCTGGCCTCGGGCTTCTGCCCGATCGAGGCCCTGCGCCGCGCCGGCGCCAACATCGCCCTGGGCACCGACGGCTGCGCCAGCAACAACGATCTCGAC
>NZ_VMTV02000217.1 GCF_007644035.1 Vogesella mureinivorans | reverse complement strand
GCGCGGCTGTCGAGGCGCAGACCGCTGAGGTTGAGCTCGGGCAGGTCGCTGCATTCGGGCAGCAGCTCCTGCAGGCTGAGCGGCGGCAGGCGCGGGCTCATTGCGCGACCCCCGTATCGGGCGTGGGCTCGATCGCGCCCTCGGCTTCGAGCGGCAGCTCGCCCGGCAGCAGCGTCGGCGCCTGGATCGGCGTCGACACGTACCACTGCTGGATGTCGTCCGGCGGCACGTCGAGGATGCGCAGGGCATCGGCCATCACCCGGCCGAACACCGGTGCGGCGACCAGGCCGCCGAAGTGCTGGCTGGGATCGGGATCGTTGATCACCACCACCATCGAC
>NZ_VMTV02001110.1 GCF_007644035.1 Vogesella mureinivorans | reverse complement strand
CAGGACCTGATTGGCCGGCTCGCTGGGCGCCTGCACGAGGAGGCTGAGGCCGTTGTCGCCGAGGCCCAGCAGCGTTTCGAGGCGCAGTTGCAGGAGCGCGGACAAGCACTGGAGCGTGCGCAGCAGGAAGCCGTGGCCTTGAGCGCCCAGATCCAGGGCAACGAAACGGCGTTGCACGACGAAAAGACCGCTCACGCGACCACCCGGCAGGCCCTGGCCGACCGTGCCACCGAGGTTGCCCAACTCGGCGAGCGCATCGCCGGTCTGACCACACGCCTGGCCGAGCACGAGGCCCACGCGCAGTCGCTGGAACAGAAGCACCAGCACGCCCGCGAGGC
>NZ_VMTV02000952.1 GCF_007644035.1 Vogesella mureinivorans | reverse complement strand
ATAACATCCCTTGCCCGCACCGCAGAAACGGGGTTGGCTGCGTTTCCGGTGCCAGACGCGAGAAAGTGGCGACAGACATGACGAAAAAACACCAAAAACGCAGCCGCTGGATATTACACTGATGCATAGTCATGCAGCCAGATGCATGCAGCGTAAAGTCACACTAAAATCAGCGCGAACGCCTTAAAAACCGGCAAATGCCTCTCCGGCAACTCACACAGCTCCATCACCAGGTAAAAACAGTTCAGCAGGGCTTCAATAACGTTGAGAATTTTCATCACTTCCTCCGGGATAAGTCACTACCATTCCGGTAGTCAGCCTATTTAGCAGGAACGCGATGAGCCCTTCTTCGTGCGGGCTGTCACCTCATCTTCGGACCATCGAAACTCTTCTGCTTCTGTCGGAGCGTCAGCTCCAGCTCGTTCTGACGCTGATACTCCAGTGCAGCCTTCTCCTCGATGGCATTCAGTTCCCGGACAAGCGGCGCAGCTGCTCGCTTAAACTCAGCACCTGCGTGCTCAAGTCCGACACGCGCTCGTTCAGCACCGCGTTCTCCCGTTGCATAAGACCACACATGCTCCGCCATTCCGCGA
>NZ_VMTV02001034.1 GCF_007644035.1 Vogesella mureinivorans | reverse complement strand
GCCTCAAACGCGCCATCGACGAGGCGATGTGTCGGGCGGGTGGGTGAAGGCTGAGGCGCCCTTGCACGCAGCGGTGCCCGCTAAGCTCTGTCCCGAATCCCGAATCCCGAATCCCGAATCCCGAATCCCGGCCCTTCAGGCATCCAGATCCGGGATCAGCCCGCTCTCCAGCCGGGCGATCAGGTCCTTGATGCGCAGCTTGCGCTTCTTCAGGCGCCGCAGCTGCAGCTCGTCGGTACCGGGGGTCTGCGCCATGCGCTCGATCGCCGCATCGAGATCTCGGTGCTCCAGCCTGAGTTCGGCGAGCTGGGTGACTGCATCGGCGGCATCGCTCGACAG
>NZ_VMTV02000540.1 GCF_007644035.1 Vogesella mureinivorans | reverse complement strand
CGTGATCAGCACGTCCTCGCCGATCACGTCGAACTCCAGCGCGCAGTGCGCGGCGTTGCCGTAGGGATCGAAGAAGGCCGCCAGCTCGCTGGGGATCTGGTCGTGGATCGGCCACAGGTTGCTGGCCGGCACCGCGATGTACTCGGCGAACGCGCCGTGGCGGTTCACCCCGATGCCGACGGTGTGCGGGCACAGGTGCTGGCGGCCGGCGCGGCAGTTGCGGCAGACGCCGCAGACGATATGACCCTCGGCCGAGACGCGCTGGCCGACCGTGTAACCGGTGACCGCGCTGCCCAACTCGGCGATGCGGCCGACGAACTCGTGGCCGATGACCAGCCA
>NZ_VMTV02000047.1 GCF_007644035.1 Vogesella mureinivorans | reverse complement strand
TGGTGCCCAAGAGAAGACTCGAACTTCCACACCCTTGCGGGCGCTAGGACCTGAACCTAGTGCGTCTACCAATTCCGCCACCTGGGCGCTGCTTTGCTGTATCATCGCTACAGCTGCTTGTTTAGGGCAGTGCACCGAAGAAGCACGCATTATAATGATCATTTTGAGAGTGTCAATGGCCTCCAATAGAAAAAACAGCAAGAACCAGCCTTTGCGCCTGCAGGATCCCCACCTGAGTCGCGAAAAAACCAAATACGACAATCCCTTACCTAGCCGCGAATTTGTCCTGGAAATCCTCGAAAAAAATGGTGTGCCCATGCACGCAGAGGAGCTAGCGGCGGTTTTCCCCATTTATGATCACGAGCTGGACCTGTTCGAGCGCCGCCTGCGCGCCATGGAACGTGCCGGCCAGATCCTGATTAACCGCAAGGGCGAGATCTGCGTGGCGCAGAAGCTCGACCTGATCCCCTGCCGCATCTCCGGCCACCGTGATGGCTACGGTTTTGCCGTGCGCGAAGACGGCGAGGGCGACGATATCTATCTTTCCGAACGCGAAATGCACAAGGTCATGCATGGTGACCGCGTGATGGTACGCTCGGCCGGTACCGACCGCCGTGGCCGCCCGGAAGGCCGTATTGCCGATGTGATCGAACGCGCTACTACCCGCCTGATTGCCCGTATCTATAACGAGCGCGGCGTGTGGTTTGCCGTGGCCGAAGACCGCCGTGTGCGCCAGGAAATGCTGGTGGAAGCCGGCGGCGATGGCGGTGCCAAGCACGGCCAGGTGGTGATGGTAGACATCGTGGAGTACGCCGATGCGCACCGTCAGGCCATCGTGAAAGTCAGCGAAGTGCTGGGTGACTACGCCGACCCTGGCATGGAAATCGAAATTGCCCTGCGCAAACACGACCTGCCGCATATCTTCAGCGATGAAGCGCTGGCCCAGGCCGTGGCCACCTCGCAAAAAGTCGGCAAGAAAGACATCAAGGACCGCGTGGACCTGCGCGACCTGCCGCTGGTCACCATCGACGGTGAAACCGCGCGCGACTTTGACGACGCGGTGTACGCCGAGAAAAGCGGCAAGGGTTTCCGCCTGATTGTGGCCATTGCCGACGTGAGCCACTACGTGCGCCCCGGCGATGCGCTGGATGTGGACGCCCGCACCCGCAGCACCTCGGTGTACTTCCCGCGCCGTGTGATCCCCATGCTGCCGGAAGAGCTGTCCAACGGCATCTGCTCGCTGAACCCGGATGTCGACCGCCTGTGCATGGTGTGCGATATGCAGATCTCGGCACGCGGCAAGGTGAAAAAGTACCAGTTCTACCCGGCGGTGATGCGCTCGCAAACGCGCTTTACCTATACCCAGGTATGGCAGTTGCTGTCCGAAGGTGGCGAGCACCCGCGCAAGCCGCAGCTGGAAACCCTGTACGCCCTGTTCCAGCAGCTGCTGGCGCAGCGCAAGAAACGCGGCGCGGTGGATTTCGATACCGTCGAAACGCAGATGCTGTTCAACGAGCAGGGCAAGATCGACAAGATCGTGCCCGTAGTGCGCAACGACGCCCACCGCCTGATCGAAGAATGCATGCTGGCGGCCAACGTGTGCTCGGCCGAGTTCATTCTCAAGCACGAACACAAGTGCCTGTTCCGCGTGCACGAAGGCCCCACGCCCGAGAAGCTGGAAAACCTGCGCCGCTTCCTGAACGTGAGCGGCCTCACCCTGGGCGGTGGCGACAAACCCACCACCAAAGACTACGCCGAGCTGGCCGACCGCGTGCGCGAGCGCCCGGACGCCAGCATGATCCAGACCATGCTGCTGCGCTCCATGCAGCAGGCGGTCTACCAGCCGGAAAACCTGGGTCACTTTGGCTTGTCGTACGAGGCCTATACCCACTTTACCTCGCCGATTCGCCGCTACCCCGACCTGCTGGTGCACCGTACCATCAAGGCCATTCTGGCTGGCAAGAAGTACAAGCCGGGCAAGTGGGAAGCCATTGGCGAGCACTGCTCCATGGCCGAGCGCCGTGCCGATGATGCCAGCCGCGACGTGCAGTCGTGGCTGAAAACCTACTTCATGCGTGACAAGGTGGGCGAAGTGTTCACCGGCAAGATCAGTGCGGTGGCCGGTTTTGGCATCTTCGTGCTGCTGGACGGCCTGTACGTGGAAGGCATGATCCATATCTCCGAGCTGGGCAAGGATTACTTCCACTTCCATAAAGACCTGCAAGCCATCATCGGCGAGAAAAGCGGCCTGCGCTACCAGCTGGGCGACGCCGTCACCATCAAGGTGATGCGTGCTGACCTGGAAACCGCACAGGTAGACTTTGCCTTGCTGGACGTTGGCCGCAAGCCGGTAGGCGGGCGTGACGACGGCGAGCGTGGTTCGCGTGGCCATAAAGGCCGCCGTGACAACCGCCGCCAGGGGGGTAACGAGCCACCGCAGAAAGCCAGCGCGAAGCCTGCCGCCAAGCCGGCGGTCAAGCTGGTTGAGGCGGTGTTGCCGGTAGCCAGCGAGACACCGGCGCCTGCCGCCAAGTCGTCGCGCAGCCGCCATCGTGGCAAGGGTCATGCCGCTAACAAACCGGCCGAGGTGCAAGCCGCGCCAGCACAGCCGGTACCTGCGGCCAACGCTGTCGAGGCCAAACCGGTAGTGGCCGAGGCCCCCGCCGCCAAGCCGCCGCGCGCCCCGCGCAAGCCGGCTGCAGCCAAGGCACCGGCCAATAAGCCAGCGCCAGCCCAGGCGGTACCGGTAGCGCAGCCCGCTGCCCAGCCGGCTACCCCGCCGGCCGAGCCAGCAGCGGCCAAGCCAGCGCGCCGTCGTAAGCCGGCTGCTGCGGCCAACCCTGCGCCAGCCAGTGCGGCACCGGCCAACCCGGCACCGACAGCACCGGCTGCTGAGGGGGGCGCAGCACCCAAGCCACGCAGCCGCCGCAGCCCGCGCCGCTAAGCCCGCGTCGCCGTAGCAGACAAAACCGCAGCCAAGTGCTGCGGTTTTTTTATTGGATGGTGCGGTGGGTGCTACTTGAGTCAGCGTGGTGCTTGTCCGGCCTATGACTTTGTTGTAGTTTGTGCGGCGTTATTGATGAGAATGAATCTTGATATCATGAATCGGTCTGCCAAGTTGTTAATGTGCCTTGCCGTGTCCATGCCGGCCATGGCAGCGTTCAAATCCCCGCAGGAGGCCAACTCGGCCTTGCGCTTCCGGCAAGATTGCCAGTGGCAGGTGGCGCAGGGGAGTGACTGCCGCATCGAGCAGGTGGTCACCATTTTGCGCGATAGTGGCCGCGATGCTTTCGGCACCGCGACCCTGGTGTTCCGCGAACGCGAAACACTCACCCTGCTGCGTGCTTACACACGCCAGGCGGATGGCACCGAGCTGGCCGTGCCGGATGGCGACATCCAGCGCGGCACCATGCCCGGGCAGAATGGCTTCGAGAGCAGCAGCTATCTGACCGTTGCTTTTCCTGCGGTGCGCACTGGTAGCACCGTGGTGCTGGAATACCGCCGCCAGACGCCGCGGATTGCGCCTTTCGAGGCACTGTCACAGATGCAAGGCTTGTCCGCCGGTAGCCTGCGTATAGACGAGTTCGACTGGAAAATTCGCGCCGACCAGCCACTGCACTGGGCGGGCCGCGATCTGGCTGGCCGCATCGAGGTGACACAATCGGCAGACGGCAAAGCGTTGGCCGCACGCAGCCTGCAGCCCATGTTTTTTGATGTGACCGAAACCGGAAACCGCTTTGAGTTGCGCAGCCTGCCGCTGATTGATGTCAGTACCGAAGCCGACCCCATGCGTTATCTGGCGCCTATAGCCAGCGGCTTTGCACAGCGGCTGGCTGAGTCCTTGCCCGCCCAGGCCAGCGCCGCCGTGGCCGCTGTGCAGGGTAAACCATGGCAGCAACAGCTGGCCGGCCTGATGGCCGATGTGAATACCCGCATCCGTTACATGGGCGACTGGCGGGTATCAGAAAACGGCTACCTGCCGTTTACGCTGGCGCAAATCGAGCAGCGTGGCTTTGGTGACTGCAAGGATATGGCGTTGACGCTGGCCGCCATGCTGCGAGTAAGCGGTTTGCAGGCGCAGGTGGCGCTGGTGCGTGCCGATGTGGATAACACGCCGCTGCTGTTGTCGCCACAGAATGGCCTGAACCACGCCATTGTCCGGCTGCAGGTAGCGGGCCAGACCTACTGGCTGGACCCGACACAAAAGCTGAACGTGCTGCACGGCCCGGTGCGCGAGCTGCAAGACCGCAATGTTTTTGTGCTGGCTGACGATGGCCAGGTGGTAGCCGACCGCATCGCGCTGATGGCCGCCGCCAGCAGCTATAACCGGCAGCAGCTGGATTTCAGCCTGCTAGATGGCCGCCTTTGGCAGCTCAAGGCTGAGGGCGAGCTGGCGGGCAGCATGGCTCGCCAGATACTGGGTGTGGAAAGCGGGCAGGGCAAAGAGCGGCAGGACAATGTGCTGGCCGAGGCTTTGCTGTCCAATGGCATGACCAAGACACGCCACCAGGTACAGCGTAGCGCCGTACCGGCCTTGCTGGCCGAGCCGTACCGCTACACGGTAGACGCGACGGTAGGGCAAGTGACCAAGCCGCTGGGCGCGTTCCGTCTGCTGGATCTGCGCCAGACCAGCGGCCGTATTGCCACCTGGCGGCAGTGGCAGGCCAAGGCCGGGGTAACGGACTACCTGCTGGAAGCCAGCAACGAGCAAAGCGTCACGCGCGTACATAGCGTGAAGCCGCTGGAGCAGCCGGCGAGCTGCGAGGTGCGCTCGCCATGGGCCGACTACACGCTGAAGGCCGTGCCAGTGAAAAACGGGGTAGGTCTGGCGCAGCAATGGGTACGTAAAGCGTTATGGCTGTCTGCCGATACCATGCGCAGTGCCGAGTTTGGCCGCTTCGTCGACCAGCTGGAAGAGTGCGACGGCCAGGCGCAGATTCTGCTGCAAAAGTAGGTCTTGCCCAGCCTTGCGGCCAACCCTGTCAGGTTGGCCGCATGTAGCATTTAGAAGCTCACCAGCGTCAGCACGCCTACCACAGCAAAGATGCCGGCGGCGATTTTGTGCACCAGTTCTACCGGCAGCTTGCGCGCGGCCACTTCGCCCAGCAGTACGGCCGGCACGTTGGCAATCATCATGCCCAGGGTGGTGCCCATGACCACGCCGATGGTGGCATCCATGTAACGCGCCGACAGCGCCACGGTAGCGATCTGGGTTTTGTCGCCCATTTCGGCCAGGAAAAAGGCAATACAGGTGGCGCCAAACACGCCAAAGCGCTCGAACAGGCGGGTGTCGTCGTCCAGTTTGTCGGGGATCAGCATCCACGCGGCCATGGCGATAAAGGAAATACCCAGTACCCAGCGCAGGATGTTCATATCGATAAAACCGGTGGCGACGTGGCCCAGCCAGGCAGCGCCTGCGTGGTTCAGTACCGTAGCGGCAAAGATACCCAGAATGATCGGCACAGGCTTTTTGAAGCGGGCGGCCAGCAGCAGCGCCAGTAGTTGGGTTTTATCGCCGATTTCGGCCAGGGCAACAATGCCGGTAGACAGGAAGAACGCTTCCATGAAGACTCCGAGGGGGCTGCGCACGAAACATGACCCACCATGGCGCAGCCCCCGCTGTGCATGGCGAATCATGAGTCTTGCCAAACGCGTGTCGCTAGCGCCATGGCCGAACGGCCAAGTGTGTTGACGCAAGCCCCTGCTGTCTCGCAGGGCGGCTACTCCCTCAGGAAGCCGGCATGATACCCAGCAGGTGGTTTTTCGGCAAGCTTGCCCGTGGCGGCCAGGGCGTGCGGGCGTAAAAAAACCGGCAGCTCAGGCTGCCGGTTTTTCATGAAGCGCGGTAAATCAGGCGCGTTTCTTGAATTCGTTGGTGCGGGTGTCGATCTCGATCAGGTTGCCGATTTCCACGAAGGCCGGAACCGGGATCTCCATGGTGGTGCCTTTGATGCGGGCCGGCTTCAGTACTTTACCGGAGGTGTCGCCACGTACGGCTGGCTCGGTGTATTCCACTTCGCGTACCACGGTGGTTGGCAGCTCTACGGAGATGGCCTTGCCGTTGTAGAAGGTCACTTCGCACTTGTCTTCCATGCCATCGATGATGTAGCCGATGGTGTCGCCCAGGTTTTCGGATTCAACTTCGTACTGGTTGAACTCTTCGTCCATGAACACGTACATCGGGTCGGCAAAGTAGGAGTAGGTGCACTCGCGCTTTTCCAGAACAACTACGTCGAACTTGTCGTCGGCTTTGTACACGGTTTCGGTACCGGCGCCGGTCAGCAGGTTCTTCATTTTCATTTTTACAACGGAGGCGTTGCGGCCGGATTTGGAGAATTCGGCTTTCTGCACGACCATCGGGTCGTTACCTACCATGAATACGTTACCAGCGCGGAGTTCCTGAGCGGTTTTCATGCTTATAAAGTCCTAAAGTCTTGAATCGGAATCGGAAACGGGTTCCAGAAAACCCGCTATTGTAGCCGAATCTGGGAAAATTGCACCAGCCGTGCTGCCAGGCTGCCGCCAGCCAGGATTTTGTCGGGCCAGGCCCGGGCATGCAGCTGCCATTGCGGCCAGTGTTGCAGCAGGGCTGGCCAGCTGTCGGCGGTTAGCCGGTTGCGGTTCCACGCCAGCATAAAGCCCTGTACCGCGGTGGCCAGCGCCGGCGGCATGGTGTGGCAGTAGTGCTGCAAAAAGGCCTGCAGCTTGTCGATATGCGCGTCGTCGTCCTGGCGGTAGATGTGCCAGGCAAACGGCCGCCCCGCCCACTGCGCGCGCAGAAAACTGTCCTCGCCGCGCACCATATTGAAATCACAGCTCCACAGCAGGCGGTCGTAGCCTGCCTGGTCGGTCATGGGCAGCAGGTAGAGCGCCAGTTGGCCGCAGGCGTAGTGCTGGCCGGCGGCGGCATCCGCTGGCAGGCCCAGGGCCTGTAGTACGTCCGGCACCACCTTGCTCATTGGCAATAGCAGCTGCACCGGCTGGCTGCCTGCGGCCAACTGTTGTACCCACTGCGCTGCCGCCGGGCTATCGTAGGCAAACAGGCTGTAGCGCACGCCGCCAGGCGGGCAGGGCGGCACGCCGCGTGCCTGCCAGTAGGCGTGTTGTGCCGCGGTGTCGGCCTGCCAGGCGTCGCGTTCGGCCAGCAAGGCTTGCTCGCACAGCAGGCCGCCGGTACGCGGGGTAAAGCCGGGGAAGAAAAAGTATTTTTGCAGCGGCAGGCGCGGGTGCGGCGAAGGCAGGCCGTGGCAGCCTTCCACCCAGTCTTCGGCGGACAGGTATTCCAGGTTCAGCCACAGCGGGCGCCGGGCTTGGGCGGCCATGGCTTGCTGATAGCTGTGCGGCAGCTCGCAGGCAAAGGCTTCGATGACGATATCGCCCACGGCGGCGTCTGCCGGCAGCGGGTCGGCCCAGTGCCGTACCTCGATGCCGTCCAGCAGTTGGCAGGCTAGTGCCATGTCCAGCGCCGGGGCGATGCGGGCAAAGCTGGCCAGGTCGTCCACCCACAGTGTGACGTGCCAGCCGTGCTCGTGTACCAGCTGGCGCGCCAGGCGCCAGCACACGCCGATATCGCCGTAGTTATCGATGACGCGGCAGAACAGGGAACAATGCATCGCAGGACACCCGTAAAAACAGGCCGCCAGTATAGCGGGGCACGGTGGCCACTGCCGCAATAACCTGGCGCCTGAAGCGCCTTGCCCGTGGCATGGCATTGTCACGCCGCTGTCACCGGGCTGTCGCATACTGGCCGGTGCCGCGGTGGGCGCGGCGCTAGCCAGACGAGGGCAGCAGCATGAGCGCGGTAGCGGCAACAGCACGTTTTGATGCAGAACAGGTGGGCCTGATTTGTGCCTATCGTTTTGCCCCGCAGCAGGCCGGTAGTGTGCTGGATGTGGCCGGTTTGCAGCAGCAGTTGGCCGCAGGCCTGCCTGCGGGCCACTTTGTCTGGCTGCACCTGAACCTGTCGCACAGCGGCTGCCAGCGCTGGCTGCGTGCCGTGCTGCCCGCCTTGCCCGCTGCCTTTTACGAGCAGCTGGGCGCCGGCACCGGCTCCACCCGGCTGGAGCACATCGACGAAGCGCTGCTGGCGGTGATCAACGACGTGACCTTCGAGTTTGATCGCAGCGTGACCGATGTGGCGTCCATGTGGGCCTGCGCCACGCCGCAGGTGCTGGTGACCGCGCGGCTCAAGCCACTGCGCGCCATCGACCAGCTGCGCGCCTCGGTCAAGCGCGGTGCCGCGTTTGCCTCGCCGCTGGGCCTGTTGGTGCACTTGCTGCAAGACCAGGCCGATATCCTGATTCGCATCGTGCGCGATACCACCGCCAGTGTGGATGCGCTGGAAGACAGCCTGCTGGCGCACCGCCTGGGCGACCGCCGCGCCGAGCTGGCGGCCATGCGCCGCACCCTGGTGCGGCTGCAGCGCCTGCTGGCACCAGAGCCGGGCTCGGTGTTTCGCCTGCTGAACAAACCGCCGGCCTGGGTAAACGACTACGACCTGCAAGACCTGCGCGAATCCACCGAAGAGTTTTCCCTGGTATTGGGCGACCTGGTGTCGCTGGTAGAGCGCATCAAGCTGCTGCAGGAAGAGCTGGCCGCCATGCTGAACGAGCAGACCAACCGCACGCTGTTCACCCTGACGCTGGTTACCGTGCTGGCCTTGCCTATCAATATGGTGGCTGGTTTCTTTGGCATGAACGTGGGCGGCATCCCCTTTGCGGCCAACCCGCACGGCTTCTGGCTGCTGCTGGCATTGGTAGCCGGTTTTACCCTGCTGGTAGGGCGCTGGGCGTTTCGCTGGCGCGAGCAGTTCTGATATTGGTCTGACGCACCACCGCTGCCACGGTGCTGGCCTGCTGATGGTTTAACCGTCGGTAGGCAGTGCGCGGCCGGTGTGTGCCAGCGCCAGTTTCAGCAGCGCGTGCTGGCTGTCTGCCCCCAGCTTTTGCTTCAGTTTCTGGCGGTGGGTTTCCACGGTGTTGGCGCTGATGCCCAGCCGCGCCGCCATGTCCCCTTTGCCCAGCCCCTGGGCTACCAGCAAGAACACCTCCAGCTCGCGCGCGCTCAGGCTGTCCACGCCTTGTGGTGCCTGTAGCCCCTGGCGGCCCGCCAGCCGTACGGCCACATTGGGCGGCAGGTAGCGCTGGCCTTGCGCCAGTGCGGCCAGTGCCTGCGCCAGCTCTTTGCCCGCCGCGTCCTTGATCAGGTAGCCATCGGCACCGGCGGCCAGTGCTTGTTCGATGATGCTGGCCTCGTCGCGGATCGACAGCACCAGTACGCGGCTGCCGGCGGCCCGCAGCTCGGGCAGCAGCTGCAAGCCATTGCCGCGCCCCAGGTTGATGTCCAGCAGTGTCAGCTGCGGCGGTGTGGCGGCCAGCGCGGCGCGCGCTTCGGTGAGGCTACCGGCCTCGGCAATGCGGACGCCGGGGCAGTGGCTGCCCAGTAATGCGGCCAACCCCAGCCGTACGATGGGGTGGTCGTCCACCAGCAGCACGTGTTGCAGCATCAGGCCAGACATACGGTGGTGCCTCCGCCTGGTGCGGTCTGAAGTTGCAGGCTGCGGCCCAGCAGGCCGGCGCGCAATTGCTGCGAGCGCAGGCCGATACCGTGGCTGATGCTGGCAGGGTCAAAACCGCAGCCGTTGTCATGCACGGTCAGCAGCGGCGCTTTGCCCAGCGCCAGTGTCACGCTGCTGGCCTGGCCATGGCGGATGGCATTGCTGATGGCTTCCTGCGCGATGCGGTACACGTGCAGCCGCGCTTCGGGGGCGAGCCGGGGCGGTGTGTCGTGCACCTGCAGCGCCACGCTGACGCCGCTACCTTCGTGCTGGCTGGCCAGCGCCTGCAGCGCAGGTTCCAGCCCGTCTTCCAGCAGCGGTGCCGGTGTCAGGCCGCGTGCACCCAGCCGTACCTCGTTTACCGCTTGCTGCAGGCAGCTTTGCAGTGCGCCCAGCGCCGGTGGCACAGGCTGCAGCGTGCTGGCCAGTCTGTCGGCCAGCAGCCGGGCGGCGGTGAGCGACTGGCCGGCGCCGTCGTGCAGCTCGCTGCCCAGGCGCTGCTTTTCGCGTTCGCTGGTGTCCAGCAGCGCGGCTTCCAGCAAGTGCTGTTCTTCCTGCGCCTGCTTCAGCTCGCGCGCGCGGCGTGCCAGCCGGCGGCGGCGGCTGTCGGCAGCCCGATGCAGGCGCTGGCGGGTGCGCAGCACTGCCACCGTAGTGACGATGATCAGCAGGGCCAACAGGGACGTTAGCGCGATGGTGAGCTGGTCTTCCCAGTAGAACTCGTACCACTTACGGAACGGGCTGCGGTCGAACAGCGTTAGCCGGTAGGGTTGGCCGCTCAGGGTCTGCCAGTCCAGGTTGTCCCAGTGGGTGAGCCACTGCGGGATCGTGGGGTCATCGTATAGCGGGCGGCCATAGAAAAATTGCCCCGGCTGCCAGTCTTTGCTTTGCAGCATCGGTGCCGGCGGGTAGCTGCCGTTTTCCGGGTCGTCCAGTGGGTTGCCTTCGTCCAGCGCGTAGGCGGCGTGGTCCGGCTGCGCGCGGACGCTGGCGTCCAGCGCGGCTTGCAGCAGGTAACGGGCGTGGATGTAGCCGGCCAGACGGCTACCGTGGTGCAGCGGGTAAAGCCAAGACAGCACCGGTGGCTGGCCCGCTACCGCTTTTCGGCTGCTGTCGTCGCCCAGTACCGGAGCGTGGTGTGCTTGCAGTTGACGGGCCAGTGCGATGCTGGCGGCGTCCAGTGGCCGAGCAGGTTGGCCGCAGGTATAGCTACCCGCTTGCGGCCCTTGCTGCAGCACCAAGGTCAGCTGTTGCCAGCGGCCGTCGTCCAGCTGGCGGCAAAT
This sequence comes from Vogesella mureinivorans, assembly GCF_007644035.1. Lineage (GTDB taxonomy): Bacteria > Pseudomonadota > Gammaproteobacteria > Burkholderiales > Chromobacteriaceae > Vogesella > Vogesella mureinivorans. Next base: position 137,872 of record NZ_VMTV02000047.1, on the reverse strand, counting down.
GGCCTGCCACTGCGCCGTTTGCAGCCGGCCCGCGTCGTCCAGCGCCCAGCGCAGCTGGCCGGCGTCGCTGCGCGCCTGGGTGAGCTGCTGCTCGAAGCTGCGGTAGAACTGGTCTTTGTGGTCGCGGAAGCGGCGGCTGCTTTCCATCACCACCGCATTCCACTCCGACCACGTTTGCACCAGTATCGTCAGCAGGGCCAGCAGCGTAACAGTGGTCAGGATCAGCCAGTCGGCCAGGCGAAAGCGTGAGTGAAGGCGGGGCATGGGGGTCAACCGGTAAGTGATACCGGCATTATTTCATGCTGCATAAACTTTCGTCATGTTCATGCGTTTGATATTAGCTGGAGCCCGAAATGAAAACTGACCATCTCCTTGCCCTGCTACTGGCATTGACCAGCTCCGTAGTCTGGGCCGACCCGCCAGCAGCACGCCGGCTAGCGGCCAACTCGGCTATCCAGCCGCCTAGCGAGGCGGCGTTCTTGCGCGACTACCAGCGCCGACAGCACGTGGTGAACGGTCACGCGCAGTACCAGGCCTTTATGCAGCGCTGGCGTGCGGCCAAGGCCGACGGCTGGCTGCTGGATGCGGCCAGCTACCAAGCGTCGTTGGCGGAAAGTGCACGATGAGTAGCCGACGCAGCACGATGCTGCTGAGCATGGTGGCCCTGCTAGGTGGCTGTGCTGGCCAGCAGCCGCTGTTACAGGAGGTAGATACCGCCTGGCGCGAGGCGCTCGGCAAGGTGGTGGCCGGCACGGTGGGTACGCTGCCGGGCGTACCGGTAGTCGGTAGCGGCAGCCGCTACCCGGTGTCCACTTTCCAGCAAAGCGGCTTGCGTGGCGTGTTCGATGCCACGGATATGGCCAGCCGGCCGCAGTGGCCGCGGCTGGCGGTTACCATCAAGGCCTTGCCGCAAGAGGCCTATTACTGGTATGTGCGCGGGCAAGTTACGGTATCGCCGCACTACTGCATGCGCATGGATGCCGTGCTGTGGCAGGACGACAAACGCAGCAAGCGTTACCCCGACCTGGTGTATTGCTTTAGCGACGCCCAGGACGGCAAGGCGATCCGCGCCAATTACCAGTACATGCGCTGGCGCACGATGAGCACGCTGGATCTGCGCCATAGCGGCCTGCAGCGCACCGACGGCCCCACGCCCCCGCAGCACAACTACCCGCAAGGCAAAAACGTGGTGGTGATCGACGACATGCTGATCATGCAGCTGCTCAATGCATTTATGTCCAGCGTGGGGCTGGATATCGAGAAGCATCCGGACGAACACCGTTTCTGGGTGGTGTCCATCCCGGACCGCCAGCAATGGCAGCAGCCAGCGTACGTATTGCCTACCCCGATGCCGCCTTGCGTGCTGAGCCAGATCGGCACCGACGGCTGCTACCGCAAAGATTGATAAACCCAGGGAGACAAACATGCAGTGCACACAATGCGGGTCGGAACAGACCCAGCGTCTGGAAGTGATCTACGAACAGGGCACCACCACCATCCGCACCCAGAGCACCTCGGTCGGCGCGGCGGGTAACGGCAACTTTGGTGCGGGCACGGCTACCACTACCACCAGCGGTATCCAGCAAACCAAGCTGGCCAGCCGCGCTGCACCGCCGCAACGCAAGTCGAAGGTGGGAGGCGTGTGTTTGCTGCTGCTGGGCATCTTGCTTGGCTGGATGGGCATCGGTAACAGCGGCTGGCTGCTGCTGCTGGGGGGCGTCGCGCTGGCCGGCGGTTTCCTGCTGCTGCAACGGGCTGCCACCTACAACCGCGATGTGTTTCCACCGCTTTACCGACAGTGGCAGGCCAGCTGGTTGTGTCACCGTTGCGGCTGCATTTACCAATACGGCCAGCATTGAGGAGCGCCTTGATGAAGACATCTCATACCGTAAGATGGGCATGGTCGCTGTGTCTGAGCGCCGTACTGGTTGCCTGCTCCGGCGGCGGCTCGGGTGCTGCAGCAGCAGCGGGGCAAAGTGGTGGCAGCACCGCCGTGCCGCAGTGGCTGACCGGCGTGGCAGCCATTGGCAAGCCACTGGCGGGGGCCCAGATTACACTGCGTGATGCCGATGGGGTGGCGCGTAGCGGCAGCGCGGATGCCGCCGGTCACTTTAGCCTGGATCGTCAGGGCTTGCAGCCGCCAATGCTGCTGGAGGCCGTCAGTGATGATATCCGCGTGTATGCACCTGTGTTTGCCGGTGATAACCATGTCAACGCCAATCAGTTCACCAGCGCTCAACTGCGACAGCTGCTACAGCAGCAGTGTGGCAGCGACGCTTGCCGTAGCGCAGTGCAGACCCTGCCGCTGGGCACACCGCTGTTCGCGGGGCAGGTGAGCCTGGGTGGACTGACTGCGGCCGGCTTTGATGAAGACATGCGCTTGCTGGGGCTGGCTGCCGGTGTAGGCAGTAACAGCAGCACGCTGCGCACCGACCAGGCTTTCCGTGCCGATGGTACCGGCTGGGACGCGGTGCTGGACGCTCACCCCTATGCCACGCTGGTAGTCAGTGCACAGGGCATCAGCAGCGCAGGTCAGCTGCTGCAGGCACCGCTGACCACACTCAATCTGGCCGATGCGCCAGCCTTGTTCCAGCCCGATGTCAGCTTTGCCACCTATTGCCGGGGAAGCCTCAGTAGCAAGGTATACCGTGCCAGTGGTGTGGATGTATACGGCCAGGCCAGCAGTGAAGCACTGCTGCGCGAAACGGCCATGCTGGCAGCAGCCTACCGTGCCAAGGAGCTGGCACGCTTCGGTGTGGATGCGGCGAACCAGCCGCGCATGCAAGTGTGTGTTGATAGTAGCCAGCAGGCAGGTACCAGTGGCAACGGCCTGGCGTGGGCGGGTCACTATGTGTACGTCAGCGGTGTCGGTAGCGATGGCCCGGCCGAATGGCGCCGTACGCTGCAGCACGAGATCATTCATGCCGTCGTAAACGCTGCCACTGGTAATACCTCGGCTACCTATGCAGGCGGCCCGCGCATGGTGGAAACCTGGTTTAACGAAGGGCTGGCGCTGCATTTTGCCGGCCAGGACGACTGGCTGCTGGCCAGCGACGACTGGTTTGCTGACACACATGGCCACCCGTTGCACCCGATGGACGTCAGTACCCAGGGCATGGTCAATGGCCGATTGGGGAGCGAGATGGGGTACTACCCGATGTACCGCATGATCATGAGGCAGCTGCAGCATGCCAATGGCGGGCCGGTTAACTTCGAGCAGAAGGTGCGCAAGGTGTTGCAGGCAGTGTCAGGCAAGCCGCTGGCCGAGCAGCCGGACACCTTCCTCCAGGCGGTTGCCAGCGAGCTGTTCGGCGGTGTGGCGTATGCGACCTATCGCCAGCAACTGCCGGCTAAGCTGCGTGACTTTGTGGCAGATACCACGCTGCCCTTGGCGTATGGTGGCGGCGAGCTGGCGGGGGTGTTCCGTCTGCCTGCTGGCAGTACAGCGGATTGCGCCACGCTGATGCATAGCAGCGAGGAAGCGCAGATCGTCAATGGCAAGATCCTGTTGCCCAAAGCGTCGGGTAGCCAGTTGCTGTTCCTGCTGCAGTCCGAAGAGACGGTGGGTGGCCAGCAGCGCTTGCAGTATTACCCGCTGCAGACGGTGAATGTACAAGGCGACGTACTGACGCCGGCAGTGCTGGACCTGGCAGGCCAGACCACCGCCAGCCTGTCGTGCCCGGCCTGAACCGCTATCAGCAAGCCATGCGGCCAACCTTGCTACAAGGTTGGCCGCATGGCCATTTCGCGCCCGCTTTACACGTGCAGCAGCAAAAAGCGCCGCTCCCATGGGCTGATTACGTTGAAGTACTCGCCGTACTCGGCTTCCTTGATGGCGCTGTAGGCCTGGATGAAATGCTCGCCAAACAGCTCGGCCAGCGGCTGGCAGTTCATCAGCAGGTCGATGGCGTCGTCCAGGTGGCGCGGCAGCTGGTGTGGCTGGTCGTAGGCGCTGCCGGCCAGCGGGGCGTCTGGCTGCAGGCTTTGCTTCATGCCCAGGTAGCCGCAGGCCAGGCTGGCGGCCAGCGCCAGGTAGGGGTTCACGTCTACGCCGGCCAGGCGGTTTTCCACCCGCCGTGCTTCCGGGCCACTGTGCGGCACGCGCAGGCTGCAGGTGCGGTTGTCGTAGCCCCAGCTCAGGTTGATGGGCGCCGAGGTAAAGCGCGACAGCCGGCGGTAGCTGTTTACATAGGGGGCAAAGAACGGCATGGCGGCGGGCAGATAGGTTTGCAGCCCGCCGATAAAGTGGAAAAACGCCGGTGACGGGCTGCCGTCCGGCTGGCTGAAAATATTCTGCCCGCCGTCCAGCGCCACCACGCTCTGGTGAATGTGCATGGCGCTGCCGGGCTGGCCCTGCATGGGCTTGGCCATGAAAGTGGCGTACATATTGTTGCGGATGGCCACCTCGCGCACGGTGCGCTTGAACAGGAACACCTGGTCGGCCAGCGCCAGCGGGTCGCCGTGGTCCAGGTTGATCTCCATTTGTGCGGTGCCCATCTCGTGAATCAGCGTGTCCAGCGCCAGCCCTTGCGCCTGGCACCAGTCGTACATCACGTCGAAGATGTCGTCGTATTCGTTGACGGCGTCGATGCTGAAGCTCTGCATGCCGGCCTCGGTACGCCGCGTGCGGCCAACTGGTGGCTTCAGCGGCATGTCTTCGTCCGGCTCCACCTGTACCAGATAGAACTCCATCTCGGGCGCCACGATAGGGCGCCAGCCTTCCTGCTCGTACAGTTTCAGGATGCGCTTGAGCACGTTGCGCGGCGAGAGCGCGGCGGGCGTGCCGTCGAAATTGACGCAGTCGTGGATGATCTGCGCGGTGGGCTCCTTGGCCCACGGTACCGGCCGCAGCGTGCTGGCGTCGGGGATCAGCCGCATGTCGGGGTCGGCGGGGGCGGTGAAGTGCTGCTCGGGGTAGTCGCCGGTGACGGTCATCATCAGCACGGCCTCGGGCAGGCGCAGGCCCTCGGCCGCGTTGTACTTGTGGCGCGGCACGATCTTGCCGCGCGCCAGGCCGGTCATGTCCGGTATCAGGCACTCCACTTCGGTAATGTGGTGTTCGTCCAGCCAGCGCTGGATGGTTTGCGCATCGTTCATGGGCAGGCTCTCGGGTTACACAGCAGGGTAGTGGCAGGCATTTAATGCAAACGCTTTATTGAGTTTCTGCATTTAATGCCGGTAAAAGTTATAGAATGCAGCTAAGCCTGCATCCGCTTTTCTATTCAGCAAGAACAAGGCCATACCCTGGCCCGCCGCTGCCGCCCCTTGCCCAGATTGTTATCGCCATGACTGACACCCCGCCGTCTACCGTTGTTGCCCCCCGTGCCCGCTGGCCACGCCGCCTGTTATGGGCCACCTTTGCCAGCACGGCCTTGCTGGCCGGCAGCTGGGCGGCCGTGCCACGGCTGGTGCAGCATTACGCGGGCGAATGGGCGCAGGACATAGGCCGCCAGCTCACCCTGGGCGAGGTAGTGTTCGAGCCGTGGGCGCTGCGCCTGACACTGCGCGACATCCGCCTGGCCGACCGCGACGGCAGCACCCTGCTGGCCGCACAAGGTTTACGGGTAGACGCCCAGGCCTGGCCGCTGCTACTGGGGCGCGTGGCACTGGACGAGCTGACACTGGACGCGCCGCAGCTGCTGGCCAGCCGTAACGCGGCAGGGCAGTGGAACTGGGCGCGCTTGGCCGCCGACGCCGCCGGGCCGGCGCAGGCCACGCCGCAAGACAGCCAGCCGCTCAAGCTCGCCATGACCCGGCTGGCGCTGAACAAAGGCCGTATCCAGCTGCAAGACGCGCTGGCCGGTGGCCTGCAGCGCCAGGTATTGCCGCTGAGCCTGCAGCTGAATGATGTGTCCACACAGCCCGGCAGCGATGGCCGCTACCGCCTGGCCGCCGCACTGGACGACGGCACGCAGCTGGACTGGCAGGGCAGCCTGCAGCTGCAGCCGCTGCAGTCCGACGGCGTACTGAAGGTGCGCGACTTCACCCTGGCCAGTGTGTGGCCCTATGTGCAGCCGCAGCTGAAGTTGGCCGTACCGGCCGGCAAGCTGGGCCTGACCGTGCCGTACCGCTTTGATTTGAAAGGCAAGACGCCGCAGCTGGCCAGCCACGGCTTTGCGGCCAACTTGCAAGGGCTGGCACTGCAAGCACCGGGTAGCAGCAGCCCGTTCAAGCTGGCCAGCCTCACGCTAGCCGGCGGGCAGCTCGACCTGGCGGCACGCCAGCTGAGCATTGCCCGGCTGACGGTGGCGGGCGGCGAGCTCGCCACCGTGTTAAACCGCCAGGGCCGCGCCGACTGGCTGGCGGCGTTGCCAGCGGCAGCCCCGGCCGCCAGTCAGCGTGCCACTCAGCCTGCGGCCAACCCTGGTTGGCAGCTGCAATTGCCTGCCATTACCCTGCAAGACTGGCAGCTAAAAGCCACCGACCAGCGCTTTGTCAGCCCGCTGTCCGCCAGCCTGACGCTACAGCGGCTGCAGGCGGCGCTGGCCATCGATGCGCAAGGCGGCATCAAGCTGGACAAAGCCACGCTGGCGCTGCGCGATCTGGCGCTGGCCAGTGGCCGCCACCCCGCGCTGGCCACGTTGGCCGCACTCGATGTGGCGGCCAGCAGTGCCGATGTGGCCACGCAGCAGGCCAGCCTGGGCGATATCCGCCTCAGCGGTTTGCAGCTAGCTGCCGCCCGCACTAAACAAGGCGAGCTGGACTGGCAGCGCCTGCTGCGCCAGCACCCGCAGCCCGCCAGCCGCACCGCGCCTGCCGCGCAAACCGGCGGGCAGGGCTGGCAGCTACACTACCCGGCGCTAGCGCTCCGCGACAGCCAGCTGCGCTGGCGCGACGCCACCACCGCGCAGCCGGTGGCGCTGCAGCTGGATATCGACCAGGCCACGCTGCAGGGCAACCCGCAGCAGGGTTTTACGTTGGGCTGGCAGTCGCGGCTGGGCCGTGGCCAGCTGGCGCTGCAGGCGCAGCTGGCGGCCAACCTGCGCGATGTCAGCGCCACACTGAACGCTCGTAATCTGCCGCTGCAGGGTGTGTCGCCGTACGCACTGGACGCCACCACGCTGCGCTTTGGCGGTGGCCAGCTGTCGGCCAACCTTAAGGCCAGCTGGAAAAACCAGCGCTGGCAGGCCACCGGCAGTGCCGCGCTGGACCAGCTGGCGCTGTACGAGCCCGGCCAGCGCGAGCCGCTGCTGGGCTGGCAGCGCCTGCAGCTGTCGGCCATCCGTGCCCAGCCGCAGCGTATTTCCCTGGGCGATGTGCGGCTGGTGTCGCCGCAGCTGCGCTTTATCCTGGACGAGCAGCGCGTACCCAACTTTGCCCATGTGCTGAAAGCACAGCCTGCACCGGCTGCCGTGCCGCCTGCGGCCAACCCTGCCGCTAAACCGGCTGCCGTGCCGGTGGTAGACGTGCGCGCCGTGCGCGTGCGCGGTGCGCGGCTGGATTTTGCCGACCGTGGCCTGAACCCGGCGTTTGGTACCCGCATCCACAGCCTGTCCGGTACCGTGCTGGGCTTGTCCAGCCAGCGCGGGCGGCGCAGTACGGTGACGCTGGATGGCCGCGTAGACCAGTATGGCGACGTGCGCATCCGTGGCAGCCTGCTGCCGCTGGATGTCACGCGCGACCTGGATATGGCGCTGAACTTCCGCAATATCCCGCTGGGCAGCCTGAACCCCTACGCCATGACCTTTGCCGGCTGGAAGATTACCGATGGCCGCCTGGGCACCGAGCTGCGCTATCTGGTGCAAGACCGCCAGCTGAAGGGCGACAACCGCATGGTGGTAGACAATATCCAGCTGGGCGACGAGGTAGCCGACTACCAGGGCACGCGCCTGCCGCTGCGCCTGGCGGTGGCCATTCTGGAAGACAGCGACGGCCGCATCGACCTGTCGCTGCCGGTGGCAGGAAGCCTGGACGCGCCCGATTTCAGCTATGGCCACCTGGTGTGGCAGGCGCTGCGCAATGTGCTGGTAAAGGTGGCGACGGCACCGTTCCGTGCGTTGTTCGGCGGTGAAGGCTTTGACGAGATCTACGCCGATGCCGGCGATGACCGCATCCCGCCGCCCGAGCGCGAAAAGCTGCACAAGCTGGCCGAGCTGCTGGCCAAGCGCCCCAAGCTGAAACTGGCGCTGGGCGGTAGCTACGACGCGGTGGGCGACGCCGCCGCGCTGGCACGCCAGCAGGTGGACAGCGATATCCTCAAGCGCGCTGCGTACACGCTGCAAGCCGACGAGCCGCTGCCGGTGCCCGACCCGGGCGACCCCGCAGTACGCCGTGCGGTGGGTGATGTCTACAGCGTGCAGTTCGGGCGCCTGGCCTGGCTGAAACAGGTGGCCACCACCGCCGATACCCCGGCGCGGGCACAAACCATGCGTGCTGAGCTACTGGCGGCACAGCGTATCGACAGTGCCGCCTTGCAGGCACTGGCCAGCGCCCGCGCCGCCGCGGCTCGGCAGCTGATGTTGGCCGCACAGCCCACCCTGGCCGAGCGCATCACCCTGTTGCCGCCAGAGCAGGTGAAGTCGTCTGCCGACGGCGTCCCCTTGCGGCTCACCCTGCAGTAAGGCCACCGGGTCGACCAGGCAATTTATTGAATCTGTAGCCTGGCCGCTTATCAATACCCGCCCCGTTTGCACGGCAAACCGGGTTTGTCATCCCTCTCGCGCCCCGCTTGCCGGGGCGTTTTCATGCCTGTCTATCTGGACAGGCGGGGCTGAAAGCGTTTTGACAGTAAATCATGCCAAGCTTGGTGCAAGCTGCCTTGCCTAATGCACCGGGCTGGTTCATACCATAAATAGCAATAAAACTGTGCCACGCTGCGGGTATCCCCAATGGCGGCAGGTGACCATGCCTGTTTTCATATTGCCGGCCGCTGTATGGGCGAGCAGATAACGACAAATAAAGAGGAAGCACCCGATGAAGCTGTCTACCCGTCTGTTGATTCTTACCCTGGTGAGCTTGCTTGGCTTGCTGCTATTGGGCGGCATGTCGCTGTATTTCAAAAAGCAGGGCTTGCTGCACGAAAAAGAAACTCAGATCACCCACCTGTTGCAGGTGGCGGAACATATTGTAGAGCGCCACGCCAAGCTGGCGGCAGAGGGCAAGCTGCCCGAGGCAGAGGCCAAACAGCAGGCGCTGAAGGCGCTGTCCATGGTACGCACCAAAGAGGTGTACTACTTTGTGCGCGACGCCGGCAACGTGATGCTGTACCACCCCAAAGAAGCGCGCATCGGCAAGTATGACGATGGCGGCAAAGGCCCCGATGGCCGTACCTCAGTTGAGGTGTACGCCGAGGCGCTGACCAAGGCCCAGTACGGCCTGGTGTACGTGGTCGCCGCCCGCCCGGGCAGCGATGTGGATATCCCCAAACTGAACGGCGTAGTACGTGCCCAGCCGTGGGGCTGGGTGATTGGTACCGGCTTTTTTGTGGATGATATCGACCATATATTCTGGAGCGAGGCGCGCTTGATGCTGCTGTTCGTGGTGATCGGCATTGTGGCGGTAGGGGTGCTGGCCTGGCTGCTGTCGCGCAGCATCCTGCGCTCGCTGGGCGGCGACCCGGCCTACGCTGCCGCGGTCGTGCGCCGCATTGCCGAAGGCGACCTCACCGAAAAGATCGTGGTCAATGGCCCGGAGCACAGCCTGCTGGGCAGCATGCGCGCCATGCAGCACAAACTGTCGCAGATCATTACCGACATCCGCACAGGCAGCCATGATATTGCCGACGCCGGTACCCAGCTCAAGCAGCACATGGGCCACCTGCAAAGCGTGTCGCATAACGCCAGCGAATCCACTGCCTCGGCAGCCGCAGCCATCGAGCAGCTGTCGGTCAGTATCGACCACGTTACCGCCAGCGCGCGCGACAACGAAAACGACGCCCGCCACACGGTAGACGAGGCCGCCAGCGGCACCGCGCTGACGACCGAAGCCAGCCGCCATATCGAGCTGATTGCCAGCCAGATTGGCGAGGTCAACAACCAGGTGCACTCGCTGTCCGAGCGCACGCGCCACATCAGCGGCATTGCCGAAACCATTCGCGAGATTGCCAACCAGACCAACCTGCTGGCGCTGAATGCCGCCATTGAAGCCGCCCGTGCCGGTGAAACCGGGCGTGGTTTTGCCGTGGTCGCCGACGAAGTACGCAAACTGGCCGAGCGTACCGCGCTGGCTACCGACGAGATCTCCGCCATCGTGCAAGCCGTGGTGGCTGATACCGGCACCGTATCCGGCCAGGTGCAAAGCATTGCCCCGGTCGTAGAGCAGGGCGTCACCCGCGTGCAGGAGGCCTCCAGCGCGCTGCAGGCAATCAACAGCCGTGCGCAGGATTCGCTCAGCCGTATTCGCTCGGTGGCGCTGGCCATGTCGGAGCAGAGCAAAGCGGGCACCAGTATTGCCGGCAGTGTGGAGCAGGTCGCCGGTGTGGTGGAAGACGCGCTGTCGTCTGCCAGCCACGCTGTAGACCAGGTCAATGCCATTCATCAGCAAGCCGAGGCTTTGCGGACATCGGTCAACCGTTTCCGTACATGATGCGGCGTTGGTGCGCCGTATTGTTATCGCTGGCCAGTGTGCAGGCGCAGGCGCAAGAGCCTGCCCGCTGGCCTACGGTGTATGTGCACAGCTTGCAGGGGGTCACCCTGCACGACACCGCACTGCTGCTGCCACGCCCGGGTAGCGGCCCCCGGGCGTTTTCACTGGCGCTGGCCCAGGCGCTACTGCAGCAGCTGGGGCGGACACAGGGGGTGAGCGATGTACCGCTGGCGCGCGCACTGAAGGCGCTGGACGCCCGGCAGCCGGCCTGGCTGGTAGGCCTGCTGCGCACCCCGGCGCGCGAGCTGCGCTACCAGTGGGTGCTGCCGCTGTACCGTGACACGCTGGTGTTTTACCAGTCGCCGTTGCGCCCGCTGGCTGCCACCAGCTGGCAGCAGGCCCGCCAGCTGCCGGTGTGTGTGGTCTATGGCAGTGCGCCCGAAGAATACGCCGTGCAGTTTGGCCTGCAGCGGGTAGAACGCAGTAGCAGCTATGCGCTGTGCCTGCGCATGTTGGCCGCAGGCCGCGTGAGCCTGGCACCGGTGGTGGCGGGCGACCTCAAAGCCAAGCTGCAGGAAGCCGGGCTATCGGTGGCTGCCGTACAGCCCAGCCCGCTGCCCACGGTGCCGCTGCAAAGCTATCTGGTGGCGTCGCACGCGACACCGCCTGCCGAGGTGCAAGCCTGGCAGCAAGCCTGGCAGCGGCTGGTGGCCAGCCCTGCTTATCGCCAGCTGCGCCAGCGCTACTGGCCGTGAACACCGGTCTTTGCCTTTGACCCCCATCAATGCCCTGAGCCACTAAAAATTGTGTAATCTGCCACTTGCGGTGCTACATATGGTGGTGTGGACATGACAAGGGAGCAGGCAATGGCATGGGTAGAGCAAGACATTTCGCGTGAAGTACTGCTGGAAAAATACGCCAAAAACGGCGAACAGAGCATTAGCGAGGTACGCCAGCGCGTGGCGCAGGCACTGGCCGCGCAGGAAAACGACCCGGCCCGTTTTGCCCCGCTGTTCTTTACCGCGCTGGACCAGGGTTTTATTCCCGGCGGGCGCATCAACTCGGCCGCCGGTACCGACCTGAAAGCCACCCTCATCAACTGCTTTGTGCAGCCGGTGGGCGATGCGGTATCGCAAACCGAAAACGGCAAGGTCGGCATTTACGAGGCGCTGTTGCAGTCGGCCGAAACCATGCGCCGTGGCGGCGGCGTGGGCTACAACTTTAGCCGCATCCGCCCGCGTGGTGCCCGGGTAAAAGGCACCGATAGCCGCGCCTCCGGCCCGGTTTCCTATATGCGTGTGTTCGACCGCAGCTGCGAAACGGTGGAATCCGCCGGCGCGCGCCGTGGCGCACAGATGGGCGTGCTGGACGTCAGCCACCCGGATATCGAAGACTTCATCCACGCCAAAGACCAGGGCGACCTGCGCAATTTCAATATGTCGGTAGGCGTGTCCGACGCCTTCATGCAGGCGGTAGAGGCCGACGGCGACTGGCCGCTTACCCACGCCGTGGCACCGGCCAACAACGGCTTTCCCGGCAGCTATCAGCGCGACGACGGGCTGTGGGTGTACAGCACGGTACGTGCCCGCGCGCTGTGGCAGCAAATCATGCTCAGCACCTACGACCACGCCGAGCCCGGCGTGCTGTTCATGAGCAAGATCAACGCCGACAACAACCTGTCCTACTGCGAAGTGATCGAGTCCACCAACCCGTGCGGCGAGCAGCCACTGCCGGATTACGGCTGCTGCGACCTGGGTTCCATCAACCTGTGCGGCTTTGTGCGCCAGCCGTTTGGCGAGCACGCCAGCTTTGACTACGCCGCCTTCGAGCAAGTGGTGCGCACGGCCATCCGCATGCTGGACAACGTGCTGGACCTCACCGTATGGCCGCTGGTGGAGCAAGAGCGCGAAGCACAAAACAAGCGCCGCGTCGGGCTGGGCTTTACCGGCCTGGGCGACGCGCTGATCATGCTGCGCGTGCGCTACGACAGCGAAGAGGGCCGAAGGTTGGCCGCCAGCATTGCCGAGCGCATGCGCGATGCCGCCTACGATGCCTCGGTAGACCTGGCCATAGAGAAGGGCGCTTTCCCGCTATTCGACGCCGAGCGCTACCTGGCCGCGCCGCACTGCGCCAGCCGCCTGCCGGCCGCGATTCAGGCGCGTATCCGCCAGCACGGCATCCGCAACTCGCACCTGCTGTCGATTGCACCTACCGGCACCATCTCGCTGGCCTTTGCCGACAATGCGTCCAACGGTATCGAGCCGCCGTTCAGCTGGTTCTACACCCGCAAAAAACGCATGGCCGACGGCAGCCAGCAGGAATACCTGGTAGAAGACCACGCCTACCGCGTGTACCGCATGCAAGGGGGCGATACCACGGCGCTGCCCGATTACTTTGTCAGCGCGCTGCAGATGAGCGCACTTGACCACATGCGCATGGTGGCGGCGGTCGCGCCGTTTATCGACACCGCTATTTCCAAAACGGTGAACGTACCGGCCGACTACCCGTTTGACGATTTCGAAAGCCTGTACCTGGAAGCCTGGCGCGCCGGGCTGAAAGGTATTACCACCTACCGCCCCAATAGCGTGCTGGGCTCGGTGCTGTCGGAGGCCCCCGCTGCGGCCAACCCTGGTAGCCAGGCGCTGCCGCAAGACCTGAACCAGAGCGACCCGGACCGCCGCATCACGCTGAACAGCGCGCCCAGCCCGGCGCTAGCCAGCCTCAAGTGGCCGCACCGGCCCAAGCTCAAACACGGCAACCCGTCGTGGACCTATATGGTAGAAGGCGAGGAGGGCGATTTTGCCGTGATGGTGGGCCATGTCGATGGCAGCCAGCCGGGCGAAGCCGCGCTGCCGTTTGAATGCTGGGTCAACGGCGACGTGCCGCGTGGCCTGGGTGCCATCGCCAAAACGCTGTCCATGGACATGCGCTGCCGCGACCGCACCTGGCTGGCCGCCAAGCTGGACGCGCTGGCCGCCACCCGTGGCGACCGCCATTACCACGTAGAGCTGGCCGACGGTGCGCTGCAGAGCAGCGCCGCCGCCGCCGCGCTGGCCAGGGTGGTGAAATACCGTGTGGCGCAGCTGGGCGCACTGGCCGGTGCCGACGGCGACGCCACGCCGGTGATGGACGCGCTGTTTGCCCGCAAAGAGCCCAAATCCGGTGCCGATGGCACCATCAGCTGGTCGGTAGACGTGGTCAACCCGCAAACCGGCGACGACTTTGCCCTGTTCGTGAAAGAGCTGGTGCTGCCCAACGGCCAGCGCCGCCCGTACTCCATGTGGCTGGCCGGCCACTACCCGCGCGAGCTGGACGGCCTGTGCAAGATGCTCAGCCTGGACATGCGCGTGATCGACCCGGCCTGGATAGGCATGAAGCTGCGCAAGCTGCAAAGCTACGCCGAGCCGCAGGCCGACTTCTTTGCCCGCACCCCCGGCAGCGACAAATCACAAAGCTGGCCGTCTACCGAGGCGTATCTGGCGCGGCTGATCATCCACCGCTACGCCATGCTGGGCATTCTGAGCGAGGAGGGCGTGCCGGTAGAGGACATGGGCGTGATGGTGCCGGAGCAGGGCGAGCTGTTTGGCAATAGCGTGGTCAGCCCCGCCGCCGCCCCCATGGCGGGCAAGGCCTGCCCGGAATGCGGCAACCGTGCGCTGATCAAGAAAGACGGCTGCGAGTTCTGCACTGCCTGCGGCCACGTCGGGGCGTGCGGCTAGCCACCTTAACGTGGTGACAACGTGCCGCCTGCGGGCGGCATTTTCTTGCCTGATATCGGTGTGGTATCGATACCAGTATTTTGTCAGTGCCGGGTGGCTTGGCCGCAAGCTGGGTGGATGGCGTGCCGCTTCAGGCTGGGCGTTTTCCACGCGTGACAGGCGGCTGGCATGAAAGTTCATGGCTGGAAAAGATAATGGGCAGCGCGTGTTTCACTTGATTTGGCGCAAAAAACGCCTGGCCAGAAAGCGTAGCCTGCAGGCATGAGATCGTTTTCATGAAAGGACAAGAAAATGGCTGTTAGCGAATTCCACATCCCCGCACTGAACCTGATGGGCGCCGGTAGCGTACAAAAAGCAGTAGACGCCATGCAGGCACGCGGCTTTCGCCGCACGCTGATTGTCACCGATGCTGGCCTGGTGAAAGCCGGCCTGGTGGCCCAGGTACAAAACCAGCTGCAGGCGGCTGATATCCAGTCTTTCGTGTTCGACGGCGTGCAGCCCAACCCCACCACGGCCAACGTGGGCGCCGGCCTGGCGCTGCTGCGTGAAAAAAACGGTGACAGCGTGATCTCGCTGGGTGGCGGCTCGCCGCACGACTGTGCCAAGGCCATTGCGCTGGTGGCGGTCAACGGCGGCCAGATCCAGGATTACGAAGGCGTGGACAAATCGGCCAAGCCGCAGCTGCCGCTGGTGGCCATCAACACCACCGCCGGTACCGCCAGTGAAATGACGCGCTTTTGCATCATTACCGACGAATCGCGCCATATCAAAATGGCCATCGTGGACAAACACACCACGCCCATCCTGTCGGTAAACGACCCGGAAACCATGCTGGGCATGCCGGCCAGCCTGACGGCTGCCACCGGTATGGATGCGCTGACGCACGCAGTAGAGGCGTATGTATCGACTGCGGCCAACCCCATTACCGACGCCTGCGCGCTGAAAGCGGTAAGCCTGATTGCGGCCAACCTGCGTGCTGCGGTCGGTAACGGCCAGGACATGGCAGCGCGCGAAAACATGGCTTACGCCCAGTTTCTGGCGGGCATGGCCTTTAACAATGCGTCGCTGGGCTATGTGCACGCCATGGCGCACCAGCTGGGCGGCTTCTACGACCTGCCGCACGGCGTATGCAATGCCGTACTGCTGCCGCACGTGCAGGCCTTTAATGCCCGCGTGGCGTCGGCCCGCCTGGCAGACGTGGCGGTAGCGCTGGGGGTGGAAGCTAGCGCCGAGGCAGCACTGGCAGCCATCCGCCAGCTGGCGGCGGACGTGGGCATTCCGGCTGGCCTGACCCAGCTGGGCGTGAAGGATGAAGACATCGCCACGCTGGCAGCCAACGCGCTGAAAGACGCCTGCGGCCTGACCAACCCTATCCAGCCAACGCAGGCTGAGGTAGAGGCGATTTATCGCGCCGCCCTGTAAGCGGGTAGCCTTATCGGGTAGTGCCAAAGCCGGTGCGTTTGCGCCGGCTTTTTTGCGTGCCTGGCGTGGCTAAGGCGCGGGTGGCTGGTGTGACGCGCTGGCGCCGGCGGCCAGCATGGCATCGACAAAAGCGGCCACCAGTGGCGAGGTGTCGCGTTCGCGCCAGGCCACGGTCAGCGTCATGTAGGCGTGGCTGTCCAGCAGCGGCACATAGCAGATGCCGGGCAGCTGCACGCACTGTAGCGGGGCGGGTAGTACGGCCACGCCCAGTCCGGCGTCTACCAGGCCGATCTGGGTGGTGGCTTCGCCGGCCAGCTGGTGTACCCGCCATTCAAAACCCGCCTCGCGCGCCAGCTTTTCCAGGCGGCGGGTCAGCCAGTTGCCGCTGCTGGACGGGTAGCCGATGATGCGCTCGCCAGCCAGCTGCGCCAGGGCAATGCCGGGGCTGGCGGCCAGCGGGTGGCTGCGCGGCAGTACCGCGCACAGGCGGTCGCGCCGCACCTCGCGCAGCGCCAGGCCGGGGGTGTCTTCCTCGCCGTTAAAGCGCACCACGCCCACATCCAGCTTGTTGCTGCCCAGCAGCTGGAACTGCTCGCGGGTGAACTCTTCGTGAAAGTGCAGGGTCACGCTGCCGTGCTGCTGGCGAAACCGCTGCAGCGCGGTGGGTAGTAGCGACATCAGCGGCAGCGAGGAGGTAAAGCCGATATTCAGCTCGCCAATTTCGCCACGGGCGGCGCGGCGGGCCTCGTCGGCCGCCTGGCTGGCGCCTTCCAGCAGGGCGCGGGCGCGTAGCAGAAAGCGCTCGCCGGCGGCCGTGAGCTTGACGGCGCGCTGGTGCCGCTCGAACAGACTCACGCCCAGCTCCTGCTCCAGCGCGCGGATCTGCTGGCTGAGCGGTGGCTGCGCCATGTGCAGGCGCTCGGCCGCACGGGTGAAGTGCAGCTCTTCGGCTACCGCCACGAAATAGCGCAGGTGTCGCAGCTCCATTTGATACTTTCAATGTATTAATGCCTATTGAAATATATATTGGACGTTGCCATTCGCCAAGCCTAGGCTGACACCATTACCTGACAAGGTGTCTGCTCATGTCTTGCGCTTCTGCTGTGCTGGCCCGCGTGGCCGGCGAAACCACCCCGCATCACGCCGGCTCTGCCGCCTGGTGGCGCGCCACCTGGGCGGCGGCGATTGGCGGCTTTGCTACCTTTGCCCTGTTGTACGGCGTACAGCCGCTGATGCCGCTGTTTGCCGCGCATTACGGCCTGTCGCCCGCGGCGGCCAGTGCGGTGCTGTCGTCGGCTACCTTGCCCATGGCGCTGTTGCTGATACCGGCCAGCCTGCTGGCGGAAAAGGTTGGCCGCACGCCCTTGATGGTGGCCTCGCTGGCAGGCGGGGTGCTGCTGTCGTGGCTGGCGGTGTGGAGCAGCAGCTTTGGCTGGCTGCTGCTGTGGCGGGCGCTGTTTGGCGTGCTGATGGCCGGCCTGCCGGCGCTGGCGCTGTCTTATCTGTCCGAAGAGCTGGCACCCGAGTCGCTGGGCCGGGCGGTGGGTTTGTATATTGCGGCCAACGCGCTGGGCGGCATGAGCGGGCGCTATGTGGCGGCGGTGGTGGCCGACGCCTGGGGCTTGCAAGCCGGGCTGCTGGCGCTGGCGGTGATGGGCACCCTGGCCGCGCTGCTGTTCTGGAAGCTGCTGCCGCCTTCGCGCCGCTTTGTGCCGCGCCAGGTATCGCTGGCCAGTGTGCTGGCCGATAGCCGCCAGCATTGGCGCGACCCCGGTTTGTCCCGCTTGTTCTTGCTGGGTTTCATGCTGATGGGCGGCTTTGTCAGCCTGTACAACTACCTGGGCTTCCGCCTGCAGGCAGCGCCGTTCGGGCTGTCGCAAAGCGCCATCGGGCTGATTTTCTTGCTGTACGTGGTGGGCATGGTGTCATCCAGCCTGGGCGGGCGCTGGGCCGACCGCTACGGCCGCCGCGTGGTGCTGTGGAAAATGGTGGCGCTGATGCTGCCAGCGCTGCTGCTGACGCTGAGCCAGAGCCTGTGGCTGGTGGTGGCCGGGGTGGCGCTGTTTACCTTTGGCTTTTTTGCCGCGCACTCGGTGGCCGCCAGCTGGGTAGGGCGCCGCGTGACCCACGCACGTGGCCTGGCGTCGGCGTTTTACCTGACATCGTATTATCTGGGCTCGGCGTTTATTGGCAGCGGCTCCGGCCTGATGTGGCGGCTGGACGGCTGGCCGGGTGTGGCCGGGCTGATCGGCGCGCTATTGGCCTTGTGTCTGTGGCTAACCTGGCAGCTGCGCAAAGTGGAGCCGCTGCCGGTAGCGGCCAGTTAAGGAGCAGCGCATGACACGGAACCAACAGTTGGCCGCATGCTGCGCAGCGGTAGGGCTAGACCTGCACGAGGCGCTGCAGATCGGCGGCCAGTATGTGCCGCTGATGCAGCACGGGCAGGAAATCCACATTAGCGGCCAGATACCGCGCGTGGGCAGCCAGGTAGTGGTGCAGGGGCGCGTGGGCGACAGCTGTAGCGAGGCCAACGCCTGCCACGCAGCGCACATTGCCTGCCTACGCGCGCTGGTGCTGCTGTACCAGCATCTGGGCTCGCTGGACGGGGTGGCGCGCATCCTGCGCCTGAATGTGTACGTGCAGAGCGCGGCCGGTTTTACCCGCCAGAGCGAGGTGGCCAACGCCGCCTCGGCCCTGCTGTACCAGCTGCTGGGCGAGGCCGGCGTGCACGTGCGCACGTCGGTAGGTGTGTACCAGCTGCCCAAAAATGCTGCGGTGGAGCTGGATATGGTGGCCATTGCCGCCTGATGGCGGGCTGGCGTGCGGCGCGGCCATGGCGTATACCGGATGAGTCCCCCACAAGGAGTACACCATGAGCCTGAATGTTCTTGCCATCTGTGGCAGCCTGCGCCAGAAATCTGCCAATAAAGGCCTGCTGCGCTACGCTGCGGCCAACTTGCCCGAGGGCATGCAGCTGACGATGGCCGATTTGTCCGATATGCCGTTTTATAACGCCGATATCAGCGACAAGCCGGCTGCCGTGCAGCGCCTGCTGGGGCAGCTGGCCGCGGCCGATGCCTTGCTGCTGGCCTGCCCGGAGTACAACTATTCCATTGCCCCTGCGCTGAAAAACGCGCTGGACTGGGCCTCGCGCGAGCCGGGCAATGCGCTGCTGGCGGGCAAGCCGGCGGCCATCATGGGGGCGGGCGGTGGCATGGGTACCTCGCGTGCGCAGTACCACCTGCGCCAGGTGTGCGTGTACCTGAACGTGCACGTGCTGAACCAGCCCGAGGTGTTTGCCAATGCCTTTGCCGGCGGCTTTGACGGCGATGGCAACCTGCTGGACGCGGCGATTCAGGAAAACATCCGCAAACAGTTGGCCGCATTGCAGGCCTGGCATGCCCGCCTGAGCGGCTAAGGCAGCGCTGAAACGACAAGGCCGCGCCCGGGGGCGCGGCCTTCAGGCTGCGAACAGCGTATCGACCCTGCGTGTACCGGACCCGGCAAAGCCGGGCCGCACACGACAAGTCATGGCATCCGCAGCCTTGCCGTTTAGCAAGACAAACCCCGTTTGCGTTAGAAACAGGGTTTGTCATATAGCAAGGCCGCGCCCACGGGCGCGGCCTTGCTACGTTTATACAGCGGGTATTACTGGATAATGCCGCCACCCAGGCAGATATCGCCGTCGTACAGCACGGCAGATTGGCCGGGTGTTACCGCCCACTGCTTGTCGCGGAAGGTCAGCGTGGCTTTGCCATCCACTACCGGCGACAGGCTGCACGGGGCATCGGCCATGCGGTAGCGGTTTTTGGCGGCGTAGCTGCCAGCGGCCGGTGCTTGCGGCAGCGTCCACGACAGGTCGTCCATCTGCAGCGTAGGCTTCAGCAGCAGCGGGTGGTCGTGGCCCTGTACCACCACCAGGCGGTTGGCTGCCATGTCTTTGCCGGCCACGAACCACGGGTCGCCGGTGCCATCTTTGGCGCCGCCGATATTCAGGCCCTTGCGCTGGCCCAGGGTGTAGAACATCAGGCCCACGTGTTCGCCCACGACCTTGCCGTCCGGCGTGATCATCTCGCCCGGCTTGGTGGGCAGGTAGCGCTGCAGGAACTCGCGGAACGGGCGCTCGCCGATAAAACAGATACCGGTGGAGTCTTTCTTGCCAGCAGTGGGCAGGCCGGCTTCTTCGGCCAGGCGGCGTACTTCGGTTTTGTGGATGTCGCCCAGCGGGAAGATTGCGCGTGCCAGCTGGTGCTGCTGCAAGCGGTACAGAAAGTAGCTCTGGTCTTTGGTGTGGTCCACGCCCTTCATCAGGTAGTGCACGCCGTCTTGTTCCAGCTTGCGGGCGTAGTGGCCGGTGGCGATACAGTCGGCACCCATGGCCATGGCGTAGTCCAGAAAGGCCTTGAACTTGATTTCGGCATTGCACAGCACGTCCGGGTTAGGCGTGCGGCCGGCCGAGTACTCTTTCAGGAAATACGAAAACACGCGGTCTTTGTATTCCTTGGCAAAGTTCACGATTTCCATATCGATGCCGACAATGTCGGCCACGCTCATGGCGTCCAGCGCATCCTGCTTGATGGAGCAGTACTCGTCGTCGTTATCGTCTTCCCAGTTTTGCATGAATACGCCGATGACTTCGTGGCCTTGCTGTTTCAGCAGCCAGGCCGTTACCGACGAATCCACGCCGCCGGACATGCCGACAACAATACGTTTCTTACCCGTCACGGGGAAAATCCTTCCTTCCAAAGTGCAAGAGGCACCACCACCGGTGGTGCCCCGAAATGTCGGAACCAGCTATCCATTACCCAGATCTGGCCACTGTCGGTATCCTGCAGCGCCACGGCGTGGTGTGCATTAAACAGCAGCGGGGCGCGAAACACGTCGGCCGACAGCTGGTGGTAGCGCAGCAGCTGGTGGCCCTGTAGCAGGGCCAGTAGGCCGTGCAGATTATGCGTGTGGTCCAGGCAGTCCATGCGGCCCAGCATGCGGGCATCTTCCTGGTTGCCGCCCTGGTCTTCGGCAATGGGCAGCACCTGCGCGGCTATCTGGTAATACGCCAGCACCACATCTTGCAGGGCGGCACGTTCGTCGGCCGCGTTGTCTGCCTGGCGCAGGCGTTGCTCGAACCAGATCAGGGCATCGGGCTGTAAATCAATGGCGCTGCTGCGATCGCAACCGTAATGGTAACAGAGGGTTAGCACCTCTGCACCGGCCCGCGGGGCGGGCAGGGCCAGACATAGCGATAAAAGCAGGGCTGCCCGGCGCATGGTGGCTAACGCCCGTGGTGATAAATGCTGGCCAGCGGCAGGCGCTGCCCGGCTAGGTAGTCATCCAGGCAGCGGCCCACCAGCGGGCTGCGCCAGATGGCCTGCTGCGCGTGGATTTCTGCGGCAGTGAGCCATACCGCCTCCACAATGCCCTCGTCCAGCTGGCTGCGTAGCGGCTGGCTATCGGCCTGGCACACAAAAGCAAAGCGCAGATAGGTAATGCCGCTGCTGTCGTCCTTGTCTGCCAGATAAATACCGCAAAGCGCTACAGGGTTGGCCGCATAGCCGGTTTCTTCCAGCGCTTCGCGCGCTACGGCCTGCAGCAGCGTTTCGCCGTATTCCATGTGCCCGGCGGGCTGGTTCAGGCGCAGGCCATGCTCGGTGTTTTCGCGCACCATCAGAAAGCGGCCATCACGCTCGATGATGGCGGCGACGGTGGTGTTGGGTTTCCACTGCGTATCGGGGGTAAGGCTGCTCATATCAATTGACAATCGTTATCATTTGTTTCTAATATACACGTATTGCGACTTATTCTTAATCATCACAAGGTGCTGCCATGTACGTTTGCCTTTGCCACGGTGTAACCGACCGCGACATCCGCCAAGCTGTCTTCGACGGCGCCGTCACCATGCGCGACTTGGCGCGTGATCTGGGCGTGGCCACCGAGTGCGGCCGCTGCGCCTGCAGTGCCAACCAGGTACGCAAGCAAACCCTGTTGCAAATCAGCGAACCCGAGCTGGTAGCTGCCTGATTTTTCTGCAGAATCAATCGCATTCCCATTGCATTTTGGCGGTCTCTGCCAAGCTTGTCATTGCATCATTTTGTGCCATAATCCCTGCAATTCGATATAGCAGGAGGTCACGGCCATGCAAGGCGACAAGAAAGTCATCAAGTTTCTGAACCAGATTCTCAAAACCCAGCTTACCGCCATCAACCAGTACTTTCTGCACGCCCGCATCTTCAAGAACTGGGGCCTGCAAGAGCTGAACGAGCACGAATACCACGAATCCATCGTGGAAATGAAAAACGCCGACAAGCTGATCGAACGCATCCTGTTTCTGGAAGGCCTGCCCAACCTGCAAGACCTGGGCAAGCTGTACATCGGTGAAAACACCCAGGAAATCCTGGAGTGCGACCTGAAGCTGGACACCGAAAGCCTGCCGCTGCTGAAAGACGCCATCGCCTACTGCGAGTCGGTAAAAGACTACGTGACCCGCGACCTGCTGACCAGCGTGCTTGATAGCGAAGAAGAGCACATCGACTGGCTGGAAACCCAGCTCGGTTTGATCGAAAAACTGGGCCTGGCCAACTACCAGCAAAGCATGATCGAAGACTAAGCTGCTGGCTGTATCGCTTGGTACAAAAAAGCCCGTCAACTGACGGGCTTTTTAGACTGCGGACAAGGTGCCTGTTTAACTGGCACCGGACCCGGCAAAGCCGGGCCGCACCACACCAGTAGTTAAATTCGCAGCCTTACTGTTTACAAGACAAACGCTGTTTGCGTTGCAAAGAGCGTTTGTCATCAAAAAAGCCCGTCGTCTGACGGGCTTTTTTGATGGCCCACCCCGTTTGCCGTGCAGACGGGGTGGGCTTTATAAGCCGCAACGATGCGGCCAACCTTACTGCGCGGCGGAGGCTTCTTCCGGGGCGGGTTCTTCCGGCTCTTGCCATGGCAGCGCCACGTTGTGGTTGTTTACTTTCAGGATGCCTTCGTTGAACAGCAGGCTGGTGCTGATCTGGCCCCCTTCGCGACGAATCAGCTGCTGCGCGGCCCATTCGTCCAGCTGGGCAGACAGCAGGCTGCGCGCCAGGGCGTCGATTTCTTCCAGGTCCGGCTGGTCTTCTGCGCTGGCGTCCACGGTAAACAGGTTGCGTGCTTGCGCTACCACCAGGTTTTCCAGGGTTTGCTGTGGCAGCTCGATATTGGCCTGTGCGGAAAAGCGTTTCAGGAACAGCAGGGTGTTTTTCAGGTCGCTCTGCTGGAAGCCTTTCAGCGCCAGGCTACCGCTGGCCTGCGCCACGCCGCTAGGCATTTTGAGGTAGAAGGCATTCACCATCAGTTTCGGGTCGTTCTGCAGCAGGGGCAGGCCTTCCTTCACGATGGTGTCCAGGTATTTCTTGCGCAGCTGCGCCGGTTCCAGGCCCTGGAAGGGCAGCTTGCCCAGTGCGTCGTCCAGCTTCACCAGGGTAGGGCCGTGCAGATGGTTGGCCGAAATATCCAGCTTGAACGGGCCGTACAGGCTGTCGTTGTAGGTAAAGCGCTCGAAATCCAGCTTGCCACGGGTGTTGACGAAGTCGTCCTGCTCGCTGGTGACAATCTGGTATTTCAGCTTGGACAGGCCGACGTTGGACGGGCGGAATTCGCCGGACGGGTTGATGAACTCGCCCACGCGCACGCGGCCCACCAGGTAGATCAGCTCGTTCAGCTTGATGCTGTAGGGGATGGCTTCGTTCCAGTTGAGCTTGATATCGCCCACTGTCAGCTCGCTGCTGCCCAGTTTTACACCGCTGTTGCCGGGGCGTACTTCGGACAGGTATTTCACGCCGTCGAAGGCAAAGCGGCCTTTGGGGCCGGCTTCCAGCGTAAAGCCCGGGCTGGTGGATTCGACGTGGTATTCCTTGTAGCCGGCCTGGTAATTGACTTTCAGGTCAAAGCCTTTCCAGCCCATTTTCACGCCAGCCAGCGTTTCTTCGTAGTCGAAGGTGGGCACGGTCACGGCCAGCTCGCCACCGCCGGTCAGGCCCAGGCGGTTAATCACGGTAATCGGGGGCGCGTCGCCAAAGAAGCGCTGCAGTGTCTTGCGCGTGGCGTCGCTCATGTCGAACTCGGTGCGCACAATGGCGCGCGCCGGGCGCAGGTCCATGTCAAACAGGCCGGGTAGCAGCCCGTGGCGTACCTGGTGGCGGTAGCGCAGCGTGCCGCCCAGCAGCGGGCGCAGGTTTTCCGGCAGCAGGCCGATGTAGGGGCCCAGCAGCTGCTGGTTTAGCGCCAGCTCGGTGGTTTCTTCGGACGAGAACCAGCCGCGCTCGTACTGGTGCGATTTCACCGTGAAGACCGACATCGCGGCAATCATGCGGTGCTGTTCGGCCAGGGTTTCTTCGGCCTTGATGCCGGCCCAGTAGGCAAAGCCACCGTACAGTACGAAGGCACCGGCGATACCGGCGGCAGCCAGTTTGAGGTGTTGCTTGTTAACGTTCACGATCCGGCCTGAAAAACGAAATGAACGGGCATCTTACAATACCTGCGCCGGCTTATGAATCGGCATGCGGGCCGATGTTGGCCGCGGTGCGCTTGTTCATTGAATTTCCATGGCATTTTGTGCAGTTTTCTATGGGGTATGCTGGCGAATGTGCTGGGTTTCATTAAAGTAATGGGTGTAAAATGAGGCATTGTTTCTACGTACCATGAGGTTTGACCCATAAATGGAATGGCTTAACGGTCTGATCGACCTGCCCTGGTGGGGCTATATCGTGGTGGCGCTGGTGCTCACCCACATCACCATTGCCTCTGTCACCATTTTCCTGCACCGCCATCAGGCGCACCGTGCGCTGGATCTGCACCCGATTCCTAGCCACTTCTTCCGTTTCTGGCTGTGGCTTACCACTGGCCAGGTCACCAAGGAGTGGGCGTCCATCCACCGCAAACACCATGCGCGCTGCGAAACCGCCGAAGACCCGCACAGCCCGCAAGTGCTGGGTGTCAACAAGGTCATGTGGCAAGGCGCCGAGCTGTACCGTGAGGCCTGCAAAGACCGCAGCATCATGGAAAAATTCGGCCACGGCACCCCGGACGACTGGCTGGAACGCCACGTGTACACCGGCCAGACCGGCAAGGGTATCTTGCTGATGCTGGTCATCAACCTGGTGTTGTTCGGCGGCGCCGGCCTGGCGATCTGGGCCGTGCAGATGGCGTGGATTCCGTTTTTTGCCGCTGGCGTGATCAACGGTATTGGCCACTACTGGGGCTACCGCAACTTCGAAAACGAAGACGCCTCTACCAATATCGTGCCGTGGGGCATCCTGATTGGTGGCGAAGAACTGCACAACAACCACCACACCTTTGGTACCTCGGCCAAGCTGTCGTACAAGTGGTTCGAGTTTGATATCGGCTGGATGTATATCCGCATCATGGAAATCCTGGGCTTGGCCAAAGTGCGCAAGGTAGCACCGCGTCTGGTGCAGAATGCGGCCAACCCGCAGCTGGACCTGGACCACCTGCAAGCCATCATCGCCAACCGCTACGCCGTGGCGGCCCGCTACGCGCGCGAGCTGAAGGATGTGTACCGTGCCGAAGCAGCCAAGCTGCAGCTGCCGGAGCTGGGCAATACCGACCTGGCGCGCAAGATGAAGGTGTGGCTGAAGCAGGATGCCAAAGACACCCCGATGGCCGAGCGCGCCCAGCTGGCCGCCGTGCTGGCCAAGAGCCAGGTGCTGAACACCGTGTACAGCATGCGCCAGGAGCTGACCCGCCTGTGGGAGCGTTCCTCGCTGACCCGTGACGAGCTGCTGAAAGAGCTGCAGGACTGGTGCAACCGCGCCGAGGCCAGCGGTATCGAATCGCTGCAGCGCTTTGCGCAAAGCCTGCGTACTGCCGCGGTAGCCTAAGCCTGCTACTGCCCGCCAAAGCGCCGCTTGATGCGGCGCTTTTTTATTGCAGCCGGCTGGCATGGCTGCGCTACAATCCGCGCTTTCCCTTGTTATTGCTACAGGAGCTGCCATGAGTATCTATCGTCATCTGCCAGGTAAACGCATGTCCGAAGCCGTGGTGGTAAACGGCCTGATCTACACCGTACAGGTGCCGGAAAGCGGCCAGGGTAACGCCCGCGAGCAAACCGCCGAAACCCTGGCGCTGGTAGACAAAGTGCTGGCCGAGCTGGATAGCGACAAAACCCGCATTATCGAAGCCACCATTTTCATGCCCGATCTGGCCGAATTCGACCAGATGAACGAAGCCTGGGACGCCTGGGTAGCCGAAGGCCACGCGCCGGTGCGCTGCACGGTAGGCGCCAAGCTGGCGCACCCGGACTGGAAGGTAGAGATCCGCATCGTGGCTGCACGCTAGGTTTTGCGGCAGTAAAAAACAAGGGCAAGGTCGCCAGACCTTGCCCTTGTTGCATTGTGCGGCCAACGTTGGCCGCAGTGTTGCGCTTTAGTGCCCTGCGTCCACCACCGGTGCGGCACCGGGCACCGCCTTGGGCGGGCGTGCCAGCCACACCAGGCCGGTTAGCAGCAAAAACAGCCCCGCCGCCAGCCAGAAGATTTCGTTGGCACCGATAAACAGCCCCTGGCGGCTGATGTCGCGCGTAATCAGCGCAGCGGCCTGTTCTTGGCTTAGCCCCAGCTGCTGCATGCCAGCCAGCGTCTGGCGCGTGCTTTCGTTGTACAGGCTGATGTGGTCGGTAAGCTGTACATGGTGGATGCCTTCGCGGTGCTCCCACTGCCAGGTGGTGAGCGAGGCGCCCACCGAGCCGGCCAGCGTACGCATGAAGTTGGACAGGCTGGAGGCGCTGGCCAGCTGCTGCGGTTTCATATTGGACAGCGTGATGGTGGTCAGCGGCATGAAGAAACCCGCCAGCGCAATGCCCTGCACAAACTGTGGCCACACCACGTCGGCAAAGGTCATATCCGGGTTGAAGGTGACGGCACGCCACCAGAAGCACAGGGCAAATACCAGAAAGCTCACCGTCACCACCCAGCGCATATCCAGCCGCTGCGCGTTCTTGCCGATAATCGGCGACAGCAGCACCGGCAGAATGCCCACCGGTGCGGTGGCCAGGCCGGCTTCGGTGGCGGTAAAGCCCATCTGCGTTTGCATCAGCAGCGGCATCAGCACGATGGCGCCGAAGTACAGCATGAAGCCCACGCTGACCGAGATCACCCCCACGGTAAAGTTGCGGTCGCGGAACAGCGACAGGTCGATCACCGGGTGCTTGTCAGTGAGCTCCCACACCACCAGGTAAGACAGGCTCAGCAGCGCTACCACGCCATAGATGACGATCTCGGTGGAGTGGAACCAGTCCAGCTCCTTGCCGCGGTCCAGCATCATCTGCAGGCAGCCCACGCCCAGCACCAGCAAGATGAGGCCAAGCTTGTCGATAGGCAGCTGCAGGATGGTGGTTTCGCGGTGGCGCAGCTCGCGCCAGCTTAGCCAGGCAGCCAACACCCCCACCGGCACGTTGATGAAGAAAATCCAGCTCCAGTGCCAGTTGTCCGATAGCCAGCCGCCCAGAATGGGGCCGAAAATCGGCGCCACGATGATGGTCATCGTCCACAGCGCCATGGCAATGGCGCGCTTCTCGGGCGGATAGCTTTGCAGCAGCAGGCTTTGCGACAGCGGAATCATCGGCCCGGCCAGCGCGCCTTGCAGCACGCGGAACAGGATCAGCAGCTCCAGGCTGGGCGCCAGGCCGCACAACAGCGACGACAGCACGAAACCGATGGTGGCGATCAGGAACAGCCGCACTTCGCCCAGCTTTTTGGCCAGCCAGCCGGTGATGGGTACCGCAATGGCGTTGGCCACGCCAAACGAGGTAATCACCCAGGTGCCCTGGCTGGTGGAGGCGCCCAGGTCGCCGGCAATGGTGGGGATGGCCACGTTGGCGATGGTGGTGTCCAGCACCTGCATGAAGGTTGCCAGCGACAGCGCCAGGGTCACCAGCGTGCGCGAGCGGCCTTGTAGCGGGGGGTGTGCCATGCGGGCTCCTTATTTGCCGATGTTGGCCGCAACAATCTGCGCCACGCGGCGGTCGGCCTCGGCCAGCTTGCCGTCAAACACGCTGGTGGCCAGCACCGGTGCCGCTTTGGGGGCGGCGCTCAGCAGCGGGCCATCCTGCTGGCTGGTGTCCACGCTCACGTGCATGGACAGGCCCAGGCGCAGGGGGTGGGCTTTCAGCTCGGCCGGGTCCAGCGTAATGCGCACCGGTACGCGCTGTACCACCTTGATCCAGTTACCGGTGGCGTTTTGTGCCGGCAGCAGCGAAAACACGCTGCCGGTGCCGGCAGCCAGGCCGGCGATTTTGCCGTGGAAGGTGACATCGTCGCCGTACTGGTCGGCGTGTACTGCTACCGGCTGGCCAATACGCAGGTCTTGCAGCTGGCCTTCTTTGAAGTTGGCATCCACCCAGGCGTTGTCCAGCGCGGCCACGGCCATCAGCGGTGTGCCGGGGGCAATGCGGGCGCCCGGTTGGGCGCTGCGGCGGGCGATTTGCCCGGCGAGCGGGGCGCGGATGTCGGTGCGCGACAGCGCCAGCCAGGCTTCACGTACCGCGGTGGCGGCGCGGGCCACGGCGGGCTGCTTTTCGGCGCTATCGGCCAGCACCAGCGCGCGGCTGGCTTGCTGGTCTTCGCGTGCAGCGTTCAGCGCGGCACTGGCCGCGGCCAGCTGGGCGCGGGCGGTGTTGGCCGCATCGCGGGCGTGCTGGACTTCTTCTTGCGAAATGGCCTGCTCTTTGGCGGCGGCTTCGCGGCGGGCCAGGTCGCCTGCACTGCGGGCGGCATCGGCCTGGGCGCGTGCCAGGTCGGCTTCGCGCTGCGTTACCACGGCGTCGGCCTTGCCGCTGACCGAAATCAGCTGGCGTGTCTGGCGCACGGCCTGCGCCAGGTCGGCTTCGGCGCGGGCCAGCGCTAGCGTGGCATCGCTTTTGTCCAGGCTTACCAGCACATCACCGGCCTGGACGGTTTGCGTGTCGTCGGCATGAATGGCGCGGATGCTGCCGGCCACCTGGGCGGAAATGGGGATCAGGTTACCGGCGGCGTAGGCGTCGTCGGTGCTTTGGTGGTGGCGCACCGCGATAAACCAGTAGGCGCCGCCGGCCAGGCCTGCCAGCGCCAGGGCCAGGGTCAAGCGGGTGAGGGCGGTACGGCGGGCGTTGGGCTGCTGGGGTTCCATCGTGTTTTCCATGTTTTATCCTTTTAGCGCGCAGTGCCTAGCTGGCGGTACGCTGGCTACCCAGCGCACGCAACAGTGCGGCCTGCGCTTGCAGGCGTTGGGCACGGGTTTCGAGTGTGGTGAGGCGAGCCTGGGTGTAGCGGCGGTTTTCTGCCAGCCACTGGCTGCGCGATGCCAGGCCGCTGGTTACGCGGGCTTGCAGTACGCGTGCTGCCTCTTGGCGTGCGGCTTGGGCGGCCAGTACCTGCGTTTCGGCCTGCGCCAGGCTGTGTAGCTGGCTGCTGCGGTCGGCGGTTTCCTGTACGGCGGCCAGCAGGGTCTGGTTGTACTGCGCCACGGCTTGTTCGTAGTCGGCGGTGCGCCCGGACAGGCGGGCGTTCAGCTCGCCATTACTGAAGATGGGCAGCGTCAGCGCCGGGGCAAAGCGCAGCAGGCGCGCGCCGGGGTTCAGCAAATTGGATAGCTCGGATGACGACAGCGCGGCCAGGCTGCCAATGCGCAGGTCGGGGTAAAAATCGGCACGTGCCGCACGGACCGTGGCGCTGGCAGCCTCTACCCGCTCGCGGGCAGCCTGGATGTCGGCGCGCTGGCCCAGCATGCTGGTGCTGTAGGGGCGGGTGTCGAGCTGCCATTGCGGTAGCGCGGCATCCGGCAGCTGGGCCAGGCTGGCTTGCGGCTGCGCGCTGAGCGCGGCCAGCGCGTGGCTGGCCTGCGCTTCGCGCTGGCTGGCACGTGCCAGGCGTTCGCGGCTTTCTGCCTGCTGGGCTTGCAGCTGCGCCAGCTCTTCGGGCGCGGCCAGGCCGTGTTTGCTGCGGGTCTGGCCGCTTTGCAGCAAAGCTTCGGCCTGGGACAGGTCTTCGCGCAGCAGCTGCAGGGCATGCTGGGCGGTGCGCCATTCCAGATACTGGCTGCTTACCGCCCAGGCCAGCCATTGGCGGGCATCGTCGGCTTCCAGCTCGGCGGCGCGGGCCTGGCCGCGTGCGGCAGCCAGCTGGGCGCGGGTTTTGCCCCAGAAGTCGAAGCGGTAGCTGGCGTCCAGCCCCACGGTTTCCAGGTTGGTATAGATGCCGCGGTAGGCGGGCGGGTTGTTGCCGTATTCGGAGCTGCGTTCGCGGGTAAAGCCGGCGCTGCCGTTGACGCGCAAGCCGTCACTGCTGGCAACGCTATCGCTGCTGGCGCGGGCGGCGCGTAGCCGGGCGTCTGCCATGGTCAGGCGCGGGCTGCGCGACAGGGCTACCGAGACCAGCTGGTCCAGTACCGGGTCGTTCATGGCAGACCACCAGTTGGCCGCAGGCAGCTGGCTGGCAGGCTGAATGGCCAGGCTTTCCTGGCTGAGCAGGCTGGCTGTGGGCGGGGCCACATCCGGTGTGGCACAGCTGGCCAGCAGCAGGCTTAACGGCAGTAGGGCAATGGCGGGCATGCGGGTATTTATATTACGCATGTAATTATCACCTGCGTTACTAGTTGGGCGTCAAAAAACCGGCTGTGTCACACAAGCCGGTTCTATCCTAATCACACCAATACTATTGCATCGGCTTGTAGTCTGTATGAAACAGATTGTATCAGCCGCCTACTTTGCGTAAGAGCTTGCGCAGCATGCCATCCAGCAAGGCACGCTCTTCGGGGCTGAAATCCTGCCATAGCTCGCGCATGCGCTGGCGCTGTTCCGGCATGACCATGGCGATAAAGGCCAGGCCTTTTTCCGTGAGGATCAGCTCGGTTTTGCGGCGGTCTTCTTGCGAAGGCAGGCGCTGCATCATGTCGCGCTGGCACAGGTCGTCCACCACGCGGGTGGCGTTGGTGCGCGAAAAGGCCAGCGCGTCCGATAGCTCGGACGGGCTGATGCGTTGCTCTGGCCGCGAGTACAGCACCATCAGTGCCATCCAGGTGGTTTCGTTCATATCGTGGCATTTCAGCGTTTCGTTGAAGTAGCCGGTAAGGTAGGGCTGGATATGAAAGAACAGCCGGGTGAGCAGCACTTCTTCGCGCGGGGCGCCGGGCATCTTGCGCGAGATGGTGTCCACGGCTTGTTCGCACGGGATGAAGCTATTGCAGCAGGTAGGGTATTCGGACATGGCAATATGGTAACGTGCGTTACTAATTTTAACAAGCAGCCAGCCAGGCTTCTACCTGCTGCGCCACCGGGGTGAGCAAATCGGCCGACTGGCAGTCTAGCGGCGTATTCTGTGGCATGCTGCGCAGCCAGGTGAGCTGGCGCTTGGCTAGCTGGCGCGTGGCGGCGATGCCACGGTAGCGCAGCTCGGCCATATCATACAGCCCGTCCTGGTATTCCCAGGCCTGGCGGTAGCCTACGCAGCGCATGGATGGCAGGTCCAGCGATAGCCCGGCGTAGCGCTGGCGCAGCTGCGTTACCTCATCCAGAAAGCCTTGCGCCAGCATTTGTTCAAAGCGCAGCGCGATGCGCTCGTGCAGCCAGGCGCGGTCGGCCGGCTGCAGCGCCAGGCGCAGGGTAGCAAAGCTGGCGGCGTCGTCGCGCCCCTGGCGGATAAGCTGCGACATGGCTTGGCCGCTGAGCAGGTAGACCTCCAGGGCGCGCTGTATGCGCTGTGCGTCATTGGGTGCCAGCCGCGCAGCGGTTTCCGGGTCCACTGCGGCCAACCTTTGGTGCATGGCGGGCCAGCCCAGGCGGGCGGCGTCTTCTTCCAGCTGCGAACGGGTGGCGGCGTCGGCCTGCGGCAGGTCGGACAAGCCTTCCAGCAGCGCCTTGAAGTACAGCATGGTGCCACCCACCAGCAGCGGAACGCGGCCACGGCGGCAGATGTCGGCAATCAGGCGGTTGGCATCGGCGTGAAACTGCGCCGCCGAGTACGACACCGTCGGGTCGATGATGTCGATCAGGTGGTGCGGGCAGCTGGCCATTTCCTGGGCGGTGGGCTTGGCGGTGCCAATATCCATGTCGCGGTAAACCAGCGCGGAATCCACGCTGATGATCTCTACCGGAAAACGCTGCGCCAGCGCCAGCGCCAGGCCGGTTTTGCCGGAAGCGGTGGGGCCCATCAGCAGGATGGCGCGGTGGGGAGAAGTCATCGGGTAGCCAGGTGCAAAATAAAGGCCGCTATTGTCGCACAAGGCGCTAAAAGAAAAAGCCGCACCAGGCGGCTTTTTGCGGTGTGTTTCTGGCACTACATCACCAGTTTGGCGCCGATCAATACCATCATGATGGCTAGGGCGGGGCGCAGCCATTGCTCGGCCACGCGGCGCGTCATGTGGCTGCCCAGCCAGATGCCCGGCAGCGAGCCCACCAGCAGCTGGCCCAGCAAGCCGTAGTCCATATTGCCCATGCTGGCGTGGCCCAGGCCGGCGACCAGGGTAAGCGGCACCGCGTGGGCGATTTCGGTGCCCACCAGCCGTGCGGTAGGCAGCAGCGGGTACAGCGCAAAAATCGCCAGCGTGCCCAGGGCACCGGCACCAATCGAGCTCAGCGTTACGATCACACCCAGTACCACGCCGGTGGCGATGGTGGCTTTTACCGGTACATAGCCCTCTGGGCGCGGCGGGCTGATGCGCGCCAGCTGTTTCAGGATGAACGGTTTAAACAGGATAGCCACGGCCGTCAGCATCAGCGCAAAGCCGAGTGTGACCTTGATGACTTTATTGATATGGGCGGTTTCCAGCTGCAAAAAGTGCAGCGCGGTGACAGTAAACAGTGCGGCAGGCACGCTGCCCAGCGCCAGCAGGCGGGTAATGTGCCAGTCGATGTGCTTTTGCTTGTGGTGTACCCACACGCCACCCATCTTGGTGATGCAGGCATACAGCAGGTCTGTGCCGACGGCGGTGGCGGGGTTGATGCCGAACCACAGCAGGATGGGGGTCATCAGCGAGCCGCCACCCACACCGGTGAGGCCCACGATAAAGCCCACGGCCAAGCCTGCAATCACATAGCCCAAGTCCATGGGGCACCCTTCGGTATTTACTGACAAGGGGGCCATGCTAACCGAAGGGTTTATTCGCCTTTAGACGAATTTCATGGTTAGTTATTCAAAAAGCGAATAAAGAAAACGCCAGCCAGCCGGCTTGTCTCTTGCCCGGCTGGCTGGCAGATGGGCTACTGCGGCAGCTGGCTCGCCCAGTCTTGCAGGGCTTGCAGGATGGTGTGCTGTGCAGGCGTAGCGTTGGCGGCCAGGGTGGCCAGCTCTTGCTGGAAGCTGGCATGGCTGCGCCCGCCAGGTTGGCCGCTGTGCAGCTTTTGCTGGCACCACTGCTGCCAATGCTGGGCTTCTTCTGCGCTCAGGCTGTGCGGAAAGTTACGCGCGCGGTAGCGCCACAGCAGGCGTGTGAGCTGGCTGTCTTCAAACGCCGGCCGCTCGGCGGCCAGCTCGGCGGCGGATAGCTGCTGCAGCCGGTTCAGGATGCGGCGGTCGTTATAGCTGACAAAGCCGCCGTACAGGTTTTCGTCTACGTCTGGTGCCTCGCCCGCCTCGCGGCGGAACACGGCTTTCCATACCGGGGTCAGGTCGGGCAGGGCGGCGGCGTAGGTGGCGTGCTGTAGCGCCAGCGCCTTGTCTATGCCCAGCTCGGCGGCGCGCGCGTCGCTCAGCACCGCCAGCTTGTTGCACACAAAGGGCGATTTATTGACGTGGATGCTCTTGAGCGGCAGCCGGCTGACGCCTTCCGGCAAATCGGCAGTGCGGGTAAACAGGCGCAGGCGGATGTCTTCTGGCGAGAGCCCTGCCAGCTGGCGCGGGTCGTGCGCCAGGTCCCAGACCAATACTTCGTTCTTGTTGCTCGGGTGGTCGGCAATCGGCCACACAATGGCCACATTGCCGCGCTCGCTGCCAAACATGCCGGACACGTGTACCAGCGGCTGCGGTGCGTGCTGGCTGATCTGGTGGCGCACCGCGTCTTTCTTGCGCAGGTCCAGGCAAAAGTCGAACAGCTTGGGCTGGCGCTGGCGAATCAGCCGCGCCAGGGCGATGGTAGCGCGCACGTCGGACAGCGCGTCGTGCGCGGCCTCGTGCGCCAGACCGTTGGCCGCAGTGAGGTGCTCCAGCTTGAAGCTGGGCAGGCCGGTGTCGTGGCGTGGCCACTGTATGCCTTCCGGGCGCAGCGCGTAGGTGGTGCGCACCACGTCCAGCAGATCCCAGCGGCTGCAGCCGTGCTGCCATTCACGCGCGTACGGGTCTTTCAGGTTGCGCCACAGCAGGTAGCGCGTCACTTCGTCGTCAAAGCGGATGGAGTTGTAACCCACGCCGATGCTACCCGGCAGCCCCAGCTCGCGCTCGATGGCGGCGGCAAACTGGTGCTCCGGCACGCCCAGCTCGGCGCAGCGCTGTGGCGTAATGCCGGTCAGCAGGCAGGCTTCGGGCGAAGGCAGGAAATCCGGCGTGGGCTGGCAGTACAGCATCACCGGCTCGCCTATTTCGTTTAGCTCGCTATCGGTGCGAATGCCGGCAAACTGCGCCGGGCGGTCGCTGCGGGGGACGGCGCCGAAGGTTTCGTAGTCGTGCCAGAAAAAAGTGGTCTGAGTCATGGCGGGGCGGGCGGGCGTAAAAGGCGATTGTCCCACCGTGGCCGCTGGCGGCCAAGCCGGCGTGGTGCTGCACGGGTGGGGGGGGCTGCCACGGGCGGGCCTTGCTGCCACGATGCCCGCTGCCTGGTGGCTGTTTTGTGCAGAATGCGGCGGCGTTACCGTGTTGTGAATTTTCGTATAACAACATATCCGAATGCGGCGGCGTGTTCATGTGAACATCCATTTCACGCTGGCAGGCTATGCGCCTTACGGACGGTATAGGGGTGTTTCGTGCTGGGGAATGTATGGCAGCCGGCAGAATGCAGAGTGTGTCGGGTGTGGGGCGTAAAGCGTAGTGTGGGAGTGGACAGCGCTAAGTGGCTGATTTTGCAGTGCGCGAACGGCAGGCAAAAAAATGCGCGGGGTTTGATGCCCGCGCCAAGTCTACAAAGGAGAAATAGAGGAGAAACTATCAAGAAGCAATTGCTGCATCTCAACAAGGACGGATTATCCAGACCTCGCTGGGCAGTGTCAATGTATACAATTTACAAAAGCGCAAAAAATATAACATTTGGTCGCGCCTTGGATACATCGAATGTTCGAACATGAAAATCGAGCGCTTGCTCGTTGCTGCCGTGCTGCACGCCAGGTGTCGCAGCGGCCGGCTTTTGCGGCGTTTGCCCGCCATGCCCCTGCGCTAATCTGCATTTAGCACCGGTTACGGGCTCGCCCTTGCTGCCCGCCTGTGCGAAAATACCGTCTTTGCCCATCCCACCGGTTGTCAGCAATGAGCGATTTAAGCCCCGTTTTGCCCGATCCGCGTCAGTACCCCGAATCTTCCCCTTCTAATATGTTGATCCACTACGCGCAGTCCATTGCGAATGCACGTACCGAAGACGACCGCGCCATGTGGCAGGACTCCCTGCGTGCCGCGCTGCTGGAGATGCTGGAGCGTGAAGAGCTGCTGTCGCTGTCGGTAGCGCTGGCGATGGTGACCTCGCAGCAAACCTACCAGATCCTGTGGGACGCCCTGCGCGATGCCGCCGAGCGCCCGGACAGTGGCCGCCACGCGGTGGTGTTTGCCGTGCCGGTGGTACTGGTGGTGGGCAGCAAGAATAAAGTGACGCTGCCGGAGCGCATTGCCGATGTGGACGGCCTGAATGGCCTGTTCCGTCAGCATGGCCTGTTTGCGCCAGGGGCCGAGGTGTTCCTGTCTGGCAAGCTGCTGCACCCGGATTCGATTGTCGATATCTCGTCGGCTCAGATTTACCGCTATACCCGCCAGCTGGCCGATGCGGCCCGTGGCCTGCCGCTGGACCTGCCGGCTGCGGCCATCACCGCCAAGGACGAAGGCGTGTTCCTGCGCTACCTGCTGGGCGTGGCCATCCAGGAAGAGGGCGAAGCTGCCCCCGTGAAGCTGGGTGGCAGTGTGGGTGCCTGGGGTGTGCCGCTGATGAAGTTCCTGGGCGACCAGCTCAAGACCGACGGCGTGACGCTGTTCCCGATTCCGCGCCCGCCCATGCCGCTGATGCAAGCCATTGCTGCGGCCAACCATGCCCGGCTGGAGGTGGCGCTGCAGGTGTTTGCCAGCAGCCAGATCCGCTTGTTGCGCGATCAGGGGCAGGAGCCGGTGGCGGTGGTGTCCGCCCACGATAATGGCGAGCTGCACTTTACCGTGTCGGCTGCCGGTAACGAAAAAGACTGGGGTGGCTTTGTGTGGCCACTGGCCGCGCAGGATGTGGTGGGCCAGATCGAAACCAGTTTCCGCCTGCTGATGGCCGAGTGCCAGGTAAGCGATGTGCGGCTGGTGCCGGATGTGCAGCCGGAAAGCCGCGATGGCATCCCGCTGTTTTTCACCGCAGACGACTGGCCGCAGCGCCAGACCCTGCAGTAAGACAACAGAATGGCGAAGGAACATGAATCCAATTCATTGTTTCTTCGCCATTTGTTCATTTCGGCCGGTGGCCGTAATGCGCTAGAATTTTTTCATCCATAACCCTTTGATGGAATTGTCGACGATGTTTGCAGATATCAAGATTGCCCAGTACGACCCGGAACTTGCCGCCGCCATGAGCGAAGAAGTAGTGCGCCAGGAAGATCACATCGAGCTGATCGCCTCGGAAAACTACACTAGCCCGGCCGTGATGGAAGCCCAGGGTTCCCAGCTGACCAACAAGTACGCCGAAGGCTACCCGGGCAAACGCTTCTACGGCGGTTGCGAGCACGTTGACGTGGTAGAGCAGCTGGCCATCGACCGTGTGAAGCAGCTGTTTGGCGCCGAGTACGCCAACGTACAGCCGCACTCCGGTTCGCAAGCCAACCAGGCCGTGTACTTCTCCATCCTGAAGCCGGGCGATACCATCATGGGTATGAACCTTGGCCACGGTGGCCACCTGACCCACGGCTCCCCGGCCAACCTGTCCGGCAAGATGTTCAACATTGTGGCTTACGGTCTGAACGAAAACGAAGAGATCGACTACGACGACATGGAGCGCGTAGCGCTGGAAACCAAGCCGAAGCTGATCATCGGTGGTGCTTCCGCTTACGCCCTGCGCTTTGACTGGGCCCGCATGCGCGAAATCGCCGACAAGGTAGGCGCCTACTTCATGGTAGACATGGCCCACTACGCAGGCCTGGTGGCTGCTGGTGTGTACCCGAACCCGGTACCGCACGCCCACTTCGTGACCTCCACCACCCACAAGACCCTGCGTGGCCCGCGCGGTGGCATCATTCTGGCCAAAGCCGAGTTCGAGAAGTCGCTGAACAGCAACGTGTTCCCGACCCTGCAGGGCGGCCCACTGATGCACGTTATCGCCGGTAAAGCCGTAGCCTTCAAAGAAGCGCTGCAGCCGGAATTCAAGACCTACCAGGAGCAGGTCCTGAAAAACGCTGCCGCCATGGCAGAAACCCTGGCTGCCCGCGGCGTGCGCATTATCTCTGGCCGTACCGAGAGCCACGTGTTCCTGGTAGACCTGCGCCCTAAAGGCCTGACCGGCAAGGCTGCCGATGCTGCCCTGAGCAAAGCGCACATCACCGTCAACAAAAACGCCATCCCGAACGACCCGGAAAGCCCGTTTGTGACTTCCGGTATCCGTATCGGCTCCCCGGCCATCACCACCCGCGGCTTCAAGGAAGAAGAAGCCCGCATCGTGGCCAACCTGGTTGCCGACGTGCTGGACAACCCGAACGACGACGCCGTGCTGGCCCGCGTAGCCGAGCAGGCTACCGCCCTGGCTCGCCGCTTCCCGGTGTACGCCAAGTAATCACCCCGGCCGCCTGCGGGCGGCTGTTGTGTACAAAACACCGCGCCTTCGCTAGAAGCGCGGTGTTTTTTTGCGCTGTCGTTATGTCACGGTTTTGTCACCTGTTTGTTATAAGTTGGCCGCATCGCCCCTACGCCTGATGGAATGCACCATGAAACGTTTGCTCCTGCCCCTGTTGCTGTCTGCGGCGCTGCCTGCGCTGGCCGAGCCATTTACCCTGCTGGAAACCCGCGAGCCGAACATTGCTGCGCTGGAGCGCTACGATGTTGTCGCCCCGTTTGTGCCCTACGCCGGCCAAGCCAAGGCGGCCTTCCCGCAAGGTTTGCCGCTGGCAGTGGGCTCCGGCCTGCGCTTTAAAGGTTACGAGAAAGCCACCTCGGCGCTGGAGTTCTGGTCGCTGACCGACCGTGGCCCCAATGTGGATTCGCCAGACGTGGCCGAGGCCGGTGGCAAGCGTGCCAGCAAGGTATTTGCCGCCCCTGATTACACCCCCACCCTCACCCAGCTGCGTGTATCGCTGGCCGACAAAGCCGAAGTCATTAAAAGCCTGCCGCTAAAGCAGAACGGCAAGCCCATCAGCGGCCGCCCGCTCGCGCCGGGGCAGGTCGGTGCCAGCGGTGAGCTGGGCCTGAGCGAACAGTTGGCCGCCTTGCCTTACGACGCCAACGGCCTGGATCCGGAAGGTATCGACGTGGATGCAGCAGGCAACCTGTGGATCGTGGACGAATACGGCCCCTTCATCGTGAAGGTAGACGGCAAGAGCGGCGAGATTCTGCAGCGCTACGCGCCGGGCCAGGGCCTGCCGGCCGAGCTGGCCGCCCGCCAGCCCAACCGTGGCTTTGAAGGGGTGGCGGTGACGCCCGCCGGCAAAGTGGTAGCCATTGTGCAGAGCACGCTGGACGTAGACGGCAAAACCCGCAACGACGCGCTGTTTACCCGTGTGGTGGAGCTGGACCCGAAAACCGGCGCCGTGCGCCAGTTTGCCTACCCGGTGTCGGCACACTTCAAGAAAACCGGCGACATGAAGCTGGGCGACATCGTGGCGCTGTCCGATACGCTGTTTGCCGTGATCGAGCAGGGCAAAGACAAAGACAAGCGCATGCATAACGATATCGTGCTGATCGACATGGCCGCCGCCAGCGATATCAGCGGCAAACAGCTGGCCGATGGCCGTGCGCTGGAGTACGGCGATAGCACCGCGTTGGCCGCAGCGGGTGTGCAGCAGGCACGCAAGAAAACCGTGATCGACCTGCGCGCGCTGGGCTGGACGGCAGAAAAAAGCGAAGGCCTGGCGCTGGTGGACGGCAGCACGCTGGCGGTGATCAACGATAACGACTTTGGCGTGGCCAGCGAGCTGCGCGGCAGCAGCATGAAGCTGGACGAGCTGCGTGTGGCAGGCGGCAAGCTGGTAGACAAGCAGGGGCAGCCGCAAGCGGGTGCCAGCCTGGGTGTGGCCGCCAATGGCGAGGCCACCCAGCTGTGGCTCATTACGCTGCAGAAGCCTTTGAAAGAGCTGATGTAATCAGGTCTTTACCGCTAGAAAGCCCGCCCCATAGACCGGGGCGGGCTTTTTTATGGTGGTGCGCGGTTATATGAACAGAGCTTAATATTACAAAGGCGGATTTTTTGTAAGCTCATGAAAATAAACAGGTAATTTTATTGGGTGTGCGCTGCGGCTGGCCCGGCATGCCAAATCCTGCCCATCCTCGCTTTATAATGCGGCCAACGAGGAGAGTGTGATGACCCAGCCTGAATTCAAATATCTGGAAGACTTTGTCGGCAACACCCCGCTGGTGCGCCTGAAGCACATGCCTGGCAATAGCAGCAACGTGGTGCTGGTCAAGCTGGAGGGTAATAACCCCGCCGGCTCGGTAAAAGACCGCCCGGCGCTGTCCATGATTCGCCATGCCGAAGCGCGCGGCGATATCTGCCCCGGCGACACGCTGATCGAGCCCACCAGTGGCAATACCGGCATTGCGCTGGCCATGGCCGCCACCATGATGGGCTACAAGATGATGCTGGTGATGCCGGAAAACGCCAGCCAGGAACGCGTGGATACCATGCGCGCCTACGGTGCCGAGGTGGTGCTCACGCCCAAAGAAGCGTCCATGCCCGGTGCTATCGACGAAGCACGCCGCCTGCAGGCGGCAGGGGTTGGCCGCATTCTGGACCAGTTTGGCAACCCTGATAACCCGCTGGCGCACATCGAAGGCACCGGCCCGGAAATCTGGCGTGATACCGCCGGCACGGTAACGCACTTTGTGTCCAGCATGGGCACTACCGGCACGGTCATGGGTACCGCTACCTACCTGAAACAGCAAAACCCGTCCATCCAGATTATTGGCGTGCAGCCGCAGCCAGGCAGCCAGATTCCCGGCATCCGCAAGTGGGAAGACGAATACCTGCCCAAGATCTGCGACTTCTCGCGCATAGACGAGCTGCTGCTGGTAGATCAGCAAACCGCCGAGGACACCGCCCGCCGCCTGGCGCGTGAAGAAGGCATTCTGGCCGGGCCGTCGTCCGGCGGCGCCCTGGCCGTAGCCTTGCGACTTAATGAGCAATTACAGAATGCCGTGATTGTTTCTATTGTCTGCGACCGTGGCGACCGTTATCTTTCTACCGGTCTATTTTCCTGAGCGCAGGGTTGGCCGCATGCGGCCAACCTTCACCCCATACCACTATGTCCCAACACGTGTTTTCGCCGCCAAGCGATGGCTCCATGAGCCCGCAAGCCTGGTACCAGGCCGCCAGCCAGCAAGAAGGCTTTATCCATGATCCGGCCCAGGCAGCCGCCATCGAGCGGCTGGATGCCCTGTGGCAGGCGCTGGTCGATTTCAAGGGCAAGCGCAACCGCTTTCTGGGGCGCAGCCTGCGCAAGCCGGACGTGCCACGTGGCCTGTACTTCTGGGGCGGGGTAGGGCGCGGCAAGAGCTTCCTGATGGATGCGTTCTTTAGCTGTGTACCGTACGAGCGCAAGCGCCGCGTGCATTTTCACCATTTCATGGCCGAAATCCACAAGCAGCTGCGCACGGTATCCAACGAAGCCGACCCGCTGAAAACCGTGGCGGCGCGTATTGCCAAAGACGTGCGCCTGCTGTGTTTTGACGAGTTTCACGTCAGCGATATCGCCGACGCCATGATTCTGGGCCGGCTGTTCAGCGAGCTGTTTGCACACGGCATCATCTGCGTGATGACCTCGAACTACCCGCCGGACAACCTGTACCCCAACGGCCTGATGCGCAGCAATTTCCTGCCCACCATCGCGCTGCTCAAGGCTAATCTGGACGTGCTGAATGTGGATGGCGGCAACGACTACCGCCTGCGCGAGCTCACGCGCGAGCCCTTGTTCCATGTGCCGGCAGGCGCAGCGGCCGAGCAGAAGATGCAGGCCATGTTCGAGCGCCTGGCGGGGGCAACGCCGGAAGAAAGCCATATGCTGAGCGTGCTGGGGCGGGAGATTACGCTCAAACGCCACGTGCCTGGCGTGATCTGGTTCGACTTTCTGGCCATTTGTGATGGCCCGCGTGCGCAGACCGACTATCTGGAAATCGCCAGCGAATACCATACCGTGTTTGTGTCGGATATCCCCAAGCTGGCCGCGCGCGACGCCGCCATGGCGCGGCGCTTTACCTGGCTGATTGACGTGTTTTACGACCATCGCGTCAAGCTGGTGGCGTCGTGTGCCGTGGAGCCGGAGCAGATCTACACCGAAGGTACCCAGTCCAGCGAATTTTTCCGCACGGCTAGCCGCCTGACCGAAATGCAGTCGCGCACCTATCTGGAGCTGCCGCATCTGGTGGATAACTTCAAGATTGGCGAAGGGGTGAGCGAGACCTGATGCCAGGGTGTAGCCCGCAAAAAAGCCGCAGCGTGTGCTGCGGCTTTTTTGCGGGCAGGGTAGCGGGCCGCTAGTGCGCGCCAGCAGGCACCAGCAGTGGCTGGTAGCCCAGGGCTTTGAGCTTGGCCATGGCTTCTTCGGCTTCGGCGCGGGTATTGAACGGCCCTAACTGCACACGGGTTTCGGTGCGGGCGCTGATGCCGCGCTTTTTCAGGTCGTCCAGTAGTTTTTCTGCGTTGCCCGGGCTGGCGAACAAGCCCAGCTGTACCTGGTAGCCCAGCGAGGCGCCGCCAGGGGCGGCTTTTACGGCGGGCAGTGTCGGCATGGGGGCCTTGCTGGCTACCTGTGGCGTGGCGGGAGCTGCGGCCGGCGGTAGCTCAATCTCGTTTACCGGGCTGGTTTTGCCGCTGCTGCGCGCTGCGGCCGGTGCGGGTGGCGTAGTGGCTGCTTTGGCAGCAGGGGGCGCTACTGGCGCTGTGGCTGGCTTGGCAGCGGGTGCTGGTGTGGCGACCGGAGCGGCCACGGCGGTGGCTTTACTGCTGGCCGGTGCGGGGGCCGGGCTGCTGGTTTTGCCTGCCGGCGTGGCGGTGGCCATGGCGGGGGTGACTGGGGCTGCAGTAGCAGGTAGTGGGCTGGTCTGCCCCAGGTTGGCCGCAGGTGTCTTGCCAAGGTCGGGTGTAGCGGGTGATGGCGTGGCTATTGCCGGGGTGCTGGCGGCGGCCGGGGCGCTGCTTTCCGGCAGCTGCGCGATCACCAGGGTGGGCTCGGACGCGGCTTCTTTATTGATGATACGGCCGGAGCTGACCGGTACGCTGGTGGGCGTGGTTTCCGGCTTCTTGCCGGACATGCTGTCCAGTACCGGGATGGCAGCCAGGGCAATGGCCACCAGGCCTGCGGCCATGGCCAGGCGTTTTTTCAGCTCGGGGGTCATGGCTGTTGCGGAATCAGAAGTGGTGCGCGGATCGGAGGAGGGTGGATTCATCGCTGATTAAATTCTGTGCAGCAAACGCTGGTGAACACTGGTAAAATGCCGGGTTCCTCAAAATTGGGTCACTGGCAAGCCTGAAATGCGCATGCCAAGTGTAACCATTTCACTTGCAAACTGGGAGAATTTGTATGGCTATCGAACGCACTCTGTCCATCATCAAGCCGGACGCCGTTGCCAAGAACGTAATCGGTAAAATCTACGACCGTTTCGAAACCGCCGGTCTGAAGATCGTTGCCGCCAAGCTGAAACAGCTGTCCCGCGCTGAAGCCGAAGGCTTCTACGCTGTACACAAAGAGCGTCCTTTCTTCAACGATCTGGTGTCCTTCATGATCTCCGGCCCGGTGATGATCCAGGTGCTGGAAGGCGAAAACGCCATGCTGAAAAACCGCGAACTGATGGGCGCTACCGACCCGAAGAAAGCTGACGCCGGTACCATCCGCGCCGACTTCGCTGATTCCATCGATGCCAACGCCGTTCACGGTTCCGACAGCCTGGAAAACGCAGCGATCGAAATCGCCTACTTCTTTGCTGCTACCGAAGTAACCGCACGCTAATCGCCGTTTGCGGCCAACTCTGGCCGCATGCGGAACCAGTTGTACCCGGCGGCTGCCCAAGGGTGGCCGCCTTTATCCGAGATGCACATGAAGACCAACCTGCTCGACTTCAACCTGAACCAGCTGACTGAACACTTTGCCGAAATGGGCGAAAAGCCTTTTCGTGCCAAGCAGATCATGCGCTGGATGCACCAGATGGGTGAGGCCGATTTTGACGCCATGACCGATATCGCCAAAAGCCTGCGTGCCAAGCTGCACGACACCGCGCTGGTGGGTATACCGGACTTGATGGTGTCGCAGGAATCAGAAGATGGTACCCGCAAGTGGCTGCTGGACGTTGGCACCGGCAATGGTGTGGAAACCGTATTCATCCCCGAGGATGATCGCGGCACCTTGTGCATATCATCTCAGGTAGGCTGTGCGCTGGAATGCACGTTCTGCTCTACCGGCCGTCAGGGCTTCAACCGCAACCTCAGCACGGCCGAAATCATTGGCCAGCTGTGGTGGGCCAACAAGGCCATGGGCGTGACCCCGCGTAACGAACGCGTGGTGTCCAACGTGGTGATGATGGGCATGGGCGAACCGCTGGCCAACTTTGACAACGTGGTATCGGCCCTGCAAATCATGCTGGACGACCACGCCTACGGTTTGAGCCGCCGCCGCGTGACGGTGTCTACCTCGGGCATGGTGCCGCAGATGGACCGCCTGAAAGAGGCCTGTCCGGTAGCGCTGGCGGTATCGTTGCACGCGTCCAATGACCGCATCCGCGACGAGATTGTGCCGCTGAACAAGAAATACCCGCTGAAAGAGCTGATGGCGGCCTGCCAGCGCTACCTGGTCAAGGCGCCGCGCGATTTCATTACCTTTGAATACGTGATGCTTGACGGGGTGAACGACAGGCCGGAACATGCTCGCGAGCTGATCGCCCTGGTGCGCGATGTGCCGTGCAAGTTCAACCTGATCCCGTTTAACCCGTTTCCGAACTCCGGCTACGATCGTTCCAGCAATAACGCCATCCGCGCGTTCCGCGAAATCCTGCAGGAAGCCGGCTTTATCGTGACCGTGCGTAAAACCCGTGGCGATGATATCGATGCTGCCTGTGGCCAGCTGGCCGGGCAGGTGCAGGACAAGACGCGGCGCCAGGAAAAGTGGATCCGTATCGCAGAGGATAAAGGCTGATGAATAAAACACGTATCCTGGCTGGTTTGCTGGCGGCGCTGTGCGCTGCCCAGATGGCGTTGGCTGCAGCCCCGCCACGCGAACTGGCCGAGATGCGTGCCCAGCTGGCCATCGAGTACATGCGTTACGGCAATATGCGCGTGGCGCTGGAAAACGCCGATCAGGCCATTGCGGTAGACCCAAGCTTTCAGGCAGGCTATCTGGCCCGCGCCCTGATCTACATGCAGCTGCGGGTGGATGGCGAGGCCGAGGCATCTTTTCGCAAGGCACTGTCCATTCAAGCCAGCAACCCGGAAGTCAACAATAACTACGGCTTGTTCCTGTGCAACCGCCGCCGCTTTGACGAAGCCCTGGCGCGGTTTGATCAGGCGCTGGCCGACCCGTTTTTCTCTGCCCCCCACACTGCATTGATCAACAAGGCAATTTGTCTGGGGCAGATGAACCGTAACGACGAGGCCAACCAGCTGCTGCTGGAGGCTCTGCGCCGCGCACCGAACGATGCATCGGCGCTGCGCGAGCTGACGCGCCTGGCGTTGCAGGGCGGTAATGCGCAGCTGGCACAATTTTATTTTGAGCGGCTGGGTAACAACGAAAAGCGTTTTGGCCCGGCCGAATTACTGCTGGGCGTCAAGCTGGCGCGGCTCAAGAAAGACGCGGCCACCGAGCAACGCTTGGCTGGCATGCTGAAAAGCCGTCACCCGGATAGCCTAGAAACCCAACA
This sequence comes from Vogesella mureinivorans, assembly GCF_007644035.1. Classification (GTDB taxonomy): domain Bacteria; phylum Pseudomonadota; class Gammaproteobacteria; order Burkholderiales; family Chromobacteriaceae; genus Vogesella; species Vogesella mureinivorans. The sequence continues at coordinate 93,039 of NZ_VMTV02000047.1, read as the reverse complement.
GCTCTTGAGCGGGACCTGATCCCAGGAAGTATGCCCAGGATATGACCTCTTCTGCTGCACAACAAATCGGCCAGCAACTGCGTGATGCCCGCGTTGAGCGGGGCCTGAGTCTGCACGATGTAGCCGACCGCCTGAAACTGTCCCTGCGTCAGCTTGAGTGGATGGAGGCTGGCGATTTTGCCCGCTTGCCTGGCGCAACCTTCGTCCGTGGCTTTGTGCGCAACTATGCCCGTTTTCTGGAGCTGGATAGTGCGCCGCTGATGGCGCTGCTGGAGCAAGAGTACCCGTCCAGCCCGGTAGATCGCGCCCCGCCACCGCAGGCAGCCGAGGCGCAGCCTGCTATGGGTAGCAAGCTTTGGTGGCTGCTGCTGCCTGCGCTGGTGGTGGCGGCCTTGATCGCCTGGCAGCAGCAGGATGGCAGTACAGAAACCGCCGCACCGCAGGGTGAGCTGGTGCCCATGCTGCACCAGACGGCCAGTGATGCGCTGGCCAGCGCGCCGCAAAGCGAGCCCGCCAGTGCCCCCGTGGCGGTAGTGGTGGCGCCTGTGGCTTCTGCTGTGGCGACGGCCAGCCCGGCGAGTGCGGTGACAGCCGTACCGGCACCGGTAGCCAGCAAGCCAGCCTCTGCCCCTGTGGCGCAGGCTGGGCAGAAAGCGGTGCGTGTACAGGCCGGTGCCGATAGCTGGGTGTCGGTGGTGGATGCCAGCGGTAAAAAGCTGGTGTACGGCCTGATCCGTGCGGGCCAAAGCCAGGAAGTGCGCGGCGTTCCGCCATTCAAGCTGAAAATCGGCAATGCTCCGCAGGTGGTGTTGAGCTACGACGGGGCTGTGATAGATCTGAAAGACAAGACGCGCGGTGCTACCGCCAAACTGGAATTGAACTGATAGCAGATGGACGCAACGATCAAACGCCGTAAAACGCTGCAGGTAGCGGTAGGCCATGTGATGGTAGGTTCCGAGCACCCGGTGATGGTGCAGTCGATGACCAATACCGATACCGCCGACGCCGCTGCCACGGCACAGCAGGTATTCGAGCTGGCCCAGGCTGGCTCCGAGGTGGTGCGCATCACGGTAAACAGCCCCGAGGCAGCCGCACGCGTCGCCGAGATTCGCCAGCGTCTGGACGATATGGGCTGTGCGGCGCCGCTGGTAGGGGATTTCCACTTTAACGGCGAGCGCCTGCTGAAAGACTACCCGGACTGCGCCCGCGCGCTGGGCAAGTACCGTATTAACCCCGGTAATGTAGGCAAGGGTGCCAAAGGCGACGATAAATTTGCCTACCTGATCCGCACCGCTGCCGAATACGGTAAGCCGGTACGTATCGGCGTGAACTGGGGCAGCCTGGATCAGGTGCTGCTGGCACGCATGCTGGACGCCAATAACCATGCGGCCAACCCCAAGGCGCTGGACGTGGTGATGCGCGAGGCGCTGATTGTGTCGGCGCTGGAATCCGCCGACAAGGCCATGGAGCTGGGCCTGCCCGCCAACCAGATCCTGCTGTCGTGCAAGGTCAGCAACGTACAAGACCTGATCACCGTATATCGCGACCTGGGTAGCCGCTGCGAGTTTCCGCTGCACCTGGGCCTGACCGAGGCTGGCATGGGCAGCAAGGGCATTGTGGCCTCCAGCGCCGCCCTGGCCGTGCTGCTGCAGGAAGGCATTGGCGATACCATCCGCATTTCGCTGACCCCGCAGCCGGGCGAGGCGCGCACCAAAGAAGTGGTGGTGGCGCAGGAGCTGCTGCAAACCATGGGTTTGCGCTCGTTTACCCCGCTGGTCACCGCCTGTCCCGGCTGTGGCCGTACCACCAGTACTTTCTTCCAGGAGCTGGCCGACAGCATCCAGACCTTCCTGCGCGAGCAGATGCCTATCTGGCGCCTGCAGTACCCCGGCGTGGAAGACATGAAAGTGGCGGTGATGGGCTGTGTGGTGAACGGCCCGGGCGAGTCCAAGCTGGCCGATATCGGCATCAGCCTGCCTGGTACCGGTGAAGTACCGGTGGCACCGGTGTACGTGGATGGCCAGAAAGACGTGACACTCAAGGGCGACAATATCGCGCTGGAGTTCAAGGCGCTGGTGGAAAACTACGTACACACCCGCTACGGCGTGGGTGGTGCCAAGCGCCGCGAGGTGGTGGCGCGTACCATCCCTATCAAACAGGTTTAAGCCGGTGGCCAGTGTTGGCCGCCGCTGCACATGATCAAGCAAAAGAAAGTATGAGAATGGCCCAGAAAATCCAGGCTGTGCGTGGCATGAATGATGTGCTGCCGGCAGAGTCGCAGCAGTGGGAATACTTTGAAACCGTTTTGCGCGGCTGGCTGCACGACTATGGCTACGCCAACATCCGTACCCCCATCGTGGAGCCGACGCCGCTGTTTGTGCGCTCCATTGGCGAAGTCACCGATATCGTTGAAAAGGAAATGTACTCCTTTGAAGACCGGCTGAACGGCGACCCGCTGACGCTGCGCCCGGAAGGTACTGCCGGCACCCTGCGCGCGGTGGTAGAGCATAACCTGCTGTACAACACCACGCAAAAGCTGTGGTATATGGGCCCGATGTACCGTCACGAGCGCCCGCAGAAAGGCCGCTATCGCCAGTTCCACCAAATCGGCGTAGAAGCACTGGGCATGGCTGGCCCGGATATCGATGCCGAAATCATCGCCATGACCGCCGACCTGTGGCAGCGCCTGGGGCTGGCCGGCAGCGTGCAGCTGGAAATCAACTCGCTGGGTAACAAGGAAGAGCGCGCCGCACACCGCGAAGCGCTGATTGCCTACCTGGAAAAGCACGTTGATATACTGGATGAAGACGGCAAGCGCCGCCTGTACACCAACCCGCTGCGCGTGCTGGATACCAAGAACCCGGCACTGCAAGACATGGCCAACAACGCGCCACGCTTGTACGACTACCTGGGCGACACCTCGCGTGCCCACTACGAAGGCTGGAAAGCCATGATCAGCGCGCTGGGTATCCCGTTCGTGGAAAACCCGCGTCTGGTGCGTGGCCTGGATTACTACAACCTGTCGGTATTCGAGTGGGTGACCACCGAGCTGGGCGCACAAGGCACCGTGTGTGCCGGAGGCCGTTACGATGGCCTGATCGAGCAGCTGGGTGGTAAACCGGCACCGGGTATCGGTTTTGGCATGGGCATGGAGCGTGTCTTGCTGCTGTTGGCCGAAAAAGGCTTGCTGCCAGCGCGCCGTGGTGCGGATGTCTTTATCGTAAACCAAGGTGCGGGTGCCGCAGCCTACGCCATGCAGCTGGCGCAAACCCTGCGTGCTGCAGGCTGCAGTGTTGTGCAGAATATGGGCGACGGCAGCTTCAAGTCGCAAATGAAAAAGGCCGATGGCAGTGGCGCCGCTGTAGCGCTGATCATTGGTGAAAACGAAGTGGCCAACGCGCAGGTGGTGGTCAAGCCACTGCGTGCCGAGGCTGCTCAGGAAACCGTGGCTGCCGCCGATGTGGCCGCCGCTGTTTCCCGCTTCAAGTCTTAAATTACAAGGGGGCCGCATGGCTTACGACCTGCAGGAACAAGAACAGATAGACGCGCTCAAGGGCTTCTGGGCGCAGTGGGGCAAGCTGATCGGCGGCGCCGTGCTGGCCGTATCCCTGGGCTTTATCGGTTATAAAGCCTGGCAAACCTACCAGAAAAACCAGGCCGAGCAGGCCGCCGTGGTATATGGCCAGCTGGAGCAGCAGCTGCAAGCTGGCCAGCTGGATAAAGCCAAGGCGACTGTGGCCACCCTGCAAAAAGACTACGCAGCGTCGGCTTATGCGGCCAACGGTAGCCTGCTGGCTGCCAAGCTGGCATTTGACAGCAAAGAGCTGGGCGTTGCCCGCAGCCAGCTGAAATGGGTGATCGAGCATGCCGACAAGGATGAGACCCTGCAGGCGGTAGCCCGTCTGCGTCTGGCTGCGGTTCTGCTAGACGAAAAGCAATACGATGTCGCTCTGGCCGAGCTGGCTATGGCACACCCGGTAGCGTTTGATGCCATGTTCCTGGACCTGAAAGCCGATGTATTGGTAGCCCGTGGCGACCTGGGTGGCGCCCGCGAAGCCTACAAGGCTGCGCTGGCAAAATCCGCACCGGAGGCCCCTGTGCGCGAGTTTATCCAGGCCAAACTTGATTCGTTGGGGAGCTAACCATGATGCGCCGACTGTTGCTGTGTGCTGCACTTTTGCCTGCGCTGGGTGGCTGCGCGTCGTGGTTTGAGGGCGAATCCGCCTACCAGCCTACACCGCTGAAACCGCTGCAAGCGTCTGTGGGGCCAAAGATACTGTGGCAAGCCAGTGTGCCGGATGCCGGCCGCGGCTTGTTTTCCCCGTTTATCGAACAAGGTAAGCTGTGGGTAGCGGGTGCTAATGGCAAAATCCAGCAGCTGGACGCGCAAACCGGCAAAACCCTGCTGACACTGGATGTAAAACAGGCGCTGGTTGCCGGCGTGGCTGTGGACGATGGCCTGCTGTTTGTGGGGAATGATCGTGCCGAATTGCTGGCTTTGAGCGGCACCGATGGCAAGCTGGTATGGAAGCAGACGCTTACCAGCGTGTTGGCCGAGCCGCCACAGCTGGCAGGCCGCGTGCTGGTAGTACGCGCTGGCGACGGCCGTGTGTCGGGTTTCGACCTGAAAACCGGCCGCCAGGTATGGACACAGTGGCAAGCGCAGCCAGCGCTGACCGTGCGTGCCACGACGCCGCAGATCAAGGTCGAAGGCAGTGACGTATTGCTGGTAGGCGAAGCTGCCGGCAAGGTGACAGCCTACGCCGCCGAGCGTGGCGATCAGCTGTGGCAGTCTGTGGTGGCCAATGCCCGTGGCGCCAGCGAGCTGGAGCGTGTTACCGATGTCGTCAGCCAGCCCATGTTTGATGGCCGCCGTGTGTGCGCAGTAGCGTATCAGGGCCGTGTGGCATGCTTCGATTCGCGTGGTGGCCAGCAGCTGTGGGCGCGCGACCTGAGCAGTAGCCGTGGTCTGGTATCCGATGGCAAGACCGTCTTCGTGACGGCAGAAGATGGCGCGATCTGGGCATTTGATGCCGACTCAGGTCGCAACCTATGGAAACAGGATGATTTCCGCTACCGCAATGTATCTGCCCCGGTAACGCTGGGCGATCAATTGCTGGTAATTGATGGTGAAGGCTATGCACATCTGCTTTCATCCCTTGATGGACGTATAGTTGGCCGCAGCAGCCTGAAAGTAAACGGCACCATGCCACGCCCGCTGGTAAGCGGCGACGTGGCCTACGTGCTGGATAACAACGGCAACCTGTCCGCGCTGACGAAGTAAGTAGTACACAATGAAACCGACTATTGCCCTGGTGGGCCGCCCGAATGTGGGCAAATCTACACTTTTTAACCGACTGACCCGTAGCCGTGATGCCCTGGTGGCAGACCAGCCGGGCCTGACACGCGACCGTCACTATGGCCACGGCCGTGGTGCCAGCAAGCCCTACCTGGTGGTAGATACCGGCGGTTTCGAGCCGGTAGTGGACGAAGGCATCCTGTTCGAAATGGCCAGGCAAACCCTGCAGGCCGTAGACGAAGCCGATGCCATCATTTTCCTGGTGGATGGCCGCGTGGGTCTTACCCCGCAGGACAAGATCATTGCCAACCGCCTGCGCCAGTCCAATCAGCCCGTTTACCTGGCGGTAAACAAGGCTGAAGGCGTGAGCAACGCCATGGCTGCCGCCGAGTTCCACGAGCTGGCTCTGGGCGAGCCGCTGGCGATTTCCGCCTCGCACGGTGACGGTGTGCGTGAGCTGGTAGAGCTGGTGCTGGAAAACTTCCCGGAAGCCGAGGAAGAAGAAAAAGCCCATCACCCGAAATTCGTGGTGATCGGCCGCCCGAACGTGGGCAAATCCACCTTGGTGAATGCCGTGCTGGGCGAGGAGCGCGTGATCGCTTTCGACCAGGCCGGTACCACTCGTGACAGCATCTATATTGATTTTGAGCGCGATGGCCGCAAATACACCATTATCGATACGGCAGGGGTGCGCCGCCGCGGCAAGGTGAACGAAGCCATCGAGAAGTTCTCGGTGATCAAGACCATCCAGGCTGTGGAAGATGCCAACGTGGCGGTGCTGGTTCTGGACGCGCAGCTGGATATTTCCGAGCAGGATGCCACCATCGCCGGTTTCGCGCTGGAAGCCGGCCGTGCACTGGTGGTAGCAGTAAACAAATGGGAAGATCTGGAACTGCATCAGAAAGACACCATCAAACGAGATATCCTGCGCAAGCTGGGTTTCCTGGATTTTGCCAAGTTCCACTATATTTCCGCGCTGCAAGGCCGTGGTGTGGGCGACTTGTTCAAATCTATTGATGAAGCGTACAAAGCGGCCATGAGCAAGCTGCCTACGCCAAAACTGACACGTATCCTGCAGCTGGCCACCGAGCGCCAGCAACCACCACGTGCCGGCCAGGTTCGCCCGAAACTGCGTTATGCCCACCAGGGTGGTATGAACCCACCGATTATCGTGATTCACGGTAACTCGCTGGACAAGATTCCGGACAGCTACACCCGCTATCTGGAAGGCATGTTCCGCAAGGCGTTCCACCTGCAAGGTACGCCGCTGCGTGTACAATACAAATCGAATAGCAACCCGTTTGAGGTCGAAGCGACAGGTACCAAGGTAAGTTTGCTGCGCCACAAGGGGTTCAAATAGTCTGCTGGAATTTTTTATGCTAAAAAGACTGTTAGCACCAGCTCGCTTGTACTGAATTACAAAAACTGCATCGAATCGGAGAACAAAAATGAGCGCCAAAGGGCAAATGTTACAAGACCCGTTTCTGAACATCCTGCGTAAAGAGCACGTACCGGTATCCATCTACCTGGTGAACGGCATCAAACTGCAGGGTCAGATCGAGTCGTTTGACCAGTACGTGGTTCTGCTGAAAAACACGGTAACCCAGATGGTGTACAAGCATGCCATCTCTACCGTGGTTCCTGCCCGCCCAGTGAACATCCCGCACGAGCACCACGGTGCCAAGTCGGACTCGCAAGACGCGTAACCCCTAGTCTTACCCCAAGGCTGGCCGGCATACGCTGGTCAGCCTTCTTTATTGAAAGTCCCCCTGCGTGTTTGATCGTCCTGATCTTGGTGACCAAGCAGTACTGGTAAGTCTCGACTTTGGCGAGGCGGATTATGAAGATGGCGTCAGCGAATGCCTGGAGCTGATAAAAGGGGCCGGTGTTGCCGTTACTGGCTTGATCAAGGGTAAGCGTCAGCGCCCGGACGCCGCACTGTTTGCCGGCAAGGGCAAGGTGGAAGAAATCGCTGCGCTGGTCAAGGCAACCGATGCCAATGTGGTCATTTTCAACCACGCACTGGGGCCGGGGCAGGAGCGCAACCTGGAGCGCATCCTGCAGTGCCGTGTGATAGACCGTGTCACGCTGATTCTGGATATCTTCGCCCAGCGTGCACGCAGTCACGAAGGCAAGCTGCAGGTAGAGCTGGCCCAGCTAACGCATATGTCTACCCGCCTGGTACGCGGCTGGACTCACCTGGAGCGGCAAAAGGGTGGGGTTGGCATGCGTGGCCCGGGTGAAACCCAGCTGGAAACCGACCGTCGTCTGCTGGGCTTGCGCGTGAAGGCACTGAAAGACCGCCTGGCTACCGTGCAAAAGCAGCGCAAAACCCAGCGCCGTAGCCGTGATCGTTCTGGCTTGCCCTCCGTATCTATCGTTGGCTATACCAATGCGGGTAAATCCACGCTGTTCAATGGTCTGACCAAGGCCGGTGCCTACGCGGCCGACCAGCTGTTTGCCACGCTGGATACCACCAGCCGCCGCCTGTTCATCAACACGGATGTGTCTATCGTGTTATCGGATACGGTGGGGTTCATCCGCGATTTGCCCCACTCGCTGGTGGCCTCTTTTCGCGCCACGCTGGAAGAAACCATTTCGGCTGATTTGCTGCTGCACGTGGTTGATGCGGCCAACCCTATGCGGGAGCGCCAGGTAGAAGAGGTCAACAAAGTCCTGAAAGAAATCGGTGCCGATCACGTACCGCAGCTGATGGTGTGGAACAAGACCGACCTGCGCGGCTTGCCTCCGGCCATCCTGTATGACGAATACGGCGCGGTAGAGGGTGTCCGGGTTTCCGCACTGTCTGGTGCCGGCCTGGAACTCCTGCGCGAAGCCATTGCCGAAAGGGCGTTGGCAACGACTCACTCGCAAACCACAGAAAAAGTAGATCACCATGGCACAGAATGACGATAACCGCGGCAAGCGTCCTGATGACGGCCCGCCAGATCTGGAAGAAATCTTTCGCCAGCTGAACCAGAAGCTGTCGCGTCTGCTGGGCGGCAAGTCTGCGCAGCCCGGCAACAATAATGGTTTTGGCGGCGGCAATAGCGGCATGCCTTCCGAACGTGGCATGAAGTTTGGTGCTGCAGGCATTGTGGCCATTCTGGGCGGCCTGTGGCTGGCCAGTGGTTTCTACGTGGTCGATGCGCGCGAGCAGGGCGTCGTATTGCGCCTGGGTAGCTTTGACCGCATCAGTGATTCCGGCCTGCAATGGCATGCGCCTTATCCGTTCGAGCAGGTAGAAATCGTCAACCTGACCGAAGTGCGTAGCGTCGAAATCGGCTATCGCGGCTCGGCCAAGAGCCGGGTAGAAGAAGAGTCGCTGATGCTCACCGAAGACCAGAACATCATCGATGTGCAGCTTTCGGTGCAGTACGACATCAAGGATGCACGTGAATTCCTGTTCAACAACCTGGCACTGGAAGAGGGCGCCCAGGATGTGGTGAAGCAGGCTGCCGAGACGGCTATTCGCGAAGTAGTTGGCCGCAACAAGGTGGATTTCGTGCTTAACGAAGGCCGTGGCCAGATCGCGGTAGATACCCAGCGCATCATGCAGCAGATTCTGGATCGCTACGGCATGGGCGTGCGCATTGCCAAGGTCAACATCAATGATGTGCAGCCGCCGGAGCCGGTGATTGCTGCTTTTGATGATGCGGTAAAAGCAGGGCAGGACAAGGAAAAGCTGCGTAACGAAGGCCAGGCTTACGCTAACGACGTCATCCCGAAAGCACAGGGCCTGGCAGCCCGGCTAGCCCAAGAGGCCGACGGCTATCGCCAGCGTGTGATTTCCACTGCCGAGGGTGATGCAGCGCGCTTCCAGAGCGTGCTGGCCGAGTACAGTAAAGCCCCCAAAGTGATGCGTGACCGCCTGTATCTGGACATGATGCAGCAAGTGCTGACCAACAGCAGCAAGGTTTACGTAGATCAGAAAGCCGGTAGCAACCTGCTGTACCTGCCGCTGGACAAACTGATGCAGCAAACTGCCAGTGATAAAGCCGCCGAGGCCAAGCCTGCCCCGGCAGCGCCGGCTCCTGATGCTGCAGCCCAGCCTAACCAGAACATGGCACGCCCGCCGGTAGAGCGCGACGTTGTTCGTGGCCGCTAAAAGGATAGCAAGATGGATCGTTTCTTTCCTGTAGTACTGGGTGTTGCCGGGGCCTTGCTATTGGCCTCTGGCTCGCTGTATACCGTAGACCAGCGCCAGTTCGCCATGGTGTTCCAGTTTGGTGAAGTGGTGCGAGTGGTGAAAGAGCCGGGCATTCAGTTCAAAGTGCCACTGCTGCAAAACGTGCGTTATTTCGATCGCCGCATCCAGACCATCGACCCGGAAGCACCAGAGCTGTTCAACACCCGCGAAAAGAAAAATGTGCTGGTGGATAGCTTTGTAAAATGGCGCGTACGCGATGTAGAGCAGTTCTACAAGAGCGTGGGTGGTAACGAGACCGTGGCCGTGCAGCGCCTGCGTCAGACCATCAACGATGGCTTGCGTGCCCAGTTTGGCCAGAAGACGGTAGCAGATGTCATTTCCGGCAAGCGTGACGAGGTAATGGAGCTGGTGCGCAAGCGTGCCAACGTCGATGCGCAGAAGATTGGTATGGAAATTCTCGATGTCCGCTTAAAGCGCGTGGATTTTCCGGATAAAATCAGCACTTCCGTTTATGAGCGCATGAACTCCGAGCGCCGCACCGTAGCCAACCAGCTGCGTAGTGAGGGCGGGGCGGAAGCTGAACGTATCCGCGCCGATGCGGACCGTCAGCGCGAGGTAGTACTGGCCGATGCTTACAGCAAAGCCCAAGCTATCAAGGGCGAAGGCGATGCGAAAGCCGCGGCGATTTATGCGCAGGCTTATGGTAAAAACCCCGAGTTTTATGCCTTCTGGCGGAGCATGGAAGCGTACAAACAAACCTTCCGTAACAAGAGTGACGTGATGGTTCTGGACCCAAGTTCAGAATTCTTCAAGTATTTCAAGAATGCGCAACCGAAGCCACGCTGATAAAATGGTGTGACTTGCGACAGCCCGGCACCTGCCGGGTTGCGATAAAAACAAGGCGGGATCACGCATCCCGCCTTTTCTTGTGTGCAAAAAACAATGCGTAACTGGCTGCTGCCCGAACATATTGCCGATATTTTGCCCGCTACTGCCCGCCAGGTAGAAAGCGCAAAGTCGGCCATGCTGGACCTGTTTCGCCTGTCCGGCTACGAACTGGTACTCCCGCCACTGGTGGAGTACGCCGATGCCCTGGTGTCTAGCGACGACGCCACGCTGGACCTGAAAACCTACAAGCTGGACGACCACCTGTCTGGCCGTCAGCTGGGTCTACGTGCCGACATCACCCCGCAGGTGGCGCGTATCGATGCTCATCTGCTGTCTGCCCGCACCGGCGTAACACGCCTGTGCTACGCCGGTAGCGTGGTGCATGCCCGCCCGTCCGGCCTGATGAGCTCGCGCGAGCCGCTACAGGTGGGGGCCGAGCTGTACGGCTATGCCGGTATCGAGGCCGACGTGGAAATCATCAGCCTGATGCTGGATGTACTGCAGCAGGTTGGCGTGGGCCAGCTGAGGCTGGATGTAGGCCATATCGGTATTTTCCGTGGCCTGGCCGCTGCTGCAGGCTTGTCGGCCGAGCAGGGGCGCGAGCTGTTTGCCGCCCTGCAAGCCAAAGATGTGGCCACCATCAGCGAGATGGTAGCCGGCGTAGCCGAGCCGTATCGCAGTGCCTTCCTGGCCCTGCCTGAGCTGTATGGCCCGGCCAGCGTGCTGGACAAAGCCCGTACCCGTCTGCCATCGCTGCCGGAAATCGAGCTGGCGCTGATGCAGCTGTCCGCCATTGCAGCGGCTGTGGGTGACCGTGTGCAGGTCAGCTTTGACCTGGCCGAGCTGCGTGGTGATGCCTACCATACCGGCCTGATGTTTGCAGCCTACGCCCCCGGCTGGTCCGAGGCGCTGGCGCGTGGCGGCCGCTACGACAACGTTGGCCGCCGCTTTGGCCGTGCCCGTCCGGCCACAGGCTTTAGCCTGGATCTGCGCGATCTGGTGCGCATCCTGCCGCAGAAAGACAGTGCGCAGGGTATCAAGCTGGCGGCCCGCCTGTTACCGCAGGCGACAAGCAAAGTGACTGAGCTGCGCGCTGCTGGCGAGCGGGTCATCATCGACTATCTGGGCGAATCTGCCGAAGCACTGAACTGCGACCGCGAGCTGGTCATGGTGTCGGGCGAGTGGCAGCTTGTGCCTTTCAAGTAATGTGATTTCTGAAGAGAAGAGGTTTTTTCCAATGTCCAAGAATGTCGTGGTAATCGGTACCCAGTGGGGTGACGAGGGCAAGGGCAAGATTGTTGACTGGCTGACAGACCACGCCCGTGCGGTAGTGCGTTTTCAGGGCGGTCATAACGCGGGCCATACCCTGTGGGTAAACGGCAAGAAAACCGTGGTGCGCCTGGTACCGTCCGGCATCCTGCGTGATGGCGTGGAATGCTTTATCGGCAACGGTGTTGTACTGTCGCCAGAAGCACTGCTGAAAGAAATCGACGAGCTGGAGGCCGCAGGTGTCAATGCATCGGCCCGCCTGAAAATCGCCGAGGGTTGCCCGCTGATCCTGCCGTATCACATTGCACTGGACCAGGCCCGCGAAGCCGCCAAAGGCGATGCCAAGATCGGCACCACCGGCCGTGGTATCGGCCCGTGCTACGAAGACAAGGTAGCGCGCCGCGCGCTGAAGGTGATCGACCTGTTCGATACCGACCGCTTTGTGAGCAAGCTGAAAGAAAACGTCGAGTACTACAACTTCCTGCTGACCAAGCTGTTCAACGCCCAACCGGTAGACTTTGACACCATTCTGGCTGACACCATGAAGCAGGCCGAGCGCATCAAGCCGATGGTGGCTGACGTATCGCGCATCCTGCACGACCTGGACAAAGCCGGTGTGCCTATCCTGTTCGAAGGCGCACAAGGTACGCTGCTGGATATCGATCACGGTACCTACCCGTACGTGACGTCGTCCAACTGTGTGGCTGGCGCTGCTGCACCAGGCGCTGGCGTGGCACCGCAGATGCTGAACTACGTGCTGGGTATCGTGAAGGGCTACGCTACCCGCGTGGGTTCCGGCCCGTTCCCTACCGAGCAGGAAAACGACATTGGCGCTTTCCTGGCCAAGCGTGGTAACGAGTTCGGTTCCGTTACCGGCCGCCCGCGTCGCTGTGGCTGGTTTGATGCTGCTGCACTGAAGCGCTCCATCCAGATCAACGGTGTGTCCGGTCTGTGCGTGATGAAACTGGACGTGATGGACGGCCTGGAAGAAATCAAGCTGTGCGTAGGTTACAAGCTGAACGGCGAAGTGGTCGACATTCTGCCATTCGGTTCCGATGCCGTGACCCGTTGCGAGCCGATCTACGAAACCATGCCAGGCTGGAGCGATAGCTCCGTGGGTGTCAAGCGTTGGGAAGACCTGCCAGCGAATGCCCAAGCCTACCTGAAGCGCATCGAAGAAGTATGCGGTGCGCCGATCGATATCGTGTCTACCGGCCCGGATCGCGAAGAAACCATCGTACTGCGCCACCCGTTTGGCCTGTAATGGCCTGATACCGCCGGCGTTTGCCGGCGTGGTGTAGCAAAAAGCCCGTCCATGTGACGGGCTTTTTATTTGCCGGCAAACAAAAGCCCCTTGCTTGTGCAAGGGGCTTTCCAGCATGGCAGGCGGCGATCAGAGGCCGCTATTCTGCACGCGTAATTTCTGGCCCGGCTGCAGATTGGCCAGCTGTTCCGGGTTGTTCCAGCGCAGGATGTCGGTATGCGCTACGCCAAACTTGCGGGCAATGCTGAATACGGTATCGCCGCGTTGCACGATGTAGTCCACCGCCACGGCAGCCGAGGCGGCTGCCGGGCGGCTGTAGGATGCCGGGCGCAGCGCACTGCTGTCGGTGGCGCTGGCCACGGCGGTGCTGCTGGTACCAATTACTTTCAGCACCTGGCCTAGCTTGACGGTGTCGTCCTGCAGGCTGTTCAGGTTGCGCAGGTCGGCAACGCTCATGCTGTAGCGACGGGAAATATTGTACAGCGTGTCGCCAGGGGCCACGGTGTGCAGGCTGGCACTGGCGCTGACGACTTTGTCCGGGTTGCTCACCGGGATGTTGTCACCCAGCGAACCGGTGGTGTCGGCCTTGGCCACCACTTTTACCACCTCTGGCTTTACCAGCTCGGCGCGAATCGGCTCAAAGCGTGGCTCACTGCGGCTGGCTACGATGGCAGGCTCGGTGCGGGTGGCGACGCGTACCGGCGCGGGCTCGGGGCGTTCGCTACGGGTAGGGCTGACATCGCTGCGGGCAGGCTCGGCTTTTTGCAGCGTGCGTAGCGGTTGGGCTTCGGCTGTCTTGATGGTATTCGGTTGTGTGTTAGGCCTGATGGGTTCTGCTGCCTGTTTTGGCGCATCCATTGGCCCGGCGTTGGCCGCAAAGGCTACCAAGGTGGCGTTTTCTGCTGCCGGGGATGGGATGTCGGTATTTTCCAGTGCAGGTGCCGTGCGGTCATTGCGTAGCGCTACCAGTACCGGGCGGCCTGCAGGCAGGGCATTGCCTTTCAGGCTGTTGGCGGCAATCAGCTCGTTGGGGTTCATGTCAAACTGGCTGGCCAGCTCGCCGGTGGTGGTGTCGCTTTCCGGTACAAAGACCTGCCAGGTCAACAGGGGTTTGTCCCATTTGGCCAGGTTGGTTTCAAACTTGTGCAGTTTGTTGGCAGGCAGCAGCATTTGTCGGCCTGGTTTGTGGGCATACACCGGCAGGTTGAACGCCGGGTTCAGCTCTTTGAACTCGGCTACCGGCATCTCGGCCAGCTTGGCCGCAATGTCGATGTTCATATGGCGGCCATTGCTGGTGGCCACAAAGGTGGGTTTGTTCGGGAACGGGTCCAGCTTCAGGCCAAATTTTTCCGGCTCCAGCATGATGTTGCGCACGGCCAGCAGCTTGGGCACGTAGTTGCGTGTTTCTGCCGGCATCTGGATGTTTTCGTAGGTTTCCACTTCACCACGGGCGCGGACTTTGGCGATGGCACGGGACAGGTTGCCTTCGCCCCAGTTGTAGGCGGCCAGCGCCAGGCTCCAGTCGCCAAACATGTTGTACAGGTTTTGCAGGTAATCCAGCGCAGCGCGGGTGGATTCGGTGACATCGCGGCGGCCGTCGTACCACCAGGTTTGCTCCAGGCCGTACTGGCGACCGGTGGCGGGCATGAACTGCCACAGGCCGGAGGCACCAACGTGCGACTTGGCACCTGGCACGAAGGCGCTTTCTACCACGGGCAGAAAGGCGATTTCGGTCGGCATGCCGCGGCGCTCAACCTCATTCATGATGTGAAACAGGTACTTGCGGCCGCGGTCCATGGTGCGTTTGAAGTAAGCCGACTTGCCTGAAAAGTTACGCTCGTGGCGACGTACCAGCTCCGGGTTGACCTCGGTCATCTGGAAGCCTTCGCGCGCACGGGTCCATACGCTGTCGCCATTACGCAGCGGGCTGGTATTCTGCAGCATCATGTCCAAGCCTGCGGACAGGCCGTCGTCCACACTACTAGCCGGGTAGCTGGCTAGTGGCGCGGCGTTGTTGGCATGGGCCAGCATGGGCAGGGACAGCGCGAGGGTGACCGACAATGCGAGCGGAGTAAGCTTTTTCATGGGCGGGGCCTGTTTTCTCTATGCGGGCGATGCTAACACGGCTTGAGCAAGTAATAAGTCATAAAAAATACTCAAGGCCCTGATTTTTGCTGATTTTTAGTGAGTTTTAAGCAGCTTGGCTAGTGATTTTTTACAGTTGCTTGATAATTTTGTCTAAAAGTTATTTTTCCACTGTCGTAGTGTGGCAAAAATGCCTTCTTCGTGAGTGATTTCTTGCCCGGCATGCTGCTGGGCTGCATGGCTTACTGCCGCCTGTGTGGTGCGCAAAAAGGGGTTGGTAGCCAGCTCGTCGGCCAGCAGGGTAGGCAGGGTGGGCAAGTTGGCCGCACGGGTGGCCTGGTCGCGCTGTAGCCGGGCGGTAATGGCGTGGTTGCCAGGCTCTACTGCCGCCGCAAAGGCCAGGTTGGACAGGGTGTATTCGTGCGCGGGGTAGCACAGTGTGTCCGCCGGCAGTACGGCCAAGCTTTGCAGGGAATGGAACAAGTCTGTCATGGTGCCATCGAATACCCGCCCGCAGCCGGCACCAAACAAGGTGTCACCACAGAGCAGATGAGGTGCAAGGTAGTAGGCTAGATGGTTGGCCGTATGGCCAGGTATGGCCAGCACCTGCGCGGCGCGGCCAAAGGCAGGAACTGTGCTACCTTGCCCGCACGGGTGCGTGACTGCCGGAATATCTGGCGGGCCGTACACAGCCAACCCCGGCCAGGCGGCCAGTAGCGCGGGCAGGCCGCCGATATGGTCGGCGTGGTGGTGGGTAACCCACACCGCTTCCAGCTGCAATTGCTGCTGCGCGAGCCAGGCTTGCAGCGGCGCTGCATCGCCCGGGTCTACCGCGATGGCGCGGCGGTGGTCATGCAAAACCCAGATATAATTGTCGGTAAACGCGCTAACCGGGGTGAGGCGAAACATGTCGGCCATGATGTATCCCGAAACAATGGAAGAATTTGCGGACTGGCTGGCGTGTACCGCACCGGGCCAAGACCTGTTATGCCGCGAGCAGGCTTTTTTCGACCATGCCGTGGCGGATATTTTCGGCTTTCGCGCCGTGCAGCTGGGCCTGGGGGCGGAAGACTTTCTGGCGTGCAGCCGCATACCCTGGCATGGCTATGCCGGTATGGATGGCCAGGCCGATGTGGTGTGTGACCCGGCCTACCTGCCGTTTGACAGCAAAAGCCTGGATTTGCTGCTGCTGCCGCATGCGCTGGATTTTACCAGCGAGCCGCACCAGGTGCTGCGTGAAGCCGAGCGCGTTTTGCTACCCGAAGGCCGGCTGGTGCTCACCGGCTTCAACCCGTTTTCATTATGGGGTGCCAGCCGGCTGTTGTACCGGCGGAGTGGTGTGCCCTGGTGTGGCAACTTTGTCGGCATCAGCCGCCTGAAAGACTGGATGACTTTGTTGCAACTGGAAACCACCGCCACCCGGTTCATGGCATACTCGCCGCCTTTCGCGCGTGCCGACTGGCTAGCCCGCTGCCGCTTCATGGAGCAAGCCGGCGAATACTGTTGGCCGCAGCTGGCGGGCGCCTATGGTGTGGTGGCCATCAAACGTCAGCGTGGCATGCGCCTGATCATGCCGCGCTGGCAGCGTGCCAAGCCGGCCAGGTCGCTGGCGGTAGCCAGTGGCAACGAACGCCAACCCATTAACCGAACCCAAGCGAACGAGACAAGCCATGAGTGACGACGCTATCGTCGAGATTTACCCCGATGGTGCCTGCAAGGGCAACCCCGGCCCCGGTGGCTGGGGCGTGCTGCTGCGTTACAAGGGGCAGGAAAAAGAGCTGTTCGGTGGCGAGCACGGCACCACCAATAACCGCATGGAGCTGATGGCGGTGATACAGGGCCTGCAGCTACTGAAGCGCCCGTGCCGCATTGTGGTGTACACCGACTCGCAATACGTGCAAAAAGGCATTTCCGAGTGGATACACGGCTGGAAAACCCGTGGCTGGAAAACCGCAAGCAAGGAACCGGTTAAAAATGCCGACCTGTGGCAACAGCTGGACGCCCTGCGTAATGGCCACCCGCATGTGGAGTGGCGCTGGGTAAAAGGCCACGCCGGCCACGAATTCAACGAGCGCGCCGACCAGCTGGCTAATGCCGGCGTGGAAAGCCTGCGCTAGCCTGTGTTACCGGCAGCCTGCGCGGCTGCCAGCCGAAAGCCCATCATGCGTCAGATCATTCTTGATACCGAAACCACCGGCCTGGACCCGAACCAGGGCCACCGCATTATCGAATTTGCCGGCCTGGAGATGGACGGCCGCAAGCTGACCGGCCGCAGCCTGCACCTGTACATTCACCCCGAGCGCGATATCGACCCGGACGCCGAGCGCGTGCACGGCATCTCGCTGGCCAGCCTGGAAGGCAAGCCGCGTTTTGCCGAGGTGGCGCAGCAGCTGGTGGATTTTATCGACGGTGCCGAGCTCATCATCCATAACGCCCCGTTTGACGTGGGCTTCATGAACGCCGAGTTCAAGCGCCTGGGCATGTTGCCGGTCGCCAAGGTAGCCGGCGGGGTGATCGATACCCTGGCCATGGCACGCGACAGCTTCCCCGGCAAGCGCAACAGCCTGGACGCGCTGTGCGACCGTTTCGAGATCGACCGCAGCAACCGTACCTACCACGGCGCGCTGATCGACTGCGAGCTGTTGTCCGAAGTGTACCTGTGGATGACGCGTGGCCAGGACAGCCTGCTGATGGACGCCGGCCTGGCCGAAAACGACAACAGCGCCAGCGGCATGCGCATGGCCTTCGAGCGCAAACCGTTGGCCGTCCTGCAGCCCAGCGCCGACGAGCTGGCCGAACACCAGGCCTACCTGGACCTGCTGGATAAAAGCGTCAAAGGCAGCTGCCTGTGGCGCAACATCGAAAACCCGCCGGCGGCGGAGCCCGCCGCATGAGCCAGCGCATTGCCCTGATACCGGCCGCCGGTCATGGCAGCCGTTTTGGTAGCGCCACCCCCAAGCAGTACCAGCTGCTACACGGCCAGCCACTGCTGGCGCATACCATCAACGTGCTCTGCGGCTGTGCCGCCATAGACCGCGTGGTGGTGGTGATCTCCCCTGGCGACGAATGGTTTGACAGCTATAGTTGGCCGCAAGCCAAGCTGGCAGTGCTGCGCGTGGGCGGTGCCAGCCGTGCGCAAAGCGTGGCCAACGGCCTGGCGGCGCTCGCCGCCGACGAGGACGACTGGGTGCTGGTGCACGACGCCGCGCGCTGCTGCCTGAGCCCCGCTGCGCTGCAGCGTCTGCTGGACGAAGTAGGCGACGACGCCATTGGCGGCATTCTGGCGCAGCCGGTAGCCGACACCGTCAAGCTGGGCAAGGTTGGCCGCATTGCCGATACCGTGCCGCGCGATAATCTGTGGCTGGCACAAACCCCGCAAATGTTCCGCGCCGGCCTGCTGGCCGAGGCGCTGCACGATGCGGCCAACCCCGCCATTACCGACGAAGCCTCCGCCATCGAGCTACTGGGCCATGCGCCACGGCTGGTGGCCGGCGAAGCACAGAATTTCAAGGTGACCTGGCCGGGTGACCTGGCGCTGGCCGCAGCCATTCTGGCCGCGCGCCAGGCCTGACATCGGCTGCGGCCAACCTTTTGCAAGGACAAGACATGACACCGTTTCGTATAGGCCAGGGTTACGATGTACACCGCCTGGTAGAAGGCCGCCCGCTGATCCTGGGCGGGGTAACGATCCCGCACGACAAAGGCCTGCTTGGCCACTCCGACGCCGACGCGCTGCTGCACGCCATTACCGACGCCGTACTGGGCGCCGCCGCGCTGGGCGACATTGGCCGCCACTTTCCCGATACCGACCCCACGTTCAAAGGCGCCGATAGCGGCGTGCTGCTGCAAGAAGCCATGCGCCGCGTGCGTGCCGCCGGCTGGCAGCTGGTGAACGTGGATAGCACCATCATTGCCCAGGCGCCCAAGCTGGCACCGCATATCGACGCCATCCGCGCGCGCATTGCCCAGCTGCTGGACATCGACGTGGCGTGCGTCAATGTGAAAGGCAAGACCAACGAAAAGCTTGGCTATCTGGGCCGCGCCGAGGCAATAGAAACGCAGGCCGTATGCCTGCTGGTGCCCGCAAACTGATTTTTCTTTCCCTTTTGGAGTGCCACACATGGACCAGAACCAACTGAAACAACTGGTAGCCCAGGCTGCCGTCAAGCTCGTACCGGAAGACTGCATCGTCGGCG
Source organism: Vogesella mureinivorans (assembly GCF_007644035.1). Lineage (GTDB taxonomy): Bacteria > Pseudomonadota > Gammaproteobacteria > Burkholderiales > Chromobacteriaceae > Vogesella > Vogesella mureinivorans. The sequence goes on along the minus strand of NZ_VMTV02000047.1, from coordinate 73,888 downwards.
TGGGTACCGGCAGCACCGTGAACTTCTTTATCGACGAGCTGGCCAAGATCAAAGGCCGCATCAAGGGCGCGGTTTCCAGCTCCGAGGCCTCTACCCAGCGCCTGAAAGCCATCGGCATTCCGGTATTCGACCTGAACACCGTGGGCCCGGACGAAGTGCCGGTGTATGTAGACGGTGCCGACGAGGTAAACCACCATCTACACATGATCAAGGGCGGTGGCGCGGCGCTGACGCGCGAGAAAATCGTGGCGGCCGTGGCGCAGCAGTTCATCTGCATTGCCGACCAGAGCAAGTACGTGGAGATCATGGGCAAGTTCCCGCTGCCGGTAGAAGTCATCCCGATGGCGCGCAGCCACGTGGCGCGCGAGCTGGTGAAGCTGGGCGGCCACCCGGAATGGCGCATGGGTGTTACCACCGATAACGGCAATATCATTCTGGATGTACACGGCCTGCAGATTGCCGAGCCGGTAAAACTGGAAAACCAGATCAACCAGATCGTGGGCGTAGTCACCAACGGCCTGTTTGCCCAGCGCCGTGCCGACGTACTGCTGCTGGGTACGCCAGACGGGGTAAAAGAGCTGCGCTAAACCCGGTGGGCCGGCCCGGTGTTGGTTTGCTGCTGCAAGCCGGTGCCGGGTCGGCCTTTTCTGTGCAGATGAAACATAACTGTCATCTGGCCGCCATATCATGACGCGTTGAGTCAATTCCCGACGAGGTTGCCATGCCCGAACATATTTCCAAACAGTTTGACCTGGAGCTCGAAACCATCCGTACCCGCGTACTGCAGATGGGCGGGCTGGTAGAGCAGCAAATCCGTGCCGCCATGGACGCATTGCAAAGCGGCGATGTCGACCGTCTGGACAAAGTGGTGGCCGACGACACCAAGGTCAACGCGCTGGAAGTGCAGATCGACGAAGACTGCCAGCACATCATTGCGCGCCGCCAGCCAGCCGCCAGCGACCTGCGCATGGTGATCACCGTCATCAAGACCATTACCGACCTGGAGCGCATTGGCGACGAGGCGCAAAAGATTGCCCGCGTTGGCCGCACCATGTACCAGACCGGCCGCTACCCGGCACCGCGTTTCCGTGAAGCCGCCAAAATGGCCGAAGTCGCCTTGGGCATGCTGCACCGCGCCCTGGACGCCTTTGCCCGCCTGGACGCTACCGCCGCCATCGAGCTGGCCGAGCAAGACCTGCTGCTGGACCAGGACTACGCGTCCGAGCTGCGTGCCCAGGTGACCTTCATGATGGAAGACCCGCGCACCATCAGCATGTCCATCGACACCATGTTCATCTGCAAAGCCATCGAGCGTATCGGCGACCACGCCAAGAACATCTCCGAATACGTGGTGTATCTGGTGAAGGGCAAAGACATTCGCCACACCTCGCTGGAAGACAAAAAGCGCGAATCTCTGGGTGATGCTGCTACGCAATAAGCGTGGCACGCAGGGCCAAGCGGCGGTAACATCGGTTACCGCCGTTTTTTATTGACCTACTGACAAGAGAGAAGGGGTGACATTTGAGCTCCGTTAAGCCCCCGTTTGACGTGCTGGCTACCGTAGATATGGGGTCCAACAGCTTCAGGCTGCAGATTTCCCGCGTGGTAGACGACCAGCTGTATACCCTGGATTCCCTCAAAGACACCGTGCGCCTGGGCGGTGGCCTGCAAGACGACAAAACCCTTGATAGCGAAACCCTGCAGCGCGCCCTGGCCTGCATGGGCCGTTTTGGCGAGCGCCTGCGCGGGCTGGACCCGAAACAGGTACGCGTGGTGGGTACCAACACCCTGCGCGTGGCGAAAAACGCCCCCGAATTCATCGTGGAAGCCGAGCGCCTGCTGGGCTTCCCCATCGAAATCATTGCCGGCCGCGAAGAAGCCCGCCTGATTTACCTGGGCGCCGCCCACAGCCTGCCGGCCACCAAAGAGCGCCGCCTGGTGGTAGATATTGGCGGTGGCTCTACCGAATTCATCATTGGTAGCGGCTACAAAGCCCACGTAACCGAAAGCCTGCCGCTGGGCTGCGTAGTGTTCAGCAAACGCTTTTTTGTGGATGGCAAGATCAGCAAGAACGCTTTTCGGGACGCCGAGCTGGCTGCCCGTAACGAAATCCAGCGCATCGTGCACGAATACCCGGCCAGCGAATGGCAGCTGGCCGTGGGCACCTCCGGCACGGCGCGCGCGCTGCGCGACATGATGGAAGCCAACGGCTGGAGCAATGGCGAAATCACCCTGCGTGGCATGAAGCGCCTGCGCGACGACCTGATCGCTTGCGGGCACAGCAAGGAGATCCGGATTCAGGGGCTGAAAGATGACCGTGCGCCGGTGCTGCCGGGTGGCCTGGCCATCATGATCGCCATTTTCGAATCGCTGGCCATCGAACAGATGATCGTGACCGACGGCGCACTGCGCGACGGCGTGCTGTACGACCTGATGGGCCGCCAGCGCGAAAAAGACATGCGCGATTCCACCATCACCCAGTTCAAGCGCCGCTACCACGTAGACGTACCGCAAGCGCAGCGTGTGGCCGCGCTGGCCGAACGCCTGTTCCGCCTGGTATCGGGCGACGCGCTGGACCCGGACATGCTCAAGCGCGTGATCTGGGCGGCCAAAGTGCACGAAATCGGCCTGACCATCGCCCACGCTGCCTATCACAAGCATTCGGCCTATGTGCTGACCAATGCCGACATGCCCGGTTTTTCGCGCCGCGAACAAAGCACCCTGGCTACCATCGTGCTGGGTCACCGTGGTGACATGGGCAAAATGGTAAAAGAGGTAGCCGACCCGGCCCTGTGGCCTGCTGTGCTGTCGCTCAGGTTGGCCGCATTGTTCTACCGCAGCCGTAACGAGCTGGACATCAACGCCGTACACGGCCTGACGCCCACCCTGAACGGCTACGCGCTGACCGTAGGCAAAGACTGGCTGGCGGCCAACCCGCTTACCACCGCTGCCTTCCGCCAGGAAATCGCCCAGTGGCGTGCCATTGGTGTGGCACTGGAGCTGCGCGGCGATTAGCCCCGCGGGCAGCATGAACCGCAGCGGCGCAGGCCGCTGTCACCCAGCCTGGCCGCACCCCGGTGCGGCTTTGTCACGTATCAGCGTTGCAAAAAAGGACAGCCATGCGCCACCCCGAGCTGAAACAGCGCCACCCCACGCTAGGCGAGGCCCCCGGTACGTTGGCCGCATCGGCTGGTGATGCGGTGGCCAGCAGTATCTCGCTGGTGGAGTACACCGCCGACGACTACCTGGAGACCCGCTTTGCCACGGTAGAAGAAGGCCTGGCGCACCGGGCGCAGCTGCCCAACCTGTGGCTGAACGTGTACGGGCTAACCGACCCTGCCGTGCTGCAAGCCATCGGCCAGCGCTTTGGCCTGCACCCGCTGGTGCTGGAAGACATTGCCAACATCCGCCAGCGGCCCAAGGTGGACGACTACGGCAGCTACCTGTTCATAGCCACCCGCGTGTACCGCTACCAGCCGGAAGGCCAGCGCCTGGTGCACGACCAGGTGTATCTGGTGATCGGCAGCGGCTTTGTGCTGACCTTCCAGACCCAGCCGCTGGGCGTGTTTACCAGCCTGCGCGAGCGGCTGCAGGCCGGGCGTGGCCTGGTGCGCCAGCTGGGGGCAGACTACCTGGGCTATTCGCTGCTGGACGCCATCATCGACGACTATTTTGGCGTGCTGGACCAGTTCAACGCCCGTGTCGAAGACCTGGACCGCCAGGTGCTGAGCGGGCACGACCGCTTTATCCTGGCGCGCATCCAGCGCCAGAAGCAGGACGCCATGCGCCTGCGCCGCGCACTGGTACCGCTGCGCGAAGTGCTCAATACGCTGACCCGTGGCGATTACGCTTTCTTCCAGCGCGACACCATGGTGTACCTGCGCGATGCCTTCGACCACACCCTGCACCTGATCGAATCGCTGGAAGCCGCGCGCGAAGCCATCGGCGGCATGCTGGACCTGTACATGTCGGCGCAGTCCAACCGCCTGAACGTGCAGATGCGCGTGCTCACGGTGATCACCATCATCTTCATGCCGCTAACGCTGATTGCCGGTATCTACGGCATGAACTTCGACAATATGCCCGAGCTGCACTGGCACTACGGCTACTTCTACATCATTGGATTGATGCTGCTGATCGCCGCCGCTTTGCTGCTGGTGTTCTGGCGCCGGCGCTGGCTGTAGCAGCTTGTTAAATACCCCTGTGGGGTATAGGATGGTGCTGTCTGTTACCCGGTAATGCCGCATGAACACCGCCCATTTGCACCTGCCCGTCACGGGCATGAGCTGCGCCGCCTGCGCACTGCGCATCGAAAAACTGCTGAACCGCCTGCCCGGCGTGGCCGCCAGCGTCAGCTTTGCCAGCGAAAGCGCCGATATCCAGTACGACCCGGTGCAATCCTCGTTGCAGCAAGTGCTGGACGCCATCGCCCGCGCAGGCTTTAGCGTGCCGGACAGCGTGCTGACGCTGGCGCTAAGCGGCATGAGCTGCGCCGCCTGCGGCCAACGTATCGAAAAAGTGCTAAACCGCCAGCCCGGTGTGCAGGCCAGCGTCAATATGGCCAGCGAAACCGCGCAGCTGCGTTTTGCCAGCGGCCTGTATACCCCCGAACAGCTGGTGGCCGTGGTGCAGGGCGCCGGCTTTGGCGCCAGCGTGCTGGATGATGCCGCGCCGGCCACGCCGCAGCACGACGACCGCCGCGAGCTGGCCTGGTTTGCCCTGGCGCTGCTGCTAACGCTGCCGTTTGTCGGCGAGATGGTGGCCATGTTCGGCGGCGGCCACCACGGCTGGCTGCCGCGCGAATGGCAGCTGCTGCTGTCCGCGCCGGTGCAGTTCATCGTGGGCTGGCGTTTCTATCGCGGCGGCTACCACGCGCTGCGCAGCGGCGCCGCCAATATGGACGTGCTGGTGGCGCTGGGCACCAGCGTGGCGTGGCTGCTGTCGGCGTGGGTAACGTTGGCCGCAGACCACAGCCAGCACGTGTATTTCGAGGCCAGCGTGTCGGTCATCACGCTGGTGTTGCTGGGCAAATTGCTGGAAAGCCGCGCCAAACGCCGCACCGCCGGTGCCATCGAGGCGCTGCTGGCGCTGTCGCCCAAAACGGCCAACGTGGAACGCGACGGCCAGCTGCACGAGGTCGCCATCGGCAAGCTGTTGCCTGGTGATGTGGTGGTGCTGCGCCATGGCGAGCGGCTAGCGGTGGACGGCACCGTGCTGGCCGGTAGCGCGGTGCTGGACGAAAGCGCGCTCAGCGGCGAAAGCCTGCCAGTAGCGCGTGGCGAAGGCGACACCGTGTACGCGGGCACCCAGAACGCCGGCGGCATGCTCAAGGTACGCGCCACCAGCGTGGGCCAGGCCACGCAGCTGGCCGCCATCGTGCGCGCCGTGGCGCAGGCGCAGGGCAGCAAGGCGCCGATACAAGCGCTGGCCGACCGCATCTCGGCCATTTTCGTGCCGGTGGTGCTGGCCATGGCCACGCTCACGCTGCTGGCCACTGCCTGGTGGAGCGGCAGCTGGCAGCAGGCGCTGATTCACGCCGTGGCGGTGCTGGTGATTGCCTGCCCGTGCGCGCTGGGCCTGGCCACGCCCACGGCGGTGATGGTGGGCGTGGGCGTGGGCGCGCGGCGCGGCATACTGTTTCGCCACGCCGCCGCCCTGCAGCATGCTGCCAACATCGACCTGCTGGTAGTGGACAAAACCGGCACCCTGACCGAAGGCAAGCCGCAGCTTACCGACATCATCCCGCTGGCCAGCATCGAGCCCGACGCGGTGCTCACGCTGGCTGCCACGCTGGAGCAGGGCGCCGAGCACCCGCTGGCGCAAGCCATCGTGCAGGCCGCCACCGCCCGCCAGCTGGTGCTGCCGCATCTAGCCGCTTTTGACAGCGACATCGGCCATGGTGTGCGCGGCCAGATTGCCGGCCAGCCCTACCGCCTGGGCGAGCCGCAGTGGGCGCTGGGCCAGCTGCCGCCGCAGGCCGCAGCGCTGTACGCGCAGGGTAAAACCGTATTGGCGCTGGCTGCCGGCGATACGCCACTGGCCCTGCTGGCCCTGGCGGACCGCCTGCGGCCAAGCTCCGCCGCCGCCGTGGCCGCCTTGCACGCCATGGGGGTAGAGGTGGTGATGCTCACCGGCGACAAACAGGCCACCGCCGACGCCATCGCCGCCGAGGCTGGCATACGCCAGGTACACGCCAGCCAGCGCCCGCAGGACAAGGCCGCCTACATCCAGCGCCAGCAAGCCGCCGGCCGCCGCGTGGCCATGGTGGGCGACGGCATCAACGACGCCCCGGCGCTGGCGGTAGCCGACGTCAGCTTTGCCATGGGCGCCGGTGCCGACATCGCCATCGACACGGCGGATGTCACGCTGATGCACGGCAACCTGCAGCACCTGGCCGACGCGCTGCGCCTGGCGCGCGCCACGCTGGGCAAGATCCACCAGAACCTGTTCTTTGCCTTTGTTTACAACGTGCTGGGCATCCCGCTGGCCGCGCTGGGCCTGCTCAACCCGGTGCTGGCCGGCGCGGCCATGGCGCTAAGTTCGGTGTCGGTGGTGAGCAACGCGCTGCTGCTGCGGCGCTGGCGGTGATGAGAGGTGTGCTGTGTGGCGTGTGTAGCCACTGGTAGCCCGGATAAGCCAACGGCGCATCCGGGGGCGAGTGCGCAGGGTTGGTGATGTGCAACCAAGCATTGCCTCGTGGTTGATTGATGAGTTGCAGTGCCTGCTCCCACCCTCGGTGCTCTTAGTCCACTCTCTGTTTACAGGTTTTGGACTCTGATATTACAAAGGCAATATACCGCTCAATGCTGCTGCGATCTTCAGTAGAAAGACCATCATATCCAGTCCTGTCGTATTGAATGTGGCCAGAGGTCGGGTTTTCAAGCAACTCTGAAGCAGATCGCCCAAATGCCCGGGCGATCTGCTCAACGACATCGATATTGGCCGAATTTTGACAGCTAAGCATTCGCCCGATAGTCGATTGTGCAATACCTGCTTTTGATGAAAGACCAAGTTGTGTACCCAACTCACCCTCCGCAGAGTTCATCCAATTACGGAGGTTGGTCGCGAGTATTTGTCTGATAAGAATCTCTTTCATACTGCCATTCTACAGCTTCTCGTCTCTACCCAATCTCCAACGCGCCTTCACTCGGGTAGCCGGTTTGGTCAAAAAAGGTTGGCCACAGGGGTAATGCCAGTCAGTTAAGGCTGACTGGCATTTTTTTGCTAGAGGTTTGTCGCGTTGAAGCGTGCTTTCGTGTCCGCGATGCGGACGATGCTTAAATGCCGGTTCCGCCCGGCAGACGGGAAAGGGGGCGGATTGCCGCCCCCTTTTCATACCCCCGCAACCCGGGGCTGCTCGAAACCCCAGGCAAAATGGTGCGCCCCAGGCACCGCCGAACTCGCCCCTCGCTAACGGCTCGGGGCTCACACAAATCGGCGTCTTAAAACCTGGGGCGCACCATTTTGCCCGGCTCGCGCCAACGGGAAGGGGCGCTTCACTCACGCTCTCCTACTTGATAGCCATGTACATTCGCCTAACTGACTGACATTAGACCGCAGGGTCTGCTCCCTCTAGTCATGTGGCCAGCTGTGTCAATGGATTTACCCGGATGCGCCAGCGGCTTATCCGGGTTACGGTTTTTATCCAGGCTACGGCCCCGGTCGTGACACCGCTCACCCCAGCAGCCAGTTAAACAGCCCGCCGCCCACCATCAACCAGCCAAACAGCAGCCCGGCCAGTAGCAGCGGTGGCCAGCCGGCGGCGCGGATGGCGCTGGCGCGGGTGTCCAGCCCCAGTGCGGCCATGGCGGTGGCTAGCAGCAGGGTGGTGAGCTGCTGCAGCGGGGCCACCACGCTGGCCGGCAGCCAGCCGCTGCTGTTCAGCGCCACCATCGCCACAAAGCCGAAGGCAAACCACGGGATGGTGATGCGGCCACGCTGGCCGCTGGCCTGCGGCTGGCGGCGTTGCCACCACGCAGCCAGCAGTAGCAGGAACGGCGCCAGCATCATTACGCGCAGCATCTTGGTCAGCACCGCGGCGTTGGCCGCCTGTTCGCTTACCGCCTTGCCGGCGGCCACCACCTGCGCCACCTCGTGCAGGGTGGAGCCGGTCATCACACCATAAGCCGTGTCGCTCACCCCCAGGCTGGCTAGCAGCGGGTAGGCCGCCGGGTACAGCAGCATGGCGATGCTGCCAAACAGCACCACGCCCGCCACCGCCAGGCTGGCGCGCTCGCCGCTGGCGCGGATCACCGGCTGGGTGGCCATCACCGCCGCCGCGCCGCAGATGGCGCTGCCGGCGCCGATCAGCACGCTGCTTTCGCGGTCCAGCCCCAGCCGCGGGCCGGCCCACAGCGCCAGCGCGAAGGTGCTGCACAATACTGCCGCGTCGATCAGCCACACGGTGGCGCCCAGCTGGCCCAGCTCGCCCAGTGTGAGGCGCAGGCCGAACAGCACGATGCCGGCGCGCAGCAGGGTGGTCTTGCAGAACGCCAGCGTGGCGGGGGCGGGGCGGGTGTGGCGCGGGCCCAGGTTGGCCGCCAGTATGCCCAGCAGCATGGCCAGCGTGAGGGCGGACACGCCGTGTGCGGCCAACCATTGCAGGGTGGCCAGCCACAGCGAAGCCAGTGCCAGCGCACCCGCCAGCAGCAGGCCGTGTTGCTTATCCAGAATCTTCATATCGTTATTGCCCATGTGAATAAGCCAAGCTTAGTGGGCTGCTATTCAGTGGTAAAACGGATAATATGAATGATACCAATCACTAAAACCGATCAATCATGCCGCTAAGACTGTCGCTACGTGAACTGGAAGTATTTGCTGCGGTGGCCGCCTGCGAGTCGGTGACGCGGGCGGCGGCCGAGGTGGCGCTGTCGCAATCTGCCGCCAGCCAGGCGCTGGCGCAGCTGGAGCAGGCGCTGGGCGTGCCGCTGTTTGACCGCATCGGCCGTGGCCTGCAGCTGAACGAACACGGCCGCGCGCTATTGCCACGGGCGCGGGCGCTGCTGGACGACGCCGCGGCGCTGCAAGACCTGTTTGGCGAGGCGGCGTTGTCGCTGCGGCTGGGCGCCAGTACCACCATTGCCAACTATTTGCTGCCGCAGCGGCTGGCGGCCTTGCGCCAGCGTTGGCCGCAATGCCGCGTCAGCCTGCAGGTGGCCAATACCCGCGACATCGTGGCGGCGGTGGCGGCACTGCAGGCCGACTTTGGCCTGATAGAAGGCCCGTGCCACCACCCGGCGCTGCACAGCTTGCCGTGGCAGCAAGACGAGCTGCTGGTGTTTGCTGCGGCCAACCACCCGCTGGCGGGGCGGCCGGTGAGCCTGGCCGAGCTGGCTGGTGCGCCGTGGCTGCTGCGCGAGGCGGGCTCCGGCACCCGCGAGGAGGTAGAGCGCGTGCTGCTGCCGCATCTGGGTAGCCTGAACGTGGAAATGGAGCTGGGCGATTCCGAGGCCATCAAACGTGCGGTGGCCGCCGGTCTGGGGGTGAGCTGCCTGTCGCGCCGCGTGGTGGCCGAGCTGCTGGACAGCGGCGCGCTGGTACCGCTGCACACCGCCTTGCCGCCGTTGCAGCGCACGCTGTGGTGCATCCGCCACCGCGATAAGGCGCCGGGCAGCAGCATGCGCGCCTTCCTGCAGCTGGACGGCCTGGCGCCTGAGGGCCGCTAACCCAACCCAGATCCTGCGCTGCCTTGCCGTACCACGGTTACTGTCTGCGTCGCCGCGCCTTGGCCCAGGTGCGCTGCCAGCTTGTGTTAGCGGTGCTTGCTAACCGTGTTTAGCCTGCCAGCGTGCGCCAGGCCATCAGCGCGGCAAAGCTGATGAGCAGCACGCCGCACAGCTGGTTGATACGCCGTTGCCCGGCCGGCCCCAGCCGGGCCAGCAGGCGCCCGCCGCCGTAGGCCAGCAGCAGCCACCACAGCGCCGAGCCGGTAAACACGCCGGCCACCATCAGCACCGCATCCGCCGGGCCGGGTTGCTGGCCGCCGGCCAGGCTGGCAAACACCGCAATAAACGACAGCATGGTCATCGGGTTGCTCAGGGTGAGCCCCAGTGCCGACAGGTAGGCCGCCAACAGCCCGCCGTTTTCGCTCGCCTGGGCGGCATGGTTGGCCGCAGCACGGCGCAGCGAGCCCACGCCCATGTACAGCAGCAGGGCGCTACCGGCCAGCGCCATCGGCGTGGCGATAGCGCTGAGCAGGTGCAGCAGCGTGCCCATGCCGGCGGCACCGGCGCTGGCGTACAGGCCATCGGCGCTGGCGGCGCCCAGGCCGGTGACAAAACCGGTGGCCGGGCCACGGCGCAGCGTGCGTTCAATGCACAGCAGGCCGATGGGGCCCACCGGCGCGGCAATGGCCAGCCCGATGGCGGCCGCTTCCAGAAACAGGCTCATGGTGTTCTCCTTTGCTGCTGCATAGTGTGGCGTGGCGTGCGGTGGCTGCCCATGCCGTGATGCAGGCGATGCGCTATGCTGGCCTAAGAAATTCAGGCCAAACGGCAGAAAGGCTTAACAAATGGAAGTAGACGCCAAATCGTGGGCCATTCTGGCCGCACTGCAGGACAACGCCCGCCAATCGCTGACCGAGCTGGCGCAGGCGGTGGGGCTGTCGGTGCCGGCGGTGTCGGAGCGCGTCAAACGGCTGGAAGAGGCGGGGGTGATACGTGGTTACCACGCGGTAGTGGCGCCGCTGAAGGCGGGGTATGCGCTGTCGGCGCTGGTGGGCATTACCGTGCCGCAGCCGGCCAAGAAAACGCTGCTGGACAGGCTGGCCGCCATGCCGGAGGTGCAAGAGTGCCACCACGTGACCGGGGTGGATTCCTATGTGTTTCGCGTGCTGGCGCGCGATGTGCAGCACCTGGAGCTGCTGGTGTCGCACCTGAACGACCTGGGCGAGACGCGCACCAGCATCATTCTGTCTACGCCGCTATCGGCACGGCCGGTGTGCCCGCCACGTTAGGTGGTGGCCGCCTGCTAGTACGGTCACTCTACAAACAACAAGGCCCTGCCATGCGGCAGGGCCTTGTTCGTTGCGGCCAAGGTTAGCCGCAGGCGCTTAATCCACGCGGATGTACGCCCAGCCTTTGGCTTTCATGCAGCTGCGGTACATGTCTTCGCGCTGCTCGGCATTGGCGTCAAAGCTTTCGCGGCGCTCTGGCTCCCAGTAGCCCGGCGTCCAGGTGCACTGGTTGTTGGCACCGCAGACCTGCCGTGGCGGCTGAAACGACGCCGGGCGCGCTACGCGCTCGCGCATCTCGGGCGGGAAGGTTTTGGCGGCCTCCTGTTTGCACGGGTAGCTTTCGGCATCAAAGTTGCGGGTGCCGTCGCCGTGGCGCCACTGGTAGGTGGCGCAGCCGGCCAGCAGGCTGCACAGCAGCAGCGGGATAAAGGCTTTCATGGCAGGCTCCTCAGGCAGTTTGCGGCTGGCGGGCAGCCCAGCGGTATAGCGCAATGCCGGCCACGATCATCGGCAGGCTTAGCCACTGGCCCATGCTGATCACGTCGGACTGGCCGAAAATGCCGGCGTCCGGGGTGCGGAAGAACTCGGCAATAAAGCGGAAGCTGCCATAGCCCATCAGGAACACCGCCGACACCTGCCCCACCGGGCGGCGGCGCGCCGAGAACAGCCACAGGATGACAAACAGCGCCGCGCCTTCCAGCAGCGCCTGGTACAACTGCGACGGGTGACGCGGCAGCATGTCCACGCGCGGGAAAACCATCGCCCACGGCAGGTCGGCCGGTGCCACGCGGCCCCATAGCTCACCATTGATGAAGTTACCCACGCGGCCTGCGGCCAACCCTGTGGGTACCAGCGGGGCGACAAAGTCGGCCACCTGCCAGAAGCTGCTGCCTTGCTTGCGCGCAAACAGCGCCATGGCCACCAGCACGCCGATAAAGCCACCGTGGAAGCTCATGCCGCCTTTCCACACCATCAGGATTTCTGCCGGGTGCTGCAGGTAGTAGCCGGGCTGGTAAAACAGCACCTCGCCCAGGCGGCCGCCCAGCACCACGCCCAGCACGGCCCAGGTCAGGAAGTCGTCCAGGTCTTTGGCAGACCAGCCGCTCCATGGCTGGCTTTTTACGCGCAGATTGCCCAGCCACAGAAACAGGCCAAAGCCCAGCAGGTACATCAGGCCGTACCAGTGCACGGCCAGCGGGCCCAGGTGAATGGCTACGGGGTCAAACTGAGGATGGATCAGCATTTGTCAGTAATGTGTGTTTGCGGTAAAAGGAAGATCTAAATTATACGGAAAGCGCCAGGTGGCGTCCCGACGCGATCATGACGGGATGGTGCCATTAACAGAAACTTCACGCACCCGGAAGTTCCTGCCAGCTGCTCACAGAAGCGGCGATGCGCGTAAACAGGACAAGATTCAGGCTGTGCCCCCGTGGCGCAGGCAAAGAGACCCAAAGGATAAAGCCATGCCGCAATACCGTTCCAAAACCTCTACCGCAGGCCGCAATATGGCCGGTGCCCGTGCGCTGTGGCGCGCTACCGGCATGAAGGACGAAGACTTCCAGAAGCCCATTATTGCCATTGCCAACAGTTTTACCCAGTTCGTGCCCGGCCATGTGCACCTGCACAATATGGGCCAGCTGGTAGCGCGTGAAATCGAGCGCGCCGGCGGCGTAGCCAAAGAATTCAACACCATTGCCGTGGACGACGGCATCGCCATGGGCCATGGCGGCATGCTGTACAGCCTGCCCAGCCGCGACCTGATCGCCGACAGCGTGGAATACATGGTAAACGCCCACTGCGCCGACGCGCTGGTGTGCATCTCCAACTGCGACAAGATCACCCCCGGCATGCTGATGGCCGCGCTGCGCCTGAACATCCCGGTGGTGTTTGTGTCCGGCGGCCCGATGGAAGCCGGCAAAGTGCAGTGGGGCAACGACATCCGCAAGCTGGACCTGGTCGACGCCATGGTGGAAGCGGCCAACAGCGCTGTATCCGACGCGGATGTAGACAAGGTAGAGCGCAGCGCCTGCCCGACGTGCGGCTCCTGTTCCGGCATGTTTACTGCCAACTCGATGAACTGCCTGACCGAAGCGCTGGGCCTGTCCCTGCCGGGTAACGGCAGCCTGCTGGCCACCCACGCCGACCGCAAAGAGCTGTTCCTGAAGGCTGGCCGCCTGATTGTGGAGATCACCAAACGCCACTACGAGCAGGACGACTACAGCGTGCTGCCACGCAGCATTGCCACCAAGGCCGCGTTCGAGAACGCCATGAGCCTGGACGTGGCCATGGGCGGCTCCACCAACACCGTGCTGCACCTGCTGGCCGCCGCCAGCGAAGCCGGGGTGGATTTCAAGATGACCGACATCGACCGCATCTCGCGCAGCGTGCCTTGCCTGTCCAAGGTGGCACCGGCCACGCAGAAGTACCATATGGAAGACGTGCACCGTGCCGGTGGCGTGATCGCCATCCTGGCCGAGCTGGACCGCGCCGGCCTGATTCAGCGCGACATCCCCACCGTACACAGCCCCAGCATGGGCGCTGGTATCGAGGCCTGGGACATCATGCGCCACGGCCCGGATAGCGAGCCGCACCGCTTCTACCGCGCCGCACCAGGCGGCGTGCCCACCACCATCGCTTTTAGCCAGAGCATGCGCTACCCCACGCTGGACGACGACCGCGCGGAAGGCTGCATCCGCGACCAGGCCAACGCCTACTCGCAAGACGGCGGCCTGGCCGTGCTGTACGGCAATATCGCCGAGCGTGGCTGCATCGTGAAAACCGCTGGCGTGGACGATTCCATCCTCAAATTCACCGGCCGCGCCCGCGTGTTTGAAAGCCAGGACGACGCCGTGGCAGCCATTTTGGCCGACCAGGTTGTGGCCGGTGACGTGGTGGTGATCCGCTACGAAGGCCCGAAAGGCGGCCCGGGCATGCAGGAAATGCTGTACCCCACCAGCTACCTGAAATCCAAAGGCCTGGGCAAAGCCTGCGCGCTGCTCACCGACGGCCGTTTCTCCGGTGGTACCTCCGGCCTGTCCATCGGCCACGTGTCGCCGGAAGCCGCCGAAGGCGGTGCCATTGGCCTGGTGGAAGAGGGCGATACCATCGAGATCGATATCCCGAATCGTGGCATCCAGCTGGCGGTAAGTGCCGAAACGTTGGCCGCACGCCGCGCTGCACAGGAAGCCCGTGGCGCCCAGGCCTGGAAGCCGCTGGACCGCCAGCGCGTCGTCAGCCCGGCGCTGCGCGCCTATGCCGCCATGACCACCAGTGCCGATACCGGCGCGGTGCGCGATGTATCGCAGGTAGAGCGCAAGTAAGCACGCGATCACGCGATCACGCTAAAAAAACCGCCGTATTGCCCCCGGGCAGTGCGGCGGTTTTTTATTTGGCACCCGCATTGTTGTTTTCTGTTGGCTGGGCCATTTACTTTTATTGCCGTCGATAAATGCCTTGCTGCGGGCTGTGCATAATAAGCTGCAATCTGAAATGCAGGTTTATGTTTAATACCGTGGCTGCCTTTTATATCGCTTGTGCTTTCGATATGAATAGGTTGGTCTGTAATATGTCAGGCTGTTTGGTGCTTATTAGCCATGCCTGGCGCAGGAAAGGGCTGGCATGCGTTTATTGATAAATTTGGAGTGGTGGCTGCGTAGCGCCTTCATGGCGGGGTGTTTGTGGCTGGCAGGGGGCGCGCTGGCGCTCACCATTCCGGCTACACCGTTGGGCGCCGGCCAGGTGGTAGAGCCCAATGTGCTGTATTTGCTGGATGATTCCGGGTCGATGATGTGGGACATCATGCCGGATGAGGGCGTGACTAATAGTTACCACGGCTGGCTGTTTCCGCTGCCGGACGATACTTATGGTGCCTCGCTTTACTATACCACCCCCGATTTAAGTACAGCCTATGGCGGTAAGTATGATTGGTATCAGATTTATATGGCCCTGCCTAGTTTTGCTGATAATAATATCTATAGTATTTACTTGCGGTCTAGCCATAATAATAGTGTTTACTACGACCCGGCCAGAACTTATCGCCCCTGGCTGGATAGTAATGGCCTGCCCTTTGGTGTCGATGCGCCGTTGCAAAATGCCAACCCGCGCAAGGCTTACTGGAACCCGGCTAAAAAAGGTAGTGGCAGTATTAACCTGACGGTGTCCAACACCAGCACCAGTGCTGGGCAGCCTGCCGTGCACTGGTTTAGCTCGACGGCCAGCGATTATCGCCAGGCAGCCGCCAGCCGCAGCGTGTCGCAGCTTACCGGGGTGAGCTATTACCCGATGACATTCTATGTCTATGATGCCGGGCCATCGGGTAACCCAAATCTTGCCAGTAGTTATACCCGCTACCAGATGCGCGGCAACACGCTGTACAAGCGCAAATTGCCCAATGGCACCGAGATCAATGCCGGTGCCGAGTTATCGTGGGCGGATGGCAAGATACGCCGCACCATAGCAGAGGAACAGATCAACTTTGCCAACTGGTTCCAGTATTACCGCTCGCGTTTTCTGGCTTTCAAAGCGGCCAGTAGCCATGCGTTTGCCGACCTAGGCACGGCTTACCGCATAGGCTTGGCCAGCATCAATCTGCGTGGCACCAGCAGCTATGAGTTTCTTGTGCCGCAGAGTGGTGATTTTTCCGGCACCAATCGGCAGACCTTTTTTGACCGGCTATTGGCTTTGCCCATCAGCCTGAACGGAACCCCATTGCGGGGGGCTTTACGCTGGGCTGGTGATAAGTACCAGAGTGAATACTGGAAAGATAATATCGAGTGTCGCCGCGCCTTCGCCCTGATGACTACCGATGGCAGCTGGAATGCTGAAGCAGGCTTGTCGATGGGGAATGTCGATAGTGATGAAGGCCGCCCGTATGCTGATACGGTCGCGGATACACTGGCCGACGTGGCGATGCATTACTGGAAGACCGACCTTTCTGCACTGGCTAACCTGGTGCCAGCCAAAGAGAGTAACCCGCAAACCCAGCAACATATGACCACCATAGGTTTAACGCTGGGCAAGCATGGCCTACTGGACCCCAAAACCGATCTGCCAGCCCTGAAAAGTGGGGCACTCGCGTGGCCGGACCCGTTTGGCAGCGGGGCAGCCAAGATCGATGACCTGTGGCATGCCACTATTAATAGCCGTGGCAGTTTCATTTCTGCCGAAGACCCGGAGCAGCTACGTCTTGGCTTGGTAGATGCTTTCAAGGATATCGACAATAGTGTGTCCAGCCACAGTGCCGGTGCGGTAAGCGGTGCGGCTTATACCGCGGCCAGTCTGTATTTTCAGGCACAGTTTTCTGCCAATGGCTGGTACGGTCAGCTGGATGCTTATGGCCTGGCCCGTTTGGGCAAGGGCTACTTCATTGTGAACCCACCCAAGTGGCGTGCCAGCGAGCGGTTAGCACTCAATGGCAACCGGCAAATCTTTACCAGTACGCTGAACGGTGCCAGCACACTGCCATTCACTGTTGCCGGTCTTGGGGTGGTTAATATGGCCGTTAATGGGCTGAACCCGTCGATGGTGGATTACTTGCGTGGCGGGCGCAGCAATGAGAGCCCTGCTGGCTTGAAATACCGCAAGCGTAGCGAATTACTGGGCGACATCATCGACTCCAGCCCCTTGTATGTAGGCAGGCCATCGGACAAGTTGCCTCTGCATCAGTTACGGCCACCCATGGTATATGTTGCGGCCAACGATGGCATGTTGCATGCGTTTGACGTGGCTACCGGCGATGAGCGCTTTGCCTATATCCCTTCCCCGGCACTTGGCCGCCTGGCCAGCCTGGCTGACACCGATTACGGCGCCAAACACCAGTATCTGATGGATGGCCAGCTCAGTACGGCAGAGGCACAGATTGGTAGCGAATACCGAACCCTGCTGGCCGGCAGTCAGGGCCGTGGTGGAGAAAGCCTGTTTTTGCTGGACGTTACCGCGCCGCAGAATATCCAGGAAAGCACGCTACCCAATGCCCGCCCGCTACTGTGGGAGTTCAGCAACCTGAATGACCCTTATCTTGGCAAGCTGTACCAGTCAGCCCCACGCATTGCCCGCCTCAATGACGGCAAGGACTATGTGCTGGCGCCAAATGGTTACAACAGCTTGCTAGGCGGGGCGCACCTGTTTGTATTGCCTGTCAGCAACCCGACACACGCGTGGCTGCCGGGTTTCAACTATTGGCGCTTAAGTGCCAGTTTGCTGCCGGGTAACGGGCTATCCGCTATCACGCCCTACGACATGGATGCTAACGGTACGGTAGACCTGGTGTATGCCGGCGATCTGAAAGGCAACTTGTGGAAGTTCGACCTGAGCAGTAAGGACCCGCTGTACTGGAAAGTAGGGCTGGCAGGGCAGCCGCTTTACAAAGCGCTTGGCCCCAAAAATTTACCGCAGCCTATCGTGTCTGCCCCGGTGCTTGCCCCGCACCCGGACGGCAAACCCGTGCCGGTAACCGCCACTCGGCCGGGGGTGATGGTGTATGTGGGAACCGGCCGCTTTCTGGATGCGTGTGACCAAGCGGGCACCCAGTGTGTCGGCGAAGACAGTGTTGACTCGATATACGGCATATGGGATTACGGTGGCCAGGTGTGCCAGCGCAAGGAGCTACAGCAGCAACAGCTGGTCAACGCCAGCATTGCCAATACAACTACGGGTACCTTTCGCAAGGTAACCAAGCGCGCGCTGGTGTACCCGCCGCAAACCATCTACGCCACCCCCTGTATGACCGGGGTGACACCGCGTAGTCTGGTGGCCGGGCCTGGCGGCACTTATGCTTTTCCTGCATTTGGCTTGCCCCAGACCGAGCGGGTGAAAAACAGCAGCTATTGGCTAGGTTGGTTTATCGATCTACCTGCAGAAGGTGAGCGGGTGGTGGGCCACTTGCGCTACGACCGCAGGCGTCTGGAGGTGCAAACGTATATTCCGTCTGCCGTGGGTAGCAAAGCGTGTGGTGCGGCCAACGATGCCAGCTATATTTTGCGGCTGAACTACCAGAATGGTGGTCCGTTCACGCGGCCACGCTTTTTGCACTCGCAGCTTGATGCGGCGCTGGCAAGAAAACAGGCCGATGCTTTTGATGTGGTTGGCCTACGCCTGCAGGGGGCTTTGGGGCGTACAGCGATTAGCAACTCGACCTTGCTGGCTAATACCAATGGCGGCACCGGTGGCCCGGTTATCGAGCCGGGTGGGCGTACGGTACGCAGGGTGAGCTGGCGGGAGATCATTTCAGATTGTCCCGTTTCTTTTACCTCAACGGGCGGTATCAGCTGTACCGGAAAGTAGGGCTGGCAGAGCCGCCACTGTACACGTCGCTTAGACCCAGGGGGTTGCTGCAGCTTGGCGCGTGCCCCGCATCCAGATGGCCGGGTTGTCCCGGTATCGGCTACTCGCCCGCAGTGATGGTATAGGTGGGAGCCGGTGGCGCCGCGCCATACCCATGGCGGCACCGCTAGCCCGGTTATCGAGCCGGGTGGGCGTACGGTACGCAGGGTAGGTTGGCGGGAAAACACGGCAAAGTAATTGTAAATTAAGTGCTATAAAATTAAAGCCCGCTAAATGCGGGCTTTAATTTTATCCAGTGCCTACAAAAACCGTGTTGTTATTGTGGCTGGTATTTATATAGAAACTAAAAGGCAGGCCTGATAAGGCTTTAGCTCAATGGAATGGTGAAAATGGGTGGGTTGGCAGATAAGCTGCATTTTCATAAGTTATCTTATCGATTATCATATAGATGAAGATAAAAATGCACCTATATCAATAGCAGGAGTCGCCGTGTTGCGCACGCTGTCCCGCCTTGTGGCACTCATCTCGCTGGCTGTTACCGTAGCGGCCCCTGTACAGGCACTGGTGCCGGCCAGCACGTCCCCTTTGGCGGGTACCGGCGATACCGATGGCCCCAATGTGCTGTTGGCCCTGTCTATCGAGTTCCCCACCGCCGGCTGGGCTTACCAGACGGGCTACACGACGACCAACGAGTATCTGGGCTATTTTGATGCCGGCCTCTGCTATAGCTATGTCACCAATGACAGCGCAGCGGGGGTGAACTATTTCAACCCGGTAAGCCAGGTCAACAACAGCACCTATCGTACGTGTAACGATGGCTACTGGTCGGGCAACTTCCTGAACTGGGCCGCAGGTACCGCTACCGATATTTTCCGCAAAACCCTGACCGGTGGTTACCGGGTGAAGGAAATCACCGGCAAGACGATTTTGCGTTTCTCCCGGCATGGTTACGGCGATGCCTCGCGCAGCTATGGCGATTTTCGCGGTTATCTGCCGCTGCTGTCGGGGCATAGCAGCACTTCGTCGTACATTCAGAATGTGAGTGCCACGCTGGTGCGACCCAGCGCCAACCCGTACTCGATGAACCTGACGCGTAGCTACCAGCGCTGGAGCGGTTTTAACTGGCAATCGTTCAACGACACCACGCGCTACGACCTGAACGTACGCGCTTGTGCGCAGTCCGGCAGCTTTGCCATGGGCAGTAATTGCACGCTGTACACGCCGTCTACCGGTGTGGTGGATTACAAACCGGAAGGCCTGATCCAGAAGTACGCCAAAACCATGCGGGTAGGGGTGTTCAGCTATCTGCTGGATAACAGCTACGACCGTGACGGTGGCGTGCTGCGCGCACGGCTGAAATACCCGGGTTGCTATCAGACCGTTACCACCAATGGTGGCAATACCATTGCCCTGGGGCGCGAATGGGACCCGAAAACCGGTGCTTTCTACACCAACCCCGACCCCACCGACGCGACCAACAGCAGTGTAAGTAACAGTGGCGTAGTGAACTATCTGAACCGCTTTGGCGAAGGCGGCTACAAGTCCTACGACCCGGCTGCCGAGCTGTATTACTCAGCCCAGCGCTACCTGCGTAATAAGGGTAACTATTCTGCTTACTCCAACATCACTGCCAGCAGCCAGAAAGACAGCTTCCCGGTGATTACCGACTGGGACGACCCGCTCAAGAATTCGGACCAGAACAACTTCATCATCTATCTGGGGGATGTCAACGTACACGGTGATGTGGACTTGCCTGGCTCTACCTGGGGTACGCCCAGAAAGCCTGGCGACGATACCGACCTGAATGTCAGCACCCTGCTGAATACCGTGCGTGGCGGCGGTACCAGCAATATCGGCTCTACCAATTCGCCGGGTTATATTGCTGCGCTGGCCTACTGGGGCAATATGTTTGATATACGCAGCGATAAATCCGGCGATCAGCACGTCAAAGCTTTCATGATCGACGTGGTGGAAAGCGGCTCCTACAAAAACGAAACCAGCAACTCGTTTTACCTGGCGGCCAAGTGGGGTGGTTTCGATGACAAGGACGGCAGCAAGACACCCAATGTGAAGTCGGAATGGTCCAGCGATCTGCAAACCATCGGCGCTTTTCCTAACGGGGTGCCAGACAACTACGCCCCCGCCAACAACCCCGAAGCCCTGGTAAAGGCGCTAAACCGCGCCTTCAGCTACGCCGCTTTGGCGGTGAAACCGTCGCTGTCCGGCCTGGCAGTGTCTTCCGGTACTAATAATGTCAACAACGGCAGCCACCTGTTCCGCACCACCTTCGAGCGCTCGTCTACCGACAGCGCCGACTGGTATGGCGATGTAGAAGCCTACAAGGTAACGCTCACTAATAATGTGCTGAATACCAATGCCCTGTCGCTGGACTGGAGCACCAAAGCCAAGCTGGAAGCACAGCTGGGCACCACCGCCAGTGGCCGTAACATCTATGCCTACAACAAGAGCAACGAAACAGGTATCAGCTTTAGCAGTGGCAGCAGCTATCTGCAAAGCGAGATCGGGCTGAATGCCAACGGCCTGGCCTATCTGATGGGCGACAACACCAATGCGGGTAATAACGGTAGCAAGGCATACCGCGCGCGCAGTGCCCGGCTGGGGCCCATCGAGCTGGCCAAAGTAGCCTTTGGCCCTGCGCCTGCCGATATCACCGGCTGCGGGACTTTTTCTGTCGCGGCCAAAGCCCGGCCAGCCATCTATGCCGTACCGGCTAACGACGGCTTCTTGCACATTTTCAACTACGGTGACAAAGCTGCGGCAGACAAAGGCAAAGAGCTGTTTGCCTTCATGCCCTCTGCGGTTTACCCGCAGGCCGCCAAGTTGGCCGCAAAAGACTACGAGTACGTACGCCTGCACGATGGCAGCCCGGTGATCAAGGACGTGTGCCTGAATAACCAGGCAGCAACCCTGCTGATTGGTGCTTCCGGCCGTGGTATTACCAAGGCAGACGGCTACGGTAGCAGCAGCATCTACGCCATTGATGTCACCAACCCCGCCAGCATGACTGCATCAAATGTGCGCTGGGAGTTTTCCTCGGCCAACGACAGCACGCTGGGTAACATGATGACCCTGCCCAAGCTGGTAAAACTCAATAACGGCCGCTGGGCAGCCGTGCTGGGTAACGGCATCAACCAGACCGGCAGCAATGCCGGGGTATTCATGCTGATGCTGGACAAGCCCGCCGGGCAAGCCTGGGTGCTGAACGACAACTACTTCAAGCTGACGGTGTCCCCCGGCAGTACGCCGCTGTATGCGCCTAACGGCATTACCGATGTCAGCACCTACGACGACGATGGCAACGGCACCGTCGATTACCTCTACGCTGGCGACCTGAACGGTAATGTATGGAAGTTTAATATCAGCGCCGCCTCGCCAGCCAGCTGGAACGTGGCCCTGAGCGCCAGCCCCCTGTTTACCGCCTACACCATGAATGGCAGCACACTGGGCAGCCGCCAGCCCATTACCGCCGCCCCGGTGTTGATGAAGACGGCGGGCGGGCAGAAGGTGGTGGTGTTTGGTACCGGCATCAACTACGACGAGCAAGACCGTGCCTCTACCGGCCATGCCATCTATGGCATTTACGATAATGGCTCTGCCGTAGGCGACCCGCGCAGCCTGCTGGCACACGCCACGCCGTCGTCGGACTCCGGCTATTCGCGCACCTCTACCAGCAGCATGGCGGCCAACCAGAAAGGCTGGTACATCCCGCTTACCACCAACGAACAGGTTGTGTCGTCGCCGTTTTATATGTCGGTATTGAAAAGCGATATGGTGGTGGTAGACAGCATCCGCCTGCGCCAGGAATGCTCCACCGCCGGCGAGGCATCGTTCCGTACCATTGTCAGCCTCAGTAACGGCGCTGCGCCAGACAAACCCATCATGGATACCGATGGCGATGGCCGCGTTACCAGCCGCGATAGCCGGGTCAACCGGCAGTCGCTTTCCACTGGCGTGAACTACGGCGGCTCGCTGCTGGTGACCCTGGGTGGTAACAAAAACAAGCTGGTGCTATGCAATACCGGCGTGAGCGGCACCATCGAATGCAACCCGCTGGGCTCATCCAGCCGGGTAGTCAGCCGGGTAAGCTGGCGCGAGATCATTGCCGACTGACGGCGGGCAATCTAGCCGCTTGCTATTGCGCTTGTTGGCGTGGTGACGCATCAAGGGTTCAGGCGCCTTGAGCGGGAAAAGCGCGCTAGCCGGAATGTGCTTGGTGGCAAGCCCGCACGCTGCGTGGCTGCGTGTAATCCGGCACCCATTACCCTGATTTTGCTTTTATTTTATAATTATAAATTCTATATAATCGCGTATTTTCGCTAGCATTTTATATTTAAACAATGAGTGGTTGCTGTCTGGGTTGGCAAAAGCGTGAGGGCAGGGCTTTGCGATTTGAGGTTGGAATGAATAAATTATTTAAGCGCTTTAAATACCTGATCCTGGCGTGCCAGATACTGCCCGCTGCCGCACTGGTTGTGCCCAACCTGCCCATGGTCGGCACCTCTGTTTCGCAGCCGCCCCTGAACGTGCTGGTGGTGGGGCGCGACCGCAATATGTTTGTCGAAGCCTACAACGACGCCACCGACCTGGACGATGACGGTGTGTACGATGTGCAGTTCAAGCCGTCTATCGACTACTACGGTTATTTCAATAGTAACGTCTGCTACGAATACGTCACCACTAACAACCTTTTCGAGGCCAGACAGTACACGGCCGACAAAAAATGCGGTGGGAGCTACTGGTCTGGCAACCTGCTGAATTACGTAGCCATGTCCCGTGCCGACGTATTGCGCAAGTCACTATACGGTGGCCAGCGTGAGGGTAACACCGCTGTGCTGGTGCGCTCCCGCGTGCCGCGCGATGCCCACGCCTGGGGCAAGCAGTTCACGGCGGACCTGTCGGGGCAGGGCAGCCTGCTGGATTACGTGCCATCCAGCTTCAGGCTGGGTACCCTGGGTGCCTGTTCCGACGCCGGTAATAGCAACCTGTGCGTCAGCGTGTCGGGTGCCACCAATACCATCAAGAGCCGGCTGGACCTGGGGCACACGCTGGTGTTTGCCAATGCGGACGACGGCAGCACCCCGGTGATCAAGGTGGCGTCGGCCAGCAATGGTGTGGACATCACCCAGTGGGTCAGTAGCGAAGCTAATGCCAACCTCAACAATACCCGCTTCACTGCGATGGTCGGCATGACGGCGAAGGTGCAGTCTTGCACCAGCTACGACCTGGAAGCGGCGCAAGCGCTGGGCAAAACGGCCAACTGCCGTCTGTACGGCAGCACCTACAAGCCTACCGGCCTGCTGCACAAGTACAGCGTGGACAACAATATGGAGTTCGCGCTGTTTACCAGTATCTATGCCAGCCCGCAAAGCGGTGCCGCACTGCGCGTCAACATGCGCCGCTTTGCTACCGAGATCGACAGTAATGGCGATTTCCTCGCGGGCGGCATCGTCAAGACGCTGGATGCACTGATGATCTACAAGCCCAATAGCGGTGGCTACAACGGCGGCGGGGACGGTAACTGGGGCAACCCGCTGGCTGAAATGTATTACGAGGCACTGCGCTACTACGCGGGCAATAGCGGGCCGTATTACTTTACTGCGGGTAGCAGTCGCACGATCGACAGAAACAATATCGGCCTCAACTTCCTGGAAAACTGGTCCAGTTATAAACCGTATGCTGGCAAATACTGGTGTTCCAAGCCTTTCATCACCGTGGTTAGCGATGCCGTGTCGTCGTTTGACAGCAAGCTGCCCGGCTCGCCGTTCGAGAGCATGTCAGCCGAGTCACGCATGAATGATCTGAATGTCAGTACGCTGGCCAGTACGCTCTGGGACAAGGAGTTTGCCGGCGCGATGAAGACCATCATGATCGGCCAGGTCAGCGGCAACAATAGCAGTGTGGGCCTGCCTACCGGCAAATCGGCCAGCTCGTTCAATGTGCGTGGTATCTCGCCGGAAGAGCCCACCCGCCAGGGCGGTTTCTATGGCGCGGCGGCCGCCTATTACGCGCGCACCAAGCCACTGGTGGACGTGACCGTGCCTGCCGGCAAGAGCAAGCCCACTGTGCGTACCTTTGCCATTGCGCTGTCCAACTCGCTACCCAAAGTTGAACTGAAGTTTCCGCAGCAGACTGTCACGTTCATCCCGTATGCGCGCTCTGGCGGCAATACCATGTCCATCGTGGATTACTACCTGTTCAAAAGCGACAGCAGTTGCACCTGGCCCAATTGCTATCGCTTCCGGGTGAATTTCGAGAACTCCGAAGACGGCAGTGACTGGGACGTTGACCACATTGTGGATTACCGTGTCAGCAAAGACAGCAGTAATACGGTGCGCGTCAAGGTGGATACCTTCTATGCGGCCAACGGTGCGCAAACCTACGCCGGTTTCATCATTTCCGGTGTCAGCCCGCTAGCCGGGGCCAGCGACGGCAACAAGACCGGCCCTTATCTGGTGATACGCGAGAAAGAAGACGAACCCTGGGCATTGACCTGGAACGGCTACAAAGGCACCAGCATCGAGTGTATTGCCAGCAACCAGCCTTACTACAGCCTGCTGTACGGCCTGATCAACAGCCCGCGCCGTAACAGCTGCCCGATCCTGCCGGAAAACTTCGACCGTATCTTTACGGTAAGTAATGGTGAATCGACGGTAGAGCGGCTGCAGTCGCCGCTGTGGTATATGGCCAAATACGGTGGCTATACCGACGCCAAGACCGGCAGCGACCCCAATGCCCTGGTAGACAGCAGCCAGTGGGACGCCGATGGCGATGGCGTGCCGGATGCCTACGCATCTGCCACCAACCCGCTGAAACTGGAGCAGCAGCTGGACCGCATTTTCAGCACCATCCAGCAGCAGGCGCCGTTTCTGGTGCCGGCGGTGGGCAGTAACAGCAAGCTGGAAACCGACACCGCCGAATACACCGGCGGGTACGACTCTGCCGACTGGTCCGGTAGCCTGGTCGCCAAAAAATACGATGAAATACAGAAAAAGTTTGTTACCACACTGTGGTCGGCGGCCGAGCTACTGCCTGTCAGCAGCAGCCGGCAGATCATCGCCGGTGTCAGCCATGACAATGTGAAAGCCATTCCGTTTACCGCTACCAGCCTGGGGCTGGCTGCCTACAACCTGCTGCCGTCGCTGCGCGAGAGCGCCGAAAACATCAGCGTAGCCAGTAGCCGTGTGGATTACCTGCGCGGCAGCGCCAGCAACGAAGGCACCAGCACCGGCAAGTTTCGCGTGCGTAGCCGTACCAAGCTGGGTGACATCCTGCACTCGCGTGGCGCCTATGTTCCCGCGCCGGTCAGCGGCTTTCGCAGCGACAGTAGCTATACCAATTTTTACAACAACAACAAAACCCGCGCCCCCATGCTGTACGTGGGTGCCAATGATGGCATGTTGCATGGCTTTGATGCGGCCAGCGGGGTAGAGCGCTTTGCCTTTATTCCCAAAGTGTTCTTGTCCTCCACCGTGGGGCAGTCGCCATTGATCGACCTGACCGAGCAGGGCTATAGCCACCGCTACTTTGTAGATGGCCAGCTGCACAGCAGCGCCGCCTGGGCCGATAGCCGCTGGAAAACCCTGCTGGCAGGTGGCTTGCGTGGTGGTGGCCGCAGCCTGTTTTTGCTGGATGTCACCACGCCGGCCAACCTGCAGGAAAGCAAGGCTAACGACGTAGTGCAGTGGGAATTCACCGCCAGCGACGACAGCGATCTGGGCCTCACGTTTGCCCAGCCGCAGATACTGCAGCTGAACGATGGCAACTGGTACGTGGTCTCGCCCAACGGTTACAACAGCACCGACGGCAAAGCCGCCATGTTCTTCTTGCCGGTCAATGCGCGTAACCGCTGGGCTGCGGCCAACTACAAAAAAATGGTGGTGGAAAGTACCAGTGGCGCTAACGGTCTGTCCGACTTTTCCTATTACGACCTCAACAAAGATGGCAAAGTCGACCTGATCTACGCGGGCGACCTGAAAGGCAATATCTGGCGCTTTGACGTGAGCAACAGCAACACCAGCCAATGGACAGCCCGCAGCCTCTTTGTCGCCACCGGCCCGGATGGCAAAGCACAGCCGGTCGTGCTGGCGCCACAGCTATCGCTACACCCCACGCTTAGCCTGAGCCGCACCGCCAGCAAGCCCAACCTGGTGCTGACGTTCTCCGGCGGCAAGTTCCTGGAATCCTGCGACAAAGACACGGCGGGTTGCACCGGCGAGTCCACCACGCGCAGCCTGTACAGCATCTGGGACTTTGGTGGCTATACCTGCAACCGCAGCGAGTTGGCCGCAGTGGGCGTAGAGCACTTTCCCGCCACCACCATGCCCAAAACCCGCCATGTGTTTGACTATGGCTCGCTGGCCTACCCTGGCTCGGCAGTCAACAACGCCAGTTGCGTCACCAGCGGCGTGCGTACCCTGCCCAGTGTCGATGGCAAAAGCGCGTACAGCCTGGCCAGCTACAAGCTGGGCTTCTATGTTGATCTGGAGTTGCCGCTGGAAAACGTGGTGAATCTGGAGGTTTTTGGCAAAACCCGTGTCATCTTTGAAACCGATTACCGCAAGTCGGGTACCGATGCCTGCGAGTCCGAGTACGTTACTTATCCGTACGATAACTTCAGCCTGACTGGCAAGCCGCTGGAGGGGATCATCAACCCGCCGCTTACTCCCGAAGTAGAAGCGCTGGTAGCCCAGCTGATTGCCCGCGGCTATACCGAAGCCAAAGCGCGTCAGCTGGCTGCCGGTATTGGCGGCCCTGGTAGCCTGTCGCTGGCGGGCTCTTATGGTTTGCTGCGCCGTAATACCTTCAAGCAGGGTAATAAATGCTATCTGAGCTATAACGGCAACGTGATCGGCCCGGTTGCCTGCGGTACCTCGCGTATTGTTAAACGTACCTCCTGGCGAGAAATCATCACGGACTAGCAGCAATCAGGGTTGGGTTACGGGCAGCCAGCCATGAAGGTGCTTCTCGGCAACCCGGTCGCCCCCCATGCCAGCGGCCTGCCCGTAGTCGATTGAAAATGGCCAATAAAAAAGGCAGCCCTGTCGTGAAACGGGGCTGCCTTTTTGTGTGTTACAGCGTAACGCCAGCAGGGCCAGGCCCTGCTTTAGCGCTTACTCCGCTTGCTCGCTACCAGCCTCACCCTCTGCCTGGCGGGCTTCGAAGGCAGCGCACTTTTCCGCGTTGGCCGCAGTGCGGGCCTGGAACTCGGCAGTGCGGGCGGCTTTGGCGGCCTGCTTTTCAGCCTTTTCGATGGCACGCAGCTCGGCCAGCTGGATTTCACGCACTTCGCGGGCGGCAATGGCGATGGCACGGGCGGCATCGCGCTCGGCTTCTTCGCGTGCTTCCATTTCCGCTACTTCCGCGTGGGTCATGCAGGGGCTGGTTTTTTCGAACCAGGCGATGGACTCCACGTGGCCGGTGTGCGGGAACATGTTCACGCTTCAGCTCGTCACTGAGTGCTTTGATTATCTTGAAGATTCTTGCGGTAGTAAAGAATTGGGAAACTATCGGGGGGAGGAGCAGCAGGACAAAGGGGGAAAACCGGCCTGGGAGGACGCATCGTCTATACCTCTGGCCGGCTTGATTCTACGAGGTTTCATTGTTGCCGGTCGAGTCCGAGAATGCCTCCATCACTGCATGGCAGATGTGCTCTGCAATGACCTGCTTTTCGGCCAGCACTGGGTAGAGCCTGGTCAGTTTGTTGGAGATTCGATTGTTGTTCTCCCGAACACTGCGGATGATCACATCAAGCTCATTATCCGGTGCTTCCAGCACCTGTTTGATTGCCTGTCGGGCACGCTCGTTGGCTTGCAGAAAGTGGGCCTCATCGCGCATCTCATGCGTTAGTGTCTGGTGAATGACCTTGGCAAGATAGCCAACATGGGCAGTGAGGTCCGGGTAGCGCCAGGCTGGTAGCGCGTCATCGTAAGCACTGAAGTGAAAATTGTATTCGACGCCATCTTCCGCCTGCACGGTCTCACCAAAGCGGTAATGCTCTGCGTAGTGACGCATCAATGGCTTCGAGAAACGCTCCAGCACCCGATCGTAGTCTGCTCGGTTATAGGTGCTGTGGGTAATGGTGGCTGATACAGGCAAGATCATCGGTGCCGGCAGAATGCCATCCCTGCGCAATACATCATTAATCAGGAAGCGTGAGATTCGGCCATTGCCATCAGCCATCGGGTGCACGTAAACGAAGCCAAAAG
This sequence comes from Vogesella mureinivorans, assembly GCF_007644035.1. Lineage (GTDB taxonomy): Bacteria > Pseudomonadota > Gammaproteobacteria > Burkholderiales > Chromobacteriaceae > Vogesella > Vogesella mureinivorans. The sequence goes on along the minus strand of NZ_VMTV02000047.1, from coordinate 45,427 downwards.
AGGCGACGGCTGCGCGCACCACAGCGGCAACACCAGCGCTGCGGTCCAGAAAAGCGGACAGCCCGCCCAGCATTGCTTCTGCCTCAAGCCAATGAGGGCCGATGTAGTCCACTACCTGCTGATAGCGAGCGACGTGACCAACAAATACAGGAGACTTCCGCAGACCATAGCGCAAGGCTGATGTGCCGAGGATGCCATGCTGCAGCGCCGAGAGTGTTTCTGGGGCGAATGGGTTTTCATGCAGTCCGCACTCCCTTTCCATCACCGCGGCAAAGCGGCGAATTCGATCCTCCTGGCCCTGTTCTCGCTCTATCTGAAAACTGGCGCGACTTTCCTTCACGGTCAGCCATACCGTGCTGCGCAGGATCAGGTCGATACCGTAGTCCGCCTCCAGCTGCGCAAGCTGCGCTGGAATGTCGTAGCTTTCCGCCTGTAGCACCTCATCCGTGCGCCAGACAACCGGGCAGAACTCACGCGAGCCGGGCAGGTTATCCCGCACACGCCATCGCGGGTTATTCACTGGGTGGCCGGTAATAAACCGCTCCGGATCAAGCGCATCGACGTAGTTGCCCTTGGAGACGCCGGCAACGTTCAATGTCTCGGGCATCAACCATTCATACAAGAAGCAAGCGCGCCGAGCGTAGGCACCGGTTGGTTCACTCTGAATCCACCGCTCCAGTTCGGTTTGCACCTGCGGTAGCCGATAAAGCCGCACCAGGAACTCAAGATGCACCCCCTCATGCTTGAAGGCAAAGGTCAGGTGCGCCGGAAGGGTTGGCTCTGGGCGATAGTTCTCTGGGTAGACTTCACTGCGGATGCCATCGCGCATCGAAGTTGAACGGGTGCGGCCGATCTCGCTTTGCACCACGAACGGGTGCACGGGGCGCACGTCATAGGTTTGGGACAGCCATTGATACCCGATACGTGGCATGATTTTCGATTAGCGCACTGTGGAAACGATTAAATACTACTACGTTTTCTGAAAAATGCTTACAAGGGTGTGGCGGGTGGCGTTCTTGGGAGGAGTGTTGTTGCGCAGTGCTTGGTTGCGTGTGATCTTGTATTTCAGCAGGTGTTTCGTGAATTTGCCAATCTGTCTTGTGAAATACACGGGCTGAATTTTAAATTAGCATGAGTGTTTTTCATGGTTGAGGGTGCAATTTTTTTAGAGGCAATTCCTCGTTCACGGTGGCGGATAGCTTGGAGTGGCACATCTCTGACGTCCGGTTGGGGTAGGGTGCAGCTGCTGCAGTTGGCGCCCTACTGCCAGCTGTGCCTTGGTAAAGGCTGACAGAGTCTGCATGGTGGCAGACTCTGTCAGCCAACAAAAAAGGACAGCAACCGGGGTGAACCGGTGCTGTCCTCAGTGTTTGGCTTTGGCGTTTAGCTGCTGCCTTCGCGTTTACTCAGCCTGCTCGCTACCCGCCTCACCCTCTACCTGGCGGGCTTCGAAAGCAGCGCGCTTTTCAGCGTTGGCCGCAGTGCGGGCCTGGAACTCGGCAGTGCGGGCGGCTTTGGCGGCCTGCTTTTCAGCCTTTTCGATGGCACGCAGCTCGGCCAGCTGGATTTCACGCACTTCGCGGGCGGCAATGGCGATGGCACGGGCGGCATCGCGCTCGGCTTCTTCGCGTGCTTCCATTTCCGCTACTTCCGCGTGGGTCATGCACGGGCTGGTTTTTTCGAACCAGGCAATGGACTCCACGTGGCCGGTGTGCGGGAACATGTTCACGATTGGAACGAGCAGCTTCAGATGTTTTGTACGCTTGTACTCCAGTAGACAAGCCTTAGCCTGTCTGGGGTTGATACGGGGTTTCATTCTAATGATAAGAGATCAGAAGTAGCCAGCCTAAAAGTAGTGTGTTTCATCTTTTAGGAGTAACTGAGACCAACGAGTCAACCGTGAGCAATCTTCCGATGTTGCAGCATCGGAAATTTATGCTTACGTGATAGCATGGAGGGGGTGATGTGCCTGTTGTGACGAGGTGCTTTGAATACACCACAAATTGCAATAATTAATTATTTTACTTTAAACATTTCTTTAAATATGAAATTGCACTTCCTGCCTGCTAATACTGGCGATTCTCTTGTGTTGGAAGACGATAAAAACATCCTGGTCATAGATGGCGGTATGCCTACAACAGCGGCAGCTCTGAGAGGTATCATTAATGGGAAAAATAAGAAATGTACCATAGTAATTACACACCAAGATAATGACCATATTGGTGGAATAGTGCAATTTTTGAAGAATAGGATTCCTGGTGAGGCTTTTGATTTTATTGTCAACATGCCTGACCTTCACTATTTCCAGAGTGGTAATAAAGTTTCAGTCGGTGATGTTAATAGTTTAGCCGGTCTTTTACGTAGTGATGACGTTATTTATCCTGCAGTAGACGGTGCTGTAATTGAGGTGGGTGAATTTAAGCTGCGAATCATATCGCCACCTAGGACAGTTCTGAATAAATATAAATCAGATTTTGAAGAGTTGTTATCTGCCGAGCGAAGTGAGCAACAGAACATATCTAGAAAAGTTAGTTTGGCTGCGAAAATTGTTGATTGTGATATTGATAAAATATTAAATCAACGCAAGCCTATAAAAAGTGACTTTATAAATAGAACTTCCATTGCCATGATTGTCGAGGCCAATAAAAAAGTAATGCTGTTTTTGGGCGATGCACATCCATTTGATATTGACTTGGCACTGGGGAAGTTTTTGGGTAAGAATGAAGAACTACAATGCGATATAGTGAAAATATCACATCATGGCTCGGTTCATAGCACATCATCTAAATGGTTAGAGCGGATTCGCTGCAGAAATTACATGATTTCAACAAATAGTGCTGGCGCATACGATCATCCTCACGCCCCTGTGTTGGGCGCTATTGTACGACAAGCATACTTACACGATTTTAGTGAGTGCAATTTTTTCTTTAACTATGAACGTGTAAAGAATGCCATCCAATTCGTTAATGTGCCATACGATTTTAAAGTGAGTGCTATATTCTCAAATGAAATTGATATAGAGAGATTGTGATATGGTGGACTTTTATAACAAAATACGCTCAAATTCAGTTGATTTTTATAGGAATGGCACTCTGAATGGACGGGGGGTTATTTTAGAGAGTAATGGCAGTTTTTATGTTATAACTGCCGGGCATGTTGTTTATGGTCATAATTTTGAATTGATAGATGGTGGCGAGTTTTTAATTAAGTTAGAGTGTGGTGTGCAGTGCAAATTGGTTTGTATTTTAACAGATTGTGCATTTTCAAAAGAAAACGAGTTGTGCATTTTAAAGGTTGAGCTGGAGGGTGGGCTTGAAGCCAATCTTAAAAAAATAGAACTTTGCCGCATCGTAAAGAACCCAGAAATTACATCGTGCTCAGTTATTCGCCCTGCAATTTTTCAAAATGAAAACTCCTATCCAGTAACCAATCTAACTTATCGAGAACAAGTTGTAAGCAATGCTCTGCATGATTTTAATGTTGAACCAAACCACTTGCAGAGTGTACAGCAAGGTAGTGGTGGTTCATATTTATTAGCAGGGATATCAGGAAGTGGGCTATTTGTCGATGCGGAGCCGAGTGAAGGTAACTTGTATTTACATGGAATTTTATGTGAGGTGCCGCATGATGGTATATCCGCTACCTTCCGATATAGTGAATTAGATAAAATAGCTGATATAGATTCTGAAGATATAACATTGATTGAAAAAAATTTCGATTTAAGTTCTGCAATTAAGTCACGTCAAATGCTAAAAATATTGAGGGTTGAGCAAAATGCAATAAATGATTGGTCAGCCAATGCAGAGAATAAAATTTTCTTTGATAATATAACAAGAAAAATGAAGGTGATTTATCCTGCTGTCTCCGATGCATTAAGTGAACGATCTAAAATTATTCGTCTAATTATTGCAGGGGATAGCTATATTCAGAATTATATTAGAAAAAATCAAGACTTGAGTAGCGAATATGACTACCTGATGACCGCGAGGGAAGGCCCTAAAATATACTTGAATACTAGCTCGAATATAGCACAGGCCCATGAGAAATATCAGGAAATTCAAGATGAGTGTTTACAAGAGGTAGAGGAAAGTTTCTCTAATAAATTGCCGCTAGTGGAAAAGAAAGTCATCCGAAATTATATAATATCAACTCAGTTGGCAGATTGTAATCTTGATATTAAGGGCAACAGTGATGATTGTATTTGAGAAAAAAGTCATAAAGAAAGTCTCTGCTTACAATGCGGTAGAGATTTTATCGATTATTGTTTTGTTGATTCTTTATAGAGCAATCACTGGTCGGACGAAGAGCATAACCCGAAATCGGCTTGCGATAATCTTTGATCATGTGATTACTCATAGCCTTTCTCGTGATGAGCGATTTAAATTTCTAGTCAAGCCATGGAGCCCAGACGGGAAATTAAACACAATTCTAATTATTCTCAGAAATGCTAAATATATAGAATGGGAGGCTTCTGCATCAAAAGAGAAGTTTACACTTAAACAAAGTGGTCAAATTATAGTTGATAATTTGATCAAAGATGGTCTGTTTGTGGAAACGGATGTTTTGATTTCCAATGTGATTGCTGAAGTGACAGAGGTTTATTCCAAGAAGTATTATATTGGAGCTGAGTAATGTTAAGGATAGATGCAGTAAAGGCGAGAATTACGACCAATTCATCCAGTCAGGTATTTGGATTTGATGTTGGTTTCAATAGAGGTTTGAACATTATCTTTGGTTTTAACTCCAGTGGGAAGTCCACAATAATATCCGCGCTTTATTACGGGCTGGGTATGGAGCAGTTTTTAGGAATGTGGAACAGCCAGCAATTTGTCTTAGATAAGTGCTTGCATGATGCTTTTGATTATGACGATAAGAGCTATTCGGTTGCACATTCGTATGTGGAATTGCTGATCAGCAATAGCAAAGATCAAAGCGCGAAATTAGTTAGAAGCATCAAAGAACCTGGTGGTGAAAACAGTCCTAGTGTGATTTCTATAGAAATAGAAGGTGCTCGTAAAGAATATTTTTTGAAATCGCAGGGGGATCATGATAACAATGATGGATTTTATAGATGGTTGGCTGACTTTATAGGAATTAAACTGCCTATTTACGAGGATGAGAATCAGGAAAGAAAAAAAATCTTGTACATGCAGAATATTTTTGCTGCAGCCCTTGTTGAACAAACCCAAGGGTGGTCTGATTTTTATGCAAAGATGCCATCTTTTAGTATAAGAGATGCTAAGAGAAAGCTTACAGAGTACTTGCTTGACTTAGAGTGTCTGCAAAATGAGTTCATCCAAGATGACCTAAAAAAGCAACTTAGCCAATTGCAAGTCAAATGGACAAATATATACTCAGCAATGATCTTAGGCTTCGGAAACGTGCCTGTTAGAGTGAGTCAGATTGGTGAGAAATATGATGATTACAAGAGTAGCGATGTTGATAAATCTAATATATTTATTAAGGTAGGCCAAGAATGGAAGCGTTCTCGAGATGTTTTAATTGGTCTAGAAGAGAAGTTAAGGGAAATTTCAAATGCTGAACGTGGAATTTACCATGGGCAGAGTGGTGACACGAAGAAATTAAAAGTTGAGTTGGCAAAACTAAAGGCAATAAAGAGCAGTTTAGTTAATACACTTGTCTCTGAGAGTTTGAAAATAGAAGAGTATGGCAGAACGATCTCTAGCCTGAAGAGTGAGCTGGCCACTTTGGATGGTGCTAGAAAAACAAGAATATTCTCTGTCGATTTACAAAACTTTACTAGCTGTCCAGTTTGTGAAACTGAGTTGATTGGTCGTAATAAACTGTCTTCAATTGGCAAACCTGAGGATGTAAATTTTACAATATCATCACTAAAATCTAGAATAAATTTACTTGAGTCGTATATTTGTTCTTCTAAGATTTTTATTGAAAATCAAGAGCGGAGTATTACATACTACGACTCGGCCATTAACATGACAAGGGAAAAAATAGCCTTTGATACGCGAGGAGCAAGAAATGCTCCATATGATGAACTTAAAAAAATAGCATTTGATGCGGCTCATGTGAAAGTTGAGATTGATAGGGTAACTAGTATACAGGTTAACTTTAATAGAAATAAAGCCTTGCTGAGCAGTCTTGCTTACGAGATTTTGGGGAAGAAGAGCGAGGCAAAAGATATTGAAACATCTTTTGAGCGAGATCAGGTCAAAATTGATAGTTTTGAAAATGTCTACAAGAAGTATTTAAGAGATTTTAACTATACCAGTTCAAGAATTGAGACTATATCAATTACTAGAGATTATCCATCGAAACTTTTCCCTTGTGTGCTTGCTAATAAAACAAAACAGCCAATTCGGATTGGGTCCTCGGCTAGTGATTTTGTTAGATCAGAGTGGGCATATTATATTACGCTTCTTCAAACTTCTAAATTCCATCCTGGTATTTTGGTTTTTGATGAACCAGGTCAGCATGCAATGAGTTCTGAGTCGATGAGAGCATTGTGTGAGGCCGCTAGTAAATTTACTGACAAGCAGGTGATTTTTGCAATTTCCAAAAATAGAGAAAAAATGATAGAGGAGAGCAAGATTCGAACCATGGATATTCTCGAGTTAACTGAGGGGCTCAATCAAGTGAAAGTTATTGATATTGATAAAGATGCTAAGATAAAAATTATCAAGCCGATTATCCACGGGTAAGTTATGTGCTGTGGGGATTCATTTAAAAATATGATTCTCCACAGTATTCTATATTTTATTGGAGTTCTATATAATGACTACATATTAAATGAACGCGCTCTTGCTAAGTCAGCGCTCACGATAGGCCATGTTCCAAGCTTAACGCTGACACGCGCTCTATTGATGGTAGACCGGAAGTACCAGACCTTCGCTCTTCGTCCCACGCGTAAAGTAAACCCCGGAAGCCTCGTGTCTTTGTACTCAACACGGTCAACCGGGGTCTTTAGTCTGGCGATTGCACTATCTGTTAGATGAATCTTCATGGTTCGCTCTGGGGTAGAACTGGGGTCGAGCGATACAAAAAATCATCTAATGCAGTCGGTAGCCCTATCGGAACAGTCGCCTAGTGGTGGAACTTTGCCGCCCTGCTTTAGCGCTTACTCCGCCTGCTCGCTACCCGCCTCACCCTCTGCCTGGCGGGCTTCGAAGGCAGCGCGCTTTTCAGCGTTGGCCGCAGTGCGGGCCTGGAACTCGGCGGTGCGGGCGGCTTTGGCGGCCTGCTTTTCAGCCTTTTCGATGGCACGCAGCTCGGCCAGCTGGATTTCACGCACTTCGCGGGCGGCAATGGCGATGGCACGGGCGGCATCGCGCTCGGCTTCTTCGCGTGCTTCCATTTCCGCTACTTCCGCGTGGGTCATGCAGGGGCTGGTTTTTTCGAACCAGGCAATGGACTCCACGTGGCCGGTGTGCGGGAACATGTTCACGATACCGGCCGATTTCAGCGTGTAGCCCTTGGTGTGTACCAGGATGCCGGCGTCGCGGGCCAGGGTGGACGGGTTGCACGACACGTACACCAGGCGCTGCGGGGCGGTTTCCTCGGTAAAGGCTTTGACCAGCTGGATGGCGCCGTCGCGTGGCGGGTCGATCAGCATTTTGTCGAACTTGCCCAATGCGGCCAACGATTCTTCGGTCACGTCGAACAGGTTGGCCATTTCGTAGCTTACCTTGTGCTGCAGGCCATTGTGGGTGGCGTTTTCCACGGCGCGTTTTACCAGTGCCTGGCTACCTTCCATGCCGTGTACGGTGGCGCCGCTACGGGCGATGGGCAGGGTGAAGTTGCCGATGCCGCAGAACATGTCGGCAATGCGCTCGCCGGCTTGCGGGTCCAGCAGGCGCAGGGCGCGGGCGACCATCACGTTGTTGATGTCCGGGTTTACTTGGGTGAACTCGGTGGGGTAGTAGGGCATTTCCACGTTGAAGTCTGCCAGGCGGTAGGTCAGGCGTGGTGCGTCTAGCGGGTAGATGGGGTAGCAGGTTTCCGGGCCTTTGGGCTGCAGCCACATTTGCAGCGGGCGGCCGGGCTGGCTGTATTGGTCGGAGAAGCCTTTCAGGATGGCGATGTCGGCGTCGGTCATGGCGTCCATATTGCGGAACACCAGGATATCCACGTCCGAGCCCACGGCTACTTCTACCTGTGGCATGCGGTTGTTGATGGACAGCTGGTAGATCATCTGGCGCAGCGGGGTGATCAGCGCCGAGATGTGCTTGGGCAGAATGTGGCACTCGTTCATGTCCGCGATAAAGCTGGAGCGCTTTTCATGGAAACCTACCAGCACGCCGCCTTTTTTCTCTACCAGGCGGGCAGACAGGCGGGCGCGGTGGCGGTAGCCCCAGGCCGGGCCGGCGATAGGGGTCATCACCACGTGCGGGCGTACCTTGCCGATACGGGCCAGGTTGTCTTCCAGTACGCGCTGCTTGATGGCGACCTGGGCGGTGAACTCGACGTGCTGCATGGAGCAGCCACCGCATACGCCATAGTGCGGACAGGATGGCTGGGTGCGCATGTAGCTATCTTTCAACACATCCACCGCTACAGCGTTCTCGTAGCTGGGTTTTTTACGGAAGCTGCTGTAAGTAACCACCTCGTAAGGAAGCGCGCCTTCGATAAATATTGTCTTGCCTTCGACGTGGGCAACACCACGTCCTTCATGGTCCAGGGATTCGATCTGGGCGATTTGTTGCTGTTGAGTCATTGTTTTTTAAAGTCAAAATGCGTTGGCAAAGGCCGCAATTGTCGCAGAAACCACAGCAAAACGCACGGTGCCAGGTTGGCCGCATGGCATTGCAACAAACTGCCCCGCATCTGCTACCATCCTTGCTATTGCAACCTGTTCAAAGTACCAAATTGACACTCAAGCCCAGCCTTGCCCTCTTTGCCTTAGTCAGTAGCACTGTATGGGCGTCTACCCCTGAACCGGATGTCGAGATTGCCCCCGTGGGCCAGCATCTGGTGGTAAACCTGCCGCAAACCCGCGTGTTGCTGTATCAGGATGGTGTTTTGCTGCGCAGCTACCCGGTAGCGGTGGGCAAGCAGATCACGCGTACGCCCACTGGCAGCTACAGTATTACCGGTATACACCGCGACCCTACCTGGCATGTGCCCAAGTCCATCCAGGCTGAAATGGCCAAAAAAGGCCAGCCGGTGAAAACCGAGGTGCCACCGGGGCCGGAAAACCCGCTGGGCAAGGTGTTCATCCGTTTTGGCGAGCCGCGCCTGGGCCTGGGCTTTCATGGCACCAACCAGCCCGGCAGCGTGCCGGGGGTGCGTAGCCATGGCTGTGTACGCCTGAAAAACGAAAACGCGCTGGCGCTGGCCGATTGGGTGAGCAACGGCGCACAAGTGACCATTGCCTACCAGCCGCTGGTGCTGAACGAAGACGAGGCTGGCGAGCTGTGGCTTACCGCCTACCGTGATATCTACGGCATGAAAGACCCATCCTACCGCCACCTGGCCAATACGCTGCTGGAATGGCAGCGTGACAAATCCAAAGTGCTGCACGGCGCCAGGGTAGATGCGGCGATACGCGAGCGTACCGGCAAGCCGGTGTGCCTGTCGTGCAAGGATGCGGCCACGGCCACGGTAACCGGCGGGCTGAGCATGAAGCGCTGGCTCAGCGTAGACCAGGAGCCGGTGCGGCAGGATGCCACCGTGCCGGTGCAGGGGCGTGCCCTGCAGAGCAAGGCGCCGGTGATGAGCCCGAGCTAGCGCTGCCCGCTGTATAGAAAAAGCCCACCTTCGCGGTGGGCTTTTTGTTTGGCCTGGTGCCGCTAGCACAGGCTGGCGGGTGGCAGGCTGCGCTGGTAGTGCAGCAGGCGGCCACGGTAGGGGGTGCCGTCCCACAGCGGGGCCTCGATCATGCTTTCGCTCAGCGTAAAGCCCAGCAAGGCCATCTGGCGGTGAAACAGGCTGCGGTTGCCACGGTTCGGGTCGATGATGATGACCTGCGCGGCCGGGGCCGCATGCAGGGCAATAAACGCCGCCAGGGTCAGCGGCTGGTCGCGCTCGTACAGCACATCGCTGCCGATGATCAGGTCGAACTCGCCCAGCCCCGGGTTGGTGTGCCCCCAGTTGCCGGTAAGGTAGGGCAGCGGTGGCAGCGCGTTCAGCGCCACGTTGGCCGCCAGAAAGCCGGCGGTCAGCGGGTGGCAGTCGCTGGCGGTGATATTGCCTTCGCGGCGCTGTACTACCAGGCTGGCCAGCCCCAGGCCGCAGCCTATTTCCAGAATGCGTTGTGTGCCCAGCTCCCAGCCTTGCATCAGGTCGGCCAGCTTTTGTGCCGATGGCCATACCAGGCCAAACAATGGCCAGCTGGCTGCGGAAATACCCAGTGCGGCGGCTTCGCCCAGCGGGTCGGCGTATTGCTGGTTATCCAGCAGGGATCGGATGACGAGATCGGGCGCCCCAGCCACGTGAACGTGCTGGGTTTTCACTGCATAGCCTGGCATGGCAAACCTTTGGTGCGGTACGAGCTGGACTCTATGTGCGTCGAACAGACGTCGCGACCAAAGGGCAGAGGCGATGCTTGGGCGATGAGAACATCGGGTAAAGCAGGCGGGAAAAGAGGGGAGACAAGAGCCAGCATGGTAGCACAGTCTGCTCCCGGGTCTGCGCTGGCCTGTTTTGGCATGCTGTGTGGGTAGGTGGGGCCGCATTTGATCCGCGTCAGTTACGGGTAGCCGGGCGGTGCAATACTGAAATCAGCCCGTACAGCACGGTGCTGCCAGGGCTACCAGGACACCGGACACCCGATGAAACCAGCAGACTATCTGATACACATACACCGCCATTGCCAGCAGCTGTTTGACGCCTTGCAGTGCCATATCGTGCAGCAGCAGTGGGCGCAGGCACAGCGCGCCTGCCATGACTTTTGTGCCGAGCTGGACAGCCACTTTGCCGACGAAGAGCAGGTGCTGTACCCACTGTACGAACAGCTAAGCGGCCAGCAGCACGGGCCTACCGAGGTGATGCGCTACGAGCACGAGCAGCTGCGCGAGCTGATGGAAGCATTATTCCAGGCCGTACAGCAGCACGATGCTGCAGTGTGCGGCCCGCTGGCCGGCGTGCTGCAACGCCAGCTACAGCAGCACTTTGACAAGGAAGAAAGCATTCTTTACCCGTTTTGCCAGCTCAGTACCGCGCAGTGGGTGGCGCTGCGCTGGCCGGGCGTGCCACCCGGCTGAACGGTCAGGCGGCTTGCTGCAGCTTGCGCCGTGCTTGCGCCAGGTCCCAGTCGCCCTGCAGATCCAGCCAGAAGCGCGGCGGCAGGCCAAACAGCAGCGATAGCCGCAGCGCGGTATCGGGGGTAATGCTGCGGTGGCCCTGGATGATTTCGTTCAGGCGGCGGCGCGACAGCCCCAGCTGGTTGGCCGCATGCGTTTGCGTGAGGCCGGCCGGGCGCAGAAAGCGGCTGTACAGAAAGCGCCCGGGGGCGATAGGGGTACGGGTGGTCAGGATATTGCGTGCCATGCGGCCAACCTCTGAAAAAATGGCCGGGGTCGCCCCCGGCCCAAACTTACCCACACACTCTACAACTATCGTTTGCCGGCAGCGCGCAGCGTGCCGGCGTAACACAAAAAGCCTGTCGGCAGGCGCTAATCCTTGAACATGCGAAAGCCGCTGATCATGGTGGAGACCATGCTCTGCTTGGACATGATGTCCTCGCGGATGGCGGCGTACACGTGGATCATCACAAACAGCAAAATCGCCCACATGCCCAGGCGGTGCCAGCTGTGCACGTCCAGGCTATTGCCAAACGCCACAATCACCCAGTTAAAGGCGGTATGCGCCCAGCTGCCCTCACCGGTGCCTTCGCCGTATAGCGCAAAGCCGCTGGCGCACATGAACAGCGTGGCCCAGATAAAGCTGGCCATGGCGATCTGGCCTACCGGGTTGTGGCCGATGTATTTCTTGGGGTAGCGCTCGATAAACAGGTACCAGCGGATCTCGAAGAAAAATTCTTTCCACCACGCCTTATCCCACACCGGCACCAGAATGATCTCGCGCGCGTGGTGGTTGCCCACGATAGCCCAATACAGCCGCCCCACCAGCCCCACTGCCAGCACATAGCCGGCAGCAAAGTGGGCAAAGCGGATATAGCCCATCACGTACTGGAAGGTGGCCTCGCCCGGCACGCTGGGTAGCGGCTTGCCAATAAAATAGCCGGTCAGCGACAAGATAATGATGCACAGCACGGTGACCCAGTGCCACAGCCGTACCGGCGCCTCGTACACGTAAACCGACGTTACCTTGCGGCTAACCCCCTGCGGGGCCTTGCCGTCAAAATCATAGCTTTTCATCGCTTGCTCCTGAGTCTTGGGTCACAGCCTGCTACGACAGTGGCGCGGGCTGTGACACGGCTCTGATAAACCGGCAGCGCCGCGGCAGGGGAGTGCAGCCCCCGCCGCGGGCTATTCCGGCGACCGGGCCGCCGCCGGGGTGTGCGGTGGCGGCAGCCGGGTCTGGGGGCGCAGGGTTGGCCGCATGCGGCCAACCTTGGCCGTTAGCGCACCTGTACCTTGACCAGCTCGCCGCCATCGTCGCCGATCACGTGGGTAGAGCAAGCCAGGCAGGGGTCGAAGCTGTGCAGCGTGCGCAGTATCTCCAGCGGCTGGTCTGCCACCGCCATCTTGGTGCCCATCAGCGAGGCTTCGTAGGCGCCGATCTGGCCCTTGTCGTCGCGGGGGCCGGCGTTCCAGGTGGTGGGTACCACGCACTGGTAGCTGTCGATCTTGGTGTTCTCGATTTTCAGCCAGTGGCCCAGCGCGCCGCGTGGTGCCTCGGTAAAGCCCACGCCTTTTACCGACGCCGGCCAGGTGGCCGGGTCCCATTTTTCGACGTTGGCCGTGGCGGTGTCGCCGTTCTTGATATTGGCGATCAGCTGGTCGTAGAAGCTGGCCATCTGGCGTGCGGCCCATACCGACTCCAGCGCGCGCGCGGCGGTGCGGCCGTTGGTGGAGAACATGGCTTCCAGCGGCGCGTTGAAGTGCTTCAGCAGCGCGTCTACCGGCTCCTTGAACTCGGCTTTGTTCTGGTGGTAGCCAATCAGGTAGCGCGCCAGCGGGCCCACCTCCATGGCGTGGCCTTTCCAGCGTGGCGACTTGATCCACGAGTATTTGGCCGACTCGTCCAGCGACTCGATGCGCGTCTTGGTGCCCTTGTGGTTTGGCCCCAGCTCGAATTTGGGCTCGGTAATGCCATCAAACGGGTGCAGGCCTTTTTTGTCGTCACCATAGCTGTACCAGCTGTGGGTAACGAACTCCTGGATCTCGTCCGGCGCGTACAGGTCTACCGGGTGGATCTCGCTGAACTTGCCGTTGATGATGGCGCCACGTGGCAGCAGCAGGTTGGCCGCACTGTAGTCGTTGGCGCGGGCCGGGAAGTCGCCGTAGGACAGCAGGCTCTGGCCGGCCAGGCCGCCGCCGATCTTGAACCACTCGGGGTAGAAGCCGGCAATGGCGATCACGTCCGGCACGTAGACCTGTTCGCAGAATTCGATGGTGCGGTCGATCACCTGTTTCACCAGGTTCAGCCGCTCCATATTGATGGCGCCCACCGCGCCGGTGTCATCCACGTTGATGGCGCACGGCATGCCGCCTACCAGCCAGTTCGGGTGCGGGTTCTTGCCGCCGAAGATGGTGTGGATCTTGACGATTTCTTTCTGGAAATCCAGCGCTTCCAGGTAGTGTGCTACCGCCATCAGGTTGGCTTCCGGCGGTAGCTTCATGGCCGGGTGGCCCCAGTAGCCGTTACGGAACGGGCCCAGCTGGCCGCTTTCCACAAAGCGCTTCAGCCGCGACTGCAGGTCACGGAAGTAGCCGGGGCTGGACAGTGGCCAGCTGGAAATGCTTTGCGCCAGCTCGCTGGTGCGCTTGGGGTCGGCCTTTAGTGCCGATATCACGTCTACCCAGTCCAGCGCGTGCAGATGGTAGTAGTGCACCAGGTGGTCGTGCACGTACAGCGCCGCCTGCATCATGTTGCGGATCAGGTTGGCGTTTTCGGGGATATTGATCTTCAGCGCGTCTTCTACTGCACGAACCGAGGTCAGCGCGTGGGTGCCGGTGCACACGCCGCAGATGCGCTCCACAAACGCCCAGGCGTCGCGCGGGTCGCGGCCTTTCAGGATCACCTCCAGCCCGCGCCACATGGTGCCGGTGGACACGGCATTGGTAATCACATTGTTGCTGTCGAGGTTTACTTCGCAGCGCAGGTGGCCTTCGATACGGGTTACCGGGTCTACCACTACGCGGCGGCCGCTGTTGTCCAGGGTAAAGCCTTGGGTCTGGTAGGCCATTACACGTTCTCCTTGTTCTTGTTCTGGGTGTCATCCAGCGGCTTCAGGTCCTGCTTTTTCAGTACCGTGCTCTTGATGGCGCTGACCGCGGCATGCGCGGCAATGGCAGCGCCCACGCCACCGGCCACGGTCATGCCGATCTGGTCCGCGTTGGCTTCGATACCGAACTGCGGAATGCTGGTGACGCGGTCGTAGAACGAGCCCTTGTCCCAGAAGCCGTCTTCCGAGCAGCCTATGCAGCCGTGGCCGCTTTGCACCGGCCAGCTCACGCCGCCGTTCCAGCGCACGGTGGAGCAGGCGTTGTAGGTGGTGGGGCCTTTGCAGCCCACCTTGTACAGGCAGTAGCCCTTGCGTGCGCCTTCGTCGTCCCAGGTTTCCACAAACTGGCCGGCATCGAAGTGCGGGCGGCGGTAGCATTTATCGTGAATACGCTGGCCGTAGAACATCTTGGGGCGGCCCTGGCGGTCTAGCTCGGGGATGCGGTCGAAGGTGACCATATAGGTAATCACGGCGGCCATCACTTCGGGGATGGGCGGGCAGCCCGGCACCTTGATGATGGGCTTGTCCAGAATCACCTGGTGTACCGGCGTGGCGCGGGTAGGGTTGGGTTTGGCCGCTTGCACGCAGCCCCAGCTGGCACAGGAACCCCAGGCGATCAGCGCCTTGGCGTCGGCCGAGACGCGCTTGAGTTTTTCCACGAAGGGCTCGCCGCCAGGGAAGCAGAACATGCCGTCTTCGTTTAGCGGCGGGTTGCCCTCGATGGCCACGATGTACTCGCCTTTGTGCTTTTCCATGATCTCATCCAGGATGGCTTCGGCCTGGTGGCCGGCGGCAGCCATGATGGTGTCGTCGTAGTCCAGCGAGATCAGCGACAGGATGGCGTCTTTGGCCAGCGGGTGCGCCGAGCGGATAAACGATTCGGTGCAGCAGGTGCATTCCAGCCCGTGCAGCCAGATCACCGGCGTGCGCGGTTTGGTTTCCAGTGCCTGGGCGATGCGCGGCACAAAGGCCGAGCCCAAACCCATCGAGGTGGCGGTGAGGCTGCAGAACTTCAGAAAGCTGCGGCGGGTAACACCCTGGCGCCGCATGGCCTGGTAGAAAGTCTCCATCGTGGTCTCTGCCTTATTCTGTTTTGTAGGGGGGTGGTTACAACATGGGTGGCAGCCTGTTACAAGAAGCGTGCCAGCTTGCGTGGGTGTGCAAGATGCTGTTTTTAATGGTGTTTGTGCGGCACGCTGCAGCAGGGTGGTAAGCGGCTTTGCAGTGGGTGCGGCCAACTGGCTGCCCGCTGTGCGGCCGCCTGTCTGCCGTGCAGGCAAAAAAATACCGGGCAGGCGCGGGGGGCGGCCTGCCCGGCTGTTGTCATGCATAACAACCAGGTTTGGATGGAGGAGTGTGAGCGGCAATACCACTCGTGCAGCCCTCGCCAGGCAAGGGCTGCGCGCGGGGTATTACAGGCTGCCGGCCAGTAGCCAGGCACCGCTGGCGGCAATGGCAGCACCGGTGGCACGGGCCCACAGGCTGGCGCGCGCCAGCAGGGTGCGGCCGGCTACCAGGCCGGCGGCGTGCAGGGCAGCGGTTGCCAGGACAAAACCGGCCATATAGCCGGCCAGGCTGCCAGCGGGGGCTTCGGCACCGTGGGCGTGGCCGTGTACCAGTGCGAAAGCGGCAATCAGCGGCAGGCCGATGCTGGCCGGTACGCGGCTACCGGCTGCAACCATCAGGCCCAGTACCAGTACCGACAGGGCAATACCGGGCTCCACGGCAGGCAGCGCCATACCGGCAGCGCCCAGCAGGCAGCCGCCCAGCATGGCCAGCACAAAGGTGGCGGGCGCGGCCAGGCGTACCTTGCCCTGGTGCGCGGCGGCCCACAGGCCTACGGCCACCATGGCCAGCAGGTGGTCCAGCCCGCCTGTCGGGTGTGCCATGCCGGACAGCAGGTTAAAAGTATCGTTATGGCCGGTGTGGGCCAGCGCGGGCAGGGTGGCCAGGCTCAGGGCGCCAGCCAGCAAGCTGCGGGTCGGGGTCATCGGTGTCTCCAGGTGGGATGCGTGTCTTGCCCGTTTTGGCCCGGGCATGCAGCCGGCACTGCAGGAAGCATGCCAGCTACAGCGCTAGGTAGGCGGGTGGGGCAAGTGGCTGTTTTTCAATGGGATGGTGCTGCGCTGTAACGGCTGGCGTTACAGCCGCTGGCAAGCGGCTTTGCACTGTTGTGGCGGGGATGGCAAGCAGCTTGCCTGTGCGCGGTGTCTGTCGCGGCTATCTGCTTAGTGGGTATGCCAGCCCGGCCAGCGGCCCGTCTTGCCGTACTTGCTGGTAGCCATGGCGCAGATAGAAGTGCAGCGCCGGGCTGTCGGCAAAAGTGCGCAGCCGTATGGCCGTGTTACCGCATAGCCGTGCCAGGGTAGCCAGCTGGGCCAGCGCCATGCCACCCAGCCCCTGGCCACGCAGCGTGGGCACGATATGCAGGTCCCGCAGGTACAGGGCCTGGCCATCTTGCTGGTAGCGCAGCACGCCGGCCAGCTGGCCATGCCAGTACAGCCAGTGGTTACGGGTAGTGGCCAGCTGCAGGTGAAACGCAGCACTGTCCCACTGCAGCGCATGGCGGGCGTAGCAGGGCGCCATGGCCTGCCGGATGAGCTGTTCCATGGCCTGGGCATCGCTGGCGGCTGCCGGGGAAAGGGTGAGTGTCATGGTGTTAGCCGGTTGCAACGCAAGGCATCAACATACATTGGCAGCGCGGTGCGGCCAACCGTGTGGTGGCAATAATATCTGTCACGCTGCTGTCATGTTGCTGCCTTAGATTGGGACCTGCGCGGGTTTTGCATGGTTTGCCGCGTCTCTCCTTATTTGTTTCTGTCCCGTTTCGGATGGTTTGCCCGCCTAGGCGGGCTTTTTTTTAATACGGGGAGAGATGATGCAGGTCTTAAACGCTTGTTTGTCAGTGTGTTAGCCTGACCTTGTTTGTCTTGTCACCTCAAAGGAGTAAGTATGAACGCTGCCAAACGTATCAAGAAACTGATGGACGCCGGGGCCGACCCGCAGCAGCTGGAAACACTGAAACACCTGGCGCTGGCGCTGCAGCTGCAGCAGCCATACGAGCTGCACCGCCTGTACGAGATTGACTACCCGTTTTTCGAGATTGCCATCCAGCTGCTGCAAGACTGGCGCCTGGGGCACCATATCGATGCGCGCAGCAAGCTGATAGAGCGCCTGTTTGGCGAATACCCCGAGCTGATGCTGCCCAGCGAAGCCGAGCAGCACCCCGAGCGGCAGCCCGAGCAGCCCGCCCCCGCCGAGGTTGCGCCTGCCGCCGAGGTGGCAGAGAAGGCAGCACCGGCCAAACGCTCGCGCAGCAAGAAAAAACCGGCTAGCGAATAAACCGCCAGCACGGGCAAAACCCCCTGGCTGCAGCCATGCAGCGCAGGGGGTTTTGTTTTATGGCGTGCCGCTTGCGGCGGTGGGCAGGGTCAGCGTAAAGCAGGCGCCGCCGTCTGCCAGGTTGGCCGCGGCCAGCGTGCCGCCGTGCTGCTCCACAATACCGTAGCTGATCGACAAGCCCAGGCCGGTGCCTTTGCCCACCGGCTTGGTGGTAAAGAACGGGTCGAAGATGCGCGCCAGGTTGGCCGCAGCAATGCCGGGGCCGTTGTCGGCCACGCTTAACAGCACCCGGCCCTGGGCGCTGGCCAGTGTGAGCACCAGCGCCGGAGCCGCCTGGGTCTCTACGGCGTCGTAGGCGTTCTGGATCAGGTTCACCAGTACCTGCTGCAGCTGGTTGGCCGAGCCGGTGACCCACAGCGCGCTCTCCAGCCCGTGGCACTGCACGCTCACGCGGTGCGGTGCGGCCTGGCCCACCCAGTGCAGCGCACGCTGTACCGCCTCGGCCAGGTTTACGCGCTGGCGGGTGTCGGTTTCGATGGCGGAAAAGCGCTTGAGCGCGTCCACAATGGCGCTGCTGCGCTGGGCGCCTTCCATCAGCCCGTCCAGCAGCGACGGCAGGTCGGCCAGCAGGCGGTCTATCTTTAGCTGCTGGCGCAGCGCGCCCGCGTCCGGGTTGGCCGCATGCACCGCAGCCAGATACTGTTGCAGCTTGCCGGCGTAGCGCTGCATGGCGTGGGTATTGCCCACGATAAAGCTGATAGGGTTGTTCAGCTCGTGCGCCACACCGGCTACCAGCCGCCCCAGCGACGCCATTTTCTCGGCCTGCACCAGCTGCGCCTGCGCGGCCTTGAGCGCCTCGTGCGCCTGCTTCAGCTCGGCGTAGGCTTTTTTCAGCTCGCCCACCGGGCGGCCCACCGCCACAAAGCCGCTGTAGCGGCGTTCGCCGTCGTACAGGGCGCTGACGTTCCAGGTTACCGGTATGGCCTCGCCGTTATGGGCGATCAGGGCGATTTCGATATCGCAGCCCTCGGCATTGCCTGCGGCCAACCTTTGCAGCAGCAGCTCGCGCTCGGCCTCGCCCGGCACCAGGTCGGTGAGCTTGCAGGCGGTGAGCAGGCTTTCGCTCAGCCCGGTTAGCGACACCATGGCGCGGTTCACCTGGCGCACCTGGCCCAGGGTGTCGCACACCACCATCACGTCGGTCATGGCTTCCAGCACGCCTTCGGTAAAGCGGTGCGCGTCGGCCAGCTCGCGGTGCTTGGCTTCCAGCGTTTCCTGCGATTGCACCAGCTCGGTGTACACCTGGTCCATGCGGCGTATCACGTCGATCCAGGCTTCTTCGGCCAGCTCGCCGCCCAGGCGGGTGGCTTCGGCACTGCTGCTGAGTTTGTCGGGCATGGCTTTGCTCGTTTCTCTGTCTATCAGCTTTTTCTGTGAGCCGTGTGAATAGGGCCGGATGGTTGACGGACGATAGTGAATCCGCGCTGCGGATGGTGATGAACATAGCCGGTTCCGCCCGGCGGACGGGGTACTTTCTTTTGCTTCGCCAAAAGAAAGTACCCAAAGAAAAGGCGACCCGGGGCTGCTCGAAACCCCGCGCCTAACGGCCCGCCCCAGGCGCCGCCGAACTCGCCCCTTGCTAACGGCGCGGGGCTCAAACAAATCGGCGTCTTAAACCCTGGGGCAAACCGTTTTGCCCGGCTCGCGCCAACGGGATGGGGCACATGGCTAAGGTGTCTGTATTCGCTCATGGGGTAAAACCTGTCCTACTGCACCGTGCACACCTGGCACGGGTCGAAGCTGCGCACGATGTGCTGCACCGCCAGCGCCTGCGCGTCGTCGGCCACGGTACCCAGCAGGGCGGCTTCCAGCGGGCCGGGCTGGCCGTGGCTATCGCGCGGCGAGAAGTTCCAGGTGGTGGGCGCGATGATCTGGTAGCGCTGGATGCGGCTGCCGTCCAGCGTGACCCAGTGGCCCAGCATGCCGCGTGCGGCTTCGGTCAGGCCTTCGCCACGGGCGTACAGCGGGTGGGCGGGCAGGGCGGTCTGGAACGGCGCGGCCAGCTCGATGGCGGCCAGCCAGCCCTGCATCTGCAGCACCAGCAGCGCCATTTCGCGCACCCGTGCCAGCACGCGGGTGTACACGGTGCTGCCTTGCGCCTGCACCAGCGCAGTGGTCAGCCGGTCGCGGCGCAGCAGGGCGCGGGCGATGGCGCCGGTTTGCGCCGGCTGCCCGGCCAGCCGTGGTGCTTTGCTCCAGCTGTAGGCGTCGGTTTTGTCCGGCACCGGCAGGGTGTCGTCGTCAAACGGGTGGGTGGGGCCGTAGTCCACCAGCCAGGCGTGGCGGCTGTGTTCGCGGATCTGCGCGGTATCCAGCACGTCGGTTTTGCCCTGCTGCCACACCCCGGCGGGCGACCAGGCGCTGCCACCTTCGCCTTCCAGGTAGGCCGGGCCGGCAATCAGCGGCGCGTCGCAGCGGCCCAGTGCGGCCAGGCCCAGGCTATCGGCCAGCTGCAGAAAACGCGCCAGGTCGGCTTGCGGCTGGCGGGCGGCGTAGTCGGCCAGCGCCGCGGGGCTGTCCCAGGCGGCCACCTCTTGCAAGGGCACCCCGTAGGTGTGTTGTTCCAGAAAGCGGCGAAACGCCGCCAGCCACTGCCCCAGCCGCACGCGTTCGGCAGCGGTAACGGTGCGGCTGACACCACCAGGCTGGATCACCATGGAGTGCGGCCAGTGCCCGGCCAGCGTGCCCATAAAGCGCATCAGCGTGGCGCGTGCGGCCAACATGGGGGCGTGCGCGCTGCCTTCTACCGCCTTGAAGCGGGCGCGGATATCGGCGTGCCAGCCGTGGCCGGCGTAGGCGTCGCGGGCAAAATCCGGCATGAAAAACAGGTAGAAGTGCGACAGGTGGTCGGCCACGTTTTCTACAGCGTGGATCAGGTTGGTCACGCGTTCGCCGTTGGCCGGCGGGGTCACGTTGTACAGCTGTGCCAGCGCCCGCGCAGCGGCCACCGACTGCGATACCGAACAGATGCCGCAGATGCGCGGCACAATGGCCAGCGCGTCCATGGCCTGGCGGCCTACCAGAATGCGCTCGAAGCCGCGAAACAGCCCGCTGGTGGCCTCGGCGGCGGCCACCTTGCCATCTTGCAGATCCAGCGTCAGGGTGAGGTCGCCTTCCACACGGCCCAGCGGGCCCAGTATGCGTCGTGTCATGGGGTGTTCTTTTTGGGGAGCGAGGGCGGCATGGTGATGCGGTCCTGCGTGGCGTTAACCTTCACCCGCGTGGGTGTGGCAGATTTGGACAGCGTGGACAGCGCCACAAACCAGGCCTTGGGCATGTCGGTCGGCAGGCCCACCGGGAAGCCGGCAATCTTGGGCGTCTCGAAAAACGCGTGGCCGGGGTCGGCAAAGTCTGGCGCGGTGCAGTTGATGCACGGGTAGCCGCCGGTCAGGCAGGAGCCTTCGCCGTTCCAGGTGCGGATATTGCAGTCGGCGTGCGCCTGCGTGCCTTTGCAGCCGACAAACTCCATCAGGCAGCCCTGCTGGCCGGGCGCTTCGGCGCTGGCCTTGAATTCGTAAAACTCGTTTTTGTCGCAGCCGTGGTGCACCAGCTTGTCGGCGTAAAAACGCGGCCGGCCCAGCGGGTCCAGGTCGCTGGCGCGCAGCGCGTCGGCAGCCAGCAGCGCCAGCGTTTCCAGCACCCAGCCGGGGTGGGTGGGGCAGCCGCTGATGTTCACTACCGGCAGGCCGCTGCTGCCGGCAAAACCATCGCCCAGCAGGCCGCCGGGCTGGCTGCCCTGCCACGCCAGCCCGGTGGCACCGGTCAGGTTGTCGCCCGCGGCGGTAATGCCGCCGTAGGCCGCGCAGGTGCCCACCGCCACCACGTAGCGCGCGCGCGCGGCCAGCGCGGCGATCTGCTGGTAGTAGGGCTGGTGTGCGGCACCGCTGATATGGAAGCGCCCGTCGGCGCCCAGCATCACCGAGCCTTCCAGGCACAGGATGTCGATACCGTCTGCGGCCAACCCCGCCAGCAGCGGGGCCACCTCGTCGCCGCTGGCCTCGGTCAGCGACGGGTGGTAGGCCAGGCGGATGCCGCTATCGGCCAGCGCGGTGAAAAAGTCGGGGCTTTCCGCGCACAGCGCCGACAGCGTACAGCCGCCGCAGCCGCCGCTTTGCAGCCACACCAGGGTAGCGGGTTTCATATTATTCCAGCCCATAGCGCGTGAGCTTGCTGCGCAGGCCTACCCGCGACAGGCCCAGTTCTTCGGCGGCGCGGGTTTTGTTCCAGCGCTGGCGGGTAAGCGTTTCTTTCAGGATGCGTTGTTCCAGCGCCTCCAGCCGCGTTTTGAGGTCGCCCTCGATGCCGGCCAGAAACGCCAGCTCGGCCACTTGTTCTTCGGCGGCGGCTTGCAGCACCTCGGGCGAGAGCAGCTCGGCGCCCAGCGCGTCGCCATCGGCTAGCACCAGCATGCGGTTCAGCTCGTTGCGCAGCTGGCGCACATTGCCGGGCCAGCGGTACAGCCGCAGCGCGTCCAGCGTGGCCGGTAGCAGGGTGAGGCCGGGGCGCTGGTAGTGCTGGCGGGCTTCGTCCAGCAGCTTTTCGGCAATCAGTGGGATATCGGCTGGCCGTTCGCGCAGCGGCGGCACGGTCACGGCAAAGGCCGACAGCCGGTAGTACAGGTCTTCGCGAAAGCGCCCCTCGCGCACCAGCTCGGCCAGCTTGCGGTTGGTGGCCGATACCACGCGCACGTCTACTTTCAGCGGGCGCGGGCTGCCCACCGGGCGGATTTCGCCTTCTTGCAGCACGCGCAGCAGCTTGGCCTGGAAGGCGGGCGAGGTTTCGCCGATTTCATCCAGAAAAATGGTGCCGCCGTCGGCTTGTTGAAACAGGCCGACGTGGTCTTGGTAAGCGCCGGTAAACGCCCCGCGCTTGTGGCCGAACAGCTCGCTTTCCAGCAGCTGCTCCGGCATGGCGGCGCAGTTTTCCACCACAAAAGGGCGCTCGCGGCGGTGGCTGGCGTAGTGCAGCGCCCGCGCCAGCAGCTCTTTGCCCACGCCGGATTCGCCTTCTATCAGCACGGCAATGTCAAAGCCGGCCACGCGTTCCAGCAGCGCGCACACCTGGCCCAGCGGGCTGTCCGGTGCGCGGGTGATATTGGCCATGGCGTGGCGGGCTTTCAGCTCGCGGCGCTTGCCATCCACCCGGCTTTGCAGCCACGGCGCCGAGGTTTTCAGCTCTACGTTCAGCAGCTCGTTGTCCTGCTGCAGGCGGAACAGCTCGGCCGCGCCCTGTACGGTCAGCAGCAGGCTTTCCGGGTGCCAGGGCTTGAGCAGGTACTGATAAATGCCGGCTTCGTTCACGGCGGCGATGATGTCGGCGTTGTCGGTGTAGCCGGACAGAATGATGCGCACCACCTGCGGGTGGCGCTCGCGCACGCGGCGCAGCAGCGCCACACCGGTCATGTCCGGCATGCGCTGGTCGGTAACGATCACCTGGATGAATTCGCTTTCCAGGATGGCCAGCGCCTCGTCGGCGCTGCTGGCGGTAAACAGCGTGAAGTCGTCTTCCAGCGTGCGTTGCAGCGCTTCAAGCGAGCGGATTTCGTCGTCCACCAGCAAAACGGTAGCTTGGGGGCTCATGGCGTGTCTTTCTGTAGCATGGGCGTATTGTAGCGGGGCTTAGCAAATGCGCGGCAGCATCTCGCCGGCCAGCCAGTCCAGCAGGCGCTCGCCGCCAAACGGCGTGCGTACCCGCACAAAGTGGTGCGCATCGGCCACCACCTGGCCAATGTTGGCCGCATGGCGGCCCAGCGGGTGGGCGCGCAGCGCGGCTAGCGCGGCGTCGGCCTCGTGTGCCGGGCAGATGGCCACCAGCTTGCCCTCGTTGGCCACGTACAGCGGGTCCAGGCCCAGGAACTCGCAGGCGGCGCGCACCGCTGGCTGCAGCGGGATGGCGTCTTCCTGCAGCTGCATGCCCACGCCGGACTGGCGGGCGATTTCGTTCAGCGTGGTGGCCAGGCCGCCACGGGTGGGGTCGCGCATCAGGCGCAGGCCGGGGCTGGCCGCCATCAGCGCCGCCGCCAGCGTGTGCAGTGCGGCGCTGTCGGACACGATGGGGCTGGCAAAGCCCAGGTTTTCGCGCTGGCTCATCACCGCCATGCCGTGCTCGCCCAGGCTGCCGGATACCAGAATCGCATCGCCCGGCTGTGCCTGGCTGCCGCACAGCTGCACGCCGTCGGCCACCACGCCGATACCGGTGGTGTTGATGTACACGCCGTCGCCGTGGCCGCGTTCTACCACCTTGGTGTCGCCGGTCACAATGCGCACGCCGGCGTCGCGCGCGGCGGCGGCCATGCTGTGCACGATGCGCTGCAGCTCGGCCAGCGGCAGGCCTTCTTCCAGAATAAAGCCGGCGCTCAGGTACAGCGGCGTGGCGCCGCCCATGGCCAGGTCGTTTACCGTGCCGTGCACCGCCAGGCTGCCGATGTCGCCGCCGGGGAAGAACAGCGGCGAGATCACGTGGCTGTCGGTGGCCATGGCCAGGCGGCCGCCGGGCGGCGGCAGGATGGCCTGGTCATTGCCCTGCGCCAGGTAGTCGTTGCGAAAAGCCGGGGCGAACAGCTCGTCCACCAGCTGCGCCATGGCGCGGCCGCCGCTGCCGTGGGTCATGTCGATGCGGCCGTGGGTAAAGTCCAGCTTGCTGGTGGTGTGGCTCATGCCGGTTGCTCCTGCTGCGTGACAAAGCGGCCGTAGTGGTAGTGGGCGGCGCAGGCGCCTTCGCTGGACACCATGCAGGAGCCCAGCGGGTTATCGGGGGTACAGACAATGCCGAACACCTTGCAGTCTTGCGGCTGTTTTTGCCCGCGCAGGATGGCGGCGCACTCGCAGGCACGGTGGTCCGGCACGTGGCGGTAGGGCAGGGCAAAGCGCCGCTCGGCGTCGAAGTCGGCGTAGTCGGGGTGGATGGCCAGCGCCGACTGTGGCACCTGGCCCAGGCCGCGCCATTCAAAGGTTGGCCGCAGTACCAGCGTGTCGGCCACCACGGCACGGGCGGTGGCGTTGCCGTCCGGGGTAACGGCGCGGGTGAACTGCGTGGCCACACCGGCTTCGCCACGGTTGATGCGCGCTACCAGCATCAGCACCGATTGCAGTACGTCCAGCGGCTCGAAACCGGCAATCACCACCGGCTTGGCGTAGGCGTCGGCCACTGCCTGGTAGGGCGCGCTGCCAATGACGGTGCTGACGTGCGAGGGGCCGATGAAGCCGTCCAGCTGCACCGCGTCGCCAGCGGCCAGCAGGTGCTGCATGGCGGGCGGCGTCAGCACGTGGTTGCAGAACACGCTGAAGTTGGCCAGCCCTTCGGCGCGTGCCGTCTTCAGTGCCAGCGCGGTGGGCGGGGTGGTGGTTTCAAAGCCGATGGCAAAGAACACCACCTGGCGCGCCGGGTTGTCGCGGGCGATCTGCAGGGCGTCGGCGGTGGAATACACCATGCGCACGTCGCCGCCCAGCGCCCGCGCCTTGTACAGGCTCAGCTTGTTGCTGGCCGGTACGCGCAGGCAGTCGCCGTAGGTACAGACGATGGCGCCGTGCTGCAGCGCCAGCTCGATGGCGGAATCGATACGGCCAATGGGCAGCACGCACACCGGGCAACCGGGGCCGTGGATCAGCTGCACCGCCGCCGGCAGCAGGCCGGTCAGCCCGTAGCGGGCGATGGCGTGGGTATGGCCGCCGCAAAATTCCATCAGCCGGTAGCTGCGGCCTGGCTGTACCGCCTCGGCAATGCGCGCGGCCAGGCCGCGGGCCACGTCGCCACGGCGGAATTCGTCTACGTATTTCATGGCTGTTCCCCCTGCGGCAGCGCGGCCAGCTCGTGCATCAGCGCCAGGGTTTTTTCGGCCTCGGCGGCGTCCAGCCGGCCAATGGCGTAACCCACGTGCAGGATCACGTAATCGCCGGGCTGCACGCCCGGCACCAGGGCGACGGATACGTCGCGCATCACGCCGTCTACCTCGACACGGGCGTTATCGCCCGCCAGTAGCTCCGTTACTTTTACCGGCATGGCCAGGCACATGGGTCAGTCTCCTTGTTGGCCAGTACTTGCCGTGCTACCCAGGCCTGGCCCACGGCCAGCCCCCCGTCGCCGGCCGGCAGGGCCTGCGGGTGGTAGACGGCCAGACCGGCCTGTTGTAGTGGGGGCAGCAGGGCGGCCAGCAGCGTGCGGTTGGCAAAACAGCCGCCGCCCAGTGCCACCGTGCGGATGGTGTGGTTTTGCGCCGCCGCCAGCACCCAGCTGGCCAGTGCCGCCGCCAGCGTGGCGTGCCACAGGCTGGCGATGGCGGCGGCGTCGGGCTGGGCCAGCAGTTGCGGTAGTAGTGGCGTTAACTGCAACACGTTGGCCGCATCGATCTGCCAGCCGCCCGCCAGTGGCGCGGCGGGGCGGGCCAGTGCCTGTAGCCGCTGCGGCGCTTCGCCCTCGTAGCCTTGCTGCAGGCACACGCCGGCCAGCGCGGCCACCAGGTCGAAATAGCGGCCCATGCTGCTGCTGTACGGGGTGTTGATGCCGCGTGCCAGCTGCTGGCCCAGTAGCGGCCACGCCGGCTGGCTACCAAAGCGGCGTTCTGCCTCGTCGGCATGGCCGTGTTGCAGCAGCCAGGCGGCGGCCACGCGCCACGGTTCGCGCGCGGCGGCATCGCCACCGGGCAGCGCCAGCGGTGCCAGGTGGCCGATGCGCTGGCTGTGTGCGCCGTTTACCAGCAGCAGCTCGCCGCCCCAGGCGCCGCCGTCGTCGCCTACACCGTGGCCGTCCAGCGCCAGGCCCAGCACCGGGCCGTGCAGCTGGTGTTCGGCGCATACGGCGCCGATGTGGGCGTGGTGGTGGCCCACAGGTATCAGCGGCACCTTGGCCGCTGCGGCCAACTGTGCGGCCAGCTGGCTGGCAAAGTGCTCGCCGTTATCGCAGGCAATGGCCTGCGGCGGGTGGCCTGCGTGTAGCTGCAGCGCAGCCACGGCGTGCTCCAGCGCCAGGCAGGCGGCCGGGTGTGCCAGGTCGCCCACGTGGGCGCCAGGCAGCGCCGCGTTGCCGTACAGCAGCGCCGGGGCGTTTTTCAGGTAGCTGCCGGTGGCCAGCACGGTAGCGCCGTCGCCAGCCAGCGGCAGCACGTCCGGCACATAGCCACGGCTGCGGCGCAGCGTGGGCGTGCCCAGTGCGTCGACACGCAGTACGCTGTCGTCGCTGCGGGCGTGGATGCCGCGGTCGTGCAGCAAAAAGCCGTCGGCGATGCCGGCCAGCGCAGTGAGGGCGTCGTGGTTATCGATGGCCACCGGCGCGCCGCTGGCGTTGCCGCTGGTCATCACCAGCAGCATGGGCTGGGCGTGATCCAGCCAGCCGGTACCCGCTGGGCGGCTGGCGGCCTCGTGCCATAGCAGCAGGTGCAGTGGTGTGGGCGGCAGTAGCACGCCCAGCTCGGCCAGGCCCGGCGCCAGTGCATCCGGCAGCGCCAGCTCGCCGCGTGGCAGCAGCACGATGGGCCGCGCCGGGCTGGCCAGCAGCGCGGCGGCGGTGGCATCCAGCTGTACCACGCCGTGCAGGCTGGCCAGGTTGGCCGCCATCAGCGCCAGCGGCTTGGCCGGGCGGTGTTTGCGCTGGCGCAGGCGGGCGATGGCCGCAGCGTTGCGCGCGTCGCACGCCAGGTGAAAGCCGCCGCTGCTTTTTATGGCCACAATACCGCCGCCCTGCAGCGTGGCCAGCGCCAGTGCCAGCGGGTCGCCGGCTAGCGGCGTACCATCCGCGCCCAGGTAGTGCAGTTGCGGGCCGCAGGCCGGGCAGCAAGTGGGTTCGGCATGAAAGCGGCGGCTGGCGGGGTGGTGGTAGTCGGCATGGCAGGCCGCGCACAGCGCAAAGCCGGCCAGCGTGGTGGCGCTGCGGTCGTAGGGCAGGGCGCGGGTGACGCTGTAGCGTGGCCCGCACTGGGTGCAGTTGACGAAAGCGTGGCGCCAGTGGCGGCCATCGGGCTGGCACAGCTCGGCTAGACACGCGGCGCACGGTGCGCTGTCGGCGGGTAGCCGTACCTGCGCCGCGCTGCCTTCACTGGCGGCGATGACGAAATCCTGCCCGCCCTGCGCTGGCAGCGCGTGGCTAGTGAGGCTATCCACCTGTGCCTGCGGCGGCAGGCTGGCCAGCAGCTGCACGGCAAAGGCGTCCAGCTGCGCTGTCTTGCCTTCTATCTCGATCACCACCCCGCTGGCGTGGTTGGCCACGTGGCCGGCCAAACCCAGCGCGCTGGCCACGCACCACACGTGCGGGCGAAACCCCACACCCTGCACGCGGCCACGGGCGGTAAGGCAACGGCGTTGCAGCGTCATGCCTTAGCCCTGCGCCAGCCGGGCTTCCAGCGCGGCGACCTGGGCTTTTAGCGCTGCCAGCTGGTCCAGCTGGGTCTGGCGCTCGGCACGCTGGGCGCGCGCCTCGATCAAACCGTAGGCCAGCCATTGCAGCCAGGCGTCCATGCCCTCGCCGCTACGGGCGCTGAGCTGCAGCACCTCGATGGCGGGGTTCACGCGGCGGGCGTAGGCGATGCAGGCGTCCACGTTGAAATCCAGGTGCGGCAGCAGGTCGGTTTTGGTGAGCACCATCAGGCTGGCGGCGGCAAACATGTCGGGGTACTTCAGCGGTTTGTCCTCGCCTTCGGTGACCGACAGGATGGCCACCTTGTGCGCCTCGCCCAGGTCGAACGCCGCCGGGCACACCAGGTTGCCCACGTTTTCGATCAGCAGCAGGCTGTCGTCCTGCAGCGCCAGCGCGTCCAGTGCCTGGCCCACCATGTGCGCGTCCAGGTGGCAGCCTTTGCCGGTGTTGATCTGGATGGCCGGCGCGCCAGCGGCGCGGATGCGCTCGGCGTCGTGCGCGGTTTGCTGGTCGCCCTCGATCACCGCCAGCGGGGTGGAGGCGGCCAACCTGTGTACGGTTTCGGTCAGCAGCGTGGTTTTGCCGGAGCCGGGGCTGGACACCAGATTCAGCGCAAAAATGCCGCGCTCGGCCAGGCGGCGGCGGTTTACCGCGGCGTACTGCTTATTCTTGCCCAGAATGTCCTGCTCGATCTTTACCATGCGCGCCTGGCTCAGCCCCGGTGCGTGGGCGTGCGCCGGGCCCTGGCCGTAGTGGAGGCTGCCATCGGTTAGCTGCACCGGTGCGCTGTCGGCCGCTTCGGGCTGGGCGGCAGGCTGGGCGTGCGTGTGGCTGTGATCATGATGGTGCGGGTGATCATGCGGGTGATCGTGGTCATGATGGTGGTGATGGCCGTGTGCGTGGCCGCCGGCGCGGCGCGGGCGGTACGGGTATTTCACGGCCGGTTTCTGGCCCTCGATGCTGACATTGCCTTCGGCGCAGCCACAAACGGTACACATGGGTGGGTCCTTTCTTGTTCTGTTCGGTGTTGTGTTTTTTTGTGCAGGCGGTAACGGTGCTGGCAGGGCTTATTCCACCTCTAGCTCCGCTACGCGCAGTTCTGTGCCGCCGGTAACCTGTACCTGGTGGCGGCCGCAGCAGGGGCAGGCGTCAAAGCGCGCGTGGATGGCCACCTCCTGGCTGCAGGCCAGGCACCAGCCACGGCCTGGCTCGCGCAGCAGGTGCACCTGGGCGCCATCGGCCAGGCTGCCGCGCAGTACCACCTCGAGGCAGAAGGTGAGCGCTTCGGGCTCCACGCCGGCCAGCTCGCCTACCTGTAGCCAGATCTGTTTCACGCGGCTGAACTGCTGCGCCTGCGCGTGTTCTTCCAGCAGCTGCACGATGCCTTCGGCCAGCGACATTTCATGCATGAGCGTGTTCCTTATTATCGAAGCCCGCTAGTGTAAAGCTGACACAGGGGTCAATGAGCAATAGCCGGCGGGTAATCTGTGCGCTGTCACCGTTGGCCGCAGCCTGCACCATGCAGCCGGCGGGGTGGGTGTGCCATAGCGTAGGCGGCAGCACGCGGTAATGGCTGATGCGGCCGTCTGGCCCCAGTGTGGCCAGGTGCAGTAGCGGGCCGCGTGCGGTGTCTACCCGCGCCAGGCCACTGCCGGCCAGCGGGCTGGCGCAGGCGTGCGGTGGCACGCCCAGCAGGGCGTCGGCCAAAGCCAAGAGCCGCGCCAGCAGGCGCGCGGCGCTGGTGTGGCCGGCGTGCAGCCACGGTTGCAGCACGCTGTGGTAGCGCGCCAGCGCGCCGGTTTCCACTGCCTGGCCGTGCCAGGCGGGGTGGGGGCCGGCCAGCCAGTGTGGCGCCGCCGCCAGCTGCCGGCTGTCGGGTAGCGCCAGCAGCGCCGGTGCGGGCTCGGCAGGCTGTTGCAGCAAGACCTGCAGGGCGCGGGCGGCCGGGCTGTGGCCGCTGGCGGCCCACTTTTGCCAGCCGGCCAGGCCGTATTGCCGCCAGGCGCGGGTGCGGGTGCCAAACACGCTGTGCTCGGCCAGCACGGCGCAGTCGGCCAGCGTGCGGGCCTGGCCCAGTGCCGCCAGGCAGCGCGGGTCGGGGGCCTGGCCGCAGGCGGGGGCCCAGTCCAGCAGCCAGCGGCGCAGCGTTTCGCGGATGGCTTCCTGGCGCACGCTGTCCAGTGCGTTGCCGTCTGCTGCGGCGGCCTGCCCGCTGGCGCAGGCGAGCGCCAGGCGTGCCGCCAGGCTTTGCGCGTGGCTGCACAGGGCAAACAGGCGGCCGGCCAGCGCACAGGCGTCGTCGGCGCTGCGGCCGATGAACAGCTGCTCTGCGGCCAACCTGGGCCAATGCAGCTGCGCCTGGCCGTGCTGGCCGTGCTGGCGCAGCAGCGTGATGCTGTCGCGGCTCATGTGCCTAGCCCGAACAGGCGGCGCCGGCTCAGGTCCGGCCCTGGCGGCGCGGCGGGTGGCGGTGGTACTTCGAACAGCAGGCGCAGTACTTCGTGCGCGGTGTCGCGCGCGCTGTCGTGGTCGGCAAACTGCGGCAGCGGTGAAAACAGCGAGCACATCAGGTAGGGGCCGATGGCGGCTTCATGGCCGGGGATAAACGGCATGGCGCCTTCCGGCAGCACCACCAGCACTTCTTCCCCGGGCTGGCTGGCGGGCAGCGGGGCGTCGCCGGGCAGGATCATCAGGTTGATGAACCACGGGGTAATCAGGGTACCGACCCACCAGCCCTGATACGGGCGAAACCCCACGGCCTGCACGCGGATGGCCGGGTTCAGGATGGGGATGCCCTGCATGCGCGTGGCGTGGATCAGGCCATAGACCGCCTCCAGCTCGAAGCTAGGGTCGTGCGGCCAACCTTGCCGCACTGCCGGCGCGTTCATGGCAGCACCATGAACTGGCTGTGCGCGCCGTCGCACACCGGGCAGCGCCAGTGTTCGGGCAGCGCGCTAAACGGCGTGCCGGGCGGGATCTGCCATACCGCGTCGCCCTCGGCCGGGTTGTATACCCACCAGCAGATCTTGCATTCCAGCCGTGCGTCGTCGGCCAGGCGGTCTTCGTGGCCCAGAAAGCTGCCTTCAAAGGTGTTCATGCGGGCTGCTCCAGGCTGAGCCAGTCCAGTGCTTCTTGCAGGCGCTCGATGGCATCGGCGATGTCGTCGGCGGCGGCCAGGGCCACTTCGGGCATGCGGGTGATTTCCAGCGTGTCCAGCAAAATGGCGTTCATGCCGTTGAAGTACTGCACCCGCCACACGTTTTGCAGGCGGGTGGCCATCACGCGGCATTTGCCGTAGCCGCGCGAGAACACGCCGCTGTTGCCGCCGCCCAGGTTGGCATCGATATAGGCCATGTCTTCGGGCGTCATCGGCAGCAGGCTGAAGTTGATCACGTGGTCTTCGTCGCCGTCCTGGTAGGCGGCCACGCACTCGGCGATTTCGGCCAGCACGGCCGGCGCGTTCATCAGCGCCACGCCTGCCGGGTCGAATGGCGTCAGCTCGCGGCTGCCAAAGGCCCGTGCCTGTTGCCACACGGCAGCGGGGATGGCACAGGCTTCGATGCGGTCGGCCAGGGGTTGGCCGCTGGCGTCCAGCTCCAGCACGCGCCATACGCCGGCAAAGACCGATTCCTGTATCAGCAGCTCGTGGCCGTTGCTGCAGCGCACGCGGGCGCTGACTTCGCCTTCGCCCAGCAGCTGGCTGATCAGTGTGCGCTCGTCGCGGCCCAGGCCGTTCAGCAGTAGCGACGGGCTGGGCTCGCTGTGGCCGTCCCAGGCGTGCATGCGCTGGATCAGCTCGGCTACCAGCGCCTTGGCGTCTTCCAGGTGGGCGGTTTCTTCGGCGGTGGGCAGGTAGGGCATGTCGAAGCCGTCCAGCTCGCGCGGCAGCGGCATGTAGTTCAGGTCCGGGTCAACCGGCTGCGAGCCGGGGCCGATGCCGATTACCGGAATGGGAAAGGCCTTGGGCAGGGTAAAGGTGCTCATTGGCAGGCTCCGCTGGTGTGGCTGGTAACAGGAATGCCGATTGACGGCGGGCGGCGTACCGGCGCGGCCAGCAGCTCGGCAAAGCGGTGTACCACGTCTGGCCAGTCCATCAGCCCGACAATCACGCCGGTGTAGCCGCCGTCACGCAGGAAGACCAGCGCCGGGTATTTCAGTACGCCAAAGCGGCTGGCCAGCGTGCGGCTGGCGGCCGGGTTGGCCCAGCAGATGTGCGGGGCGCTGCCGGGCAGGCTTTTTAGCACCTCGGGCACGATGATGGCGTTGTCGGCCACCTCGGGGTGCTGGTGCGGGTCGGCGTTCAGCATCAGCACCAGCTGCGGGTGGGCGGCGGCCAGCGTATCCAGGTTGGCCGCATCGGTTTCGCTGTAGCCCAGCGCGGCCAGGCGGCTGGCGACGGTGTCGAAGGTGGGGATATACGATTGCATGGTGGGTGGCCTTGCGTTGTCAGCTTGATGGGGGGGTGGGTGTCAGCAGCGCCTGCAGGTGTGGCGGCAGCTGCGGCTCGCGGTGGTGCAGGTCGGCAAAGTGTTGTTCTGGCTGGTAGTGGCCGGCCAGTGCGGCTTCCAGTGCGGTGATGGCCGCCAGGATGTGGGCGGCGCGGGTGTCGTCCAGTAGCTCGCGCGCGGCGCCGGTGAACACCAGTAGCCACTGGCCGGCGGCCACCTCGCCCAGCAGGCGGGTGTCGATGTCGACCAGGCTGCCATCGCGGTCGCGGCAACGGGCGCTAAACCAGCCGGGGCTGACTACTTGCATCGGGGTGCCCATGCACATCAGCGCGGCTCCTCGTTAAACAGTACGCGGGCGTCGCCCACACGGCAGGCGCTGTCGGCGGCCGGGCGTTCTGCTTCGTAGCGGCTGATATCCAGGCTGCCGTGGTTTAGCCGGCTGCCGTCGTCCGGGCGCGCGCTGGCCTGTACGCCCCATGCGGCCAACGTTTGCACGGCCATGTCCAGCGCGGCGGGCAGCTGCGCGCGTACGGCGGGCGACAGGCTGCCGCCGTAGTCTTCCAGCTCTACCGGCTGCATGCCGATGAGGGTGATGGCGGTGGGCAGGGCGTTTTTCAGGTCGGCCAGGGCCAGCACTTCGGAAAACCCGGTCTGGTGCAGGCTCATTTTCTTGGCGGTAAGGTAGGCGGGCACGGCATCGTCGTGGTAGGCGCGCAGGGTGCCGGGCGGCAGGCCAAAATCGATGGCGTCCAGAATCAGCAGGTGGTCGGCGGCTTCGACATAGGGCAGCAGCAGCAGGCCCTGGGTGCCGCCGTCGATCACCTCTACGTGGGCGGGCAGGTCGTAGCGGGCGTACAGCGCTTCGGCGCAGCGTACGCCAAAGCCTTCATCGGCCCATAAAAGGTTGCCCAGCCCCAGTACCACGATATGCGGCGTTGACATGATGTGTGTTCCGGCCTGTTACAGAGGCCGTTACATATACAAAGGGCGTGCCAGCTTTGTGTTTATGCCAGCGCGGGGCAAGTGGCTGATTTATATGGGCTTGCCGGGTGGTTGGCCGCGCGGGTAGTGATGGGGTGTAAGGGTTCTTTCCATTTTGCTTGGTCTGGTTGGAAAGAAAGTTTCCGCTGATGGCGGCCTAGCGGTAGCGTGCCGTCAGCCGCTGTACCCAGCTACGCTGTTGCAGCTGGCGAAAGCTGGCCTGATAGCGCGCTACCTGGGCGGCGGCGGTGCCGGGGCTAAAGGCGATATACAGCGGCTGCGACAGCCCCGGTAGCGTAAAAGCCGCCTGCAGCTGGCGGCTATCCAGCCCGGCCTGGGCGCTGCGGTAGCGCAGCACCACCTGGTTGGAAAACGGCAGCAGGTCGATGCGGCGGGCAAACAGCTTGCGGATATTGCTCAGGTCGTCGCTGCTTTCCTGCAGGTTCTGCCCCACGACAAAGCCCTGCTGCAGCAGGTATTGCATTTTGACATCGCCAGCGGTGGCACCCAGCTGCCAGACGCGTGCTTCGTCCAGGTTACGGGCGCTGATTTCCCGCCGCGTGGCCAGGCGCCAGACGGTGACATCATTGGGGGCGATTTCCCCTATCCAGCCAAATTGTTTTTCGCGCTGTGGCGTGCGTGCCAGGCAGAAAATCATCACCCCCGGCGTGGTTTCGGCCATCTGGTAGGCGCGTGCCCAGGGCAGAAAGCGGATGTCCAGCACATCGCCGTTCTGCCTGGCCAACTGGCGGGCGGTTTCCAGGGCAATGCCCCACGGCTGCGGGCTGGCACTCTGGAAGGGGGGAAACTCGGTGGTCACTGCCGTGATGGTAGCCGCACAGGCAGGGGCACAAAGCAGCAGGGGGAGCAGGCGGGTGAGCACGGTAGGCGGGCATGGTGGCAGGTAAACGGGGTTTCATGACTCTAGCGCGCTATGCCTGCGTCGTTAAGTGCTTTGGGCCGGCAGGCTTGAAATTTATTGAAGTTTGCAAATAAATGGTGTTTTACGCGGCATTTGTTGCCTTATATGGATGGACTATTTATTGCCCTGCTTACCGCGCCCCCCTAAGCTGTAGTACCAGCATTGTGGTGTCAACATCATGAACATACCTGTACTGCAAGCCTTGTCCCTGCTGCACCGCTGCAGCACCGCCGCCTTGGGCACCCACTCGCAGGCGGTGCCTGGCTACCCCTTTGTGACCGTGTTGCCGTTTGCCCCCGGCCCGGACCACAGCCCGTGGCTGTTGATGAGTGCGCTGGCCGAGCATAGCCGCAACGCCCTGGCCGACCCCCGTGTCAGCCTGCTGCTACAAGCCCCTGCCGACGATGTGCTGCAGCAGGCCCGCATGACACTGGTGGGCGAGCTGCAGCAAGCAACGCCAGACGCCGCCCTACAGGCCCGGCTGCTGCGCTATTGCCCCGAGTTTGAGCAGTATCTGGCGCTGGGGGATTTCAGCTTTTACCGCCTGTCATTGCGAGCGCTGCGTTTTATTGGTGGCTTTGGCCACATGGGCTGGTTACAAGCACCTGCCTGGCAGGCCATGCCGCAGCTGGATCTGGCTGCCGAGGCGGCCATGCTGCCCGCGCTGGCCGCCCCGGGGCCGCACGTTAGCGTGCTGGGGGCCGATTGCCATGGTGTGGATTACCGCGTGCACGGGCTACGCCAGCGGCTGGATTTTGGCGAAGCGGTGCCGGCCGGGCAGCTGCTGGCGCGTACACAGGCAGCCTTGGCCGCTGGCGAGTTGCGCTAATGGTACATAGCCGGGAGGTAATGTAGTGGCTGCAGGATAAATACGGCATACTAAAAATACAGTTTAAGATTTATCGGTTCATTTAAAACAAAAAAACATAAAATGAGGTGAGTATGAGCCAGAAAATCAGGCTGGACCGCTGGTTTTGGCAGTCTTTCCTGCGCACGGCACTGATTCCCCTGCTGGTGATCGAGTTAGGGTTCTTGCTGATCTACTGGGTGAGCGCCCAGATGATCTATCTGGATAACAGCCGTACGGTAGGCGATGTATCCAAAGCCCTGATGCCGCGAGAAGTCCAGGCCGAGGCGCGCGCGCTGTCCGAGCGCCTGAACGCCGTGTCGGGCATCACCGGGCTGTTTGCCAGCCAGACAGGGCGTGCCCTGCAAACCCCCTACACCCCCGGTGCCGACGAGCTGGCGCGCTACCAGCGCACGCCAGGCGGTGCGCTCATTACCACCCGTGACAATGGCGGCGCGGCTGCCTACTACAGCGGTATCGTGCCGCTGGGCCCGCAGCAGCAGCAAACCATCCACCGTAGCGTGCAGCTGGACCCCATTCTGAAAGATGTAAAAGCGGCCAACCCGCTGATCGCGCAGGTCTACCTGAATACCAAAGACTCCTACAACCGCATCTACCCCTATTTTGATGTGAAAGGCCAGTACCCGGCCAAGATGGATATCCCGTCGTACAACTTCTATTACGAAGCCGACGGCAAACATAACCCGGCACGCAAACCGGTATGGACCGACGCCTACCTGGACCCGGCAGGGCAGGGCTGGATGGTGTCGTCCATTGCCCCGGTATGGCAGGGCGATACCCTGCAAGGCGTGGTGGGCATCGACATTACCCTGCAAACCGTGGTGGACGAGCTGCTGGCGCTGGATCTGCCCTGGGGCGCTTACGTGATGCTGATCGGGCGCGATGGCACCATCCTGGCGCTGCCACCTCAAGGCGAGCACGACTG
Source organism: Vogesella mureinivorans (assembly GCF_007644035.1). Lineage (GTDB taxonomy): Bacteria > Pseudomonadota > Gammaproteobacteria > Burkholderiales > Chromobacteriaceae > Vogesella > Vogesella mureinivorans. The sequence goes on along the minus strand of NZ_VMTV02000047.1, from coordinate 9,211 downwards.
GGGGCTGCAAGAGCTGGGCAAGCACAGCTATACCGAGGCCATTCGCCAGAACGTGTTCAAGCCCGAGAAATACCGCATCGACCTGCACCCGGCAGGCAAAAAGCTGGCGGCCTTGATCCAGCAGAGCCCTTCGGGTATCACCACGGCCCCCTTGCAGCACGGCCAGCGCGAAGTTGTTGCCTGGTCGCGCGTAGCCGGCCCGAACTGGACCCTGCTGATGGTGGCAGAAGAGCCCGCTATCTTGGCCGAGGCCGAGCGGCTGCACCAGCGCATGACCACCATAGGCTGGTTCATGCTGGCTGGGCTGCTGGCGTTCTATGCCATATTTTTTGTGCTGCTGGCGCGCCGTGCACGCCAGATGAGCCAGCGTGTGGTGGCGCCGCTGGCCAGCTTCCAGCAGGCGGTCGAGCAGATCGGCGCCGGGCACTACCGTACCGCCATTGCCCAGCAGCCTATTGCTGAGCTGGATGCCCTGGGCCAGCACATTGGCCAGATGGCGCTGCAGCTGGAGCACGCCGCCAGCGTAGAAGAACAAGCCCGCCAGCAAATGCAAAAAGCCCTGGCCACCGAAAAACAGATCAACCAGCAACAGCAGCAATTTATCGAGGTGCTGTCGCACGAGGTGCGAACGCCACTGGCACAGATAGATTCGGTTGCCCAGGCGCTGCAGCGCCGCGGAAGCAGTACCGACGCCGACACGCTGAAAGCCCGCCTGGGGCTGATCCGCGATGCCGGCGAACGCTTGGGTGCCATGCTGGACCGCAGCCTGCTGGCGCTGCTGCCGGTAAGCGACAGCCACGCGCCGCGGCTGCCCGTGGCCATGCCCGCGCTGCTGGATAGCCTGATGGCCGACGGCCTGACCAACCTGCGCATACAACGCCAGCTGGATGCGCCCGTCAGCCCGGCCGTGCCGGAAGCCCTGCTGCGCGCCGTGGTGCAAGAGCTGCTGCACAATGCGGCCAACCATGGCGGCGGTGCCTTGCACGTGGCCACCAGCCGGCAAGGCAATGAGTGGCTGTTGCAAGTCAGCGATGGTGGCGCGGCACTGCCCGCCGACGAGCTGGCGCTGCTGTTGCAGCCGTTTTACCGCCGCAGTAGTGACCGTGCCATAGGCAGCGGCCTGGGGCTGACCATGGTGGCGCGCTTTGTCACCGAAATGGGTGGGCGCCTGCAGCTGGATAGCGCGGAAGGCGCAGGGCTGATCGTGTCCGTCTACCTGCCGCTGCCGGAGACTGACCATGTCTGAGCAAAAAACCGTACTGTGTGTAGAAGACGACAACACCATCCGCATGCTGATCTGTGAGGAGCTGGCCTTTGCCGGCTACCAGGTGCTGCAGGCGCGAGATGGTGCCGAAGGGCTGGACATGGTGCGCCAGCATAGCCCCGACCTGGTGGTGTGCGATATTTCCATGCCGCGCATGAACGGCTTTGACCTGCTGGAAGCCGTGAACCTGAACGACGACGACCCGGTGCCCTTTATCATGCTCACCGCGCTGGGCGACCGCCAGAACCAGATACGTGGGCGCGAGCTGGGGGTGGTGGACTACCTGGTCAAGCCGGTGGATTTTGACCTGCTGCTGGCGGCCGTGGCTGCGCGCATCAAGCGCCGCCGCCATTCCGATACCTTTGCCGACGCCAGCGGGCAGTTTCTGAGCCGCCCGCTGCTACTGGAAAGGCTGGAAGCCGCCCGGCGCGTGGTGGCACCGGTGAGCGTGATCCTGGCCAAAATCGACAGTTTTCTGGGTTTGTCCATTCGCCTGGCCCCACACGAACAGCAGCTATTACGCAGCCAGGTACACGCCCGGCTATCGCAGCTGGCCGAGTCGGGCAAGGTGTACGGCTGGGCCGATGGCTGCTGGGCGCTGATCGAGCGCACCGACACCCAGGCTGGCGATATACCAGCCAGCATGCAGCGCCATGAAATCATGGTGGGCGGGGTAATGGTGAACTACACCTTCAGCATGCTGCGCATCCAGGTGGACTGGACTTCGCCCGAGCTGCGCCGGCTAGACGCCAGTGCGCTGGTAGAAGCCTGCGCGCTGCACCTGAACTTCATGAGTGCCGGTAACGCGCGGCGCTTTATTTATCTGGGCAATGCGGACTACCACGCGCTGGAAGCCGCCCGCTATGCCGAGCGCAACCTGGCCGAAGCCATACGCAATGGCGATCTGGAGCTGGTGTTTCAGCCGCGGGTGGATATTGCCAGCGGCAGCATCGTGGGGGCAGAGGCGCTGCTACGCTGGCCAGGCTCGGCCATTGGCGCGCTGTCGCCAGGGTTTTTTGTCCCCGCTGCCGAGCGCATGGGTCTGGCCGCCGAGCTGGACCGCTGGGTGATCAGCCGCATGCTGCAGGCGGTGCGCCATATGGTGCAGCGCTCGCCCCATACCGTGTTGTCGTTCAATCTGTCCGGGCAAAGCCTGGGTGCCGGTGTGCCAGCCTACCTGAGCGACTGCCTGAAAGACGATGCCCAAGGCCTGGCGGCCAACCTCGAGATAGAGGTGACCGAAACCTCCATGGCGCACCTCACGCCCGAGGTGGAGCAGGCCATCGCCCGGCTGCGCGAGATGGGTACCAAGCTGGCCGTAGACGACTTTGGCATGGGCTATGCCTCGCTGGCCTACCTCAAGCGCCTGCGGGCCGAGGTCATCAAGATCGACCGCAGCTTTGTCACCGACATTGCCCGGCAAGAAATCGACGCTCAGATTGTAGAAGGCCTTATCGGCCTGGCCCGCGCCATGGGCTGCACCGTGGTCGCCGAAGGCGTAGAAACCGCCGTGCAGGCTGAAGCGCTATTGCACTTGGGTTGTCGCTATGCGCAGGGCTATTATTTCTATAGACCCATGCCACTAGACGAACTCCTTGCCCTGCTGGAGACGCCATGAACGCCATTCCCCCCGGCTGGTTGCCGGCACTGCCGGCATTGAACCAGCTCAGCACGGCCATCTGGCTTTATCACTTCAGCCAGCAAACCATCGTGTGGGCCAACCGGGCCGCGCTAAAACTGTGGGACGCGCCAGATCTGGAGGCACTGCAGCAGCGCGACCTGAGCATGAGCAGCGAAAGCGGCCGTTTACGCCTGCAGGGCTACCAGGCCGCGTTTGCCCGCCACGAAACCGTGCGCGAAACCTGGACCATCTACCCGCGTGGCCGCCCGGTACAGCTGCACTGCCACTGTGCACAGCTGGATGTGGCCGTGCCGGACATCATGCGCGTAGAAGCCAGCGAGCTGAATTTTGAAACCCAGGTGTCGCGCTCGGTAGAAATGCTGCGCCACGTGCGCGAAATGGTCACCCTGTACGACCTGCACGGCAATGTGCTGCTGCGTAACCCCGCGGCGCAGGCCTATTTGCCGCAGGCAGATGACGCCTTTGCGGCCAACCTGCACAGCCCCGCCATCGCCCGCGAGCTGCGCACGGCGGTGTCGGAAAGCCGCTCGGTACGCCGTATCGTGGAGGTGAACCTGGCCGACGGCAGCACCACCCGCCACCAGATGCAGCTGGTCGAGGTCGCCGACCCGGCCACCGGCGACCAGGCGCTGCTGGTAAGCCAGCACGATGTGGGCGACCGCGAAAAACTGCTGCAGCTGCAGCGCGAGCGTAGTGAAGAGCTGCAGAGCATTCTGGACGCGCTGCCGCTGCCCATGGTGATTTCCGAGCTGGAAGGCGGGCGCATACGCTATGCCAACCGGCTGGCCATCGAGCTGTACGGCATGTGGCTGGGCAGCAGTGGTGATTTGTCGCCGGTATCGCTGGGCTTGTACGAAAAGCCGGAAGACCGCACGCGCTTTCTGGACCTGCTGCAGCTGCAGGGCATGGTGTCCGACTTTCAGACCGTGCTGCGCGACCGCCAGCAGCAGCGTTTTGACGCCAGTCTCACCGGCTGCCTGGTGGACTACCGTGGCATTCCCAGCATTCTGGTCAGTGTGCTGAATATCTCGCACATCCGCGAGCGCGAGCGTTCGCTGGAAGCCACCCTGCAGCACGAGCGCGAGCTGATGGAAATGCAGCGGCGCTTTGTCTCCATGGTGTCGCACGAGTACCGCACGCCGCTGGCGGTAATAGACGGCATTGCCCAGCGCATCCTGCGTAGCCCCGGCCAGTTTACCTGCGACATGCTGCACGAGCGGGTGCAGCGCGTGCGCGATATGGTGGCGCACATGGTGACGCTGGCAGACAGTGTGCTAACGCTTAACCGGCTGGAGTCGGGCCAGATCCGTGTCGAGCACGTGCCGGTGCGGCTGCTGCCGCTGGTCAGCGAGCTGGTAGAACTGAACCAGGCCATTTACCCGGACTGCCATATCGAGCTGGACGCCCAGGCCGAAGTGGCACTGCAGGTAGAGGGCGATATGGAGCTGTTGCGGCTGATTTTCTCCAACCTGATCAACAACGCCATCAAATACTCGCCGCGCTGGCAGCGCGTGGCACTGACCCTGCGCCAGGAGGGGGAAACGGTAAAAGTCTCGGTGCGCGACTGGGGCGTGGGCGTGCCGGAAAGTGAGCAAGGCCGGCTGTTTACGCGGTTTTTCCGCGCCAGTACCGCGCAAGGGATCCCCGGCTGCGGCATTGGCCTGGCGCTGGTCAAAGAGCTGGTGCAGATGCACCACGGCGCCATCGAGCTGGAAAGCAGCGAGGGCAACGGCGCCATGTTCACCGTGACGCTGCCGCTGCGCCAGCCGGATTAGCTGGCGCGGGCATCGACTTTGTTGCACAAATCAGGGCTTGTGTCTGCCCGGTAAAATGACGGCATGAGAAAGCCCCCCAAGTACCAACCCATCAACTGGCAGGCCTGCAACCAGTCCCTCAAGCAACTAGGGCAGCTCTTTTTCTGGCTCGACAAAGGCATGAACTGGCAGGCTCATGCCACCGGCAAGCGGAGGCTGCAGCCAACTTTCTCTGATCTGCCATCCAGTTCTGTCTCACTATCAAGTGCCTCTTTGGACTGGCTTTACGCCAAGCCACAGGCACGGTTCAAAGCATGTTGTACCTGGCTGGACTTGACTCGGCGGTTCCCGACAGTCTGTATGGGATAAGTCCGTTTGGGGGGGCTCGGCTTTCAACTGATTTGTGCAACAAAGCTACCCTTACTCGACCTTCCGCCAATACAGTGAATTCAGCTGATATTTCCAGATACGGTTCCGCTCGGCTTCGTAATACCAGGCATAGGCCATGCCATCGTCGGTTTCGTCCCATGATTGGCCATGATCCGTGCTGATGAGCGTAATGTTGTCTTGTAATGACCCACTAAAAACCTGCACAGGTCATAATCCACACAGGAGCATGTGATGAGTATGACCATGGAAGACGACATCAAACGCTGGACCGCCAAGCGCAAAGCCGCGCTGGTGATGGAGATCATTCAAGGCAAGAGCACGGTAGCCGAAGCCTCTCGCGCCTTCGACCTGGCCCCCTCCGAGATCGAAACCTGGGTCGATGAGGCCAAGCGCGGCATGGAGAATGCTCTGCGTGCCAAGCCGATGGACATACGTGAGCAGTACGAAAAACAGCTCAAAGAGCTGCAGGAAGCCTACGGCGAAGCCATGCTGGAGCTACGTGCCCGAAAAAAGCTGCAGTCTCTGCTGGGCGAGGACGACAAGTAGTCCACCTCGTCCGGCAGGGACTGGCAGACGACGGCATTCAGGTGCCTATCAGCAAGCTGTGCCGCTGGTTCGACGTGCCGCGTCGCACGCTGTACTACCGTCCGCAAAAGGCTGCGCCCAAGCTGCAGCCGCAGCTGGTCGAGCCCATTAAAGAGATGATTGAGGAGAATCCCTCATTCGGCTACCGCACCGTGGCAGGCCTGCTGGGCATGAATAAAAACACTGTGCAGCGCATCTTTCAGCTCAAAGGCTGGCAGGTGAAGAAGCGTCCGGTCGGCTTCCGCCCGCGTGTGCAAGCCCTGCCATCGGTGGCGGCTGAGCCCAACCAACGCTAGGCGACAGACCTGTGCCGCATCTGGGCCGGCAAGGATGGCTGGTGCCATTTGGCGTTGGTGATTGACTGCTGCACCCGCGAATTGCTGGGCTGGCATCTGTCACGCAGTGGCAAGTCCAAAACAGCCGAATCGGCGCTGGAACACGCGCTGATCAACCGCTTTGGCTGCCTGGGGCGGGTACCGCAACGCTTCCTGCTGCGCAGCGACAACGGCTTGGTGTTCACCAGTCGCAGCTACATCGCGCTGGTGAAAAGCTACGGTTTGCAGCAGGAGTTCATCACGCCGTACACGCCGGAGCAGAACGGGATGGTGGAGCGGGTGATCCGCACCTTGAAAGAGCAGTGCGCGCATCGGCACCGCTTTGAAAGCCTGGCGCACGCCAGCCGGATGATTGCCGACTGGATCGGGTTCTACAACCACCGGCGCCCGCACCAGGCTTTGGGGATGAAGACGCCGGCGATGGCGTATCAATTAGCAGCCTGACCTGTGCAGAAAGGGCTGGGTCATTACACCGCCGCCGACGTTGAGCAGGATTTCCTCTTTCGCCGCGATGGTGATGCGGTCTTTGCACGACGTCACCGTCACGTCCTTATCCGCCGTCAGCTCCAGCGCGTCGCTTTGCGCCTGAATCTGCACCTTCCCCTTCGCCGCAATCAGCTTCAGGCTGACTTTGTCTTTTACCCCCGCCACAAACAGGCTGATGTGCTGGCCTACGTTGTGCAGCCAGCGGCGGCCGCTGGTCTGGTTGGTGTCGCTCTGGGCGATGTGGTCGAGGTTGCTGCCGGCGGCCAACGTTGTTGATGTACTGCTCGTGGAGGCCTTCGGCCTACTGGGCGTCGATCAGCGTCGGAATAAAGTAGATAATCGGTTCGACGGTAATCACGATGCCGACCAGCAGTATCTCGGGCAGCTCGATACCGATTTCAGTGCCTTATTCGCCGCCTTTCTCGGTAAAGTTCTTTTGAATTATAAACATTTGTCATTTTCAATAACACATTCTAATGTTTTTGGTGTTTTCTTTTTTGCCTTTTTTATTTTTGAAGAAAGATTTTCTTGATTTCTGCAAATGTAAAAATCATTATTTTTTATGGAGATTACTATGTAGCCATCGATTAGTGATCCTCTAGTTTCTTCTTCGCTGTATTTGTAGGCTGCATAAAATTTTCCATTTACCTTTGTTATTATTGGCGGGTAAATATTGTTACAGTTCGAATAGTCGTCGATGTCGCCTTGCTCGAAGAAAATGACTTTGTATTCTTTTTCTTGTAGTATTATGGAGCAGGATGGTGTTTTTTTTCCGTATTGAATGTACTGCATAAAAATGGGTGTGCTGATAGTAGTGCTTATTGCTTTTGATGCAATTATTTTTATCGGTTGGCGTTTCTCAATGTCAATGTCGTTATTTGAGTTTGCGGTTGCAAATTTTACGATTAGCACTGTAAATAAAATTAGTTTTCTCATGTTGATCATTAATCTTTCTTCTCGGTTGCTGTTCTTGCGATTTTTTCCATTTGAGCAGGGGTCAGGCCAAATGCTTTTTTCTTGAATGGCTTCTTTTCAATTAGATCTAAGAATCGTTTATAACCTAGAGCAGATTCTTCTTTATTCTTTTTTGTTCCAGATCGCTTGCTATTTGGATCGTGCCAGTATCCCCAAGCAAATGCACTACGCGGATTGTTAAAGGCGATACTGTCATCAAGATGATATTTATCAGCAGAGAGTGCTTTTTTTGCTTCCTCGGGCATGTGCTCACGTAGTGCAGCTAAACTTTTGCATGCGCCTAGATTTAATGCGTCGTAGCAGTTTTTTAATAAAGATTTTCTGTGCTCAAACCCATTGAGGCCACCATTTATTGTAATGGTTATCGCAATAAAGTCGTTTGGGTCAGCCAAATTGTTTATGTTGAGTGTGCTACCATTTGTCCAGAACCATCCGGCAGAGTCAGTTGCTAAATCTTCTGCTTCAAGTTGGATCTTGTTATTCTCTAAAAGATTTTTTCCTATGTATTTGCCGTATTTGTCATAATTTGCCTTCCATGTTATTTGAATTAGCCCCCTTCCTTTATATCCGTCATATATATTGCTCTCCAGCACACCTTTGGGTAGTATTTCTGCTGTGTAACTCAAGCAGCCTGATTCGTGACCAATTTGTGCCAAAAACTGCATGCGACGCATGCAGGTGTTGATTTCATATTTATTGAAAGCGCTGTTTATATGAGGTAGAAATCGCTCCAAAATAGATATTTTCTGACCTGGGTAGCATTCTGTTAATTCCTCTATGGTTATGTTCCTATTGCATGTGCAATCAATTTTTACTCTTTCGTAATGTGTGTGATTATTATTGGGGCTTGCTTTTGTTTTATTCTTCATCATTAAATATCCTTTTGCTTCCTGGTTGTAGATCCTCTTTGAGTTCCTGTTTTTTCATGTTTTTACTGATTGTGAAAATCTCTTTTGTTGCAGCATAGATACGTTGAGTGTATCCATTTTCATCTGTTGTGCCTTGGTACATTAATCCTGTTTTTGTTTGTAACTTGTACTTGAAGTTTGCGACTGGCTCTCCAGCAGTGTCCAAAATTTGATACTGAATACTGCTGTCGTGTGTTTCCTTGAACCATGGCATTGGTATCCCCAGAGAAGTCCCCCCACTCACCTCATGCTTGGCGCCTTTCACGCTCACGGTACCAGGGCAGTGCACCTCGATATTGCCGCCGCTCATGCGGATGTAGGCGCCGCCGCCGACGTTGAGCAGGATTTCCTCTTTCGCCGCGATGGTGATGCGGTCTTTGCACGACGTGACCGTCACGTCCTTATCCGCCGTCAGCTCCATCGCGTCGCTTTGCGCCTGAATCTGCACTTTGCCCTTTGCCGCGATCAGTTTCAGGCTGACTTTGTCTTTTACCCCCGCCACAAACAGGCTGATGTGCTGGCCTACGTTGTGCAGCCAGCGGCGGCCGCTGGTCTGGTTGGTGTCGCGCTGGGCGACGCTGTCGATATTGCTGCCGGCGGCCAGGGTCAGGCTGTTGTCGGTGGCGGCGGCCAACCCTGCCGGGGCGCTGAGGATGAGCAGCGGCTGCTGGCCGGCTTGATCTTTGGCGGTGTTGCCGTTTGCGTCAGTGTTGCTGCCGGCTTCCCAGGCGCGCAGCGCAGCGGCGTGGTGCTGCAGGTGGCCGTCGGTTTTTTGGGCCCCTTTGCTGTTGTCGGGCTTGATTTCCTCGGGGCCGGTTTCCTGCCGGTCGGCGAGCTGGGCGCTGGCGGTGTCGGCCAGGCTTTGCGCCAGG
>NZ_VMTV02000848.1 GCF_007644035.1 Vogesella mureinivorans | reverse complement strand
GCTGCGCTCAGCGCCGCCGCCAGCAGGGCCAACGCCACCGAGGTCCACCAGATCACCTCGTAGCTGCCGGTGGCATCGAACAGCCGGCCCGCCCACCAGGCGCCGAAGAAGGCGCCGACCTGGTGGCTCAGGAAGACGATGCCGTACAGGGTCGACAGCTGGCGCAGGCCGAACATGCTGACCACCGCGCCGCTGGTGAGCGGCACCGTGCCCAGCCACAGGAAGCCGAACACCGATGCGAACACGAGTGCAGAGGCCGGTGTCAGCGGCAGCCACAGGAAGATCACCATGGCCAGCCCGCGCGCGAAGTAGAGCGCGGCCAACAGCCCCGTGCGGGAA
>NZ_VMTV02000163.1 GCF_007644035.1 Vogesella mureinivorans | reverse complement strand
CTCAAACTCTGGGCACTGTCAGATCCATTTATTCCCGCAGATTATGTGCTATTTGATGAGGCACAAGATGCTGACCCCTTGATGCTGGGCATCCTGTTGCGCCAACGCAACACCCAAGTTATATATGTGGGTGATGCACATCAACAAATTTACGCTTGGCGTGGTGCCGTTAATGCCATGCAACAAATGCCACTTCCTGAATCTCGTTTAACCACTTCGTTTCGTTTTGGTGATGCAATCGCAGATGTCGCAAATCATCTGCTTGGTGCCTTGGACGAAACGGTCCCTCTCTTGGGGAATTCAGAAATGAAATCCGCTGTGGTCAATAAACCACATACC
>NZ_VMTV02000454.1 GCF_007644035.1 Vogesella mureinivorans | reverse complement strand
GACTGGACCGACCTCGATCCGAAGCGCCTGTTCGCCAGGCTCAAGAAGCGGTCTGACTTCGACAACTTCTCCAAGCAGACGGTCGGCGACTTCTTCGACGACGTGAAGCAGCACGGCCTGGCCGCTACGGTCGAGGACCGCAAGATGTGGGGCCAGATGCGGATGACGCCGACCGACCTGTCGGACGTCAACGGCAACACCTATACCTTCCTCATGAACGGCACGACCTCGCTCGGCAACTGGACCGGGCTGTTCCGGTCGGGCGAGAAGGTCCGCCTCCGTTTCATCAACGGGTCGGCAATGACGTACTTCGATGTGCGCATCCCGGGCCTGAAGATGA
>NZ_VMTV02000175.1 GCF_007644035.1 Vogesella mureinivorans | reverse complement strand
GCCACATCCATGGAAAAGCCGAAGTGACGCGACAGCGACTGCAGCGTCTGGGTGTACAGCGGGGAGGGACCGCGCGCCCACGGGGCCACCGCGCCCTTGTGCAGGGTCTTGTCCCGGTCAGGCACCACCAGATCGGCGTCGAAGGCCAACTTGACGCCCAGCCCGTCACAGGCCGGGCAGGCGCCGAACGGGTTGTTGAACGAAAACAGCCGCGGCTCGATCTCGCTGATGGTGAAGCCGGACACCGGACAGGCGAAGCGCTCCGAGAAGATGATCCGGCGCGGCTCCTCCTCGCCCTCCTTCACGTCCGCCCATTCCGCCGTGGCAAGGCCGTCGGCCA
>NZ_VMTV02000490.1 GCF_007644035.1 Vogesella mureinivorans | reverse complement strand
CCCTGGCCGACGTGGCGATAGCCTCTTGCCGGGCCAAGTCCTGCGCGTCAGTGCTGACCCGCATGTAAATGCGGGCCACCTTGACCGGCGCGGCCGAGCTGGACGCTTTGGCTTCGGTCATGGGGTTGCCCTGCCTTCTTTGAAGGCGGCCCAGGCGTCCGAAGCCACGCCGGTATTCCCGGCCGCCTGCATCCACCGGGCGCGCTCTTGTTCGGTCAGGCCGTTCCACCACGCGATGCCCATCGCTTCATCCGTTTTGAGGACGTGGGGGGCTTCAAAGGTTGCCGCACGGGCAGGGGACTTGATGCGCCCACTTTCAAACAGGGCGTGTTCTTCATCG
>NZ_VMTV02000055.1 GCF_007644035.1 Vogesella mureinivorans | reverse complement strand
GCGGTCGGCGGTGCCGGCGGAATCGCCAGACTCACGCCCCAGCCGACGATGGCCAAGCCGATCACGCAGACCGACACCCAGAGGTCGGCGTTCTCCAGCTGCATCAATGGCCCGCCGGCGAGGAAGCCGAGCAGGATCGCCATGAAGGTCGCGGCCTCGACCCAGGCATTGCCGCCGACCAGTTCCCAGGGCTTCAGGTGCTGCGGCATCAGCGAGTACTTGAGCGGGCCGAAGAAGGCCGACTGCGTGCCCATCAGGAACAGTACGCCCAGCAGCAGTTCGACCGAGCCCAGCGCGAAGCCCACCGCCGCCGCGCCCATGATCAGGATCTCGGCGAACT
>NZ_VMTV02000309.1 GCF_007644035.1 Vogesella mureinivorans | reverse complement strand
GTACGGTACCGGTGTAGGTCTGGTTGTTGACGGTCAGGGTGACGGTATCGCCTACCTTCACGTCGCCACCGACGGTACCGGTAATGGCCACCTGCTGGCCTGCTTCGGCGGCGTTGATCACGTCGTCGGCGGTGATGTTGGCATTCAGGGTGATGCTGGCCACTGGCGCAGCGGTGTCGACAGCCACGGTGTCGCTGCCGGCGCTGCCCAGGTTACCGGCGGCGTCGGTGTAGCTGCCATTGTTGACGGCTACGCTGGCGGTGCCGGTGAAACCGTCGGTCGCGGTAAAGGTGGCGGTCCACACTTTAGGATCGCTGGCGCTTTGTACCAGGTTGCTGATGGTGCCACCGCTCACGGTCAGGTCGGCGGCGGTAAAGCCTACCGGCGCTTCGCTGAAGGTGAAGGTCACGTTCGACACCTTGTCTGCCACGTTCAGGGCGGCATCCACGATGTTCACCACCACGCTCGGCGCGCCGGTGTCGACGCTGTAGCCTTCGGTGTCGCTGACGGTGATGCTGTTGCCTGCGGCGTCGGTGGTGGTGACGCTGGCCTCGATCACCTTGTCGGTGTCGGCCACCAGCTCGGCGCCCGGTACGTTG
>NZ_VMTV02000829.1 GCF_007644035.1 Vogesella mureinivorans | reverse complement strand
TGGTGATCGAGGACGAGCCTGGCCGCATCGTCCTGCAGCACCTGCTGATGTCGCCCGACGGCAAGCGTGTCACCAAGCACTGGCGCCAGGACTGGCACTGGCAGGCCAGCGAGCGGCTGGAGTTCAGCGCGGACCAGATCTGGCTGCTGCGGCCGATCGACCCGGCACTCACCCGCGGCGCCTGGACCCAGTGCGTCCACGAGGTCAGCGACGCGCCGCGCTACTGCGGCACCGGCCGCTGGAACCACCGCTACGGCGTTGCCACCTGGACCTCCGACCGAACCTGGCGGCCGCTGCCGCGGCGCGAGTACACCACCCGCGACGACTACAACGCGCTCAAC
>NZ_VMTV02000256.1 GCF_007644035.1 Vogesella mureinivorans | reverse complement strand
ACCAGGTTCTGCGCGGTCGGCGTGCCGGCGAGCTTGGCCACCGACTTGGCTTCGGCGACGAGCCGGGATTCGACCGGGCCGCCGCTGCGACGCCAGGTTTCGATCAGCGTGAACGGCGCCGGGTAGTGGGCCTTGCGCGCCTTGCGGCTGACCTGCTTGACCAGCATCGGCGCCAGCGCCTGGCGCACCGGCCACCAGTTCGTGGCCCAGCCGGTGAGGCGCTGCTTCAAGGGTCGGCTCACGCCGCGCTTCAGCAGTGCCAAGGCGGTGTCCAGCAGCACTGCGGGTTCGCAGGTCTTGTCGACGAGGCCGATGGCGCGGGCATTCGAGGCCGACAGTGC
>NZ_VMTV02000630.1 GCF_007644035.1 Vogesella mureinivorans | reverse complement strand
TACAACTTATTCTCAGGCATTGATAAAAATAAAAATGTACAAGCTGCTGAATTGCAGCGATATGCAACTGAATTAATGACTGCACGTACCCAACAAGAGATTGAGAATATTATTTACAAATCTTATAGTGAGTTAAGTACAGCCCAACAATCCAACCAACTTTTACAACAAAATGAACAAGCTGCGCTCGAAAATCTCCGTATTCAGCAATTGTCATTTAAAGAAGATATGGGGACAGCGAGCCAAGTGATTGATGCACAGAATCAATTGAGTGTATTAAAAACTGAAAAAGCACTCAATGCTTATAAATATGTAATGGCTTTGGCGACCCTACTGCAAAGTCATGGCTCAATTTCTCAGTTCAAAGACTATGTTAATCAAACCAACACCGATTTTATTCGTTGAAGATGGAGCTAAAAATGCCACTGAGGATAGTCTAACCTTATTTGGTTGGGATGGTGACTTGATGATTTGGGAGTCGCAACGATCAAACAAAGAAAAAGAAAACTACACCAAACACTATGTTTATGAACCAGATAGCTTTGTACCGTTATTACAAACAGGCTATACCCGTTTTATTATCGAAAAAACCCACTCTTTCT
>NZ_VMTV02000062.1 GCF_007644035.1 Vogesella mureinivorans | reverse complement strand
ACTGGCGAAAAAACTCGGCTTCAGCCGGATTAAACCAGAAAGCAAACAACACGTTATCCTAGAGACACCGATGGAGGAACCCGCCTGGAACCTGCTCAAAGATAATCTGCCAGAACACCTGAAAACTCGCTTTGTCTACACCTCCGGTAAAGTCACCGTTCGCGGTTTGGGCGTCTTGCCTGCCGAGCAGCAGACGGAACATCTGATTACTTGGTTGGGTAAGATGCAAGGGGCACTCCCAGAACCGGCACTCGTCTAATTTACATATCAGTACTGACAGCTCGGTTTGCAGGGTCGAAGAGTTGAAATTTGTCTTTAAGTTTGTCTGCTATTAGATCGGG
>NZ_VMTV02000996.1 GCF_007644035.1 Vogesella mureinivorans | reverse complement strand
CAACCCACAATATGATGCGGGAATACGGATTGAGCCTCCACCATCACTTGCCCCTGCAATAGGTACAATTCCAGCAGCAACTTCTTCATAAGCTTCAACCACACCACCTAAGCCTTGGCGGAAACGGTCTTTATCGAGTTTTTTCTTAGTGTCTTTATCCCATAGACGACAACCGTCTGGAGAGAACTCATCACCTAAAACAATACGGTCATGGAACACACCAAATTCAAGTTTGAAATCAACAAGAAGCATGTTGCCTTGAGCAAATAAGTCTTTAAGTACCACATTCACTTTTTGAGTCAATTCTTTCATTTGAGCAAGCTGTTCCGCATTTGCCCAAC
>NZ_VMTV02001016.1 GCF_007644035.1 Vogesella mureinivorans | reverse complement strand
CTGTTCAAACTTTTACAACGTGAAGGTGGTGTTGAACAATTTGAGATGTACCGCACTTTCAACTGTGGCGTGGGCATGGTGATTGCCGTTGATGCGAATGATGCAGATAAAACCATTGAAGTGTTGACCGCTCAAGGCGAAAAAGCTTGGAAAATTGGTCATATTCAGGAAAATCCAGCTTCTGTTGAAGGCGCTGACGAAAAAATTCGTGTCATTTTTGCCTAAGTTTTCGCATGATTAAAATTGCTGTACTTGTTTCAGGCAGTGGAAGTAATCTACAAGCCTTGATTGATGCCAATCTTTCAGGGCAAATTGTCGGGGTAATTTCCAATAAACCTGAA
>NZ_VMTV02000841.1 GCF_007644035.1 Vogesella mureinivorans | reverse complement strand
CAGGAGTGCGTAGCGGGCCAGGGCCCACCCATGCATGCGCTCAGGGTGGGCCGAGGGCCACCCCATGACCCGCGGGCGAACGCTTGGCAGCGGAGCGTTCGACATACGCCAGGGCATGGGCGGCCAGCGTCGTCGCGGGGCGCTACCATGGACGGCCCCGCTGCCCCAGAGCCCCGCGCCCGACATGTCCGACAACGACGCCTTCAAGCAAGCCGCCCTCGACTATCACCGCCAGCACCCGCCGGGCAAGATCAAGGTCACGCCGACCAAGGCACTGGTGAACCAGCGCGATCTAGCGCTGGCCTATTCGCCGGGCGTGGCCGCGGCCTGCGAGGCGATCG
>NZ_VMTV02001075.1 GCF_007644035.1 Vogesella mureinivorans | reverse complement strand
CTATCGCGGACATGGGCTCAACCGCGACGGGCTGGAGGTCCATGTCTCTCACACGCGCGGCATCACCTCACCCACCATCAGGCGAGAACTGCGACGGCGAAACGGAATCGAGCCGGTCATCGGTCACATGAAGCAGGACGGCCATCTGGAACGAAATCCCCTCAAGGGCATCGAAGGAGACGTCATCAACGTCATGCTCTGCGCCATCGGTCACAACCTCCGGCTCCTCCTGGCATGGTTCAGGAAGCTTTTGTGGCTGATCCTGGCGCTCATCCTGTTCCCGAACAGCACGGCCCGCTCACGCACTGCCTGACAAAACCGGATTCTTCACAGGCGACCAGA
>NZ_VMTV02000126.1 GCF_007644035.1 Vogesella mureinivorans | reverse complement strand
CACGGCCTCGGCACGCCTGAAGGTCAGCACCAGCACATCACGCCAGGCCGGCGTGCCCGGATCCAGCGGCTCGACCGCGGTGACGCCGTGCCAGACGCGCTGGTCATCAACCAGGGCGATGTCCAGCGGCTCGGTCAGGGTGAAGGCGCCGAGCTGGGTTCTGTCGGCCGCATGGATGGTGGTGCTGCCCTCGCGGATGTTGTGGCGATCGATCAGGGCCACCAGCACGTAGTCCACGCCATCGCGATGCACGCCTTCCGGCGTCGGCTGGCCGGGCTGGCCGGGCAGGGCTTCGATGCGGAACTGGTGGGCCTCGACCTGCCAGCGCTCCACCTCGGGGGC
>NZ_VMTV02000052.1 GCF_007644035.1 Vogesella mureinivorans | reverse complement strand
ACCGTCGGGAACAGGGACGAGCGCGTCTCGCCATACTGGGCACGGGCGGCGTCGATATCCGCTATCGCTTTTTGCACGTCGCGGTTGCTGTTGAGCGCCATCGTCACCACGCTTTTCAACCGCGCATCATTCATCACCTGCTGCCACTGGCTCACCACGGCGTTGGCTTCGCCGTGCGCGCCGGGCAGGGTGGCCGGAACGGGCGCGTCCGGGCGCTGATACGTGGGATCTAATGACACACAGCCTGCGCTCAGCAGGGCTAACGCTAAAACAGTTTCACGAAACATTATGACCTCCGGTTTGCGTGCTTACCGGAGAACAGACGTTTCACCAGTACAAAGA
>NZ_VMTV02000181.1 GCF_007644035.1 Vogesella mureinivorans | reverse complement strand
CAGCGAGATGTTCACGAGACGATCGAGGAACTCGAACATCTTGGCGCGGCGCAGGGTGACCTTGCAGCCAATCGGCCAGCCGTCACGGATCTTGAAGCTTGCCACTGACACGCGGGCCTTTGTGGTTACCGGCTTCTGGCCGGAGATCTTGGCCATTTCGGCGACTGCATTCTCCAGGATCTTCTTGTTGCCAACAGCCTCGCCCACGCCCATGTTCAGCGTGATCTTGGTCAGGCGCGGCACCTGCATGACGTTGGCGTAGCCGAAGCGCTCCATCAGCTTGGGCACGACCTGCTCTTTGTAGAACTGTTCCAGACGGGTGGTCATTACTGCATTCCTCAG
>NZ_VMTV02001106.1 GCF_007644035.1 Vogesella mureinivorans | reverse complement strand
TCACAGGAAGAACACCTGTTGATAGGCGCAAGGTGGAAGTGCAGTAATGTATGCAGCCAAAGCGTACTAATAGACCGAGGGCTTGACCTCACTCAAAAAGAAAAACGTTGCTATGCAGTATTGAGGGTTGATTGATTCTACCCGAAACTCTTTCCTGGTGCTATTAGCGCTGTGGAACCACACCGACTCCATCCCGAACTCGGAGGTGAAACGCGGCTGCGGCGAAGATACTTGGTGGGTGACTGCCTGGGAAAATAGCTCAGTGCCAGGTTATATTTTCAATCAAAGCCGACTTCAATATTTATTGAAGTCGGCTTTGCGGTTTTGGTAGCTAGAGAGCTG
>NZ_VMTV02000426.1 GCF_007644035.1 Vogesella mureinivorans | reverse complement strand
CCCAAAGAATGCTGTACTGGTCTTTATCGAGCCCGGGCATCAGAACCCGCTCAAAGCTGGCCATGATCTGCTCCCGTTGCCCGGGCGGCAGTTCAGCCTCCGCGAACGACAGCACGCCGGAGGTGTACTTTTTCGCATACGGCGAGGCATCGATAAGCTCCCGGACTTCCTCCGGTTTTCCCTGCAGCACGGTCGCCCCCTCGCGCTGCCGGTCTTTTCCCAGCAGGTAATCCACCGGACCGGCACCACCGCCTCGCCCCCGGGGATGAAATTTAACGATCATCATCCACCCCTTTTTCCAGCACCGCGTGCCGCAGCCGCTCCAGTCCCTCGTCTATAGCCATCAGGGCAGCCATGATCTGCACCCGGTCATGACCGGCACCACCGGCATTCACTTTCCGGGCGATCTGGTTCAGGTTGTTACCCATGCCGGCAAGCTGACGAAGCAGCGCCGGCGAGAGCGACGGAAGTTTGCCGGTGCGGGCTGGCTTCTCGTCCAGGCACGTCTGCCGCATCCAGGCCGCGAGCTGTTTGCCGTCGCAGCGTTCCAGCAGCCGCCGGTGCTCATCCTCAGTCACCCACATCGTGAGCATTTTGCTGCGTTTGTCTGCCA
>NZ_VMTV02000675.1 GCF_007644035.1 Vogesella mureinivorans | reverse complement strand
TGTTGAGCGTCGTCCTTTCTCCCGCCTTGTCACCAATTGCTTGAGCAATGGTTAAAGCTTGTTGAAGATAATCCAACGCTTTGGGATACTGTTCCAGGCTGTCGTAAACTCGCCCAAGATTGTTGAGCGTCGTACCTTCTTGCGCCTTGTCACCAATTGCTTTGACAATGGCTAAAGCTTGTTGATAATACTCCGACGCTTTTGGGTACTGTTCCAGGCGGCGGTAAACTTCCCCAATATAGTGGAGAGCGGCTCCTTCACCTTTGCGCTCCCCAATTGCTCTGACAATAACTAAAACAGATTGAAACGTCTCTAAAGCTTCTCGAAACTGACTTTGCTGATA
>NZ_VMTV02000224.1 GCF_007644035.1 Vogesella mureinivorans | reverse complement strand
TTGACGAATTAATGATTATTGAGCGTTACTCTCATGTGATGCACATTGTCAGTAACGTGATTGGTCAATTAGCGAAGGATAAAACAGCCTGGGATTTACTGAAAGCTTGCTTCCCCGCCGGCACAGTTAGCGGTGCGCCTAAAATTCGGGCGATGGAAATTATTCATGAGTTAGAGGGATGCCGGCGCGGCCCTTATTCCGGTGCTTATGGCTATTACGATTTTGAGGGTCAGCTCAATAGTGCAATCGCCATTCGCACAATGGTGGTTCGCAGCCAAGGCAATGGGCAAAATATTGTATCTGTTCAAGCCGGTGCCGGTTTGGTTGCCGATTCTGAGCCAGA
>NZ_VMTV02000690.1 GCF_007644035.1 Vogesella mureinivorans | reverse complement strand
CCCGGCAATCAAAGGTATCAATGAAGATGAAACCGAAGGTGAACGTCACGCAAGCGATGACGAACCGTTCGCAGCTTTAGCATTCAAAATTGCAACAGACCCGTTCGTTGGTAACTTAACCTTCTTCCGTGTGTACTCAGGCGTAATCAACTCTGGTGATACCGTTTACAACTCAGTTAAACAAAAACGCGAGCGTTTCGGTCGTATCGTACAGATGCACGCAAACAAACGTGAAGAAATCAAAGAAGTTCGCGCGGGCGATATCGCTGCGGCAATCGGCTTAAAAGACGTTGGTACGGGTGACACATTATGTGCACAAGACGCACCAATCATCCTTGAGCGG
>NZ_VMTV02000645.1 GCF_007644035.1 Vogesella mureinivorans | reverse complement strand
CCATCGCGTACTGGTCGCCGAGATCGTTGGCGGGCACCCCGGCCTCGATGTCGTGCGAAGGGTAGAGGTAGATGCGTCCTTCGAACACGTGGGCGGACGGGTCCGCCGTGTAGACATGGCGCACCAGCGGTGCCGAGATCGCCGCGGCGATCAGTTCTGCAGGCGGTCGACCGGTCGGATTCGTGCTCATGCCGCCCCCTGCGCCAGCGACTCGCGGGCCGTGCGCTGCTCGACCAGCTCACGCTCGATCCGCGATTCCAGGGTCTTGTCGATCTTGTAGAAGTAGAGCAGGCACACGCAGATCAGGAAGGGCGTCGACGCCAGCACGCTGACAGCAAGCCGG
>NZ_VMTV02000419.1 GCF_007644035.1 Vogesella mureinivorans | reverse complement strand
ATGGAAAAGTGAATGAATATCGTTGTACAAGAGGTACAAAAAGGCACAGGTGCTTTGAAAGTGATGGTGAAAGATTCCATCGACATTCAAGGTATGAAAACGATGGCAGGCAGCCAAGCGTTAATGAATACATCTGCTGCGACTCAAAATGCAGAAGTTGTGGATCGTATTTTGGCAGCTGACTGTCAAATTACTGGGAAAACCAATTTGCATGAACTTGCCTTTGGCATTACAGGCATTAACCATCATTTTGGTACGGCAATTAATCCTAAATATCCTGAGTTGATCCCCGGTGCCAACTTTTGAAACTCTTCAAGTGCTGCTGCTGCTACACCAATCCCGAC
>NZ_VMTV02000652.1 GCF_007644035.1 Vogesella mureinivorans | reverse complement strand
AATTATGCTAACCGGCGACAACGAGCAAACAGCTCAACACATCGCCCGTCAATTAGGCATCAAAGAAGTGTACGCCGAACTTTTGCCAGAAGACAAAGTGCAGGCAATTAAACAACTGCAAACCCAGTATCAAACTGTAGCAATGGTAGGAGACGGCATCAACGACGCCCCCGCCCTCGCTCAAGCTTCCGTAGGCATTGCGATGGGGATTTCCGGCAGCGATGTTGCTTTAGAAACTGCTGATATCGTATTAATGGCAGATAAGTTAGAGCAACTAGCTAAAGCAATTAGTTTAGGCCGCCGCGCTCAAAATGTTGTCAAACAAAACATTGTTTTTGCACTCA
>NZ_VMTV02000323.1 GCF_007644035.1 Vogesella mureinivorans | reverse complement strand
ATTGGGCGGCGGTCGGTGCGGCCTGTCGCGAGGTCGGTCCGGCGCTGTTCTTCTCGCTGCTGATCACCGCGCTGTCGTTTCTTCCGGTGTTCGTGCTGGAGGCGCAGGAGGGCCGCATGTTCGCGCCCCTGGCCTGGACCAAGACCTGGGCCATGACCGTCTCCGCGCTGCTGGCGGTGACCCTGGTGCCGGTACTGATCGGACTGTGGGTGCGCGGGCGTCTGCAGCCGCCGCGCGAGGGCCTGGCCGAACGCCTGTACGCGCCGGCGCTGGGGCTGGCGCTGCGGCATCCGCGCAGCGTGCTGCTGCTGGCCGTGCTGGCCAGCGCCAGTGCACTGTGGCCG
>NZ_VMTV02000774.1 GCF_007644035.1 Vogesella mureinivorans | reverse complement strand
GTGACATCATCGGCGTCACGCCCTCGGGCAGGTCCTCCT
Organism: Vogesella mureinivorans; assembly: GCF_007644035.1. Lineage (GTDB taxonomy): Bacteria > Pseudomonadota > Gammaproteobacteria > Burkholderiales > Chromobacteriaceae > Vogesella > Vogesella mureinivorans. The sequence continues at coordinate 305 of NZ_VMTV02000774.1, read as the reverse complement.
GCACCCCGCGCATGCGCTCGGCCACCTGCTGGCGTGCGAAGTAGACATCGGTCTGGTCGGTGAAGATCGCCGTGACCTGCGAGAACCCGTTGCGCGAGAGCGAGCGCGTGCTGGTCAGCCCCGGGATGCCCGCAAGCGCGGTTTCGAGCGGATAGGTGACCTGGCGCTCGATCTGGCCCGGGGCCAGCGCGGGTGCGATGGTGTTGATCTGCACCTGCCGGGTGGTGATGTCGGGCACCGCGTCCATCGGCAGCTTGCCGAGCTGGAACAATCCGTAGACGGCAACGACCGCCGCGGCGAAGACC
>NZ_VMTV02000603.1 GCF_007644035.1 Vogesella mureinivorans | reverse complement strand
ACGATACCGTCCGAGACGCCGACGAAGAAGTTGCGGAAGAACAGCGTTGTGAAGGCCAGTCCGTAGATCGTGGGGACCAGCACAAGACCGGGTACGGTGCCGGCCATGCCGAGGATGCCCAGCGTGCGCGCCATCGGCAGGAGGACGACCTGGAACGGAATGAAGGCGCCGAACAGCATGAGTCCGAAGATCAGGTCGGAGCCGCGAAAACGCCATTTCGTCAGCGCGTAGCCGTTGATCGCGCCGAGGAAGGTCGAGATGATGACGGCCGGAATGACCATGGCCATGGAGTTCCAGACATAGGGCTTCAGCCCCTCGCAACGCACGCCGACGCAGGCCGAATCC
>NZ_VMTV02000549.1 GCF_007644035.1 Vogesella mureinivorans | reverse complement strand
GGCATGGCCGTGCAGCGGGCGGTGGCGGAGCGCTGGAAGAAGGTCACCGGTGTGACCCTGGTCGAAGCCTACGGCCTGACCGAAACCTCGCCCGCGGCCTGCATCAATCCGATGGACCTGAAGGATTTCAACGGTGCGATCGGCCTGCCGGTGCCCAGCACCGAAGCCTGCGTGCAGGACGAGGAAGGCAAGATCCTGCCGATCGGCGACGTCGGCGAGCTGTGCATCCGCGGCCCGCAGGTGATGGCCGGCTATTGGCAGCGTCCGGAAGAAACCGCCAAGGTGCTGACCGCGGACGGCTGGCTGAAGACCGGCGATATGGCCAAGATGGACGCGCAGGGCTAT
>NZ_VMTV02000786.1 GCF_007644035.1 Vogesella mureinivorans | reverse complement strand
ACCGGCAGGTAGAGCGAACTCAGGATCACCCCGTGCGCCATCGGGAACGCGATCAGCAGGATGCCCACGCCCAGCACCAGCCAGGTTTCGTTGGCGTCCCAGAAGGGGCCGATCGAGGCGATCATCGTGTCCTTCTGCGCGTCTTCACCGCCGGGCAGCAGGATGCCGACGCCGAGGTCGAAGCCGTCCAGCACGACGTAGGCCAGCATGGCGAGCCCCATCAGGGCGAGGAAGATTTCCGGCAGCCAGGCGCTCATGCGTGCACTCCTTCGTGGGCTTGGCCCTCGGGCAGGACACCGATGCCGCTGTCCAGCTCGCCCTTCGAGGCCTTGTGCATCAGGTGGA
>NZ_VMTV02001174.1 GCF_007644035.1 Vogesella mureinivorans | reverse complement strand
GGCAGCTGCGCGTGTCCGCCGAGTTCCAGCGGGTCAGCGCCGAGCACGTGCAGGCGGCGGTGCGGCCGCATCTCGACCGCGGCTTCTTCGCGGTCGACCTGGAGGGCGTACGCGCCTCGCTCGCGGCCCTGCCCTGGGTGGAGCAGGTGGCGGTGCGCAAACTCTGGCCCGACACCCTGGAAATCGCCCTGGTCGAGCACCGCGCGCTGGCCCGTTGGGGCGAGTCGCGCCTGCTGTCCGATCGCGGTCTGCTGTTCGAAGTGCCCGACCTGGAAACCCTGCAGGGCCTGCCGCGCTTCGAGGCGGCCGACAGCCAGATCGACGAGGTGATGCAGATGTACGCGT
>NZ_VMTV02000476.1 GCF_007644035.1 Vogesella mureinivorans | reverse complement strand
AGATGGGCTGGAGATTACACAAGGAAGGCGAAGACGTTTGGTCTCAGTATACGGATGATTTTGGGCATACCGCGTGGGTTACCCGACCCGAAGGCGGTACAACACTGACTTTTTTTAGTTACATTAATAATATTGACAGGTACAGGACTGACTAAGCCACCATCCACATACTCTTTGCCGTGTATCATGGTCGGAATAAACATACTTGGAATTGAAACAGAAGCTCTCACCGCTTGCCCTGTGTTGCCATAATTAAAAATGGTCTTTTCGCCATGCTGTAGTTCTGTTGCGACCACATACATCGGGATTTTCATTTTTTCTAAAGGCATTTGATTGATTTGTTTG